>NZ_CP011371.1:1295229-2590458 GCF_001017435.1 Caldimonas brevitalea
CCTGGGGGCAACTCCAGAGGCCGGGTGAAACGGGCAATCTCTACGCGCAGCAACACCAAATAGGCACACGTCGATCCGGCCCGGGGAGTGTGCGGGTAGGTGGCATCGAGCCGCATCCGCGAGGGGCGGCCCAGAGGAATGGCGGTCACGTCGGGGCGACCCGATGCACAGAATCCGGCCTATCGGTTTGCTTCACTCTTATGACGTCCGCAGCGCACTGCGCGCTGCGGCCACAACAAGAGCGAGACGCATGGCATGAACCCCGACGCGCACAAGATCTGGCAAGCCCCGCGTTGGGCCTTGGCCGTGTTGCTGGCCGCATTGGGCATGCTCGGGCCGTTCTCGATCGACACGTATTTGCCGGCCTTCGCCGGCATTGCCCGCTCGCTCGATGCGACGCCGGTGCAGATGCAGCAGACGCTGTCGGCCTATCTGTTCGGCTTCGCTTTCATGAACCTTTTCCACGGCGCGTTGGCCGACAGCTTCGGCCGGCGGCCCGTGGTGCTCACCGGGGTGGCCGTGTTCACCCTGGCGTCGGCCGGTTGCGCCCTGTCGGGCAGCATCGCCTCGCTGGTGTTCTTTCGTGCGCTGCAGGGCCTGTCCGCCGGCGCGGGCATCGTGGTGTCGCGTGCGGTGATCCGCGACATGTTCCCGCCCGCCGAGGCGCAACGGGTGATGGCGCAAGTGACCATCTACTTCGGTGTCGCGCCGGCGGTGGCGCCGATCGTCGGCGGGTGGTTGTTCGTGCACGCCGACTGGCACGCCATCTTCTGGTTCCTGACCGCGGTCGGCGTGGTGCTGTTCGCGGCCAACTACCGTTTGCTGCCCGAAACGCTGCACGTCACGCACCGCCAGCCGTTCAACGCCCGCAACCTGATGCGCGGCTATGCGCAGCTCGGTTCCGACCCGCGCTTCTTGCTGCTGGCGCTCGCCAGCGGTGTGCCGTTCAACGGCATGTTCTTGTATGTGTTGTCGGCGCCGGCCTTCTTGGGCGACCACCTGCGGCTCGCGCCCACCGAGTTCTTCTGGTTTTTCGTCATCGCCATCGGCGGCATCATGGCCGGCGCCTGGGCCAGCGGCCGGCTGGCCGGCAAGATCGAGCCCAGGCGTCAGATCCGCCACGGTTTCGTGATCATGACGGTGGTGTCGATCGGCAACGTGGTGGCGAACCTGCTGTTCGAGCCCCATGTCGCGTGGTCGATTCTGCCCATCGGCTTGTTCAGCTTCGGCTGGGCGCTGATGGTGCCGGTGGTGACGCTGATGGTGCTCGACCTGTTTCCCGAGCGGCGCGGGCTGGCGTCGTCTTTGCAGGCGGTGGTCGGTTCGGTGGCCAACGGTGTGGTGGCCGGCGTCGTCGCACCGTTGGTGATGCACTCGACCCAGGCGTTGGCGTTCGCATCGCTGCTCATGATGAGCGTCGGCCTGCTGGCCTGGATCTGTCTGCGCAAGCGCTGGCCGCAGACAGTGGGCGCAACACCGGCAAGCGCCGCCGCGTGAAAAGCTTGGCATTTCGCCGAGCCGTACCGGCTGACACCGACGTAGACTCTCGGCTCGCGCGTCGTCAGCGCGCCTGAGATGTTGCGCGGGCTCGACAGCCGTACCTCCATGAGCCTCTCCACTTACAACGACAGCCTGCTTGCTCAACCCCCATTGTCCGGACGGTGGCTGGCTTACGCCCGTGTGGCGGGTGTCGTCGGCGTGCTGATCTGCGCAGGCGCGTTGTTCGGCTGGCTGGCCGGCTGGCCGTGGCAGGTGTACACCGGGAAAGGCCTGCAGTCGCTGCGGCCGACCGCCGCGCTGTGTTTCGGATTGGTGTCGCTCGGGGTGGTGTGGCGCGCCTTTCGCTGCCAGGGCCCGGCGGGGCTGTGGTTGCCACTTTCGGCCGTGCTGCTCGCGGGCGTCACCATCGTCGAGCACCTCATCGGTGCGGAGACGGGTTTGCACCGCCTGCTCGTGCAGGACCGCTATGACGGGCATGGGCTGAACTTGCGCATGCCCATACACAGTGCCGTGGGGGTCGCCTTGCTGGGGCTCAGCCTCGTGGCTGGCGCCGCTCGCAGCGACGGGTCCCATCCCTGGTGGAGTCGCTTGGCTGCAGCGCTGGCGGTGGCGGCCGTGGCGATGGCCTACATCACCTCGGTCGGCATGCTGCTCGACACCCGCTGGGAAGGCTCGCCGCTGTCGGACTTCGCCAGCCTCTCGCTGCCCGCGGCGACGCTGATCGTGCTGCTGGGCATTGCGTCGATTGCGTTGCGCGCCGAGCGTACGCCGCTGCTGGCGGCGTTCGCGCCGTCCAGTGCGGCGAGCCGGTTTTTCCGTGCCGTGCTGCCCCTGGCCTTGCTGTTTCCGGTGCTGACCGGCTGGCTCCGGCTCGCCGGACAGCGCGCCGGCTGGTATGGCGACGAACTCGGTGCCGCGTGGATGGTGCTGATGTCGACGCTGCTGTTCGTCGGCGTGGCCTTCGTCAGCACACGCTGGATCTCGCGCTTCGAATCGGCGCTCAAGGCCAGCCATGCCACGCTCGAACAACGGGTCGAGGAGCGGACGGCGCAACTGGCCGAGGCGATGGAGCGGGTGCGCGAGAGCGAAGAGCGCTTCCGCTTCATGGCCGAAGCGGCGCCCGCGTTGATCTGGATGACCGATGCCGACGGTGATTGCAGCTACGTCAACAGCACCTGGCTGCAGTACACCGGGCATGCCTTGGCCGAGGAACTGGGGCAAGGCTGGATGGACAACAACGTGCACCCGGCCGACCGCGAGCGGGTGCTGCGGACGTGGTTGCAATCGACCGAGGCGCGCCGCACCTTCCGGCTCGAATACCGCTTGCGCCGACACGACGGGCAATATCGCTGGATCGTGTCCCACGGCACGCCGCGAATCGAGGGTGCGGGTCGTTTCGCCGGCTATGTGGGCACGTGCGCCGACATCCACGACGCCAAATCGACGGCGCTGGCTTTGCAGGCCAGCCGCGAACAGCTCGCGTCCATCGTCGATTCGGCCACCATCGCGATCATCTCGCTCGACGCCAGCCACCGCATCGTGCTGTTCAATGCTGCGGCCGAGAAAATCTTCCAGGTCAGTGCCGCCCGTATGCTGAGCCGCACCCTGGACGTGCTGCTGCCGGAGCGTTTCCGCACCGGCGACGAGGCCGTGCTGCAGGCGTTCGAGCGCAGCGCCGCCAATGCCGGGCAGAAAGAAGGCGCACCGCAGTTGTGGGGGCTGCGGGCCAACGGCGAGGAGTTCCCGCTCGAGGTGTCGATCTCGCGCGTCGACTCCGACGGGGTGCGGTTGGTCACCGTCGTGTTGCGCGACATGAGCGAGGTGTACGCACTGGAGGCCGAGCGGCGCGCACGTGCGGCGGCCGAAGAGGCGAGCCGGGCCAAGTCCTTGTTCCTGTCTCACCTGAGTCACGAGCTGCGCACGCCGCTGAACGCGGTGATCGGTTTTTCGCAATTGCTGCTCGCTACTGCACCTCAGAACAATCCGAAGTCGAACCAGCACCAGTACGCCGGCTACATCCTGCAGGCCGGGCAGCACCTGCTGGCGATGATCAACGACCTGCTCGATTTGAGCCGCATCGAGGCCGGGCAGACGCAATTGCAGATGCGCGCGGTCGACCTCGGCGCCTCGGTGCAGCACAGCCTGCAGCTGGTGGCACCGCAGGCCCAGTCCGCCGGTGTCACGGTGCAGGTGTCCAGCCGCGACGACGCGGGCACGCCGCTGGTGCTGGCCGACGAGGCGAGGCTGCGCCAGGTGCTGGTCAACCTGTTGAGCAACGCGATCAAGTACAACCGTCCGCACGGCCATGTCGAAGTCGACGTCAGCCGCTACGACGAGGACGACCTGGCCGTCGAAGTGCGCGACACCGGTTTTGGCATGAGCCCGGAGCAGCTCGACAACCTGTTCACGCCGTTCAGCCGGCTCGGCCGCGAGCACAGCGACATCGAAGGCACCGGCATCGGCCTGTCGCTGTCCAAGCGCCTGATCGAGATGATGGGCGGGCGCATCGAAGTCCGCAGCACGCCCGAGCAGGGCAGCACCTTCACCGCGGTGCTCAAGGCGGCGCCTGCGTCGCCTGACGCAGCCGGGTGAGCCGAAGCGGGCTGGCACCGCCGTGCGCAGCACGGAGGTTGTTCAATCGCCCGGCCGCTCACATCGGCTTGACCACCATCAAATAGAACACCGCGACGAAGGCGAAAAAGGCCGGGATGCCCAGCAGCACCCAGATCTTGAAATAGCGGAAATACAGCGGCGGCAGCGCCTGGCCGCCGTCCGCCGCCTGTTGCGCCAGGTCGCGCAGCCGCATCTGCAGCCACACCACCGGCAGCCAGCAGGCCGTGGCCAGGGCATACAGCACGATGGAATCGCGCAGCCACGGGCTGCTGGCCGGCATGCCGGCCAGCTTCATCATGTAGTAGCCGCTGAGCGGTTGGAACACGATGGTGGTGGCCGTGAACAGCCAGTCGGCCCGCACCACCCAGCGGGAGACGACCGCGACCGCGCGCACGTCCCGGCTCAAGGTGGCAAACAGCAGATACCAGGCAGAGCCGATGCCGGTGCCGAACAAGAAGGTCGATGACAGCACATGCAGCCACTTCACCAGCAGGTAGTCCATCAGCGGTCCTCCATCTCGAGCAGCAGCCAGATGACCGCCAGCATCGGCAGGTTCTTCAGGATAGGCCCGTAGGGGTGCAGCCAGAACTCGGGCAGCTTGAAGGTGATCACGACCGTATAGAACAGGATCAGGCCGATCTGCGCCCGCCATAACCAGCGGCGCCGCGGCAGGGCCAGCGTTGCGACGCCGAGCACGAGGTCGAAAGCCGCAGCGCCGTACAACATCAGCGGCTGCAACGAGGGCGGCACGCCGGCCCCCGCCAGCAGCGCATAACTGTCCTGCACCGGGTAGAGGCCGAGCGAGACGATGCCGGTGACGATCCACACCAGCGCCACGCTGACCCGCAGCATCGGCAGCAGCCAGGCGAGCTTGGCGGCCGTGCGTGTCGTGGGCACCTCGGCGGGGTCGACGAATTTCTCCGCGCCGCGTGCCTCGCGCCCGAGCAGGGCCTGGGTGAGATGGGCATCGGCCGTGTTGCCGCGCTGCAGCATGCTCCAGGTGTCGCGGTCCAGCAGGGCCCCGGGGAGACGACCGCCGACGCGCGCCGCCAGGCCGACCCAGCTGGCCGGGATGGAGACGAAGCGGGCCCGCCCCAGCCCCAGGCCTTGCCGCACGGCGGCCAAAAAGTCGCGCAGCGCCAGCGGCTTGGGCCCCACCAGCGGGATCTTGCCCCGCAATTCCGGGTTTTCGACCAGCGCCACGATGGCGCGCACTGCATCGTCGACGTGGATGGGTTGCACCTGTTGGCGTCCGCCGGCCGGCAGCGGGATCAGCGGCAGGCTGGCCAGCGTCGTGAACAGCCGCGCGCTGGTGCCGCCGGGCCCATAGACGAGCGAGGGCTGCACCACCGCGACCGAGTGCAGCGGCAAGCCCAGCAGGTAGTCGTCGGCCGCCTTTTTGCTCAGGTGGTAGCCGGTGGTGGCGGCCTCGTCGGCCCCGAGCGCCGAGATTTGCACCACGCGGCTGACGCCGGCGGCGGCACAAGCGGCAAACAGGGCGCACGGGCCGCGCACGTGCAGGGTCTCGAAACGCTGGCCCGGCGTCTCCCGCAGGATGCCCGCCGCGTTGACCACCGCGTCGACGCCGGCCAGCCGTGGCAGCCAGTCGGCCACTTCGACGTCACGCTCGAAATCCGCGGTGAAATAGCGCACCGGCTGGCCCGGGGCGGGACTTTCGGGCGGGTGGCGCATCGCGCAGACGACATGGTGTCCCGCCTCGAGCAAGGCTTTGCAGATGCGGCTTCCGATGAAGCCGCTGGCGCCGGTCAGCAGGATGATCACGCGGGTTCCTGGGCAAGCAAGGGGTGTGGGCCCGAGCGTCGGGCGAGCAAGAGGGAATGTTGTTTGCCGGGGATCAGCAAACGCCGTTCCTCGCGGACGGCAATCCTACTGGAGCAGATATGAACCGTTCGCCTGGCCCGCTGGTGCGTGCCGCCCTGACAGGAAGTGTGGCCAGCGTGGTGTCCGGGGTGGCGCTGGCGCTGTGCGGCCGCGCCGAAGGGGAGGCACCGCTCGCCCCCGTCAACGCCCCAAGCCACTGGGTCTGGGGCGACGAAGCGCTCAGGCACGATGGAGCGAGCGCTCGCTACACCGCCACCGGCTACCTCATCCACCACTTGTCGTCGGTGTGGTGGGCGGCTGCCTACGAACGGTGGGCGCCCAGCCGGCGCAGCCCGACGGCATCGAGCGCCGTCGCGCTGCGGGACGCCGCCGCTGTGGCGGCCTTGGCGGCCTGGGTCGATCTGCGCGTGGCACCACGACGCTTCACGCCCGGGTTCGAACGCCGGTTGTCTGCCCCCAGCCTGTGGCTGGTGTATGGCAGCTTCGCCGCCGGCCTGCTGCTGGCGGCGAAGCTGATGGGCCCGCGTCCTCGCTGAAGCGTGCCGTGGCCGGGGCAAGCCGTCTTGCAGGGTCGGCCACGCCGCTGACGCAAAGGCTCGATACCATCGCAAGATCTGTTGTACCTTCCCATGCTCGCTCACCGTCACCCCCGTCTGATGAAGATGTCGAGCCGACTGCGCAGCGCGGCGGTGTCACTGGCCTGCACGGTCCTCTGCAATCCCGTGCTGGCGCGCGCCAGCGACCTGGCCGACCTGTCGCTCGAACAGCTGGCCCAGGTGGTCGTGACCTCCGCGTCACGGCGCCAGGAGCCGCTCGCCGGCGTCAGTGCATCGATGTTCGTCATCACGGCCGACGACATCCGCCGCTCGGGCGCCACCAGTCTGCCGGAAGTGTTGCGGCTGGCGCCCAATCTCGACGTCGCGCGCCACGACAGCAGCCAGTACGCCATCAGCGCACGCGGCTTCAACAACCTGCTGGCCAACCGCATGCTGGTGATGATCGACGGGCGCACGCTGTACACGCCCTTGTTCTCGGGGGTGTTGTGGGAGGCCCAGGACCTGATGATCGAAGACATCGAGCGCATCGAGGTCATGAGCGGACCCAGCGCGGCGCAGTGGGGGACCAACGCGGTCAACGGCGTGATCCACATCCTCACGCGCAATGCACGCGAGACCCAGGGCCAGCTCGCCACCGCCTATGCGGGGCACCAGGGTAGCGGCGTCGCGGCACGCCACGGCGGCCAGTGGCACGAGAACGGCTGGTACCGCGTCTATGCCAAGGCCTACGAGCGGGCCGACAGTGAGGTCGACGGCGGCGCCCGCGCGCACGATGCCGCACAAGGTGTGCAGGCCGGCTTTCGTGCCACCTGGGAGGACGGTGCGCGCACCATGACGCTCCAGGGTGATGCGTACCGCGCGTCACTCGACCAGCAGCCCGGCTCGCGCGAGATTTCTGGCGCCCACCTGCTGGGCCGGTGGCGGCTCGGGCTGGGGGACGGCTCGCACTTGCTGGCGCGCCTTTATCTCGAGCGCACACAGCGTGACCAGCCGGTGCTGTCCCCGCTGCCCGACGATGCCTTCGAAGAAACGCTCGACACCGTCGATGCGGTGGTGCAGTACGCGTTGCGGCCGGCCGGTGCGCACGAGCTGCTGTTCGGCGGCGGCCTGCGGCATGTACGCGACCAGGTCGACAACCCCACCACCTTCGCGTTCGTGCCTACCGCCCGCAACATGACGTGGAGCCGCTTCTTCGCACAAGACCAGATCACGCTGGCACCGGCGCTCACGCTGACGCTGGCGGCCAGTGTCGAGCGCAACCCCTATGACGGCACCGACCTGTTGCCGAGCGCCCGGCTGGCCTGGCGCACCAGCGACCGCACGCTGTGGTGGGCTGCCTTGTCGCGCGCGGCGCGCGCGCCCTCGCGCATCGACCGCGACTACCGCCAGCCGGCGCAGCCGCCTTACCGCTTTCTGGGCGGGCCCGAGTTCCGCTCCGAGCTCTCCGACAGCCTGGAACTGGGCCGGCGCGCGCAGGTCGGCCGCGATATCGGCTATTCGGTGACGGGCTTCGTCCATCGGCACCAACGGCTGCGCAGCATCACCCCGACCCCGGTCGGCGCGCTACTCGAGAACCACCTCGAAGGCTACACGCGGGGGGCCGAAGCTTGGGCTCATTGGCAGGCCGCGCGCGGCTGGAAGGTGAGCGGCGGCGGTGTCGTGCTACGCCAGCGGCTGCGGGTCAGCGAAGGCGCCACCGACCAGGGCGGCCTGGCGGCACTCGGCAATGATCCGCGGCACTGGTGGTCGCTGCGCTCCTCGTACGACCTGCGGCGCGACCTGTATTGGGAGGTGGCGTTGCGGCGCACCGGCGCACGCCCCCAACCGGCTGTGTCGGCCTATACCGCGCTGGACACGAGGCTGGCCTGGCGGCCAGCGGCGGGTGTCGAAGTGGGCCTGTCGGTGCTCAACCTGTTGGGAGCCGAACACGTCGAGTGGCGGTCCTCGAGCGGCGCGGCCAACGAGTGGGACCGCGCCGCGACGCTGATGGTCCGATGGCAGTTGTGAACCGCCCCCGCATCGACCTCGCGCCGCACGGCAGCGCCCGGGGGGCCCGGGCGTGCCCGCGCCGCCGCCGGGTCTTGCATCTCGCGGCACTGACTTTGATCGCCGGCGCCGCGGCCGGGCGGGCGCGGGCGCAAGAGGCGGCGCTGCCGGTCAGCGTGAAGGCCGCCTATCTCTACAAGTTCCTCAGCTATGTCGAATGGCCGCCGGCGGCCTTCGAGGGCGCCGACAGCCCGATCGTGATCGGCGTGCACGGGGCCGACGACGTGCTGGCCGAACTGCGCCAGGTGCTCGCCGGCCGCACCGCGCAGGGGCGACCGCTGGTCAGCCGCCGCGTCGCGCAAGGCGACACGCTGGCCGGCGTGCACGTGCTGTTCCTCGGGCAGGCCAACCCGGCCGATGTCGAGAGCTGGCTGGCACCGTGGCGTGAGCGGCCCATCTTGCTCGTCACGGACAGCGGCCGCGGTCTGGGCCAGGGCAGCATGATCAATTTCGTCCTGGTCGGCGGGCGCTTGCGTTTCGAGGTGTCGTTGCCGGCCGCCGAGCGGTCAGGCCTGAAGCTGAGTTCGCGCATGCTGCAGGTGGCCGAGCGTGTGGTGGGAGTCCGCTGATGCCCGCCAGCACTTCGCTGCGACGCAAGATGCTGCTGGTGGTGCTGACCACCACCTGCGCCGCCTTGCTGCTGAGCGCCACGGCGCTGTTGATCTACGAGCTGCGCAGCTTCCGCACCGCCTGGATCGACGACCTCACCACGCAGGCCGACCTGATCTCACGCTCCAGCGCCCCCGCACTGGCCTTCGACGACATCAAGGCCGCCAGCGAGAACGTCGCGATGCTCAAGCACCGGCCGCAGATCCGCGCCGCGGCCGTCTATGCCCCGGACGGCGACCTGTTCGCCACCTATGCTTCGGTCGCCGACGTGCCGCCGAGCTTCCCGGCCGCGCCGGGCCCGGAAGGGCCGCGCTTCGTCGGCGACCAGATCGAAATCTTCCAGCGCATCGAGCAAAACGGCGAGCTGCTGGGCACCGTGTACCTGCGCGCGCATTACGACGTGACCACCCGGCTGTGGGACTACATGGCCATCCTGGCGGCGGTCACCGGGGCCAGCCTGCTGGTGGCGGCGCTGATCTTCAGCCGCCTCCAGCATGCCGTGACGATGCCGATCCTGGCGGTCGCGGCCGCGGCACGCCGCGTGATGGAAACGCGCGACTACTCGCTGCGGGTGCCCAAGCAAAGTCAGGATGAGGTGGGCGTGCTGGTCGACGCCTTCAACGACATGCTGACCGAGGTGGGCCGTCGCACCCAGGCACTCGAGCGCAGCAACCGCGAGCTGTCGATCGAGATGGAGGAGCGCCAGAAGGCGGAAGCGGCACTGCTGTCGGCTGACCGTCGCAAGGACGAGTTCCTCGCCACGCTCGCGCACGAGCTGCGCAATCCGCTGGCGCCGCTCAGCAACGGCCTCGAGATCCTCAAGCTGGCCGACGCCGACCCGGCCTCGCGGGCGCGGGTGCGCGCCATCATGGAACGACAGCTCAAGCAGATGGTGCGGCTGATCGACGACTTGCTGGAGGTGTCGCGCATCACCACCGGCAAGCTGGCGCTGCGCCGTGAGCGCCTCGATCTGGTCGCGGTGCTGCGCAGCGCCATCGAGATCGTCGAGCCCGCGATGCGGGAGCGGGGCCACGAGCTGAGCACCGCCTTGCCCGACACGCCGGCCTGGGTCGACGGCGATGCGACGCGTTTGTCGCAGGTGTTCGCCAATCTGCTCAACAACGCTGTCAAGTACACAGACCCCGGCGGGCACATCGAGGTGAGCCTGGGGTTGGACGCCGGCCGGGCCACCTTGCGCGTCAGCGACAACGGCATCGGCATCGAGCCCGAGATGCAGGCCGCCATCTTCGAGATGTTCATGCAGGTGGACAAGTCGCTCGAGCGTGGACGGGCCGGGTTGGGCGTCGGCCTGACGCTCGCGCAGCAACTGGTCGAGTTGCACGGCGGCTCGATCTCGGTCCACAGCGCCGGTGTCGGTCATGGCTCCGAATTCATCGTCACCTTGCCGTTGTGTGAGGCACCGGCCCTTCCGGTGCGGCCACCCGGCCCGGTGGAGAGCACCGTAGTCCCGCCCGTCTCGGTGCCGCTGCGGGTGCTGGTCGCCGACGACAACGCCGACTTCGCCAGCAGC
The DNA here is from genome assembly GCF_001017435.1 of Caldimonas brevitalea. NCBI lineage: Bacteria > Pseudomonadati > Pseudomonadota > Betaproteobacteria > Burkholderiales > Sphaerotilaceae > Caldimonas > Caldimonas brevitalea. Next base: position 1,305,928 of record NZ_CP011371.1, read on the forward strand.
CTGGGCAGCATGCTGCAGTCGCTCGGCCATCGTGTCAGCGTCGTGCACGACGGCCGGGCCGCCTTGCATGCGGCGCTGTCGGACCCGCCCGATGTCTGCTTCTTCGACATCGGCATGCCGGGCCTCAACGGCTATGACCTGGCGGCCCGGCTGCGCGCCCACGAGGCGACCCGGACGCTGGTGCTGGTGGCCGTGACCGGCTGGGGCCAGGAGAGCGACCGTGAACAGGCACGCCGGGCGGGTTTCGACCACCACCTCGTGAAACCGATCGAACTCGCGCAGGTGGTGCCGGTGCTGGAGGCGGCGCGTCAATCGGCACCTCGCTTGGCCCGCTCTCAGGCCGAGTTGTAGCGCCGGGCGAGGCGAGGTCGCACGCTATTTGCTGGCGCTCGGGCAGGTTGCCCCACAGCGCTGTGCATCCTCGTGGCGGCTGGCAGGGGGCACCGAACAGCGAAAGGGACGCCATGACCCCACCCTCCACGGCCACACAGGCCGAACCGCCCGCGCCACCGCCGTTCGACCGGCGTCTGGAACTCGACCGTCTGCAATGGATCGCCTTGCTCGTGCTGTGGCTGCTGCCGATCGCCGGCCTCACCGGCGTGCTGAGCCCGGCCACCCGGTCGGCTGACAGCACGGCCGGCCCGCTGGCGCTGCAGGTGGAATACCCGCACCGCCTGCGCCACAAGACCGCGCTGGCGATGCGCATCACCGTGAAGAACACCGGCAGCGCCGAGCTGGCGCGTGTCACGCTGCGTGTCGACCAAAGCTATCTGCGCGAGTTTTCGGCGGCCCGCTTCGAACCTCAAGCGCAACGCATCGCCGACGACCGCTACGAGCTGGAACTGCAGGCGCTGCGCCCCGGCGAAACCCGCCATTGGGTGGTCGAGTTCGAAGGCGACGACTGGGGACGCTACAGCGGCCATGTCAGTGCCGCCGGGCCCGCTGGCGAGGCCGCCGAGGTCGGCGTGTCGACACTGGTCTTGCCGTGACGCCACAGGAGCTCGCATGGACACGATTTTTCGCGTTGCCGTCATCTATCTGTTCGTGCTGGTCGGGCTGCGGCTGCTCGGCAAGCGCGAGTTCGGCCAGCTGTCGCCGCTCGAGTTGGTGACCTTGCTGATGATTCCCGAAATCGTCTCGCAGGCACTCACCGGCGACGACCATTCGCTCACCAATGCCCTGGTGGGGGCTTCCAGCCTGCTGGCGCTGGTGCTCGTGACCTCGCTGCTGAAGCACCGCTTCCAGCGCCTGGAAGTGGCCATCGAAGGCGAGCCTGCCGTCCTGGTCGCGCAAGGCCGCTTGCGCGAGCGCGCCCTCAACCTGAACCGGGTCTCGCCGGACGAGGTCTACAGCGAGATGCACAAATCGGGGCTGGAGCGGCTGGAACAGGTGCGCTGGGCCATCCTCGAATGCGACGGCCGCATCTCGGTGGTCCCCACCGACGATGCGCGAGCGAAGGTCGGCCTCGAGTCGAACGAGAAGGACCAGAACGCGCTCGGTTGAGCCGCCCGTGTTGCCGCCGCAGCCCTTTCCATCCGAACAGGAGTGCCACGATGGCCCCGTACCTCAAGCCCCTGCCACAGCAGACCCTCGTGATCACCGGCGCCTCCAGCGGCATCGGCCTGGCCACCGCGCGCCGCGCCGCCTTCCTGGGCGCCCGGGTGGTGATCGTCTCGCGCAACCTGCCGGCACTGGAAGATATCGCCCTCGAACTCGATCCGAGCGGGCAACGTGTGCTGCCGGTCGCCGCCGATGTCGGCATCCGGGAAGACGTTGAACGGGTGGCGCAGGCGGCGATCGCGCGTTTCGGGTCTTACGACACCTGGGTCAACAACGCCGGCGTCGCGATCTGGGGCCGCCTCACGGCCGGCAGCGAGGCCGACTACCGACGCTTGTTCGACACCAATTTCTGGGGCACGGTGCACGGCAGCCTCATCGCGGCGCAGCATCTCGCACGCCATGGCGGCGCGTTGATCAACGTCGGCAGCATCACCGGCGACCGCGCCTGGCCGCTGCAGGGCATGTACTGCGCAAGCAAACACGCGATCCAGGGCTTCACCGACTGCCTGCGGATGGAGCTGGAAGAAGCGCGCGCGCCGGTCTCGGTCACGCTGATCAAGCCTGCCGCCGTCGGCACCCCGCTGCTGCGCCACGCCCACAACTACACCGGACGGCCGCCGCAACTGCCGCCGCCGATCTATGCCCCGGAAGAGGTGGCCCATGCGATCCTGCATGCCGCCCAACACCGCGTGCGCGACATCTACGTCGGCGGCGCCGGCCGCATCGCCAGCAGCGTCGGCCACCATGCACCGCGCCTGACGGACTGGATCAGCGAGGCGGCGCTGTTCTCGGCCCAGATGGGCAGCGGCCCTGCCTCGGTCGAGGACAGCAATCTCTACCGCCCGGGCTCGGCAGGAGAGGTAAGGGGCGACCACGGCCGGCGCGAGATGCAAACAAGCTATTACACCCGCGCCAATTTGCGGCCTGCGCTGCCCGACCTGGCGCGCCGCGCGGCCGACTCGGCCGCCACGGCCCTGGCCGAGCGCTGGCGCGGCGGCGGGTCTCGCTGAACGCGGCGCTGGGCACGTCGATTGCAGCACAGGTTTCGCTGATACCGAGAACAGTGGAGACCTTGCGATGCAAGAGAAGAACGGGGTGGCCGTGGTCACGCATGGCGGCTCAGGCAGCCCGAAAGACTGGAGCGACGGCTGCCGCGCAGCGGCGCAGCGAGCACAAGCGCGTGTGACGGGCGGGGGATCAGCATTGGAGGCCGCGGTCGAAGCGGTCGTCGCACTTGAAGACGACGGCCGCTACAACGCCGGCAGCGGCTCCATCCTGTGTCTGGACGGCCAGACCGTGGAGATGGACGCGGGGCTGATGGACAACCGTGGCGCACTGGGTGCGGTGGCTTGTCTGAAGGGCTACAAGAACCCGGTACGAGTCGCGCAGGCCGTCGCCGACACGCCGCACTGGCTGCTGGCGGGAGAAGGCGCCGAGCGGTTCGCCCGCACCTGCGGTTTCGAGACCTACCACGGTGTCAGCCAACGTTCGCGCGACTACCACGCCCAGCTCGTCAAGGCCTTTGCCGACCCGGCCAGCGCCGACCCCGACGACCGCGAAGGCGCCGAGAAGGCCGACACCTTCAAGCGCTTCTGGAACTATGCGATGCCCTGGGATCAAGCGATGAAGGCGCATGGCACCGGCACCGTGGGCGCCGTGGTGCGCGGGCCCGACGACCACTTCGCCGTCGCCACGTCGACGGGCGGCTCGGCTCCTTCGCTGCTCGGGCGGGTGGGCGACACGCCGGTGATCGGCTGCGGTTTCTATGCGGGTGAACACGGCGCCATCGCGGCCACCGGCGTCGGCGAATACATCGTGCGGCAGATGCTGGCGCGCACCGTCTACGAATGGGTCGCGCAGGGCACGCCGCTGCAGCAGGCGCTCGAGCGGGGCATCGGCCTGTTCAGCCGCGACGTCAGCGTGGGCCTGATTGGCGTGACCCGTACCGAAGCGGCCGCGAGCAGCAACCGCAACATGGCGGCCCACGTGCTCAGTTGAGGGCTCCGGCCGGTTCGTCCCAGAGGCGTCACCGGGTTGCCGCAGCAGTACCGACTCCACACCCATCCGTCATGCTCCAAGCAAGTTCCCAGGCCCTTCGGCTGAGCGATGCGGATCTGCCGCGCAGCGCCGCCGGCCACCTGGTCATCATCGGCGGCAACGAAGACAAGGTGCACGACAAGCTGGTGCTGCGCCGCTTCGTCGAGCTGACCGCCCGCCGCGAGCCGAAGATCGTCGTGTTGACCGCGGCGAGCAACTACCACGAGGAGATCTCGGCGGTCTACGACCGCGCCTTCGGCGACCTCGGGGTGACCCAGCGTAAGGCGCTCGCCATCCATTCGCGCGAGGACGCCAACCACCCCGCCGTGGTCGAAGACATCCTCAGCGCCGACGGCATCTTCATGACCGGCGGCGACCAGCGGCGCCTGCTGGCGCTGATCGGCGGCACCGCCGCCTACACCGCGATGCACCGCGCCTTCATCGAGCGGGGCAGCTGCGTGGCCGGCACCAGTGCCGGCGCGTCCGCCATGTCGGCCCACATGATTGCCGAGGGCCAGGGCGACATCCACCCGGAGAAGGGTGTGGTGAGCTTTGCGGTCGGGCTCGGTTTCCTGCAGCGCGCGGTGGTCGACCAGCATTTCTCGGAGCGCCGCCGGCTCGGCCGGCTGATGGCGGTGGTCGCGCAAAACCCCAGCCTGCTGGGCATCGGCATCGACGAGGACACCGCGCTGGTGGTCGAGCGCGGCTCCGGCTTCGAGGTGATCGGCGACGGCGCGGTGACGCTGGTCGATGGCCGCCAGATGTCGTCGAACTTCCTCGACATCGGCGAGCGCGAGCTGATCGAGCTGATCAACGTCCGGCTGCATCTGCTGCCGGCGGGCGCGAGTTACGTCCACCGCGCCGGCACCTGCAGCGACGCGCAGGGCGGCCGCGAGATCAACCCCACGCTGCACGAGATCGTGGACATCCTCTCCAGCAACGAGACCGTCTCATGAAGATCATCGAATGCCGTGTCCTTCGCGGCCCCAACCTGCACGCACGCAAGCCCTGCCTGGAAGCCGTGCTCGATCTCGAAGAGCTCGACGAGGTCGATTCCAACACGCTGCCCGGCTTCGTCGAGCGGCTGGTCGACTGGCTGCCCGGCCTGCACCAGCACCATTGCTCGCCCGGCCACGCCGGCGGCTTCATCGAGCGGCTGCACGAGGGCACCTGGCTGGGTCACGTCACCGAGCATGTGCAGCTCGAGCTGCAGTCGATGGTGGGCCCCGAGGTGCGCTTCGGCCGCACCCGCATGATCCCGGGGCGGCCGCGCTGCTACCGCGTCGTCTGCGCCTACAAGATCGAAGCGGTCGCGGTGCGGGCGCTGCACCATGCGGTGGCGCTGGTGCAGGCGGCCGTCGACGGGCGGGCGTTCGACCTCGAGGCGGCGCAAAGCGAACTGCGGCGCCTGGCGTCGCGGCACGGACCTGGGCCGAGCACCAGTGCCGTCATCGAGGCCGCCGCAGGGCGCGGCATCCCGGTGCTGCCGCTGTCGGACGACGGCGCGCTCTATCAGCTGGGGTGGGGCGCCTTGCAGCGCCGCATCGACGCCACGCTGACCAGCGAGACGCGCCAGGTGTCGGTCGACATCGCCTGCGACAAGGAGCAGACCAAACAGCTGCTCGCGATCGCCGGCATCCCGGTGCCGCGCGGGCGCACCGTCGACACGCTGGAGGCCGCGCTCGAGGCGGCGCGCGAGATCGGCGGCACGGTCACGCTCAAGCCGCTGGGCGGCAACCAGGGCAAGGGCGTGTCGACGCAGGTGAGCACGCCGGAGCAGGTCGCGGTGGCCTTCGAGCGCGCGCAGCACTATGACGGCGACGTCATCGTCGAGCAGACCGTCAGCGGCTACGACCACCGGGTGCTGGTGGTCGGGCGCCGGGTGGTGGCGGTGGCACGTCGGCGCCCGCCGACGGTCGTGGGGGATGGACGCGCGAATATCCGCGAGCTGGTCGACCGCCTCAACGCCGATCCGCGTCGCGGAGAAGGTCACGACAGCGCCTTGACCCTGGTGCCGCTCGACGACAGCGCACGCGACACGCTGGCCACGCAAGGCCTGACCCTGGACAGCGTGCCGCCGGCCGGCACCGAGGTGCGGCTGCGCGGCAACGCCAACCTGTCCACCGGCGGCGTCGCAGAGGACGTGACCGACATCGTGCATCCGTCCACCGCGGCCTTGTGCGTGCGTGCCGCACGCCGCATCGGGCTCGACGTGGCCGGCATCGACGTGGTGTGCGAGGACATCACCCGGCCGCTGGACGAGCAGGGCGGCGCGCTGATCGAGGTCAACGCGGCGCCCGGCATCCGCATGCACGAGTGGCCCTACCGGGGCGAGCCGCGGGCGGCCGGGCGTGCCATCGTCGACTCGCTGTTCGCCCCGCACGAAGACGGCCGCATCCCGCTGGTCGCCGTGACTGGCACCAACGGCAAGACCACGACGGTGCTGGCCATCGACCATGTGTTGCGCGCCACTGGCCGCCGCACCGGCTGCGCCACCACCGAAGGCGTGTTCATCGATGGCCAGCCCATCATGGCCGGCGACTGCTCGGGCTACTGGTCGGCCCAGGCCGTGCTGACCGACCCCGACGTCGAGGCGGCCGTGCTGGAGACCGCGCGCGGCGGCATCCTCAAGCGCGGCCTGGGGTTCGACCGCTGCGACGTCGCGGTGGTGCTGAACATCGCGGCCGACCACCTCGGCCAGGACGGCATCGACACGCTCGAGGACCTGGCGCGTGTCAAGAGTGTGGTGGCCGATGCGGCGACCGGCGCGGTGGTGTTGAACGCCGACGATCCGCATTGCGTCGCGATGACCGAGACGGTGCGGCCCGGCGCCGAAATCCTCTATTTCTCGATGGACCCGCACAACCTCGTGCTGGCCCGTCACCTGCGCGGCGACGGCCGCGCCGTGGTGCTGCGCCAGGGTGTGATCTGGCTGCAGGGCCGCGGCTGGGGGCACCCGGTCATCGAGACCGCGGGCCTGCCGTTCACGTTCGGCGGCAAGGCGCCGCACAACGTCGCCAACGCGCTCGCGGCCGTGGCGGCGCTGGTCGCGCTGCGGCTGCATCCCGACGACATCGCCCGGGCCCTCGCGCGCTTCTCGTGCTCAGCTGAGAGCAACCCGCTGCGCATGAACGTGTTCGAGGTGCGGGGGGTGCGGGTGGTGGTCGACTATGCGCACAACCCGGCCGCCTTCGAGGCCTTGCTCGAGACGGTGCGGCTGTGGCGTGCACCCCGGGTGGTCGGTGTGGTGTCGGCGCCGGGCGACCGGCGCGATGCCGAGCTCGAGGAGGTGGGCGGCATCTGCGCGCGCCACCTCGACGAGATGGTGGTGTTCGAGCTCGACGAGGACCGCGGGCGGCGCCGCGGCGAGACGGCCGAGGTGATCCTGCGCGGCGCCGAGGGTGCGGGTGCGGACCACCAGCCGCGCGAGGCGGTGCTGCCGGTGCGAGAGGCGCTGGCGCGTGCGTTGCAGCGCTGCCGGCCGGGGGACGTGCTGGTCTACGGCTGTGCCGTCGAACTCGACGACCTGTATGCGGCCGCGGCCGGCAGCCAGGTCGAAGAGCTGCCCCCCACCGTTTTTAGCGAGCCGGCCGCGCTGCTGCCGCCCGCGGTGCCGCGTGGCCAGGGGGCGGGTGCGATGGCCCTGTGAGGCGACGGACGTGTCAGGCAAGCTCGAGCAACTGCGCGCTGCCTATCAACAGGGTGAGGTGATCCTGTTCGTCGGCGCGGGGGTTTCGCTGGCGCTCGGCCTGCCGCCGTGGAGCGATCTGATCGATCACATGGCCACGGAACTGGGCTTCGAGCCGGAGGAGTTCCGGCAGTACGGCAGCTATCTGGCGCTGGCCGAGTACTTCCGGCTGCAACACGGCAGCATCGGCCCGCTGCGCAGCTGGATGGACCGCGAGTGGCACGCCCAGCAGATCCGCGTGAAGGACTCCAAGGTGCACGAGATGATTGTCCATGGCGGCTTCGACATCATCTACACCACCAACTACGACCGCTGGATCGAGAACGCCTTCGACCACTACGGCAAGGACTACGTCAAGATCGTCAGCGTGGCCGACCTCGCGCGCATCCGCACGGACGTGCCGCAGATCGTCAAGTTCCACGGCGATTTCGAGAACGACGAGTCGATCGTGCTCGACGAGACCAGCTATTTCCGCCGGCTCGAATTCGAGTCGCCACTCGACATCAAGCTGCGCGCCGACGTGTTGGGCCGCTCGGTGCTGTTCATCGGCTACAGCCTGGCCGACATCAACATCCGCTACCTGTTCTACAAGCTGGCCCAGCTGTGGAAAGCCTCGGTGCCCGGTTTGCCGCAGCCGAAGTCCTACATCTTCTCGCCGCAGCCCAACCCCGTGCAGGAGGCAGTCCTGGCGCAATGGGGCATCGAGATGCTGACGATCGACGGCAAGGAGCCGTCGAAGGCGCTGCAGCAGTTTCTCGAATCAGTGATGGGCTGACGGGCCCCTAGACCTCGGCCGCCGGCTCGACGTATTCCGCCACAAAGCTGCGAGTGCGGCCATCGGGAAAGGCGATGCTGACGCTCTCGGCATTGGCGTCGACCACCTCGCCATCGCCGTAGCGCGGCACGCGCACTGCATCGCCGGGCCGGAACGCGGCCTTCGGCGAATCGCCTGGTGGCGGTGGTGGTGACGCGGCGACATCCGCAGCGCCCTCGCGCTCGGCTTGCTCGACCTGTTCGGCGTGCTGCTGAGCCCGCAGGCAGTTGTCGCAATGCCCGCAGGTCGGCTCGAACGGCATCTCTTCCTCGAAGTGCTCGAGCAACAGCTTCCAGCGGCAATAGCCGCTGCGCGCGTAGAACACCATACGTTCGAGCATTTCGCGGTCGTGTTCGGCTTTGTCGCGGTAGGTGTCGATCAGCTCCATCACCGTGCGCTCGTCGACCGTGCCACGCAGCTGCAACTCACGCTTGCGGTTCTGCATCACGATGCCGGCGTCGCGCAGCAGCTTCAGCGCCACCTGCAGCTTGTTGCGGGCGAGCTCGCTGCGCTCCTGAAGTTCTTTCAAGGTGCGCGCTGGGTGGTCGCCGCTGAGCGCGGTGTAGACCGCATTGACCTCGTCCATGCCCGGGTAGCGCCCCGCCATCAGGAACTGCTGCACGGCCTTGTCGCGCTGGTAGTAGAGCAGGGTGCAGGTGGCCGGCTGCCCGTCGCGGCCGGCGCGGCCCGACTCCTGGTAGTAGGCGTCCAGTCCGCCGGGCATCTGGTAGTGCACGACAAACCGCGTGTCGCGCTTGTCGATGCCGAGCCCGAAAGCGTTGGTCGCCACCATCACCCGAGCCTCCTTGCGCATGAAGGCATCCTGCTGCTCGCGCCGCTCCTTCGCATTGAGCCGGCCGTGGTAGCGCGCGGTCGGCACACCGGCCTCGCGCAGCGACTCGTAAAGGGCATCCACCGCCTTGACGGTGGCGGTGTAGACGATGCCGGTGCCTTCCTGCTCCTGCACCAGGGCCAGCAGGCGCGCGTACTTGGCGTCTTCGCTGGTCAGCTGCTCCACGCGGTAATAGAGGTTGGGACGGTAAGCGCCGGCGTTGAGGATCTCCATGCCCGGCACACGCAGCTGCCCCACGATGTCCTCGGCCACCGAAGGCGTGGCGGTGGCGGTGAGGGCCAGCACCGGTGGGTGCCCGAGCGCAGCCCAGCCGGTCGCGATTTCGAGGAAGGCCGGGCGGAAATCATGCCCCCACTGCGACACGCAATGGGCCTCGTCGATCACCAGCAGGCTGACCGGGTGGCGCTGCACCAGTTCGAGAAAGGCCGCGTCGGCCAGCCGTTCGGGCGTCGTGAAGATCAGCTTGGCCTCGCCGCCGGTGACGCCCGCCTCGGCGTCGTTGGTCTCGCCCGCATTCAGCGCGCTGTGCATCTGCACCGCAGCGACACCGCGCGCCCGCATCTTGTCGCACTGGTCTTTCATCAGCGAGATCAGCGGCGACACCACGACGGTGCGCCCGGGCAGCAGCAGCGCCGGCAGCTGGTAGCACAGGGACTTGCCGGCGCCGGTGGGCATGATGGCCAGCGTCGAGCGGCCCTTCATCACGCGCTCGATCACCGCCTCCTGCGCGTCGCGCAGGCGCGGCAGGCGGAAGGTGTCCTTGAGCAGGGCCGCGGCCTCGCGCCGCCAGCCGCGGCGCGCATGGTCCGCCCCGGCCGTGGTACGCACACGCTTGGCCGGCGCGGCGCGGCTCTCGTCCTGGCTGTCGCTGTTGGTCATTGCATCACCTCCGTGCTGGGCACTGCAGTGCGCGCCCCTTCGGGCGGCCGGACCAGGCTCATGTCTGTCCCTCTCATCGCGCCCGGGGCGCCGCCCGGCTGCCGGTCTTGCGCGCCCGGCTGGCGGCGGGCAGCGGCGGCGCCGGCTCTGCATGGACCGCGGTGCTGGCGGCGTGTGCCTGCCAGGCCTCCCAGGCTTGCCGTTCGCCTTCGGCGATCAGTTCGTCCACCCGTTCCGGCGAGTAGTCGAAGTGGCCCGACACGCCGTCATGCGGCAGGGGCTCGCGACGGATGCGCAGGACTTGGTGCCGCAGCGACCCGGTTTCGCGGTCGCCGACGAACTTGTCGACCTGCAGCAGCTCCAGCATGCGCGTCGCCAGCTCCAGCCCCGCCACCGGAGGGGCGCCGGATTGGCGTGGCATTTGTTCGACGCTGACCACCAGCGTCTCCTCGTCGTCGTCCCGCCAACGGCCGGTCTCGCGCAGCCGCTGCAGCATGAGGGGCACGAGCGAGGCGCGCGTCATGTCGCCGTCCCAATAGAGGCGGCCGTCGATCTCGACCGGCGCGAACATCACCGGAATCGCACTGCTGGCGGCAAGGTGCAGAGGCAGGATCGGCTGCTGGTCGCTGTCGAACAACCTCAGCATGCCGTCCATCACGTCCACCGCCGCCACGCCCAGCAGCGGACCACCGCCCGGCGCGCTGCCGTAACTGCCCAGCACCTGTTCGAGCGTGTCCATCATGCGACTGCGGTCCAGCAAGGGCATCTTGGCCCGGTAGAAGGCCGCATAGGGCAGCCAATGCGCTGGCACGCTCTGGTACAGGCCGCGGTTGCCGATCAGCAAGCCGGTGAGCACGCCGTTCCAGCTGCGCAACGAGGCGCTGGGAACCGCGGCGGCCCAGGGCCCCACGTCGAGCGCGGGGCCCAGAAACGGAAACGATGGTGTCGCCAGGCGGTCGCGCCAGAGCGATTCCAGCGCGCCGGCACCCAGATCGGGCTGGTGGTGATGGCGCGCGATCACGGCCGCATTGATGCTGCCGATCGAGGACCCTGCGACGCCCTGAAGCACGGCTTGGCGCTGCTGCAGCAGGCTGGACAAGGCTTTCCAGACGCCGCAGGCGAACGCACCCAGCGATCCGCCGCCTTGCAGCAAGACGATGACTTTCATAGGCTGAACTCCCACACGCCGGTGCTCCCTGCGCCGGCCTCTTGTGCTGGCAGCAAGAAGCGCTCCCCTGGTGGGTGCCGGCGACCGTGACGGGCAGGCGCCGGCGTGTGACGGCCTCGGTCGCTCCGGTCGGTCAGTCCCGCGCGTCGCGGCGCTCCGCCAGCAACTGCTCGACGGTTTGCAGCAGGCGTTGCGGCTCGACCGGCTTGACCAGGTGGGCGTGGAAACCGGCCTGGCGCGCGTGCTCGCGGTCGGGCTCGCGGCCGTAGCCGGTCAGGGCGACCAGCCGCAGATCGGCGAGGCCGGGCAGCGCGAGCAGTCGGCGCGCCAGGGCGTAGCCGTCCATGCCGGGCAGGCCGATGTCGAGCACCGCGAGGTCGGGTTTGAACTCCGCGACGGCGGCCAATGCTGCCTGCGCGTCGCCGGCGCCGCGCACCTGATGGCCGGCCAGCGACAACAGTTGCTCCAACATGTCGGCGGCGTCTTCGTTGTCGTCGACGATCAGCAGGCGGCCGCTCAGCCCGGCGCCGACAACCTCCCCGCCCAGCGCGAGCGTGGCCGGCGGCGCCTGCGGCGGCGCGAGCGGCAACTCGACCCGAAAACGGCTGCCCCGCCCCGGCCCGTCACTGGCGGCGCACAACTGACCGCCGTGCAGGCGCACGAGGCTGCGCGCGATGGCGAGGCCCAGGCCCAGCCCGCCTTCCATCCGGTCCAGCCGCTGCGGGCCCTGCACGAACAGGTCGAAGACATGTGGCAGCAGGGCGGCCGAAATGCCCGCGCCGTTGTCGCTGACGGTGATGACCACATGCTGATCGGCCGGCTCGACGGTGAGTTCGATCCGGCCGTGCGCCGGGGTGTACTTGGCGGCATTCGCGAGCAGGTTGACGAACACCTGCGCCAGCCGGCTCGCGTCGCCCTGCACGACGACCGGCTGCAGCGGCAGGTGCGCATCGAACTGCAGCCCCCGCTTGTCGAGCGCCGGCCAGACCTGCTCGACCGCCTTGCGCAGCACGCCGGCGATGTCCAGCCGCTCCAGCGTCAGTTCGATCTGGCCCTGCGTGATGCGCGAGACGTCGAGCAGGTCGTCGACCAAACGGGACAGATGGGCCACCTGCCGCGAGATCAGGGCGTGCTCGGGCCGCAGCGGCTCGCCGCGCATCTCCATCAGCCGCAGCGCGGTCACGATGGGCGCCAGCGGGTTGCGCAACTCGTGCCCCAGCATCGCAAGAAACTCGTCTTTGGCGCGGCTGGCGGCCTCCGCGTCACGTCGCGCCGCCTCGGCGTCGGCGCGTGCGCACCGTTCGGCGGCCAGCAGCTCGACCCGCTCGGTCGCGTCGTGTGTCGCGCCGACCACCCGCAGCGGGCGCCCGGCGCCGTCCCGGTGCACCGAGGCCTGGCTGGCGAGCCAGCGCACCCGGCCGTCGGGCTGCACGACGCGGAACTCGGCCGCGAACATGGCGCGGCCCTGCAGCGCGACCTCGGCCTGGCGCTTCACCTGGTCGACGTCGTCCGGATGCAGCAGGGCCAGGAAGTCGTCGAAGCGACCGCCGAAGGTGCCTGGCGCGACACCGAGCCAGTCGGCAATCCGTGCCGAACCGCGGAGGCGGTCCTGTACCACGTCCCAATCCCAGATGCCCAGGCGCCCGGCGTCCACCGCCAGGCGCAGCCGTTCCTCGCTCTCGCGCAGGGCCGATTCGGCCTGACGCTGCGTCTCCTGCAGCCGGGCGCTGACCCAGGCGGGCGCGAGCAGGGCGGCCAGCGTCTGGGCGAAATCGAGGTCGTCGGCGCCGTGCCGGCGTGCGCCCGCGCGGCGGAACAGCGTCAATGCGCCGACCAACTCGCCGCCGTGGTGCAGGGGCACGGTGATCATCGACGTCAGCGCGAGCTGCCGCAGCCGGGCCAGGTGATGTTCGCCGCGCGCCATCGCGCGCAGGCAGGCGTCGCCGAGGTCGACATGCAGCGCTGCCCGGCCGCTCGACAGCGCGCACACGTTCGGCTCGCGGCACGGGGGCTGCGACCACTCGTGGCCCAGCAGCGCCGCCGCGTGCGTGGCTGCCTCACCGCGGCCGCAACGGACGCGGCGCACCTGCTGGCCGACGACGAGGTCGACGTGCCCGAACTCGCCCAGGGTCGGTAAACAGCTCTCGACCCCTTTGCCCAGCACATCTTCGAATGGCTTCGAGGCGGCCAGCAGCCCGGCGACCCGGCCGAGCAGGCGCAGCCGTTCCTCTGCGCGGCCCGCTTGCGCGGGCGTGTCAGCACCCATCTTCATCAAAGAAGCTCCCCCGTGCGAGGCGTTCGGATGTCCCGCTTGTTGTCAGCTCGCAGACCCAGCTCGCAGGCCCGAGCTCGCAGGCCCGAGCTCGCAGGCCCGAGCTCGCAGGCCCGAGCTCGCAGGCCCGAGCTCGCAGGCCCGGTCGGGCCCCTGGGCGTCGCGCTCGCGCGACACAGCCCCGGCCGGGAAGTGTGGTGCGCCAGAAGGAGAATGGGCGATTCGCCTCCCCACTCGTTTCTTTTACTTACTGCATTTCCGCGGATTTCTACCGTTTTCAACGCTCACCTGTCGACACCTACAGCTCAGCAAAAACTTTCACACCAATCTGCAAGTCCTTATTTTTGAACGCTTTTCCCGACGGGCCTCGCTTCAGATTCCTTTGTAAGTGCTTGATTTAATTGGACATTTCTTGCGTTTCACCTTGACCCGCCTCAGCCGCGGGGGTAAAGTGGGAGAAAGTGCAGATTAGTGGGTGTTTGTGTCCAACTTCGTGTTCCAAGGGGCTTCAGCGTTGGCGCTGGATGCGAAGGGGCGGTTATCCGTCCCGGCGCGCCATCGCGACGTCCTGACGGCTATTGCGAACGGGCAGTTGACCGTTACCAAACATCCCGAGGGCTGCCTGATGGTCTTTCCTCGTCCTGCCTGGGAGGCCTTCCGCGACAAGATCGCGGCTTTACCTATGTCCGCCAGCGGCTGGAAGCGCATCTTTTTGGGCAACGCGATGGACGTCGAAATCGACTCAGCCTCGCGGGTGCTAATTTCGCCCGAGCTGCGTGCCGCCGCCGGGCTGAGCAAGGACGTGATGCTGCTCGGCATGGGCAGCCACTTCGAGTTGTGGGATGCCCAGCGTTACGCGGCCCACGAGGCCGAGGTGATGCAGCAGGGCATGCCCGACGTCCTGAAGGACTTCAGCTTCTGACCACCATGAACGCGCAGGGCAGCGACTTGCAGCACCGCAGCGTCTTGTTGCACGAGGCGGTGGACGCGCTCGTCCATTCGCCGCAGGGCACCTACCTCGACGGCACGTTCGGCCGGGGAGGCCACTCCAGCCTGCTGCTGACGCGGCTCGCACCCGAAGGCCGGTTACTGGCCTTCGACAAGGATCCAGAGGCGATAGCAGCAAGCACGCGGGTCCAAGACCCGCGTTTTTCCATCGAGCACGACAGCTTCGCCCGCATGGGCGAGGCGTGCGCGGCGCGCGGCATCACAGAGGTCGCTGGCGTGCTGCTCGACCTCGGCGTTTCGTCGCCGCAGATCGACAACCCCGAGCGCGGGTTCAGCTTCCGCTTCGACGGTCCGCTGGACATGCGCATGGACCCGACGAGGGGCGAAAGCGCTGCTGACTTTCTGGCGCGAGCCGACGAAAGGCAGATCGCGGAGGTGATACGCCACTATGGAGAAGAACGGTTTGCTGTGTCGATTGCAAAGGCGCTTGTGGCTCGCCGGGCGGGCGGCAACCCTGTTCGCACCACGGGGCAACTGTCCGAAGTCGTGGCTCGTGCGGTCAAGACCCGCGAACCAGGCCAGGACCCTGCGACGCGCACCTTTCAGGCTCTTCGGATTTTCGTCAACGCCGAACTTGAGGAACTCGAGCAAGGGTTGAACGCCGCGTTGGAACTGCTCGCGCCGGGCGGCCGCCTGGTCGTGATCAGCTTCCATTCGCTCGAAGACCGCATCGTCAAGCAGTTCATCGTGCGCCACAGCCGGCACGAGGTGGATCGGCGCGCGCCGTTTGCGCCGGTGCCCGAGTCGAAGCTGAAGGCCCTCGCGCGCATCAAGCCCGGCGACGCCGAGGTGGCCGCCAATCCGCGCGCTCGTTCGGCGGTGCTGCGGGTGGCCGAACGCACGGAGGCACGCTGATGGCCACCCGCTTGAACATCGTGTTGTTCATCGCGCTGGTGCTCAGCGGGCTGTACCTCGTGCGCATCTCTTATGAGGCACGGCGGGTGTTCGTCGAAGTCGAGCGCAGCCAGGCCGAGGAGCGCACGCTGCAAACCCAGTTCGAACAGCTCGAACTGGAAAAGCGCGCCCAGGCCACGCCGCTGCGGGTCGAGAAGGTGGCACGCGAAAAGCTGCAGATGCGCACGGCCTCGGCCGCCGTCACGCACTACGTCACCTTGCCTGCCGGCGCCGCGTCGGCGTCGTCTGCCGCAGCGCCTGTGCCGGCCCCGTCCGCGGCCGACGGAGGTCAGCGATGAAACAATGGTTGTCACGGCTGAATCGCAAGGGCCGCGGCGCCGACAAGGCGCCGCGGCCACACGCCGTGCGCACGGTGATGTATGCGACCAGCCCGCTGCTCGCGTCCAAGACGCCGCCCTGGCGGTCGAAGTTCCTGGTGGCCTGCATCGGCCTCGGTTTCTGCCTGCTGGTCGGGCGCGCCGCCTACATCCAGATCATCGGCACCGACTTCTATCAGCGGCAGGGCGAAAGCCGTTATGCGCGCACGCTCGAGCTGCCCGCCAACCGCGGCCGCATCATCGACCGCAACGGGCTGATCCTGGCGTCGAGCGTGCCGGCGCCGTCGATCTGGGCCATCCCGAAGGACCTCGACGCCGGGCCCACCGAGCGTCGCAAGCTGGCCAAGCTGCTGGGCATGACGACGGCCGAGCTGAACAAGCGCCTCGAAGACAACCCCAACTTCGTCTGGCTGCGCCGCCAGGTCGACGACAGCGTCGCCGAGCAGGTCAAGGCGCTGGGGTTGAAGGGTGTGCACCAGGTCAAGGAATACAAGCGCCGCTATCCCGAGGGTGAGGCGGCCGCTCACGTGGTCGGCTTCACCAACGTCGAGAACCAGGGCCAGGAAGGCATCGAGCTGGCCTTCCAGCGCGACCTGTCCGGCCGCGACGGCACACGTCGTGTCATCAAGGACCGGCTCGGCAACGTGGTCGAAGACCTGGGTGACCGGGTGCACCCGCTGGATGGTCGCGACATCGAGCTGTCGATTGACTCCAAGGTGCAGTTCTTCGCCTACCAACGCATCCGCGACGCGGTGGCCGAGCACAAGGCCAAGGCCGGCTCGGTGGTGGTGCTCGACGTGCAGACCGGCGAGGTGCTGGCGCTCGCCAATTTCCCGAGCTACACGCCCGGCGACCGCCAGAACCTCGGCGGCTCGCAGCTGCGCAACCGCGCCGTGACCGACACCTTCGAGCCCGGCTCGACGATGAAGCCCTTCATCGCGGCGCTCGCGCTCGAGCGCGGCCAGGTCAAGCCCGACACGGCCATCCACACGGCGCCCGGCTGGTTCATGCTCACCGGCTCGACCATCCGCGACGCGCACCCGCACGACATCCTGACCGTCTCGGAGGTGATCCAGAAGTCGAGCAACGTCGGCACCGTCAAGATGGCGATGCAGATGCCGGCTCGCGAGATGTGGGAGACCTTCACCGCGGTCGGCCTGGGGCAACGGCCGCAGGTGCCGTTCCCCGGTGTGGTGTCGGGGCGTTTGCGGCCCTACAAGACATGGCGGCCGATCGAGCAGGCGACGATGAGCTACGGCTATGGCCTGTCGGTCTCGTTGTTCCAGCTGGCACGCGCCTATACGGCCTTCGCCCGCGATGGCGAGGTGATCCCGGTGTCGCTGCTCAAGACCGAGGAGCCGGCCGCCGGCATCCGCGTGTTCTCGCCCGAGACCGCCCAGGCGGTACGCAAGATGCTGCAGATGGCAGCAGGCCCCGGTGGCACCGCACCCAAGGCGCAGACCATCGGTTATTCGGTCGGCGGCAAGAGCGGCACCGCGCACAAGCAGGAAGGCAAGGGCTACGCAGACCGCAAATACCGCTCGTGGTTCGTCGGGCTGGCGCCGATGGACAAGCCGCGCATCGTCGTCGCGGTGATGGTCGACGAGCCGAACAACGGCAAATACTTCGGCGGCGACGTGGCCGCGCCAGTGTTCAGCGAGGTGGTGCAGCAGAGCCTGCGCATGATGGGCGTGCAGCCGGACATCGCGGTGCAGCCCCAGATCATGGCGCAACAGCGCCAGGCGCCGGCCGTCGAGGAGAGCTTCTGATGTCGCTGCCGGTCTTTCCCACCCCCGAGTCGGCGGCCGAATGGCTGCGCCAGCAGGTGCAGGGGCGTTTGCGAACCGACAGCCGCCAGGTTGGCGCCGGCGACGGTTTCATCGCCTGGCCGGGCTATGCCGTCGACGGCCGCCGTTTCGTGGGCGCCGCGTTGCAAGCTGGTGCCACGGCCTGCCTCGTCGAGGCGGACGGCGTGGAGGCGTTCGGCTTCGACACGTCGGAACAGCGTGGCCGCGTCGCGGCGGTGGCCGGGCTGAAGGCCGCCAGCGGCCGCATCGCCGACGTCTATTACGGCGAGCCGTCGCGCCGCCTGCGGGTGGTGGCCAGCACCGGCACCAATGGCAAGACGTCGACCGCCTGGTGGACGGCCCAGGCCCTCAGCCTGCTCGGCAAGCGCTGCGGCGTGATCGGCACACTGGGGGTCGGCGAGCCGCCTTCGCGCGTGGCCCCGGAGGCCGAGGTGATCGCCACCGGCCTCACCACGCCCGACCCGGTGACCTTGCATGGGTCGCTGCGGCGCTTCGCCGACACCGGTTACGCCGCTTGCGCCATCGAGGCGTCGTCGATCGGCATCGTCGAGCACCGGCTCGACGCCTTGCGGATCGAAGTCGCCCTGTTCACCAATTTCACGCGCGACCACCTCGACTACCACGGCGACATGGACGCCTATTGGGAGGCCAAGGCCCAGTTGTTCGACTGGCCGGGCCTGCGAGCGGCGGTGCTGAACCTCGACGATCCCCGCGGCGTCGCGGTGGCCGAGCGGCTGCGCCGCGAGGGACGCCTGCAGGTGTGGGGCTACACCCGCGGTGCGACGGGCGAACTGCGCGCCGCCGACGTGGGCTACCAGGGCGGCGGGCTGGGCTTCACGCTGATCGAAGGCACGCGCGCGGTGCCGGTGCGCACCCGTTTGATCGGCGACTACAACGTCGCCAACCTGCTCGCGGTGATCGGCGGCCTGCGCGCGCTCGACGTGCCGCTGGCCGATGCCGCCGCCTTGTGCGCCGAGCTGACGCCGGTGCCCGGGCGCATGCAGCGTGTCGGCGGCGATCGCGGCCCGCTCGCGGTGGTCGATTACGCCCACACGCCCGACGCGCTCGAGCAGGCGCTGCGCGCCTTGCAGCCGCTGGCGCGGGAGCGTGGCGGCCGGCTCTGGTGCGTGTTCGGCTGCGGCGGCGACCGCGACGCGACCAAGCGGCCGCTGATGGGCGCGATTGCCGAACGCCTCGCCGACCTGACGGTGGTCACCAGCGACAACCCGCGCAGCGAGTCTCCCGAGGCGATCCTCGAACAGATCGTCGCCGGCATGCAGCAGCGCGAGCAGGCCGCGGTGGAGGTCGACCGCCGGGTCGCCATCGCCGGCGCGCTGGTCGCCGCCGAGCCGCGCGACGTCGTGCTGATCGCCGGCAAGGGCCACGAGGACTACCAGGACATCGCCGGCGTGAAGTCGCATTTCTCCGACGTCGAGGAAGCCCTCGACGCCTTGTCCAGGAGGGCAAACGCATGATGACGCTCGAACTGGCCCAGACCCTGCTGCCGGGCGCCACCCGGGTCGGCGCTGCCGACGTGCAGGTCCGGCGGGTCCATACCGACACGCGCACGCTGCAGGCGGGCGATCTGTTCGTCGCGATCAAGGGCGAGCGCTTCGACGCGCACGACTTCCTCGCGCAGGCACAAGCCGCCGGTGCGGTGGCCGCCATCGCCGAACGCGGGTTGGCCGAAGCCGGACTGCCCGGGCTGCTGGTGGCCGACACGCGTGCCGCGCTCGGCGAACTGGCCGCCGGCTGGCGCCGCCGTTTCGAGCTGCCGCTGGTAGCGGTCACCGGCAGCAACGGCAAGACCACCGTGACGCAGATGATCGCCGCGATCCTGCGCGCCTGGCTGGGGGATGCCGCCTTCTCGACGCAGGGCAACTTCAACAACGACATCGGCCTGCCGCTGACACTGCTGCGCCTGCGCGCCGAGCATGGCGCGGGTGTGGTCGAGCTCGGCATGAACCACCCGGGCGAGATCGCCTACCTGTCGCGCATCGCGGCCCCCACGGTGGCGCTGGTCAACAACGCGCAGCGCGAGCACCAGGAGTTCATGGCCAGTGTCGAAGCGGTGGCGCGCGAGAACGGCAGCGTGATCGAGGCGTTGGGGCACGACGGCGTCGCGGTGTTCCCGGCCGACGAAGAACACACCCCGCTGTGGCGCGAGCTGGCCGGCACCCGCCGCGTCTTGACGTTTGCACGCGCGACCGACGCCGACGTCAGCGGCGACGCACAGTGGCAGGGCGATCATTGGCAGCTGGCGTTGCACACGCCGCTGGGCGACGCGACTGCCGAGCTGCGCATCGCCGGAGCCCACAACATCAAGAATGCGCTGGCGGCCACGGCCTGTGCGGTTGCCGCCGGCGTGCCGCTCGAGGCGATCGCGCGCGGGCTGTCGGCCTTCGAGCCGGTCAAGGGCCGTTCACAGGTGAAGCAATTCAGCCGAGGCGGCCGGACCGTCACGCTGGTCGACGACACCTACAACGCCAACCCCGATTCGATGCGCGCGGCGGTCGATGTGGTGGCCGAGATGCCCGGCCCGCGCTGGCTGGTGCTGGGCGACATGGGCGAGGTGGGCGACCAGGGCCCGGCCTTCCACACCGAGGTGGGCGACTACGCACGCGAGCGCGGCATCGATGCGGTCTGGACGGCGGGTGAACAGATGGCGCATGCGGCCCGGGCGTATGGCAGCGCACGCCATTTCGACGGCGTGCCCGAACTGGTGGCGGCCCTCGGTGAACAGCCGGCGGCCGCCTGCGTGCTGGTCAAGGGCTCGCGCTTCATGAAGATGGAACGGGTGGTGGAAGCCCTGCTGAGCAGTGGCGGCGCACCCGACGACAACAAGAACGCGCCGGCAGGTTCCGGCGCCCAGGAGCCCCGATGCTGATCGCCCTTGCCGAGTGGCTGCAGACCGTGCAGCCCGACTGGACCTTTTTGCGGGTGTTCCAGTACCTGACCTTCCGCGCCGTGATGTCGGCCCTGACCGCCTTGCTGATCGGCCTGGTGCTCGGGCCGTGGGTGATCCGCCGCCTGGCCGAGCTGAAAATCGGCCAGCCGATCCGCGAGTACGGCGTGCAAACCCACTTGGCCAAGAGCGGCACGCCCACGATGGGCGGTGTGCTGATCCTGCTGAGCATCGCCTTGTCGACGCTGCTGTGGTTCGACTGGACCAACCGTTTCGTCTGGATCGTGCTGCTGGTCACGCTGGGCATGGGCGCGATCGGCTGGGTCGACGACTGGCGCAAGGTGGTGCAGAAGAACCCCGAGGGCATGCGCTCGCGCGAGAAGTACTTCTGGCAGTCGGTGATCGGCCTGCTGGCGGCCATCTACCTCGCCTTCAGCGTCTCGGAAACGTCGAACCTGCGGGTGTTGGAGCTGTTCGTGCGCTGGGTGCAATCGGGCTTCTCGAACCCGTTGCCACCGAATGCCGACCTGTTCGTGCCGTTCTTCAAGACCATCAGCTACCCGCTGGGGGTCTACGGCTTCATGATCCTCACCTATCTGGTGATCGTCGGCGCCAGCAATGCGGTCAACCTGACCGACGGGCTGGACGGGCTGGCGATCATGCCGGTCGTGATGGTGGGGTCGGCGCTGGGCGTGTTCGCCTATGTGGCGGGCAGTTCGGTGTTCTCGAAATACCTGATCTTTCCCTACATCCCCGGCGCCGGCGAACTGCTGATCTTCTGTGCCGCGATGGCCGGGTCGGGCCTCGCCTTCCTGTGGTTCAACACGCATCCGGCGCAGGTGTTCATGGGCGACGTCGGCGCGCTGGCGCTGGGTGGCGCGCTCGGCACCATCGCCGTCATCACGCGGCAGGAGATCCTGCTGGCGGTGATGGGCGGCATCTTCGTCGTCGAGGCGCTGTCGGTGATGTTGCAGGTCAGCTATTTCAAGTTCACCAAGAAGCGGTATGGCGAAGGCCGTCGCATCCTGAAGATGGCGCCGCTGCACCATCACTTCGAAAAGTCCGGCTGGAAAGAGACGCAGGTGGTGGTCCGCTTCTGGATCATCACGATGCTGCTGTGCCTGGTCGGCCTGTCGTCGTTGAAGCTGCGTTGAGGGCCCTGAAAAGAGCATTGTTGCGATGAAGGACTTGCAAGGCATCACCGTCCTCGTGTTGGGCCTCGGCGACTCGGGTCTCGCCATGGCGCGCTGGTGTGCGCGCTTCGGCGCCGACGTGCGCGTGTGGGACTCGCGCGAAGCGCCGCCGCAGGCCGAGGCGTTGCGCCAGCATGTGCCCCAAGCTCAGCTGCTGACCGGTGAATTGCCGATGAGCGCGCTCGACGGCGTGCGCCGTGTGCTCAAGAGCCCGGGCCTGTCGCCGCGCGACGAACGCCTGGCGCCGGTACTCGACGAGGCCGCCGAGCGCGGCGTGCTGGTGCAAGGCGAGCTGGAACTGTTCGCCCGCGCGCTGGCCGACCTGAAGGCCGAGCGCCGCTACACGCCGCGTGTGGTCGCCATCACGGGCACCAACGGCAAGACCACCACCACCTCGATGACCGCCTTGCTGATCGAACGGACGGGCAGGCGGGTCGGCGTCGCAGGCAACATCGGCCCGACGCTGCTGCAGACGCTGGCCGATGCGCTGGACCTGGAGCCCGCACCGGCCGACGAGACCGCGGGCGAGGGGCTGGAGGTGGCGCCGCCCGAAGCCGCTGCGACGCCGGCCGACACGACACCCGAGGCTGACCAGGCGCCGTCCACGCCGGCGGCGCTGGCCGCTGAACAACGCGGCGCTGCGGTGTCGTCGGTGCCGGTTGGTGTTGACCCGCTGCCCGAAGAGAGCGCCGCGGTGACGCCCGAGAGCGACGCGCCCGACGAGACTCCCAGCCCCGAAGAGTTGGCTGACCTGCGCACGCTGGACGGTGCCGCCGAGGACGCGCAGCCGGGCGCAGACATCGACACAGAAGCGGACGCCCTGGCCGAGGCCACCGCGGGCCCTGTCGGCGTCGCTGATGAAACTGCTGGCGTCGCCGACGACGAGGCCCTGGCCGCCGTGCCGCCGCTGGCCGATGACGACAGCGCCGTGCTGCAACTCGCCCCGCCGCCGCCGGCCGAGCCGGTGTTCGAACACCTGCCCGAGGTCTGGGTGCTGGAGCTGTCGAGCTTCCAGCTCGACAGCGCACTCGGCTTCGAGCCCAGCGCGGCCACCGTGCTCAACGTCACCGAAGACCACCTCGACTGGCACGGCGACCTCGCCAGTTATGCCGCGGCCAAGGCGCGCATCTTCGGCAAGCAGGCGGTGATGGTGGTCAATCGCGAAGACCCGATGGTCGAGGCGATGATCCCGCCGCCCGAGGTGATCAAGTCCACCGGGCGGGGCAAGCCGGCGCGGGTGATCGAGCGCGCCGTGGTGCGCTTCGGGCTCGACGCGCCGCGCCGCCCGGGCGACTTCGGCCTCGTGACCGAGAACGGCATGGCCTGGCTGGTGCGTGCGCGCGAAGCCGACGAGACCGTGGCGAGCGGCCGCGGCCGGCGCCGTGCTGCGGGCGACGAACCGCAAGAGGAAGAAGAACTGCAGCTGCAGCGCCTGATGCCCGCGGACGCCTTGCGTGTGCGCGGGCGCCACAACGCCGCCAATGCGCTGGCCGCGCTGGCGCTCGCCACCGCCATCGGCTGCCCGCTCGCGCCGATGCTGCATGGCCTGCGTGAATATGCCGGCGAGCCGCATCGCGTCGAGTTCGTGGCCACCGTCAACGGCGTCGACTTCTTCGACGACAGCAAGGGCACCAACGTCGGCGCCACCGTGGCCGCCTTGAACGGCCTCGGCCTGGACCGGGCGCCGGCGCGTTTGCTGGTGATCCTCGGCGGCGACGGCAAGGGCCAGGACTTCGCACCGCTGGCCGCGCCGCTGGCGCGCCACGCGCGTTTTGTCGCGCTGATCGGTCGCGACGCGGCCCGCATTGAGACCGCCCTCGAAGGCAGCGGCGTGCCGGCGGCGCACTTCGAGACGCTGCAGGCCGCCACTCGCGCCTGTGCCGAACGCGCGCACACCGGTGACGCCGTGCTGCTGAGCCCGGCCTGCGCCAGCCTCGACATGTTCCGCAACTATGCCCATCGTGCGGAGGTGTTCGTGGCCGAGGTGCAGGCCCTCGCGGGTGACCAGGGGGAGGTGGCGTGATGAGCGCAACACCGCAAGCCCGTTTCGGTTGGCAGGCCCTGCGTGCGCGCCTGAGCGCCGGCATCGGCGGCCTGCGCCGCGGCAGCGAACTGCCGGTGCGCGACTGGGTGTCGACCGGGCAGCCCGGCCGGCCGCAAGGTTTCGACCAGCCATTGGTGTGGGTGGTGGTGGCCTTGCTGGCGCTGGGCATGGTGATGGTCTATTCGGCCTCGATCGCGCTGCCCGACAGCCCGCGCTTCGCCAACTACGCGAATGGCCATTTCCTGATGCGCCACGCCTTGTTCCTCGGCATCGCCTTCGTCGCCTCGCTGGTGACGGTGCAGGTACCGATGCAGGTGTGGGAGAAATACGCGCCGTGGCTGTTCGTGCTGTCGCTGCTGCTGCTGGTCGCGGTGCTGATGCCCTTCATCGGCAAGAGCGTCAACGGTGCGCGGCGCTGGATACCGCTGGGCGTCATGGCGTTCCAGCCGTCGGAGCTGGCCAAGCTGGCGATCGCGCTCTACGCGTCCGACTACATGGTGCGCAAGATGGAAGTGAAGCAGCGCTTCTTCCGCGCGGTGATGCCGATGGCGGTGGCGGTCGCAGTGGTCGGGTTGCTGTTGCTGGCCGAACCCGACATGGGTGCCTTCATGGTGATCGCCACGATCGCGATGGGCATTTTGTTCCTCGGCGGTGTCAACGGCCGCATGTTCTTCCTGATCACGGCGGTGCTGATCGGCGCCTTCGTGCTGATGATCAGCTTCAGCGAATGGCGGCGCGAGCGCATCTTCGCCTACCTGAATCCGTGGGACGAGAAATACGCGCTCGGCAAGGCGTATCAGCTGTCGCACTCGCTGATCGCGTTCGGCCGGGGTGAGGTGTTCGGCCAGGGGCTCGGGTCCAGTGTCGAGAAGCTGCACTACCTGCCCGAGGCCCACACCGACTTTTTGCTCGCCGTGATCGGCGAGGAGCTCGGCTTTGCCGGCGTGGCCGCGGTGATCTTTGCGTTCTTCTGGCTGTCGCGCCGCATCTTCCACATAGGCCGCCAGGCCATTGCGCTCGACCGGGTTTTCTCCGGGCTCGTCGCGCAAGGCATCGGCATCTGGATGGGCGGCCAGGCCTTCATCAACATGGGTGTGAATTTGGGCGTGCTGCCCACCAAGGGCCTGACGCTGCCGCTGATGAGCTATGGCGGCTCGGCGATCTTGCTCAACTGCGTCGCGCTGGCGATCGTGCTGCGGGTCGACATGGAAAACCGTCAGTTGATGCGGGGAGGGCGGGCATGAGCGCCGCACGGCCGCCCGAAGGCGCTCGCACCGCAGTGCGGAGCACGGAGGTTGTCCTCATGAGCGCCGCACGGCCGCCCGAAGGCGCTCGCACCGCAGTGCGGAGCACGGAGGCTCCCCAATGAGCCGTCATCTTGTGATCGTCGCAGCCGGCACGGGCGGCCACATCATCCCCGGCCTCGCGGTCGCTCAGGAGATGCAGCGCCGTGGCTGGACCGTCAGCTGGCTCGGCACCACGCAGGGCATGGAAAACCGGCTGGTGCCCGCAGCGGGGATCCCGCTCGACACCATCGGCTTCAGCGGGCTGCGCGGCAAGGGCTTGCTGCACACGATGACCGGCGGTCTTCGGCTGCTCGGTGCCTTCGCCTCGTGCTGGCGCATTCTGCGTGAGCGCAAGGCGACCGCCGTGCTCGGCATGGGCGGATATGTCTGTTTTCCCGGCGGCCTGATGGCAGCCGCGCGTTTCCTGCCGCTGGTGCTGGTGAATGCCGATGCGGCGCTGCTCATGAGCAACCGGGCGCTGCTACCGGTGGCCGACATGGTCGCGTTCGGCTTCGATGGCGCTGCAGCCACGGTCAACAAGCGCGCCACGGTCACCGGCAACCCAGTGCGGCCCGAGATCGAGGAGATCGCCCCGCCCGCCGAGCGTTTCGCCGGGCGGACTGGCCCGCTGCGCGTGCTGGTCGTCGGTGGCAGCCTGGGCGCGCGCGTGCTCAACGAGACGCTGCCGAAGGCGCTGGCGCTGCTGTCGCCCGAGCAGCGGCCCCAGGTGACCCACCAGACCGGTCAGCTCAACCGCGACGGCGTCAAGGCGCTGTATGCCGCGCAGGGCATCGACCCCGACCGCGAG
This sequence comes from Caldimonas brevitalea, assembly GCF_001017435.1. NCBI lineage: Bacteria > Pseudomonadati > Pseudomonadota > Betaproteobacteria > Burkholderiales > Sphaerotilaceae > Caldimonas > Caldimonas brevitalea. Next base: position 1,331,483 of record NZ_CP011371.1, read on the forward strand.
GTCGAGGTGCTGCCCTTCATCGACAACATGGCCGAGCGCCTGGCCGCGTGCGACCTGATCGTCTGCCGCGCCGGCGCGGTGACCGTCAGCGAGCTGTGCGCCGCCGGCGTCGCCAGCGTGCTGGTGCCGCTGATCGTCAGCACCACCTCGCACCAGCGCGACAACGCGCAGTACATGGCGCAGTACGGCGCGGCCATCCACCTGCCGCAGGCCGAGCTGACGCCGGAGCGGCTGGCCGAGACGCTGCGCACGGCCGACCGGGCCGCGCTGCAGGCTATGGCCGAGAAGGCGCGCACGCTGGCCCGCCCGCGGGCCGCGGCCAAGGTGGCCGACGAGATCGAGAAGCTGGTGCAACAAAAGGGAGGCGCGGCGTGAAGCACGCGGTCAAGCACATCCATTTCGTCGGCATCGGTGGTGCCGGCATGAGCGGCATCGCCGAGGTGCTGTTCAACCTTGGCTACACGGTGTCGGGCTCGGACCAGAACGACAGCGCCACCGCGCGCCGGCTGGCCTCGCTCGGCATCGAGGTGAAGATCGGCCATGACGCGGGGCACATCGCCGGCGCCGACGCCATCGTCACGTCGACCGCGGTGCGCGGCGACAACCCGGAGGTGATCGCGGCGCGCAGCAAGCGTGTGCCGGTGGTGCCGCGTGCGGTGATGCTGGCCGAGTTGATGCGGCTCAAGCAAGGCATCGCGATTGCGGGCACCCACGGCAAGACCACCACCACCAGCCTGGTGGCCTCGGCGCTGGCCGAGGCCGGCGCCGACCCGACCTTCGTGATCGGCGGCCGGCTCAACAGCGCCGGGACCAACTCGCGCCTGGGCACGGGCGACTACATTGTGGTCGAGGCCGACGAGTCGGATGCCTCGTTCCTCAACCTGATGCCCATCGTCTCGGTCGTCACCAACATCGACGCTGACCACATGGACACCTACGGCCACGACTATGCGCGGCTGAAGGCCGCCTTCGTCGATTTCCTGCACCGCATGCCGTTCTATGGCGCGGCCATCCTGTGCAGCGACGATCCGGGCGTGCGCTCGATCATCCCGATGGTGTCGCGGCCGGTCATCACCTATGGGTTCGGTGAGGACGCCCAGGTGCGCGCCGTCGACGTGCAGGCGCGCGACGGCCAGATGTTCTTCACCTGCAAGCGACGCAACGGTGTCACGATGCCCGACCTGCAGGTGACGCTGAACCTGCCCGGCGAGCACAACGTGCTCAACGCGCTGTCGGTGATCGCGCTCACCACCGAGCTCGAACTGCCCGACGCGCCGGTGCTGAAGGCGCTGGCCGAGTTCAAGGGCGTGGGCCGGCGCTTCCAGCGGTATGGCGAGCTGCCGGCGCAAGGCGGCGGCAGCTTCACGCTGGTCGACGACTACGGGCACCACCCGGTCGAGATGGCCGCGACGCTGGCCGCAGCGCGCGGGGCCTTCCCGGGGCGGCGGCTGGTGCTGGCCTTCCAGCCGCACCGCTACACCCGCACGCGCGACTGCTTCGAAGATTTCGTCAAGGTCATCGGCCACGCCGACGCGGTGCTGCTGACCGAGGTGTATGCCGCTGGTGAGCCCCCCATCGTGGCGGCCGACGGCCGGTCGCTGACCCGCGCACTGCGGGTGGCCGGCAAGGTCGACCCGGTGTTCGTCGACGACGTGGCGACGCTGCCGCAGGCGATCGTCGACCACGCCCGCGACGGTGACGTCGTCATCACGATGGGCGCCGGCTCGATCGGCGGGGTGCCGGCCCAACTCACCGAACGGCTCCACAGGAAAGGACCCGACGCATGAAGATCGATCTGTCTGCCATCGACGTGAAGGCCCTCGGCAAGGTGGCGGTGCTGATGGGCGGCGATTCCGCCGAACGCGAGGTGTCGATCATGTCCGGCACCGGCGTGCTGAACGCGCTCAAGTCGCAAGGGGTCGACGCCTATGCCTTCGACCCGCACGACCGCGACCTGAGCGAGCTCAAGCGCGACGGCTATGCCCGCTGTTTCATCGCGCTGCACGGTCGCTACGGCGAAGACGGCACGGTGCAAGGTGCGCTGGAGTTGCTGCGCCTGCCCTACACCGGTTCCGGCGTGATGGCCTCGAGCATCGCGATGGACAAGATCATGACCAAGCGCATCTGGCGCTTCGAGGGCCTGCCCACGCCCGACTGGCGCATCGTGACGAGCGCCGACGAGACGCGCGAGGCCTTTGCTGCACTGGGCTCGCCGATGATCGTCAAGCCGGCCCGCGAAGGCTCGACCATCGGCCTGACCAAGGTCGAAAGCGTCGAGCAGTGCGAGGCCGCCTACGCGCTGGCGGCCGGTTGCGACCCCGAGGTGCTGTGCGAGGAGTTCATCGACGGTGACGAGACCACCTGCCCGGTGCTGGGCGAAGGCGCCGGCGCGGAAGCCTTGCCGGTGATCCGCATCGTCGCGCCCCAGGGCAATTACGACTACCAGAACAAATACTTCACCGACGTCACCCAGTACCACTGCCCGAGCGGCTTGCCGCAGGACGAGGAAGCCGAGATCCAGCGCCTGGTGGTGCAGGCCTTCCGCACGCTCGGCTGCCGCGGCTGGGCACGCGCCGACGTGATGATCCGTGCCGCCGACCGCAAGCCCTTCCTGCTCGAGATCAACACCTCGCCCGGCATGACCGGACATTCGCTGGTGCCGATGTCGGCCCGGGCCGCGGGCATCAGCTATGAGCAGCTGTGCCTGTGGCTGGTGACGCAGGCCTCGCTGAACCTCTGAGGCGAGGGCCCGCCACGACCGAGACCATGCAATCCACGACACCTCTGGACATCCGACTGATGAACGCGACCGCCGCCCTGCTCTACACGCTGGCGGCGCTCGGCTTCGTCTGGATGACCGTGTCGTGGGCCGCGCGTTGGCCGTTGTTTTCGATCCGCGCCATCCGCATCGAGGGCGACGTGACACGCAGCAGCGAAACGACCATCCGCGCCAATGCGACGCCCAAGCTGAGCGGCAATTTTTTCAGCATCGACCTGGAACGTACACGCCAGGCCTTCCAGTCGGTGCCCTGGGTGCGACGCGCCACGGTGATGCGGGTCTGGCCCAACCGGTTGCTGGTGCGGCTGGAAGAACACCGCGCCGCCGCCTACTGGGGCGAGAACCGGTTGGTCAACACCTACGGCGAGGTGTTCGAGGCCAACCTCGGCGATGTCGAAGACGACCGCCTGCCGACCTTGTCCGGGCCCGATGGCAGCTCCCGTCAGGTGCTTGAGATGGTGGCACCGGTGCAAACGGCCGTGCGGCGCATGGGCGCCGGCATCGAACGCCTGACGCTGTCGGACCGCGGCTCGTGGAAGGTGGCACTGGACAACGGCGCCGAACTCGAACTCGGCCGCGGCGAGGCCGGCGAGGTGCTGGCACGGCTGGACCGTTTCGTGACCTCGTGGCCCCAAGTGACCGAGCGCTACCCCGGGCCGCTCGAATACGCCGACCTGCGCCACCACAACGGCTATGCGGTGCGCATCGAGGGCATCACGACCGGTATCCCCGGCGGCGCGAAACCCGGCGCAAGACCCGGCTCCCCAGCCGGTGCGAATAGAAACTGAGAGCAAGATGGCCAAGGAATACAAAGATCTCGTTGTCGGCCTCGACATCGGCACGGCCAAGGTGATGGCGGTGGTGGCCGAGGTGTTGCCGAGCGGCGAGCTGCGCGTGGCCGGGCTGGGCGTGGCGCCGTCGCACGGGCTCAAGCGCGGCGTGGTGGTCAACATCGATGCGACGGTGCAGTCGATCCAGCAGGCGCTGAAAGAGGCCGAGATGATGGCCGACTGCAAGATCACGCGGGTCTACACCGGCATCACCGGCAGCCACATCCGCGGGCAGAACTCGACCGGCATGGTGATCGTGCGCGACAAGGAGGTCACGCCGATCGACGTCGCGCGGGTGGTCGAGACCGCCAAGGCCATCAACATCCCCAACGACCAGAAGCTGCTGCTGGTGGAGCCGCAGGAGTTCGTGATCGACGGCCACGAGGTCAAGGAGCCGATCGGCATGAGCGGTGGCCGCCTCGAGGTGAAGGTGCACATCGTCACCGGCGCACAGAGTGCGGCCGAGAACATCGTCAAGTGCGTGCGACGCTGCGGGCTCGAGGTCGAGCAGCTGGTGTTGAACCCCTCTGCGTCCAGCCTGTCGGTGTTGACCGAAGACGAGAAAGACCTGGGCGTGGCGCTGGTCGACATCGGCGCCGGCACCACTGACGTGGCGATCTTTACCGACGGCGCGATCCGCCACACCGCCGTGATTCCGATCGCGGGCGACCTGATCACGAGCGACATCGCGATGGCCTTGCGCACGCCGACCAAGGACGCCGAGGAGATCAAGGTCGATTTCGGCGTCGCCAAACAGCTGCTGGCCGACCCCGACGAACAGGTCGAAGTGCCTGGCCTCGGGGACCGGGCACCCCGCATGCTCTCGCGACAAGCATTGGCCGGCGTGATCGAGCCTCGCGTGGAAGAAATCTTTTCACTTGTGCATCAAGTCATCCGTGAGAGCGGCTACGAAGAGCTGCTGTCGTCCGGCATCGTGCTCGCCGGCGGATCGGCGGTGATGCCGGGGATGGTCGAGCTGGGCGAGGACATTTTTCTAAAACCGGTGCGCAAGGGGATCCCGACTTACTCGGGCGCACTGCACGACATGGTGGCCAACCCGCGCTCGGCCACGGTGATGGGACTCTTGGAGGAGGCGCGCCTTGCGCGTGTGCGCGGTCATCGGGCGGCTCAACAGGCCGGTTCGGTGAAGACGCTCTTTGGCCGGGTCAAGGACTGGTTTATCGGGAACTTCTGAGCGGCCGACCGCCGAGCGACGGGCCATGTACCCGCCGCCCAGGTCGATCCCGTTCATGTTTGATTGATGTGTGTGTAGGCAACTGCTAGTGACGAAGGAGGTCCAAATGCCTATTGAGATGATCGAAGAGTTCAATCTGGGTACCCAGATCAAGGTGATCGGTGTGGGCGGTGGCGGTGGCAACGCCGTGGACCACATGATTGCGCAGGGCGTGCAAGGTGTGGAATTCGTTGTGGCGAATACCGACGCTCAAGCCCTCAACCGTTCGACCGCCCACAAGCTGATCCAGCTGGGCACCACGGGCCTCGGCGCCGGCGCCAAACCCGAAGCCGGCAAGGCTGCGGCGGAAGAAGCCGTGGACCGCATCCGCGACTGCATCTCCGGCGCCAACATGCTGTTCATCACGGCCGGCATGGGCGGCGGCACCGGCACTGGTGCGGCACCGGTGATCGCGCGTGTCGCGAAGGAAATGGGCATCCTGACCGTCGGCGTGGTGACCAAGCCGTTCGAGTTCGAGGGCGGCCGCCGCATGAAGCAGGCCGACACCGGCCTGAACGAGCTGGAAGCGAATGTCGATTCGCTGATCGTGGTGCTCAACGAGAAGCTGCTCGAAGTGCTGGGCGATGATGTCACCCAGGACCAGGCGTTCGCACAGGCCAACGACGTGCTGAAGAACGCCGTGGGCGGCATCAGCGACATCATCCACATCCCCGGCCTCGTCAACGTCGACTTCGAAGACGTCAAGACGGTGATGAGCGAGCCGGGCAAGGCGATGATGGGCACCGCCATCGCGCAAGGCCCGGACCGCGCCCACAAGGCCGCCGAGGCCGCCGTGGCCTGCCCGCTGCTGGAAGGCATCGACCTGTCGGGCGCGCGCGGCGTGCTGGTGCTGATCGCGGCAGCGCGCGGCACCTTCAAGCTGAGCGAAAGCCGCAACGCGATGAACACCATCCGCCGTTATGCCGCCGACGATGCACATGTGATCTACGGCACGGCGTACGACGACAGCCTGGGCGACGCGCTGCGCGTCACGGTGATCGCGACCGGCTTGTCGGCCAACTCGCGCCGTCAGCAGGCCCCGATCAGCGTGGTGCACTCGCAGCCGGCGCTGCGCACCGGCACCGACAACATTCCGGTGTTGAACAGTGCGGTGCATGCCGAGCGGCAGGGCAGCCACCACTCGGGGCATGACTACAGCAGCCTGAACACCCCCAGCGTGTGGCGTTCGGGGCGCACGCAGGCGGCGGCCAAGGTGGATGCGCTGGCGAGCAACGGGATGGACGAAATCGAAATCCCCGCCTTCCTCCGCAAACAAGCCGATTGAGCGGAGTGCTCGGCTGCTGCGCGGGGCGATCTGCGGGCTGTGGTCCTCGCCGTACGGGAGTACGGCTGCGGTCCTCGCCCGCACCTCGCCCCGCTCGCGACGCCGATCACCCCGCTCAATCTCGCTGTCGCGGCCACTTCGTACGGTTTTGCCGGCTGCCCTGCCGGGTAATCGCTGCGATCAAAAGCTTCGACTGCGGGGAAAGTGCTGATTGCCTAAAATGCGGACATGCTTCAACAACGCACTCTCAAATCGCTGACGCGCGCCGTCGGCGTCGGGTTGCACAGTGGCCAGCGTGTGGAACTCACGCTCCGGCCGGCGGCGCCTGACACCGGCATCGTGTTTCGGCGGGTCGATCTGCCGGTGCCTGTCGAGATTCCGGTCTCGGCGGCGGCCGTGAGCGACACCCGGCTCGCGTCGACGCTGTCGGCCGGGGGTGACCCCGGGGCGCCGAAAGTGCACACGGTGGAGCATCTGATGTCTGCCTGCGCAGGCATGGGACTCGACAATCTGTATGTCGACATCACCGCCGAGGAAGTCCCGATCCTGGACGGCTCTGCAGCCTCCTTCGTCTACCTATTGCAGAGCGCCGGGATCGAGCTTCAGAAGGTGCCCAAGCGTTTTTTGCGCATCAAGAAGCCGGTCGAAGTGCGTGAAGGGACGGGCCCGACCCTCAAGTGGGCCCGCCTCGATCCCTTCCACGGCTACAAGCTTTCGTTCGAGATCGATTTTGATCACCCGGCGGTCGACCAGACCGGGCAGCGGGTGGTGTTCGATTTCTCTTCCGGGCGCTATACCCGCGACATCGCACGCGCCCGCACCTTCGGTTTCACCAAAGACGTCGAGATGATGCGCTCGCGCGGCCTCGGGCTGGGCGGCAGCATGGACAACGCGATCGTGGTCGACGACTACCGCGTGCTGAACAGCGACGGTTTGCGCTACGACGACGAGTTCGTCAAGCACAAAATCCTCGACGCGATCGGCGACCTTTACGTGGTCGGCAAACCTCTGCTGGCCGCTTACAGCGCCTACAAGTCGGGCCATGCGCTGAACAACAAGCTGCTGCGCGCGGTGCTGGCCGACGCCAGCGCCTACGAGATCGTCAGCTTCGACGACGAGGCCAAGGCGCCCTCAGGCTTCGCGCAACTCGCGCCGGTCTGGTAGGGCGATAGCGGAGCCTGACATGTTCGCGTTGATCCGCGTGCTGATCGGGCTGCTGCTGATGGGCTCGGTGGTGTGCTTCGGCCTGTACCTGATCACGCGCCAGGCGCGTTACTTCCGCATCGGGCTGGCCATCGTCAAGTGGACGGTGATCGCCGGGCTGGTGTTTTTCGGCGTGTTGATCTTCGAGCACTTCGTGCTGGACAGCTGAGCCTGAGCCGCGGCCGTCCGACCGCCTCGGTCACACGCCGGTGTGGAGGGCAGCGAAGGTCGCGGAAGTTGCGTGGGTGCCGGCCGCCCAGCAGCGACTGGGGCGCTTCGGCTACCGACGGATTCATGACGTCTTGCGAGCCGACTATGATGGTATGCATTGCGCCCTATCAGCAGGCAGCCACATGGGACTCCCCATCTCGACTATGACCCTGGCCGACTTCCTGGCCTGGGAAAGCCAGCAGGACACCCGGCACGAGTTCTTCCGCGGTGAGGTGTTCGCGATGACCGGCGGCTCAGCTCGGCACAACCGCGTGATCCTCAACCTGGCTGCGCACCTCGGCTCGCATCTGGACGGCACACCCTGCCAGGTCTTCGCGGAGTCGATGAAGGTGCAGCTCGCCGACGAGGCCGTCCTGTATCCCGACGTCATGGTGACCTGCGGTAAGGCCCAGGCCGGCGACGAGCAGACCATCACAGACCCCAAGCTCATCATCGAAGTGCTGTCGCCCTCGACAAAGGGCTACGACAAGCGCAACAAGTTCATTCTCTACCGCAGCCTGCCCACGCTGCGCGAGTACGCGCTGATCGACCCGGCTTCACGCGAGGTCGAGGTGTTCACCCTGACGGCAGACGGCTGGCTGCTGTCGGATCAGTCGCGGGCCGCGGACCTGGCCCTTGCCAGCATCGACTGCCGGATGCCGATGGAAGCCGTCTTCAAAGGTGTGGAAGTTGCGCCGTCGGAAGGGAAGGGCGCGGTGGCGTGACCGGTGCAGGAGGACGTTGTCACCTCCGCGTCAACGCAACTGCCGGCCTCTGCGGGCCGACCAACGGTGTCGCTCCCGCTGATCGGGCGGCCTTCGGCATTCGTTACGGAATCAGGTTCCGCAGAAGGTCTGATAGCAAGCGGTCACGTCAGACGGCGCCGGTTCTGCATAAGGCGTGTTTTCCGGCGTTTCCTCATAAGGCCGTCGCAGTGCGGCCAGCAGCTGCTGGAACGGCCCCAGGTCGTCGTCGTGGGTGGCTGCCGCGAGCGCTTCCTCGACACGGTGGTTGCGGGGGATCACCCAAGGGTTGACCCGGCGCATCCGAGCGGCCCGCCCCGTGCCGTCAGGCGCGGCAGCATCCTCGCTCGCACAGCGCTCGCGCCAACGGCCCAGCCAGGGTTCGAGCGCTTGCGGCGCCTGGAACAGCCCGCGCAGCGCCGCTTCGTCTCCCTCGGCGGCATCGGCCAGCCGCCGCCAACCCAGCGTGAAGTCAACGGCCTGCGCGTGCAGCAGCGCCAGCCAGTCCTCGGCCAGCGCGGTGTCGGCAGGGTCGTCGTCGGCTGTCGCGCGCTGCAGACCGAGCTTGGCGCGCTGGCCGGCGAGCAGTGCGCGTGCGTACCAGTCCGGGAAGGCGTCGATCACCTCGGTGGCCTGGCCGAGGGCCTTCTCGATGCCTGCCTCGGTCATGTCCTCGGCAATCAACGGCAGCAGGGCCTCGCCGAGCCGGGCCAGGTTCCAGCGGGCGATCAGCGGCTGGTTGCCGTAGGCGTAGCGGCCGCCGTGGTCGATCGAACTGAACACCGCCTGCGGGTCGTAGGCCTCGATGAAGGCGCAGGGTCCGTAGTCGATGGTCTCGCCGGAGATCGTCATGTTGTCGGTGTTCATCACGCCGTGGATGAAGCCGATGTTCATCCATTGCGCCACCAGCGCCGCCTGCCGCTCGGCCACCCGGCGCAGCAGTGCGACGTAACGATCGGGTGTGCCCACCAGGTCCGGATCGTGGCGTGCGATGGTGTAGTCCGCCAACTGACGCAGCCGCTCGAGGTCATCGCGCGCCGCGAAGAACTCGAAGGTGCCGACGCGCAAGTGGCTGGCGGCGACGCGGGTGAGCACGGCGCCGGGGAGCGGCAACTCGCGCTCGACGGTCTCGCCAGTCGCTGCGACGGCCAGTGCCCGCGTGGTCGGGATGCCGAGCGCGTGCATCGCCTCGCCGATCAGCACTTCACGCAGCATCGGCCCGACTGCCGCCTTGCCGTCACCGCCGCGCGAGAACGGGGTCCGCCCCGAGCCTTTGAGCGCGATGTCGCGGCGCTGGCCGCGCCGGTCGATCACCTCGCCCAGCAACAGGGCCCGACCGTCGCCCAATTGCGGCGAAAACCCGCCGAACTGGTGGCCGGCATAGGCCTGGGCCAGCGGGTCGGCTCCCTCGGGCACCGTGTTGCCGGCGAAAACGCCGGCGCCTTGCGGGCCGTCGAGCGCGGCGCAGTCGAGCTTCAGTTCCTGGGCGAGTTCACGGTTGAAAAAGAGCAGCCGCGGCGACGCGACGGTGGCCGGCTGGCAGCGGACGTAAAAGCCCGGCAGGTCACGGGCATAGGTGTTGTCGAAGGGAAAGGCGGGGGGTGCGGACATGGGGCGGCAGGCGGAGAAAACCACAGTGTGACCGCTGGCATGTCGGGCTGTCCGGGCCAGCCTGAACCTCGGGGAAGTCGGTGGGGGTTTGATCCGTCCCGGCTGCAGGATCGGGCGCGGGGGGGCGGTGACGGCATCACGAAAAAGGCCCGCGGATGCGGGCCTCTGCTTCTGGCGCACGGTGGCAGGCCACGCGCCCGCCTTCGCGCTCAGCCGCCGATGTTGATCGGGGCGGCGCTGCGCTGGGTGCGCAGGAAGCTGACCGTGTCCTGCTTCACGTCCTGACGGCTGCGGGCCAGCGCACCGCCGGTCTGCGGGGGCAGCACGGTGGTTTCGCCGCTGAACACGGCCAGTTGTTCACCTTCGGCGCGGGCCTGGGCCAGTTCGGCCTTCACTTCGGCACGGGTCTTCACCGACGCGGACTGGCGGGTCCAGGTCTGGTCATCGTCGTTCGCTTCGCCGGCAAAGGCGCCTGCGGCGGCAAAAGCGGTCATCACGGCAACGATCACGGTCTTCTTGGCATTCATGTTCAGCTCCATTTACAGCTTGAGTTGGTCCGGGTCGGCGGGATCGGCCCCCGGCCCCTCGGTGAGTCGCAACCGTTGTTCGTTTGTGCTCATCGATGGGATGAACTTTAGAAGTGAACGACTCCGGGAAAAACCAGGCGCGCCGCAAGGAAGCGTTCTCGAAATCGCAACAACGGGCTTGCCGGCACCCGTTGAGTGGGTACTGCCAGCTGTGAAGCGCCCGGCGTCGGCGCTCGGAGTTTTGGGCGGTCCAACCCTATGCGTTCAGCGGCCAGGAGCGGGATCGGTCCTCTCACCCCACCACCTTTGAACTCATTCGCGGTCCGCCTCCCTCAGCCATGCCAATAGCTGCGCATCCACAATCTCGTAGTGGCCCCGCGCCGGGTTCGCAATGACATCGGCGGGCAGGGACGTCAGTGCATGCCGGATGCCGCCAGCGGTGACCGGCGCTCCGAGTTCACGCGCCACACGGTCCATGGTTGCCTTGCTGGCAACCTGGCATGGGCCCTCGGCCAGGAGCGTGAGCACCGTGCGCTGCAGCGGCGTGAAGCGCAGGAAGCGTTCGCGCACGGCTTCGGTTGGATAGCGGGTCTGGAGGAAGACCTGTACGCTGCCCACCACGTCGCGCACTTCGTTGATGGCGAGGAAGGACAAATAGGCAATGAAGTCGGCCGGGCGGTGTTCCATGGCCTGGAACGCGGTGTACAACGTGTCGATCTCGATCGGCTGGCGTCGTTGCTTGTTGAATGCCGCGGCTTTGGCTTCGACGAAGTCCCTGCCCAGCCGCTGAAAGTCCTCGTGGTCAGCCAGCCCGAAGCTGGCACGATGGCGGTCCCCAAACAGCCGCAGCAGGCCTTCGCGGGACGACCCCGTGATCAGCAGCAGCAACTGCCCCTGGAAGGTGTTGAACAGTGCGCGGATCGCCTTCATGGTTCGCTCGCCTTCCTGCTGACGAACCAGTTCCTGGGCCTCGTCGAGCATCAGCAGCAGCTGCACGCCTGGCCTCAACCGATTGAGGGTGGAGAAGGCATTCTGAAGCTGCACGCCGGGATCTGCGCTGACCGGGTCGCTTGGCGCCGGCTCAAGGTCGATCCCGAAGCCAGCCGCCTTGGCCGCTTTGACACGCCGCTTGGACAGTCCCATCCTGGCCTCGTGCACCAACTGGGCGAGACGCGCGTTCAGCAACTCGAGCGCGTTCGAGGACGCCATGAAGTCGACGTACAAGGCGGCAATCCCCTCGCGCTCGGCAAGGGCCGCCAGGTCGTGTTGCAGCAGCGTGGTCTTCCCGACCTGGCGCGGGCCAAACACTGACAGCGCGCGGTTGGGGGAGGTCAGGAGGCGGTCCAGGTAGTGTCGGGCGAGGCCTGGGCGTGGGTAGATGGAGAAGGCGCCGTTCATGGTAGAGAATTATAGCTGAATTCTAAAATTAAAGTGAGCTGCTATAATCAACTCGTATCGATGATGCCGCGCTTGATCCTCACCCGGAAATGGGCATAGGCCAAACAGACCCGTCGGATCTGACGCCATCGTTGCGCACGCGCGGTGTCGAAGGACCGCTTCGAGTCCTCTCGGACAAGCACGTCGCCGCCGAGCTAGAGAGGTCTCGGGCGAATGTGGACCGCCACCTCCAGCGCTTCCTGCGCAAACACTTCGGGTTCACAACAGAGGTCCCAGGGTTCACGCCCTCCAGTCCGTGCGCATGTGGGGCAAAGGACCCGTGTCTACCGACAGCTGACAACTCCTACCTCGATGCAGAGGCTGGCGCTGAGCCGCCCACGGCGCGCGCTCCCTCGCCTGGACAGCACCGGAGGGGCTCGCCTAATGTCAGGCGAACCGTGGGCAGTCTTCAAGTGATGGAGGCGATCTGATGACACAGACAACCCGTGATCCGAACCCACCAAGACCGTCGACTTCATCCTCGAACTGGGTCGATTGAAGGGGGTCTACCGGCAATCGCCGTTGCTCGACGGCAGCCGCCGAGAGAACTCCGCAGAACATTCATGGCAGGCGATCTACAGGTCGCGCAAGGGAGCATGATGAACACGGATGCCTATCTGCTGAATTCCGCTCAGCGGCGCTACGTTCGGCTCGCCCACACCGCCGGAGAGCCGTTGCTCAACAACATCACTGTTTCGTGCTGGGTCGACGCGAAGTTCGACGCGATCGCCGTGCAAAGGGGATTGCAAGCGGTGATGGCCCGGCACCCATTGCTGCGGGCGCGGGTCGCGGTCGAGGCGGCCGGAGTTCAGTTTCTCGCGCAACAGCAGATCTCGAGTCCGTTGACGATGACAACCCTGGGCGACACCGAATCCTTGGTTGAGAAGGTGCGGCAGGTTGCCCAGGAGCTGCACTTGCGGCCCCTCAGCTTCTTCGAGGCGCCCATGTGGCGATTTCACGTTTTCGTCCGTGAGGGGCGGCTTGTCGCCCTGGTGCTCTGCCTCAACCACCTGATCTCCGACGCCAGCTCGCTGCGGCTGATCCTGCAGGACTTCGCGTCCGCCTATGGTGCCGAGACGGATGCTCGCCTTCCAGGGCTTGCACTTGGCGGTCACCCGCCTGACCTTCAGGCCCTGGCCGAGGCCGAATTGTTGCCGTCGGCAGAGGGCCACAGACGCCTCGAGTGGAACCGCTCCTGCTTCCAGGACTTTCTTCTGGGCACCACCTGGGATGCAGGCGCCGCGCAGCCGGATTCGGTAGGCTACGCAGAGGCGCCTTTGGAGTGGCCGCTCTGGCTCCGACTGTGTGCCGCGTCCAAGGCGTGGCGCGTGCGCGTCACAACGCTGGCGATGCTGGCCCTTGCCCGGTCCGAGCGCGTGCTGTTCGGCCGGTGCAACTGTGTCGTGAAAACGATCACTGCCAACCGACAGGTCGAAGGCAGTGCTGCCGTGGTGAACAACATGTTCGGCATCCTCCCTGTACGTGTGCCCGCGGAGGCTCACGAGGGCGCGCTCCGGACGGCGGCAGACGCGCTGGACGCCGCTTACACCGACCATGAACGCAACCGGTTGCCGTACTGGTATCTGGTTCAGCAACTCCGCCCCGAGCTGTATCTGCATCCGTACGGACTCTCCGATTTGGAGGTCAACATTCTTCCTGTCGTGGCGTCTGCCATCGTCGACGAGCAGCAGATCCGGCTGGGCCCGATGCGGGAGGCAACAGTGGGCACTCCGAGCTGGCCGGAATACGCTCGCTGTTTGCTGTTGGTACCGTTCCGCGACGGCTCGGGGAAACTGTTGATGCTCTACGACAGTCACGAGTGCGACCTTGCGACGGCGCAGCGCCAAGCCGCCTTCGTTCGCGAGGAGTTGGACAGGATTGCAGTCGCTTAGGAGTGAACTGTCAAAACGTTGTTCCTTGTGCGCAAAGCCCTGCCATGGGGGCGGCGCTGCGCTGGGTGCGCAGGAAGCTGACCGAAATCGGCTCTGCCGTCAGGATCGGGGGGCGAAGGGAACCTCGCTAGGGGCAGCCGGCCCGACGCGTGCCAGCCTCAGTAGCTGCGCCCGCCCTTGTAGTGCGCGTGCGCACGCCGGGTCAGCGTGCCGCCGGCCTTGGCGATGGCGTCGAACGACCGGCCCGCATGCGCATGGCAGATGGCGATGCCGAGCGCGTCAGCCGCGTCCTTGCTCGGCACCGCAGGCAGCTTGAGCAGCCGGGCGACCATCTCCTGGATCTGCTCCTTGCGGGCCAGACCATGGCCGGTGATGGCCTTTTTCATCTGCAGCGCGGTGTACTCGCTGACGCTCAGCTGGCAGCTGACCAGCCCGGCCAGGGCCGCCCCGCGGGCCTGCCCCAGCAGCAGCGTGGACTGCGGGTTGACGTTGACGAACACGATCTCGACCGAGGCGGTGGTGGGCTGGTAGCGCCGCACCACCTCCTGCACACCGTCGAAGATGATCTTGAGACGCCCTGGCAGGTCGCCCTGGGCCGCGTCGCGGGTCTTGATGGTGCCGCTGGCGACGTAGTGCAGCTGCGCGCCGTCCACATCCACCACGCCGAAGCCGGTGGTCTGCAGGCCGGGGTCGATGCCGAGCACCCTCATAGCCGGAAGTACCAGCGCACCGAATGAAAGAACACCGGCGCGGCGAAGCTGATCGCCGCCACCCGGTCGAGCAGGCCGACGGCGCCGGTCACCAGCCGCCCTTCGTTGCCCCAGTAGTGCACGCCCGCATCCTTTTTCAACGCCTTCATCACAAAATCGCCCAAGGTGCCGGCGGCGCAGGCGATCAAGGCCATGCCGAGGGCCTGGCCCGCCTTGAACGGCGTGATCCAGTAGAGCAGGGCGCCGATCAGGGCGCCGCCGAACACGCCGATCGCGGCAGCCCCCCACGAGAAGGAGCTGCTGATGCGCGGCGCCACCGGCTTGAACGGATAGTGTCGCCCGACATAGTCCTGCAGCAGCATGCAGGATTGCACGACGAAGACGAGAAAGAACACCAGGAAGGCGCCTCGCTCCTCGTAGCCGCGGAAGTCGAGCCGCAACAGCGCCGGCGCATGGCTCAAGCCGTAGACGCACACCATGATGCCCCACTGGATCTTGGCGTTGCGCTCGAGGAACCGCTCCGGGTCGTTGGCCACCGCGCTGATGACCGGGATCGCGAAGAACACGTAGACCGGGATGAAGACCGAGAACAGGTCGAAATAGCGGGCGCCAACCAGTGAATACTGCACCGGCAGCACCACAAAGAAGGCCAGGATCAGGCTGCGGTGGTCGCCCCGGCGCGTGTGCGACAGCGTGATGAATTCGCGCAGCGCAAAGAACGACACCAAGCCGAACAGCAGCAGTGACACGAAGGTGCCGGCGATCCAGGCGATCCAGAACACCGTCACCATCACCCAGGTGGTGCGCAGCTGGCGCTTGAAGCGCTCGGCCCGCAGCGTCCGGGCCTCGTCTTCGGCTCTCACGCTCATGGCCACGCCGATCATCGTGGCAATGCCGAGCAGGCCGAACACGATGATGAAGAGCAGGCCGATCTGCTCGCTGGCGGTCCAGCCGCGCAGCTGCTTCAGGACGTCGCCCATCACGCGCTCCCGCTCAGCTTGCGCAGCGAGGTCACGGCTTCGCGGGCGCGTTCGAGGAAGGTGCGCTTGTCTTCGTCGGGCAACAGCTGCATCGGGGCACCGAAGGTGACCGAACACAGGATCGGCACCGGCACCACCTCTCCCTTGGGCATCACGCGCTGGACGTTGTCGATCCAGGCCGGGATCAGCTGCACCTCGGGGAACTGTTTGGCCAGGTGGTAGAGGCCCGACTTGAAGGGCTGCGGATCGCCGAGGCTGCTGCGCGTGCCTTCGGGGAAGATCACCAGCGAATCACCGTGGCGCAGCGCGTCGACCAGCGGCTCGAGCGGGTCCTGGTCGTCGGTGCGCTGGCGGTTGACGTAGACCGCGTTGAACACCTCGCGGGTGATCCAGTGTTTGAACGGCGTCGCGGTCCAGTAGTCTTTGGCGGCGATGGGCCGTGTGCGCGAGCGCAGCTCACGCGGCAGCGCACACCAGATCAAGACCCAGTCGAGATGGCTTTGGTGGTTGGCGAAGTAGATGCGCTGCTCGGCCTTGGGCACGCAGCCGTACCAATGGCCCTGCGCACCGGTGACCAGGCGCGCGACGGAGGACAGCAGCAGCCCCGCAGTGTCGGGAAGGCTCATGTGCCGATGGTAGCGGACCCGCCGCCCGTGGCGCCGTCACGCCGGCGACGGCGCCAGGGGTGGGCCCGGAGCGGCTCAATGTCGGAAGTGGCGGGTGCCCGTGAACACCATCGCGATGCCGCGCTCGTTGGCCGCCGCGATGACCTCGTCGTCGCGCATGCTGCCGCCCGGCTGGATCACGCAGGTCGCGCCTGCATCGCACACGACGTCGAGGCCGTCACGGAAGGGGAAGAAGGCGTCGCTCGCAACCGCCGAGCCGGCCAGCGTCAGGCCCGCGTTCTCGGCCTTGATCGACGCGATGCGGGCCGAGTCGACGCGGCTCATCTGGCCAGCGCCGACGCCCAGCGTCATGCCGTCGGCACAGAACACGATCGCATTGCTCTTGACGAACTTGGCGACCTTCCAGGCAAACAGCAGGTCTTGCATCTGCTGCGGGGTCGGTTGCTTGGCACTGACCACCCGCAGCTCGCCGGCGCTGACGTTTTTCGCATCGGCCGACTGCAGCAGCACGCCGCCGCCCACACGCTTCAGGTCGAACGGGTTGGCCTCGCGCGCCAGCGGCACCTGCAGCAAGCGCACGTTCTGCTTGGCCTTGAAGATCTCCAGCGCTTCCGGGGTGTAGTCGGGTGCGATCAGCACCTCGACGAACTGCTTGGCCACCAACTCGGCGGCAGCGCGGTCGAGTGTCTGGTTGAACGCGATGATGCCGCCGAATGCCGAGGTCGAATCGGTCTTGAAGGCCTTGGCATAGGCGTCGGCGGCGTTACCGGCCACCGCGACCCCGCAGGGGTTGGCGTGCTTGATGATGACGCAGGCCGGCGCGTCGAAGGTCTTCACACATTCCCACGCCGCGTCGGCGTCGGCAATGTTGTTGTACGACAGTTCCTTGCCCTGCAGCTGGCGGTAGTGCGCCAGGCTGCCGGCCACCGGGCTGGTCTCGCGGTAGAAGGCGGCACCCTGGTGCGGGTTCTCGCCATAGCGCATGTCTTGCGCCTTGTGCAGCTGCAGGTTGAACACCGCGGGGTGATCGAGGCGCTGCGGCACCGCGCCGGTGGCGGCTTCGGCGCCGTCCTGCAGCGACGTCAGGTAGTTGGTGATCATGCCGTCGTAGGCGGCCGTGTGGGCAAACACCTTCTTGGCCAGCCGGAACTTGGTGGCGCGTTCGAGCTGGCCAGCCTTCAGCTCAGCCAGCACCTGGGTGTAGTCGCTCGGGTCGATCACGACCGCGACGTCCTGCCAGTTCTTGGCGGCCGCACGCAGCATCGCCGGGCCGCCGATGTCGATGTTTTCGATCGCATCTTCCAGCGTGCAATCGGGCCGGGCGGTGGCCTGCTTGAACGGGTAGAGGTTGACGATCAGCAGGTCGATGGTGGCGATGCCGTGGCTTTGCAGCGCGGCCATGTGCTCGGGCAGGTCGCGGCGCGCCAGCAGGCCGCCGTGGATGCGCGGGTGCAGCGTCTTGACGCGGCCATCGAGCATCTCGGGGAAGCCGGTCACCTCGGCCACTTCGGTCACCGGCAGGCCCTTCTCGGCCAGCAGCTTGGCCGTGCCTCCGGTGGACAGCAGCTTGACGCCGAGGGCGTGCAGCGCTTGGGCAAATTCGACGATGCCGGTTTTGTCGGATACGGAGAGCAGGGCTTGCATGATCGGGGCAGGGTAGGTCAGGAATGGGGCGGTCGCTGCTCGCGCGTCTTCACTTGAGCAGCTTGTGTTCGACGAGCTTGCGTCGCAGGGTGTTGCGGTTGATGCCCAGCCATTCGGCAGCCCGCGACTGGTTGCCTTCGGCTTGTTGCATCACCGTCTCGAGCAGCGGTTTCTCGACGACCTTGAGGATCATGTCGTACATCGAGTGCGGCTCTTCACCGCGCAGATCCTTGAAGTAGGACTCCAAGCTGCTGCGGATGCATTCTTCTATGTTCTTCTTGCTCATGCGGCTTCCCGGATCGGTAGGTCGGCGTCGTCGTCGGCCAGGGACGCGGCTGCGGTTGGCAGACGCTCGTGCGACAGTGCCAAACGGTGGAAAAAGGTGTCAACGGCGAGCAGTTGCTGCTCGCAGCTTTCTAGGCTGTTCATCTCGGCGCGGAAGGCCTCGCCCCCCGGCAGGGCGCGCACATACCAGCCGATATGCTTGCGCGCGGTGCGCACGCCGGTGTATTCACCATACAGGTCGTAGTGGTCGTGCAGGTGCTCGACCAGCCACTGCCGCACCTCGTGCACGTAGGGCTGCGGCAGGACCTCGCCGGTGGCGAGGTAGTGGGCGATCTCACGGAAGATCCACGGCCGCCCCTGGGCCGCACGGCCGATCATCAACGCGTCGGCCCCGGTGGCCTGTAGCACGGCGCGCGCCTTCTCGGCGCTGGTGATGTCCCCGTTGGCGACGACGGGGATGCGCAGCGCGGCCTTCACCGCGGCAATGGTGTCGTATTCGGCCTCGCCCTTGTAGCCCTGCTCGCGGGTGCGCCCGTGCACGGTCAGCATCGCGATGCCGGCCGACTCGGCCGCACGGGCGATCGTCAACGCGTTCTTGTGCTGCTGGCACCAGCCGGTGCGCATCTTGAGCGTCACCGGCACGCCGTGCGGTGCGCAAGCGGTGACGACGGCCTCGACGATGTGCAGCGCCAGCGTCTCGTCCTGCATCAGCGCGGACCCGGCCCATTTGTTGCACACCTTCTTGGCCGGGCAGCCCATGTTGATGTCGATGATCTGGGCGCCGCGTTCGATGTTGTAGACCGCGGCCTCGGCCATCATGATCGGCTCGGTGCCGGCGATCTGCACGGCGATCGGCGCTGCTTCACCGTCGTGGTTGGCGCGACGCGAGGTCTTCAGGCTGTTCCACAAGTCCTTGCGCGAGGTGACCATCTCGCTGACCGCATAACCTGCACCGAGGCGCTTGCACAGGCGGCGAAAGGGCCGGTCCGTCACACCCGCCATGGGGGCGACGAATAGCGAGTTCGCCAGCTCGTACGGGCCGATGTGCATGGTGGAACGGGAGTGGGTGTGCTGAAAAAGGAGGCAGAGTATAACGGGTGTGACTTTCCGTGTCTGAAACATCCCCCGTGGTGGCGATGCATCCGTTCGTGCATCACGCGTGTTCAGCGGCAAGGGGCGCGTGTAAGCGGGCGCTGACCTTCTCTCGGGCCTGCGCTCGGCCGCGCCGACCCCTCCTGGCGCTGAAGGTCCTGCCGGCTCCTAGGCTTCGACCTCTACCCTATTGCGGCCGTTGCGCTTGGCTTCGTACAGCTGCCGGTCCGCGAGCGCGTACACGGCCTCTGGGTCCAGCGCTTCACCTTGCGAGGCCGAGCCGAGGATGACAAGCCCGAAGCTCGCCGTGAGCTTGCCGAACGGAGACCCTTCATGGGTCACCCCCAAATCCGCGATCGCCTGGCGCAGCCCATCGATGTACCGAGCCACGGTGTCTGCAGGCCTGTCGACGCTCAGCAGCACGCCGAACTCTTCGCCGCCGAGACGAAACAGCCGGTCTCCCTTTCGCCGGAGTCGAGCCCTGACGGTGGCAGCCACCTTGCGCAGCACGGCGTCGCCCGCGGGATGACCATAGCGGTCGTTGTAGGCCTTGAAGAAATCCACGTCGAACATACAGAAGGACAGCACACCTCCTTGCCTGCCGTATCGGGCCAGCTCGGTCTGGAACACTTCCGTGAAGTGGCGCTTGTTGTATGCCCCTGTCAGCTCATCCTTGATCGACAAGTCGGCAAGTTTTGCATTGACCTGCTCGAGTTCCTGGGTGCGCGCCTTCACGAGCGTGTCCAGCTGTTCGACCAGGGCCATCTGGGCGGCCGCGGCGTGACGTTCCGCTTGCAGCTTCTGCTCGCGCAGCGTGTTCATCTGATCGGCGAGCCCAAGGGCCAGCAGGAGCATCTGCAGGGCCGAACCGATCTCGGGGCCGTACTCGGTCATGAAGTTGGGCTGAAGGGCCCCGAGGAGCCGCAGGAGATACATCGTGACGCCCAAAGCGAGCGCGGCGAACGACACGAAAACGATCAGGGCCGGCCGGGAGCGCTTGCGGAGCAAGTACCCGGCACAGGCGTAGGTGATCACCACACCGGCCAGAACCCCGAGGCACGCCAAGAAGAAGGGGCCCGCGTAGCCCCCGAGCAGCGGGCTGAGCAGCGCCAGGGCATTCGCCGCGGTGACGGCCACCAGCACGGGATAGAGCCGGGGAGCGTCGACCCGGACTCTCATGTAGTGCATCAGGAACAGGCTTTGGGTCACGACGCTGAGGCTGATGCTGGCCAGCAGAACATGCTGGTTGAACGCGGGCGATTCGGGCCAGAAGTACTTCAACCCGTAGCCGCGGAAGGTCCAGGCCCAGGTGCCGAATGCCAGCAGGTGCAGAACGTAGTAGGCGAGCGCCCGGTCGCGCGTGGACAGGAAAAGGACGACGTTGTAGAGCAGCAGCGCCAGGATCATGCCGAAGTACAGCGCATGCACCAAGGTGTCGAACTGATCGTGTTGGGACTGCTCTGGCAGCGAACGCAACGCCGGCCTGACGCCAACATGCAGCCCATCTTCGGTGGCGAGCCGCAGATACAGGTCTCTGCTCTCCGCGGTGCCCAGCGAGACGAGGAATCTGAGCGTGCGACCGCCACTCTTCCATCTCGACAGCGGAAGATGGTCGCCCGCCTCATCCTGATGCACGACGTGACCGCTAGGGTCCACCTGCAGAAGCTGCACGTAGTCTTGCAAGGGACTGTTGAGGTCGAGGATGGCTTGCAGGGGGGCGCCGCTCGAATTCGTGACACGCACCCGCATCCACCAGACGCCGTGCGAGTAGCCGCCCGGCACCGCATCGGATGACAACTTACGCCACTGCTGCGACCTTCGCACGGCCTCCAGGTCCATCGTGCCCATGCGATCGTGGAGCACCTCGGACGAGCGACCGAGTGCGACCTCTGCAAAGGTCGAGGTGAGATGAACCTCCGGCACCGGTGTCGCGCCTGCGGACAGCGCGACGAAGCTCATCCATGCCAGCAGCAAGAGCGCTCGGAAGGCGCGATATGCAAGCTCAAAGGCGGGTCGGGTCATGCTCGAAAGCGGCATCGGATGCACTACCGGTCATACGAGGAACGCGCCTCAGTATCCCCGAGCAGCCGGTGCCGAGGTCGTCGGCACATGACTTCACCGCCGGTCCGCCGGAAGTTCTCGTGGACCGCAGGCGGCGGCGGGGGCCAAGGCGGCCCATGCGGGTCGCACGCCTGCGGCAAACCAGGCCCTTCGGTGGCGGTCAAATCGCGGCCTCACGCTGTCCCCCGCAGCGGCGCAGCGCCGGCCCGGCAGGATCTCCGGGCGATTATGACCGCGAGCGCGCCGCACGCATCGAACGGTCCATCCGCCGCCGCGGCGGGTGTGCCCGGCCGTCAGCTGGCCCCGGTCGCCGCGTCGCTCACGGCCGTCGCTATTGGACATTGGTCCCATGGTCTGCGCGGGGGGAGCGCCGATACTGGTTCATGACCGCGTCGCTGAACCCTGTCCTTGCCTGAGCCGGCGCCGTCGGTCGCGTCAGTAGGCATCCGCCGGTCGTCCCTTCTGTCGCAAGGAGTGCTGAGATGAACCCGAAGTACCTGGTCGCCCTCGTCGCCGCGCCGCTTGTCGCTTGCGGCACTGCCTATGACGTGCAGCTCGCCCCCGATCGTCCGGGGGCGGCGACGGGCAACGCCGGCACCGTTCCACCCACCAGCTCCTCGCGCGCACAGCCCTACCCCGCGGGCCGGGGCCATTTCCATCCGCAGTCGTCGGCATCGAATCTGCAAGGACCGGTGGGTGCGGGCGAAGCGACCGATTGGTCGCCAAGCCCGGGCAGCGCATCACGGTTCTAGTGCCGGCGCTCCGAGACGCAATGAAGCCCCCTGGCACCACTGCGACTCATGAAGAGGGCGACGCCGCCGTCGCTCGCCATAATGCGCAGCCATGGAACAGTGGTTGCAGCAATTGCTGTCGATGCTCGCGCTGCCCGAGTACGGGCTCAGCACCTTGTTCGTCGTGTCGCTCGTCTCGGCGACGCTGTTGCCGCTCGGCTCCGAACCGGCCTTGTTCGGGCTGGTCAAGCTGAACCCGCATCTGTTGTGGGCGGGCATCGCGGTGGCGACCGCGGGCAACACCGCCGGCGGCGCCGTCACGTACTGGATGGGCTACGGTGCCGAGAAGGCCTACGAACAACTGACGCACCACCACCCCAAGGCGCGCGTGCTGCAGTGGCTGGCCGGCTTCGGACCTAAGGCGTGCTTGATGTCGTGGCTACCGGTCGTCGGCGATCCGCTGTGCGGTGTGGCCGGGTGGCTACAGATGCCGTTCTGGCCCTGTTTGCTCTACATGGCGATCGGCAAGTTGTTGCGCTATCTGGTGATGACCTTGGCGCTGCTCTGGGTGTTCCCGCATTAGGGCCTGTTAACACTATGGGAGGGCTCGCGTGACTCAGCAAAGCGGCGCCTGCAAGGCGCAAAGCGCAGCCGTAGCGGGGGCTACGGCGAGCATTTGCAACGCAGCAGGCGCCGGCGCGAGTCCCCCCATAGTGTTAACAGGCCCTAGGCCGTTGCTCAACCGGGCGATCGGCCTGCCGGAGCAAAGCGGTCGACGGCATCGGTGATCAAGCCGTCGATACCGGCCTGCAGCAAACGCTCGACTTCGCAAGCGTCGTTGACCGTGTAGCTCAGCACGCGCAGGTCCGCTGCATGCAGCGTCGCGATCGACTCGGCGTCCAGCAGCGCATGGTGGGCCACCACCGCGACGCAGGCCAACGACTGCGCCTCTTCGAGCCAGCCGTCGCGCCAGCGGTCGAGCAGCAGGCCGCGTGGCAGGCCAGGCTGTGCCGCCTGGGCCGCCCGCAGAGCCTCGGGTTGGAACGAGGTCAACAACGGCAGGCTGGCGGGGGCCGGTCGGCTGTCGCGCCACAAGCGGGCGCAGCGGTCCGCGACGGCGGCGCCGGTCGCCGCTTCGGTGCCGGGCGAAGGCTTGATCTCGACGTTCAGGTGGTAGCCGTTGCGCAGCACATAACGCGCGATGGTGTCGAGCGTCGGCAAGGGCTCGCCGGCATAGGTGCGGCTGTGCCAGCTGCCGGCATCGAGGCGGCGCAATTCGGCCCAGGGCCGATCGCCCGCGACACCGGTGCCGTCGCTGGTGCGTTCGAGCCGGGCGTCGTGCAGCAGGAACAACTCGCCGTCGGCGCTCAGCTTCACGTCGCACTCGAACATCCGGTAGCCGAACCCGGCACCGACGCGGAAGGCGGCCAGCGTGTTTTCGGGTGCGAGACGCCCGGCGCCGCGGTGGGCGACCCACAGCGGATAAGGCCATGCGGCGCTGCTCATGCCATCACCTCCGTGCTGTGCATGGCTCACCTGCCGCCGTCTGGAGACAGCCGTTGCCGCGTGTTGGCATCGAACCAGTGCAGCTTGCCCGGGTGCGGGCTCAGCATCAAGCTCGTGCCCGGCGTGGGCCGCATGCTCTGGTCGTCGGTGCGCACGACGGCCAGCGTGTCGCCGAGCGTCACATACAGCAGCCGTTCGGCGCCCAGCACCTCGACCATTTCGACGCGTGCGGGCCAACCCTCGGGGCGGACGCTCAGGTGTTCGGGCCGCACCCCGAGGAGCGCGTCGCCGGCCGGCATGCGGGTGCCCGCCGGCAGGGCCAGCCGCTGGCGGTCGACCACCCAGTCGCTGCCGTCCGGGCGTCCCGGCAGCAGATTCATCGGCGGCGAGCCGATGAATCCGGCGACGAAAGTCGAAGCCGGGGCCGCATACACTTCGTCGGGTGTGCCGATCTGCTCGATGCGACCGGCGTTCATCACGATCATGCGCTGCGCCAGCGTCATCGCCTCCACCTGGTCGTGGGTGACGAACAGCGAGGTGATGCCGAGCTCGCGGTGCAGCTTCTGGATCTCGAGCCGGGTCTGCACGCGCAGCTTGGCGTCGAGGTTGGACAGCGGTTCGTCGAACAGGAACACTTGCGGCTCGCGCACGATGGCACGGCCCATCGCCACCCGCTGCCGCTGGCCGCCCGACAGCTCGCGCGGCTTGCGCTCGAGCAGCGCCGACAGTTCGAGGATGCGCGCCGCCTTCTCGACGCGAGACCGGATGTCGTCCTTGGCAAGGCCCTTGATCTTCAGACCGTAGGCCATGTTGTCGTAGACGCTCATGTGCGGATACAGCGCGTAGTTCTGGAACACCATCGCGATGTCGCGCTCGGACGGCTCGAGCGTGTTGACCACACGAGAGCCGATGGCGATCTCGCCGTCGCTCACCTCTTCCAGCCCCGCCACCATCCGCAGCAGTGTCGACTTGCCGCAGCCCGACGGGCCGACGATCACGATGAACTCGCCGTCGGCGATGTCGGCCGAGACGCCGTGGAGCACCTGCGACGCCTTGGCGCCGTGGCCGTAGCGTTTGACGAGCTTGCGGAGGGACAAAGATGCCATGGGTCGGGTGCGGGTCTCGGAAACTTGGGGGTGGGGGCCGGCGTCACTTCTCGGTGTCGACCAGGCCCTTGACGAACCACTTCTGCATCAGCACCACCACCACGGCCGGCGGCAGCATGGCGAGCAGGGCAGTGGCCATCACGACGTTCCATTCGGTGTAGGCCTCGCCGGCCACCAGGCGCTTGATGCCCATCACGACCGGCGTCATGTCTTCGCTGGTCGTCACCAGCAAGGGCCACAGATACTGGTTCCAGCCGTAGATGAACTGGATCACGAACAAGGCGGCGATCGAGGTGCTGGACAGCGGCAGCAGCACGTCCTTGAAAAAGCGCATCGGGCCGGCGCCGTCGATGCGGGCGGCTTCGGCCAGTTCTTCGGGCACCGTCAGGAAAAACTGTCGGAACAAAAACGTCGCGGTGGCCGAGGCGATCAAGGGCACGGTCAGGCCCGCATAGGTGTTCAGCATGCCGAGCTGGCTGACCACTTCGTAGGTCGGCCCGATGCGCACCTCCACCGGCAGCATCAGCGTCACGAAGATCATCCAGAAGCACAGCTGCCGCAGCGGAAAGCGGAAGTAGACGACCGCAAACGCCGACAGCAGAGAGATGGCGATCTTGCCGAATGCGATCACCAGCGCGCTCACCAGGCTGACCCACATCATGCGGCCCACAGGCGCCTTGACGCCGCCGTAATCGCCCTCGCCGCCGAACAGCGCCCGGGTGTAGGTGGCGACGAACTGGTCGCCGGGCCATAGCGACAGTGGTCGGCTCTGGGCGATCTGCTCGGCGCTGTAGGTCGAGGCGACGAAGGTCACATAGACCGGGAAGGCGACGATCAGCACGCCCAGGATCAGCACCAGGTGCGACAGCAGCGTCAGCGCGGGGCGGCGTTCAACCATGCGGTGGGTGTCCTCGGTCGGTCAATACTGCACCTTACGCTCAACATAGCGGAACTGCACCACAGTGAGCGCGATGACGATCACCATCAGCACCACCGACTGCGCCGCCGAGCCACCCATGTCCATCGCCTTGAAGCCGTCGTAATAGAGCTTGTAGACCAGGATCGCGGTCTCCTTGCCCGGGCCGCCCTGGGTGGCCGCGTCGACGATCGCGAAGGTGTCGAAGAAGGCGTAGACGACGTTGATCACCAGCAGGAAAAACGTGGTCGGCGACAGCAGCGGGAACACGATGGTCCAGAAGCGTCGCCAGGGGCCGGCGCCGTCGATGGCCGCGGCCTCGATCAGCGAGCGCGGGATGGACTGCAGGCCGGCCAGGAAAAACAGGAAGTTGTACGAGATCTGCTTCCAGACCGCGGCAATCACCACCAGCGTCATCGCGTCACCCGCCTGCAGCAGATGGTTCCAGTCGACGCCGATGGTGTGCAGGGCATGGCTGACCACGCCGATCGACGGCGCGAACAGGAACAGCCACAGCACGCCGGCCACGGCCGGTGCGACGGCATAGGGCCAGATCAGCAGCGTGCGGTAGGCGAGGGCGCCGCGCACCACCCGGTTGGCCATGGTCGCCAGCAGCAGCGCGATCGACAGCCCGCAAGCGGCCACCAGCACCGAAAACAGCGCCGTCGTCTTGAACGATGCAAGGTAGCTCTCGTCGTGCCACAGCCGCTCGAAGTTCTGCAGGCCGACAAACTCGACCGACATGCCGAAGGCGTCCTGCGACAGCAGGCTCTGGTAGAGCGCCTGGGCGGCCGGCCAGAAGAAGAACACCAGCACCACCGCCATCTGCGGCGCGATGAGCACCCAGGGCAGCCAGCGGGACCGGAATCGGACGCGTTTTTCCATGCGGCATCACCCCCGGCGTTGCGTCGCCACGCCGGGGCCCGGGCCTGTCACGGGTCGGGTCAACGGCGGTTGGCCTGCTCGAAGCGCTGCAACTGCTCGTTGCCGCGTTTGACGGCCGCGTCGAGCGCCTCCTTCGGCTGCTTCTTGCCGGCCCACAACTGCTCGGTCTCCTCGTCGATGATGGTGCGGATCTGCACGAAGTTGCCGAGGCGGATGCCGCGCGACTTGTCGGTGGTCTTGCGCACCATCTGCGTCACGGCCACGTCGGTGCCCGGGTTCTGCTGGTAGAAGCCGGCCTTCTCGGTCAGCTCGTACGACGCCAGCGTGACCGGCAGATAACCGGTGCGCTGGTGGCTGGCGGCGGCCACCTCGGGCCGCGACAAGAACGCGAAGAACTGCGCCACGCCCTTGTAGTCCGGCGCCTTCTTGCCGGCCATCACCCACAGGCTGGCGCCGCCGATCACGGTGTTTTGCGGTGTGCCGGGCACGTCGGGGTAATAGGGCAGCGGGCCGATGCCGGCCGCGAACTTGGCGTTGCGCTTGATGTTGCCGTAGAGGCCCGACGAGCCGGTCATCATCGCGCACTCGCCGGAGACGAAGGTGGCATCGGCCGCGTTGCCGCGGCCCTTGTAGATGAACAGCCCCTGCTTGGCCATGTTGGCCAGGTTCTCGAAATGCCGCACATGCAGCGGCGAGTTGAACGACAGCCGTGCCGACGGGCCGCCGAAGCCATTGCGCTGGCTGGCGAACTCGACGTTGTGCCAGGTCGAGAAGCTCTCGAGCTGGGTCCAGCTGATCCAGCTGGTGGTGAACGGGCACTTGTGGCCGGCCGCCTTCAGCTGCCCGGCGGCGAGCGCCACCTCGGGCCAGCTCTTGGGCGGCCGGTCGGGGTTCAGGCCGGCGGCCTTGAAGGCGTCCTTGTTGTAGTGGAACACCGTCGTGGAGCTGTTGAACGGGAAGCTCAGCATCTGGCCGTTGGGCGCCGTGTAGTAGCCGCCAATGGCCGGCACATAGGCCTGCGGCTCGAACTTCTGCCCCGCTTCTTTCATGACCTCGGCCACCGGCTTGATGGCGCCCTTGGCCGCCATCATCGTCGCGGTGCCGACCTCGAGCACCTGCAGCACATGCGGCGCGTTGCCGGCGCGGAAGGCGGCCACCGCGGCCGTCATCGTCTCGTCGTAGGTGCCCTTGAAGGTGGGCACGATACGGTAGTCCTTCTGGCTCTCGTTGAACTGGCGCGCCAGGTCGTTGACCCACTCGCCCAGTGCGCCCCCCATCGAATGCCACCAGTGGATCTCGGTTTGCGCGTGTGCGGGCGCCCACGTCATCAGTCCGGCAAGGGCCAGTGCGCCGAGGGGGAAACGAGATTTCATCGATACAACTCCAGGGAACAAAAGGCGCCGCGTCGGGGGCGGCGGCAAACCGCGCATGGTCGTGCCGGTTTGTGACAGCGGCGTTTATGTGTCGGATCGTACAGGCAGAGCAAGGGGGAAAGCCCCACTGGCCGTCGCCCGCATCGGGCCTCTTGAGTGGCGGCCGCCGCTGTCTCGTGTCGCTGCTTCTGTCATGTTTTCCCGGCTTTCCGCTGCCCCGGATGGCCCCGGGCGGAGGCCGAGCGGCGGCGCTGCGGTAGGATTGCCGTTTAAGCGCAGTTACAACCACGCCTCACGCGCCCGGAGCCCATGAACGCACCGCTCCCCCTGAAGGACATCGCCGCCGCCCAGCTGGACGCCGGCCACGCAGCCCCCCGGCTGCGCGAGATCCCTTACAACTACACCTCGTTTTCCGACCGCGAGATCGTCATCCGCATCCTGGGCCCCCGCGCCTGGGAACTGCTGAGCCGGCTGCGTGAGGAGCGCCAGACGGGCCGATCCGCGCGCATGCTGTATGAGGTGCTGGGCGACATCTGGGTGGTGCAGCGCAACCCGTATCTGCAGGACGACCTGCTCGACAACCCGCGCCGCCGCAAGCTGCTGATCGACGCCTTGCACCACCGCTTGCGCGAGGTCGAGAAGCGGCGCACGCCGGGCGACGACCACGGCCGCGATGCCCTGGTGGGCGAGTTGCTGTTGGTGGCCCGCAAGGCCGTGACGAGTTTTGCCGAGCAGTTCGAGGCGGTGGCCCAGCTGCGCCGGCGTGCCGTCAAGGTGCTTGGCCGCCACACCGCGCGCGACAACATCAAGTTCGACGGCCTCAGCCGCGTGTCGCATGTGACCGACGCGACCGACTGGCGCGTCGAATACCCGTTCGTGGTGCTGACGCCCGACACCGAGGCCGAGATGGCCGCGCTGGTGAAGGACTGCATCGAGCTGGGCCTGACCATCATCCCGCGCGGCGGCGGCACCGGCTACACCGGCGGTGCCGTGCCGCTGACGTGGCAGTCGGCCGTCATCAACACCGAAAAGCTCGAGGCGATGACCGAGGTGGAGATGGTGTCGCTGCCCGGCCTCGACCGGCCGGTCGCCACCATCTGGACCGAGGCCGGCGTGGTGACGCAGCGCGTGGCCGACGCGGCCGAACGCGGCGGCCACGTGTTCGCGGTCGACCCGACCTCGGCTGAAGCCTCGTGCATCGGCGGCAACATCGCGATGAACGCCGGTGGCAAGAAGGCTGTGCTGTGGGGCACCGCGCTCGACAACCTGGCCTCCTGGCGCATGGTGACGCCCGAGGCGCAGTGGCTGGAGGTGGTGCGCCTGAACCACAACCTCGGCAAGATCCACGATGTCGAGGTGGCCAGCTTCGAGCTGCGTTATTTCGAGGCCGACGGCAAGACGCCGGTGCGCACCGAGCGGCTCGACATCCCGGGCCGCACCTTCCGCAAGGAGGGCCTGGGCAAGGACGTGACCGACAAATTCCTGGCCGGGCTGCCGGGCGTCCAGAAAGAAGGCTGCGACGGGCTGATCACGTCGGCACGCTGGGTGGTGCACCGCATGCCCGCCCATGTGCGCACGGTCTGCCTCGAGTTCTTCGGCAACGCCAAGGACGCGGTGCCCAGCATCGTCGAGATCAAGGACTACATGTTCGCCGAGGCCAAGCGGGGCGGCGCCATCCTGGCCGGCCTTGAGCACCTGGACGACCGCTACCTGAAGGCGGTGGGCTACGCCACCAAGTCCAAGCGCGGCGTGTTGCCCAAGATGGTGCTGATCGGCGACATCGTCGGCGACGACCCGGACGCGGTGGCGAAAGCAACCTCGGAGGTGGTGCGGCTCGCCAACGGCCGCGCCGGTGAAGGTTTCGTGGCCGTGTCGGCCGACGCCCGCAAGAAGTTCTGGCTCGACCGCAAGCGCACCGCCGCCATCTCGAAGCACACCAACGCCTTCAAGATCAACGAAGACGTGGTGATCCCGCTGCCCCGCATGGGCGAGTACACCGAGGGCATCGAGCGCATCAACATCGAGCTGTCGCTGCGCAACAAGCTTGCGCTGGCCGAGCGGCTCGAGGCCTATTTCATGGCCGGGCAGCTGCCGCTGGGCAAGGGCGACGACGCCAACGACATCCCCAGCGCCGAGCTGCTCGAAGACCGCGTGCAACAGGCCCTGACCGTGATCCGCGACACCGCGGCGCTGTGGCAGCGCTGGCTGCACCAGCTCGACATGGTGCAGCCCGACAGCGGCCGCAGCTTCTTCTCGCAGCTGCAGGACCACAGCCTGCGCGCTTCGTGGAAGACGCAGATCCTGAAGCCGCTGCAAGGCATCTTCGCCGGCGCCGCGTTCGCGCCCATCGTCGACGAGTGCAAGCGGCTGCACAAGGAGGTGCTGCGCGGGCGCGTCTGGGTGGCACTGCACATGCACGCTGGTGACGGCAACGTGCACACCAACATCCCGGTCAACAGCGACAACTACGAGATGCTGCAGACGGCCCACGAGGCGGTCGGCCGCATCATGAAGCTGGCCCGCAGCCTCGACGGCGTGATCTCGGGCGAGCACGGCATCGGCATCACCAAGCTCGAGTTCCTGACCGACGCCGAGATCCGCGAGTTCACGGCCTACAAACGCCGCGTCGACCCGGAAGGCCGCTTCAACAAGGGCAAGCTGATGCGCGAGCCCGGCTTGTTCGCCGACCTGACCAATGCCTACACGCCCAGCTTCGGGCTGATGGGGCATGAGTCGCTGATCATGCAGCAGTCGGACATCGGCGCGATCTCCGAGTCGATCAAGGACTGCTTGCGCTGCGGCAAGTGCAAGCCGGTGTGCGCGACCCACGTGCCGCGCGCCAACCTGCTGTACAGCCCGCGCAACAAGATTTTGGCCACCTCGCTGCTGGTCGAGGCCTTCCTGTACGAAGAGCAGACGCGCCGCGGCGTGTCGATCAAGCACTGGGAGGAGTTCGAGGACGTCGCCGACCACTGCACGGTGTGCCACAAGTGCGCCAACCCTTGCCCGGTGAAGATCGACTTCGGCGACGTGTCGATGAACATGCGCAACCTGCTGCGCAAGATGGGCAAGAAGAGCTTCCGGCCGGGCAACAAGATGGCGATGATGATGCTCAACGCCACCAACCCCGAGACCATCAAGCTGTTGCGCACGGCGACGGTCGATGTCGGTTTCAAGGTCCAGCGCCTGGCCAACAACGTGCTGCGCAGCGTGGCCCGGCGCCAGACGGCGAAGCCGCCGGCCACCGTCGGCACGGCGCCGATCCGCGAGCAGGTGATCCACTTCATCAACAAGAAGATGCCGGGCGGCTTGCCGAAAAAGACCGCGCGCGCGCTGCTGGACATCGAAGACAAGGACTACGTCCCCATCATCCGCAACCCGCAGACCACCAGCGCCGAGACCGAAGCGGTGTTCTATTTCCCCGGCTGCGGCTCGGAGCGCTTGTTCTCGCAGGTGGGCCTGGCGACGCAGGCGATGTTGTGGCATGCCGGCGTGCAGACCGTGCTGCCGCCGGGCTACCTCTGCTGCGGCTATCCGCAGCGCGGTGCTGGCCAGTTCGACAAGGCCGAGAAGATCATCACCGACAACCGGGTGCTGTTCCACCGTGTGGCCAACACGCTGAACTACCTCGACATCAAGACCGTGGTGGTGAGCTGCGGCACCTGCTACGACCAGCTGCAGGGCTACGAGTTCGACAAGATCTTCCCGGGCTGCCGCATCATCGACATCCACGAGTTCTTGCTCGAGAAGGGTCTGAAGATCGAGCCCAAGGGCACCTATCTGTACCACGACCCCTGCCACAGCCCGATGAAGCTGCAAGACCCGATGAAGACGGTCAAGGCGCTGGTCGGCGACAACGTGGTGAAGAACGAGCGCTGCTGCGGTGAGTCGGGCACCCTGGGCGTGACCCGCCCGGACATCTCGACGCAAGTGCGCTTCCGCAAGCAGGAAGAGCTGCGCAAGAGCGAGGCGGCGATGCGCGCCAGCGGCGCCGTCGGCGAGCAGGAGAACCTGAAGATCCTGACCTCGTGCCCCAGCTGCCTGCAGGGCCTGAGCCGCTACGGCAACGACCTGAACAACGGGCTGCTCGAAGCCGATTACATCGTCGTCGAGATGGCGCGCCAGATCCTCGGCGAGGACTGGATGCCGCAGTACGTGGCGCGCGCCAACCAGGGCGGTATCGAGCGCGTGCTGGTCTGACGCGCCGCTGCTGCGGTCGACACGCCCCGCTCGCGGGGCGTGTTCATTTTTATTGCGCCTCGTCGACGATCCGCAACGACGCCGGCGGCAGCCCTTGCAGATGGCGCTGCCAGATGCGCGTGAAGGCCTGTTCCCACCAGCGCGCCTGCCGCGCCGGATCGAGTGCCGGGCTCAGATGGGGGCCGCCCGGCAGGTGCTGCTGCAACTGCTCGCGCCAGCGCCGGCGCAGCGACCCGTCGGCGGCCCAGCGTGCCACCGATTCGACGTACTCCCGCGCGGTCGCGGTGCAGGCGTCGTCCAGCCCGACCGCCTGCAAGATCGCGTGGCCGATGCGGCCGGCCGGCCCGGGGCCGAGCACGGTCACGGCCGGCACACCCTGCGCCAGCGCCTCGAGCAGCGTGGTGTGGCCGCCCATCGGCGTGGCGTCGAGAAACAGGTCGGCGACACCCAGCCGGGCCTGGTGTGCGGCCCAGGAGGTGGCCGGCGCGATCCACTCCCGTTCCGGGCCGATGCCGTGGCGGGCCAGGCCGGCGCGCCAGGCGGCATCGGTGGCGGGCTTGCTTTCGAGTCGCCACAGCACGGCCTGCGGGCAGCGCTGCAACACCGCCGCCCACAGCGCCAGACACTCGGGCGACAGCTTGTAGCTCTGGTGCGTGGCGGCCAGCACCAGGGCGTCGGCTGGCAGGCCGAGCGCGGCCCGGTCGGGCCGGGCGGCGGGGGCACCGGGCATACCGCGGCCGAGCACATAGGGTGTGGCGGGAAATTCGATCAGCGCTTCGTCCCAGTGCGCGTGCGCGGCGGGCGGCACCGTGATCGGGTCGATCACCGCATAGTCGACCAGCCCGCGCCCATGCGGGTAGTAAGACGCGAGCCCGTTGACGATCAGCTGCGCGGGGCGGTGCAGCAGCACCTCGGCGACCGGGCTCTGCTGGAAGCTGCCGAGCGACCAGACGATGTCGTAGCCGTCGGCGCGCATGGCCTGGGCGACCTCGGCCGGGTCTTCGCCGGCCCGGTGTTGCCAGGCGTCGCACAGGCCGCGCAGATCGTCGGTGTAAACATCGACGTCGGGGTCGAGGTAGATGCCGGTCAGGTGCAGCCGGGCGCGGTCGAGCCCGGCGACCACGTCCCGGTGCAGAAAATAGGTCGGGTGGCGCCGGAAGCCGCCGCCCAGCAGCGCGATCCGCAAGCGGCCGTCGGTCCGCGGTGAAGGCGCGCTTGCAGCGGCCGGACGTGCAGCGGGCGACGGCGCATGGTCGTCCGCGAAGCGACGCGTCAACGCGGCGATCAGGCCGTCGTCGCTGCCGAAGGAGAAGGCGTCGAACACCAGCGAGCGGTGCAAGGGCACACCGGCACAACGCTGGGCCAGTGCCTCGAGCGCGGCGACAAAGCCGGGGCGGTACTCCCAGCGGCCCTGCCGCATCGCGTAGGCACACAGCAGGCCCTGCACCTGGTGTGCGTCCCAGCCGACGGCGAGCACGTCGGCGAGCGCCCGGTCGGTGTGCGGATGCTGCAGCAGCGCAAGACGGTCGTCGGGGCCGATGTAGCGGATCGTCTCGGTCGACGCACGCAACTCGCCGAGAGCGGCCAGCGTGCACGCATAGCCGAACCACAAGGCCGGGCGGATCTGCTCGGCCGGCACCGCGCGCAGCACGGCGTCGAAGCACGCCCGGGCCGTGCGGAAGTCGGCGCTGTGGAGCGCCAGCCGGGCCTGCTGCAAGGTCTCGGCGGCCTTCATGCGGTGCCGCGTGCCAGCGCGCTGGGGCGAGCGCCAGAGTGCTGCTGCAACGCTCGATAATGACGCTTCACGCGGGCGGCACATCGACAGCAAGTGCGGCCCGAAACGTCCATGATGCTGTGGCTGTTCGATGGGATCACGATGGCTCGACACACGGAAGAAGAGAACGCCCGGGACCGGGCGGCGGCACTGCATCCCGCCTGCGAATTGTGCCGCTCGCCCGGCGGGATGCTGGTGTTGCAACGGCCGCACTGGCGCCTGGTGCGCGTCGAAGACCAGGACTTCCCGGCCTACTACCGCGTCATCTGGAACGCGCATTGCGCCGAACTGACCGACCTCACGCCCGAGCAACGTCACGAATGCCTGGACGCGGTGGCCGAGGTCGAGGCGGTGTTGCGGCGCCACCTGCGCCCCACCAAGATCAACCTGGCGGCGTTCGGCAACATGGTGCCGCATCTGCACTGGCACATCATCGCCCGCCATGTGTGGGACAGCCACTTTCCGCAGCCGGTATGGGGCCCGCGGCAGCGTGAGGTGCCGGAGGGGGCGCGGGCCCGGCTCGCCGCCACGCCGGCCACGCTCGACCAAGCGATGCGCGAGGCTTTCGGCCCCACATCCGAAGCGAAATGACAGCGGGGGCGGCAGCACCGCCGGGCATCCCTAGTCCGAGGGTTGGCCGTTGCAGCCTTCGGTGATGTAATCCCTGGGCTTTTCGACCCTCCCTCGAGGGCAGGGGCCTGAACAGGCCGCGCGCCGCAAGGGCGCCGTGAGGAAGCGCCGCTGGTTCCCGCCTTCGCCGGGACGCGGAGGAGAGCATCATGACCGCACCTATGTCCTTCACCAACGTGCCCTATCCTGTGTCCTGCGCGGACAGCGGCGTGTCGACGCTGCCGCGCCGGCGAACGGCAGCATCGAAAACCCCGGCCCGCGCGACGCGGCGCTTCGCGGTCCAGCCGCTGGCCGCCGCGCTGGCGTTGGGCTTCGCGTCGTCGGGCCTGCTGGCTTTGCCGCAGGGGGCTCAGGTGGTGCAGGGCAACGTGCAGATCCACCAGCAAGGCTCGCACTTGCAGGTGCGCAACACGGCGGGCGCCATCATCCAGTGGCAAAGCTTCGGCATCGGCAGCGGCCAGAGCGTGTACTTCCAGCAGCAGGGCGCGCACAGCAGCGTGCTCAACCGCGTGACGGGCGGCAGGCCGAGCGAGATCCTCGGCACGCTCGGCTCGAATGGGCGGGTGTTCCTGATCAACAGCGCCGGCATCGTGTTCGGTCGCGGCGCCGTGCTCGACACGGCCGGCTTCACCGCGTCGACGCTCAATGTCAGCGACACCGACTGGCGGGCCGGCAAGGTGCGGCTGCAGGCCGACGGTGTGCCGGGGGGCATTGCGATCACTGGGGCCGTGCAGGCGCATGGCGACGTCTACCTGATCGCGCCGCAGATCACCAACCAAGGTGTGTTGAAGGTCGAGCAGGGCCACGCCATCCTGGCGGCCGGCCAATCGGTCACCATCACCGGCCGCGGCCTCGAAGGCGTGCAGCTCGAAGTGGCCAACCGCGGCGACACGGTGCTCAACCTCGGCTCGGTCGAAGCGGGCGCGGTGGGCCTGTTTGCCGGTACGTTGAAGCAGCGCGGCATGGTGCACGCTGACGGGCTCGAAACGGTGGACGGCAAGGTGTGGCTGAAGGGTCGGCACCAGACCGAGGTCGCGGGTGCGGTCAGCGCACGAAACGGCGAACGCGGTGGTCAGATCGTCGTGACCGGCGAACAGACGCACGTGCTCGACGGCGCGACGCTGGACGCCTCCGGCCGCCAGGGCGGGGGCGCGGTGCTGGTGGGCGGCGGCTGGCAGGGCCGCGATGCCACGATTGAGAATGCCGGCAGCACCAGCGTGGCGCCGGGTGCGACCCTGAAGGCCGACGCGGTCGAGGTGGGCGATG
Source organism: Caldimonas brevitalea (assembly GCF_001017435.1). NCBI lineage: Bacteria > Pseudomonadati > Pseudomonadota > Betaproteobacteria > Burkholderiales > Sphaerotilaceae > Caldimonas > Caldimonas brevitalea. The sequence goes on from NZ_CP011371.1 coordinate 1,367,019, forward strand.
GCGGCACCGTGGTGGTGTGGTCCGACGGCCGCACCGTTTCGCGCGGCAAGCTCAGCGCCCGCGGCGGTGCACGCGGCGGCAACGGCGGCCGGGTCGAAACCTCGGGCAAGACCTTGCTGCGCAGCGGCGTGCCCGACGTCTCGGCACCGATGGGTCAGGGCGGCCGCTGGCTGCTCGACCCGGAGTCGATCGTGATCCGCGCCGGCTCGGGCTCGACCAACTTCGACGGCAACCTGCCCGAAGAAGAACTCCCGGGCCAGGCCACCGAGGTCTTCGAAAGCGAATTGGAGGCCTTCTTTTCGTTCGGCTCCACCGTCACGATCGAAGCCACCCGGGCCATCACCGCCGAAGGCTGGGGCGCCGAGAGCGAGCTGCTGATGGCCCCCGGCGTCTCGCTGTGGCTCGAAACCAAGCAGGCGGGCTGTGCGACGGGCGCCGCCTGCGGCATCAATTTGCGCGACGGCGGCCCGACCCGCATCGCCACCCGCAACTTCATCTCGGGCAGCACCTTCGTCGGCGACATCACGCTGCTGGCCGGGACCGACAGCGCCCAGAACGCGGGGCCGGTCAAGGCGAGCGTCGCGCTGAACGACGTCAGCACCGATGGCGGGCGCCTGAGGGTGCAGGCGGTGGGCGACCTCACCGCGCGCGTTGTCAACACGGCGCCGACCTTCGCGTCCGAATTCACCGGCGGCGGTTCTCAACCGGCCAACACGGTCAGCTTGCGCTCGTCTGCCGGCAGCATCGAAATCGACAGCCTGCGCACCCGGGACGTCGAAGGCGGGCGGCGCGCGGCGGTCGAAGTGGTCACGCAAGCGCCCGATGGCGACGTGACGCTGCACGACGTCGAGGCGGACCTGTGGGGCAGCGTCGGGCGCGACCTGCACGCCCGCACGTCGAACGAGCTGGGCCTGGGCGCGGTGACGGAAGGCGCGAGCGCGAGCACGGTGGTGCGTGGCCTGAGCGTCGGCCGTTTGCTCGACGCTGGTTCCGACTCGAGCGGCGGCGTGCAGCTGCGCGCCGCGGTGACGGCGGGCACCGAGGCTCGCTTCACCGGGCTGGGCTCGTTCCGCATCGACACCGGCGAGACCGGCGGGGACGGCACCCTCGCAGCCCCCAAGGTGAGCTTTCAAGGCAACGGATTCCAGACCGTCGCGTTACAGGCAGGCGAGCTGGGCGGCGGCTTCGACGACGGGCTGACGATCGACCAGGGTGAGCTGGACCGCATCACCGCGGGCCGGCTGCTGGTGAGCACCATCGCCGGCGTCGGCGAAGGCACGCCGCCGAGCATCGAGATCCGCGGCGGCGAGGGCGGCGGCAACGTCAACCTGAGCCGTTTCGAACGGGTCGATTTCTTCACCGATGGCGAGGTGATCCAGTCGGGCTCCTCGCTGCAGACCGCCCACCTCGACATCACCGCGGCCCGGGTCGACCTGAGCGACACCGGCAACCAGCTCGGAAGCCTGGCGTTCCGCGTGCAAGGCAACGGGTTCTTCGACGGCACGGTGTCGGTCTTCAGCGACGGCCTGCGGGTCCTCGACGGCAGCGCCGAGCGCTCGATCCTCCCGGTGTCCGCATTGGCGGTCGTGGTGCCCAACCCGACGCTGCAGCTCGACGCGGGCGAGGGCAGCTTGGTGCTGGACGGCACGCTGACCTCCGACTCCCTGCGGCTCAGCGGCGCCAGCATCGTCAACGGCCCCAGCGGCAAGGGCCGCATCGAGGCCACCGCCGGCGGCGACGGTGCGGTTCAATTGTTTGCGTCCGGCGGGCTGATCGGCGGCTCGGACGCGGGCGACGCGATCCGTGTCCAGCTGGCGGCCGACGACGACAACCAGTTGTATGCCCAGACGTTGTCCGGCGGCCAGGTCGCACTGCACCTGGAGGGCGACGCGCCGGCCCGCACCGGACAGGTCGAAGTGCTGACGGGCAGCGGCTCGACCTTCTCGCGGGGCGTGTTGCTTGCCGATGCGAGCTTGCTGGTCGACAAATCGATGGGCAATTTCGACGACCTCGAGCTGCGCTCCCAAGGGGGCGACGTACAGCTCGGCACCGGCGTGCTGTCGGCGGGCAGCCGCCTGACGGTGCGCGCGGACCAGGGGTCGGTGCTCGGCGACGCCTCGGCCAAGGTCGCGCAGCTGCGCAGTGACACCGTGGTGCTGGCGGCCGCGAACCAGATCCGGGCGGCCACCGAGGCCGGCCGTCTGGACGCCCGGGTGGGCGTGGGCAGCGGGACCGCGGCGATCGAATTGAACAACCTCGGGACCGCCACGCTGCAAGTGCTGCAGGCGACCAACGACCGCGGCGACGTGACGCTGCGCACCCTCGGCGATCTGGACGTGCGCCCGGCCCGCGATGAGGTGGGCCCGCAGGTGCAGGGCGTCAATGTCAACCTGGAGGCCGGCGGCGCCTTGCGCATCATCGGCGCGCCGGCCCTCAGTGCCAAAGCGGCGCAGCGCGCCGGCCCCAACGCGGCGCCCCTGGCCTCGGGCGACGCCGGCGTGCTGGCGAACGAGAGCTTGCAGCTGAAGGCCGGCACCGAGGTGCTGATCCAGGGTGTCGACGGCGCCGCGTCGGCCGAAGGCGGCACGGTCACGATCGACGCCGCCTCCCTGACGGTTGGGGGCGGTAGCGCTGCCGGGGCCTACGGCGCGATCCGCTACGGCGACACACTGACCGTCAACATGCCCGCCAGCGGCGGCAGCGTGCGCTTCGTGCGCGGCAGCGGCGAGAACGCCGATGCGGTGGCCTATGCGACGGGCGCGAAGAACGTGCCGGTGCTGAACAACGTTGTCTGCGACGACAGCTGCACGGGCGATTACGGCACCGACGACCCCTTCGGCATCGCGAGCACCAATGCCGGCTTCATCCAAATAGCGCCGCCACCCCCACCGCCGCCTGGCGCCCCGGAAACCGGGGTGGACATCCCGGTGATCCAGGTGCTGGTGGAACTGCAGCGCACGCTCGAGACCGAGCGTTTCGGCAAGGTGGCAGTGGAGGCCGAAAATGTCTGTCGTTGACCAGAGCGCCCGATCCGGGCTGCGGCGTTGGGCGGCCTGGGGCCGGCTCGCCGTGACAGTGATGTGGGGCGCCGCGCTGGCGCTGCCTGCGCTCGCACAGCAGCGCGTCGGTGAGGTCGATTTCGCACGTGGCGTCGGGTTTGCCCAGTTGCAGGGCCAGGCGCCGCGCACGCTCGGCAAGGGCCTGCCGCTGAACGAGGGCGACCGGCTCAGCACCGGCGCCGCGTCGTTCGCGATCGTGAAACTGAACGACGGCACCCGCATGACACTGCGGCCCAATTCCGACCTGCTGCTGCGCACCTTCCGCTTCCGCGAAAACGCCACCGACAACTCGATGGTGACGCAGCTGTTCCGCGGCGGTTTCCGCGCCATCACCGGCTTGATCAACAAGACCTCGCCCAACGCCGCGCAGGTGCAGACGGCCACCGCCACCATCGGCATCCGCGGCACCGACTTCGACGCCCGGCTGTGTGCGGCCAGCGAATGTCGCGAGGAATCGACCCGGGTGGCGCAGCCGACCCGGCCCAACGCGGTGCAGGCCAGCGCCAAGCTGGCGGTGATGCGCGGTGATGTCTACGCCGAAGACGGCGCGGGCGCGCGCCGCCGACTGGCGCTGGGCGGCCCGGTCTATCCGGGCGATGTGGTGGAAACCGGCGCCGGCACCTTCGCGTTGCTGGTGTTTCGCGACCAGAGCCGCACCGCATTGGCGGCGAACAGTCGGCTCAAGGTGGAGAACTTCGTGTTCGATGCGAAGTCGCCGGCGGAAGGGTCGTTCCTGGTGCGTTTGGCGCGCGGGTCGATGCGAGCGCTGACCGGGGTCATCGGGCGGGCCAACCCGAACCGGGTCGGCATCGCGACCGCCACGGCGACCATCGGCATCCGCGGCACCGGCTTCGACATCGTGTGCACCGGGGTGTGTGCCGGTGAAGCCGGGCCGGCCGGGTCCGGCCTCACGCTGTACACCTGGGAAGGCACTGTGGCGGTGACACCCGCCGGCGGCGGCGAAGAACTGGTGGGCCAGGGCCAGGGGCTGCACGTCGGCCCGGCCGGTGTGCGCCGGCTCGACGCCGGGCCGCAGATCGACGCGCCGCGGCCCGACGAGGTGCAGGTCGATCTCGACGCCTTGTTCGGCACCGAGCCGCTCGGCGACGACCCCGAGGGTTTGTATGTGTACGTGCGCGACGGCCACGTCGAGATCGCCACGGCCGGCGAAGTGCTGCAGCTCGGCCGCGGCGAGGCGGGCTGGGCTTCGCCTGGCGGTGAGACCAAACGGCCGGCCGCGCTGCCCCTGTTCATCGAGTTCGACCGGACGCCATTGCCCGACGTCGAGCATCCTGCCCTCTACAGTCTGTTGAGCGACCTGCTGCCCGGTGCAGAGGTCTGCCGCTGACCGGCTTGTCATCGAAGGGACGTATTGATGAAGCATCCATCCCGACGCGCCGCAAGGCCGGCACCCGCCCGCCTTGCGGCCGCGGCGCTGCTGGCCTGGGCGGCCCACGGGGCTGCCGGGGCGCAGGAGCCCCGCACGCCGGCGGTGTCGGCACCGCCCGAGGCGGTGTTTCCGATCAAGGGTTTCGCGATCAACGGCGAAAACCCGCTCGGCAGCGGCGAAACCAGCGAGATCCTGGCGCCCTTTTTGCGCGCAGACGCGACGCTCGAGGTGCTGCAGCGCGCCACCGCCGCGCTGGAGAAGGCCTTGCAGGACCGCGGCTACTCGCTCTACCGCGTGGTGCTGCCGCCGCAAGCCCTGAGCGACACCATCACGCTCAACGTGGTCCGCTTCGCGCTGGGCAAGGTGCAGTTGCAAGGCAACGGACCGCATTTCGACGATGCGAATGTGCGCCGCGCACTGCCCAGCCTGAAGGAAGGCACGTCGCCGAATCTGCTCAAACTCGCGCGGGAGACGGCGGTCGCCAACGAAAATCCGTCGCGTCAGCTGGTGGTGTCGCTCAAGCAGGCACCCGACGACGAGAGCCTGCACGCCACGGTGCGGGTGACCGAGCAGCGACCCTGGTCGGCCGGTGTGGCCTGGAACAACGCGGGCACGCGGGAGACCGGGCGCGACCGGCTGTCGGTCGCCGCCAGCTACAACAACCTGTTCAACCGCGACCACGTGCTGGGCGCGGCCTACACCACCTCGGTCGACCAACCCTCACACGTCAAACAGGTGGGGCTGACCTACCGCGCGCCGTTCTACGACTGGGGCGGCGTCGCTTTTGCCAGCGTGACCGACTCCGACGTGGTCGGCACCTTCGGGTTGACCGCCGCAGGCACCGACTACGGCACCTTCGAGAGCACCGCCGCCGGCCGCACCTACAAACTCGGCTATTCCCAATACCTGGTGCCCAAAGGCGGCTATCGCGCCTACATCACGTTCGCTTTTGAAGACAAGTTGTACCGGGCGGCGGAAGTCGACGGCCAGGCGGTGCAGGACGACCGCCGGTCGCGTCCGGTGTCGCTCGCGTTCATCGGACGCCGCGAAGCCGAGCGGCAGGTGTGGGCCTATCACCTCGAGTTCGCGCTGAACGTCGGCAGTGGCGGCGGCAACAGCCTGTCGGCCTACCGCACCGAGAACAGCGACATCGACACCATCCACTGGAAGGCGGTGCGCGGTGGTGCCAGCATTGCGCGCGAACTCGCCGGCGGCTGGCAGCTGCAGGCGCGCGGCGCGGCGCAGTGGAGCCCCGACCTTTTGATCGCGGGCGAAGCCTTCGGACTCGGCGGTGTCGGCTCGATCCGCGGCGTGCCGGACCGGGTGCTGTACGGCGACAGCGGGCTGTCGTTCAACCTCGAGGCGTACACGCCCGAATGGGTGCAGGGGCTGCGCGGCTCGGCCTTCGTCGACGCCGGCCTGGTGCGCAGCGATGTCGCCGACCGACCCGAACGGCGCCAGAAGGACCGCTTGGCGAGCGTGGGAGTCGGCCTGCGCTATGCTCACCCGAGCGGCGCGAACCTGAGCGCCGACTACGGCTACGTCGTCACCGGCAGCCGCGCCGACCGCACCGAAAACCCTTCGGTGCCCGACAAGGGTGACGACAAGTTCCACGTCAGCGTGTCATACGCCTTCTGATTTCCGGTTTCGACCGTCTCCCCAGCGTTTCCCATGGCCGGCCTTCAAAAAGACTCACCTCTGCCCACCGACATCACGGTGCATCAGCAAACGCGCCGGCTCGAAATCGCCTTTTCGGACGGCAAGCGTTTCGAGATTCCGTTCGAGTTGCTGCGCGTGTGCTCGCCGTCGGCCGAGGTGAAGGGCCACGGGCCGGGCCAGGAGGTGCTGCAGACCGGGAAACGCGAGGTGGAGATCATCGGGGTGCAGCCCGTCGGCCATTACGCCTTGCAGCCGACCTTCAGCGACGGACACGACAGCGGCATCTTCTCGTGGGACTACCTCTACCAGCTCGGCGCGGAGCAAGACCGCTACTGGTCGGACTATCTGGCCCGCCTGCAACAGGCCGGCGTGGACCGAGACGCACCGATGCCCGATCCGCGCGCCCCGGGGTGTGGCACCGGCGGGTCGACGCGTTGACATGCCGGTCCGTGACGTCTTTACATCGCCCTTTTGTATGTTTTTCACCTCAGTTCGCCTGAATGGGTGGGTTGATCACCCATTCATGTGCGGGGTTGTGGAAAAAATGGCTCACTCGGGCACTTAGGATCACTTCTTATATATGAGCAGCACCCATTTTGGTTTCGAGACGGTCGAAGAGGCCGAGAAGGCGCGGCGCGTGCGCGGCGTGTTCGACTCGGTGGCGTCGAAGTACGACGTGATGAACGACCTGATGTCGATGGGGCTGCACCGTGCCTGGAAGGCTTACACGGTGGCCGTCTCCGGCGCGCGCGAAGGCCAGCGTGTGCTCGACATCGCCGGCGGCACCGGCGACCTCGCCGCCGCCTTCGCCAAACGGGTCGGCAGCGCGGGCTGCGTGGTGCACACCGACATCAACGAGGCGATGCTGCGCGTCGGCCGCGACCGGCTGCTCGACCAGGGTGTGGTGCTGCCGACCTCGATCTGCGACGCCGAGACGCTGCCCTTCGCCCCCAACAGCTTCGACATCGTCAGCGTCGCCTTCGGGTTGCGCAACATGACCCACAAAGACAAGGCGCTGGCCGAGATGTGCCGTGTGCTCAAGCCGGGCGGCAAGCTGCTGGTGCTCGAGTTCTCCAAGGTCGCCCGGCCGCTCGAAAAGGCCTACGACTGGTATTCGTTCAACGTCCTGCCGCGTCTGGGGCAGTGGATCGCCGGCGACGCGCAGAGCTATCGCTACCTTGCCGAGTCGATCCGCATGCACCCGGGCCAGCAGGAGTTGAAGGGCATGATGAAGACGGCCGGTTTCGGCCATGTGGATGTTCACAACCTGACGGCCGGGGTGGTCGCGTTGCACGTCGGGATCAAGTGTTGAGGAGGCCGGCGGCGGCGCGTGATGGTCGCCGGAGCCGGCTTGGTGTCATGAATCTGTACAAGCTCGTGTTGTCCTTCTGCTGCGCGGCGCTGCTCGGTCCGTTCGGTGGCCCGGCCGCCGCCGCGCGACTGGCGTCGGGCGAAACGGGCGCGCAGCCCTCCGCCGACAGCGGTGCCAGGGGTGCGACCTGGTCCGGCGGCGCGACGGCCGCGGGCATGCAGAGAGGCGGCGAGGAGGAATTCCGGGCAGGGTTGCCAGCGGCGGCCGAATCGCTCGACCGGTCCGACGCCGGCCAGGAGCGGGCGTGGATCGGAGGGTTGGCCAGCGGACTGGGCCTGTCTGCGCTGCTGGCCCGGCTGGGAGTGGGCGCGGGCGTGGCCGATTGGACGGTGGCCGGACTGGCGCTGGTGCTGCTCGGGGCCCTGGGTTGGGGCTTGTGGCGCGCGGCGCGGCGTTTCTTGCCGGGTGGCGGGGCGCCGCTCGCATTCCAGGACGGACCGCAGACCAAACCGCGCTCGGGCGGCCGTTCGTCGTTTGCCGCCAGCGGCTATGAGCCGGCGTCCTTGGCGCCGGAGTCGAGTGTGCACTACGGCCCCAGTGGCGGCATCGACGAGGTGGCCTCGCGCACCGGCGAGTTTCGCTGGGGGGTGCCGAAGGGCTTCGACGCGGCCGGCTTCTTGCAGTCGGCCAAACGTAACTTTGTGCTCCTCCAGGAAGCCTGGGACCGGGCCGACCTCGAGGCGTTGCGGGCGCTGATGACCGACGACATGCTCGGCCACATCCGCCTGCAATTGGCGGAACGCGGCGACCAGCCCAACCGCACCGACGTGGTGACCCTGCAGGCCGAACTGCTCGGCGTCGAAGATGTGGGCACCACCTTCCTCGCCAGCGTCGAGTTTTCCGGCATGATCCGGGAAGAAATCACATCCGGTGCAGCCCCTTTTCGGGAGGTTTGGAATCTCACCAAACCGCGTGACGGATCCTCCGGCTGGTTGCTGGCGGGGGTCCAAGCCCTGCAATAAGACGCAGGCCCGGACAGGGCCGCCGCCCCTCGGGTTGGCACGTTCGCGTCAACGCCTTGTCATCGCGGCCTTTTAGGCTAGATGTTTCTGCAGCGTCTGAGACTTTTTGTTTCCGCAAAGCCCCTTAACCAGGGGTTACCTAGGTCGGAAGTCGCACCGGTACACTCGTCTTCGCTCTGCGGGCGGGTATCACGCCAGCCGCAGGGTTGATCGTCCGCGCAATAGTGGAAATCCTGGTCAAGCAAGACTTGACAAGCAATCAGCACCCTCTCAGGTGCAGGGAGCAGTTTCGAAGATGAGCACCATGCGTCGTCCTGTCGCTGTTACGGCCATGCGCAGCATCGCCGTCACATCTGCCGTGGTCGTGTCCGTGCTTCTCGCCGCTTGCGGCGAAGAGAAGGACAAGCCGGCCAGCCAAGTGGCCGCGAAGGTCAACAAGACTGAGATCTCGGTTCACCAGATCAACCACATGCTCCAACGCCAGCCGGGCCTCAAACCCGAGCAGGCCGAGGGCGCCAGCCGCACCGTGCTGGAGCGTTTGATCGACCAGCAACTGGCGGTACAGAAGGCCGAGGAAATGAAGCTCGACCGCGACCCGCGCGTGGTTCAGGCCATGGACGCCGCCAAACGCGAGATTCTGTCGCGCGTGTATCTCGAAAAGGTCGCCGAGGCCGCCTCCAAACCGTCTCCGGAGGAGGTGCGGTCTTACTACCAGGCGAAACCGGCCCTGTTCAGCCAGCGTCGGGTCTATAACTTGCAAGAGATCGCCATCCAAACCGACAAGGCGCAGCTCCCGGTTTTGCAGGAGCAGTTGAAGAGCGCCAAGTCCACCGGCGAATTCCTCGAGTACTTGAAAGCCAACAACATCAAGTTCGGTGTCAACCAGGCGGCACGTGCGGCCGAGCAGTTGCCGCTGAACATGCTCGACGCCTTCCATCAGATGAAGGACGGCCAGGCCATGATGGTGCCGACCGAAAACGGCGTGCAGGCCATCGTGCTGGTGGCGTCGCGCGAAATGCCGGTCGACGAGATCAAGGCGCGCCCTGCGATCGAACAGTTCATCCTCAACGAGCGCAAGCGCAAGGTGGTCGAGGACGAAATCAAGGCGCTGCGCAAGAACGCTGAAATTCAGTACGTGGGCAAGTTCGCCCAGGCTGCACCCGCCAAGGGCGACGCAGCCTCTGCGGCAGCAGCGCCCGCTCCGGCACCAGCCGGCTCCGCCGCGGCAGGCAACGATGCCGCGATCAGCAAAGGTTTGTCTGGACTGAAATGATGTTTTTTTCTCTTCGTCGATGGATTGCTGCGCTTTTTCTCCTGCTGACCTTCACCGGTGTCGGCGCCCAGGGGACCACCGCGCGTGAATACGTGATCGGCCCCGGGGACGTGGTGCGCATCAATGTGTTCCAAAGCCCCGACCTGACGCTCGAGACCCGCGTCAACGAATCCGGCAGCGTGACCTACCCGCTGCTGGGCCAGGTGCAACTGGGCGGTTTGACGATCGTGCAGGCCGAAAAGCGCATTGCCGAGGGCTTGCGTAGCGGCAACTTCGTCAAGCAGCCGCAGGTTTCGATCCTGATCGTGCAGGTGCGTGGCAACCAGGTGTCGGTGCTGGGCCAGGTCAACCGGCCGGGCCGCTATCCGCTCGAGATGGCCAACACCAAGCTGACCGACTTGCTGGCCATGGCCGGCGGCATTGCCGGCACCGGCGCCGACACCATCGTCGTCAACGGCACCCGCGGCAACAAGCCGTTCCGCGCCGAAGTCAGCCTGCCGAACATCTTCGTGTCCGGCAAGACGAGCGACGACATCGTGCTGCAGAACGGCGACGTGGTGTACGTGGACCGCATGCCCACCGTCTACATCTACGGCGAGGTGCAACGTCCCGGTGCGCTGCGCCTCGAGCGCAACCTGACGGTGATGCAAGCCCTGGCGACCGGTGGCGGCCTGACGCAGCGCGGCACCGAAAGGGGCCTGCGCGTGCACCGCCGCGGTCCTGACGGCAAAGTGCAGGTGATCCAGCCGACAATGGAAGACCTTTTGCGCGACGGCGACGTCGTCTACGTGCGCGAAAGCCTGTTCTAAGAAGGTGACGTGATGTCTTTGGGTCAGTTCTTCTCCATCCTGCTGGCGCGCTGGAAGGTCGCGCTGGCGGTCTTCCTCGTTGTGGTCGGCGGCGCCACCGGGGCGGTGTTCATGCTCGACAAGGAGTACACGGCCACGGCGACCGTGCTGGTCGACGTCCGCTCGCCCGATCCGGTCGCGGGGATGATCTTGCCGGGTACGCCGAACTACCTGCTGACCCAACTCGAGATCGTGCGCAGCGAGCGGGTGGCGCAGCGTGTGGTGCGCAACCTGCGTCTGGCGGAAAACCCCCAGACGGTCGAGCAGTGGCGCGAAGCGACCGGTGGCACCGGCAGCAGCGTCGAATCCTGGTTGGCGAAGGCCTTGCTGCGCAAGCTCGAGGTCAAGCCGTCCGGCGATTCGAACGTGTTGTCGGTGAACTACCAGTCGGTCGATCCGAAGTTCTCCGCGTTGTTGACCAATGCCTTCGTGCAGGCCTACATCGACACCAACCTCGATCTGCGCGTCGAACCCGCCAAGCAGTACTCGTCCTTCTTCGACACCCGTGCGAAGGAGTTGCGTGCGCAGCTCGAAGGGGCCCAGGCGCGCTTGTCGGCTTACCAGAAGGAGCACGGCTTGGTGGCGACCGACGAACGCCTCGACATCGAGAGCGCCCGTCTGCAGGAGTTGTCGTCGCAGCTGGTGGCCATCCAGGCACTGGCGGCAGACACCAGCAGCCGTCAGAACCAGGCGAAGACGTCGGCGAGCGAGACGCCCGATGTGCTGCAAAACCCCCTGATCGCCAGCCTCAAAGGTGACCTGGACCGCCAGGAAGTGAAACTGCAAGAGTTGAGCGCACGTTACGGCAACAGCCATCCGCAGGTGATCGAGGCGCAGGCCAGCATCAACGCGCTGCGTGGCCGCATCGAGGGCGAGACGCGTCGCGTCACCGGCGGGGTCTCGGTGAGCAACAACATCAACCGCCTGCGCGAGGCCGAAGTGCGCGCCGCACTGGATGCCCAGCGCGAGCTGCTGCTGAAGATGCGTGAGCGGCGTGACGAGGCGATGGTGCTGGTCAAGGACGTCGAGAACGCCCAGCGTGCCTACGACGCGGTGCTCGCGCGCCTGAACCAGACCAGCCTCGAGAGCCACACCAACACCACCAACGCCTCGGTCCTCAGCCCGGCGGTCGAGCCGGCGGCACCGTCGTCGCCCAAGGTGATGTTGATCATGATGATGGCGCTGGCTGTGGGCTCGGTGCTCGCAGTGGCCGCCAGCTTCCTGCTCGAACTGCTCGACCGTCGTGCCCGTTCTTACGAGGACGTGGTGCAACTGCTCGGTCTGCCCGTGCTGGGCGTGATGCCCAAGCCGTTGCGGCGCAAGCTGCTGTTCCGCGGAAGCGGCGGCAACGCCATGATCCCGAGGCGCGTCCTCGGTCAACTGCCTCGCCCGAAGGGAGCGTGAATGGCCACCTTTCGCGATGCCAGTGCAGCGGCTCCGCATCTTCACCCGGTGCCCAACCCGGTAGAAGACGTGAAGCCGACGGCCGTGCACGACCGTCCCATCGGCGACATCATCCGTCGCAAGAAAAATCTGTCGGCCGAACAGGTCGACCAAGTGCTGCAGTTCCAGCGCGAGAAGGGCGTGCGCTTCGGCGAGGCCGTGGTCGCGCTGGGCCTGGCGAGCGACGACGACGTGATGTTCGCGTTGTCGCAGCAGTTCCACTATCCCTACGCGCCGGACGATCGCCGGCAGCTGGGGTCGGAACTGGTGACGGCGACGCAGCCTTTCTCGCACCAGGCCGAGGCCTTCCGGGCCATCCGCAGCCAGTTGATGATGCGGGTCTTCACCAACGATGAGCCGCGCCGGGCGCTGGCCATCATCAGCCCCGACTCGGGCGACGGCAAGACCTTCTTCTCGGCCAACCTGGCGGTGGTGCTGTCGCAACTGGGCGGCCGCACCCTGCTGGTGGACGCCGATCTGCGCGGCCCGCGTCAGCACGAAGTGTTCGAGCTCGACAGTTCCTCGGGCCTGTCCGGCATCTTGTCGGGCCGGGCCGAGACCAACGTGATCAAGCACGTGCCCAACCTGCCCAGCCTGTTCGTGCTGCCGGTCGGCATCACGCCGCCCAACCCTTCGGAGTTGGTCGAGCGGCCGGCCTTCGGCTTGCTGATGCGCGAGTTGCTGACCAAGTTCGACCACGTCATCGTCGACACGCCGGCCGCCGTTTACGGCTCCGACGCGACGGTGATCGCCGCGAAATGCGGGTCGGCCCTGGTGGTGGCGCGGCAAGGCAAGTCCAAGGTGAGCCGGCTGCAGGACCTGGTGGCGACGATCAGCGGTAGCCCCGCCAAGTTGGCGGGTGTCATCATGAACGAGCATTGATGATGCAAACGACGATGCCTCTCCCCGCCACGCGGCGGCCATGGTTGGCCTGGGCTGTGCCTCTTGTGGCGGGGCTGCTGGTCCTCTATGTGCCGACGTTCCTCGAGCTGTCCAAGACCATTTGGAAAAGCGAGGAGCAGGGGCACGGACCGCTGATTCTTGCCGTCTCGCTCTGGATCTTCTGGCAGAAGCGGGACGAGTTCGTCGCGGCCGCCGAAGACGGTGGACGCTCCAAGCTGGCGTGGGCGGTGCTGGTGTTCGGCTTGCTGCTCTACGTGGTCGGCCGCTCGCAGCAGATCCTGCTGTTCGAGGTCGGGTCTCAGATCCCGTTGCTCACCGGGGGCATCGCCGTGCTGTTCGGCTGGCGGGCGGTGCGCGTGGTGACCTTCCCGATCCTGTTCCTGGTCTTCATGGTGCCGCTGCCGGCGGCGGTGATCGACAGCCTCACCGGCCCGCTCAAGCGGACGGTGTCGGTGGTGGCCGAGAACCTGCTCTATGAGGCGGGCTACCCGATCGCCCGCAGCGGTGTGGTGCTGACGATCGGCCAATACCAGTTGCTGGTGGCCGACGCCTGCTCCGGCCTCAACAGCATGTTCAGCCTGTCGGCGCTCGGCCTGCTGTACGTCTACCTGATGAAGCACACCAGCCGGTGGCGCAACATCGCCATCCTCGCCAGCATCCTGCCGATCGCCTTCCTGGCCAATTCGGTGCGGGTGATGATCCTCGTGCTGGTCACCTACCACTTCGGCGACGAAGCGGGGCAGGGCTTCATCCACGGCGCGGCCGGCATGGTGTTGTTCGTCATCGCCTTGACCTTGTTGTTCAGCTTCGACGGCTTGCTCGGGCTGTTCCAGCGCAAGAAAGGAGTTCCGGCATGACCTCCCAAATGCGTGTCTGGCTCGTGGCCGGACTGATGATGCTGGCCGCCGCGATGGCGGTCGTGGCACGGCCCACGGTACGGGTGGCCGACGGCGGGCCCAAGGTGAATCTCGAAGTCGGCTTCCCGAAGAAGTTCGGCGACTGGAGCATCGACGAGCGCGTGCCGGTGGTGCTGCCGTCGCCCGACGTGCAGGCCACCATCGAGCGCATCTACAGCCAGGTGCTGTCCCGCACCTATGTCAACAGCCGCGGTGAACGCGTGATGCTGTCGATCGCCTACGGCGGCGATCAGACCGACGGCATGCAAGTGCACCGGCCCGAAGTTTGCTATCCCGCTCAAGGCTTCCAGGTCTTGTCGGTGCAGCGCGACCAGATGGAGCTGCTGGGGCGCAACCTGCCGGTGCGCAAGGTGTTGACCCGCATGGGCGGGCGCACCGAGCCAGTGCTCTACTGGATCGTGGTGGGCGACAAGGTCGCCAACAACGACACACAGTGGAAGTTGATGCAGCTGACCTATGGCCTGCGCGGGCGTATCCCGGACGGCATGCTGGTGCGGGTGTCGTCGCTCGACACCGACACCACCCGGGCTTACGACATCCAGACGGCCTTTTTGCGCGACGCCGCTGCGGCCATGTCGCCCGAATACCAGTCTCGGCTGTTTGGCGCCGCAGGCCAACAACAGCAGCCCTGAGACGAGGCCGCGGTGACCTGCACCGCGGCTCCTCGAACCGTTAACCAACGACGTACGATGACTCAAAAGAAAATCGCCCTGATCACGGGTGTGACCGGCCAAGACGGCGCGTATCTCTCGGAGTTCCTGCTGAAGAAGGGCTACGAGGTGCATGGCATCAAACGCCGCAGTTCGCTCTTCAACACCGACCGCATCGACCACCTGTACCAGGATCCCCACGTCGACAACCGCAACTTCATCCTGCACTACGGGGATCTGACCGACTCGACCAGCCTGCTGCGCATCGTGCAGAAGGTGCAGCCCGACGAGATCTACAACCTGGCAGCGCAGAGCCACGTGGCGGTGAGCTTCGAAGAGCCCGAGTACACGGCCAATGCCGACGGCATCGGCGCACTGCGTCTGCTCGAAGCCATCCGCATCCTCGGCCTCGAGAAGAAGACGCGCTTCTACCAGGCGTCGACGTCGGAGTTGTACGGCCTGGTGCAGGAGATCCCGCAGAAGGAGACCACCCCCTTCTACCCGCGCAGCCCGTATGCGGTCGCCAAGCTCTACGCCTACTGGATCACGGTCAACTACCGCGAAGCCTACGGCATGTACGCCTGCAACGGCGTGCTGTTCAACCACGAGAGCCCGCTGCGTGGCGAAACCTTCGTCACGCGCAAGATCACGCGAGCCATCGCCCGCGTGGCGCTGGGCCTGCAGGACTGCCTCTACCTCGGCAACATGAGCGCCCTGCGCGACTGGGGCCACGCGCGCGACTACGTCGAGATGCAGTGGATGATGCTGCAGCAAGACCACGCGGAAGACTTCGTGATCGCCACCGGCCAGCAATACAGCGTACGCCAGTTCGTCGAATTCGCGGCCAAGGAGCTCGGCATCACCGTCGCGTTCGAAGGTGAGGGCGAGAACGAGGTCGGCATCGTCAGCAAGGTCGAGGGTGACCGGGCCAAGTGCAAGGTCGGCGACGTCATCGTGCGGGTCGATCCGCGTTATTTCCGTCCGACCGAAGTCGAGACGCTGTTGGGCGACCCGACCCGGGCCAAGGAACGCCTGGGTTGGACGCCCCGGATCACCTTCCAGGAACTGGTCAAGGAGATGATCGAGAGCGATTACACGGCCGCGCGTCGCGATTCGCTGGTCAAGATGGCCGGCTTCCAGGCCTACGACTACCACGAGTGACCGCCTGGTATGCAGCCTGACGCCAAGATCTACGTCGCAGGGCACCGGGGCCTGGTCGGCTCCGCGCTGGTGCGCAATCTCCAGGGGGCGGGTTTCCGCAACCTGGTGCTGCGCACCCACGCCGAGCTCGACCTGTGCGACCCGCATGCGACGCGCGCCTTCTTTGAACGCGAGCGACCCGACTATGTGTTCCTCGCCGCTGCCAAGGTCGGCGGCATCGTCGCCAACAACAGCTATCCGGCCGACTTCATTCGCGACAACCTGGCCATCCAGAGCAACGTCATCCACGCGGCCTATCAGAACGGTGTGCAGCGCTTGATGTTCCTCGGCTCGAGCTGCATCTATCCCAAGCATGCACCCCAGCCGATGCGCGAGGACGTGCTGCTGACCGGCCCGCTCGAGCCCACCAACCGTCCCTATGCGCTGGCCAAGATCGCCGGCGTCGAGATGTGCTGGAGCTACAACCGCCAGTACGGCACCAAGTACCTCGCGGTGATGCCGACCAACCTGTACGGTCCGGGCGACAACTACGACCTCAACACCAGCCACGTCATCCCGGCCTTGATCCGCAAGTTCCACGAGGCCAAGCAGCAGGGCGCCGCCGAAGTGACGGTATGGGGCACCGGAACCCCGCGCCGCGAGTTCCTCTTCAGCGACGACATGGCCGACGCCTGCGTCTTCCTGATGAATTTGCCGAGCGAGAAGTACGACGGCCTGCTGGGCAGCGACGAATCGAAGACCGGCAAGTTCGAGCCCCCGCTGGTCAACATCGGGGTCGGCAACGACGTCACCATCCGCGAGCTGGCCGAGCTGGTCTCGGAGGTGGTGGGGTTTGACGGCCGTTTGGTCTTCGACACGTCGAAGCCCGACGGCACGCCGCGAAAGCTGATGGACGTCTCGCGCCTGAACGCGATGGGATGGTCCGCGCGCACAGGCCTGCGTGAAGGTCTGGCCGCGGCCTATCAAGCGTTCAAGGCGCTCTGATGACGCGCCCACATCGCAGCGAGTCGCGTCACTCGCGTTCCACCCCATGCTCGCGGTGAACACGGCCAACGTCGCCCAACGCAGCCTGTCTGCGGTGGTGTGGAACTACGCCGGTGCGATCGCCCGGGCCTTGGCGCAGCTGGGGGTGCAGGTCGTGCTCGCGCGCGTGCTCGGCCCCCAGGTCTACGGCCAGTTCGCGGTGCTGCTGGTCGTGATCGGTTTCGGCTGGTTGCTGGCCGAGAGCGGCATGGGCGCCGCGCTGATCCAGATGCAGGAGGTGACCGACGACGCGATCCGGCAGGCCATCGGCGCCGTGCTGCTGCAAGGCGGCATCGTCGGCCTGGCGCTGATGGGCGCCGCCCCCTATCTGGCTTCGCTGTTCGACGAGCCGGCCTTGACCGGCCCGCTGATGGTGTGCGGGCCGTTGGTCGTGCTGCAGGGCCTGTGCAACATCCCCGCCAGCCTGATGCGGCGCAACTTCGACATGAAGCGCTGGCAGCTGATCCAGGTGGGCGCCTATGTCACCAGCTTCGGTGGGCTGGGCATCGCGCTGGCCCTGACGGGGTGGGGCGTCTGGTCGCTGGTGGCCGCGTTCGCCTGCCAGTCGTTCATCGCGGTGCTGGCCGCCTACAGCATCGTGCGTCATCCGCTGCGGCCGCTGTTCCGGATGAGCGCCGGCCTGCGCAGCTACAGCGCCAAGGTGCTCGGCAGCGCGCTGGCTTCGTGGGCGGTCGACACCCTCGACCGCGCCATCGTCGGCCGTATCTGGGGCGTCACCGCGCTGGGCGCCTATTCGGCCGCCCTGGGGCTGGCGCGTGCACCGGCCACGCTGCTGAGCCATTCCGTGCATTCGGTGTCGCTGGCCATGGCCTCGCGCCTGCAAAGCGACAACGAGCGGCTGTGCCGTGGCTATTGCGCCGTCAGCGCCGGTATGGCCTTGGTGCTGCTGCCCGCCTTCGCGTTGTTGGCGGTGGCATCGGAGCCGTTGATCCTGCTGCTGTATGGCGATCGCTGGATCGAGGCGATCCCCTTGTTCCGGGCTTTTGCCGTCGCGATGCCCTGCTATGTGCTCGCAACCAACACGGCGTCCTTCATGTGGGCCACGGGTTCGGTGGGCAAGGAACTCGCCTCGCAATTGCTGGTGGCCACCGTGCTGCTGCTCGGTTTCGCCGTCAGCGGCGCGCTGCCGCTGTCGCTCGCCGTCTGGCTCGTGCCGATCGCCCACGCATTGCGGTCGCTGATGCTCTATCTGCTGCTGTCGCGTCGCATCGGGCTGGCGCACCGCCGTTTTGCGCGTGCATTGGCCGGCGGCCTGGTGCTGGCCGCCGCTGCGGTGGGTGCCTGGCTGCTCAGCGGCTGGCTGCCGCTCGAGGCCTACCCCCGGCCCGCCGTCATCGTGCGTTTTGCCTTCGTCGGCTTGCTGTTGGTGGCCTTGGTGGTGGCAACGCGTGGCCTGCTGATCGGAGAAGAGTTGTGCGGCGTGCTGCGGGGGCGGCTTCCCTCCAACCGTGTCGGCCGGCTCGTGAGTCGGGTGCTGGGTCTGTAAGCCCGCTCGTGAACGCCGACGCAAGAAACAAAGCCTATGAACTCCGACGCCGTCCTGCTCGTTTCCCACGGCTTCCAGTCGCACTATGAACTCGGCTTTGCCAATGGCCTGGCCAGCAACGGTGTGCCGGTGGTGCTGCTCGGGTCCGACACCACGCTCGCGTCCCGGCTGCATCCGGGCGTCACGCTGAAGAACATCCGCGGCTCGCAGGATTCGCGCCGGCCGGCATGGCGCAAGGCGCGTGATCTGGTGCTCTACCATCTGCGGCTGCTGCGCGAGGTCTGGCGCCACCGTCATGGGACGGTGATGATCATCGGCATGCTGCGGCCCGAGTGGTTTGTGGGCATCCTCGAAGGGCTGTTGCTGCGCCTGATCGCCCGTCGGTTGACCCTGACGGTGCACAACACCCTGCCGCACGACCGCCATACCGCGACGATGAAGGTGATCTACTGGCTCATCTACCGCATCCCGCACATGCTGCTCGTGCATACCACCAGCACCGCCAAAGCGCTGGTCGAACAGTTCCAGGTGTCGGCCGATAAGATCCTGCAGGTCGAGCACGGGCTCAACGACGCGGTGGAACGCCTGCCGCTCACGAAGGTGCAGGCGAAAGCGGCCATCGGTGCCGATCCGAGTCGCCCGGCCTTCATCTTCTTCGGGTATGTCTCCCAGTTCAAGGGACTGGAACTGCTGCTCGACGCGCTCGATATCCGTCCCGATTACACCCTGATCGTCGCCGGCCGCTGCTCGCCGGACGAGTACGGCAACAACATGCGCCGGCGATTGGAAGCGATGGCCGCGCGCAAGCAACTGGTGTGGTTCGAAGGTTTCGTCGACGAAGACATCATCGCGAAGGCCTTCGCCGCAGCCGATGCGGCCGTCCTGCCGTACCGCCACATCGACCAGAGCGGCGTGCTGCTGCTGGCGCTGTCGCTCGGTGTGCCGGCGATCGCGACCCGCGTCGGCGGTTTTCTCGAAGTCGTCAACGCCCACAACGGCCTGTTCATCAAGGAAGCGACCGGGCCGGGCGTCGCCGAGGCGCTCGACCGCTTCGTGCAGGAGCGCGACCGCTATTCCAGCGAGTCGGTGGTGCAGACGGTCGAACATCTCGCCTGGCGTCATTCGATCCGGCCGCTGGTGCAGTGGCTGGCCGACGGAGGACGCGCACCTCAGGAGGAAATGCGTGGGTCGTGAGGCCGCTGCTGCCCGGGTGCCGCTGCACGGCGACCCGGCCCAGGCAGCGGAGGCCACAGGCGACGCTGGATCACCATGATTACCTTTTTGCCTCCTCATCTTGGCGGCCCTCTGCGTCGCCGCGGCCTGATGATCGAAGACCTCTACATGGTCTTCTGCCTCGTCGCGTTCTGGCTCAGCCTCAGCTTGCCGATGCTGAGGCACTTCACCTATCTGATTCCGTTGATCGGCCTGGTCGGCTGTCTGGCGCTCGGAAAGTGCACCTTCCCCCAGCACTTGTGGCCGTTTTTGCTGCTGGTCGTGGTCGGCGCGATGCTGGGGCCGCTGTCGGGCCGCGACGGTTTGCAAGACATCTATCTGATCCTGATCGGGGTGATGCCGTTTGCGCTCGGGCAGCGTTACCGCTTCGGCTGGTGGCCGGTGTTCATGGTGGCGGTGATCGGTGCGGTGGTCGCCATCGTCCTCAGCAAGGCCACCGGCGGCCGCGTCTCGGCCGATGCGGGGATCGACGTGCTCGGTTCCAAGTCGGCGTTCGAGTCGCCTTACAGCTTCGTGTTCGGCATGCTCACGGTCTGGGCCGTGGTGACCAAGCGGTGGAAAGAAGCGCTGATCGCGCTGGTTTTCACGGTGCTCACCCTCAAGCGTATCGCCTTGCTCGGTGTCATCGCGTGCGTGCTCGTCACGCTGCTGCCGCGCCGCCTGGGCAATCTGCTGTTGAGCCCGGTGGTGATGATCTCGCTCAATGCGTTGGCGGTGACCCTGGCCGTGATGTACGCGATGGGCCAGTTCGACCAGCTGATCTTCGACCTCACCGGCATGAGCGCGAACCAGGCCGGCATGGGTCGGCGGGTGCTGTATTTCCGACCCTCGATGGAACTGACAGCCCACCTGGAGCGCTATGTGTTCGTCGGCGGCGGCGCCGGCTGGGTCTACGACATCATGCGGGCGAAGGCGAGCTGGGGCCACAAGGGCAACCTGCACAACGACGTGATGAAGATCGTGCTGGAGTATGGCGGCCTCGCCATGGCCGGCTTCTTCTGGCTCGCTTACCGCACGAAGTCGTGGCCGATCAAGGTGCTGTGGCTGTACGTCAACCTCACCTTGCTGACCGACAACACGCTGATCTACACCTACTTCGTGTTCGGCTTCGGGATGATCGCGATGACCGCCGATGCCGAATGGCGCGAAGCCGCGGCTGCGGCCGCGGCGAAGGCGCGAGCCGCCCCGCGTCCACGTCAGCCACGGCCTTTGGGGCCGGGGTGGACCCGGCTGCCCTGATGTGCAGGGCAGTGCTGCCGGCGAGCCGAACGGCGCGGCGCTGATGATGCAGCGTGCCGGGGAGGCCTCGGCGAAGGGCTGACGGCGGGGCTACGCTTCGCCGCCGGCCGCCTCCCTTTTCATCGACCCGCTCCCCTCGAGCGGCACTCCCTGGCCCGCCAGGGGCGCCCGTCTGGAAGACGTGTCGTCGGCGACCGGGCGCAGCGCCGAGTCGAGATGCCGCGACGACGTCCCGTTGCGCTGAACTTCAAAACGCTGCCCGCGGTCTGGTCCGCTGGGCCCCTTTGGCATTGAGTCTTCTGCGCGCTGCTCGCGCGACGCTGGGCGAACGCCAGCGATGTATCTTGCGGCGCCAGCAAGGCCCTGTGTTTCTCATCCGTTATGGTCTTCGGGCCCGTGCAGCAGCGCAACCTTCGCCGAAGTGCGGCTCGACGTCGCCCGACCGCTATGGTCCGCCGCGCCTGGCGACCGGGGCTGCTCGTGGGTCTGGGGCGGCTGCTAGTGCGTGAGGTGAGGAAGCACAGCAAGAGGCCGGGCCCCCCGCGGGGCCGGCCTGCCTGGGCTCAGGCCGGCTTGCCGGCGACCCGGGGCCACGAGGTCAGCCACTTGAACACCTTGCCGTGGTGTCGTTCGAAGAGCCGCCAGAAGACGAAGGAGTAGGCGTAGACCACCGCGGTGAACAGCACGAACAACAGCAAGCCCACGGCGTCGCCGCTGCGGTGGTATTGCAGGCCGAACGTGTCATTGGCCACGGCGGCCAGGAACACGATCATCGGCGAGTGGGTCATGTAGAGCGAAAACGACGAGTCGGCGAGCACCTTGTGCAGGTGTGAGATGCGCGTGCCCGAAGGACGCCAGTTCACCAGCAGCAACGCCGCGAAGCTCAGCGACAGCGTGAGCTTCTTGACGAGGTCCAGGCTCAGGCCGAAATCATGTTTGATCGTCAGCACCCGCAACACGACCAGGACCGCGCCGAAGGCAGGCAGGGCCAGCAGGGCCGGCACCCGCCAACCCGCGCGATACGCCTGGCAGGCCCCGACCCCGATCATCCACAACAAGCCCATCATCAGGATGCCGGGGGGCAAAAAGGCCGCGACCGCAAGGCCCAGCACCCCGTAGCCGAGCGCGCTTCGCTGACGCGGCATCGCCGCAGCGGCGCCCAGCAGCCCGAACAGCACGTAGTACCACCATTCGTAAGACATGCTCCACAGCACGCCGTTGGTCCCCGGCGTTTCCACGACGATCTCTTGCAGCATGAAGACGTTGCCGAGCACCGTGATCCAGTCCGTGTTCCGGACATTCGCCAGCGTCTCGACGCCGAACGGTTCGGGCGGGGGATAGATGGTGGAGGCGTTGAAGAAACGCGCGCCCAGCAGGTCGAGCATCAGGCCCAAGGCGATGGCGGGCACGACCACCGTGTAGACGCGCGCAAAGCGGGCCGCCATGTAGCGGGGCACGTCGGGCCCTTGCGTGGACCAGCGCTGCCAGGTGATGCCGCCGACCAGGAAGCCGCTGATCACGAAAAACACCACCACCGCTTCGTGCCCGTAGCCGGTGACGAAATAGAAGGCGGTCCACAGCGGGTTCGGATCGCTCAGTTCGCCATAGGCCCCGAACAAGCGGTCACGCAGGTGCGACACCATCACACACAGCGCCGCGAGCCAGCGGGCCAGGTTCAAGAAATCCGAAAGTCCCTTGTCAATCACCGCAAGTCCCTTGAATGCTTGTTCTCGGGTGCGGAAGGACCGGACACCCCGCGGGCGATTGGGACGGATGGGGAGGTGCGCCTTGTATCAAGGCGAGACATAAAGGTGCACGTACACCTGTCTACTTGACGAGGGCGTGACCCCTGATCCTGTCAGGGTTTACATGGTCCGGTGCACCAGATCGGGGCGCTCGGGCCGGGGTCTGGAGCGTGGGACGGGCGTTACGCTCTGGCGCCGTTGTTGCTCGGGAAGAGAAAAGTTTCCATTCTGATCGTCTAGGGCGAGGGCGAGGGCGAGGGCGAGGGCGAGGGCGAGGGCGAGGGCGAGGGCGAGGGCGAGGGCGAGGGCGAGGGCGAGGGCGAGGGCACGCGGCGAGGGGGCACAGGGCCGCGGAGGGGCAGGCGGCAAGGGCAGGGCGGCGTAGAACGACCGGGGCACTACGTCACCGGTCACCGGCTGCCCGCCTCGCTGGCCGGCGCGACGGGCCTTTCGTGTCCTGTCCGCCATCGCAGGCCCGGTTCAACGTTCAGCGGCTGGCGCCTCCGCGCCGGCGCGGCGGACGCCCAAACGACGCAGGGGTTCGCCGAGCGCGTCAGCGAACCCCTGGGGGAGGCCGGTGCCGCTTTCGCGTCCAGCCGGGCGGGCTCGCGCCCGGGTGCCTCGGCACCCAGGCGCCCCCCGCTGCTTACTTCAGCATCACCGGTTCGATGCCCAAAGTGAACGTGGCGCTGGCCAGGCTGGACTCCTGCCCCGCCAGGGTGCGCAGGCGGGTGATGCCCCAGCTCGAGGGGATCGTCACCGACGTGCCCGGCGTCGTCGACCACAGCACGGTGTAGTTCTCGGTGCCGCGGTTGATGCGGAACACGTAGACCTTGTCCTGAACCTTGAACGAATCGACCAGGCGAGCACCCTTGATCCACTTGATCGCTTCGGCCAAGGCATGACCGCCGGCCGTCTGGGTGACGAAGTCATCCTGGACCAGACGGCCTTGCGACTCGCCCCGCTCCCACCAGTAGTAGTTGAAGTTCGAGACGCCCTTGGCCCACATGATCATCAGCGCGCGGGCGTTGACCGAACGCTGCTCCGCGACCGAGGCGGTCCAGGTCGCGCAGTCGACCAGGCTGGAGTTGCACAGCGGCGCACCTTCGGTGTTCCACAGCGGCTTGTGCTCCAGACCATGGTTCTTGATCACCTGGCGCACGTTCTGGATCTGCGGCGCGAGCTTCTCGGGCTGCATGTCGTAGTACCAGTGGAAGCCGATCACGTCGACATGGTTGCCGCCGCCGGCGGCGAGGAAACGGTCGAGCCACGCCACACCCTGACCCGTGGTCAGGCCAGGCGACACCAGCTGGTTGGCGGGATCGGCCGCCTTGATCTCTTCACGGGCGATGCGCGCCATCTCGACCATCTTCTCGACCGAACCGGCCCAGGTACCCGAGAAGTCGGACTCGTTCCACAGCTCCCAGTAGCGGATCTTGCCGGCATAGCGACGCGCCAGGGTGCGCACATAGTCGCGCCAGTCTTCCAGGTGGGTCGGGGGCATCGAGGCACCCAGGCCGTAGTAGCCCTGGACGCTCGGGTTGCTCGAAGCCCAGGCCGGCGTCTGGCCGAGGGTGTACAGGATCTGCGCGTTGTTGCGCTGCGCGTAGTCGACGTACAGCTCCAGACGCTTGCCGCTGCCGGTGGTGAAGTCCCAGACGTTGTTGGCCTTCTCGAGGTCACGCCAGTTGGTGCCGGTGTTCCACAGGCGCAGCAGGCCGTGACCCGTCTGCGGGAAGTTGAAGTGGTTGCCCAGGCGCTTGACGTGGATGCCGAACAGGGTGTTGGGCACCGTGGTCGTGCTCGCGGGGGCGAGGTCGTTCTGCTTGACTTCCTCCAGCTTCACGCTGTCGACGTAGATGTTGGCGCCCGGGGTCTTCGAAGCGACCCGCAGCGAGCCGACCACGTCACCGAGGTAGATACCTTGGACCTCAACCTTCTGCCAGGAGGTGCCCAGCGTCACGGTGCGGGTGCCGGCAGCGTCCCAGGGCGGTGCGTCGCGGCGGATGAACAGCTCGGCCGTCGCGCTCGAGTCGGCGCGCATGTAGGCGGTGGCGCGGTAGGTGCGGCCCTTCACGAAGGGGAAGGGGTAGATCAGGTGCGCGTCGCCGCCGCCCGTCGTGAGCATGCGGAAGCGCTGCGACGAGGCGCCCGAGTGCACATAGCCGGCGCGGGTTTCGCGGCCGGCCTGGAAGGTGCCGAGCGGCTCGCCCCAGACGTTGATGCGCCAGCCGGTGGAGGTGTAGCTGAAGACGTCGTCGAAATTGCTGGCGAAGACCTGGGTCAGCGTGGTGGACGCGCCGCCGGCCGCCGGCAAGGGCATGCCGGTCACATCGGTGTCGCCGGCCTCCTCGACCGCAGAGATCTGCGCATCGTCGACATAAATGTTGGCGCCGACCGTTTTCGAGATCACACGCAGCGAACCAGGGCTGTTCCAGCGGAAGCGACCCTGGACTTCGACACGGGTCCAGCCCGAGCCGACCGAGACGGTCTTGGCCGCGGTGACGTCCCACGGCTGCGCATCACGGCGCAGCATCACTTCCACCTGGGCAGAAGTGTCGGTGCGCACATAGACGACGGCGCGATACGACTTACCGTTGACGAAACCGTGCGGGAAGATCAGGTGCGCGTCGGCGCCGCTGCTGCGCGACAAGACACGAAAGCGCTGGGCCGAGGTGCCGCTGTGAACGTAACCGCTGCGGCTCTCCCGGGCTGCTTCCCACTTGACAGAGCCCCAGTAGTTCACATTCCAACCCGGAGCAAAGCGGGTGTAGGTGCCTTCGAAGTTGGACGCCGCCGTAACAAGGTTGTCGGAGTCCGTCACTGCCATTGCGCGTTCCGTCAGACCCTTTTCTGCCTGTAACGAATCGGGTAACGTTTCGTCGTCCGAGGGGGCGTCGGATTCGATCACGGGCTGGTCGGGACCGCTGTCGCCGGTCGGTGCGAAGGTCTGTTGGCCGGCGGCATCAGCCGCGGAGGTGTCTTGGTTCGACCCGGAACCGCCGCCACAGGCGGCCAATAAGACAAGGGATAAGGAGACGGCCCAACGATAGACGCTCGAGTTCATTCTGAGTCCTGGGTATGTTGCATTTGCCTGAAGACCAAACAAGGTCCATGCCGCGCTGTACGCGAGACAAAAGTGACGTGTTTGGACAGGAACTAGCGGGCGCGCGAGCGAGGTACCGACGTGATCGGTGTAACGTCCTGGCGGACGAGCCTCGTTCTCCCGCTGCGGTGTTGTCAGGCAGTGCCAGCCTGAGCGTCTTTCACCGATGCGTTGTAGGGATTAACGGCGGATCTGGCGGGGTCACTGACACCGCATTTGAAACGAGGATGCCGGTTATGTAACTGGTTGATGCTGGCCGGGCATGAATCGTGATACAGCTGACGATCCCCGCCCGGCCGGGGCCAACGGCGTGCCTGCTGCCTTACTGCAGCAGCACCGGGTCCAGCCCCAGCTTGACCTGCCGATTTTCGGGAACCCGTTCGACGTCACCGTCGAGCTTGGCGGCTCGCCCCACCTGCCACTCCGCCGGCAGGCGCACCGTGGTTTCAGGCCCGAGCGACCAGGCGATCACGAAAGGTTGGTCGCCCCGCTGCATGCGATAGACGTAGATGTCGGAGCCGCTGCGATAGGCATCGACCACGCGCGCGCCCCGCAGCCACTCCACAGCCTTGTTGTAGCTGCGGCCGGCGAGTGTCGGCGTCTTGTAGTCGCGCTCGAGCATGGCCTCGCCGGGCAGCCGGCCTTCCCAGAAGTAGTAATCGAAGTTGCGCACGCCGGCGTTCCACATGGTCAGCATCGCCCGCAGGGCATGCGAGCGCAGCTGGGCTTCGCTGAACTCGATGGGCTTGCAGTTCTGTACCTTGGCGTTGCACAGCAACGAACCTTCGGTGTTCCACAGCGGCTTGTCGCCCACGCCGTGCTTCTGCATCACGCGGCGCACGTTGCGGATCGGCGACGCGAGCGACTCCGGCTTGACGTCGTAGTACCAATGGAACGCGATGATGTCGACCAGCTTGCCGCCGCCTTCAGCGAGGAAGCGGTCGAGCCACTGCACGCCCTGGCCGGCGGTGAGGCCCGGCGAGAGGATCTGGTTGGCCGGGTCGATCGCTTTCAGTTCGTCGCGCGCGATGCGGGTCATCTGCACCATCGTCTCGACGGGACCCTTGTAGAAGGCCGAGTAGTCGGCTTCGTTCCACACTTCCCAATACCGGATCTTGCCCGCATAGCGCTTGCCCACCGTGCGGACGTAGTCGCGCCAGTGCTCCAGGTCGCGCGGCGGCGCGCCGTGCCCGAGGCCATAGCCGTTGCGCCACTCCGGCTGCGACGAGGCCCAGGTGGGCGATTGCCCCATCGTGTAGATGATCTTGGTGTCGGGATCGTGCTTGCGGATGTGGTTGACGTAGAGGTCCAGGCGCCGCCACCCGGGGCCGGAAAAGTCCCACTGGCCCGGCTCCGGCTGCAGGTCCTTCCAGGTCGTGCGGGTGTCCCACAGTCTCACCACGCCAGGGCGGAACGACGGCCAGTTCTGGTGCGAGCCGAGTCGCATCAGGTGGACGCCAAAGAACTCGTCCGGGATCGGATCGGTGTTCACGCTCGCAATCGGGTTGCCCTCGATCGCCTCGATGTTCACCTTGTCGACCCACAAAGGTGCGTCGAGCGTCTTGGACGCCAGGCGCAACGAGGCCGGCGCGTCGCTCACCGCCGTGCCCTCCAACTCGACGGTCTGCCAGCGCTGGGTGACCTTGACCGACTTGATCGCAAACGGGTCGTAGGGCGCGACGTCACGCCGCAACATGGCGTCCACCTGCGCGTCACGGTCGCTCTTCACGCGCAGCGTCGCGCGGTAGCTGGTGCCGGACTTGAAGGGGTAGGGGAAGGTCAGGTGGGCGTCTCCGTCACCTCGATCGATCACGCGAAAGCGTAGCGCCTGTTGCGCGCCGCCTTCGCCGTTGGTGGACCCAGCAGCAGCAGCAGCGCTCGCCAGCGTGCGCGGGCCTTCCAACTGGAATTTCGGCGCTCGTTTGCCCCAGGCATTGACTTTGGGTGTCAGCGGAGCGGCGACGGCCGCGGCGCGCAAAGGCGCCGCGCGGCCATTTGCCGGCGCTGCCGCGGCGGCCGAACTCGCCGGCAGCTCGATCACGCCGGTGCTGTCGTCAGCGCTCATGCCGACGGCCGGCGCCACGCACAGCGCGAGCGACGCCAGCCATGGCTTCGAGGCCTCGAGGGGCGACCAGCGGGCCGCCAGGGCGGCGAGGCTCACGCGCCGCCGCGCCAGCAGGCCGGTGGGTGCGTGCGGCGGGCAGGCGCGGGCGTCTTCGGGGGGCAGGTACACGTTGGGGTCTCCGGGAGAGGGCCGCGCCGGGCGCGGCGAGGTGCCGATGTTCTGGCATCCAGGGCGAACATGATGCGTTGAACGCGCGACAACACGTAGACAAATGTGACGTGGGGCGGCTGGCGGGTCTCCACGCCCATGGCACGGCTCCGCAGCGACAGCGCGGGCGAGCGCCACATCTTGGCGCGCGGGGCGATGGGCCGGTTGCCAGAGCGAGGGGCGCCTTGCGCGCGCGATGGCGCGCAAGCGGTGAGCGCCCCCTCCGCACCCCCCCTCATTCGTGTAGTCAGCACGCGTGCCGCGCGCCAGCGCGCGCCGCTGCAGGTATAACCGCGGCCGTGCAACGCCGGAACGGTTTGACACACGACTGCCACTGGCATGGGCGATGCTACGGGTTTGCCCGTACCTCCGTATCGGCTGTGCAGCGCACGCGCCGCGCTCCTCGCGCGCGCCACGCGAGTCCTTGAACCTGAAGCCGCCGCTGTCTTACTAGAGACGCGGCTGGTACTGCTGTAGACGCAGGGAGAGCATGCAGAACCACAACGTATTGCTGAAGGCGGAGCACTTCGGCACGGACACACCGAGCGCCATGCCGGCCGACACCCTTGCGCCGCTATACGTAGACCTCGACGGCACGCTGATCCGCTCGGACCTGCTGCTCGAGTCCGCCATGCGCTTCGTTGCCGCTCAGCCCCTGCAGGCGTGGCGCCTGGCCGCCTGGCTGATGCGCGGCAAGGCGCATTTGAAGGCCGAACTGGCCGCGGCGGTCAATCTGGACGTTCGGTGCCTGCCCTATAACGAAGAACTGCTGGGCTATCTGCGCCAACAGCGTGCACTGGGCCGTCGCATCGTGCTGGCGACGGCGAGCCATCAGAAATACGCCCAGCAGATCGCCGAGCACCTGGGCTTGTTCGACGCCGTCATCGCCAGCGACGGCAGCGTCAATCGCAAGGGCGTGCACAAGCTGGAGGCGATCCGCACCGACGCCGGCGGTCGGTTCGCCTACGCCGGCAACGACCAGGTCGACCTGGACGTCTGGCGCGAGGCCGACGCGGCCCTCGTCGTCAATGCCAGCGCCGGTGTGCGTCGGCAGGCCAATGCGGTGACCCGCGAGGAACTGCATGTGCCGCCGCAGAAACCCGGTGTGAAGGTGTGGGCCAAGGCGATCCGGCTGCACCAGTGGGCCAAGAATGCGCTGCTGCTGCTGCCGGCCCTGCCGATCGCCGGCGACTTGCTGCCGTCTCACTGGATCTCCTTGCTGATCGGCTTCGTGGCCTTCGGCCTGTGCGCGTCCAGCGTCTATCTGCTCAACGACCTGATGGACCTGGAAGCCGACCGGGCCCACCCGCGCAAGCGCAAGCGCCCACTCGCCTCCGGTGCGGTGTCGCTGCCCGCCGGCGTGGTGTTGTCGGTCGGCATGCTGGCGGCCGCCTTCTTGCTCGCCGCCGTGGCGATGCCGCTCGGCTTCGTGGCCACGCTGGGCGTCTACTGGATCTCGACCCTCGCGTATTCGCTGTACTTCAAGCGGCGGGTGTTGCAGGACGTGTTGATGCTCGCCGGCCTCTACACCTTGCGCATCATCGCCGGCGCCGCGGCGATCCAGGTGATGCCGTCGTTCTGGATCATGTCGTTCTCGATGTTCCTGTTCCTGAGCCTCGCGTGCATCAAGCGCTATGTCGAACTGCGCGATGCCGAGCTCAGCGAGAAGGTCAAGGTCGTCGGTCGCGGCTATGGCGTGTCGGACCTGCCCTTCGTGCAGTCGGTCGGCACGTCGGCGGGCCTGGTCGCGGTGCTGGTGTTCGCGATGTACGTCAACGATCCCACCACCGCGAGCCATTTCACGCGGCCGGCCGCGCTGTGGACCATCTGCCCGCTGGTGCTGCTGTGGGTGAGCCGGGTCTGGCTGAAGGCCAGCCGGATGGAGCTGCACGACGATCCGGTCGTGTTTGCCGTCACCGACCGCGCCAGCCAGCTGATCGCGGTGTTGTCGGTCGTGGCGCTCGCCGTCGCGTCCGGCGTGCTGTTCTGACCGCGTCATGAGCGTGCCTCTCCAGGAGCAGGCGGGCCAGCCTTCGTCCCGCAGTTGGCGGTTGTCGACCGACCAGTGGTGTTGCCTCGGCCTCACCGTGCTGGCCTTCGTCACCGCTTTCGCTTTGGGCGTGACCGCACCCGACCGGCTGTATGCCCCGGAAACCCTGCTGTTCTGGACCGATGCCGGCAACGGCTGGTTCCAGTCGGACGTCGTGCGGGTGCTGGGCGACATGAGCGAATGGGACGGCGACCACAAGCGCGCCCGGGTCCATCCGATCTTTTCGCTGGTGACGATACCGGTCGTCGCGGCGATCCAGGCCTTGCTGTCGGTCGACGCGCGCACCGCCACCGCCCTCTACGGTGGCGCCACGGCGGCCGCCACCGTGTGTTTGCTGTTCCTGACGCTGCGCCGCCTCGGCCGCACGACGCTGGAGTCGGCGCTGCTGTGTTTGCTGCTGGGTGTGAGCGCTGGCTGGCTGTTTTTCTACACCATCCCCGAGAGCTTCCAGCTCGGTGCCCTGACCATCGCGATCGTGCTGTTCGTCGGCTCGGCGCCTGTGGCGTCGGCCCGGCGCGAAGGCCTGCGGGTGTCGCTGGCCAGCGCGGCCAGCCTGTCCATCACCGTGACGAACTGGATGTTCGGCTGGCTGCTGGCCATCACCCGGCTGCGGCCGCTGGCGGCGCTGATCGCCACCGTGGCGGCCTTTGCCCTCGTGGTCGGCCTGGCACTGGTGCAGCAGCGGCTGATGCCCACGACAGCGCTGTTCACCGAGGGCACCAACGAGCAGTCCTACATCCTCAAAGAGGACGCGGGCGGCCCGCTGCTGATTTCGAAGGTGTTCTGGTTCGACAGCATGCTGGCGCCCCAGCCCGACCGGGTCGGCCCCAACCCGTACTGGAAGGGCTTGTCGATGCAGCGCGCCGACCTCGGCTCGGGCTCGCTGGTCGGCTGGCCGGCGCTGGTGCTGTGGATCGGCGTGCTGGCGCTGGGCTTCCTCGGGTTGCGGCATGCACGAGCCCCGAAAGGCTTCCGTCTGCTGCTGCTCGGCGGGCTGGCCGGTCAATGGGCGCTGCACCTCGTCTACGGCGAAGAGACTTTCTTGTATGCGCTGCACCTCGCGCCGTTGCTGGTGGTGCTCGCCTCGTTCGCCTTCGAATCGCGCTTGCGGCCCCTGGTGCTGATCGCGCTGTTCGCGATGGTCGGACTGTTCGCTTTCAACAATGTGACGGTGCTGGTCGACAGCAAGGCGTACGCCGCACGGCTCGGCTCGACCCGCACGGCCTTGCTCGAGGAAATGCAGCGACGCCCGCTGGGCCCCTGGCCGCGCGGTGACGGCCACGTGCTGGTCGGCACGCCGGGCAGCGCGTTGGGGGCCAAGGGCTATTTCGAGCCGGGGGGCAGTTTCTCGCCCTGGGTCGGCTCGTTCGGCATCTCGCTCTGGGTGACCGACAACACCGGCAAGACGCGCCACACGAGCGACAGCTTCCCGAAAGAGCAGACCACGCAACGTGTGACGCTCGAGCAGGGGCGCTGGCCCGGCGTCGCGTTCGAAACCCCCGCCTACACCGGGCGTTGGCAGCAGGACGTCGGCGGCGGCGCGTGGCGTTTGCGGCTAGACGCCAGCGCGTCCTTGCCGGGCGAGCAGCGCATCGAGCTGCTGCTGCGCGGCGTCGGGCCGGCCGCCGGCCCGGTCGAGCGCCTCGAGTGGTCGCCCGAGACGCATGAACTGCAGGTCAACGGCCGCTGGCGCGTGCGGCTGCCGGAACAGGCGCAAGTCCAGCTGGGCGACGAACAGCGCGACGCCTTCGCGGCACCGCAGCGCGTCAACTCGATCAGCAGTGCGACCGGCTGGGCCTATGCCCGGGTGGTGCTGCCGCGGGCGGCGGTCGTCGTCAGCATCGAGCCCTTGCAGGCGGTCAACGAGGCCGGCCCGGCGGTGCAGGTGCCGCAGATCGAAGGCACCGATGCCGTCTTCGTCGACAGCCTGCGCGCCCAACTCTTCCACCTGGGCATGGCCATCGACCGGGGCACCTTGCCGCCGGGCGACCCGCTGAACTACGGGCAGCCCTGGACCCGCGAAACGGCTTATGCCGTTGCCGCGCTGGCGCGAGCCGGCAACCTGGTGCTGGCTCGCGACCTGGCGATGGACCTGGCACGCCGCGACTTCTTCGGTGGCTTCGGCTCCGAGGCGAGTGCGCCCGGCCTCGCGCTGTGGGCGCTCGAAGAGTACGCCTCGCGTGCCGGAGATCCGGCGTTCGACCGCGCGGTGTGGCCGCACGTGAGCCGCAAGGCGCAATGGCTGCTCGACTGTCTGGGCGCAAAGGGGGCGCTGCTGGCCGAACCGCAGGGCCCGTTCCTGGCGCGCTTTGCCATCACCCAGGAGACCAAGCTCGCCTGCCTGCCGGGCAGCGACGGCCTGATGGCAGGCCGCACGGACTGGCATGTGCCGCGCATGTATTTGTCGGCGTTTGCCTACCGCGGCCTGATGGACGCGGCGCAGTTCGCGACCCGGCTCGGCCACAGCGCGCAGGCGGCCCAATGGCGAGGCGCCGCCGAAGGTCTGCGCCAGGCCTGGAACCGCCGCATGGCGGAACAGGGCGCGGGCGGCCAGCCGACGCGCGACGACCTGGTGCGCTGGATGCGCGCCGGTGCCGAGGCGCAAGGCTTTTTCGGCGCCCGCAACGTCGCCAAGCTGTGGGCCGGCACCCGCAAGGAAGGGGGCGATCTGGCCAATCCGCGCACCTACGTCACCGGCACCTGGCCCACCGGCATCGCGCGGGAGGCACGGCAGGCCTATGCGCAGCGGCTGCATCAGCAGGACGTGCCGGGCCCGGTGGCGGGGGCGCCGATGCCCAAGAAGAGCTATTTCGACATCGCCATCGCGCACCAGTCGCTCTACCTCGGCCAGCCCGACCGCACCTGGACCACGCTGCAGCGCTACTGGCAGCACCAGGTCTCGCCCGGTGCCTACACCTGGTGGGAGGGCGACGGCGAGGAGAACAGCTCGCACGGCTGGGAGGCCGTGCGGGGCTGGGTCGAGCCGCGCCATGTGACGCCTCACTACGGCACCGCCGCCGAGGTGCTGGCCTTGCAACTCGACATGCTGACCCTGCTCGATCCGGGAGCCGACGAGGCCACCCTGGTGATCGGCGCCGGCGTGCGCCGCGAATGGCTGCAGCGACCCATTGCGGTGCGCGGCATCCAGGTGCGCGGCGCGACGGTCGATTGGCGCTGGGACGGGCAACGGGTCGAGGTGAGCAGTGTGGGCCGCCGTCATCCGGTGCGCCTGGCGCCGGTGTTCCCGCCCGGCACACCGGTGGTGATCCAGCATGCCGAATCGACGGGCGCTGCGGCCGCGCCTGCCGAGCCGGCCGCGTCGGCCGCGCCGGCTGCCGCCACGCCGTGACAACGTATCGTTCGAACACACAAGGAAGTACAAGATGACCGCAAGACTGCTCCTGCTCATCCTCACCAGCGTCGGCATGTCGTCGCTGGCCCAGATCATGCTGAAGTTCGGCATGTCCAAGCCCGGCATGCAGGGGCCGTTCGACGGTGCCGGGCCGGTGGCGCTGGCCTTCGCGACCAACCCGTTCGTGGTCGGCGGCCTCGCCCTCTATGGGCTGGGGGCGATGGTCTGGCTGGCGGTGCTGGCGCGCATCGACGTCAGCGTCGCCTATCCTTTTGTCGGGCTGGGGTTCATTCTGACGATGGCCCTCGGCTATTGGTTGTTCAATGAACCGCTGTCCACCGCCCGCGTGCTTGGCACGCTGCTGATCGTGTCGGGCGTCGTGCTCGTCGCGCGTTCGGCCTGAGGGCCGGCAAAGGACCGTCATGTCCAAGCAAGATACCCGAGTGGTGGTGTTCGACCAGGCCATCGCGGCGGCCAGCCCCGCGGGCAGTTGCGTGCTGGCCGAGATCGTGGGGCTGGCCGAGTCGCGCCGCATCACGGTGTTCTCCGACCGGTGCGAAGTGGCGCAGCCGGGGCGCATCGACTGGGTGCGCGTGCCGCTGCCCAAAGGGCCGATCGTGTTGCGCTACGTCGCCTTCCAGCTGCTCGCGCCGATGCTCTACACGGCCTGGCGGCTGCGCGGCAACCGGGCCGACCAGGTGCAGACGACGCAGGGGCAGTACGTGGGCGCCGACATCGCCTACGCCCACTTCTGCCACCGGGCCTATCTGAACGGCCCGTGGAAGTCGTCGCCGGTGAAGGGCCTGCGCCGGCTGGCGCGTGAGGCCAACCATCGCTTCAACGCCATCTTCGAGCGCCGTGCCTTTCTGCGTGCACGGCGTATCGTGGTGCCGTCGCTCGGGCTGGCGCGCGAGTTGTCGCGCGAGTATCCGGACGTCGCCGATCGTATCGTCACGATCGCCAACCCGGTCGACGTGGCCCGTTTCGCCCGCCCGGCCGACTTCGACCGGGCCGCGTTCCGGCAGCCGCTGGGCCTTGCGCCCGATGCCGTGGTGCTGTCGTTCATGGCGCTGGGCGACTTCGCCCGCAAGGGGCTGGGCGTCGTGATCGAGGCCCTGGCCGGGCTGCCCGAGCCCCTCCGGGCGCAGGCGCAGGTGCTGGTCATCGGCGGCCAGCAGCGTGAGATCGACGAGTACCAGGCGATCGCCACGCGCCATGGTGTGGGCGATCGGCTGCGTTTTGTCGGCCTGCAGAAAGACGTCAGGCCTTATCTCTGGGCGGCCGACGTGTTTGCGTTTCCGTCGCTTTACGAGATCTTCTCGTTGGCCATCCTGCAGGCCGCCGCGGCGGGCCTGCCGACCCTGGTGACCCAAGGACTGTACGGCGCCGAAGAATTCGTGCGCGACGGCGAGAACGGCTGGCTGGCGCCGCGCACGCCCGAAGGTGTGCGCGCCGCGCTGGCGCAGGCGATCGGCGAGCGGCACCGGCTGCCGCAGTGGTCGGCCGCGGCCCAGCAGGCGGTGCAGCAGTATTCGCGCGAGGCCTTCGTCGCGAAATGGCAGAACCTGTACGCCGGGCTCGATGGCGCGCAAGCCGCAGTGGGTGCAGCGGAGGTGACGCAATGACCGTCGTCGGCAGGCCCGAGGGGCACGACCACGTGATGCCGCTGCCCGGCCAGCGCCCCATGGCGGGGATGAGCCGGGTCGCGACCGCAGGCGCGGCACCGTCTTCGCCCACGCCGCCCGGGACCGGACCGACGTCGCATCAGGAGCGCGGCCGCGGCGCGCCGCAGCTGCAGCGGGTGCTGTTCGTGCACAACGGCTACCGGGTGCGCGGCGGCGAGGACAGCGTGGTCGACTCCGAGATCGAGTTGTTGCGCCAGCGCGGCCACGAGGTCATCGAATACCGGCGCCACAACGACGAGATCGGCGCCGGCTCCAAGTTGAGCCTGCTGCGCGACACCATCTGGTCGCCGCGCAGCCACGCCGACGTGCGCCGGCTGATCCGCGAGCAGCAGGTGGACGTGGTGCATGTGCACAACACGCTGCCCTTGGTGTCGCCGGCGGTCTACTGGGCCGCGGCGGCCGAGTCGGTGCCGGTGGTGCAGACGCTGCACAACTTCCGGCTGATGTGCCCGCAGGCGCTGTTCCTGCGGGAAGAGCGGGTCTGCGAAGACTGTGTGGGCCATGTGCCGTGGCGGGCGGTGAGGCACCGCTGCTATCGCGATTCGACAGTGCAATCGGCAGTCGTGGCGGGCATGTTGACCACACACCGCATGCTCGGTACCTATCGCGACAAGGTCACCCGCTACATCGCGCTCAACGAGTTCTGCCGCACCAAATTCATCGAAGGCGGCCTGCCGGCGGACCGTATCGTGCTGAAACCCAACTTCGTCGACCTGCCGCCGCAAGACGTCGCCGAGCGCCGCCAGGGCGGTCTGTTCGTCGGGCGGTTGTCGAAGGAGAAGGGCTTGAGCGTGCTGAGCGAGGCCGCGAAGCGGCTGCCGCAGCCCAACATCACGGTGATCGGCGGCGGTGAGCTGGAACCCGAGGCGCGCGCCGCCTTCGGCGAGCGTATGGTGGGCTTCAAGCCGCTGCCCGAAATCCTGGCGCTGATGTCGGCCGCGAGTTATCTCGTGATCCCGAGCATCTGGTACGAGAACTTCCCGCGCACCATCGTCGAGGCGTATGCCTGCGGACTGCCGGTGATCGCAAGCCGTTTGGGGGCCTTGCCCGAGATCGTGGTCGAGGGCCACAGCGGCCTGCTGTTCGACCCCGGCTCGCCACAGGACCTGGCGGACAAGCTCGCCTGGGCCGAAGCGCATCCGCACGAGATGCGCCAGATGGGGCACAACGCGCGCGCGCTCTACGAGCGGCTCTACACGCCACAACGCAACTACGAGCGATTGATCGAGATCTACGCCGAGGCCCGACAGGCCGTGCCCGGTCGCGCCGCCCAGGCCGCATGAGCCCGGGACCGCGTGGCGCCGGGCGGGCCCGGCGCCACGCGGCATGCTCCGGTGTGTCGAGCCGGCACAGCGGGGTCGACCGCAACTTCGTGCAGCGATGCAGGATCGTATGAAACAAGAACCGACCGTCATGCTCAAGCAAGCCAGCGGCAGCCCGCCGGACACCCCGGCGGGCGTTGCCGCCGCCCCTCAACGCGCCACCGGCACCTCTGTGCGCCGCCCCCGCGCGGTGGTGGTGCAACGGCGCATGACCCACTACCGCCTGCCCTTGTTCGAGCAGATGCGCGCGCGGCTCGACGCGATGGGCATCGAGTTGACCGTGGTCTACGGCGACCCGAAGCCCGGCGAGGCCGAGAACAACGACGGCGGCGACCTTTCATGGGGCGTGCACGTGCCCTGCCGGTATCTGTTGCGCGAGAAGGTCTGCTGGCAAGACCCGTCGGCGGTGCTGCACGACGCCGACCTGATCGTCGTGACGCAAGAGAACAACCTGCTGTTCAACTACCTGCTGCCGATGAAGCACCGCGGGTTGAAGCGAGCCTTCTGGGGGCACGGCCGCAACTTCCAGGCGCTCAACCCCAACTCGCTGAGCGAGCGTTTCAAGCGGCTGTTCGTCAGCCGGGTCGACTGGTGGTTCGCCTACACCGACCTGAGCGCCGACGTGGTGGTCGACGCCGGCTTTCCGCGCGAGCGCATCACGGTGCTCAACAACGCGATCGACACCACCGCGCTGCAGCAGCACCTCGACAGTGTGACGCCCGAGCGGGCAGCAGCCGCGCGCCAGGCCTACGGCATCCCGCCGGGGCCGATCGGCCTGATGCTGGCCTCGCTGATCCCCGACAAGCGGCCCGAGTTCCTGCTCGAGGCGGCGCGCCGGGTGCGCCAGCAGGTGCCCGACTTCCAGCTGGTGCTGGTGGGCGAGGGCCCGCTGCGCGACATGATCAAGCGCGCCGCCGCCGAGTCGGGCGGCTGGGTCCACTGGATGGGGCTGCGCAAGGGCGCCGAAAAGGCCGAGCTGCTGAAGATGAGCACCGTGATGCTCAACCCCGGCAAGGTCGGCCTCAACGTCGTCGATGCGCTGCAGGCGCGGGTGCCGATGATCACCACCGACTGCAAGACCCATTCGCCCGAGGTTTCTTACCTTCGCCACGGTGTCAACGGCCTGATGACGGCCGACGATATCGATGCGTATGCGAACAGCATCGCCGAGTTGCTGCGCGACGAAGTGCGGCTGGACGTGCTGCGCGATGGCTGCGCGCGCGAAGCCGCGACGATCTCGATCGAGCAGATGGCCGAGCGCTTCTGCGAGGGCATCCGCGAGTGCCTGGCGGCGCCGGCCAAGCGATGAGGGCGTGGGAGGGGCGACGCGCAGCGGCTTGGCGTTGCGTCCTGACACCGATGAAAGAACTTCACATGCTAATTTCTCGCCGGCGCGCCACGGCGATGCCGCTGCTAGAGGGGCGCGCCGCGACAGCGGGCGTCGCCCGGCCCGAAGCTTGCATTCGGCGGCGCAGGCGCGCCCATTTCAACCCTGCAGGAGGATTACCATGCTGCTGACCGCCGAGACGACGGTCGCCCCGACCGACCCTGGCCGCGACGCCAGGTCGCTGCAGCACACGCGCGCCGCGGGACGGCGTGCGGTGCACCGGAGCCAGAAGAGAGCACCATGACACAACAGGCAGTACCTTCCCGCAGCGTCGGCTCGGTGCTTGGCTCGCCCATCGACGCGCTGTCGTGGGACGAGGCGGTCGGCCGCCTGGTGAACTGGGGCGGGCGGCGCGAGTCGCGCTACGTCTGCATCTGCAACGTGCATTCGGTCGTCACCGCGACGCAGGACAGCGAGTTCCGCAAGGTCATCGACCATGCCGACATGTCCACGCCCGACGGCGCCCCGGTGGCCTGGGCCTTGCGGCGCGCCGGGTTCGCCGGCCAGGACCGCATCAACGGCCCCGACCTGATGTGGAAGTATTTGGCCGAAGCGCAACGCCTTGGTCAGGTGGTGTTCTTCTACGGTGGAACCGACGACACTCTCGCCAAGCTCCAGCAGGCCTTGCTGAAGGCGTTCCCGCGGCTCAAGATCGGCGGCATGGTGTCGCCGCCGTTCCGTCCGTTGACGCCGCAGGAAGACCAGGCCTACGTCGACCAGATCAACGGGGCCGGCACCGCGGTGCTGTTCGTCGGCATCGGCTGCCCCAAGCAAGAGAAGTGGATGGCCGCTCACCGGGGCCGCGTGCATGCGGTGATGGTCGGGGTCGGCGCGGCGTTCGACTACCATGCCGGCACCATCAAGCGGGCGCCGCTGTGGATGCAGCGGTCGGGCCTGGAATGGTTTTACCGGCTGATGAGCGAGCCGAGGCGGCTCTGGAAACGCTACCTGGTCACCAATAGCATCTTCGTGATGCGCATGCTGCCGGCCATCTTCTCCGGGCGCACCGCGGCACGCGGCCGGTGATCAGGTCACCGGCAGGCAGGCAGGCAGGAAACAGGGGGGCCGCGCAGTGCAGCAAGGCCCGCTCGAATGAACATACAAGAGGTTGAGTCATGAAGGTCACGGTCGTCGGTACCGGTTATGTGGGCTTGGTCACGGGCGCGTGCTTGTCCGAGATGGGCAACCACGTGTTGTGCCTGGATGTGGACCCCGAGAAGATCCGGGTGCTCAAGGAAGGCGGCATCCCGATCTATGAGCCGGGGCTGCTGGAGATGGTGCAGCGTAATGCGGCGGCCGGCCGCCTCGAATTCACCACCGACATCGAGCAGGCGGTGGCGCACGGCACCATCCAATTCATCGCCGTCGGCACGCCCCCCGACGAAGACGGCTCTGCCGATCTGAAGTACGTGCTCGCCGCGGCCCGCAACATCGGCCGTTTGATGACCGACTTCAAGGTCGTGGTCGACAAGAGCACGGTGCCGGTGGGCACCGGCGACAAGGTCAAGGCGGCGGTCCAGGACGAGTTGGACAAGCGCGGCCTGAAGCTCGATTTCGCGGTGGCCTCCAACCCCGAGTTCCTGAAAGAAGGCGCCGCGGTGGCCGACTTCATGCGCCCGGACCGCGTGGTGGTGGGCGCCGAAGACGAGCGCGCCATTTTGCTGATGCGGGCCCTGTACGCGCCTTTCGTGCGCAACCACGACCGCATGATGCTGATGGACATCCGCAGCGCCGAGTTCACCAAGTACGCCGCCAACGCGATGCTCGCCACCCGCATCAGCTTCATGAACGAGCTGGCGCTGGTGGCCGAGAAGCTGGGGGCCGACATCGAGCTGGTGCGCCAGGGCATCGGCAGCGACCCGCGCATCGGCTTCCACTTCCTGTACGCCGGCTGCGGCTACGGCGGCTCGTGCTTCCCGAAAGACGTCAAGGCGCTGATCAAGACCGCGGCCGATGCCGGCCAGCCGCTGCAGCTGCTGCAGTCGGTCGAAGAGGTCAACGACCGCCAGAAGCTGGTGCTGGTCGACAAGATCGTCAAGCGCTATGGCGCAGACCTCTCCGGCAAGACCTTCGCGGTCTGGGGCCTGGCCTTCAAGCCCAACACCGATGACATGCGCGAGGCTCCGAGCCGCGTGATCATCGAAGAGCTGGTGCGGCGCGGCGCCAAGCTGCAGGCTTACGACCCGGTCGCGGCGCACGAGGCGCAACGGGTGCTCGAAGACGTGTCGGGGCTGAGCTTCGCCGAGTCGGGCCCGGCAGCGCTCGAAGGGGCCGATGCGCTGGTCATCGTCACCGAGTGGAAGGAGTTCCGCACGCCCGACTTCGACGCGCTGCGCAACTCGCTGCGCGACAAGACGGTGTTCGACGGGCGCAATCTCTATGAGCCGGCGCTGATGAAGACGCTGGGCCTGGAGTACCACGCGATCGGCCGGGCCTGATCGCCGCTGTGGCGGCGGACGCTGCGGCCCCTTGGGCGGCGGCGCCGGTCGCCGCAGGGCAGGGGGAGCCGCGGCGGCGTGGCTGACCGGATACTCGAGCACAAGGGGCGCTGCGGCGCCCCTTGTGCTTTTTTGCTGTTCCGTGGCTGAGGACCTGAGTGACTTACTGCCGATGCTGCATCGGCCCGGTCCCGGTAAAGTTCAAAGCGCACGACATGACACGGGCGAGCGGGGGAGACGGATGCAGTCCAAGGAACACTGGGAACAGGTCTACAGCACCAAA
This sequence comes from Caldimonas brevitalea, assembly GCF_001017435.1. Classification (NCBI taxonomy): domain Bacteria; kingdom Pseudomonadati; phylum Pseudomonadota; class Betaproteobacteria; order Burkholderiales; family Sphaerotilaceae; genus Caldimonas; species Caldimonas brevitalea. Next base: position 1,407,298 of record NZ_CP011371.1, read on the forward strand.
CACACCACCAGCGTGAGCTGGTTCCAGGAACATGCCCGTCAATCCGTCGACCTGATCCGGCGGGCACGCGGGGCGGAGCAGGCGGCCATCATCGACGTCGGGGGAGGCGCCTCGACCTTGGTGGATGACTTGTTGGCGGAGGGCGATGCCGACATCACGGTGCTCGACCTCTCCGAGGCCGCCTTGTCGGCAGCCCGGGCACGGCTGGGCGAGCGCGCCGCAACGGTGACATGGCTCGCAGGCGACATCACCCGGGTCGAACTTCCGGTTCATGCCTACGACGTGTGGCACGACCGGGCGGTGTTCCATTTCCTGACCACCCACGACGAGCGCGAGGCCTATGTCAGGGCGGTGTTGCGTGCCGTCAAGCCGGGCGGCCACGTCATCGTCGCGACCTTCGCCGAGGACGGCCCCGAGAAATGCAGCGGGCTGCCGGTCATGCGCTACAACGCCGAAACGCTGCATGCCGAGTTCGGCCGGCCGTTCACCGTGCTCGGGCACGAGCGTGAGGAGCACCGCACGCCGTTCGGGACGGTTCAGAAGTTCATCTACTGCCTGTGCCGCAAGGAGCCGTGCTGAGCTGAAGGCCTCAGCGCGGCCCGCGGTGGGGTAGACGACGGTCGGGTCGATGCGGCCGGCTGGTGAACGGGCGACGTCAGCGCCGCCGCCCGTGGTGCCGCCGCCGGCGGCTTACTTCGACGAGCTGGTGCGCCCGTAGGTGTCCTGGAAGCGGACGATGTCGTCCTCGCCCAGGTAGGAGCCCGACTGCACTTCGATGATCTCGAGCGGAATCGTCCCCGGGTTGGCGAGCCGGTGCACCTCGCCCAGCGGGATGTAGGTGCTCTGGTTCTCGGACAGCAGGAGCTTCTTGTCGCCGCAGGTCACTTCCGCCGTGCCGGACACGACGATCCAGTGCTCGGCACGGTGATGGTGCATCTGCAGCGACAAACTCGCCTTGGGCTTGACCATGATGCGCTTGACCTGGAAGCGCGGGCCGGCGTCGATGCTGTCGTACCAGCCCCAGGGGCGGTGCACCAGACGGTGCAGCGTGCCTTCGGAGCGCTCGCGCTGTTCGAGCTGCTGCACGATCTTCTTGACCTCCTGGCTGCGGCTGCGGTCGGCGACCAGCACCGCGTCGGGCGTCTCGACGATCACGACGTTGTCCAAACCGACCGCGCTGACGAGGCGGCTGGTGGCGTGTACCAGCGTGTTGCGGCTCGATTCGATCACCGCGTCGCCTTGCGCCGCGTTGCCATGCTCGTCCTTGGGGCTCACCTGCCACACGGCTTCCCACGCGCCCAGGTCGGACCAGCCGGCGTCCAGCGGCACCATCTTGACCGCGAAGCCGCACTTCGGGTCGGCGGGGCAGCGCTCCATCACCGCGTAGTCGACCGACTCGCTCGGGATCGCGGCGAACTCGTCTTTGCCGGGGCGGATGAAGCCGTTGTCCGCCACGCGCGCCTTCCAGGCCGCTTCGGTGGCGTCGGCAATGTCAGGGCGGAACTGCGCCAGCGCCTTCAACCAGACCGAGGCCCGCAGCACGAACATGCCGCTGTTCCAGTAGTAGCAGCCTTCCTGCAGGTAGCGCTCGGCGGTGGCGGCGTCGGGCTTCTCGACACCTGCCACACGGCTTCCCACGCGCCCAGGTCGGACCAGCCGGCGTCCAGCGGCACCATCTTGACCGCGAAGCCGCACTTCGGGTCGGCGGGGCAGCGCTCCATCACCGCGTAGTCGACCGACTCGCTCGGGATCGCGGCGAACTCGTCTTTGCCGGGGCGGATGAAGCCGTTGTCCGCCACGCGCGCCTTCCAGGCCGCTTCGGTGGCGTCGGCAATGTCAGGGCGGAACTGCGCCAGCGCCTTCAACCAGACCGAGGCCCGCAGCACGAACATGCCGCTGTTCCAGTAGTAGCAGCCTTCCTGCAGGTAGCGCTCGGCGGTGGCGGCGTCGGGCTTCTCGACGAAGGCGGCGACCGGCTGCGCCACGCCCTCGCCGCCGCGGGTGCGGATGTAGCCGAAGCCGGTTTCGGGGCGGTCGGGGCGGATGCCGAGGATCACGATGCTGCCGTCGGCCGCGGCCTGCACCGCCTCGCGCAAGGCCGCGGTGAAGGCGGCGGGGTCGGTGACCGTTTGGTCGGCGGGGGTGACGACCAGGATCGGGTCTTCTTTCGCGCCCAGCTCGTCGCGCGCGTACAGCGCGGCCAGCGTGAGCGCCGGCGCGGTGTTGCGGCCGGTCGGCTCGAGCAGCAGGGCCGACGCCGTGACCTTCATTTCACGCAGCTGGTCGAGCGTCAGGAATCGGTGTTCCTCGTTGCCGACGATGCAGGGGCTGCGCACCTGGGTCGCGCCGTCGGCCAGGTCGGTCAGCCGGCGCACTGCCTGCTGAAACAGCGTTTCGGTGCCCGACAGGGCCAGAAACTGCTTCGGGTACAGGGCTCGGCTCAGCGGCCACAAACGGGTGCCGGAGCCCCCGGCCATCACGACAGGAAGAAGGGTATGGTTCATCTGTAGTCCCTGGTAAGTCTTGAGGGCGTAGGACCTTCAGGCGGCGGCGCCGGGCGTGCGGAAGCCGGTCGGGTTCTGGCTCTGCCAGCGCCACGAGTCGGCGCACATCGCGTCGAGGTCGCGCTGGGCTTGCCAGCCGAGCAGGGATCGGGCCAGCGCCGGGTCGGCATAACACGCGTCGATGTCGCCGGGCCGGCGTGCGACGATCTCGTAGGGCACCGGACGGCCGCTGGCGCGTTCGTAGGCGCGCACCACGTCGAGCACGCTGTAGCCCTGGCCGGTGCCAAGGTTGACCGTGACCGAGCGACGCTGCTCGAACAGGTAGCGGAGGGCGGCGACGTGGCCTTCGGCGAGGTCCATCACATGGATATAGTCGCGCACGCCGGTGCCGTCAGGTGTGTCGTAGTCCTTGCCGAACACCTGCAGTCGGTCGCGCTGGCCCACGGCCACCTGCGCCACGTAGGGCATCAGGTTGTTGGGTATGCCTTGCGGGTCTTCGCCGATGCGGCCGCTCGGGTGCGCGCCCACGGGGTTGAAATAGCGCAGACAGGCGATGTGCCACGCGGCGTCCGACTGCTCGAGATCGCGCAGGATCTGCTCGCTCATCAGCTTGGTCGCGCCATAAGGATTGGTGGTCGACAGCGGCGAGTCTTCGCGGATCGGCAGCCGCTCCGGCTTGCCGTAGACGGTGGCCGACGAGCTGAACACCAACCGCTGCACACCGTGCTGCTGCATGGTCTTGCAGACGTTGATCAGGCTGCCGAGGTTGTTGCCGTAATAGGCGAGCGGCTTGCGGGTCGACTCGCCCACCGCCTTGAACGCGGCGAAGTGCACCACGGCGTCGATGCGGTGCTGTTCGAACACCGTTTGCAACGCGGCCGGATCGCCGACGTCGAGGCGGTGGAAGACCGGCGCCTTCCCGCCCAGCTCCTGCAGGCGCACCAGCACCTCCGGTGAGCTGTTCGAGAAGTCGTCGACGCCCACGACGTCGAAGCCGGCCTCTTGCAGGGCCAGCCAGGTATGGGAGGCGATATAGCCGGTCGCTCCCGTCAGCAGAATGGTGGGCATGATGCCTCTCTTTCTTTCTTGTCGCGGCCGTGCTGCCGTCTATTGCAAGGCGAACTGCGCCATGCAGCCGACGGACTCGGCCTTGTAGGGGAAGCTGAAGTTGCGGTTGTCGCTGCTCACGCGACGCTTTTCCCAGTTGTAGTTGCAGCCGGCCAGCCAGTTGCGCGAGATGTTGTAGTCGAGGCCCAGGCCCGCAACGTTGGTGCGGTCGCGGCCGCTTTGCCCCGTGGGGAACGACTCCTCGAGCTTGCGCCGGGACTGCCGCAGGCCCAGGTTGAGGCGAATCTTGGCGGTGGCCTGGTAGCCGATCCCGAAACGATAGGAATTGATCTGCGTGGTGTTCTGTACCGGGAGCTGCGCGTCGCCGAATTCTTCCGGCAGGCCGGGAATCGTGAACGCGCCGGTCTCGTCGTCGGTCTCCCGCACGAAGGCCGCGTTGAAGCTGAGCTTGCCGGTGGGGCGATAGCGGTAGGCGAGCGAGCCGGTGAAGCCCTTGAAGTCGCGCGCGTCGACGAGCTCGTGGTCGGTGCGGGTGCGACTCAGACGTGCATCGAAGTTGCTGAGGCCGTTGGGACGCCAGCTGACGGTGAAGTCGAGATCGTCGCGATCGTATTTGTCTTCCACGCCCGGGCGGAAGTTGGGGATGCGTCCATCGGTATGGCGCACGGCGACGCCGAAGCTGATCAGGTCGGTGGGCCGATAACGGGCGCCCACATTGAACATGTGGGACTCTTGCTCCTGCGGCTGGAAGGCCTGCGCGCTGTATTCCTGTTCACGCCAGGTGTAGCCGGTCTCCAGCACCCACAACGACGCCATGCCAAGACGGGCCTGCCCGCCCAGCATCTGCTGGCTCACCATGTTTTTCTCGGTGACGCGGGAGGTGGCGGTGCCCGACTCGAAGCTGGCCAGCCCCCGCGATGTGCTGTAGTTCAGCCCGCCGGAGAGGCGGTTGACGGTTTCGAGGGCGGCGCGCACGTTGAGGCCGTAACCGGTGTTGTCCAGGTGCGATTCGTCGTGGTAGTTCGTGTGCTTCACATACGCATCCGCCAGCAGGCGCTGGCGGCCGATCGGCTGGTCCAGACCGACGCTCAGCGTGCTGGCCGACGAGGTGTCGCTCTTTTCCGCGCTCTCGACGTTGCGATAGACGTTGGACTCGCGGGTGAACGCCTGCTTCGCCCTCAGGTAATAGGGGTTGGGATCCGCAGAGGCACCAAAGGCCACGAGCACGGATGCAGCCGCGACGGTCAGTTGCAGCGCCGGAAGGCGACGCACGGGCAGATGGGACATGCAAATCTCTCCTGTTTCTTTGGGGATGATTTTTGGGGAGCGTGCGGCGCCATGCCGCACAAGGGGCCCGAGGGCGGGACTCAGGGAGCCGTTCTCAATAGGCGTGGCGGTCGAAGAACATCAGGCGCGCTGTCCGGGCGATGATGAGCAGGTCGAGTCCGAGCGACCAGTTGCGCAGGTACTCCAGGTCGTATTCGACCCGGGCTTCCATCTTCTCGATCGTGTCGGTCTCGCCGCGGTGCCCGTTCACCTGGGCCCAGCCGGTGATGCCCGGCTTGACCTTGTGGCGCACCATGTAGGCCTTGATCATCTTGCGGTACTGCTCGTTGTGCGCCACGGCATGCGGACGTGGCCCGACGATGCTCATGCGCCCCTGCAGCACATTGAAGAACTGGGGCAGCTCGTCGAGCGAGGTCTTGCGGATGAAGGCGCCGAACTTGGTGATGCGCGGATCGCCCTTGGTGGCCTGCTTGACCACCGGGCCGTTGTCCATCGTGCGCATCGAGCGGAACTTGTAGACGGTGATCTCTTCGCCGTCGAGCCCGTTGCGCTTCTGCCGGAAGATCACCGGGCCGGGCGAACTGAGCTTCACGCCGATCGCCAGCATCAGCAGGATCGGCGAGATCAGGATCAGGATGATCAGCGCCAGCACGATGTCGCTGATGCGCTTGACCATCGCATTGGTGCCGGTGAAGGGCGTCTCGAGGATGCCGACCACCGGCACGCCGTTCACGTCCTGCAGCCGGCCCTGGATGATGCTGATGCCGAACACGTCGGGCACGAAGAACAGCGAGGCGGTGGTTTCCTGCAGCGACTCGAGCAAATCCTTGATGCGGGGCTGAGAGGTCAGCGGCAGGGTGATGTAGACCTCGCGCACGCCGTGCCGGGCGACGTAGGCGGACACTTCGTTGAGCCGGCCGATCAGCTTGTCGGAGGCGTCCTGGTGCACGCGTGCATCGGTCCGGTCATCGAAGAAGCCCATGAAGTCGATGCCGAAGCCCTCATGCCCTTCGAGCGCCTTCGACACCTTCATGCCCAGCGGGCCGGCGCCCACGACGATGGCCGAGCGGCGCGCCTCGGGCTTGCGGGCGCTCATCTTGACGATCTCGCGGCCGGCGACGACGGCGCCGAACTGGATCAGCGGCGTCAGCACCGCCCAGGCCACCAGCACCTTCTGGTCGAACTGGTCGAGGCTGCGCGTGGCGTAGCCGCACAACGCCAGGATGGCCAGCAGGCTCACCCAAGACGTGGCGACATCGACCACCGCGGTCAGATTGGCGTCCTTGAAGCGGTTGCGGCCCGGAAACGACAGGGCGAACACGAGCAGGCACAGCGTCATCGCCGCGCCGTCCACCGGCTCGTGGTAGTACCACATGATGGCCAAAAAGCAGGCCACCGTGATCGCAGGCTCCAGAAAGGCCGCCACGAAGGACGTGACGGACTGCGGCGCGTTATAGAAGGTTCTTGTATACGTTCGGTCTTCAAACATGGAACTGCCCGTCCACCCTGTCGAGCCCGTGGAGTCCACGTACTGCCCTGAAGCACGCACAACCTCCCGAGCTGCACGCACATGCCTCGCAATGTTCGGGCCACCGCAATGGCGGGGCACCATGGCCGATCGGCCGCTGCGCAGGCGACATCGGATTCTCGCAGAGCCGGGTGACATTTTCGCCACCCACTCACGGGTATCGCAGGGCCTGTCCCTACAATCGTTGGATGCTGCAACAACTTTCAAGCCATTTCGGCCCCGCGCTGGTCGAACGCCTGACCCTGGCACTGAACCACGTCCTTGCCTCTGAACCGCAGGCAACGCAGCGGCTCATTCCACATGCTGCAAGAACACTTCACGTGAGCCTCCAGGGGGTGTCCCCGCTGTTGCATTGGCCTGAATTTCTTGCGTTTCGTATCACCCCGGCCGGCTTGCTCGAGGTTGTCGACGCGCCGGCCGGCACCGAGGGCGACCTGCACCTCGGCATCGACCTGTCGCAACCCGGGCGTCTGGTCGAATCCTTGCTCACCGGCCGCCGGCCGTCGGTCTCGATCCGCGGCGATTCGCAGCTGGCCACCGACGTCGGCTGGTTGATGGACAACCTGCGCTGGGACTACGAAGACGACCTGGCCCGGGTGGTGGGCCCGGTCGTCGCGCACCAGGCGGCCCGGGTGATCCGCGCCACGTCGGGCGCGGTGCGCCAGGCGCTGGGGACGCTGGCACGCTGGGTGCCAGGGCGAGGGGACGCCGACACGGACGCTTCCGCCCGGCGTCCCTCATGAAAAGGCTGTTCCGGCTCTGGTTCATCGCGCTGACCCTGCTGCGCTACGGCGTGGACGAAGTGGCCCTGCAGGGGCTGCGCCACCCGTCGGTGCGGCTGCTGTTGCGCGTCGTCACGTTCGGGCGCCGCCTCGAGGCGCCGCGGGGCGTGCGGCTGCGGCTGGCGCTGGAACGGCTGGGCCCCATCTTCGTCAAGTTCGGGCAGGTGCTGTCCACCCGCCGCGACTTGCTGCCGCCCGACATCGCCGACGAGCTGGCGCGCCTGCAGGACAACGTGCCGCCGTTCCCCGCCGCGATGGCCGTCGCGATGGTCGAGCAGGCCTTCGGCCGCCCGCTGGACGCCGTGTTCGCCAGTTTCGAGCGCACGCCGGTGGCCAGCGCGTCGATCGCCCAGGTGCATTTCGCGGTCCTGCTCGACGGTCGCGAGGTGGCGGTCAAGGTGCTGCGGCCGGGCATGCTGCGGGTGATCAACGAAGACCTGGCGCTGCTGCGCACGCTCGCCAACTGGGTCGAGCGGGTGTCGGCCGACGGCAAACGTTTGCGCCCGCGTGAGGTGGTGGCGGAGTTCGACAAATACTTGCACGACGAGCTCGACCTGGTGCGCGAGGCCGCCAACGCCGCCCAGCTGCGGCGCAACATGGCGGGGCTGAACCTGGTCATCGTGCCGGAGATGATCTGGGACCTGTGCACCGAGCAGGTGATCGTGATGCAGCGCATGAACGGCGTGCCGATCAGCCAGGTACAGCGCCTGCGCGACGCCGGCGTCGACATCAAGAAGCTGGCGCGCGACGGCGTCACCATCTTCTTCACCCAGGTGTTCCGCGACGGCTTTTTCCATGCCGACATGCACCCCGGGAACATCCTGGTCAGCCTGGACGAGGCGAGTTTCGGGCGCTACATCGCGCTCGACTTCGGCATCATCGGCACGCTCACCGAGTACGACAAAGACTACCTGGCCCAGAACTTCATCGCGTTCTTCCGGCGCAACTACAAACGGGTGGCCGAGTTGCACCTGGAAAGCGGCTGGGTGCCGCCGGGCACCCGCATCGACGAGTTGGAAGCCGCCATCCGGGCCTGCTGCGAGCCCCATTTCGACAAGCCGCTGAAGGACATCTCGCTCGGCCAGGTGCTGCTGCGGCTGTTCCAGACCTCGCGGCGCTTCAACGTCGAGATCCAGCCCCAGCTGGTGCTGCTGCAAAAGACCTTGCTCAACGTCGAGGGCCTGGGCCGCCAGCTCGACCCCGATCTCGACCTGTGGAGCACTGCGCAGCCCTTTCTCGAGCGCTGGATGAACGAGCAGATCGGCTGGCGCGGCCTGTGGGAACGGCTGAAAAACGAGGCGCCGCGCTATGCCAAGCTGTTACCCGAGCTGCCGCGGCTGCTGCACCATTCGCTGTCGGCGACCCCCCAGGGCGAGCGGCGCGAACTCGAGCTGCTGCTGGCCGAGCAGCGCCGCACCAATCGTTTGCTGATCGCTGCGCTGATCGGCGGGGCGGGTTTCTTGCTAGGGCTGGTCGCAGCCCAGGTGATGCCGGCGCTGGCCGCCTGGTAGCCGGCGCCTGCCGCGGGCAGGGCCGCGGCGCGAGGCCGCCGGCGGCCGCCGGCCGGCTGTCGGCGCCCCTTCGGCCGCCGCCCTCTTGGCACCGGGGGCGTTCCAGGGATAATCGCGCCCCAGTCGCATTTGATTACGTCGCCTGCCCGACTGTCTGAGGTCCCCGTCATGCTGCTCGCCCTCGTCATCCTGTATCTGCTCGGCACGATCGCCATCGGCCTGTGGGCAGCCAAGCGTGTCAAGAACACCGCCGATTTCGCGATTGCCGGCCGCCATCTGCCGCTGGTGATGATCGTCACCACCACCTTCGCCACCTGGTTCGGCTCGGAAACCGTGCTGGGGATTCCGGCCAAGTTCGTGCAGGGCGGCCTGGGCAGCGTGGTGGAAGACCCGTTCGGCGCCGGCACCTGCTTGATCCTGGTGGGCCTTTTCTTCGCGGCCAAGCTCTACAAGATGACGCTGCTGACGATCAGCGACTACTACCGCGAGCGGTATGGCCGCGGCATCGAGATCGTCTGCTCCTTCATCATCATCCTCAGCTACCTCGGCTGGGTGTCGGCCCAGGTCACCGCGCTCGGGCTGGTGTTCAACCTGCTGTCGGCCGGTGTCATCGGCATTCCGCTCGGCATGGTCATCGGCACCGTGTCCATCCTGGCCTACACGCTGTTCGGCGGTATGTGGTCGGTCGCGGTGACCGACTTCATCCAGATGATCATCCTGGTGGTGGGCCTGTTCGTGCTCGCCGTGTTCGCCGGCAACATGGCCGGTGGCGCCGACAAGGTGATCGATCTGGCGGTCAGCAAGGACATGTTCAAGTTCTGGCCCGAGCCGAGCATGACCGACATCCTCGCGTTCATCGCCGCGGCCATCACGATGATGCTGGGCTCGATTCCGCAGCAGGACGTGTTCCAGCGCGTGATGTCGGCCAACAATGTGCAGGCCGCGACGCGCGGCCCGGTGATCGGCGGCATCTGCTACATCCTGTTTGCCTTCGTGCCGATGTTCCTCGTCACCAGCGCGCTGATCATCATGCCCGAGCAGGCCCAGACGCTGCTGACCGACGATCCGCAGAAGATCCTGCCGACCCTGGTGCTCGAGCACATGCCTTTCGTGATGCAGGTGCTGTTCTTCGGCGCGCTGCTGTCGGCCCTCAAGTCGACCGCGTCCGCCACCTTGCTGGCGCCGTCGGTCACCTTCGTCGAGAACATCTGGCGCCAGTTCGTCCCCAAGCGCAGCGACAAGGCGGAGCTGCTGACGATGCGCATCGCGGTGCTGCTGTTCAGCGTTTGCGTCCTGCTCTACGCCATCTACTCGCAGGGCACCTCCATCTATGAAATGGTGTCGGGCGCCTACCAGGTGACGCTGGTCGGTGCCTTCGTGCCGCTCGTCGCCGGCCTCTACTGGCAGCGCGCCACGACACAAGGCGCGGCGCTGTCGATCGCGCTGGGCATCGGCACCTGGGTCGCGCTGCTCAACCTGCCGGCCGGCGAAACCTTCCCGCCCCAGTTGGCCGGTGTGCTGATGGCCGCCGTGGGCCAGGTGGTGGGGTCGCTCGCGCCCCAGGTCTTGAAAAATCGCCACGGCTCCCATCATCGGGTGGTGGGCGTCGAGCAGGCCTGACGCCGTCCACCCGCACGCCGCCGCCGGAAGTGTGGCGGGGTGCGCGCCCAGGGGGCGCCGGCCGGCGCCCGGCTCAACTTATAATTTCCGCTTTCGCATCAAGGAGTTAGCCATGCCGATCTACGCGTACCGCTGCGAGTCGTGCGGCCATGCGCAGGACGTGCTCCAGAAAATTTCCGATCCGTTGCTGACCGAATGTCCGCAATGTCATGCGGGCACGTTCAAGAAGCAGCTCACCGCCGCCGGCTTCCAGCTCAAGGGCTCCGGTTGGTACGTGACCGACTTCCGCAACAACGGATCGTCCTCCGGTGCCGCCGCCAGCGCCAAACCGGCAGGCGGGGGCGAATCCGCCGCCGCGGGTACCGCTGCCGCCGGCGCTTCTGCCGGCACTGCCTCGGCCTCTTCGTCCGCCTCGTCTGACAGCGGCGGCACGTCGTCGTCGTCAGGCGGTTGCGGCACGTCGTGCGCCTGCCATTGACGCCGGCCATGACCGCCTGCGCGACGTCGACTGGAAGTTCGTGAAGAAATACTTCATCACCGGTTTACTGGTCTGGTTGCCGCTGGCCATCACGATCTGGGTCCTGTTGTGGGTCATCGGCCTGTTCGACGGCGTGTTCGCCTGGCTGGTGTCGGCGGTCCAGGCCGTCGCGCCGGCCAGCGTCGGTGCCGCGCTCGGCCGCTTGCGCGACGTGCCCGGCCTCGGCGTGCTGCTGGTCACCGGCGGCATGCTGATGACCGGCGTGTTCGTCGCCAACATCTTCGGTCAGTGGTGGCTCACCCAGTGGGAGCGGCTGCTGTCGAAGATCCCGATCGTCAAAAGCATCTACTCGAGCGTCAAGCAGGTCTCGGACACGCTGTTTTCGAGCAGCGGCAACGCCTTCCGCGAAGCGGTGCTGATCCAGTACCCGCGCCAGGGCTCGTGGACCATCGCTTTCGTCACCGGCCAGCCCGGCGGCGAGGTGGCCCAGCACCTGAATCCGCGCGACTACCTCAGCGTCTACGTGCCGACCACGCCCAATCCCACCTCGGGCTTCTTCCTGATGCTGCCGAGGGCGGACGTGATCGAGCTGAAAATGAGCGTCGACGAGGCGCTCAAATACACCATCTCGATGGGGGTGGTCGCACCGCCCGCCATCCTCGACAGCGACGCCCGGCCGCTCGTCGAACTGCCCCGAAATCCGCAGGGTTGAGCGGCCGGCTCCCGCTCGACCCGCAGGGCTTGCGACACAGCCCGCCAGCGCCCTACAGAACCCCGGCCGCCGCCATCGCGCCACTGCTCGCCGCGGCCCGAACCAGACTCTTGGAGTGATTCGATGAGAACAACATATGCCGGTCTCGTCAGCGAAGCGCTGATGGGCCAGACCGTGACCCTGATGGGTTGGGCCCACCGCCGCCGCGACCACGGCGGCGTGATCTTCATCGACCTGCGCGACCGCGAAGGGCTGGTGCAGATCGTGTGCGATCCCGATCGCGCCGAAACCTTCAAGACCGCCGAAGGCGTGCGCAACGAGTTCTGCCTGAAGGTGGTCGGCAAGGTGCGCCCGCGCCCCCAGGGCACCGAAAACGCCAACCTGACCAGCGGCAAGGTCGAAGTGCTGTGCCATGAGCTGGAGGTGCTCAACCCCAGCGTCACGCCGCCGTTCCAGCTCGACGACGAAAACCTGTCGGAGACCACCCGGTTGACCCACCGCGTGCTCGACCTGCGCCGCCCGTACATGCAGAAGAATTTGATGCTGCGCTACCGGGTCGCGATGGAGGTGCGCAAGTTCCTCGACAACCATGGTTTCGTCGACATCGAAACGCCGATGCTCACCAAGAGCACGCCCGAAGGCGCGCGCGACTACCTGGTGCCCAGCCGTGTGCACGACGGCCATTTCTTCGCGCTGCCGCAGTCGCCGCAGTTGTTCAAGCAGTTGCTGATGGTGGCGGGCTTCGACCGGTACTACCAGATCACCAAGTGCTTCCGCGACGAAGACCTGCGCGCCGACCGCCAGCCCGAATTCACCCAGATCGATATCGAAACGTCGTTCCTGACCGAGCAGGAAATCCGCGACATGTTCGAGGGCATGATCCGGCACGTGTTCCAGACCGTGATGAACGTCGACCTGGGCCAGTACCCGGTGATGACCTACGGCGACGCGATGCGGTTGTACGGCTCCGACAAGCCCGATTTGCGCGTCATGCTCGAGTTCACCGAGCTGACCGACGTGATGGCCGATGTCGAGTTCAAGGTCTTCTCGGGCCCGGCGACGATGAAGGGCGGCCGGGTGGCCGCGCTGCGCGTGCCGGCCGGCGGCGAGATGAGCCGCGGCGAGATCGACGGCTACACCGAGTTCGTCAAGATCTACGGTGCCAAGGGCCTGGCGTGGATCAAGGTCAACGACATCGCCAAGGGCCGCGACGGGCTGCAGTCGCCGATCGTGAAGAACCTGCACGACCAGGCGCTCAAGCACGTGCTCGAGCGCACCGGCGCGCAAAACGGCGACCTGATCTTCTTCGGCGCCGACAAGGCCAAGGTGGTCAACGACGCGCTCGGCGCGCTGCGCGTGAAGATCGGGCACAGCGAGTTCGGCCGCAAGAACGGCTTGTTCGAAGACCGCTGGGCACCGCTGTGGGTGGTCGACTTCCCGATGTTCGAGTACGACGAGGACGAGCAGCGCTGGAATGCGGTGCACCATCCCTTCACCGCCCCCAAGGACGGTCATGAAGATCTGATGGACACGGCCCCCGACCAGTGCATCGCCAAGGCCTACGACATGGTGCTCAACGGCTGGGAGCTGGGCGGCGGGTCGGTGCGGATCCACCGTGCCGACGTGCAGAGCAAGGTGTTCAGCGCGCTCAAGATCGGCCCCGAGGAGGCCCAGGCCAAGTTCGGCTTCCTGCTCGACGCGCTGCAGTACGGCGCGCCGCCGCACGGCGGCCTGGCCTTCGGCCTCGACCGCCTGGTCACGTTGATGACCAAGGCCGAGTCGATCCGCGACGTCATCGCTTTCCCCAAGACCCAGCGTGCCCAGTGCCTGCTCACGCATGCGCCGAGCCTGGTCGACGAGAAGCAGCTGCGCGAACTGCACATCAAGCTGCGCAACAACCCGCAGGTGCAGGGCGCGGCCTGATCGCGGCGCTCCGGCGCGCACCCACAAGGGCGGCCTCGTGCCGCCCTTTTTCGTGGCCGCTGCCGACGGTGGCCGTGCGACCGGCGGCACGCCTGCCCGGCGCGTCGGTCTTGTTCTGACGGCCGGGGCCCCGCAACTGCGCCACAATGCCTCGGCGTGCCGGTGTACGCGTGCAGGACCAGAAGGTGAGCGCCCGCCCATACAAGATTCCCGAATCCGTCTTGGTCGTGATCCACACGGCCGACCTGCAGGTGCTGCTGCTCGAGCGGGCCGACCGGCCCGGCTTCTGGCAGAGCGTCACCGGCTCCAAGGACCATCCCGACGAGCCGCCGCTGCTCACGGCGCGGCGTGAGGTCGAGGAAGAGACCGGCATCCGCGTCGTCGACGCCGGGGCGCCGCCCGACCCGGCGGCAGCCGAGGTTCCGCTCACGCAGCTGCGCGACTGGGGCCTGCAGAACGTCTACGAGATCTATCCGGTGTGGCGTCATCGCTACGGCCCCGGCGTCACCCACAACACCGAAAGTGTGTTCGGCTTGCAGGTCCCGCGGGAGCTGCCGATCCGGCTGGCGCCGCGCGAGCATTTGCGTTGCGTTTGGCTGCCCTGGCGCGAGGCGGCGGACCGCTGCTTCTCGCCTTCGAATGCCGAAGCCGTGCTGCAGCTGCCGCGCTTCCTCGGAGCCGCAGCGGTGGTGACAGCGCCGCCGAACACCGAAGCCCCACCGCGGGGCGAGGAGGGCGCCGCATGACCACCAATCCGCTCAATTCCACACTGCTGCCCTCGGGCGACACCACCGGTGCCTCCAGCGACGCCAGCCTGCTGCGGGTCGCGACCTACAACATCCACAAGGGTGTGCGGGGCATGGGGCCCAACCGACGGCTGGAAATCCACAACCTCGGCCTGGGCGTCGAGGCCCTCGACGCCGATCTGGTCTTCCTGCAGGAGGTGCGCAGCTTCCATCACCTGGAGGCGCGCCGCTTCCAGCGCAGTTCTTTCGGCTGGCCGACGCTGCCGCAAGCCGATTTCCTCGCACCCGAGGGTTATGCGGTGGCCTACCGCACCAACGCGGTGACACGCGGCGGCGAGCATGGCAACGCCTTGCTGTCGCGCTGGCCCATCGGCGACATCGGGCACCACGACGTCTCCGACCATCGTTTCGAGCAGCGCGGCCTGCTGCATGTGCCGGTGGCGTGGCAAGGCGTCGAACTGCACGCCATCGTCGCGCATTTCGGGCTCATCCACGCCAGCCGCGTGCGCCAGGTCGAACGTTTGGCGGCCTTCATCGAGGCCTCGGTGCCGCCGGATGCGCCGCTGATCGTCGCGGGCGACTTCAACGACTGGGGCGAAAAGCTCGACGGGCCGATGGGCGAGTGCGGCCTGAGCCGGGCGGTGGCGCCCAGCGGCAAGCGGCCGCTGACCTTTCCGTCGCGCGTGCCGGTGTTTTCGCTCGACCGCATCTACCTGCGCCAGCTGCGTTGCCGCTCGACCTTCGTGCCGCGCGGCACCAATTGGGCGCGCATGTCCGACCACCTGCCGTTGGTGGCCGAACTCGAGCTGGCTCACTGACCGTGGAACGTCCACGTTGCCGCCGCAAGCCGGGCTGCGCCCGTCCCGCCGAGGCCGGGTTGAGCCGGGGCTGAGCGCCGTGGCCGTCCGTTCCGACTCCGACCCGCCACAGGGCAAGCTGCCCGTGGGAGGGCCGTTCGGCTGGTATGCCCAGCCCAAGGCGCACTTCCTCGGCGGCAACACGGTGCGGCTGCTGCGCGGCGGCGCGGCGCTGTTTCCGGCGATGTGCGACGCGATGGCGCGGGCGCGGCACGAGATCTGGCTGGCGACCTACATCTTCCATGACGACCCGGCGGCGATCGCCGTTGCCGACGCCTTGTGCGCGGCGGCGCAACGCGGCGTGCGGGTGCGCGTGATCATCGACGGTTTCGGCTCGTATGCCACGCTGCCCAAGCTGCTGCCCAGGATGCGCGATGCCGGCGTCAGGGTGGTGGTGTTCCGGCCCATCAAGGGGTGGTGGAGCTGGCTGCGCCCCGGCCAGTTGCGCCGGCTGCACCAGAAGCTGTGCGTGGTGGACGGCCAGCGCGGCTTCGTCGGTGGCATCAACATCATCAACGACCTGCTCGACCTGCGCCACGGCTGGTCGGAGGCGCCGCGGCTGGACTATGCGGTTGAGGTGCAGGGGCCGACGGTGATGCCGATCGAGCAGACGGTGCGCGCGATGTGGACGCGGGCCCACCTCGGGCGCGACTGGCGCGACGAGCTGGCCACCCTCGCTCGCAGCCCCCATCGGCTGGCGCGCCTCAAGCGACTGATGCGACGGCTGCAAACCACCCGCTGGGCCGACCTGGGCCCTGCAGCGGCCGAGCCGCGACCGCAGCGGGTGGCCTTCGTGGTGCGCGACAACCTGCGCCAGCGCCGCACCATCGAACGCTCGTATGTCGAAGCCATCCTGCGGGCGCGCCAGCGGGTCGAACTGGTGTCGCCGTATTTCTACCCCGGCCGGGCGTTCCGCCGCGCGTTGCGGCTGGCGGCGCGGCGCGGCGTGCAGGTGCGTTTGCTGTTGCAAGGCAAGCTCGACTACCGCATCGCCGGCCTCGCCGCCCGCGTGCTGTACGACGAACTGCTGGCCCATGGCGTGCGGGTCTTCGAGTACATGCCCGCATTCCTGCATGCCAAGGTGGCCGTGGTCGACGACGAGTGGGCGACCGTGGGCAGTTCCAACATCGACCCCTTGTCGCTGCTGTTGAACCTGGAGGCCAACGTGGTGGTGCGCGACCGCGGTTTCGTCGAGCAGCTGGGCCAGGAACTCGAAACCGCCTTCGCGGCAGCGCACGAGGTGACGCGGCCAGAGCTGGGCGTGCCGACCTGGTGGAGCCGGGTGCGCCGCGGCCTGGTCGCCTGGTGCGCCCACGTCTACTTGCGCGTGGCCGGTGCCACCGGACGGTACTGAACGCCATGGAGACCGCTTCGGACCTGATCGTCGAGCGGCCCGAAGGGCTGTATTGCCCACCGGGGGACTTCTACATCGACCCCTGGCGGCCGGTCCACCGCGCCGTCATCACGCACGCTCACGCCGACCACGCCCGCGTCGGCCATGGCCACTACCTGGCGGCAGCGCCGGCCGAAGGTGTGCTGCGGGCCCGGCTCGGCGACATCACGCTGCAGACGCTGGCATACGGCGAGGCGGTGGAGCACCAGGGGGTGCGCGTGTCGCTGCACCCCGCGGGGCATGTGCTGGGCTCGGCCCAGGTGCGGGTCGAGCACGCCGGGCGGGTGTGGGTGGCGTCGGGCGATTACAAGGTCGAGGCCGACGCGACCTGTGCCCCGTTCGAGCCCGTGCGCTGCGATTGTTTCATCACGGAGTCCACCTTCGGCCTGCCGATCTACCGGTGGGAGCCGCAACAGCAGCTGTTCGACGAGATCAACGCCTGGTGGCGCACCAATGCCGCAGCGGGCCGGCCCAGCTTGCTGATGGGCTACAGCTTCGGCAAGGCGCAACGCATCCTGTCCGGCGTCGATGTGAGCATCGGGCCGATCGTCGTGCACGGCGCCGTCGAGCCGCTGAACCGGGCGTACCGCGAGGCCGGCGTGCCCTTGCCGTCCACACGCCTGGTCAGCGAGGTGGCCGACAAGGCCGACTTCAAGCAAGCCCTGGTGCTGGCGCCGCCGAGTGTGCAGAACAGTGTCTGGGCGCGGCGCTTCGCCGACGCGAGCGACGCTTTCGCCAGCGGCTGGATGCGGCTGCGCGGGGCCCGCCGGCGACGCGGGGTCGACCGCGGTTTCGTGTTGTCCGATCATGCCGACTGGCCGGGCCTGATGTCGGCCATCACCGCCACCGGTGCCGAGCGTGTCATCGTCACGCACGGCTACGAGGCCGTGATGGTGCGCTGGCTGCAGGATCACGGGTGGCAGGCCGGCTCCTTCCACACCGAATACGGCGACGAAGCGCTCGACGAGACACCGCCGGCCGAGACGCCAGCCGAGGGGGCCGATGCCCCACCCGATACCGCCGAGGAGGACCGCCCGAGATGAGCACCGCACGGCCGCCCGAAGGGGCTCGCACCGCAGTGCGTAGCACGGAGGTTACCGAATGACCGCTGCTGCCTTTGTCCAAGCCACCCGCCGCCTGAGTTCCACCTATGAGCCCGGCTACTGGGTCGGGGCGATACGGCCGGCGTTCGCCGCCGGCCAGCTGGAGCACGACAACGTCATCGAGACCTATCCGGCGCATTTCCTGGTCGCCCTCTGGGAGCCGGTGCAGCCGGGCAACCCGGTGCTGCCGCGCTGGCCGTCGATGGCGGCGATCGCCTCGCCCGACGCCCGGGCGGCGCTGGTGCAACTGGTGCAGCACGTGCCGGTGCCGGACCGCGTCTGGCTCGCGGCCGAGGCGGTCGACTGGTCGCTGGTGGCCGAGATCGTGCTTCACACCGACCGCAACCTCGCCGATTACCATCGGCGCGAATTGCAAGCCTGCGTCGCCCGCTGGCGGGCCTCCGACATCGAGCAGATGCGGCAGGCCTACAGCGACCGCGATCCGCGTTTCGAAGCGCTGAAAGAACGTTTGCTGCCACCCGATCTGGCGGAATGACGCCGTGTCCGCCTTCGCTTTTCTCTCTCGGAGCCTGAATGTTTCCCGTCTATGGGCCGGCCACGGTCACGTGGTTTTTGATGCTGCTGCTGTACTGGGGCAGCCTTCCCTTCGCGCTGGCGCTGCTGTGGTGGGCCAGGCGACGCTGGCAGCGGCCCGGTGCGTGGCGGCGCACCAAGGCGCTGGTCGTGGTGGTGCTCGCCGGCTTGTTCATCGACGCCCGCTTCATCGAGCCCCAACTGCTCACCGTCCGGGAAACGAGGCTGGGGCTCGGTGCCCCGATCAAGGTGGCGCTGATCGCCGACTACCACCTCGGCGTCTACAAGGGCCGGGGCTACCTGGAGCGGGTGGTCGACCGCCTCAACCAGCTCGACGTGGACGCGGTGCTGATCGCCGGTGACCACACCAATTCGCCCGACCGGCCGCTCGACGAGCTGCTGGCGCCGCTGGCCCGGCTGCGCCACCCCACCTATTCGGTGCCCGGCAACCATGACGAGAGCATGCCGGGGCCGCCGCTCGCGAAGCAGCTGCGCGACGCGTTGATCCGGCACGGCGTGCAGCCGGTGGAAGGCCGTTATCTCGACGCGGGCCGCTTCATCGTGGTCGGGCTGGGCGACTGGACCGCGCACAAGGACCAGCCCATCGGCCTGCGGCAGGCGCCGGCCGACAAACCGCGGCTGGTGTTGATGCACAACCCCGACTCGGCCATGCAACTGCGGCCCGGCTCGGCGCTGCTGGCCCTGGCCGGCCACACCCATTGCGGGCAGGTGCGCATTCCGGGCCTGTACCGGCCGATGATTTCCACCATCCACCCCTTCGACCGCGGGCTGCACACCTTCGCGCCGGTGCCCACCTTCGTCACCTGCGGGCTGGGCGAGGTGAAGCTGCCGCTGCGCTTTCTGAACCCGCCGGTGATCGACGTGCTCGACCTGCGTTGAGCGCCGCCACTGCTGTTGCTGTTGCTGCCGATGGAAGCCTTCGCCCGCCTCTACACCGAGCTCGACGCCTCGACGCGCACGCTCGACAAGGTTGCCGCGCTGCGCCGCTATTTCGAGCAGGCCGCGCCGGCCGATGCGGCCTGGGCGGTGTACTTCCTGTCGGGCGGCCGGCCGCGGCAGGTGCTGCCGAGCCGGCAGTTGCGCGTGCTGGCCTGCGAGACCGCGGGCATCGACGACTGGCTGTTCGAGGAGTGCTACCAGGCGGTGGGCGACCTGGCCGAAACGATTGCGCATGTGCTGCCGCCGCCGCGCGGGCAGACGTGCACCGGCCTGGCCGAGTGGGTCGAGCAGCGGCTGCTGCCCTTGCGCGGGCTCGACCCGGCCGAACAGGCGGTGCGCATCCGCGCCTATTGGGACGAACTCGACTGGGCCGGCCGCTTCCTGCTTGCCAAGCTGATCGGCGGCGGCTTCCGGGTCGGCGTGTCACGCCTGTTGGTGACCCGCGCGCTGGCCGAGTTCGCCGGCCTCGACCCCAAGGTGGTGGCGCAGCGCATGATGGGCTTCACCACCATGGTGGCCGAAGGCAAGGCGATGCCCGATGCGACACGTTATGCCGCCTTGTTGTCGGCCGACGCCGATGGCCGGGCCGAAGGCGGCCACCCCTATCCGTTTTTCCTCGCCCACCAGGTCGATCTGGCGCTGGATGAATTCGCGCCGCGGTTGGGGGCACCGTCGGACTGGCTGGTCGAATGGAAGTACGACGGCATCCGCGGCCAGCTGATCAAGCGTGGCGGGCAGGTGTGGCTGTGGTCGCGCGGCGAAGAGCTGGTGACCGACCGCTTCCCCGAGGTGGTCGCCCTGGCCCAGGGCCTGCCCGACGGCACTGTGCTCGACGGTGAGGTGCTGGTCTGGAAAGACGGGCGGCCGGCGCCGTTCGCCTTGCTGCAGCAGCGCATCGGCCGCAAGACGCTGACCAAGAAGGTGCTGGCCGACGCGCCGGTCAGCTTCATGGCCTATGACCTGCTGGAATGGCAGGGCGAGGACTGGCGCGGCCGGCCGCAGCACGAGCGGCGCGCGCTGCTGCAGACGCTGCCGGTGCCCGTGTCACCCGTGGTCGAGGCGGCCGACTGGGCCGAGCTGGCGGCGCTGCGCGAGCAGTCGCGCGAGCGTGGTGTCGAAGGTTTCATGTTGAAGCATCGCGACGCGGCCTACGGCGTGGGCCGCACCAAGGCCGACGGCACCTGGTGGAAGTGGAAGATCGACCCGATGAGCGTCGACGCGGTGCTGATCTACGCACAGCGCGGGCACGGCCGCCGCGCCAGCCTCTACACCGACTACACCTTCGCCGTCTGGAGCCGCGCGCCGGCCGACGCCGCCGAAGCGCAGCAGGTGCTCGACGCGATCGAGCGGCGCGAGCCGCCGATGCCCGGGGCCTTGCAGTTGGTGCCGTTCGCCAAGGCCTATTCCGGCCTCACCGACGAGGAGTTCCGGCGCGTCGACGCCGTGATCCGCCGCACCACGCTCGAGAAATTCGGCCCGGTCCGCAGCCTCAAGCCCAGCCTGGTGTTCGAACTCGGCTTCGAGGGCATCAACCGCAGCAGCCGCCACAAGAGCGGTATCGCGGTGCGCTTTCCCCGCATGCTGCGCTTGCGCGACGACAAGCCGCTGCACGAGGCCGACACGCTGCAAACGCTGGAAGCGCTGCTCGCATTGCCTGGCGGCTGACCGAGCGGCCGCCGCGGCGACGGGGCGATTGCGCCGGCCCGGTCGCGGAACGGCGACGCCTGCTAGCATCTGACAGTTTCCCACCCGTTGCATCTTGTCCCATGAGTGCCCTGTCCCCCGTCCCCACCGCGCCCGCCAGCGCCGACGACGACGAAGGCGTGCCCGTCTCGGTGCGCATCCGCGAGCGCCTGAAAGCGGCACAACGGCGCTTCCATGCCAACGACAACATCGCCGACTACATCGAGCCCGGCGAGCTCGACGCCTTGCTCGACGAAGTGCAATCGAAAATGCGCGGCGTGCTCGAAAGCCTGGTGATCGACACCGAAAGCGACCACAACACCCAGGACACCGCCCGCCGCGTCGCCAAGATGTATTTGCAGGAAGTGTTCAAGGGCCGCTACGTGCCGATTCCGCCGGTCACCGAGTTCCCCAACGTCGAACGGCTCAGCGAGCTGATGATCGTCGGCCCGGTCACCGTCCGCAGTGCGTGCTCGCACCATTTCTGCCCCATCATCGGCAAGCTGTGGATCGGCGTGATGCCCAACGAGCATTCCAACCTGATCGGCCTGTCGAAGTACGCGCGCCTGGCGGAATGGATCATGAGCCGCCCGCAGATCCAGGAAGAGGCCGTGACCCAGGTGGCCGACCTGCTGCAGGACATGATGCAGCCCGACGGCCTGGCGATCGTGATGGAAGCCGACCATTTCTGCATGCAGTGGCGCGGCGTCAAGGACATGGACTCGAAGATGGTCAACAGCGTCATGCGCGGTTCGTTCCTGAAGGACCCGACGCTGCGGCGCGAATTCTTGTCCCTGATGAACCACCGCAAGAGCTGATGAGCTTCGGAGCCTCGCCATGCTGATCCGTTTGTTGTATGCGAGCCGTGCCGCCGAGGCCGTCACGCATGAGTTGATCGAGTCCATCCTGAGCGAGTCGCGCAGCCGCAATCCGGCGCTCGGCATCACCGGCATCCTCTGCTACGGGGCCGACATCTACATGCAGGTGCTCGAGGGCAGCCGCGAGGCGGTCAACAAGCTCTACAACGAGATCACCTGCGACGCGCGACACCGCGACGTGACGGTGTTGCACTACGAAGAGATCTGCGAGCGGCGTTTCGCCGGCTGGACCATGGGCCAGGTCAACCTGGCCAAGATCAACCCCTCGCTGCTGCTGAAATATTCGGAGCGGCCGGTGCTCGACCCGTACGCGGTCTCGGGCCTGGCGTCGGTGGCGCTGCTCGAAGAGTTGATCGCCACCGCGTCCATCGTCTGCCGCCCCTGACGTCGCGACGGCCGCCACGCCGCGGCGTGTTCACTGCCCGAACAGGCCCTTGAGCACGCTGCCCATCCCCTCCACCATGCCGCCGACGCTGAGGCCGAGCGCTTCGGCCAGTCCCGCCGCCACCTGCGTCGCCAGGTCTTCGTTGAGCGAGAAGTCGGGGTCGTCGAGGCGGCCCTGCAGCGTGAAGTCCACCGCCAGCCGGTCGTTCTTGCGCAGCGCCGCCAGCACCGCGTCGCGCGGCACGCCGGCCAACAGGGCGAGCAGGCCGCTGCCGCTGTCCAGCTCGAGCCCGGTCAGGGTCAGATGGCCGGGGGCGCGCAGCTGCTGCTGGCGCACCGTCGCCTCCAGCTTCAGGTCGAGCGTGCCGCGGCGCACGCCGGCATCGGCCACCTTGATCAAATAGGGCTGCAGCGGCACCAGGTCGACACCGGCGAAATCGGCCGCCAGGTGGGCATCGCGGGTCGCGATGGTGATGTCGCCCCGCACGCTCACCCGCCCATCGCGGTGGGCACCTTTGAGCTGGCCTTGCAGGTCGATGCGGGTCGGAGTGTCGAGCCGCGGCAGGTCGAGCGGGCCGACCTGGGCATCGAGCGCTTCCAAGCGCAGCTTCAAGGCGGGCCGGCGCACCGAGGCGTCGAAGAACTCGACCACGGCGCCGCGCAGCAGGATCTCGCCGAGGTGGACCGGCAGGCGTTCGTCGAGCGCCGCGGGCGTGGACGCGGGTGGCGCCGGCAGCGTTGCGCGTGTCGAAACCTTGCGCATTGCCGAGGCCCGCGTCGGCTTGCCGGCGGTTGGGCGTTCGGTCAGCGCCGGCAGCACCCGCAACCGGCCGTCGCGCGTGCGCAGCATCGACACGTAGCCGCCGTCGACGACGACACGCCGCACCCGCACCTCGGCGCTCAGCAAGGCGCGCAGCTCCGGCACCACCAGCACCCGATCGGCACGCAACTCGTCTTGCGCCGGCCAAGGCGTGCGGCCGTCGCGTTGCGCCCGCACGCGCACGTCCAGGGCTTCGACACCGGCCCAGGTGACGTTCAGGCTGCCCACTTCGCTGCGTGGCCCGAGGGCCGTTTGCACCTGGGCTTTCAGCTCCTGCACCGCGAGCCGGAAGCCGACGGCGGCGGCGACCGTCAGCACCAGCACGACGGCCAGCGTGACGAGCGCCGGACGACGCCAGCGCTTGGTTGCGACGGGTGGTGGGGAAGCGGAGGGGGGCGGCAGGTTCACGACGGACGACAGCGGTAAGGCAGGGGGTGGAACACGAGGTGCTGGAGCCGATTTTGCAAGAGTGCGGGACGGGCCGACATGCCGATTGATTCCACAATCGAGCCACTCTCGGTCTCGTCGTCACCCTGCAACGGCAGCACCTCACACAGGGGCTGTCGCGTGGCGCCAGGCGGGTCTCCGACCACCCGGTTGTTGCATATCTGCTCCATTGTCGCCAGCCCATGTTGTCTTCTCCTGCAGCCGCCATGCCCGTCCAGGTGGTCGGCGTCGATTTCACCAGCCGGCCGAGCCCGCGCAAGCCCATCACGCTCGCGGTGGGCGAACTGCGGGGCGCGGCGGTGCAACTCCAGGCCTTGCACAGCTTTGCGAGCGACGCCGCTTTCGAGGCCTGGCTCGCGACGCCCGGGGCCTGGGTCGGCGCCTTCGATTTCCCGTTCGGCCTGCCGCGCGAACTGGTCGAGCAGCTGGGCTGGCCGACCCAATGGCATGCCTTGATCGAGCACTACAGCGCGCTGAGCCGCGAGACCATCCGTGACACCTTCGCCGCGTTTTGCGCCGCCCGCCCGGTGGGCCAGAAGTTCGCACACCGCGCCTGCGACGCGCCGGCAGGGTCGTCACCGTCGATGAAATGGGTCAATCCGCCGGTGGCCTACATGCTGCACGCCGGGGTGCCACTGCTGCTGCGCGCCGGTGTGCACCTGCCCGGTTTGCACGAGGGCGACCGAAACCGGGTGGCGCTCGAAGGCTACCCCGGCCTGCTGGCACGTGAGGTGATCGGCACCCGCAGCTACAAGAGCGACGAGAAGGCCAAGCAGACGCCTGAACGCCTGATCGCGCGCAAGGACCTGGTCGAGGCGCTGGAGCAGGGCCGCACACGGCTGGGCGTGCGCCTGCGGCTCAGCCACGCCCAACGCGACCTGCTGGTAGCCGACCCGATGGCCGACCAGCTCGACGCCGTGCTGTGTTTGCTGCAGGCGGCCTGGGGAGCGACTCGCGCGAACTGGGGCAAGCCCCTGGATGCGGACCCGCTGGAGGGGTGGATTCTGACGGCTTGAGCGGGCACCACATGCCGCGACAGGACCGTGCTGCCCTGCGGCATGTGGCGGGGTATTCAATGACCTGCCGATAGCGTCAAGGCGAACTACGGCGCCTTGTCGTCGATCGTCAGGGGCACCGGATCACTGGTGGACTCGAGGCCGTACATGTCCTTGGCCACCACCACCACGTGGTAGACGCCGTTGATCGGCAGTGCCGGCCCGCTGTAGGCCATCGACAGCTGCGGTGTGGTGCGCGGTGACTCCCACACCAGGCCGTAGCCATAAGCGCGGTGATACCGCACCTGTACCTTGTATTCGGTCCAGATCCCCGGGTTGTCGACCCGCGCCCAGCTGACCGTGAAGGGCGAGCCGCGGCGGGTGTGCCGGGGGGTGACCGCGACACCCTCAGGCGCGGGTGGCACGTTGACGCCGGGTGGGATGTCCGGGAACGGGCCGCCGTAGTGCCACTGGGACCAAAGGGTGCTGGCGACTGCCTGCATGATGACGTATTCGCCGCGGGCGTTGGGATGGGTGCCATCGTAGGTGTCGGTATGCCAGTCCCATCGTCCGGCCACGTCCGCCAGTTCGACCTTGGAGTGAGGCTGCGTCAGCTGCTCGCGCAACCGCGTCAGGCGCTGGTTGTAGGGCCCGGGTTGCCCGCGCGGGTCCAACGACGAGGCCTCGCCGATCTGGGCCAGCAGAAACTGAACATCGGGCTTGGCGCGGCGCGCGTTGTCGATCAACTCGCGCATGTAGCCGGCCACGATCGCCGTGTTGCCCTCCACGCTTTGGTCTTCGTGCCAGAACCAGACGAAGTCGTTGGTTCCGAGGTGCACCACGAGCAGGTCAGGCCGGTATTGCCTCACGTAGGCTTCGATCGTGCCCTTTTCGAAGCCCAGCGGGCGGCCCCAGGTGCTGTTGTGGTGGTCGTGCCAGCCACCGACCCTGTACAGGCCCGGCTGCCCGGGGTCGGGGTTGTCGGGGTTGTGAGGTCCGGTGTAGGGGCCGACGAACTCGAACCTCGCGGCCTGGCTGCGCAGATGCTCGTGCAACCGGTAGCGCCAGGTGTAGTCGCCGGTTTTGCCGTGTGAGATGGAGTCGCCGACGATCATGATGCGAGTCGGCCCGCCGTGCGGGGGCGACAGCAGCGGGTTCGAGCCGCCGGCGCCGACATGGGGCCCCGATGACCCGAGGCTTTGCGCTTGCGGTGCGGCACCGCCGGTGCACAGCACCGCGAACACGGTCAGCGCCGAGACCGCGCGCACCGTCACCATGAAGGCGCGCTGCAGCGCGCTCCGTGCAGAGTTCAGCATGAGACCCCCCTTGAGGCACACGTCGGTCAGGGCGCGAGCCCTCGGCGCATGCGAAGGCACAAGCTTAGGCGGCTGACGGGGGCGCGCCAAACTCCGTTGCATGTGCCTTAGTGTCCTGTCTCAGAAATACGTGGCATTTCGATTCGGTCAGATGGTGATGATCGCGGGTGCGCCGGTCGGGGTCGATACCGGGCGGTATCGACCCCGACCGGCAAGCCTGCGAGGGCGCCATCTGGCCGAACCCCTGCGGGGCGGGCCGAAACGGGGCGATCGCCGCGTTGCGAAGCCGGGCAGATACCACCCGGTATCTGCCCGGCTTCGCGCCTTGCGCTCATCCCCGTTTCGGCCCGTCGAAATGCCACGTATTTCTGAGACAGGGCACTACCAGAAAGGTCCCGACGTTATCGGCCCGCGCTGAAGTGCCCGGGCCGGCCGCAACGGCAGGCCCGGGAAAAGGTGGCTTAGCCTCCCTGTTTCACTCCAGCTTGAAGGCGAACTCCTGCACCGCGGTGCCATCGCTGACGCACTCGTACTGCTTCAAGGCCGAGATCACCGCCGCGTTGAACACCCGGGGCGGGCTCGCGGCCAGGATGGTCACGTCCACGACCCGGCCGTTCTCGATGCGCACCTGGGCCTTGACGCTGCCGCTGACGCCGTCACGCACCGCCTGCCTCGGCATTTCCGGCTTGACCTGCTTGGGACAGGCGAGCGCCATGTCTTGCGGGCCGGCAGGGGCGGCCGGGGCCGGTGGCGCTGGCGGCTGGCTCACCACCGGCGCTTCCGCCGGACCCTGGTGACCGAGGGTGCCGATGGCCGGTGCCTCGGGCGCGGCATTCTCGACCGCGGCGATGGCCGGTGGAGCGGGCGCGGGCGTCGGGGCCGGCGGCGCCGGGGTCGGCACCTCCTTGACGATGCGCTTGGGAGGCGGGGGCGGCTCCGGTGGGGGCGGCGGCGGTGGCGGAGGTGGTGGGGGCGCCTCGGGGACGATGGTGGCGCGCGTGATCCGTTGCGCCTCCTGCATCACCGAGTGCATGTCCACCATGCTCAGCCCCACGCCGATCGCCGCGGTGGCGAGGACGGCACCGCCGATGGCCACCGGCAGCGGCAGCCGACGCACCGTTTCGTCTTCCTCGGTGGCCCAGAGTGCCCCGTGGATCTTGTGGGTAGCACCCATGACTAACTCGTCTGCGTGGCCAGACCGATCGCCACGATGCCGGTTGCGCGGCACAGGTCCATGACCTTGACGATGTCCTGGTAGCGCGTGGTCTTCTCGCCGGCGATGACCACATCGACCTTTTTCGTCTGCAGCAGTTCCTGCAGCTTGGCGGTCAGGTTGGCCTCTTCGACCGGCCGGCCTTCGAGCAGCAGCTTGCCGTCCTGGGTGACACCGACGGTGACCTTGACCGTCTCCAGGTGCTGAGCGGTGGACGACTGAGGCAGGTCGAGCTTGATGCCGGCGCCCTGGATCATCTCGGTCATGATCAGCACGAAGAAGACCAGCAGAAACATCATCACGTCGATCATCGGGATGATTTCGATGCGGGGCTTCTCGTCGCCGCCGAAGTAATGGGAACGGTGATTGCGTGCCATGTTGGACTCCAATCGACCGGTCAGACGGAGATGACCGAGAAGCGGGTCACCAGCATGGACTTGATCAAATCCATCTGGTTGATCAGCAGCCGGATGCGTTTGTTGAAGTAGTTCAGGAACACCACGCAGACGATGGCCACCACCAGGCCGACCGCGGTCGCGACGAGTGCGTGCGCGATCGGGCCGGTGACGGACGAGACGTTCTGGCCGCCGCTTTGGGCGAGCACCGCGAAGGCCTCGACCAGGTGGACGATGGTGCCCAGCAGCCCGAGCAGGGGCCCCAGCGTCACGCAGGTGTCGAGCAGCCACAGGTTGCGGTCCAGCTTGGGCAGCTGGAACATGATGGTTTCCTCGACGTCACGCTCGAACACGGCTTCCGGTGCGCCCTTGTGTTCGATGGCCGCTTTGACCAGCTCGCCCTGCACCGTGGCGTCGTAGTGCTGGGCTACCTTGTGGGCATCGTCGACGTTGCCCTTGGCGACGCGGCGCAGGTCGTACTCGAGGCTCAGGCCCGAGCGGATGCTGCGGGCGAAGAAGAAATAGCGTTCGATGATGACGCTCACGCCGATGATGAAGATGATGACCAGCAGCGGCAGCAGGCCCCAGGAGTCGCGAGAGTACTGGATGATGTCGTTGATCATGATGGTGTTGCTCCTAGAAAGGGGGCCGCCCGCGGGGCGGGCGGCCGAGTCGAAGAACGGGTGCGATGCCCGATGTTTGGAATCCAATGAGAGGGTGTGCCCTGTCCGCGGTTGTCCGCGGTCAGGGCACGCCGGCGGTTCAGAACGTATAGGACGCGTTGAGGTAGAGGGTGCGGCCGCGCGCGTCGTAATAGCGGTCGTCGTAGCCGATCATGTGACCGCCGCCGGAGGTCTTGATCGACAGCGGCGGGTCTTCGTTCAGCAGGTTCAGGATGCCGCCGACGACCTTGAACTGCTTGTTGACCGCCCAGGTGGTCTGCCAGTCGAGCGTGATGTAGTGCTTGACCTTGCGCACCATGTCGACGTAGCCCAGGCTTTCGCCCGACGGGCCGATCTCTTCGACCGCGCCGTCGTCGGCGGTGTAGGTCTGGTCCGTGAAGCCCGACTTGAAGTTGAGTGCGAGCGTGTGGTTGAAGTCACCCATCTCCAGCGTGTTGATCCAGCGGCCGATCCAGCGGAAGATGACTTCGCCGTCCTCGCCATAGCGGCCGAGGCTGGTGTAGCTTTCGCCGCCTTCGAGCAACTGGTAGCTGTCCTTCAGCATGTAGGTCGCGATGAGCTTCGACGTCACCTTGCCGAACGACAGCCGGGCGCTGCCTTGCACGTCGAAGTCGATCCCGCGCTCCTCGCGTTCGCCGAGGTTGTCGTTGTTGGCCAGGAATGCGAGGTAGGTGGTGCGCGCCCCCGGATCGTAGAAGGTGGTGAACTTATGGCGCCACTCGTTCGGGTTGGCGAACACCACGTCTTCGTCCACCTGGTCGATCTGATGGCGCAACTTCACGTTCCAGAGGTCGGCGCCGAAGCTGAACGACGACGTCGGTTCGAGGCGGAAGCCGATGGTCCACTGCTTGGACTTCTCCGGCTCCAGGTCCTTGCTGCCTTCGGCGATCTGGTCGTGCTGCTGCGCGCCGGGTCGGCACTCGGCGCCCAGTGAAGCGGCGATGGCCGACAGCTCGGGATTGGCGCCGCAGTTGTAGCGTCCCGCCGTCACACCGAAGTACTGACGCTTCGCGTTCAGCTGCGCCACGGTCGCGGCCTTGAAGCCGGTGCCGAGCGATGCGCGCAGCAACACGCCGCTGGCGGGTTGCCATCGAATGGTGCCCTTGGCCGTTGTGGCCCCGCCCATGTCCGAATAGCGGTCATGACGCAAGCCGGCGCCCAACTCGACCTGCTTGCTCACCGGCGCCACCACCTCGCCAAAGGCACCCCAGGCATGCCGCGAGGCACTGTAGGGCACGAGGGCCGAGGTATCGCCAAAGCGCGTGTCACCGATGCCTTGTGCGAGGTCGCTGCCCGTGCGTTCGAACTGATCTCGCAGGTAGTTGACGCCCGCTGCCACCGACAAGGCGCCCCCCGGCAGCTTGGCCACTTCGGTCGAGGCGCGGGTCTGCAGGTTGTCCAGGGTGCTCTCGCCGCCCAGGAAGAAACCGGTCACCTGTGCATCCCGAAGCACGGCCAGCTCGCCGGGCGGCAGCTGGTCGAGAGGGGTGAAGGGGTTGACCGCGTTGAGGGCCGCGTCTGCCGCTGTCTGCGACATCCAGCCGCTTTTCATGTTCTCCTGGTATTTGTTCACCGAGCGGGTGTACGAGATGTCGTAGTCGAAGCGACCGAGGGTGCCGTCGGAGCCGATCACGAAATGTCGCGCCTTGCTGACGGTCTCCGTGGCGCGAGGGCCGACGGCCGCGACCCGGTAGAAGGCCGTGCCGCCTTCGGGAGCCTCGGGGAACACGCCGGGGTCGATCACGATCGCCCCTGGCGGCGGAGCGATGCGCGACGTCGACACGGTGTTGCTCAACAGCGCTTCGGCATACAGCCGTTTGTCGCTGCCCAGCGCCTTCGCTCCAGAGAGGAAGACCGAACCGCGTTCGCGCTCCGGCACGATCTCGAGGTCTTGCACATAGTCGTAATAGCAAGCGCCGTCGACCTCGACCGATTTTTTCGCACACGACCCGGTGTTGCGCAGGTAAGGGTTGTAGAACTGGCCGTCGTCGGTCGCGAGGTTCGCGGGAATGCTGCTCGCGGAGCCGTTGAACAACCGGTAGCGCTTCCCGCCCTGGCTGAAGTTGACGATGCCGGTGCGGGCGAAATCGCGGTCCACCGAACGCAGGGCGTTGCGCTGGTCGTAACTGGCGGCGAACAGGAAGTTGTAGCCGTCCTCGTCGTAGTTGCCGATGCCCTTGGAAATGCCGACGCGGCCCTCGCGACCGCCGTCCTTCGGCAGCGAAGCGCCGAACATGAAGTTGCCTTCGGTGCTGTCTTTCTTCGTGATGAAGTTGATCACACCGCCGACCGCGTCCGCGCCGTAAAGCGCCGACGCTCCGTCGGTGAGCACTTCGATGCGCTCGATCGCCGCCAGCGGGATCACGTTCAGGTCGACGCCTGCCAGTTCCCCGGTCAGCTCTTGCCCGGCAAAGGTCGCGACCCGGCGGCCATTCAGGAGCACCAGCGTCTTGTCTTCACCCAGGCCGTGGATCGAAGCCCCGCTGAAGCCGTTGCCGCCGCCACCCACCGAGGTCGCTTCGTTTGTGAAGGTCTGCATCGACGGCAGCGACTGGATCAATTCCGCGGTCGACGTCGCCCCCGTTCTCTCGATCTCCTGCCGGTTGATCACCTGCACCGGCAATGCCGTCTCCCCCTGGATGCGCCGCACCGCGGAGCCCGTGATTTCGACCTTCTGCAACTGTTGCGGCTGCTGCTGCGTTGGGGTTGCAGGCTGCTGCTGCGCTCGTGCCGTCGGAGGTGTGGCCAGACCGAAGGCTCCCATCGCAATGGCACCGCACAGCGCGGTCCCAAGTGGGTGTCGCTTGAACATAGGCTCTCCTGAATCACGGGCTTATGGCCCGCAGGTTGTCTGTCCGGTGCGCCGCATCGGCGACCGGAATGCCCGAAGGGGCATGGGCGCGCAAGGCAAGGCCTATGCCAGTTCTATGTGAGGGGACAAAGACCGACAAGCGGCCGAGAAGGCCCGTAGAAGGTCATTTCGGACGAAATCCATTGCTGCGACGCACGAAGGCGTGCTGCCCTTCCGCGGCTCGACGCACCACGGAAACGCACAGCCGTGCGTGCTGCCCCTGCATGGGGAGGGATTGGTGCTGCCGGTAAGAGGGCGCAACACGCGCAACTCACGTCATGTCGGTTGTGCCCGGCCTCGTCGGACGAGGTCGGGGTGGTCGACAACCCTCCCCGCAGTGACACGCGAAGGCCTGTAGAACTAGACAGGGGTGTCGAACCGCGGTGCTGCGCTGCAGCAGATGCAGTTACACACAACTGCTGCAAAGGGCAGCGTTGCCATAAACATGCGCCTGCATCATTTGCAGCAGCACCTGCATCATTTGCTGATGAGGTGGACCGGCGTTACCTTTCGGCCGTGGACACGGTGCCCGAACCGGTGGGGCAAGAGGCTTTGGTGAGTTCGCGTTCCTGCGCCAGCCACCGCGCCATCCATTGATCCAGCACGGCGAGCGGCAGGGCCCCTTGGTCGAGCACCGCCATGTGGAAGCGCCGGATGTCGAAACAACTCCCCAGCGCGGCCCGCATGCGGTCGCGCAGCCCGGCAATATGCAATTGGCCAATCTTGTAACCCAGCGCCTGCGCAGGCCAGACGAAGTAACGGTCGACCTCGGCTGCGACCTCCTCGCGG
The DNA here is from genome assembly GCF_001017435.1 of Caldimonas brevitalea. Classification (NCBI taxonomy): domain Bacteria; kingdom Pseudomonadati; phylum Pseudomonadota; class Betaproteobacteria; order Burkholderiales; family Sphaerotilaceae; genus Caldimonas; species Caldimonas brevitalea. Next base: position 1,438,758 of record NZ_CP011371.1, read on the forward strand.
CGCATGCCGGTGCGCTCGCTCATCCAGTCGATGGCTTGCTGACGCGACCAGCCGAACACATGGATGCCGGTGTCGACCACCAGGCGTGCCGCGCGGTAGATCTCCATGCGCAATTGCCCGAAGCGGGCATAGGGGTCGGTGTAGACCCCGAGCGCGCCGCCCAAGGTCTCGGCGTACAGCGCCCAACCCTCGCCGTAAGCGACATAAAAGCCGGAGCGGCGCAGCATCGGCAGCTTGTCGAGCTCGAGCGCGCGTGCGGTTTGCAGGTGATGCCCGGGCACGGCCTCGTGCAGGAACAGCGCTTCCATCTCCCAGGTGGGCCGGCGTTTAAGGGCCAGGCCGTTGGCGTTGAACCAACCCGCGCGCGAGCCGTCGGCGGCCCCTGGCGTGTAGTACTCGGGCGTTTCCGGGCCTTCATGCGCCGGGATGGCGCGAATGCCGTACGGCAGCCGGGGCAGCTGTGCGAACTGACGCGGCAGCTCGGCATCGACCCGCTTGGCGATGTCGCGGTAGCGCATCAGCAATTCGTTGGCATCGCGCAGCATGAAGCGCGGGTCGGAATTGAGCCACTTGACGAAGGACGCGAAGTCGCCGCGGTGCCCGGTCGAGCGCATCAGCGCTTCCATCTCGGCCCGCAGCCGCTGCACTTCGGCCTGGCCGGTGGCATGGATCTGGGCCGGTGTCAGGTCGGTGGTGGTTTGCTGCCGCACCCGGAAGGCGTAATAGGCTTCGCCACCGGGGTAGCGCTTGATCGATCCGTCCACCGGGCTGTGCGGCAGGTATTCGTTGACGACAAACTCGCGCAGCCGGCGCAAGGCCGGCGCGACCGTTTGTTCCAGCGTTTGCCGGGCTTCGGCGGCCAGGGCCTCGCGCACCGGGGCGGGGAGCTCGGGCGGCAGTTGTCGCAAGGGCTGGTAGAGCGGGCTGCTCGTGACGTCTTTCACCAGCAGGGTGTCGATCTGGCGCGGCACTTTCTCGAGCGACGCGCGAAATGTCACCCAGCCGATGCGCAGCCCCAACCGCATGGCCTCGAGGTTGCGATCGACGGCGCCGGGCAGGGCGCGCAGCCGGGCGAGATAGTTACGATAGTCGCGTTCGGTGCGGAACGGCATCATCTGCACCAACTGTGGAAAGTCGAGGTGCAAGCCGGCCTTGTTGGACAGCACCATCGTGGCGGTGGCGGGGAAGCTCAGCTCCTCGGCGCCGGTGCGCAAGTGGTGCACGAAGACGTCGTAGGTGACCCGGTCGTCGTCGTTCAGCCGCGCCGGCTGCACCTCCGCCTCGAGCCGCTTCAAGAAGGCGCGCGTCTCGGCCAGCTGGCGCTCGAGCGCGGCGGGCGAGCGGTCGGCGAGCCGGTCGTCGTATCGGTGGTCGCCCACCATCGTGGCCCACTCGGGCGCTTCGCGCATCTGCCATTCCCAATGCTCCGCCAGCAGGCGGTCGAGGGCTGCCTTGGCGGCGTCGGCCTGCGCCGCCGGTGCAGCGAAGGCACTGCCGATGAAGCAGGCGATGGCCAGGAACCGCAGCAATGTGCGGCAGGTCGATCCGATCATCCGATTCCTCCTGTCGTGACGGCGTCGCGTCGGCGCGCCTGTGGTTGAATCGGCGGAAGATTCAAGATTCGTGCCGGCCGTCGGCTGGCACCACGCTCATTCGCAGATGAACTTGTCGCTGTTTGCCGTCGAGTCTTGGTTCCACGCGCGGGGCTGGCGGCCCTTCGCGTTCCAGCATGAGGTGTGGTCGGCACTGCAGGCCGGGCGCAGCGGCATGCTGCACGCCACCACCGGAGCCGGCAAGACCTACGCGGTCTGGATGGGTGCCTTGCTGCGTGCCGCCGGTTCGCCGCAGCCCGCACGCGGGGCGCCGCCGCTGCAGGTGCTCTGGATCACGCCGATGCGTGCGCTGGCGGCCGACACGGTGCGGGCGCTGCAACAGCCGCTCGAGGCGCTGGCACCCACCTGGACCGTCGGCCTGCGCACCGGCGACACACCGGGTGCCGAGCGCGCGCGCCAGGACCGGCGCTGGCCGACGGCCCTCGTCACCACACCCGAATCGCTCAGCCTCATGCTCACGCGCGAACAGGGGCGCGAGGAACTGGCCGGCGTGCACACGGTGGTGGTCGACGAGTGGCACGAGCTGATCGGCAACAAGCGGGGTGTGCAGGTGCAGCTGGCACTGGCGCGGATGCGCCGCTGGAACCCCGGCCTGGCGACCTGGGGCCTGAGTGCGACCCTCGGCAACCTGCAAGGTGCGATGCAGGTGCTGCATGGCGCGCAGGACGGGCTGCTGGTGCAGGGCCGGATCGACAAGTCGCTGCAGATCGACACGCTGATCCCGGCCGACCCCGGCCGCTTCTCGTGGGCCGGTCATCTAGGCGCCCAGATGCAGCAGCCGGTGATCGAAGAGATCGAACGATCGTCGACGTCGCTGGTCTTCACCAACACCCGCTCGCAGGCCGAGATCTGGTACCAGCTGCTGCTCGAGGCGCGGCCCGATTGGGCGGGGCTCGTGGCCTTGCACCACGGTTCGCTGGACAAGGACGTGCGCGAATGGGTCGAACTGGGCCTGAAGGAAGGCCGCTTGAAGGCCGTGATCGCGACCTCGTCGCTCGACCTCGGAGTCGACTTCGCACCGGTCGAGCGGGTGCTGCAGATCGGCTCGCCGAAAGGCGTCGCGCGGCTGCTGCAGCGCGCCGGGCGCAGCGGGCACTCGCCGGGCCGCCCCAGCCGGGTGACGCTAGTGCCGACCCACACGCTCGAGCTGGTCGAGGCCGCCGCCGCGCGACGCGCCGCGCAGGCCGGCCGCATCGAGAAGCGCCAGTCGCCCGACAAGCCGCTGGATGTCCTGGTGCAGCACCTGGTGACGGTGGCGCTGGGGGGTGGTTTCCGCTCGGAGGAACTCTACGACGAGGTGCGCAGCACGTATGCCTACGCGACCTTGACGCCGGAAGAGTGGCAATGGGCACTCAATTTCGTCGAACGCGGCGGCGACAGCCTGCAGGCTTACCCGGAGTACCACCGTGTGGCGCAGGTGGACGGCGTCTACCGTGTGCCCGACCGTGGTATCGGCCGGCGCCACAAGCTCCAGATCGGCACCATCGTGGCGGACGCGACGATGCAGGTGAAGTACCTGAGCGGCGGGCGTATCGGCGCGATCGAAGAGGGTTTCATCGCGCGCCTGAAGAAGGGCGATTGTTTTCTGTTCGGCGGTCGCTTGCTCGAGTTCGTGCGCGTGCAGGACCTGGTCGCCTACGTCAAGCGCGCCGAGCGCAAGAGCGGCGCGGTGCCACGCTGGAACGGCAGCAAGATGCCCTTGTCGACCGAGATGGGCGACATGGTGCTGGAGCTGCTGCAAGCGGCCGACGAAGGCCGCTACGACGAGCCCGAGCTGCAGGCGGCCGAGCCGATGCTGCAAACACAACGGCAACTGTCGCGTTTGCCGACGCCCTCGACGATGCTCGTCGAGCGGTATCGCTCGCGCGAGGGGCACCATCTGTATCTCTACCCATTCGCCGGGCGGCATGTGCACATCGGGCTGGCCAGTCTGCTGGCCTGGCGACTCGCGCGTGATCGGCCCAACACCTTCAGCCTGTCGGTCAACGACTACGGGCTGGAGTTGTTGAGCGCGCTGCCGATCGACCACACGCCGGTGCTCGACCAGTCGGTGTTCAGTGCCGAGCGCTTGTTCGAGGACGTGCTCGACAGCCTCAACTCGTCGGAGCTGGCACAGCGCCGGTTTCGCGAGATCGCGCGTGTCGCCGGGCTGGTGTTCACCGGCTACCCCGGGGCGCCGAAGAGCATGAAGCAGTTGCAGGCGTCGAGCTCGCTGTTCTTCGAGGTGTTTCGCAAGTACGATGCCGCCAATCTGTTGCTGACCCAGGCCGACAAGGAAGTGCTGAGCCAGGAGTTGGACATCGGCCGCTTGCGCGCCACGATGGCGGGCCTCGCGGCCAAGCGGGTTGTCGATGTCGAGCTGCAGCATCCGAGCCCGCTGTCGCTGCCGCTGATGGTGGAGCGCTTCCGCGAGCAACTGAGCACCGAGAAACTGGCCGACCGCCTGGACCGTATCCTGAAAGACGCGCAGAAGGCCGCCGATCGAGCCGACCCGGCCGACCGGCAGCCGCCGGCCCGCGCCACCACGACACGCCGACGAGCATGAGCAAACTGATGAAGCTGGTGAGGGCCGCCGACCGGGCCCGGCTGGCCACCTACCTGATCGCGCTGTGGAAGCTGTTCAAGCATCCGCAGACCCCCCTCGTCGCCAAGCTGGTGGCGGTGGCGGTGCTGGCCTATGCGGTCAGCCCGATCGATTTGATCCCCGATTTCATTCCGGTGCTGGGTCAGCTCGACGACCTGGTGCTGATCCCGCTCGGCGTGGCGCTGGCCGTGCGCCTGACCCCCAAGCCGCTGTGGGAGGCGAGGCTGCAGGAAGCCGAGCGCTCGCGCGACAAGCTGCCGCGCATCTTGTGGGGCGCCGTGCTGATCGTGCTGTTGTGGCTGGCGCTGTTCGTGCTGTTCGTTTGGTGGGCCGTCGGCTCCGCAGGCTCGTGAGCGGCGGGTGGTGGCGGTGGGGCAGGGCCGCGGGCGCCTGGTGTTGCGCTGCGCTGGTCGTTGTCGTCGTGATGCCCGCTGTGGCGGCCCGCAAGTCGACCACGCTGGAGGCCACCGTGACGCGCGTGAGCGACGGCGACACGGTGTGGGCACGGCCCGACGGTGCCAGCCCCGGGGCCAAGCCGCTCAAGCTGCGGCTGGACGGCATCGATGCGCCCGAAAGCTGTCAGCCCTGGGGGGCCGAAGCCACGCAGGCGCTGCGCGAGCGGGTGCTGGGCCGGCGGGTGCGGTTGGAACTGCGCGGACGCGACAAATACCGGCGCAGCGTCGCGGGCGTGTGGCTGGGTGCACAGGACCTCAACGCCTGGATGGTGCGCGAGGGCCATGCGTGGAGCTATCGCTACCGGCACGGCGCCGGCCCCTACCGGCCGCTCGAGGCCGAAGCGCGGGCGCGCCGTTCGGGTTTGTTCGGCGCGGCCGACCCGATGCCGCCTCAGGTGTTCCGGCAGTGGCACGGGCCCTGCCGGGCAGGCGGCCGGTGAGCGCCGCCTCTGTCCCCGGCCGGTGTGCAAGGCCCACGCCTTGCGGCGCTCACAACGACCATTCGAGGCCGGCCCACCAGGTGCGGCCCGGCGCTGGCTCGAAGAATCGGCCGTTGCTTTCGTTGACGATGACGCTGCCGGCGTAACGCCGGTCGGCGAGGTTGTCGATGCGCGCGAACAGCCGGACGCCCTTGTCGGCCGCCCCGGCCAACGCGTAGGACGCACGCAGCGCCCACACGCCATAACCGGCGGCGAAGTCGCTGTTGACGTCGTTGACCGGCATGCGCCCTTGGCCGCGCCATTCGAGCGCCACCTCGCGGCCCGGGCCGGCGCCGTGCCATGCCAGGTCGACGAAGGCGCTGCGCGGTGTGGTGCCGGCGATGCGCTTGCCGGCTTGAGCGGGAACGCCGGGGACGAAGTCGTCGCGGTAGGTGGCGTCGAGCCAGGTCAGCGCGGCCTGGGTGCGCCAGGCTGCCGACCAGCGCCACTGCAGGCCCAGTTCGGCACCTTGGCGCCGCGTGCGGCCGACATTGCCGAACACCGAGCGGCCGCCGGTGTTGCTGCGCACTGCGATTTCGTCGTCGGTGGTGGCGCGGAACAGCGCGACGTCGACCGCCAGCTGCGGCGTCGGGCCGCGCCACTTGACGCCGAGTTCGAACTGCCGGCTGCGTTGGGCCTGCAATGAGGTGTTGAAGCCGGCGGCCCCGTCGGGCCGGTAGGCCAGCTCGTTCAAGGTGGGCGACTCGAAGCCGCGCCCGGCGCTGGCGTAGAGGTTGAGGGTGGGGGTGGCGCGCCATTGCAGGCCGGCCACCGGGTTGGTGTAGCGAAAGCGGCGTTCGCCGCTGTCGTCGCCGTTGACCAGGTAGTGGTCGGACGACGACATCCGCACCTGGCCGTGCCGGGCGCCGAGCGTGGCGACCAGGGTCTCGGCCAGCGTCAGCTCGGCCTGGGCGTAGACGTCGTTGCTGGTGGCCGTGTTGCCTTCGTCGCGGCGCAAGGCGCCGGTGACGCCGAGCCGCTGGTCTGGGCCGCTGCCGGTGAAGTTTTCGTAGCCGCGACGGGTGTCTTGCTGCCGCTCGTGTGCTGCCCCGGCGATCAGCTGGACCGCCTGCCAGCGCCACACGCCGCGGGCATCGAAGCCGTGGTAGTCGCGCGAAAGGTCAATCACACCGCCAGGGGGGCAGAGTGGCGCGCATGCCGCGTCGGGCGGCTCGGTTGACTGCTGCGCGCTGACCGGGATGGCCTGCCACTGGGTCACCTCGCGGTGCCCCAGATAGGCGCTCAGCGTCGTCTCTTTCAGGGCGCTAGCGTCGAACCGACGTCGCCAGCTGAGGCCCAGTTGCTGCTGCTCGGCAGTCTTGCGCGTGTCGAAGGCCTCGGCCTGCGGTGTGGTCTGGTCCGGGTTTTGGTCGAACTGCGCCCGGGTCAGGCCCAGCGGGTCGTCGGCGGGCTGGTCGAGCAGGTTGGCGTGCAGTGTGACGCTGTCACGCTCGCCTTGCCACCCGAGCCGCAGGTTGCCCAGCATGCGGCGCGCCTCGCTGTGCGGGCGTGGGCCGTCGGTGGTGTAGCCCGCCACCCCCGCGCGCACATTCCAGCCGCCGTCCAGCGGCGTTTCGAAGCCGGCCCGCAGCTGACCGCTGCCGTCACTGCCCGCATCGACGGCGACCACACCTCGCCGCTCGCGGGGCGGCGCGGTGACCAGTGCGATGACGCCCCCCGAGCTGTTGCCATAGAGCGCCGAGAACGGGCCGCGCAGCACCTCGATGCGCTGGGCGCCGGCGAGGTCGAAATGGCTGACCTGGCCCGAGCCGTCGGGCATGGTGGCCGGGATGCCGTCGGTGTACAGCCGCACACCGCGCACGCCGAACGTCGAGCGCGCGCCGAAGCCGCGCGAGCTGATCTGCAGGTCCTGCGCGAAGTTCTGGCGGTTCTGCACCAGCAGACCCGGCACACGCGTCAGGGCCTCCGAGAGGTGAACCATCGGGCCCGCGGTGCGCAAGGTGGCGGCGTCGATCACGGTGATCGCGTAGGGCGTGTCGAAGACGCGAGCCTCGACGCGCGAGCCGGTCACGACCACCGGTTCCAATGCGTGGGCCGATGATGACGGCGTTGCCGCGGTCTGGGCGGCACAGGCGAGCGGCAACAAGCAGGCGGCAGCAGCAGCAACAGCCGTGCTGACGGGCAGCGGGCGGCGCATCGGTCAGCGCCGCATCAGCGTGGACTTGCCGAACAGGCTGGCGATCAGGTCGACCGCCACTTCCGCCGTCTGGTTGCGCACGTCGAGTGCGGGGTTCAGCTCCATCACGTCGAGCGACGCCATGCGGCCGCAGTCGGCGATCATCTCCATGCACAGCTGCGCTTCGCGGTAGGTCGGGCCGCCCCGTACCGTGGTGCCCACACCCGGGGCCACGTCGGGGTCGAGGAAGTCGACATCGAAGCTGACGTGCAGGTGGGTGTTGCTGTCGATCATCGCCAGCGCCAGCTCCATCGTGTGGCGCATGCCCATCTCGTCGATGTAGCGCATGTCGAAGACTTCCAGCCCCATTTCGTGGACAAAACGCTTTTCGCCTTCGTCGACGCTGCGGATGCCGATCTGGCGCACCGCCTGCGGTGAGATCCAGGGCCCGGTGCCGCCGATGTTGACGAGCGCGTCGGGCCCATGGCCGCACAGGCACGCGACCGGCATGCCATGGATGTTGCCGCTGGGCGTCAGCAGGCTGGTGTTGAAGTCGGCGTGGGCGTCGAGCCACAGCACCCGCAGCTTCTTGCCCTGCTCCCGGCAGTGGCGCGCCACCGCGCTGATCGAGCCGATGCCCAGGCAATGGTCGCCGCCCAGCAGGATGGGCAGCCGGCCGAGGCCCAGTTCGGCGTACACCGCGTCGTGGACGGCGGTGTTCCAGGCCACCACCTCGCTCAGGTGCCGGTAGCCGTTGCTGGCCGGCTGCCAGGGGTTGGGCGGGCCGACCAGGTTGCCGCGGTCTTGCACCACACAGTCGAGTGCCTCGAGGGTCGGGTGCAAACCGGCCACACGCAGGGCTTCTGGCCCCATGGAGACACCGCGGGCGCCGGCACCGACATCGGTGGGCGCGCCGATCAGGCTGACAGGGATAGGCATAGGGTCTCGCTCAACAGGTAGGGGGTCTGCTGCCAAGGTTGTCGATGTTTTATTCGTCCGTCCGTCCGTCGATCTCTCGAGGGGCCTGCGTCAGACGTCTTCCGGCAGCGTGCCGGAGCCTGTCGACGCTTCCAGTTCATAGGCGGCGCAGACAGCCTGCCACGCTTCGTCGGCGGTCTCGACATAGCGGAACAGGTTGACGTCTTCAGGCGAAATCATGCCAGCGTCGATGAGCACCTCGAAATTGATCAAGCGCGTCCAGAACTCACGGCCGAACAGCAGCACCGGCCGTTTGCGGCACTTGCCGGTCTGGATCAGGGTCAGCACCTCGAACAGCTCGTCCATCGTGCCGAAGCCGCCGGGGAAGCACACCAGCGCGATCGAGCGCATCAGGAAGTGCATCTTGCGCAGGCCGAAGTAGTGGAACAGGAAGCACAGCTCCGGCGTGACGTAGGGGTTGGGCTCTTGTTCGTGCGGCAGCACGATGTTGAGGCCGATGCTCTTGCCGCCCGCTTCGAAGGCGCCGCGGTTGCCGGCCTCCATGATGCCCGGGCCGCCGCCGGTGACGACGTACAGCGGCGGGTTCATGTGTTTGGAGGCCTCGGTCGCCAGGTGGGCGAAGCGGCGCGCTTCCTCGTAGTAGTGCGACATGCGCAGCCGGTGTTCGGCATGCCGGATCAGCACCGGGTCACCGCCCTGGCGCGCCTGTTCCAACAACTCGGCCGCCACGTCGCGCGGCGGGATGCGCGCGCTGCCGAAGATCACCACGGTGGTCTCGACATTGTGTTCGCGCTGGATCAGCTCGGGTTTGAGCAGCTCGAGCTGCATGCGCACCGGGCGCAGTTCGTCGCGCAGCAGGAACTCGGCGTCGCTGAACGCCAGCCGGTAGGCGCTCTCGGGGCCACCGTAGCGCGGCAGCTCGGTGGCGGCGGCCGCGTCTTCCTGGGCAGACGGGAAATTGCGTGCGGTCAGGTTCTGACGCTTGTCATCCATGCAATACACCACTGATGTTCATGAGGTACGAGCTTAGCCCACCACGGCCCCCGCTCACCTCGGGGCCACCCTACCGCTGCAAATGGTTACCGCGGCGGCCTCTGGCGGGTGGGGCGGTGTCACGCGAGGGGGGGCCGGTGGGGGCGGCAGACGGGGCAGGCCGGTTGGCGGCTCACGACGATCTCGTTCCAGCTCATGGTGAGGGCGTCGAGCATCTGCAGGCGGCCGCACAAGGAGGACACGTCGAGGCCGGCGACCAGCTTGAGTGCTTCGGCTGCCTGCACGGCGCCGACGATGCCCACCAGCGGCGCAAACACGCCCATCGTGGCGCACCGCACCTCGTCGAACTGCTGGTCGGGCGGGAACACGCAGGCGTAGCAGGGCGAGCGGCTGTTGCGCACGTCGTAGACGCTGACCTGGCCGTCGAAGCGGATGGCGGCGCCGCTGACGAGCGGTTTGCGGTGGCGCACGCAGGCGAGGTTGACGCTGTGGCGGGTGGCGAAGTTGTCGCAGCAGTCGAGCACCACGTCGGCTTCTCGCACCAGTTCGTCGAGCAGGGTGGGGTCGGCGTGGCGCTCGATGGGGCGCACGCGCACGTCGGGGTTGATGGCGGCGATGCTGCGGGCGGCCGACTCGGCTTTGGCGGTGTGCAGGCGCGACATGTCGTGGATGATCTGGCGCTGCAGGTTGGTGAGGTCGACGGTGTCGTTGTCGACCACGGTGAGGGTGCCGATGCCGGCGGTGCCGAGGTAGAGGGCGGCGGGTGAGCCCAGACCGCCGGCGCCGATGATCAACGCATGGCCGGCGAGGATGCGCTCCTGGCCTTCGACGCCGAGTTCGTTGAGGAGGAGGTGGCGGCTGTAGCGGAGGAGCTGGTCGTCGTTCATGGGGGGGAGGATAACCAAGAGTGGGGTGGGGTTGGGGTGCTCTTGGTTTCGCTGCTCGGTGGCTGGTTGGCTGGTTGGCTGGTTGGCGGTGCGTGGTATCGCCCCTGCGGGGCGAGCGCCCTTCGGGCGGTGCCGGGAGGTGCGCCCGGCGGCGCACCTACTTTCTTTGCGTCGCCAAAGAAAGTAGGCAAAGAAAGGCGACCCGGGTGCGGCGCCCCTTCGCTGCGCGAAGGGGTGCTCTGCGGTGCTCGCGACGGGAAGGCGGCTGCGGAACTCGCCCTTTTTGAAGAGCGCCTACGCGCTCTTCAAACGGAGCTCAAACAGTCCTCGCCGACCCCGCGCGTACCGCGCGGGGCAACCTTCCCGTCGCTGCGCTCCTCGCCGCCGCACACGGGAGGGGGAGGTGTCGTGGTCCAATCTTGATGGACACCTTGATAGGGGATTCACCCCGAAGAGGACCAAACAGAGATGAGCAAGACGACCCGGCGAACCTTCGACGCGGCATTCAAGCTGCAAGTCGTGAAGATGATTCGAGAACAAGGGCTGAGTGTCGGGCAGGTGTGCCGCGACATGAGCCTGGTGGACAGCGCCGTGCGGCGTTGGGTGGCGCAGTATGACGAGGAACAGGCAGGAGGCAGCGGCATCGGCCGGCCGCTGACGCCGGAGCAACAGCGCATACGGCAGTTGGAGGCTGAGCTGCGGCAGGCGAAGTCGGACAACGAACTGCTAAAAAAAGTCTCGGCCTTCTTCGCCCGCGAACTGAAGTGATTCATCAGATCGTGCAGCAGGAGGGGAAGGCCTGCATCAGCCAGCTGTGCCGGCTGCTGGGAATCAGCCGCTCGGGCTTCTACGCGGCGCGCCGCCGCGCAGCCCAAGACGCCGCGGTGTGCCCGGTGGGCGCGTGCGCCAAGGCCGCATTTGAGGCCAGCGGACGCAGCTACGGCAGCCGTCGGCTGAGCGCCGCGCTGAAGGCTCAGGGATGGGCCGTGGGGCGCCAGCGCGCTCGCACGCTAATGCGGCACCACCGACTGCGCCCCCGCTGGCGGCGCAAGTTCGTCCCCACCACCGACAGCCGGCACGAGCTGCCGGTTGCAGCCAATGTGCTTGCCCGGCGGTTCAGGCCTGAGGCGCCGGACAGGGCTTGGGCGGGTGACATTACCTACATTCGAACGCGCAGCGGCTGGCTGTATTTAGCCGCGGTGATGGACCTGTTCTCCCGCAAGATCGTAGGCTGGGCCATGGCCGCGGACATGTCTGCTCAGCTGGTCTGTGCGGCCCTGCGTATGGCCATCGCAAGCCGCCAACCTGCGCCGGGCTTGCTCGTGCACACCGACAGAGGCAGCCAATACGCCAGCCAGGTCCATACAGAGTTGCTGGCCCGCCACGGGCTGCTGGGCAGCATGAGCCGCAAAGGCAACTGTTGGGACAACGCCGTCATCGAGCGCTTTTTCCTCAACTTGAAGATGGAGCGCGTCTGGCTACGCGACTACGCGAACCACGCCGAGGCAATGGCTGACATCGCCGACTACATCGTCGGCTTTTACAACTGCGTGCGCTTGCACTCCACGCTCGGCTACCGCTCCCCGGTCGTTCACGAGCAATTGATGGCGGCCACCCTATAAACCACGTTTTTACCTATCGGCGTGTCCGAAAAAACTGGACCACGACAGAAGCACCGGCATCTCTTTGAAGGCGCCTTCGCGCTCTTCAAACGGGGAGCTCAGGCAGTCCCCGCCGCCGACTGGCGCAACGCGCGGGGGAGAGGACGAGCGATGCTCTGCACCGCTCGGCGCCTCTCTTTGAGACTGGAGGCTAAAGCACTGCTTTCCGACCGATCGCCACCCCGGTCAGCGCCTGGTTGATGTGCATCGAGTTGTACTGCTCCCCATAGGTGCTGAACCCCACAGCGCCGTGCGCGGCGAGCAGCTCGCCGGCTTGCCCTGTGACACCCTGGTCCTCCATCGCGTGATAGCGGCACATGCAGTCGCAAGCGATCAGCAGCTCGGGCGTGCCGACACGCTGCCGGAGGGCGTCGAGGCGCTGCGACAAGGCCTGGATGGGGTCGGTGGGCTGCGCGGTGGCCAGCACCACCCCGGCGTCGATCGCGCAGCCGAAGGTCAGGCTCAGGTCGTCCTCGATCCAGACGATGGTGCGCGGATAGAACTCGCCGCCGCGCATCACGCCGATGGGATGGCGCGCGAAGACGGTGATGTCCAGCTGCTCGACCGCGATGCCGACCTGCCGGGCGTATTCGAGTGCCGCCCGCTCGCCGTTGATTTCGAGGACCTTGCGTTCCTCCGGTCGGGCCTCGGTGATCACCATGCGGGTGGGGGTCGGCAGAAAGCTGTCGGTCTTGAAGACCACGAAGGGATGGGCCGTCGACACCAGCACGAACACCGCGCGGTCACGGTGGAAACCGCCACCGTGCAGGACATACGGGTTCTTTCCCACTTCCAGGCCGTCGCCAGCAGACCCCCCGAACAGCTCGATGTCGCCCAGCGCGGTGTGTAGCGAGTGGGCGACGCGTTCCTCACGCTGGCAGTTACCGTCGATCAGGAGCATGCCGAAGGTGTTGTCGCGCGACGGCATCACACCTTGCGCGCTCAGTTCGCCCAGCATGCCGTCCACGATGGCCTGTCCATCGGTCGACCGGTAGCCCTGCAAGTGGTCGATGACGTGCACCGAGACGCTGAATTCGCGCGAGGAGAGGCTGAAACCGGTCAGGGTGCCGGTGCTGTAGCCGAGCGGCCCGATCTCCGCGGCGGTGGTGCAACCGATCAACGGCGTGGCGCCGAAACGCTCGCGCAAGGCCCGCGCCAGTCGCTCTCGGTCGTAGCCGGGCGAGCAGAACACCACCGCCAGGGCCAGCCCCGGCTGCCAGATCTGCTCGAACAGCTCGGCGGCGGCGCGCTCGGGATCGCGTTGGGCGCTCATGCCGCGCAGGATGGACCGCGGCGTACGGGACGCTTCAACCAGCGGCATCATTGCCTTCCAGGGACAGGTAAGCCGCGGGCAGGGCGGCATCGCCGCTCCCGGCCGGGCGAAAACGGCAATTCGATGGTCGTCCGCATGGACAGAGGCGCTCCAAGTCACAGGCGGGCGGCCGGCCCGCAAGGTCGCTCCGACGTCGCGGGGCACGGCTGCCCAATCGGCGGATATCGGCCGTTGCTGGAAAAACTTGAAGCGCGGAACCACCGGCCACCAAAAGCAAACGCCCGCACAAGGCGGGCGTTTGTCATTTCAGCGAACCGGTGAAGATCGCCGATCAGTTTTCCTTGGACTCTTCGGGCTTGCGCTCGGTCTGCGTCTTCGACACCAGCACCGTCTTGCCCTTCAACCGATTCAGGGCCTGCTGCAGTTGGAAGTCTTCTTCGCTGCCGAACTCGGGCAGCGGCTTCGCCGGCGGCTTGCTGGCCGCCTTCGCGGCTTCTTCCTCGAGGCGCTTCATCGCCTCCTCGCGGGCCTTTTCGCGCGCCGGGTCTTTCTCTTCCTTCTCTTTCTCCGAACCGCCGCCCAAATGCTTCTGTAGATCGGCCTCGCGCATGCGCAACGCCGAATACAGGTTGCCCTCGGCCGTTTCGTCGAGCATCACGTCGGGCACGATGCCCTTGGCCTGGATCGAGCGGCCGCTCGGCGTGTAGTAGCGCGCCGTCGTCAGCTTCAGCGCCGTGTCGGGCGTCAGCTGGCGCACGGTCTGCACCGAGCCCTTGCCGAAGGTCTGCGAGCCCATGATCACCGCCCGCTTGTGGTCCTGCAGCGCGCCGGCGACGATTTCGCTGGCCGACGCCGAGCCTTCGTTGACCAGCACCACCAGCGGCACGTTCTTGACCGCGTCGGGCAGACGCTTGAGCGGGTCACCGCCGCCGCGCCGCACATAGTAGTCAGGGCTGGCCTTGAACACCGCCTTCGACTCCGCGATCTGGCCGTTGGTGGACACCACCGGCACGTCGCGTGGCAAGAACGCCGCGGCGATCGCCACCGCGCCCTCGAGCAAGCCGCCCGGGTCGTTGCGCAGGTCGAGCACAATGCCCTTCAGCGCCGGGTCCTGCTTGTACAGCTCTTCGAGCTTGCGCACGAAGTCGTCGACGGTGCGGTCCTGGAACTGGCTCACGCGCAGCCAGGCGTAGCCCGGCTCGATCACCTTGGCGCGCACGCTCTGCACGCGAATTTCTTCACGGGTGATCGTGACGGGGAAGGTGCGGCTCTCCGCCTTGCGGAAGATCGTCAGCAACACCTTGGTGTTGGGCTCGCCGCGCATGCGCTTGACAGCCTGGTCGATGCTCAGGCCCTTGACTGCCGTGTCGTCGATCTTGGTGATCAGGTCACCGCTCTTCAAGCCGGCGCGGAACGCAGGCGACCCCTCGATCGGCGTCACCACCTTGACCAGGCCGTCTTCCATGCCGATCTCGATGCCGACCCCGACGAAACGCCCGGTCGTGCCTTCGCGGAATTCCTTGAAGGTCTTCTTGTCGAAGTACTGAGAATGCGGGTCGAGGCCCGCCACCATGCCGCTGATGGCGTCGGTGATGAGCTTTTTCTCGTCGACCGCCTCCACATAGTCGGACTTCACCATCCCGAAGACGGCCGCCAACTGCTGCACCTCTTCCAATGGCAAGGGCGTGAGCCCGTTGCGGGCAGTCGCCTGCAGTTGCATCGTGGCGAGGGCGCCCGCCACCGCTCCAAGCGAGATCCAGCCGGCAATTTTCAGTTTGGCACTCATGTGCGCGCGGTCCTCATCGACAAGAAGAAGGAAGAGAAGTGGGCCTCAGTATAGGACCCGGCCCCTAGCTCTGAGCTCCCAATTGGCCGGAAAGTTGCAGCCAGATCGATGCTGTTTCACGCGGCGAGGGCCTCAGGCCGCGGCTTCGCGGGGAAATGTCACGACATGATCCACCTCGGGGCGGATGCCGATCCATTCGCCCAGCGAATGATCGTGGTGCGACGGCACGTGAGCGAGTACCTGCTCACCGCTGGCAAGGCGCAAGGTGTAGAGGAATTCTGAACCACGGAAGGCCTTGCGTTCGATTCGGGCTTTCACGGGGCTGGCGTCGTCGTGCACGATGTCGTCCGCCCGCAGCAGCACCTCACACTCGCCGCCCGGGTAGGCGTTGGGCAGCGGGCACTCGGCGATGTCGGCCAGGTCGCCGAGCGGCGTGCGCACCACCGGCCCGTCGGCGGCCGAGACGATCTGCGCCGGCGTGAACACGCCGTGGCCGATGAAATCGGCCACGAAGCGGGTCGCGGGGCGGTGGTAGAGGTGATACGCGTCGTCCCATTGCTCCAGGCGGCCGTGTTGCATGACGCCGATCACGTCGCCGACCGCGAACGCTTCCATCTGGTCGTGCGTGACGAGCAGGGCGGTCGTCGAGGCCTGCTTCAGGATCGCGCGCACCTCCTGCGCCAGGCGCTCGCGCAGGTCCACGTCGAGGTTGGAAAACGGCTCGTCGAGCAGCAGCAAGCGCGGCTGCGGGGCCAGCGCCCGCGCCAGCGCAATGCGCTGCTGCTGCCCGCCCGACAACTGGTGCGGGTAACGCTCGGCAACGCTGCCCAAACCCACCAGGTCGAGCATTTCGGTGACGCGGCGCTGCCGGTCCTGCCGGCCGAGGTGGGCGATGCCGAAGGCCACGTTGTCGGCCACGCTCAGGTGCGGAAACAGCGCGTAGTCCTGGAACACCATGCCGATCTGGCGCCGCTCCGGCGGCAGGTGAACACGCTCGCCCTGCGGCGAGACGGCGCTCAAGGCCTGCCCGCCGATCGCCACCCGGCCCGACTCGATGCGCTCCAGCCCGGCAATGGCGCGCAGCAGCGACGTCTTGCCGCAGCCCGAAGGACCGATCAGCACGCCGATTTCACCCGGCTGCAAAGTCAAAGACACCGATTCCACCGCGGCGCGCGCCGTGGCACTGCCGGGATAGCGGATGACGACGTGCTCGATCTCGAGAAACATGGGCCCAAAAAGCAGTTGAGGGAACCGCTCTATGATATCGGCCGCGAGAACAAATGATTACGTTTCTCATTCGCACTCTTTGCCGGTATGCCGCAGCGCAGGGCCGGTGGCTACTTTCGGCGGCCCCTGTTTCATGCGCGTTATCACCGTTCTGACCCTGTTGCTTGCCCTGCCGGTGTTCGGCGTGATCGGCTCCTGGGCGGTGCCCAGCACCGACAGCCATGCCGTGCTGTGGCACCAGTTGCAGACCGTGCTGCCGAGCTACGCCGGCACCTCCTTTCTGCTGAGCCTGGGGGTGGCGGTCGGCGTGGCGGCGGTGGGCGGCGTGACGGCGGCGGCGGTCAGTTTGTTCGAGTTTCCCGGGCGCCGGGTGTTCGAGTGGGCCTTGCTGCTGCCGCTGGCGATGCCGGCCTATGTGATGGCGTATGCCTACACCGATTTCCTGCAGTACAGCGGCCCGCTGCAAACCGGGCTGCGCGCGTTGACCGGCTGGGAGGGTCGGCTGCTGCCCGACGTGCGCAGCCTCGGCGGCGCGGTGCCGATGTTCATCTTCTGCCTCTATCCCTATGCGTATTTGCTGACCCGCACCGCGCTCGCCGAGCGTGGCGTGCATTTGATGGAAGCCGCCCGCCTGCTCGGCGCCGGCACGGTGCGCCGGGTGCGGCAGGTGGCGCTGCCGCTGGCCCGCCCCGCGCTGGCCGCAGGGGTCGCGCTGGCGCTGATGGAAACGCTGGCCGACTACGGCGTCGGCGCCTATTTCGGGCTCAACACCTTCACCACCGGCATCTACAAGGCCTGGCTGTCGATGGACGACCGGGTCGCTGCCGCCCAGTTGGCCACGGTGTTGCTCGCCGTCATCGCGGCCTTGCTCTGGATGGAGCGCCGTGCCCAGCAGCGACTGCGCTTCACCAGCGCTCGGCCAGGCGGGCGCAACGGCCATGAGGCGCGGCCGGTGCCGCTGGTCGGTGCGCAGGCGGCCGTCGCGTGGTGTGTTTGTGCGCTGCCGGTGCTGCTCGGCTTCGTGCTGCCGGTGCTGGTGTTGCTGAACCTGTTGTGGGGTGAAGTGCAACATGCCGAGTTCGGCCTGCCGTGGGCGCGTTTTGCCGCGTGGAGCTGGATCAGCTTCAAGCTGGCGGGACTGGCGGCACTGCTGGCGGCGGCGCTGGCACTGGCGCTGGCCTTTGCGCTCCGGGTCGGGCCGCGCCCGGGGCTGCGGCTCGCCGCGCGCGTGGCCTCGCTGGGTTACGCGGTTCCCGGCGCGGTGATCTCGGTGGGCATCTTGCTGCCGGCCGGCTGGCTGCAGGCGTGGTGGCCGGCCAGCGGCGCGTCGGCCCTCGTCACCGGCACCGTGTTCGGTCTGATGTATGCCTATCTGGTGCGCTTTTCGGCGGTCGCCTTGCAGTCGGTCGAGGCCGGCTATGCGCGCATCCCGCCGACGCTGGACGAGTCGGCCCGCATGCTTGGCACACCACGCTGGAAGCTGCTGCGTTCGGTGCACCTGCCGCTGCTGCACCGCTCGGCGCTCGCCGCCGCGCTGCTGGTCTTCGTCGACGTGATGAAGGAGCTGCCGGCCACTTATCTGTTGCGGCCCTTCAACAGCGACACGCTCGCGGTGGTGGCCTATCAGCTGGCCAAGGACGAGCGTTTGGGCGAGGCGGCCTTGCCGTCGCTGGCCATCGTGTTGGTCGGGCTGTTGCCGGTGCTGCTGCTGTCGCGCGCGATGCGCGAGCGGTGAGACAGCGCTGCCCGGGCCGCCGCCCCGCGCTCCCGTGGTGTCCGGCCGGCCTGTCGGGCCGCCTGTGCCCCGCGGCAGACACCGGCGCACAGCCGATTCTTCGGTCTCATTGGACTAGCATGGCGGGATGATCTTTCGACCGCCGCCGACACCCCCGACGTGAACACCACCGCCCTCCCTGCTGCCGCCGTGGAGGCGACGCGCCGGCCCCGGCGCTATCGCCGTCTGGCCGACCTCGTGCTGCTCGGCGGCGCGTTGGCGAGCGTCGGCGCGTGGCAGGCGGCCGCGGTCGTGGTGCGCGAGCGCGAGAACGCGAACTTCGAACTGGTGGCGGCCACCCAGGCCCGCCAGGTGGCGACCTTGTCCGACCACGAACGGCTGCTGCACTCGGTGCTGGCGCAACTGCCGCTGCGCCGCTACCACCTGCGGGTCACCGATCTGGGCCGTCACGTCGCGTCCCAGGCGGGCGGCGCCCGGGTGCTGTTCGACTCGGCCGAGATGGCCACAACGCCCGGGTCGTTCCAGCCCACCGGGCCGGTGGACACGGCGGACCGCCGTGTCCACCTGACGCAGGGCGGCGGACGGTGGTGGCAGGTCGAGCTGCAGCGCGCGCCGGTGCGCGCGCTGACGCAGCCGGGGCCGCTGGCGGTGCTGCTCGCAGCCCTGGCGGGCAGCGTCGCGCTGTGGGCCACCTTGCGCGCCTTCGCGAACCAGCGGCAGCGCGCCGAAGCGTTGGCCGCGCGGCTGAGCCGGCAGGCGCGCGAGAGCGAGGCGCGCCTGCGCAACGTGATCGACAGCACGGTGGACGGCATCGTCACGGTCGACAGTGGCGGCAGGATCGCCGGCATCAACGCGGCGGCGGTGCGCATGTTCGGCTACACCGAGGCAGAGTTGGTCGGCCGCGAGGTCACCGTGCTGATGCCGCCGGCCGAGATGCAGCGCCACGGCGAGCTGCTGCGCGCCTACCTCGCCGGCGAAGCGGTGCTGGCACACGCCAGCACGCTGGAACTGGTGGGGCTGCGCCGCGACGGCAGCCTGTTCCCGATCGACCTGGCGATCAACGAAGTGCAGCTCGACGGCGAGCGACACCTGGTGGGCATGTTGCGCGACGTCAGCGAGCGGCGTGCCGCCGAACTGGCCTTCGAAGAGTCCCAGCGGCAGCTGCGGCGCGCCGATGCGCTGCGTCGCAGCATCTATGACAGCGCGCCGTTCGCGATCGTCGCGACCGACCTGCGCGGGGTCGTGCAGGCCCTCAACCCGGCGGCGGAAAACCTGCTGGGCTACAGCGCCGACGAACTGGTCGGGCGCGCCACGCCGGAGATCTTCCACGAGCGCCATGAACTGGCGCTGCGGGCGGCCCAGCTCAGCGCCGAACTGGGCGAAACGGTGGGCGCAGGGGTCGACGCCCTGGTCGCTCGCGCCCGGCGCGGCCGCCCCGATGAACGCGAATGGACCTGTGTGCGCAAGGACGGCCAGCGGGTGCCGGTGGTGATGGTGGTCAGCTCGATGACCAGCGACCGGGGCGAGCCGGTGGGCTACATGACCATCGCCTACGACATCACCGAACGCAAGCGCGCCGAGGAGCACATCCACCACATGGCCCACCACGACGCGTTGACCGGGCTTCCGAACCGGGCGCTGCTGCAGGAGCGCTTGGGCGCGGCCCTGGTTCGGGCCAAACGCGAGGCGGACTGCATGGCGCTGATGTTCATCGACCTCGACCGCTTCAAGAACATCAACGATTCCCTCGGCCACCATGTCGGCGACGGCATCCTCAAGATCGTCGCCGAGCGGCTGCGCGCGGCGGTGCGGGCGTCGGACACGGTTGCGCGCATGGGCGGCGACGAGTTCGTGGTGCTGCTGCCCAAGGTCGCGCACATGGACGATTGCGAGCTGGTGGCGCGCAAGATCATCTCGACCTTGGGCGAGCCGATGCAGGTGGGTGTGCACGAGCTGCGGGTGACACCCAGCATCGGCGTGGCAGCCTACCCCGAAGCCGGCGACGACCCGGTGACGCTGATGCGCGCGGCCGACGCGGCGATGTACCACGCGAAGGCCGAGGGTCGTAACACCGTCTGCATGTACGACGAGAGCATGACGCGCGATTCGGCCGAGCGGCTGCGCATGGAAAACGACCTGCACGAGGCCTTGGCGCGCGGCGAACTGCGGGTGTACTACCAGCCGCAGTTCGACTGTGCCAACGGCCAGCTGGTGGGCGCCGAGGCCCTGCTGCGCTGGGACCGGCCGGTGCAAGGCATGGTGGCGCCGGCCGACTTCATCTCGATGGCCGAGGACAACGGCCTGATCGTCCCGATCGGCGGCTGGGTGTTGCTCGAGGCCTGCCGGCAAGCGCGGCAATGGGAGCGCCTCTGCGGGCGGCCGCTGCGGGTGGCGGTGAATTTGTCGCCGCGCCAGATCGAGGCCGACCACCTGGCCGACGACGTGGCCGAGGCCTTGCGGCTCAGCGGGCTGGCACCGCAGTCGCTGGAGCTCGAAATCACCGAGAGCGCGATCGTGCGCGACCCGCTGTCGACCGCCGCCGTGCTCGAACGCCTGCGCGCGCTGGGCATCAGCATCGCCATCGACGATTTCGGGGTCGGCTACTCGAGCATGTCCTACCTGCGCCAGCTGCCGGTCGACAAGTTCAAGATCGACCGCGCGTTTCTCGACGCCGTGCCGGCCTCACCGAACGATTCCCGGCTGGCGGCAGCGCTGATCGCGATGGCGCACACGCTGCAGGTCGGCCTGGTGGCTGAAGGCGTGGAAAACGAGGAGCAGCTGAGCTTCTTGCGCGCCCACGGCTGCCACGAGGCGCAGGGCTACTTCCTCGGCAGGCCGATGACCGCCGACGCTTTTCTGGCCCTGATCGAAGCGCCTGGCGTGGTGGCCCACTGAGCGAGGCCGGCCCGTGTGAACAGGCCCTAGAGGGTTGCGAGACCGGCCGGTACGGTGGTCTCCTGGGGCGGATCGAGGCGCAGCGCCGCCAGCTCGACGCGGCAGCGCACGCGAGGCAGCGCCGACGCGAGCCAGGGCGACAGGTCGCTCCAGACCACGGCCGCATCGACCGTGGCGGGGACGGGTGCGTGCAACACCGGGTGCTCGGGCTTGCCCACCACCAGCAAGACGGCGTGAACGGGCAACGCGGCGCACAGGTCGGACGCCACCGGCAGCAGCGCCGAAGCAGCCGCGTACAGGTCGACCACGACCAGGTCGATGGGCTGCCGCTCGACCTCGGTCAGCGCCTCGGCGGGCGAGGTGCAGCCCACCCAGTGCAGCCGGGGTTCGAAGCGCCGGCATGCGGTGGCGATGTAGGCCAGCGCCGCGCGGTTGTCGCTGAGGGCCAGCACCGAAGGCGCCCAACCCGCGCCGGGGCCGGCAGTGTAGGAAAGGGGCTTGTGCAAACGCTGAACCGAGGCATCGCCAGTCGAAATTGACCGTCCCTACTTTACGCGTGGACATTCCCGAAGTCTGTGAGAGATTCTTCACTTGTTCACGACATCTCGCGGCTCCCCCGATTCCGGGGGCCGCGCTGACAGGCCACCGACGCGCGGGTCTGCAGAGGGGGCGCCGGCAGGGAAGCGGCGGGAACGGCGCCGACTTGACGGCGTTGGACACGCGAACCGGGCGAGAACGTGAACCAGTGCACGAATGGAAGGGGCTGCCGCCCGCACACTTCCGGTTCCTACTTGACCCATGTCGTCTGCCTCACACAGGCATTGGAGAAAACCCTACAGACCGGAAACGCCGTCGTTCCTACATTGACGGGACCGGCAGGGGGTGGCTCCTGCATGCACCGCCCGGGCTCCTGCCGGGCAGCGACACAAGGCTTCGCACGTGCTGTCGGGTCTCAGCCTTCAGGTAGTCGTCGCGTGTACACCCCCGAGCAACAGATCGAGAACGAGGCCGAGCGAGCGCCCGATGCGGCGCCGCCCGCGCGCGCGCGGTTCACGTTGCGGCGGCGTGCGAGCGCCGGCGAAGGGGCCGCGGCCGGCGGACTGCGCGCTTGGTGGGTACCCTGCGTGGTGCTCCTCGCCGGGGTGGCCTTGTCGGCCGGTCTGAGCCGCTGGGCGGCCCAGGAGAACGAACGCAGCGCGCGACTGCGCTTCGACAACGCGGCAACCAACGCCAGCTCGGTGGTCGAGAAGCGATTCGGCGCCTACGTCGAGGTGCTGCAAGGCCTGCGGGCCCTGTTCCATACCGGCGAGGTGCAGCGCGACGGCTTCCGTCGTTATGCCGAAGCCCTCGACCTGGCCCACAAATACCCCGGCTTCCAGGTGCTGAGCTACGCGCCCTACGTGCGGCCGGAAGACAAGCTCGCGTTCGAAAGCGCCGTGCGGCAAGACCCGGCGCTCGCGCCCGCCCTGCAGCAGCGCTTCGCCATCACACCGCCGGGCGAACGAGCGGCGGGTTACCACCCGTTGACCTTGGTGGAGCCACTGCACGGCAACGAAAAAGTGCTCGGCAAGGACATGGCCGCGGTGCCGGGCGTGCGCGAGGCGCTCGAGCGCATGCGCGACTCCGGGCACCTCGGTTCCTCGGGGCGCACCATCCAGAACACCGGGCCCGGGGCCCACATCGGCCTGGCGCTGCGCCTGCCGGTCTACCGCGTGGGCATGCCCATCGACAGTCTCGAGCAGCGCCGCGCGGCTTTCATCGGATCGGTCGGCGCCGGCGTGCGCGTGACGGCCATGCTGTCCGGCCTCGACCTCGAAGGCGCCGCCCTGCGGCTGCGCCTCTATGACGGCGGCCCCCAGAACCCGGGCTCGCTGCAATCGCCCGCGCAGGCGCTGCGCGACGACAAGCTGCTGTTCGACACCGAGCACCCCGACCGCCTGCCGGCCGCGGCAGAGGCCGGCAAGCAGCAGGCTGCCGCCGGCGATGCCAAGGCGCAACAACTGCTGCGCCACGTGCAGGCGTTCTCCCTCGGCGGCCGCTGGTGGCTGGTGGAGGCTTCGGCCACCCCGAGCGACGTGGCTGACCCGCTGCAGCGTGCGCTGCCCGCCATCATCCTGGCCGGTGGCGTGACCATCAGCGCCTTGCTGGCCGGCGTGCTGCTGTCGTTGACAGGCTCCCAGCGACGTGCGGTGGCGCTGGCCCGCCAGATGACGCAAAGCCTGCGCACCAGCGAGCGGCGGCTGGCCGAAGCCCAGGGCCTGGCCAAGGTCGGCAGCTGGGTGCTGGACTTGGAGACCGGCGAGATCGAATGTTCACGCGAGGCACGCCGCATCTACGGCTTCACCGCCGGCGCGCCGAAGCCGCGGCTGACGCAATTGCTGGCGCTGGTGCCGTCCGACGACCGTGAGGCGGTGCGCGAGGCGGTCGACCGCGCGAGCGAGTACGCCACCCCCAGCGAGGTCGAGCACCAGCTGCAGTTGGCCGACGGCACCCGCCGCTGGGTGCACGCCAACTTCGAGCGCTGCCACGAGAACGGCCGCAGGACCCTGCGGGGCACGGTGCGTGACGAGACCTCGCGCAAGCGCGCCGCGCTGCGTCTGCAGCTCTCGCACGACATCGCACGGCACCTGGCCGCCGACGGCGAGATCGAGTCGGCCGTGTCGCACCTGCTGGGCGGAACCGCCGCCTTGCTGGGTTGGGACGTGGCCGTTTGCTGGACGATGTCGAACGACGGCCAGGTGCGGGCGTTGCAAAGCTGGACCAGCGCTGCCGACCTGTCGTTGGACCGCTTCGCCGGCGAGCTGACGAACTGGAGCGGTGCGCCGCTGGGCACCGGGCTGGCCCCCGCGTGGACCTCGGGCGAATCGTCCTGGCGCACCGTGCTGGCGTCGCCGGCGACGCACGAACGCGAGCGCCTTGCGCGCGATGCGGGCATGCGCACGGCGCTGGTGGTCCCGGTCAACGCCCGACGCACGATTGCCGCGCTCGAATTCTTCAGCCGCTCCGCGGTGCCGGTCGACCGCGACGTACTGGGCTTCGCCGAGTCGGTGGCCAGCCAGCTCGCGCAGTATTTGCAACGCAAGGAAGCCGAGCAGGCGCTGCGTCACCTGGCCGCGCATGATCCGCTCACCGGGCTGGCCAACCGTCCGCTGCTGCACGAACGTCTCGCGCAGGCGATCAAGCGGGCCGCGCGCCACCGCACCCGCTTGGCGGTGCTGTTCCTCGACCTCGACCGCTTCAAATACATCAACGACAGCCTTGGCCACACTGCCGGTGACGCCGTGCTCCGCACCTGCGCACGCCGGCTGACCGAATCGGTGCGCGACACCGACACGGTGGCCCGCTTCGGTGGTGACGAGTTCGTGCTGGTGCTGGAGGACCTGAACCAGGCCTCCGATGCCGTGGGCCCGGTCACCAAGCTGCTGGCCCGCTGCGCCGAGCCCTTTGTCGTCAACGACCGCGAGCTGCCGGCGACGGCCAGCATCGGCATCAGCGTGTATCCCGAGGACGGCCACGACGTCGAGACGCTGCTGATGAACGCCGACACGGCGATGTACCGTGCCAAAGACCGGGGCCGCAGCACCTATCACTTCTATTCGTCGCAGATGAATGCCCACGGGCAGGCCCAGTTGGAGCTGCAGAGCAGCTTGCGCCGGGCGCTCGAGCGCGGCGAAATCTCGCTGGTCTATCAGCCCAAGCTCGATCTGCGCAAGCGCAGCGTCACCGGTGTGGAGGCGCTGATGCGCTGGCAGCACCCGACGCTGGGCCCCGTGTCGCCCGCGCAGTTCATCCCGCTCGCCGAAGAAACCGGGCTGATCGAGAGCCTCGGCCGCTGGGCACTGCAGACCGCTTGCCGCGACGCCGTGATGTGGCGCGATGCCGGCATGCCGGTGCAAGTCAGCGTCAACCTGTCGCCGCGCCAGCTCAACCTGCCACACCTGGCCACCGAGGTGTCGCAGATCCTGGCCGACTCCGGCCTGGAGCCCGGCCTGCTCGAATTGGAGATCACCGAAAGCGGTGTGATGCAGAATCCGGCGCGCGCCGCCAGCCTGCTGCAAGAAGTGCGGGCCCTGGGTGTCTCGCTGGCCATCGACGACTTCGGCACCGGCTATTCGTCACTGTCCTATCTGCAACGCTTCCCGCTCAGCACGCTGAAGATTGACAGGTCTTTCATCAAAGACCTGCCAGGAGATGCGGATGCAGCGTCACTGACTTCGGGTATCGTCGGCCTCGCACAGCGACTGCGCATGAAGGTGGTGGCGGAGGGGGTCGAGACGGTGGAGCAGTTGGGCTTCTTGCGCGCCCAGGGATGTGACCTGATCCAAGGGTATTACCTAAGTAAACCGATTCCCGCAGAAGAAATGAGCGGGTTCCTGGCCCGTGATCTGCGTAACCTGGTGGGACCGACCGTAGCAGCCTGACCGCTGCGGCGTATCCCGTCCTTTCATCAATAGGTGCCTTGCGGTGCCCATATCCAAGCTTTCCGGAGAAACAATGGAACTTCAAAACGCTGGCTTTCCGATCGAGCACGTCCTCGCGGGTATCGACGCGTTGGACCTGGAACGAATCAAGTTCAAGGTGACTTGCAAAGAGGACGGCTATGGCTGGACGCGTGAGCACGCCGACCGTATCGAAGTCGGCTACAAACGCTTTCTGAAGCTGCTGGCGAAGTATCCCGACCGCGCCATTGCGCCCACGCGAGACATCGACGATTTCTGGCACGCCCACATCCTCGACACCCGCAAGTACGCTGACGACTGCATGCGCGTGTTCGGTGAGTTCGTGCACCACTATCCCTACCTCGGCCTGCATGGCGAGGAAGACCGCCAGGCGCACGAAGACGCCGCCGCGTCGATGAACGCGCTGTACGCCAGCGAGTTCGGCGAAGACCTGCCGCTGGACGCTTCGGCGTACTGCATGCGCGAGCCGGAACAGGCCGACGCTGCCTATTGCATGCGCGAGCCGAAGAAGGCCGACGCTGCCTACTGCATGCGCGAGCCGAAGAAGGCCGATGCCGCCTACTGCATGCGCGAGCCGAAGAAGGCTGACGCCGCCTACTGCATGCGCGAGCCGAAGAAGGCTGACGCCGCCTACTGCATGCGCGAGCCGAAGAAGGCCGATGCCGCCTACTGCATGCGCGAGCCGAAGAAGGCCGATGCCGCCTACTGCATGCGCGAGCCGAAGAAGGCCGACGCTGCCTACTGCATGCGCGAGCCGAAGAAGGCTGACGCCGCCTACTGCATGCGCGAGCCGAAGAAGGCCGATGCCGCCTACTGCATGCGCGAGCCGAAGAAGGCTGATGCCGCCTACTGCATGCGCGAGCCGAAGAAGGCTGATGCCGCCTACTGCATGCGCGAGCCGAAGAAGGCCGATGCCGCCTACTGCATGCGCGAGCCGAAGAAGGCCGATGCCGCCTACTGCATGCGCGAGCCGAAGAAGGCTGATGCCGCCTACTGCATGCGCGAGCCGAAGAAGGCCGACGCCGCCTACTGCATGCGCGAGCCGAAGAAGGCCGACGCCGCCTACTGCATGCGCGAGCCGAAGAAGGCTGATGCTGCCTACTGCATGCGCGAGCCGAAGAAGGCCGTGGCGCACGCTTGACGATCGCCGCGGACTCCGCGTGACAAAAGGCCGGCACCCGCCGGCCTTTTTGTCATCTGGGGCCCCCAACCCAATCTCTCCCCACCGCCGGCGCCCTCGAAACTGCCGCCCGCGCACCCGCTTCGCAAAACATCACCCCGCTTCGCTTTCGGCCCCTTGCGCCGTCCCCCGCCTTCCTAGATTGCCCCACGGCCGCCGTCCGGCGCGGCGACCAACCTGACGGGGCAGACCATGAAACTGGGGCCAATCTCTCGAAGAGCACCTGACACCGACACCGAGCGTCTCCGCACCCAAGCGCCGGCCAACCCGCCCGCGCCCGTCTCGGCGACAGTCCCGGCAGCGTTGGCCGACCTGAAACGCGCGGGGCCGATCAAGTGGCGCACCAGCCCGCTGACAACGCAGGCGCATCTTGGCCCGACGCGGCCCGACGTACGAGGTCCCGCGCGCCCCTCGGCCGAGGCACTCGCGCTCAGCGGCAAGCGGCTCTCCGCGCTGAAGCAGGAACGTCTGCAAGGCCGTGTGGACGCGGCGACGGCCATGATCACGGCACAGACTCCCGTCGGCAGCGGCGCACCGCAGGCGCCGAAAAGCCGGGACGCCTTCCGCTCGCGCCAGGCCTGTGAGGCTGCCATCACCACCCTGCTCGGCCCGGGCAGCGAGGCGCTGGCCGAGCGCGTGCTCGCGCATGCGGTGCCCGGCCCCTCCGGGCGGCCGTTCGAGCGCCCCTTGATGATCGCGACTGCGCTGCACAAGGTCTGCCATCAAGACACCGCACTCGCCGCGCAGCTGCTCGACGGCCTCGCCGGCGGCGTCGCGTCGTTGCCGCCGGAACAGGCCGTGTTCGCCCACCGCTTGCAGCGCCTGCTGGCCGCCACGCCGGCCGGCATGGACGCGCTCTGCGCGATGGAAGGCGGGCCGGCGACCCCGGCGCTGCGCGAAGCTTATGAGGCCGCGCTGCAGATCTCGAGCCTGTTGCTCGAACGCGGCGTCAACCCCGGCGGCACCGCGTCGCTCGAAGCCTTCCACCGCGTCGCCGTGGCTCACCCCGAGTCGGGCCGCCGCATCGGCGAAGGCGACGACCACCGCGACCGCCTGGCCCACAAGGCGCTGATGTGGGCGATGGCGGTGCGCACCGGCGACATGCACGGCGTCGATGCCACCCATCACGCCGCCTACGTGGCGTGGCAGAACGGCTTTACCGAGAGTGGCAAGAACAGCGACTTCAGCCGGGCACTGCAGCGCTTGCACAAATTCATTCCGTATGCCGAGCGCGGCGAGACCGGCGTCAAGCGACTGACGCCGAAAACCGTGGTGGAAAGCATCGGGCGCGCCTTCGCCAAGCCCTTCGGCAAGGGGTTGTCGCCGATGACGCACATGCGCGAAGGCGCGCAGGGCGCCACGCTCGGCGACCTGAAGACCGAGCAGGAGGCCTTCCGCACCGGGCTCGAGGGGGCGATCCTGCGCCTGCGCGCACCTTTGCATGCGGAAGCCGGGCGACTGATCGGGCTGCCGGCCCGCACCGCCAACGAAGAGGCGGTGCTGAACAGCACGCTCGTCAAGCTGGCGGTGCTCGACCACTGGCGCGAGGTGGGTCGCAAAGACATCAAGCCGCAGGCTCAGGACATCGAGCAGCGCGCCGCGCAGCTGTTCTCGGGGCACCGGGTCGACCCGAGGATCGTGCAGCGCGAGCTGAAGGGCATGGACCACAAGCTCCGGCTCAAGACGCTGGAGGCGTGGGCCCAAGGCGTGGGCGGCCTGGACGGCTTCGGGCAGGACATCGCCAAGCTGCGCGAGACGGCCCGAGGCGAAAAGCAGCGGCCCAAGGTTTTCACGGTGGACGACATGCGTGCGCTGGCGCTCGAGCTGGTGCGGGGCAACGACGTCGCACGCTTCTCCGAGGGCGGCACCACCGGCCTGTCGGTCTCGGCCGGCCTGGGCGTGGCGGGCTTCCAGTCGCCGTCGCTCGGCGCGGGGCCCGACGTCAAGGCCGAGACCGGCCGCCATGCCACGGTGCAGTTCGGCGTGTCGGGCGTGGGCGGCGAGGTCTTCATCGGCACGGAGCGGCGCAAGGCGGCGCATGCCGGCGTCAACGTCTCCCTCGGCTGGCCGGCGGGCTCGCGGGTGGGGATCGGTGCGTCGGTCGGTGCCAAGGTGGGCGGCGAGACGCTGGCAGCCGAGGGCGTGGCGATCCGCACCCGCAAGGGATCCGGCGACGCCTGGAAAGAGAAGACGGCGGAAGTCGTGAACTTCCTGTTCGACCAGGTGCGACCGAGCGACGGGCAGACCCGGCCGGCCGACAAGGCCGACCTGTGGCAGCGCTATGCCGACCGCTACGGCAACGATCCGGACGTCTCGTTCACCTTCGTCAGCCACCAGGCCAAGACGACCAAGGCCGGGGTCAGCGCGGGTGCCGGCGCGAGCGTCAACATCGCGGGGCTGCGATTGGGGCCGTCGGTGTCGGCGGGGTTGGAGCACAACCGGATGTCGGCGCTACGCGACGACCGCGCAGGCAAATGGACGACGACCGTGGCGGGCCAGGGCATCCGCAACAACCTGGCCCTCGGCGCCTCGCTGGCGGCATCGGCCCCGGCGGTGCAATTGGGCCACGCCACTGCACAGGGGGGGCCCGGCGGCCCCAACGGCATCTTCACCACCGCGCCGCCGGTGCAGTCTGTCTCGCTGCCCGGCCTCGCCTTGCTGGGCGCGGGCACCGACATCACACTGCGCACCGAGAACGGCGTCACGCGGTTGACGAAGGAACGGGGGCGCCTCACACCCGAGCTGTGCTCGCAGCAGCGCGAGTTCGGCAGCGCGAACGAATTCATCGCCTATCTCGAAAGCCAGCGCGCACAGTGGGAGCCGGTGATCGGCGAACGCGATGCCGACGGCGTGCTGGTGGGTGGCGCGGCCAAGTTCGACACCTTCTTGCGGGAGGTGAAGGCGCTGGCCGCCAAGGGCAACCAGACCTTCGTCGAAGGGCGCAGCCTGCGGCCGGAAGTGGCCGACCTGATCGACGCCTACCATGCGCAGGCCCAATCACTGCGAGGTGTCGGCGACGTGAACAGCCACCGCGCGCCGCTCGAGCCCGCGGCGGCACTCGAGCTGCAGGCACTCGACCAGGAGATGCACCGTCTGCTGACGGAGCCGTCGAGCTGGCGCCCGTCAGGCGCGTCCGCGTCGGAGGCCACCAGCACGCTGAAGGAAAACGGCGTCGAGCTGGTGCTGAAGCTCACGGCGCGCGGCGAAGCCTCGGCGAACCGGACGCTGGTGAAGCTCTCTGCGGAGCCGAACGCTGCCGAGCCCCCGTCGCGGCCCCTCTCGCAAGCCGCTGAGGCCGCCGTCGTGCTCCCACCGCCGATCGTGGTGGGCGCCGAGACGCCGGTCGGCTCTCGTGCCGAGACGCGCACCACGGCTCAGACTGGCGAGGCAAACGCTGCGGTTCCCCCGTCACAGCTCTCGTCGCAAGCCGCTGAGGCCGCCGTCGTGCTCCCACCGCCGATCGTGGTGGGCGCTGAGACGCCGGTCGGCTCTCGCGCCGGGACGCGCACCACGGCTCGGCCTACCGAACCCAACGCTGCGGTCCCCCCGTCGCGGCTCCCGTCGCAAGGCGCTGAGGCTGCCGTCGTGCTCCCACCGCCGATGGTGGTCGGCGCCGAGACGCCGGTCGGCTCTCGTGCCGAGACGCCCACCACGGCTCAGGCAGCGGAGGAAAACACCGATGCCGCCATCCGAGCGCGCGCCCGGGCGCTGATGGACGAGATTTACGCCGAGGTCGAAGGCCGCGGGTCGCCGGGTTCGGCTTCGTGACGAAAGGCCCGCCGGCGCGTCGCCTCCTGCACCGCTACCGGTCCGCGTGGGCGTCGCGCTGCCGCAGCACCAGGTGCACGAAGTGCAGCTTGCGCACGGCGTCGACCGACAGCACAAAGGGATAGAAGTCGGGCGCGCCCATGCTGCGTGACAGCTCGTTGAGCACGGCGGTCAATTCCACCCAGGCGTTGACGAAGGGCAGGAAGCTGATCTCCTCGCCTTCCTCGTCCCGATACAGGGCGCTGCTGGTGAAGGGTTCGAAGTCGATCTCGACCTGCTCCGAGCCCAGCCCGAAGCTCAAGGCGGTGTCGAGCGTGTCGACCATGTGCAGGTAGTGCGCCCAGGTCTCGGCCCAGTCCTCCCACGGATGCACGCTGGCATAGGCGCTCACGTGGTGCAGCGCCCAGTCGGGCGGCGCGCCTTCGGCATAGTGCCGCTGCAGCGCCGCGGCATAGTCGGCGCGTTCATCGCCGAACAGCTGGCGGAAGGGGATGAGCCAGGGGCTGCCGGCGACCAGGCGGTCCCAATAGTAGTGGCCCACCTCGTGCCGCAAATGCCCCAGGAGCGTGCGGTAGGGCTCGTGCATCTGCTGCCGCATGTGCTCACGCTTGGCGTCGTCGGCCTCGTCGATGTTGAGCGTGATGATGCCGTCGGCATGGCCCGTCATCACCGCCGGCCCACCGGGCAGGCTCTGCAGAAAGTCGAAGGCGAGCCCCTGCTGCGGGTCTTCGGAGAGCTTCGACCGCACCGGCAAGCCGAGCGCCAGCAACGACGACACGAGGCGCCGCTTGGCGGTCTCGATGCGCCCCCACAGCACGCCGTTCTGCGGCAGGCTGAGGTCGGGGATGGTGCGGTTCAGGCGGCAGGCGACGCACAGGCTCTGCGCGGAGGGCACCGGCGCGTCGAGCGGCACCAGCCAGTTGCAGCCCGCCGGTGTCTCGAAGTTGGCGCAGCGCCGATAGCTCGCGCCGGGGTCGCCGCCATCGGCACTGCCGAACAGCTGCCACAAGCCCGCCTCGGCGCCCGGCTTCAGCGGCACCACTTGCGCCAGATCGGGCTCGTAGCCCAGCGGGGTCTGGCAGGCGAGGCACAGGGTGTTGCGGAAGAACACGTGGCGGCCGCATTGGCAGCGGTAGGAGCGGCCGGCGATCAAGGACTGGCGCTGCAGGCGCAGGTCGGTCAATCGGCTGGCGGGCAGCAGGGCGGACGAGGGCATGACGCGGGTTTCGGCAGGGGAAGCAGGCGTCAACCGGGGGAGCAGGGGGCGTGCCCGCAGGGGCAGGAGAGGCGGCGGTCAGCTGCGCAGGGCGGCCGGGTCGAGCGCGCAGCAAAGGCGGCGGGTGGTCCCTCCGACAGGAATCGAACCTGTATCTAGCGCTTAGGAGGCGCTCGTTCTATCCATTGAACTACGGCGGGAGCAGGCGACATTCTAGGGGCAGTCGGGCAGGAAGGCCCCGGGTGGCAATCCTGTGGGCCGCCGGCACCCTCACACCGCGCCGGTCTCCCGCCGTTCGGCCAACCGTCCCGTCGCCGGCCTACCCATCGGGCGATTCCTCGGGCGATCAACAGCGATGCCGCGAGGGCCGCCAAGACGGCTTGGGTGAGCAACACCGCGGTCGCGCCGAAAAAGAGTCGGCGCGCGGGTGCCCGTGTACTACGACCGGCTCGCGCCCCACCGCTCGCACCTGGGCCAAGGGCACGGGTTTCGCGTGGTGTTCGCGGTCTTGTTCAGCCACGCGTTCTTCTGCATCAGCGTCGCCTTGATGCTCGGGTCGTCGCCCTGACGTGTCCTCAATTCCAGCGGAACAGCCACACCAGGTCGACCGCCGAGTCTTCGCCCGACTGGGCCCGCAGCGTGAAGCGCTGCGCGATCCGGTAGATCAGCTGCCACGACCCGGCCGCCGCGCTCAACCCGCGCTCGTAGCCGACGTAGACCCGCTCCGAGATCTGCTTGCCCAGCGTCACCACGGTCTCGGGCACCGCGCCTTCGGTCTGACGCACCGAGATTTCGTCGAGTGGCAGCCGCTTCATGATGCTGTCGTCGCCGCCGCCTTCGCCGGCCAGCAGCGCAAGCGCCGCGCGTTGCAGCAGCAGCGTCTGGTTGCCGGCCAGGCTGTCGTAGCTGCGGCCGGTGATCAGCAGCGCCAGGGTTTCGGTGTCGGGCAACGCCGGGTCGGAGAACAAGCGCACGCGCGGCGCCAAGGCGCTGCCCGCCACCGTCACCCCGACGCGCACGTCGAGGTTGGGGCGCACTGCGACGATGTCCAGCCGCGGGTTGCCAATCTCGCCGACGAAGGTGAAGACACCCCGCTCGATGTCCATCTCCTGGCCGTAAGCCTCGTACTTGCCGTCCTGTGCGCGGATCTCGCCGTGTGCCGCCAGACGCCCGCGCGGTGAGGTGAGCCGGAGTTCACCCGCGATCCGGGTGTCGATGCCGCGGCCGCGCAGCCGGAACCGGTCGCCGAGGTTGACCACCACGTCGAGCGCGAGGGCGCGCGCCGCAGCCGGCTTCGCGCCGTTGCTGCCCTCGGGGTCCTGCGCGTCGGGGTCGACCGGCGCGTCGCCGGGTCGGCGCACCACCACGTCTTCGGACACCGC
This sequence comes from Caldimonas brevitalea, assembly GCF_001017435.1. Classification (NCBI taxonomy): domain Bacteria; kingdom Pseudomonadati; phylum Pseudomonadota; class Betaproteobacteria; order Burkholderiales; family Sphaerotilaceae; genus Caldimonas; species Caldimonas brevitalea. The sequence goes on from NZ_CP011371.1 coordinate 1,471,428, forward strand.
CGGCGCGTCGGCCCGGCTGATGTCGATCAGACCTTCGTCGGTCCGGAAGCGGCCGTCCACGCCGATGCGCTCCTGGTCGAGTTGCACGGCGGCTTCGCCGGACACCACGACGCGCCGGTCCACCCGGGTCAGCAAGGCGAAGCGGCTCGCGATCAAGCGCAACTGGGCCTGCGGCTGCTCCCCCAGACGGGCGGCGCCGGTCAGCTCCACCGTGCCGTCGCCGGCGGCGAAACGGAAGGTCTCGATGCGCGCCGTGTCGCCCTGGAAGCGGATGTCCACCAACCCCTCGCTCAGCGCGACACCTTGCAAGGCGTTGCGGGCGGTCAGCCGCTGGCCGCGCAGCGCGCCGGTCAGGTTGGGCGCGCCGAACTGCCCCGACAGGTCCACCTGGCCATTGAGCTGGCCGCCCAGCCGCCACCCGGCGGGCACCCAGCCCCCCCAGGTCGCGAGGTTGTCGACCTGCACCTGCAGCTGTCCGTCGAGCGGCGCTTGCGGCTCGGGCCACAGCTGCGTGGCAGCGGTGCGCACCGTCTGCTCGCCGGCCACGCGGCCCAGATTGCTGCCGGCCACCAGCTCGCTGAAGCGCCACACGCCACCGGCCGCCTGCAGGCGCAAGCGCAAATCGCTCAAGCCGAGCGATTGCACGATGCCGTACTCGTTGATCTGCAGGTCGCCGCCCGCCCGGGCAATCTCGATGTCGGCCGTCAGCTCGGGCGCCGCTTTCACGGACACCCGCGCACCCAGCTTCAAGTCGCCGACCCAGCCGAAGTCCGGCTGCACGCGCTGCAGCAGCGGCGCTACGGCGAACGGTTCGATGTCCGCCTCGAGGTTCAGCTCCTGGCGGGTGGCGTCTTGCTGCCAGCGCGCCTCACGCCAGCGCAGCACGGCGCCCAGCACCTCGGCCTGGCCGGGTGACAGCGCGGCGCGTTGCCCGGTGTCGTCACGCATCCATTCGAGCGACACGTCGCGGGTCACGAACAGCGGCAGGCGCTCCGCAGGGGTGGCCGGTGCGGCCCCGCCCTCGAGCGGCCGCAGCGAGAGCTCATCGAGAACGCCGCGCCAGCCGCTCGCGTTCGCCGCGCCGCTGAGCAAGCCGCCGTGCAGGCGGGCCGCCAGGACGAGCGGGGCAGGGTTGGCCGGGCTGCCGACGCTGGCCGAGCCGCCGCCCGCGTCGGTGCCGGTGGAGGCCGCGGCCGCCGCGCGTTGCTGTGCCGGTGGGCGGAGCTGGGCGTCGAGCCGGAAGCGATGGTCGGCGCTACTGCCGTCGCCTTGCAACTCGGCGCTCGGCACTTCGAGTTGCTTCAGCTGCAGTTGTTCGGCGCGCAGTTGTGCCGTCATCGGGGCTTGCGTGTCGGTGCTGGCGTTCCACCGGCCTTGCAGGCGTTGCAACGCCAACAGGTCGCCCAACCGCAGCCCGTCGACCGCCACCTTGCCCTCGGTGTGGATGGTGGGCAGCGGCGGTGGCGGCGTGCTTGCGGCTGGCTTTTGCGGGGGGGTGGAGGCGGGCTTGCCGCGGGCCGCTTTGGCGCCGTTGCCGTTCGCTGGCGCTGGAGCGGCAGCGGCCGCCTGGGCAGCGATCCAGCCGCCCAGCGGGCCGCGCGCCTCGGCATCGAGTTGCGCGCTGCCTTGCAGGCCGGGGATGCCGAAGGCCTGCGCCAGAGGGGCGAGCCGCTGCAGCGTGGGTGCGTCGAGGTGCAGTTCGAGCCGGTCGTCGAGCGCCGCCGACCGGCCGGGCGCCGGCACGCGCAGCAGCGCTTCCAGCCGCGCCGCGTTGCCGGCGGCCTGCAATTCGCTGCGGGCGTCGACTCGGCCGGCGCCGTCGGCCTGGGCGTCCAGGTCCAGCGTGGCGGGCTGGTCGGCCACGATGCTGTCGTGCAGCCGCACCTTCAGGCTGCCGGCGGCGAGGCGCAGCAGCGCCGCGGTGTCGGCGGCCTCGGCCGGCAGCTGGAACTTGAGCGCGGCGTCGCCGTTGAGTTGGGTGCGCGCGCGCCGCCATCCCGCCTCGGCCGGGCCGGGCAGCCACAAGGCGGGATTGAAGGATTGCAAGGTCAGGCCGCCGTCGAGCGCCCATTGTTCGCCCCGCCGCTCGGCATGGCCCTTGGCATCCAGGCGCGCGGCGCCGGCACGGGCCTGTAGCACGTCGAGCTGATATCGGGTCGGCGTGGCCTGCGCCTGTAGGGTCAGCTGTACAGACTGGTCGGCCAAGGCGGCAGGGACGTTGGCGCGGGCGGGCGCGCTGACGGCACCGGCGAGTTGCGCCTTGAGGCGGGCCGACCGGAAGGCCGGTGCCGCCGCCGCCTGGGGGTCGCGGCGCCCGGCGCCCGCGTCCGCCGGGGCGGGCGGCGGCATCTGCAGCGCGACTTCGACCGGGCCGCTCAGCTGCAGCGGGGCCATGCGGCGGTCGAGGGCATCGAGCAGCAGGCCGTCGAGCTGCGTCTTCAGATCGAGCTGTCCGGCGTTCCAGCTGCCCTGGGCGGTCAGGCGGCCCGCCTTGCGCTGGTCGGCGCCGGCCGCCTCGAGTTCGGCCTCGGCCAGGGTCCAGCGATCGCCGACACCGCTGGCACGCACCATCACGCGCCGCAGCGGCAAACGCTTGGCGTCCCACGGGCCGGACTCGGTGTTGCCGATGTCGGCGGAGATACTCATCGGCGCGCCGGGTCGTCCCCCGTCGGCCAGCGACACCAGCGCGGTGCCAGTGAGCGCGGTGGTCGGCGCCTTCACGGCCACCGGCGCGAGGAGGGTGGCCAGGTCCAGTTTCTCGAACTTGGCGTTCAGCTGGGCGACCGGTGTCGGCGCAAAGGGCGTCACTTGTGCGGAGGCGGCCAGCTGTTGCTGCTGCATGTGCAAGGTCAGCTCGGTTTCGAAACGCTCCAATGGCCCCCGCGCGGTCAGCACCATGTCGAGGTGGCGGGCCCACTCGGCGACGGCGCCGGCAAGCGGTTTCGGCTCTGCAGGGGCGGACGCCGGGGCGGCCGGCCGGGCCAACGCGGTGGACGCGGCAGGTGCAGAAGGGGTGGCCGGCGCCTCTGGCGCAGGGACGCCCGGTCCCCGCACATCGATCCGGGCCTGCAGGAGCAGCGGCGCGTCCCCTTGCAACTGCAGGCGGCCCTCGGCCACCACGCCGCTCCAACGCGCGCTGAAGCGGTCGACGCGCTGTTCCACGCCGAGGGTGATGCCCTGGGCGAGCAGGTCGGTCAGCGGTGGCTGCTGGGGGGCGAAGCCGATCTGGTCGATGCGCAGGGTCTGCAGGCGCAGCGCGACCGGCAAGCGCAGCGAGCGGGGGGCCGGTGAGGGCGGTCGCTCTTCGGCGGGTTTCGGGCCCGGCAGCACCTCGACGCCGGCCGCGCTCAGAGAGCGCGCCTGCAGCGTCAGATAGGGAGCGTGCCACTGCCAGTCGTGCACGCGCAGGCCCTGCCATTGCAGGTCGCGCAGCGTCACCCGCGTGGTGCCTGCCATCAGACTCAGGCGCGCGACGCGGAAGTCGCCCAGCAGCGCGCCGTGCACGTCGCGCACGGTGAAGCCGGGCAGTTGGCGGGCCAGCATCGACAGGGCCCATTGCGTGCCGGATTCGCTGTGGGCAATCCATCGCAGGGTTGCGACCAGACCCAGTGCTGCCAGCGCGATCAAGGCCAAGGTGGCCCACAACGCCCGACGCAGTGCACGACGTGCTCGCCGGGGGGCGGTCGGAGCGGGTGGGGGGACGGGTGCGGGGGACGCCCCGGGGCTGGTGCTGTCCATGATCAGAAGCTGGTGCCGACGGTGATGTGCAAACGCACTTTGCCGGTCGCCTCGCCGTAGGCCAGGTCCGCCTTCAGCGGGCCAATCGGGCTGCGCCAGCGTACGCCGAAGCCGTAGCCGCGCGCCGCCTTGTATTCGCGCCAGTTGTCGGCGGCGTTGCCGGCATCGACGAAGACCGCGCCGTACCAGTCGCGCAGTCGTGCCGACAAGGGCCAGTCGAGTTCCACCGAGCCGGCCAGCAGCACCGGCCCGCCGACCACCTCGCCGTCGCGTTCGGGCCCCAGCGTGCGATAGGCATAACCGCGCACCGATTCGTCGCCACCGGCGCGGAACAACAGCGAGTCCGGCACGCCCAGCGTGTCGCGCTTGATCACCTGGCCGGCCTCGGCGCGCAGTTGCAGGAAGCGACGCTCGCCGAGGGGGTGGTAACGCGTGCCGCGCAGGTAGAGCCGGCCGAAGGGCCCGCGGTCGTCCTCGGCGTCATAGGAGACGCCGGCACCGCCGTGGGCGGTGACGATCCAGCCGCGGGTGGGGAAGACGATGTTGTTGACGTCGCGCCAGGTCCATTCATAGTTGCCCCACAGCGCGCGGTCGGTGCGGGTGCTGCCGCTGGTGTCGACCCGGGTCCGGTTGAACTCGAGGTAGTAGAGCCGGTCGATGCGCTCCTGGTCTTGCAGGCGGCCGTAGCGCACCCGCTGGGTGAGGGTGTCGGCGCCGCCGGACGCCAGGTCCTCGTGCATCAGCGACACCAGGTTGCGGTAGCGCTCGGGCTTGGGGTAGGAGAGCAGGTCGAGCGATGCCAGCTTTTCGTCACGGCCGTAGAGCAGCTTGGTGCTGGCCACCCACTCCTGCCCGAAGGGCCGGCGGTGGGTGAATTCGAGGCCGGCGCGGGGGCCCGTGTCGGAGCTGAAGCCGATGCTGAAGGTGGCGGACTTGAGCTTGTTCTCGCGCACGCGCACGACGATGGGCGCGGTGTCGGCACGCGTGACATCGGGGTCGAGTTCGACCGCCACACCTTCGTAGAGGCCCGATTTCTGCAGCGTTTCCTGGTAGTCCAGCAGCATCTTCTCGGTGAACACGTCGCCGAGGTCGAACGGCGCCAGGTTGCGCACCGCCGACTCGGTGGTGCGCTCGATGCCCTCGACGCGGATCTCGCCGATGCGGAACAAGGGCCCGCTGTCGGCGACGATGAAGATGCGCACCTTGTGCGTCGTGGCGTCGACCTGCGCGACGGTACCGGCATAGGTGGCGGCCGGGTAGCCCTCGCCGCGCAGGCTGGTCAGCAAACCGTTCTTGGCGGCCGTCCAGGCCGCCTGGGTGAACACGGCGCCGGGCTTGAGCGGCCAGCGGTTGCGCAGGCCGCGGTCGCGCCGCATCGTGCGCGGGTCTTCTTTTTCGAGCGCTTCCTGGAAGTCGCCTTGCAATTCCAGCGTCAGCCGGTCGACGGTGGCCCGCGGGCCGGGGCGCACGGTGACGACGATCAGCGCCGGCGTGCCGGGGTTGGCCGCCGGCTCGCGGCGCACGTCCACCTCGGCGCCGAAATAGCCCTCGGTCTCGAGCAGCGCCCGCGCCTGGGCCGGCGTCGCGCTCATCAAGCGGCCGACTTCGACTTCGGTGATGTCGGGCTCGCTGCGGAAACGCGCCAGGTCGAGGTGCAGCAGCAGCAGGTCGTCGAGGTTGTCCGGGGCTTCGATGCGCAAACGGTAGGCGGTGCCGCTGCGGGTGGTGGCGGCGCGCTCGCCGGTGGGCGGCGGCGGCGCCGACGCGGCATCAGCGGGCGGCGCGGCCTCGTCGACTTCCTGGGCCTGCAATGGCCCGGCCGACAGCGCCAGGCCCAGCCCGGCGAAGGTCAGCCAGCGGACGTAGCCTGTCCACGGCATGCTCATTCGGGTTGACGCGGCATCGTCATCATCACTTGCTGAGCAGCCGCATGGCGGATTCGAGCCCGGCCAGCGTCAGCGGGAACATGCGCTGGTTCATGATCTGCTGGATCACCGCGATCGACTGGCGGTAGTCCCACACACCTTGCGGCTCCGGGTTGATCCAGGCGTACTTCGGGAACGCATGCGTCAGGCGTTGCAGCCATTCGGCACCCGGTTCCTCGTTGTTGTATTCGACGCTGCCGCCGGGCTGCAGGATCTCGTAAGGGCTCATCGTGGCGTCGCCGATGAAGATCAGCTTGTAGTCCTTGTTGTACTTGCGGATCACGTCCCAGGTCGGGAACTTCTCGCTGTAGCGGCGGCGGTTGTTCTTCCACATGTAGTCGTAGACGCAGTTGTGGAAGTAATAGAACTCGAGGTGCTTGAACTCGGCCTTGGCGGCGCTGAACAGTTCTTCGACCCGGTGGATGTGCTCGTCCATCGTGCCGCCGACGTCCATCAGCAGCAGCACCTTCACGTTGTTGTGACGCTCGGGCACCATCTTGATGTCGAGGTAACCGGCGTTGGCCGCGGTGGCGCGAATGGTGTCGTCGAGGTCGAGTTCTTCGTGCGCGCCTTCGCGGGCGAAGCGGCGCAGACGGCGCAAGGCCACCTTGATGTTGCGTGTGCCGAGTTCGAGGCCGTCGTCGTAGTCCTTGAACTGGCGCTGGTCCCACACCTTCACCGCGCTGCGGTTGCGCGACTTGTCCTGCCCGATGCGGATGCCCTGGGGGTTGTAGCCATAGGCGCCGAACGGCGAGGTGCCGCCGGTGCCGATGTAGCGGCTGCCGCCCTCGTGGCGCTCTTTCTGCTTCTCGAACAGCTCGCGCAGGCGTTTCATCATCTCGTCCCAGCCGAGCTTCTCGATCTGCGCCTTTTCTTCGGGCGACAGGTCGAGTTCGAGCCGCTTTTGCAGCCACTCGAGGGGGATGTCCTTGGTGAAGTCGGTCAGCAGCTCGACACCTTTGAAGTAAGCGCCGAAGGCCCGGTCGAACTTGTCGAAGTTGGCTTCATCCTTCACCAGCGTGGTGCGGGAGAGGTAATAAAACTTGTCGACCGTGGGGCCGCCTTCGTCGTCGATCACGCCGCTCTTGATGGCTTCGAGCAGCGTCAGGTATTCCTTGATCGAGACCGGCAGCTTGGCCGTGCGCAGCGTGAAGAAGAAGTCGATCAGCATGTGGGGTGCCTCGAGGTTGGCGTTATTGTGGCCCGGGCCGGGCCTTCGATGTGCAAGCAGACGCTCACTGGACAGGGCCGTAAAGCTTGCCGCGGCCGGCGGCAAAGGCTGCCGGGACGCCGGCCGGGGCGCGACACCCCCGCGGCTGCGGGCCCCCGGCACGGTGATTGCCGTGGAGCGGCGACGCTACTTCCCAACTCTGTATCTACGCTATGAGCACCACCACACGACACACCGGCAGCGCCCTGATCACGCGTGAAATGGCGCAGCGCGCCGTCGAGCTGGCCCTGCCCATCCTCGACGCGTCGACGCGCGACGAGCGCATCAACCAGAGCGGCTTTCTGTATGTGGTCATCACCGACCCGACACGCACGCCGATGAACGCGAGCTTCGACGAGGCCATCCTGTACGAACAGGCCATCGGCGGGCCGCGCGAGAAGTGGGACGCCGACTACGCCGCCTTCGCACGTGCCAAGACCCGCGTCAGCTGGGAGCATGGCCGCGACAGCTTCCGCGTGCAGATGGACGAACCTTACCGTCTGCGCTCGGGCGACACGACGCTGTGGGGCAGCGTTTGCCTGGACGGCATCGTGGTGGGCGTGAGCGGCGGCGAGGCGGCCTTCGACGAGGCGTTCGCCGGCACGGTGGCGATGCTGCTGCGAGCGCTGGCCAAGATGGCCTACAAGGAGCGCTCGGCGAAGGAGCTGTTCTACGCCTGAGCGGCCGCCTTCGACGGCCCGCCGCCCGCGACGTGTCGCTGTATCCATCGTGTTGACTCAACGGCCGCCGCAGTTCAGCGCGGCCGCTCCAACTGCCACGTCAGGTGCCGCTTCACCGTGGGCCATTCGGCCGCGACGATGCTGTAGACCGCCGTGTCGCGCAAGGTGCCGTCGGGCATCACCTGATGCGAGCGCAGCACGCCGTCCAGCTTGGCGCCCAGACGCTCGATCGCCCGGCGGCTGGCGTGGTTCATGAAATGGGTGCGGAACTCCACCGCGATGCAGCCCAGCGTCTCGAAGGCGTGGCCGAGCAGCAGCCGCTTGCATTCGGTGTTCAGGGCGCTGCGCTGGACCGAGGCGGCGTACCAGGTGCTGCCGATCTCGAGCCGACGGTGCGCGGCTTCGATGTGCATGTAGGTGGTCATGCCGACCACCCGGTCGTCCGACAGCCGCCGCACCGCGAAGGGCAGCATACTGCCGCGCGCCTGCAGCCCGAGCCGGCGTTCGACCTCGGCCTGCATATGCTCCGGTGGCGCCACCTGGGTGTACCAGAGCTCCCACAGGCGGCCGTCCTGCACCGCCTCGGCCAACGCCGGCACGTGATCGAGCGACAGCGGTTCGAGCCGGGCGTGACGGCCGGCCAGCGTGACCGGCGTGACGTCGAAGGCCATCGCCGCCGGCTCAGCGGTTGTGCCGCTGCATGAAGACCAGCTTCTCGAACAGCGACACGTCCTGCTCGTTCTTCAGCAGGGCACCCACCAGCGGCGGCACCGCCACCTTGTCGTCCTTGCTCTGCAGCGCTTCGGGCGGGATGTCTTCGGCCACCAGCAGCTTCAGCCAGTCGAGCAGTTCGCTGGTCGACGGCTTTTTCTTCAGGCCCGGCAGGTTGCGCACGTCGTAGAAGTTCTTCAGCGCCGCACCCAGCAACTCCTGCTTGAGGCCGGGGAAGTGCACCTGGACGATGCTCTTCATGGTGTCGGCGTCGGGGAAGCGGATGTAGTGGAAGAAACAGCGGCGCAAGAAGGCGTCGGGCAGTTCCTTCTCGTTGTTCGATGTGATGAACACCAGTGGCCGGTGCTTGGCCCGGATCATCTGCCGCGTCTCGTAGACGTAGAACTCCATCCGGTCGAGTTCGCGCAGCAAGTCGTTGGGGAACTCGATGTCGGCCTTGTCGATCTCGTCGATCAACAGCGCCACCGGCTGCTCGGCCTCGAAGGCCTGCCACAGCACACCCTTGACGATGTAGTTGTGGATGTCCTTGACCCGCTCGTCGCCCAGCTGGCTGTCACGCAAGCGGCTCACCGCGTCGTATTCGTACAGGCCCTGCTGTGCTTTGGTGGTGGACTTGACGTGCCACTGCAACAGCGGCATGCCCAGCGCTTGTGCCACTTCTTCGGCCAACATCGTCTTGCCGGTGCCGGGCTCGCCCTTCACCAACAACGGACGCTTGAGCGTCAGCGCGGCGTTCACCGCGAGCATCAGGTCGTCGGTGGCGACGTAGTTCTGTGAACCTTTGAACTTCATGGAATCTGTTCGGGATCAATGAGTTAGCAGGGTGCGGCCAGTATAAGAGGGCCGCCTATAATGCGGGGTTGATTCAAATTTCCAGGCTCTGCGCAACCCCATGAAAAAAGTGCTTTCCACGATGATGGTGCTGGCCGCATTGGCTGGCGTTCACGGCGCTGCTTCGGCGCAGACCCTCAAGGCCGACGCCAAGTCGGGCTCGATGAAGGTCGCGATGTGCATCGGCTGCCACAGCATTCCGGGCTACCAGTCGAGCTTTCCCGAGGTGCACAAGGTGCCGATGATCGCCGGGCAGACCGCCGGCTACATCGCCGCGTCGCTGAACGCGTACAAGAAGGGCGAGCGCAAGCACCCGACCATGCGCGGCATCGCGGAGTCGCTGACCGACCAGGACATCGCCGACATCTCGGCCTATTACGAAGAGCTGGGCAACAAGGCCGGCGGCGGCCAGGCGCCGGCCCAGCCGCAGGCGGCGCCGGCCGCGGTGGCCGAGCTGCTGAAGAAGGGCGCCTGCGTGTCGTGCCACGGCGAGAACTTCAACAAGCCGATCGACGCCAGCTATCCCAAGATTGCAGGTCAGCATTCCGACTACCTGTTCGTGGCCCTCAAGGCCTACAAGACCGACACCAACCCCCATGTGGGGCGCTCCAACGCCATCATGGCCGGCCAGGCCAAACAGTTCAGCAATGCAGAACTGAAGGCGATGGCCCAGTACCTCGGCTCGCTGCCCGGCGACGTCAAGGTGGTGCCGCAAGACCGCTTCCGCTGATCGAATCGGGGGGCTGCCGCCCGGGCGGCTTGCCTCTCTGCGCCACAGCCGCTGCCGTTGCAGCGGCTGTTTCGTTTCGAGCGCCGGTCCCGGGGAAAGCCACTCCTGATTCAGTGGACTAGCGTAGTGGTTGTCGTGCGCCGGCGGTGTCCGCTGCGCGACAGGCTGGCCGGGGCGGCCTGCTAGCGGGCCTCAACGTGTCGCCCGCCGGCGCACGCAGTCGATATACGCCTCGCCGTCGGGCGGCTGCCCGCTGCGCTGCGAGGCCCAGATCATCTCCCCCAGGCATTCCATCACCTCGTGCTGTGCGTCGTGCGCCGAGCCGAGCTTGTGCGCCAGCAGTTCGTAGGCTTGCTTGATGCCGCGCGGCTGGTCGATGCCGATCTGTTCTGAGATGGACAAATGCATCGCCAGGTGCAAAAACGGGTTGGTGCGCCCCTCCTCGACCTCGTAGCTCGCGGCCAGCGCCGCGTCGAGATCGGCCAGGTCGCCGTGGTATTCGGGGTGCTCGGCGATCCAGTCGGCGGCGATGGCCTCGATCGGCGTCAGCGGGCTGCCGTCGCGGTGTTTGCGGTAGGCCTCGCAGAAGAACTGCCGTACTTCGTGTTGGGATGGAGCGAACATCGGACAATTCTCGCTCCTTTGGTTTCACCCCGGGTCAACCCGGCAAGGCCACCATGAACATCACGACTGAACAGCTTTTCGACAACGCCCGCACCCACAACGTGTGGCGCGACGAACCCGTGCCGGACGCACTGCTCCAGCGCCTGTACGACCTGGTCAAGTTCGGCCCCACCTCGGCCAACTGCAGCCCGGCGCGTTTCCTGTTCCTCAGGAGCCCCGAGGCCAAGGCGCGATTGGTGCCGCTGATGGACGAGGGCAACCGCGCCAAGACAGCCGCGGCGCCGGTGACGGTCATCGTCGGGATGGACCTCACCTTCTACGAGAAGCTGCCGCAGCTGTTCCCCCACAACCCGACCGCCCGCTCCTGGTTCGAAGGCAACCCGGCCAAGATCGAGCAGACGGCGTTTCGCAACTCCAGCCTGCAGGGCGGCTATTTCATCCTGGCCGCACGGGCCCTCGGGCTCGATTGCGGGCCGATGAGCGGCTTCAACGCCGCGGCGGTCGACGCGGAGTTCTGGGGTGGCACCTCGATCAAGACCAACTTCATCTGCAGCCTGGGCCACGGCGATCCGAGCGGGCTGTTCCCGCGCAGCCCGCGGTTGGCCTTCGACGAGGCGTGCGGCCTCTTGTGACGGGCCGCTTGCCTGCTGATCGAGCGGGCCGGCCTGCTGCGGCGCCGTCGAGCGGGCTGGCGGCATGATCGACGACCCGTGGTTCTACGCCGCCGCCGTGCCGGCGGTGCTGCTGATGGGCTTGTCCAAGAGCGGCTTCGGCGCCGGTTTCGGATCGCTCGCGGTGCCCATCATGGCGCTCGCGATCCCGGTGCCGCAGGCGGCCGCCATCATGCTGCCGCTGCTGGCAGTGATGGATGTGCTGGGCGTGATCGCCTACGCGAAGGCGGCTGACCGGAGCCTGTTGCGGCTGCTGCTGCCGGCCGGGCTGGTCGGCACCGTGCTCGGCACGCTGCTGTTCGGCGTGCTGTCGGCACGTTCGGTGGCGGCCATCGTCGGCGCCCTGACGTTGGTGTTCCTGGCCCAGCGCCTGCTGTTTCCGCCCCGCGCCGACGCGCGGGCGCCCAGGCGCTGGCTGGGCGTCGTGCTCGGCGTCGCATCGGGCTTCACCAGCTTCGTCGCGCACGCGGGCGCACCGCCGGTGAGTGCCTACGTGCTGCCCTTGCGGCTGCCACCGGTGACCTTCTCGGCGACCATGGCGGTGTTTTTCGCGGTCGTCAACGCGTCGAAGTGGGGCCCCTATGCCTGGTTGGGCCTGATCGACCTGCGCAACATGGCCACCGCCCTGGTGCTGATGCCGCTCGCGCCGCTCGGCGTCTGGGTCGGCGTGCGGCTGGTGCGCCACGTGCGGCCCGACTGGTTCTACCGCCTGGTCTACCTGGGCATGTTCCTGACCGGCGTGAAGCTGCTGTGGGACGGGCTGGCCTGACCGGCGGCCCGCCCGTACCGCCGCGTCACTGCCCCCAGCCCTCGCGGCGCCGTTGCTCACGGCTTTGCCGCTCCTGCGCGAACAAGTCTTCCAGCTGCTGGCGGCCTTGTTTGGCGATCGCGATCAGCTGGGCCTGGTCGCGGTAATGCGGCAGTTGCGCCTCGAGCTGGTCCAGCGTGTGGCGCCGAAAGCGCAAGGCCAGCTGGCGGGCATGGTGGGGCATCCAGCCCATCTGCTCCAGCACGCTGCGCCCGCTCATCAGCGCCGAGTCGAGCGTTTCGCGCTCGATCAGCGTCACGCCGCGCTGGCGCAGTTCGAACCAGTGGGTCACGTTGCGGGCGCGAGCGACGACGGTGAGGTGGGGGAAGTGCTCGCGCGCCAGGTCGGCCACCTTCAGGCTTTGCTCGATGTCGTCGACCGCGATCACCAGCACGCGCGCCTGGGCGGCGCCTGCGATGCGCAACAGGTCGAGCCGGGTCGCGTCCCCATAGAACACGCGCCAACCGAAGCGGCGCACGGCGGCCACCTGCTCGGCGTCGTGGTCGAGCACGGTCGGCTGCAGGCCGTTGGCGTAGAGCAAGCGGCCGATGATGCCGCCGTAGCGGCCGAAGCCGGCGATGATCACCGGCGCTTCCTGCGGCTCGTTGAGCTCCGACATCGCCGGCTTGTCGTCGGCCAGCCGGGGCAGCAGCCAGCGGTCCACGGCGACCAGCAGCAGCGGCGTCAGCAGCATCGACAGCGCCACCGCGGCCAGCAGCAACGAGGCGGTGGCCGGCTCGATGGCGCGCGCCTGGGTGGCCGCCTGGAACACCACGAAACCGAACTCGCCGCCCTGCGCCATCAGCAAGATGAACACCGGCCGCTCGCCGCGCGGCAGCGGGATGGTGCGGGCGATGGCCCACATCACCAGCAGCTTGGCGAACAGAAAGCCGGCGACGATCAACGCTACGCGGGCGGGATGTTGCAGCACCACGCCGAAGTCGATCGAGGTGCCGACGGCGATGAAAAACAGGCCCAGCAGCAGCCCCTTGAACGGCTCCAGATCGGTTTCCAGCTCGCGCCGGTACTCGCTTTCCGCCAGCAGCACACCGGCCAGGAAGGCCCCCAGCGCCATCGACAGCTGCACCGCCTGCATCAGCGTGGCGATGGCCACCACCAGCAGCAGCGCCGCCGCAGTGAAGATCTCGGGCGTCTTGCTCTTGGCGATCCAGCGCAGCGCCGGCCGCAACAGCAAACGCCCGCCGAGCACGATGGCGACGATCACGCCGACCGCCTTGGCCGCCGCCCAGTGCGCCGGGGTGTCACGGTGCACCGCGTCGGCGACGCCGAGCAGCGGCACCAGGGCCAGGATGGGGATGGCAGCCATGTCCTGCAGCAACGCGATCGACAGCACCGACTGGCCTGACCGGGTGCCCTTGAGGTTGCGCTCGTCGAGCGCCGCCAGCGCGATCGCGGTCGACGACATCGCCAGGCCCAGCGACGCCACCAGCGCCACTGGCCAGGTCAGCCCGGCGGCCACCGCGCCGGCGAAGATCAGCCCGGTGCAGCCGATCATCTGCGCGCTGCCCCAGCCGAAGATCGGCCGGCGCATCGCCCACAGCCGGCGCGGCTCCAGTTCCAGGCCGATCAGGAACAACATCAAGACCACGCCGAACTCGGCGAAATGCAGGATCTGCTGCGGGTCGGTGACCAGCTTCAGACCCGAGGGGCCGATGGCGATACCGGCGCCCAGGTAGCCGATGATGGCGCCCAGGCCCAGGTAGCGGGCCAGCGGCACGGCGATGACGGCAGCGGCGAGATAGATGAGCGAACTGCTCAGCCAGGAGTGCGATTCCATGCGGGTCTCTGAAGGGGCCAGCTGTGAAGCTTCAATAGGTCGTATCGGGCGTTCATCCCCGGCGGAGCGGGAGAGACTGGAGACGGCCTCACCGTCAGTTCTCAACCAAGTCAACCGGACGAAGACCCATAAGCATGCCTGACTTGTGTACGCCCGCCGTTCGGAGATCGCCAGACGGATGAACGAAGCAGGTCGCAGGGCCGGTCAAGCCCCGCTATGGCGCCTCGCTACCGACCACGCCCAGCTGGCGGGGCGGTACCGGGCCGCCAGCTGGGTGGCGAAGCGACTCTGACCGCCGGGGCCGGCGACGCCGGACTGGGCGTCATGGGCTATGAGGCTGTAGAAGACGGACACGCTCCACACAGGCCACTGGCGCTGCTCGAAGTCCTCGCCCTCGCGGCTGGCACAGACTCGGACTTTGGCCGCATAAAAGAGGTCACTACCTTCACGCGCGCGGCAAGGGCCCGGTAAATGACGTGACAAGGCGCTATACGGGAAACAGCGCCGTGATCAAAAGACCGACCACTATAAGGGCGCAGGAGAGGCTTATACCAATAGGTGCAGAGCGCCACGACTCTCCTTGCCGGGAGCGATGACTTGCTGCATTCAAGTAAATGACTACTGCGGCTATGGAGATGCTGATGTAGCTCCAATAGAAGTAGCGCAGGTCCGACGCGACGCCAAGAGGAAAATAACTTAATGCATAAATTGTGGCGGAGCAAAGCATCGCATACGAAAACTGTATGGTATTGGATGCGGAGCGCCATCGCGAAACCACCCATGCCATGCAGGCGATAGCAATAAAGCAAAACACCCATGGACGGAAGACTTTCGCCAGTTCTGTGCTATAGGCAATCACCGCCACCGTAAGCAGCGAATGCTTCGGTGCTTTCTGAACTTCTCCACCGACGATCGTGGCTGCGTCCTTTATTGATCGCCCCTGCGTGGGCTTTCTGAGAAAATTCTGATAACTCTGCAGCCTGCTCTGTAAATATTCTTTCGGGTGCGAAATGATTTGGTCGAGCCACACGCGCGTCAGCTCGGCCGAGCCCCAGAAACCCTGATCTCGCAACTTTTGCGTCACGAAGCTGCAATCGGCGCGCGGCGGCGCTGCGCTCCATATATAGTTGTCCCATGAGTGACGAGTAAAACACTCATCGGTGATCTTTTTCGATTCTTCTGGCGTCCAGGTCCCAGGGAACGCATTTTTCCCTGTGTAATGAGAAATGCCCCCGAGGTTGTATATCTGAATGGAAGTTTCGGCCTGATCCCTTCCCACATCCATCAACTTGTTCAGTCCGACTGCGGCTGCTGCAAAGAGACAAACGGCCACGACGGCCCGCCCCATCGTTTTCCAAGTGGACTCATCGCGCAGGGCCCACACGAGTAATGGAAAGCTGGCAAATATGGAATTGGGCCTCGCCAGCGTGCCAGCCAAGATCAGTAGCACCGACAAGGCGCGAATCAGTATGCTCGCCGGTCGCGCTTTCCCGTCATCGTTTATTAAAATCCCACACGCCAATGTCCACAGTGCTGCGTGGAGCACATCCTTCCAGATCATGCCGGAGAAATTCAGCACAACCGGTAGTAGAGGGACAACAAAAACAAGAAGCCCTCGATAGGAAACTTGCGAAGTGAGCCGGAAGGCAAAGAGCGCGACGCCTCCCCAAAGGCCTGCCGATATCAGGGCAAGCATGCCGATCGCATCAGGTAGGACAGGCAGCAGGGTGGACCACAGCATGGCCATGAACGGCGGGTGCCAATCACTATACTGATGACGCAGTGCTTGCGAGTACTGGTCGACAGCGTCGGATGTTAAAAATCCTGGATAAAATACATAGAAATTAAATAGGAAGCCCGCGATCGCCAAGGCTGTCAAAATCAATCTGCAGTTTTTGATCTGCACGACCGGGAATTTTGGCTGTAGGGCGTTACTCATTGTGGATTCTGAGTGCGGCTGGGAGGCTTGAATACCCATAGCTTGGCGGACGAAAAATTGACAAACATGCCCGCTACCGAGCCTGCAGCGACGGCCAAAAGGGCGGCGCTTTCGTCTGGAGGGAGCAGACGGAGTGCCAGCGCGTAAGTGGCGTAATTGCAAACGCCGCCAAGTGACATGGCTAAAAAATATTGCTGCCACTCGCGCCACAGGGAAATTGGTTTGCGCTGAGTGAATGTAAAGCGTCGATTTATTTGCCAGGTAGCAATGACAGCGCAAACAAATGAGATGACGCGACCAATATAGGGGCCAAATCCAATATTGAGTGTCACATATAAAATGCCGGCATCGACGGCGAATCCAATGATGCCGACGACTGCGAACCGAAGAAATTGAGCGTAGGTGTTACCTGCCACGTTGCATTCTCGATACAGGCGACATGGCGAGGTACGCAAAACGTTTCATTTCATAGCGACCTCTTGTCACGGTATCGAGAACAATTCCGCAAATCAACAAGATGGCGCCCAGCAGCATCAGACCGCTGCTGAGAATAATGGTTGGAATTCGCGGAACCAGGCCAGTCTCAAGATAGGTTTCAAAGGCAGGCACGGCCAAAGCGACGGAAAGTATCACGCAAATGAGAAAGCCGATAAAAAAGAAGGCAAAGGGCTTTTCTGATTTGAACAACTTCAAGATGGTCGTCAGAATTCGAAACCCGTCCCGATAGGTATTGAGTTTGCTCTCCGATCCTTCCGGGCGGGATTTGTAATTCGTTTCGATTTCTGCAACCGGCATGCGCATGCTGAGCGCATGGACCGCCAACTCTGTTTCGATTTCGAATCCCGCGGAATGGGCGGGAAAAGTCTTAGCATAACGCCGTGAGAACACGCGATAGCCGGAGAGCATATCTTTGAATGTCTTGCCGAAGATCGTGGCCGCACACTGCGTCAGCAAGACGTTGCCAAACCTGTGACCCAGGCGATAGGCAGCTTGTTCATCGCTCAACCGCGACCCAACGACCATATCGAGGCCGTTTTCAAGTAGCGCGTCGATGAGCTGGGGAGCTGCGGCCGCATCATAGGTCGCGTCCCCGTCGACCATCACATATACATCTGCGTCCACATCCGCGAACATGCGGCGCACCACGTTCCCTTTTCCCTGCAAGGGAACCTTGATGACACGGGCGCCAGCCCTGTTTGCGACTTCGGACGTTGCATCCGTGGAGTTATTGTCAAAAACATAGACGTCGGCGTCGGGAAGGCTGGTTTTGAAGTCGTGAATCACCGTGGCGATAGCGGCAGCTTCGTTGTAGCACGGGATTACAACTGCAATTCGGGCTGTTGAGACTTTCATAAGTAGTAACAATATCATAGTCCGCCCCGCTTTCAGCACGCCTGCCCATGCTGCAGGGCTACTGTCGAACGCTCTTAGGTTTGTGCCACACGGCCTGGCCCGAAGAGGCGTGCCGTAAGCTTCGCCGTCAGGTGGACAGGCGTATTACCGCGGGAGCTGGCGGTTCTGATGCTGGGCGAGAACTGCCCGGGCGGCGGGCCTCCCGCGCAGCAGCCCTCCCGGGCAGCCCGAGGCGAGCGCTCGTGGCCCTCCATCGGCCTCCGACAGCGTCGGTACGCGGGCGGGTCTCCGGGCTCAGCTCGTCAAGACACCACCTCTTGGCGCTTGAGGGCAAGCGGGTTCAAGCGGCGGGGCGGGCGGAAGGCGGGACCTCACACGCCGGGCAGACGTCAAGCTGCGCCAGTTCCGGCCAGTCGGGGTAGCTCGCCAGACGCTCTCGAAACACCTGCACATGCCCGCGCAGCGTGCCGGCGTCGACGGTCTGCGCGCCGTGCAGCACCAGCGGCGGCAAGAAGCGCATGCCGCACAAGACGGCGGTTTGCTCGTAAGGCGGCAAGAAGGCGTCGAAGAAATAGCGGTTGTAGCTGCCGGGGTGGTAGGAGCTTTCCGGGCCGCCGGTGGAGGTCACCAGCCACACGTCCTTGCCCCGCAGGTGATCGCCGCTACGCCCGTAGGCCCAGCCATAGGTGAGCACCTCGTCCAGCCACAGCTTCATCAGCGGTGGCATGCTGTACCACTGCAGCGGGTGCAGCCACACCACCAGCTGGGCACTGGCCAGCGCGGCCTGCTCGGCTCCCACGTCGATCAGGTAGTCCGGGTAGAGGGCGTAGAGGTCGCGCACCTGCACCACCTCCGGCGGCAGCGCGCGGGCGGCCGCGAGCAGGCTGCGGGTGACGTTGGAGAGGTGCAGGTGCGGGTGCGCGGCCAGCAGCACGATGCGGGGCTCGGGCGGTTGCTGGGGCGGGGTCTCGGACGGGTCTTGGGCCATCGGCTGTCGCAAAGGTGACGGGCAGTCTTGTGGTTTGTCTTGATGCTGGGGGCATGACCAGCACCGCTAACATTAGAAGCCATCTTTGCAGCTTGGCCATTTCCGGCCGGGCAGGGGCGACAGGCGGAGGGTTCGATGCCGGTGATCGTGGTAGCCAATCCCAAGGGCGGCGTCGGCAAGTCGACGCTGGCCACCCATGTCGCCGCCTATTTTGCGCACCAGGGGCACCAGGTGATGCTGGGCGATGTCGACCGCCAGCAGTCGTCGCGCACCTGGCTGTCGCTGCGCCCGTCGCAGGCGGTGCCCATCCTCGGCTGGGAGGTGCGGCAGCAAACCCGGTTGACGCCGCCCAAGGGCACGACACACGCGGTGCTCGACACGCCCGCCGGCCTGCACGGCAAGCGCCTCGACCATGTGATGCAGCTGGCCGACCGCATCCTGGTGCCCTTGCAGCCCAGCATCTTCGACATCTACGCGACGCGCGCCTTCCTCGACGAGGTGCTGGCGCACCGCAAGTCGAGCCGGGTGCCGGTGGGCCTGGTCGGCATGCGGGTGCGCGAGGGCACCATTGCGGCCGACCAGCTGAAGGCCTTCGTCGCGACGCTGGAGGTGCCGGTGGTCGCTTACCTGCGCGACACGCAGCACTACATCCAGCTGGCAGCACACGGCCTCACGTTGTGGGACGTCGCGCCGAGTCGGGTCGAAAAAGACCTGGCCCAATGGCGCCCGATCGTCGACTGGCTACAAGGCGCTCCTGCTCCTTCTCCTGCTTCTTCCACTTGATAGCGACCTCATGAACACCTTCGAGAACCTGCAAGACCTTGAATCCCAGGTCGGACAACCGCTCGGCACCAGCGACTGGATCAGCGTCGACCAGGCCCGCATCAACCAGTTCGCCGAGGCCACCGGCGACCACCAGTGGATCCACCTCGATGCCGAGCGCGCCAAGCAAGGCCCGTTCGGTACCACCATCGCGCACGGCTTCCTGACGCTCAGCCTGCTGCCGGCCTTCTTCGCGAGCGGGTTCGAGGTGCGCAACTCGCGCATGGGCGTCAACTACGGCCTCAACAAGGTGCGCTTTCCGGCGCCGGTGCCGGTGAACAGCCGGCTGCGCGCGCATTTCAAGCTGCTGTCGTACGAGACCGTCGACAACGGCGGCGTGCAGCTGACGGTCGAGGTGAGCGTCGAGCGCGAAGGTTCGCCCAAGCCGGTGTGCGTCGCCGAGTCGATCACGCGGCGCTATCCCTGACGCCTGCGGCGCTGCGCGAGGGGTGGGTATCCCCCGCTTGCGCCGCGACGTTGCCGACCTCTCTCCTCCGAGGTGGCTTGTGCCCCTCTAATTGGGGAGGGGCAGGCGCGCGCGCGTCGATTAGCATCTCCGCCGTCTCACTGCGACTGGTGAGGTCACCAGGCAAGTCGTCGGAGGGCCGCATATGCAAGTACTTTTGGTCGATGATCACCCCTTGATCCTGTCTGCCCTGCAGAGTGTCATCCAGGGTCTTGGCGACAACGTGGTGGTGAATGGGGTGGCGACCGCGCGCGCGGCGCGCGAGGCGTTGCAGCGCGATGGCAGCTACGACCTGGTGCTGCTCGACCTGCACCTGGGCGACGCCAACGGCTTCGACCTGCTGGCCGACCTGCGCCAGACCTACCCGGCGCTGCCGGTGGTGGTGATCTCGGCCTCCGACCGCACCAGCGACGTGATCCGTGCGATCGACATGGGCGCGATGGGGTTCGTGCCCAAGCGGGCCTCCAACGAAACCTTGTTCGAGGCGCTGCGCCTGGTGATGTCGGGCAGCGTCTACGTGCCACCGATGAGCATGGGCATGGACAGCGGTGGCAGCACCGCTGCGGGCGGTAGCGGCGGCGGTGATTACGCGCCGGCGGGGGCGCCGCGAGGCGTCGGCAATGCCGCGGCGGGGGTGCCCTACCAGACCCAGCCTTCGCTGGCGTCGCTCGGCCTCACGCCGCGCCAGACCGACGTGCTGGCGCTGCTGCTGCAGGGCAAGCCCAACAAGCTGATCGCACGCGAACTGAATTTGTCGGTCGAGACCGTCAAGGACCACGTGGCCGCCGTGCTGCGCGCCCTCGGCGTCAACTCGCGCACCCAGGCCGTGCTGGCCGTCAGCCAGATCACGCAGCAACACGGCACCTTCTCGACCTGGCGCTCGCCTCCGCAGCGCTGAGCCACCCCGTCGTTTTAGTCACGCCACCGGAGCGGCCCATGCGCGTCGCCATCATTGCCGTTTTCGTCGATTACCACCGACGCGGCGCTCACCATCGCGGCGCCATGCAACCGCAGATCGGCCCGCTGATCGCCGCGCTGCTGCCGGACTGGTGTGAGGTCGAGATCATCAACGACACCTGGGAAGACCCGGACTGGAGCAAGCACTACGACCTGGTGATCCTGTCGTGCCTGCACGCCGATTTCGACCGGGCGCGCCAGATCGGCCACTATTTCGCCCGTCGCGGCGCCCGCACGGTCCTCGGCGGCGCCATGGCCTCCGACTTCCCTCAGCTGTGCCTGCCGTACTTCGACGCCGTGGTCGTCGGCGACCCGGAAGACACGATCCCGCGCATCGCCGAAGACGCCCGGCGCGGTCGTTTGCAGCGGCTGTACCGCTCGCAGGCCACCGGGCTCGACGACGTGCCGACCCCGAAGCTCGCGCCCATCGCGCACAAGCAGATGTTTCCGCTGGCGGTCGAAGCCAGCCGGGGCTGTCCGTACACCTGCGACTTCTGCGTACTGACCGCACGCGGGCGAGGCCATGTGCCGCGGCCGGTGGCCCATGTGGTGCGCGACATCGTCGCCGGCAAGGCGGCCTTGCGGCAGGCCGGCGTGCCGGGCTGGAAAGAACGGTTGCTGGTGTTGTATGACAACAACTTGGCCGGCAACCTGCGCTGGTTCCGGGACCTGTGTCTGGCGCTCAAGCCGCTGGACGTGCTGTGGGGCGCCTGCCTGACGTTCAACGTCATCGCCAACCGCGAGCTGCTCAAGCTGATGTACGACTGCGGTTGCCGCGCGGTGTTCGTCGGGCTGGAGACCTTCAACCCGGCGGCGCTTGCGGACATGTGCAAGCCGCAGAACAACATCGGCAAGATCGAACAGGCCATCGCCCAGAGCCGGGACGAAGGCATCCTGGTGATCGCGGGCCTCATGATCAGTGCAATCAACGACGATGCGAGCTACATTCGGTCGCTGCCGGAGCGGCTCAAGGCGAGCGGTCTGCACGTGCCGAGCTTCATTTCGTTCGAGACGCCGATTCCGGGTACCCCCTTGTTCCAGCGCTTGCTGGCCGAGCCCGACCCCCAGTTTCTGCCCCATGCCAATCTCTACGACTTCAGCTCGTACACCCTGGTGCTGCAGCCCCGTCGCAGCCCCCTGGCGGAGTTTCTCGAGGCGTATCGCGACACCATGAAGCAGGTCTACGCCCCGACCCGGCGCCTGTCGAAGCTCGCGCACGATCTGCCGCGTTTGCTCAAGCGCGGCTCCTGGACCGCTGCCGCGCTCGACATCGGCGACATGTGTGGCATCGCCTTCGATCCGGTGGCCGGCCGCACCTTCGCCGCGGGGACCGACCGCCTGCCGGCCGAGCGCGTGCCGTTCACCGCCGACGATTTCGCCACCGAGGCCGAGCGCCTGGACATCTGCAGCCCGACCCAGGTCACCGACGAGGACGGCCGGGTGCTGGACGCCTGGCGGCGCCGGCCGGCTTCCGTCGTGGTCGAAACATCCTATAAAAACAGAATCGCGGCCTGATGCCATGAGCGACACCACCACCAAGACCCTGCCCGCGCCGGCGCAGACCCTCGCGCCCCCGGCGGATCGCGGCGGCGACTGGCCGGACCATGTCCGCAACCTGTATGCGTATTCGGCGTCCAGCCTGGGCGGCAACCTGATCGGCGCGGTGGTCGTCCTGCTCCTGTATGCCGGGCAGGCCGACACGCTGACGCTGTCGCTGTGGGGCCTGTGCTTCGCGGCCCAGTGGCTTTACCGGTTCTGGATCGCGCGGCGCTTCTTCGCGATCCAGACCCAGCCCGACACCGACTTCCGGCTGTGGCGCCAGCGCTGGGTGATCGGCGTGTTCGCCTCCGGCGCCACCTGGGGCACCGCGTCGTGGCTGCTGTACAGCGCCGGCGGCGCGATCCAGCAGATCGGGCTGATCCTGACGGTCTACAGCTTCTGTGTCGCCTCGGTTCCGGTGCTGGCCGAGCAGCGCACCGTGTTCCTGATCTTCATCGGGCTGTGTTTCGTGCCGACCGTGATGGCGATCGCCGTCGAAGGCTCGCTCTACAGCCTGGAGCTGGCCGGTGTGCTGTTGCTGGTGATGGGCATGACGGCGGTGCTGGGCCGCAACTACCGCCAGGCGATGGACCGGGTGATCGAACTGAAGACGCGCACCGAGCAGCTGCTCGAACAACTGCGCCTCGAGAAGGCGGCCGCCGACGAGGCACGCCGCGCCGCCGAAGTCGCCAACCGCGCCAAGACGCAGTTCTTCGCCGCTGCCAGCCACGACCTGCGCCAGCCCTTGCATGCGGTGGGCCTGTTTGCGGAGGCCTTGCGCAACAAGAGCCGCGACGAAGAAGTGATCCAGCTCGTCAACAGCATCAACAGCTCGGTCGACGCGCTGGAGGGCCTGTTCAGCGAACTGCTCGACATCACCAAGATCGACACCGGCGCGGTCGAGTCGCGTCCGCAGAACTTCAGCTTGCGCGAGCTGTTCGCGCGGCTGCGGCTGCACTATGAGCCGACCGCCTTCGAGAAAGGCCTGGACCTCAAGTTCCGCGGCGAGCAGCACTTCGCCTACGCCGACCCGGTGCTGGTCGACCGCATCCTGCGCAACCTCATCTCGAACGCCATCCGCTATACCGAAGACGGTGGCGTGCTGGTGTCGTGCCGCCAGCGCGGCGACCGGTTGTTGTTGCAGGTGTGGGACTCGGGCGTGGGCATCCGCGAATCCGAACAGGCGCGGGTGTTCGAAGAGTTCTACCAGGTGCAGCCCGACCATCCGCTGCCGGCCAACCAGCGCAAGGGCCTGGGGCTGGGCCTGGCCATCGTGCGGCGTCTGGCCGGCCTGATGGCGGCACCGCTGACCTTGCGATCGCGGCCCGGTCACGGCACGGTGTTCTCGCTCGAGGTGCCGGTGGGGCGGGCGGTGCGTGCCACCGAAACCTCGAGCTCGCGGGCACCGCTGGGCTTGACGCTGGACCGGCGTTTGATCGTGGTGGTCGAGGACGAACCCGCCGTGCGCGACGGCCTCGAGGTGTTGCTCAAGGGCTGGGGCGCGACGGTGGCCGCCTTCGACGCGGTGGCCGAGTGCCGCAGCTGGGCCGAGCAGGCGCACCAGCAGGGCCAGCGGCCCGATCTGGTGATCGTCGACTACCGCATCGACCAGAACAGCACCGGCATCGACGCGCTGGTGGTGCTGCGTCAGCAGTTCGGTGACGACGTGCCGGCCATCATGGTGACCGGCAGCAGCACCGCCGGCCTCGAGACCGAGGCGGGCAAGTACAACTTCCATTTGCTGATCAAGCCGGTGGTGCCGAACAAGTTGCGCGCGATGATCGCGTTCAAGCTCGGCGTACGCAGCAAATGAGCCGGCAGCGCGCCGCGCTGGCCGGGCTGGAGTTTTTCCTCGACGACGAGCCGCTCATCCCCGAGCCGGCCCCGGCCTTCGACACCGAAAGCCTGCAGGTCGCCACCGGACTCGGCGAGCCGGCCGAGCTCCCGCCGCCCGACCCCGTCCGACCCAAGCGCCGCCGCCCGCTGATCGAGACCGTCGAGGGGGTGCTGACGGCGACCGAGGTACTGCAACGGTTCGAGGCCCAGCGCGAGGCCTGGTACTCCGAAGAGCTGGCGCCCTTCGTCGAGGGCATCCAGCGCCTGCTGCAGGACGAACGCCGGCTCAGCGAGGAGATGCACGGCCTGCCGTCCACCGACCACCGTGAGGTCTGGCAGGACGACGGCGTGTCCGACAAGCTCGCCCACGACCCCACCGTGCGTCGGTTGCACCTGTGGCAGCCGCCGGTGTGGTGGATGGCACCGATCGTGCGGCGGCAGGACACCCCGCTCAACATGCGGTTGCCGCTGGCCGAGACGGCGGCCGAGTTCGCGCGCGAGCTGACCGAACAGCTGCCGCCCGAATGGCACGGCAAGCGTGTGGTGGTGCAGCTGGAAGTCGAAACCCGGTTGTACTGGGGCGGGCGCGCGCCCCGCCTGCTGCCCGGCGGTGGGCCCGAGCGGGCCTCGGTCTGGCAGCCCTGCAGCTTCCGCGGGGACGGCGTCGGCTTTTCGGAAGACCTGCTGTATCTGCAGCGCGGCAAGGCGATCTGGCTGGTCGAGCCGCGGGCCGCCGAGGCGCCGCTGATCCGCCGCACGCTGCGCTCCGGTGTCGGGCTGCTGGTGGCCGTGCCGCTGGTCACGCTGGAACTGCAGGAAGGCGCCTTCGGCTGGGTCAAGCGGCAGGCCACCCGGGTGCTGCGCTGGATGGGCGTCAAGCAAGGCATCGCCGACCGCGACCCCACCTTCGCCCGCCGGCTCTGGGACGATGAAAGCTATTGGTCGGCGGCGCTGGGCCTGCCGCCGCCCGACCCCGACGCTGTGCACCACCTCGAGAAGCAAGGGGCGGCGTTGGTCCCCGCATCGAGGCCCGCGGTGTCGCATGTGCCCGACAAGACGCCTTGCGACCACCACGTCGTGCTGGTGCACGGCGGGCTGAGTTCGGTGCGCGGCGGCTTCGGCGCCTGGCTGCCCGAAGACCCTGCGGCGCTGCCGCCGGACGCCGGCCCGTGGCAGGGCATGCATTTGCTGAACCAGCTGTGTGTTTGGCGTTTCGAGCACGACACCTTCGTCCGGGTGCACCGTAACCTCAATCAGTTGGTCGACCTGGTCGAGCGCACCGTGATCGGCCACCAACCCAGCGGCACCCTGGTGTTGCTGGCGCATTCACGGGGCGGCAATGTGGTCCGCTTTGCACTGCCGCGCTTGCGCCAGCGCTGGCCGGGCTGGCGTTTCTACGGTCTGACAGCCGGCAGCCCGCACCAGGGCACCGGCGTGTTCCGCCGCATCGGCCGGCGCTGGGCCGGCGTCGCGGGCGCCGTCGGCTGGTTCCGAGACGTCGCCTCCGGGTTGCTCGACAAGCAGCAGATGGTCGACCTGCTGATGCTCGAACGCGCGCTCGCCTATGACATTCCCCCCGGCTTTCGCGACGTCGAGCCGGCCGGTGTGGCCCGTATGGCAAGAGGCCAGGGCATGCCCGAAGGCTTGTGGGTGTGGGGCTCGGAATGGGGGCCGGGCGACGCCAACCCGCTGCAGGAGCGCTTGTGGCGCCGCTTCATCGAAGACTGGGCCGGCTTCGAGGCCGACGGCGACGGCATCGTGCCCAAGGACTCGGCGCTGGCAGGGCTGGAGGACGCGCACGACGCGTCGCCGGTGTTCCATACCGCTTACTTCGAGCATGAGCCGACCGTCGCGCAGATCCGCCAGCGTCTCGAAACCTTGCTCGACCGTCTGGCGGCCTGAGTGAGCCAAGGCATCACATCGCGGACATGACCGCCTTGTCGTGCGGGCTTTGCCCACCGCATTCTTGACGCTGGAATGGGGCCAACGCAATCATGCCGCGTCCCCTCCCGGGCCCTCGCCCGCGAAGGGTGACGTCCGGCGGCGGCCTGCCGTCAACGCAGGGCCGCGCCTTGCCGCGGCACGCGAGTCAAGGAGGAGAACACAGATGAACAAAACGTTCTGGTGCCGCGCGGTGACATGTGCCGCCATCTCGCTGGCCGGTCCGGCCTTCGGCCTGGAGCCCGCGCTGATCGCCTCGGGCCTCGACCAGCCGGTGTTCCTGACCGCGCCGACCGGCGACTCACGGTTGTTCGTGGTCGAGAAGGGCGGCCGCATCAAGCTGCTGCACAACGGCAGTGTCTCGACCTATCTCGACATCAGCGCCAAGGTCGACGCCGACGGCGAACGCGGCCTGCTGGGCCTGGCCTTCGACCCTGGTTTCCGACGCAACGGCCGCTTCTATGTCAACTACATCGACAAGACCACGCAGAACACGGTGGTCGCGTCCTACACGGCGCCGTCGTTCAACGCCAACAGCGCCAACCCGGCGTCGGCCCGCACCATCCTGACGGTCGAGCAAACGCCTGACAGCACACGCCACAAGGCCGGCTGGATCGGCTTCCGCCCCAACGACCCGGGCCAGCTCTATGTCGCCACCGGCGACGGCGGGCCGTCGAACGACCCGTTCCAGCGCGCGCAGGACCCGAACAGCAACCTCGGCAAGATCCTGCGCATCACGCCGCAGGCGGACGGCGGCTACACGGTGCCGACCGGCAACCCCTTCGTCGGCCGCGCCGGCAACGACGAGGTCTGGTCGTTCGGGCTGCGCAACCCCTACCGCAACAGTTTCGACCGTGCCACCGGCGACCTCTGGATCGCCGACGTCGGCGAGGCGGCCCGCGAAGAGGTCGACTTCGAAGCGGCCGGCAGCGAGGGCGGCCGCAACTACGGCTGGCGCGCGTTGGAAGGCTCGGCCGACAACCCCGATGTGCCCGATGCCGCGCCCGAGGGCGCGATCGCGCCGTTGTTCGAATACGAGCACGGGGCGCTGGGCCGCTCGGTCATCGGCGGATATGTCTACCGCGGCGGCCTGGAAGAAGGGCTGGACGGTGCCTATCTGTTCGGCGACTTCGCGTCCGGCAAGATCTTCTCGCTGCATCGCCAGGGGGACAGCTTTGTCGATTTTGTCGACCGCAGTGCCGAGTTGGGCAACCTGTTCGGCCGTTCGCAGCTGACCTCGTTCGGCGAAGACGCCTTCGGCGCGCTCTATGTGATGGGGCTCGACGGCAACGTCTACCGCATCGCGGCGGCGGTGCCGGAGCCGGAGCAGTGGGCCTTGCTGCTGGGCGGCGGCGCGTGGCTCGCCGCGGTGGTGCGGCGCCGTCGCGGCTCGGCCAGTCGGCCTTGACGCTGCGCGAGCGCGGGGCGGCGGCCGGGTGCGCACCATCGGCACCCGGTCAGAACACCACCCCCGCGCTCAACACGACATTCGTGTAGGGCGTGGTTTCGCCGGTGCGCACCACGGCCCGCGCCTGACGACTCAGCCGTTTCAGTTGGGCATGGTTGACGCACTGCGGCTCCACCGCCAGCATCGCGCACCAGGGCGGCAGCGCGCCGTCCGCGGCGCTGCACGCTTCGCGCGCGATCGTCGCCGACTCCACCTCCATCTCGGACAGCACCGCCGCCAGCACCTCGGTGAAGCGCGGCACGCCGCGTGTCACCGCGAGGTCGATACGTTGCGGGCCGGGCGGCACCGGCAGGCCGGCGTCGCCGATGACGACCAAGTCGCCATGCCCGAGCGTGGCGATCAGGTGGGACAGTTCGGCATGCAGCAAGGCGGTGCGTTTCATAGCGGATGTCCGGCGAGTGGTTCGGGCAGGCTCTCGAGGTCTTGCGCGGTGGGGATGGACGGCTGCGCACCGACGCGGGCGACGCACCAGGCAGCCGCCCTGATGCCGCGGCGGACCGCCTGGTCGAGCGGCTGCCCCTGCGCCAGCGCCACGGCGAGGGCCCCGGTGAAGGTGTCGCCGGCGGCGGTGGTGTCGACCGCGCGCACCGGCAGCGCCGGGTGGAAGCGGCTGCCCTGCACGTCGCTCGCCACGGCGCCTTGCGAGCCCAGCGTGACCACCACACGTTGTACGCCGCGCCGGCGCAGCTCGAGCGCGGCCGCGGCGGCGCCGGCCGGGTCGCGCAGGGGCCGCCCCGTCAACTCGCTCGCTTCGACCTCGTTCAACACCAGCGTGTCCAGACGCGGCCACAGCGTGTCGGGCAATGCGGCCATCGGCGAGGGGTTGAGCAGCACCGGGCAGCTCGCCGCGTGCGCGGCTTCGATCGCGTCGATCACCTGGCCCAGCGGGGCTTCGAGCTGCGTCACGAAAAACGCGGCACCGGCGAGCGCTGCGGTCAGGGTGGCGGGCTCGACCCGCAGCGTCGCATTGGCCCCGGGGATCACGACGATGCGGTTCTGGGCCGCGTCGTCGACCATCACCAGCGCCAGCCCGGTCGGCTGTTCGGCGTCGGTCTGCACGCCGGCCAGGTCGATGCCGTCGGCCGCCAGGGCCGCCCGCAAGCTGTTGCCATAGGCATCGGCCCCCAGGCGCCCGAGCAGGGCCACGTCGGCACCCTGGCGGGCGCAGCTGACGGCCTGGTTGCCACCCTTGCCGCCCGGCACGGTGGCGAAGTTGTGGCCGATCAAGGTCTCGCCGGCGTCGGGCGCGCGCGGCACGCGCAGCAGCAGATCCATGTTGAGGCTGCCGAGCACGACGATGCGCGGCCGGAGCAACGGGGCGTTGTCGCTGCTCATCGCCGTTCGCCCCTCGGGTTGCCGCGCCGACCCGTCGATGCGCGCACGCACAGCTCCGGCTGCAGCATCACCTTGCGCGGCTGTTGCCGGCGCCCGTCGATGCGCTCGAGCAGCATGTCGACGGCCAGCGCCGCGATGCGCTGCTTGGGCTGGGCCACGGTGGTCAGCGGCGGGCTGGCGAAGCGCGCCAGTTCGATGTCGTCGAAGCCGACGATGGAGAGGTCATCCGGCACCCGCAAGCCGCTCTCGTGCGCGGCGCACAAGGCGCCCATCGCCATCAGGTCGTTGCAGACGAACACCGCGGTGGGCGGCTCGGGCGAGCGCAGGATGGCGTGCAGCGCCTCGTAGCCGCTCTGGCTGGTGAAGTCGCCGCGCCACAGCAAGGCGGCGCTGTCGTCGCCGAGGCCGGCCTCCGCCAGGCCAGCACGCCAACCGGCGATGCGTTGTTCGCTCGGCGCCAGTTCGGCCGGGCCGCCGATGCAGGCGATGCGGCGGTGGCCCAGCGACGCCAGGTGCCGCGTCGCGAGCACACCGCCGTGCAGGTGGGCGGTCTCGACCAGGTCGCAGGGCAGCGCGTCGATCTCGCGGTCGAGCAGCACGGTGGGCACGTTCAGGCCGGCCAGCAGGTCGGGCAGCGCGGCGTCGTCGCCCGACGACACCACCACCAGCCCGTCGACACGCCGCTCGGCCAGCACCTGCAGGTAGACACCCTGGCGGCGCGGCTCGTCGTCGGTGTTGCACAGCAGCAGCGTGTAGCCGGCGCCGAAGCAGCGGTCTTCGACGCTGCGCACGATCTCGGCGAAATAGGGGTTGGAGCTGTTGGGGATCAGCATGCCGAGCGTGCGCGTGGTGTTGCGCTTGAGGCTGCGCGCCACCGCGCTCGGCACGTAGCCCAGGTCGCGGATGGCCTGCTCGACCCGGCTGCGGCCCTCGGGGCTGACATGGCGGGTGCCGTTGACGACGTGCGACACGGTGGTCACCGAAACCCCTGCACGCGCGGCGACATCCTTGATGGTGGCCATGCGCTCAGCCTCCGGCCGCGCGGCGCTGGCGCACGGTGTCGAACACGACGGCGACCACGATCACGCAGCCGGTGATGATACGTTTGCTCGGCTCGCTGGCGCCCACCTGGGCCAATCCGGCTTCCAGCACCGCGATGATCAGCACGCCGAAGAAGGTGTTGACGACCGAGCCGCGCCCGCCCATCAGGCTGGTGCCGCCGATCACCACCGCCGCGATCACGCGCAGCTCCATGCCTTGCCCGGCGTTCGGGTCGGCCGCTTCCAGCCGGGCCGCTTGCATCAGCCCGGCCAGGCCGGCCAGCAGGCCGGTCAGCGCGAACACGGCGATGCGCACCGGCCGCGGGTCCACGCCCGCCAGCCGCATCGCTTCTTCGTTGGTGCCGATGCCGACCACACAGCGGCCGAACACGGTGCGCGACAGCACCAGCTGGCCGAGCGCCACCAGCGCGATCGCCAGCACGAAGGCGGCCGAGATGCCGCCCACCCACGGCTGCGCCAGGCCGCCGATCGCGTCGCCGACATACTGCGTGCGCGACTCGGTCACCAGGTAAGCCGCGCCGCGCACCACCTCGAGCATGCCCAGCGAGACGATGAAGGACGGCAGCCGCCAGGCCACCGAGACGGCCCCGGTGACGCTGCCGCAGACGGCACCGGCGGCCAGCCCGAGGGCTGCCGCCGCGCCCGCCGGCCACTGCCATTGCACGATGGCGGTGGCCGACAGTGCTGCGCTGAGGGCCAGCACCGAGCCGACCGACAGGTCGATGCCGGCGATGATCAGCACGAAGGTCATGCCGACCGCCATCACCGCCAGCGCCGGGATTTCGTTGGCGATGGTCACGAAGGTGTCGACGCTGAGGAAGTGCTGGCTGAGCGCGCCGAACAGCGCGACCATCGCGACCAGCACCCCGGTCAGCCCGAGATAGGTGGCGAGTTCGCCGCGCAGGCCACGCCAGGCGACGGCGGCGGCAGCAGGGGGCGCGGAAGTGGTGGTACCCAGGGTCATGATGGTGTGGACGAGACGGTGAGGGTGGCGGGAGGGCACGGCGTGGTGTCGGAGGTGCTGCCGAGGGCGGCGGCGAGCAGGGCGGCCTCGCTCCAGTGCCCGCGCTCGAACACGGCAGCCAGGCGACCGGCCTGCATGACGCCGATGCGATCGCACATCGCCATCAGTTCGCGCAGGTCGCTCGACACCATCAGCAGCGCCTTGCCGGCACTCGCCATGCGGTCCAGTTCGGCATAGAGATCGGCCCGCGCGCCGACGTCGACACCACGCGTCGGCTCGTCGAGCAGCAGCACCTCGCAGTCGCGCAGCAGCCAGCGTGCGAACACCACCTTCTGCTGGTTGCCGCCACTCAGCGCGGCCACCGGCTGTTCGGTATCGCGGCAGCGGATGTGTAGCGTCTGCACGAAACGCTGGGCCAGCGCGGTTTCCCGGGCCGGCTGCAGCCAGCCGCGCCGCGACACCGCCGCGAGCCGGCTGAGGCTGGTGTTGACGCGGATCGGCTGCGGCAGCAACAGCCCCTGCGACTTGCGGTCTTCGGTGACCAGGCCTACGCCGCTGCGCACCGCCTGCATGGGCGAGCGCCAGCGCCGCCGCATGCCGGTCTCGGCCGACTCTCGCCACACCTCACCGCTGTCGGCGCGGTCGGCGGCGAACAGCAGCCGCACGAGTTCGGTGCGCCCGGAGCCGACCAGACCGGCCAGGCCGAACACCTCGCCCGCG
Source organism: Caldimonas brevitalea (assembly GCF_001017435.1). NCBI lineage: Bacteria > Pseudomonadati > Pseudomonadota > Betaproteobacteria > Burkholderiales > Sphaerotilaceae > Caldimonas > Caldimonas brevitalea. Next base: position 1,502,564 of record NZ_CP011371.1, read on the forward strand.
TGGAGGTCGAGGTCGACGCCGTGCACCACGCCGCGCCGACTCAACCCGCGGGCGCGCAACAACACCGGGCCGGCAAGGCGGCGCGGCCGCTGCTCCTCGCTGCGCACCGCGCGCCCGACCATACGTTGCACCAGCTGTTGCTCCGACACGCCCGCCATCGGCCGCACTTCGACCAGCCGGCCGTCGCGTAGCACCGCAACACGTTGCGCGATGCGCTGCAGTTCGGGCAGCCGGTGCGACACATAGACGATGGCGACGCCGGCGCGCCGCAGCCGTTCGATCTGCGCGAACAAGCGGTCGGTCTCGCGGCCCGTCAGCATCGCGGTCGGCTCGTCGAGCACCAGCACGCGGGTGTCGTCCTGCAGGTGGCGGGCGATCTCGACCATTTGCTGGTGTCCGATGCCCAAGGCGGCCACCGGTGTGGCCGGGTCGAGGTCGTCCAGCCCGATCTGCGCCAGCTGGCGTGCGGCCAGCCGGTGCAGTTCGCCCCGGCGCACCCAGCCGGCCGTCTGGGGCAGCCGCCCGAGCAACAGGTTCTCGGCGACGGTGAGGGTGGGCACCAAGCCCAGTTCCTGCATCACCAGGCGCACGCCGCAGCGCTCGGCCTCCTGGCGCGAGACGGGGCGGTAGGGCCGGCCGTCGAGTTGCATCGTGCCGCGGCTCGGCAGCACCAGGCCGCTGACGATCTTGCCGAGCGTGCTCTTGCCGGCGCCGTTTTCGCCGGTCAGCGCGAGCACCTCGCCGGCCGCCAGTGTCAGGCACACGCCGTCGAGCACCGGCTCGGCGTAGTCCTTGCCGATGCCGTCGAGCGACAAGACCGGCGTGGCGGCCGCCGCGTTGGCCACAGCGGGTGTCACCGGCGCACCTCGCGCTGCTGACCGCAGTTCACTTCGAGTCCTTGGTGACCAGTACCACGTCGGTCTTGATCTCGGCCGGCATCGCGGCTTGCGGTGTCTTGTCGGCCAGCGCCTTCAAGGCCGTCTCGATGCCGAACACCGCCTGTTTGGCGGCGTACTGGTCGGCGGTGGCCAGCACCCGGCCGTCCGCCAGCATCGGCTTGATCGCCTGGATGTTGTCGTAGCCCACCACCATTACCTTGCCGGCCTTGCCGGCCGCCTTGACGGCCGCCACGGCGCCCAGCGCCATGTTGTCGTTGCCGGCCAGCAGGGCGCGCAGGTCCGGGTGCTCGCGCAGCAAGCCGGCGGCCACCGTGTTGCCCTTGTTGATCTCCCACTGGCCCGACTGCACGCCGACCACCTGCACACCGGCGGCTTTCATCGCGTCCTGGAAGCCGAGGGTGCGCTGCTGGGCATTGGTGGTGGTGGACACACCTTCGATGATGGCCACCTTGTCGCCCGCCTTCAGCTGGCGCGCCAGGTGCTCGCCCACCAGCCGGGCGCCGGCGCGGTTGTCGGGGCCGACGAAGGGCACTTTCAGGCCCTTCTGCTGCAGCGCGGCGGCATCGAGCCGGTTGTCGATGTTGACCACCACGACACCTTTGTCGATCGCTGCCTTGATCGCCGGCACCAGCGCCTTCGAGTCGGCCGGCGCGATCACCAGCGCCTGCACCTTCTGCGCGACCATCTGCTCGACGATCTTGATCTGCGCGGCGGTGTCGGTCTCGTCCTTGATGCCATTGGCCACCAGCGTGTACTGCGACGCGTGTGCAGCCTGGTGGGCCTTGGCGCCGTCTTCCATGGTGCGGAAGAACTCGTTGGCGAGCGACTTCATCACCAGCGCGACCTTCGGCGGGTCGGCAGCCCATAACGACCCGGCGGCCCAGGGGCCGAGGAGGCTGGCGGCGATCGCGGCGTGCAGGGTGCGGCGGCGGGACAGTGTCATGGCGGATCTCCTGGGTTGGAAGGCGGCCTCGGCGTGGGTGGATGCCGGGCCGGGCGCCGGTCATCCGGGCAGCCATGGCGCAAATCATAGAAATAGAAAACGTTTGCGCAATCGTTTGCTTCTCGGGGCTTACCCTGAGCGTTTGCGGCTGGGACGAGGCGCGGTGTGGGTTGCGCGGGTAGAACGATCGTTCTACCATGTGCTCCATGGATGCCCTCGCTTCTTCTCTGCACCAACAACTGCTCGAGACCACCGAGCGCCTGGTCTATGCCCACGGCGTGCATGCGGTGGGGGTGGATCAGATCGTGCGCGAGTCGGGCGTTCCGCGGCGCAGCCTGTACAAGCACTTCGGGTCCAAGGAAGGACTGGTGCTGCGCATGCTGGAGCACCGGCACGCCCGCTGGATGGCCTGGTTCGGGGCGGCTGTCGACGCCCGCGCCCAGGCGCCGCGGGCGCGGCTGCTGGCGCTGTTCGACGTGCTGCACGTATGGTTCGCGAGCCCCGATTTCCATGGCTGTGCCTTCATCAACGTCGCTGGGCAGTACGCCGACGCGGCCGAGCCCGCGCGGCAGGTCGCGCAGCGCCACAAGGCCGCGCTGCGCGACTGGATCGAGCGCGAGTGCGCGGCGGCCGGCCTGCACTCCGCAGCCGTCTGGGCGCGCCGCTGGTTGGTCGTCGTCGACGGCGCTATCGCGGTCGCCCTGGTGGGCGCCGACCCGGACGCCGCACTGGACGCGCGCAGCGTGGCCGCGGCCTTGCTCGACGCGGCGCTGCCCGATACCTCTTCCCCTCCACTGGAGTCACACCGATGACCTCACCCGTTCAAGCCCGCCCCCCGCTGCCGCCTTTCACGCTCGACAGCGCCATCGCCAAGGTACGCCGCGCGGAAGACGCGTGGAACACGCGCGACCCCGCGCTCGTCGCGCTCGCCTACACCCCCGACAGCCGCTGGCGCAACCGGGCCGAGTTCGTGCAAGGCCGGGCCGAGATCGAGCGTTTCCTTGAGCGCAAATGGGCGCGTGAGCTGGACTACCGGCTCATCAAGGAGATCTGGGCCCACGACGACCACCGCATCGCGGTGCGGTTCGCCTATGAATGGCATGACGATTCCGGACAGTGGTACCGCTCCTACGGCAACGAGAACTGGGAGTTCGACGGCGACGGCCTGATGAGCCGGCGCCACGCGTCGATCAACGACCTGCCGATACGCGAGGCCGATCGCAAGTACCACTGGCCGCTCGGCCGCCGTCCCGAGGACCATCCGGGGCTGAGCGAACTGGGCTTGTAACGGTCGCCCGCGGCTCGCGCCCGGTCCGCCCCTGTAGGAATCGGCCGACGGGGACACGGCGGCGCGAAGAAGGTGCAGGCGAGCCGGTTCGCTCTACGATGCCTTCACGTCAACACCAACACACGTGAGGAAGCACCGAGATGGACATGCACACGCAAAAGGCCCACTGGATCGAACGTTTTGCCGCCCGCCTGCTGGCGCACAACGAAACCGACCAGCGCCAGGATGCGCTCGAGTGGGCGGCGATGGCCTGGCAGGAGTACGGCGGTCAGCACTGCCCGGAGCGCGCCGCCGAGGCGTTTTCGCTCGCCTGCAGCGGAGCGCAGGGCTGGTAAGGCCACCGGCAAGGGAACACCGGTTGCTGCAGCTGGGATCCCACAACACATTCAAGGACCCCGCGATGAACCCCATGCTGAGCAAGATGTCGCCGAGCATCACCAAGATGATCCGGCTCGACCACACCCACACGCTGACAACCTTTCACAAGTACGAGGCCGATGCGTCGCCCGACAAGAAGCGCGCGATCGTGAACACTGTGTGCCTCGCGCTCGAGATCCACGCGCAGCTGGAAGAAGAAATCTTCTATCCGGCCCTGCGTGAGGTGGCCAGTGACAACGACGTGCTGGCCAAGAGCAAGCCCGAACACGACGAGATGCGCCGCCTGATCGAGCAGCTGCGTTCGATGGAGCCGACCGACGCCAACTTCGACAACGTCTTCATGGAGCTGATGCGCGACGTCACGCACCATGTGGCAGACGAAGAAACCGTGTTGCTGCCGGCCGCCGAGACGCTGCTCAAGGACCGTCTCAACGAACTGGGCGCGGCCATGACCAAGCGCCGCCTGCAACTGGCGGCGCCGCACGCTGGCGAGATGGCCGCTAACGCGGCCCGCGCGATGCCCACCGGCGCGCTGCTGATGACGGCGGGCGGTCTGTTGGCCGGCAGCTATCTGCTCAAGCGCGCCTTCGATCTGCGTCGCCACTGACACCGAGACCCAGCACGTCGCTCATAGCCTAACCTTCGTGCTGGTGCACTGCGGTGCGAGCGCCTTCGGGCGGCCGGGCGGCGCCAGTTGACTGACCTTCGTGCTACCGCACTCCGGAGCGAGCGCCTTCGGGCGGCCGGGCGGCGCCAGTTGACTGACCTTCGTGCTACCGCACTCCGGAGCGAGCGCCTTCGGGCGGCCGGGCGGCGCCAGTTGACTGACCTTCGTGCTATCGCACTCCGGAGCGAGCGCCTTCGGGCGGCCGGGCGGCGCTCATGCGCTCCCAGTGAGAGCCGCGCCAATAGACCCGCTCGCAGCACGGACAGCGCCAGTACTGCTCGAAGTGCGCGAACGTGCGCGGAGGCACCCGTCCCGCCACCGCGGCTTTGTCGATCGTCTCCAGCACCGCGTTGCACAGCAGGCAACGGCTGCCCGTCCCCGCTTCGTGCGCCGACAGTCCCAGCCGTCGCTGCAATTCCTGCAGTTGCTGCAAGGGCTCCACCGCGCGCAGATAACACCCGTGCACCACGTCGCGGTGCATCAGCAGGTCGCGGTCGCGCGTGAGCACGATGCGGGTCTCGGCCCGTGCCAGTGCTACCAGCTCCACATCCTGCCAGGCGTTGCGGTAAAGCGTGTCGTAGCCGGCGAACCGCAGGTAGCGCGCCAAACGCCCGAGGTGGGCATCGCAAATGAAGCGGGGTTCATCCACCTCGTCGGCGCTCCCGCACACGCCGGCGAGGTGCCATTGCGGATAGACCGCAATACGGTCTCCGGCGGCGACTGAGCGCCGCTCGAGCGGCGTCGGCTCCCCGTTCAACAGCACCAGCGCCACCTCGGTGTGCGGCACGCCCAGCGATTCGACTGCATGCTTGAGGCTTTCGTGGGGCGAGGTGGCATGCTCGAACGCGACGCCGCGGCGCGCGGGCGCCAGAAAATCATTCAACTCTGCATAGAAGCGAAACGTCGCCATGGTGGCCGGATTGTGGCCGCGGGACGGCCGGCGCGGCACGCTGGCGGCCTCAGCAGGGACGGGCGCAGGGGTACAGCATTTGCTGGACTCCGGGTGTGAACCCAACCAACAGGAGCGCTTTCATGACCCAAGTTTCCCAAGTGATGACCCGTGGCGTGCGCACGATGGCCCCCACCGATTCCCTGCTGCTGGCGGCCCAGGCGATGGACGAACTCAACGTCGGCGCGGTGCCGGTGTGCGACGGCGACCGCCTTGTCGGCATGGTGACCGACCGTGACATCACCGTGCGTGGCGTGGCGCAGGGGCGTCCCGCCGACAGCACTTCGCTGACCGAGGTGATGAGCACCGACGTGCAATGGTGTTTCGAAGACCAAGAGGTGGAGGAAGTGGTCGAGCAGATGCGCGACGTGCAGATCCGCCGCGTGCCGGTGATGGACCGCGAGCAGCACGTGGTCGGCATCCTGTCGCTCGGCGACGTGGCGGCCAAGGTCAGCGGCGAAGACGCGGCGCAGGCCCTGGAAGGCATTTCCGAACCGGCCGAACCCGACCGCTCCGGCAACTCGCAGGCGAGCGGCGCCGCTGGGGGTGGCTCTGCCTCGGGCAAGGCCAGCCGCATGCCGCGCTGACGACGTTCGACGGGGGCGCGGCGCCTGCCGCGCCTAAAGTCCATCAGCAAAGGTGAACCACCATGGCAGATGACAACCTAGACTCCGCCGGCGACGTCGAAGCAGTGGCCGACAAGCAGCGCGAATTGCAGCGCGGCCAGGACCAGTTGGACCAGGCGCAATCGAAGCAGGGCGGCGGCTCCCAGCCGTCGCAGCCGGTGCAGGCCGGCGCCCGCGAACAGCCCGGCGAGTTGCCGGGTCAGCACCTCGACAAACCGGGGCTGGAAGCCGAGCTGGAACTCAAGCCGCGCTTCGAGGCTCCCGACTATCAGGGCAGCCACAAGCTGCAGGACATGGCGGCCCTGATCACCGGTGGCGACTCCGGCATCGGTCGGGCGGTGGCGGTGCTGTTTGCGCGCGAAGGCGCCGACGTTGCGATCGTCTACCTCAACGAGCATGAAGACGCCGAGGAGACCAAGCGGTACGTCGAGCGGGAAGGGCGCGCCTGCCTGTTGATCCCGGGCGACGTGAAGGACCCGGCGTTCTGCAAGCAGGCGGTCGAAAAAACCGTGGCGACCTTCGGCAAGCTCGACGTGCTGGTCAACAACGCCGCCTTCCAGGAACACGCCGAATCGCTCGTCGACATCACCGAGGAGCGCTTCGACGAAACCTTGCGCACCAACGTCTACGGCTATTTCCACATGGCCAAGGCCGCACTGCCGCACTTGAACGAAGGCGCGTCGATCATCAACACCGGCTCGGTGACCGGCCTGCAGGGCAGCCCCAAGCTGCTCGACTACTCGACCACCAAGGGGGCGATCCATGCCTTCACCAAGGCCCTCGCGCAGAACCTGGTCGACAAGGGCATCCGCGTCAATGCGGTGGCGCCGGGGCCGGTGTGGACGCCGCTGAACCCGGCCGATTCGCCGCCCGAGAAGATCAAGGAGTTCGGCAAGCAGACGGCGATGAAACGCGCGGCCCAGCCCGAGGAGCTGTCGCCGGCGTATGTCTTCCTGGCGTCGCCGGTGTGCTCGGCCTACATCACCGGCATCGTGCTGCCGGTGACGGGCAGCGTCGGGGCCATCTAGGCTCCCATACAGGCCCGGCCCCGGCGGCCTCAGACTTCGAAGTTGTCGATCAGCCGAGTGCCGCCCAGCTTGGCGGCCGCCAGCACCACCAGCGGTTCGCCGGCCGCGCGCTGTTCCGCGGTCGGCACGCCCAGGTCGCTGCGCCGGCGCACCGCGACGTAATCGGGCGCCCAGCCGCGCTGGCGCAGCATGTCCATCGCCTCACGCTCGAGTTCGGCCGCATCCGGCTGGCCGTTGCGCAGCGACAGCTGCACATGGCGCAACGTCATCGCCAGCTGCGGCGCTTCGGCCCGCTCCGCGGGTGACAGGTAGCTGTTGCGAGACGACAGTGCCAGGCCGTCTTCGGCCCGGGTGGTGTCGCCGGCCACGATGTCGATCGGCAACGCGAGTTGCTGCACCATGCGCCGGACCACCATCAGCTGCTGGTAGTCCTTCTTGCCGAACACCGCGAAGCGCGGCTGCACGCAGTTGAACAACTTCAGCACCACGGTGCTGACGCCGGTGAAGAAGCCGGGCCGGAACTCGCCTTCGAGGATGGTGTCCAGCTCGGGCGGCGGGACGATGCGGAACACCTGCGGCTCGGGATAGAGCTCTTCCTCGGACGGCGCGAACACCACGTTGCAGCCAACGCTGCGCAGCAGGTCGCAATCGCGTTCGAAGGTGCGGGGGTAGGTGTCGAAATCTTCGTGCGGCGCGAACTGCAGCCGGTTGACGAAGACGCTCGCGACCACCGGCCCGCCGTGTTCCTTGGCGAGCTTGACGAGCGAGAGGTGGCCCTCGTGCAGATTCCCCATCGTCGGAACGAAGGCGGTCTTGGTCGTGCCGGCCAGGGCCTGCCGCAGTTCACTGATGGTGTGGACGATGCGCATGATGTTGGTGGTGAGAAATCAGTAGGTATGCAGTTGCGGGTCGGGGAAGCGGCCGTTCTTGACGTCGCGCACATAGGCGCGCACGGCCTCGTCGATGCTGCTCGCATCGGCCATGAAGTTGCGGACGAAGCGGGGCAGCTTGCCGCGCGTCACGTTCAGCATGTCGTGCAGCACCAGCACCTGCCCAGCACATACCGGGCCGGCGCCGATGCCGATGGTCATCAGCCCCGGGTTCGACGCCGAGACTTCCTCGGCGAGCGCCGACGGCACCAGCTCGAGCACGAGCATCGCGGCGCCGGCGTCGGCCAGTTCCGCTGCGTGCCGCTTCAGCACCGCAGCGCCCGATTCGTCGCGGCCTTGCACGCGGTAGCCGCCGAAGGCGTGCACGCTTTGCGGCGTGAGGCCGAGGTGCGCGCACACCGGAATGCCGCGTTGCACCAAAAAGTCCACCGCCTCGGCGGTCCAGCCGCCGCCCTCGAGCTTGACCATCTGGGCGCCGGCGCGCATCAGCTCGACGCTGCTGCGCAGTGCCTGTTCCTTCGATTCCTGGTAGCTGCCGAAGGGCAGGTCGGCGATCAGCCAGGCGCTGCGGTTGCCGCGCGCCACGGCCCGGGTGTGGTACGCCACCTCTTCCAGCGTCACCGGCAAGGTGCTGGACTGGCCTTGCAACACCATGCCCAGCGAGTCCCCGACCAGCAGGCAGTCGACGCCCGCGTCGTCGAGCAGCCGCGCGAAACTGCTGTCGTAGCAGGTCAACATCGCGATTTTCTCGCCCGCGGCGTGCATTTCACGCAGCCGGTGCAGTGTCAACGGCTTGCGCGCGGTCGGGTCGGTGGGGGTCGGGGTGGCGTGGCTGCTCATCAAGCGCCTCACTGTGACAAAGTGCGCGGATTCTAGGGCTTTCCGAACGACCGTTCGCAACCGCGCTGACGGTGGCGCGTCAGGCGGGCTGGTAGGCGAGCCGGACGTAGATCGGCGCGAACGCTTCGGCCTGGGTGATTTCGAGCAGCCGCTCGCGTGCCAGCTCGAGCATCGCGATGAAGGTGACCACCAACACCTGGGGCCCGCGGCTGGGCTCGAACAGATCCTGGAACTCGACGAAACGGCGGCCCTGCAGGGTGCGCAACACCATGCTCATGTGCTCGCGCACCGACAGCTCTTCGCGGCTGATCTTGTGGTGCTGGGTCAGCTTGGCGCGCTTGAGGATGTCCAGCCACGCCTCCTGAAGTTCGTGAAGGCTCACATCCGGGAAGCGCGGCTGCATCGATTGTTCGATGTAGACCTGGGCGCGCAGAAAATCGCGGCCCAACAGCGGGAGCTGGTCGAGTTTGGCGGCCGCCAGCTTCATCTGCTCGTATTCGAGCAGACGGCGCACCAGTTCGGCGCGCGGGTCTTCCGGCTCCTGGCCTTCCTCCGTCTTCTTCGGCGGCAGCAGCATCCGCGACTTGATCTCGATCAGCATCGCCGCCATCAGCAAATACTCCGAGGCCAGCTCGAGGTTGCGGCTGCGGATCTGGTCGACGTAGCTGAGGTACTGGCGCGTGACGTCGGCCAGCGGAATGTCGAGGATGTTGAAGTTCTGCTTGCGGATCAGGTAGAGCAGCAGGTCCAGCGGCCCCTCGAAGGCTTCGAGGAACACCTCGAGCGCATCGGGCGGGATGTAGAGATCCGTCGGCAGCTGGAACAGCGGCGACCCGTACAGCCGCGCGACGGCGATGCTGTCGACCACCTCGGGCAGGGCGTTTTCGCCGTCCTGCAGAGACGGCGGCGCGGCCGGCGCCAGGGCCTCGTCGGTCACGGCGTGCCTGTCGGTGAGGTCGAACGGAAGGGGCGCAAAGCGGACATCGGCCCGGCCGGGCTCAGTCGCTCGACGCCTTGGTCTGGTAGACGTAGGGCTGCTGCGGCACCTTGGCCTCGTTCCAGGCCGTCTGCGCCTCGCGGTCGAGGTTGCGGTCCCACAGCAGCGAGCGCCCTTCGCGTTGGGCGTCCTCGAGCTGCGGGTTTTTGGCCTTCAGTTCCTCGATGAACTCGGTGATGTCGGACTTGTAGGGTTTCCAGAACAGCGGCATGGTGTCCACGGCCGGCGCGGCCGGCAGGTCGATGAAGGGCTCGGTTGCAAACCATTGCCTGTAGACGCTGTGCGTCGGAGCGGGCCGTTTCCGTGGCCCCGGTCTGACAGCTTACGCAGACTCGGAACCCTGTTTCGCCCGGGCAATGGTGAAATGGCGACCACGATTTTAACGGGGACGACGATGCGCACACTCCTGATCGGCCTGATCGTCGCGGCGGCGGCCCTCACCGCGTGCGATAAGGCACGTGTCGACAAGCTGGAGGAAGGGGTCGCCACCGAGGCGGACGTACGCTCGCAGTTCGGCGAGCCGGCCGCGGTCTACCACGCCGAGGACGGCAGCAAGACGCTGGAGTACCCGCGCCAGCCCGAAGGCCAGCGCAACTACATGATCACGATCGGCGCCGACGGCCGCATGAGCGCGCTGCGCCAGGTGCTCCAGCCGGCCGTGTTCGCCCAGGTCACGCCCGGGCTGGACAAGGCGCAAGTGCGGCGCTTGCTCGGCAAGCCGGCGCGCGCGCAGGCGTTCCCGTTGAAGAACGAAGAGGTCTGGGACTGGCGCTACCTCGACGGCAACGAGAACCGCGTCTTCAGCGTCACCTTCGACCCTGACGGCCGGGTGCTGGACACCGCGAGCGCCATCGACCCGCGCGAGTTGCAGCAAGGCGGCTAGGACACCAGGCGGCGCATGTCACTGGCGTACAAGACGCCGCCGCCAGCGTGCCGCTAAGGTGCGGCTTCGTCCATCAAAGCCGATTGCCCATGTACCAAAGCTTCACCGCCCCTTACACCGCGTCCGGCCGCAGCGCCCTGGTCGGCCCGCCGCCGTGGCACTACGCCGGCTGGCTGCTCAACGTGGAATTCGAATGCGACGTCGCACAGGGTGAGCAGTTGCTGGCGCGCCGGCACGGCCGTCTGACCGGCCGCGGCTGCGTCCACTTCGCCGAGTGGCAAACGGGCAGCAGCGGCGACGACGCGGCACCCGATCCCGTCTACGCGCAGTACCGCGAAACCATCGTGACGGTGGAGATCGAGCGGGCCGACGGCACCCGGGTCAACTTCTGCCCGTTCATCTACGTCGACCAGGACATCGCGCTGCTGCGCGGCCTGCTGCAGGGCTGGCCCAAGAAGTTGGGCAGCACCACGCTGACCCGTTGTTTGCCACTCGACCATCCGGCCGCTGCGCCGCTGCGGCCCGGCACGCGGTTGCGCGCCGGGCTGACGGTGAAGGAACGTCGGCTGCTCGAAGCCGAGTTGCAACTCGAGGCCGGCGACGCGGAGCCGCTCGGCTTCCTGGCGCGGCCCACGCTCGGGCTGGTCGGTTGGCCCGATTTGCGCACGCCCGAGCGGCTGCCGCAGCCCGAGCTGCTGCGCTCCGACATCACCGGGCGCGTCGACTCGCGCTGGCAGCCGGCCTCGGCGCAGCTCACGCGGCTCGATCACCCGGTCGAGGAGCTGTCGCTGCTGGGCCCGCTGCGGGCCACGCGCGCGAGCGCCGGCTGGTTGGGTCTGACCGTGCGCGGGGCCTTGCAGGCGTGAGGCCGACGGCTGGCACGCCGCCGGGGGCCGCCCGCTCGCGGCTGGTGCCGCTGTCGTTCGAAGCGGCGGCGACCGTCGTCGACGTGCTGCTCGCCACCGAGCCAGACGTCCGTTTTGCGCCGCACTGGCATGCCGAATGGAGCATCGGCACGGTGCGGCGCGGCAGTTGTCGTTTCAGTTGCGAGGGGCGGCTGCTGCAGGCCAAAGAAGGCGACGTGGTGGTGCTGCCGCCGCATGCGCTGCACACCGCCGGTGTCAGCCCGGCGGTGTTCGAGATGGTGATGGTCTATCTGCCGGCCCTGCCCGCGGCGCAATGGCTGGGCTGGCCGGCGGACCGACGCCCCGAGGTGCGGCAGCCGGTGCGCCGTGCGCCCCGGCTGGGGGCGGCACTGGTTGAAGCGGTCGACGGGGCCGATGCCGAGCGCTTGCGCCACGTCCTCGCCGAGGCGTTGTTCGGAGCGGTCGGCGGGGAGCCCGGCGTGCCCCTCGTGCCCGCCGTCGACCCGCGCATCGAAGTGTTGTGCCGGCGCCTGCAGGAATGCCACGGCAGCCTGCCCGACCCCGCCGCGCTGGCGCGCGAGATCGGTGTGTCACGTGAACATCTGCACCGGCTGTTTCGCCGCGGCCTGGGGCAGACGCCGCGGCAATACGCCCGGCTGGCCCGCATCGCGCACGCCAAGGCCTTGCTGCGCGACGGCTGCGCGCTGGCGCAGACCGCGTCGGCCTGCGGTTTCGCAGACCAGGCGCATTTCTCGCACTGGTTCCGGCGCTGCTTCGGCGTCACGCCGGCGCGCTATGCCGCCGTCAGCCCCGCCGCAGCACCCGCCCGCACTGGAAAAAGCCGTTCGGCTGGCCCAGCATGAGCTTGGCGAGTTCGTCGAGCACCGCCTGGTTGACTTCGAATGCGGGCAACTCGACCAACGCCGTCTCGAAGCCTTCCAGGTTGATCAGCTGGAATTGCACCTGGCCTTGCTCGTGCTGCGGCAGCAGCTTGACGCCGGCGGTGAAGTCGGCGGTGAACTCGAAGCGCGTGTGCAGGTAGCGGCCGTCCTCGGGGTCGCGGATGTTCTCGATGTGGAAGTCCACGCCCGACATGCGCAGCCGCGTCTGCAGCTTTTCGATCTCGTTCGGGTAGTCCTTCGTGATGACCAGCGGGCGGCCCGAGCCGAGCAGCCAGAACAGCTGCACGTGCTCGTGCGGCGCGTTCGGTGCGGGCGAGCGCCGGCGGGCGTCGACCCGGAAATCGCTCATCGGCAGCTGTTCGAACACGTGGCGGCCGTCGAGCGCATAACGCGCCGGGGCGACCGGCTTCAACACGTTGAGTTGCTTGGCCAGCTCCATCCAGTAGCGGAAAGCCGTGGTGCAGGCTCCTTCCACCAGCGCCGTCTGGCGCTCCAGAGAGGCTCCGCTGCTTTGCAGCTGTGCTTGGCGCGCTTCGGCCTGGCGCTTCAGGTCATCCAGTAATCCCACCCTGTGCTCGTCGTACTTGTTGCAGTCAGCCGTGAGCATACCCGAGGGGTGTAACGCAGTGTCAGTGCGGGGTTTCGGCCGCGGGTACCGCTTCGGCCAGTCGCGCCGCGAGTCCGCCCGCGCCGAGCTGGTCGAGAAAACCCGAGCGTTGCATCAGCCCGAGCGGTTGCTCGTTGACCTCGCACAGCACCAGCCGCACGCCGCGCCGCGACAGGCTGCGGTGCAGCTGCTCGAGCGCGTCCAGGCCGGTGGTGTCCATCGAGATCAATCGCCGCATCTCGAGCAGCAGCACCCGCGTGCCGGGTCGCAGATGGTGCGACACCGCTTCGACCTTGGCCACCGCGCCAAAGAACAGCGAGCCGTACAAACTCATCGCCTGCACATGCTCGGGTGCGCCGGGCAGCTCGAGCGGTGCGACACGGAACAGGGTGCTCATCCGGTAGATGAAGAACACGCAGGCGAGCGCCAGCCCCACCTCGACCGCGACGGTCAGATCAAACACCACCGTCAGCACGAAGGTCACCAGCAGCGTGATGCGGTAGGGCGGCGAGAACTGACGCAGACGTATGAACTCGCGCCACTCGCCCATGTTCCAGGCGACGAACCACAAGATGCCGGCCAGCGCGGCCAAGGGCACGTGGGCCGCCAGCGGCGCGGCCACCAGCACCACCAGCAGCAGGGTGGCCGCATGCACCATGCCGGCCACCGGCGTGGTGGCCCCGGAGCGCAGGTTGGTCACGGTGCGGGCGATCGTGCCGGTGGCCGGGATGCCGCCGAAAAACGGCGCCACCACATTCGCCGCGCCTTGCGCCATCAGCTCCTGGTTGGGGTCGTGACGCGGCAGTTCGGTGAGGTTGTCGGCCACCCGCGCGCACAGCAGCGACTCGATCGAGCCGAGCAGCGCGATGGTCAAGGTCGGAATGAACAACTGCTTGACGCCGTCCCAGGTGAAACCCGGCCATTCGAAACGTGGCAGCGCCTGGGGGATGCCGCCGAAGCGTGAGCCGATGGTCTCGACCGGCAGCTCGAATGCCGCGGTGGCGGCGGTGGCCAGCCCGAGGGCGACCACCGTGCCGGGCAGCCGCGCCAGCCACCGTGCGCCGCGGCCGCCATTCGGCATGCGGTACAACTTGGGCCATACGACGACGAGGGCCAGACAGGTCAGCCCCAGCGCCAGGGCCACCCCGTTGAACGACGCCAGGTGGCGGCCCAGCAGCGTCACCTGGGCGAAGAAGTCGGCCGGCATCGGGCCGATCTTCAGCCCGAACAGGTCCTTCACTTGCGACAGCGCGATCAGCACCGCGATGCCGTTGGTGAAACCGATCACGATGGTGACGGGGATGTAGCGCACCAGCACACCGAGCTTGAACAGCCCCAGCAGGAACTGCAGCACACCGGCCAGCACGGTCGCGATCAGCAGGTTGCCGAGCCCGTAGCGCTGCACGATGCCGTAGACGATCACGATGAAAGCGCCCGCCGGGCCGCCGATCTGGACATTGGAGCCGCCCAGCGCCGAGACAAGGAAGCCGGCGATGATGGCGGTGAACAAGCCTTGCTCGGGCTTGACGCCCGAGGCGATCGCAAACGCCATCGCGAGCGGGAGCGCCACGACGCCGACCGTCAGGCCGGCCGCGACATCGGTCGCGAGACGATGCCGGTCATAACCTTGCAGGGCCGACAACAGCCGTGGCCTGAAGGGCGCCAACTGCCGGCGCAGGCTCGAGAATGTCGCCATCGGGTGGTCGGTTTGCCGGCCGTGACGGCCGCTCGTTCGGGTCCGCCCCCAGTGGCGGGTGCGGCGATCATGGAGGCTGGTGCGTGGAGGGTCAAGCCGACCCGCCCGGTGGTTCGACGCCGGGCGTCGAGTGAGGCATGCTCCTGTGCATCACGTGCCTTGCCGATCGCCTGCCGTCATGCCCCACCTCCTCGACTCGCCTGCCGAATGGCTGCGCCACCTGTTCGACACCGCCGTCGCGCGCGCCCAGCCCGACCACGGCCTCGCGGCGCTGCTGCCGCCGCCGCCGCGCGGGCGCACCCTGGTGATCGGCGCCGGCAAGGCGGCCGCATCGATGGCGCTCGCCGTCGACCGGCTGTGGCCCTCCGACGCGCCGCTGTCGGGCCTGGTCGTCACCCGCTACGGACACTGCCCGCCCGGCGCCCGTGGTGGGCGTGTCGAAGTGATCGAAGCCGGCCACCCGGTACCTGACGACGCCGGGCTGCAGGCGGCGCGCCGCATCGTCGGAGCGACCGGCGGCCTGAGTGCCGACGACCTGGTGTTGTGCCTGATGTCCGGCGGCGGGTCGGCGCTGCTGGCCTGGCCCGCCGAGGGCGTGACCTTGCAGGACAAGCGCGCCGTCAACCAGGCCTTGCTGCACAGCGGCGCAACCATCGCCGAGATCAACTGCGTGCGCAAGCACTTGTCGGCGGTGAAGGGTGGGCGGCTGGGTGCGCGCTGCGCCCCGGCGCGCATGGTGACGCTGTTGATCTCCGACGTCCCCGGCGACGACCCCGCGGTGATCGCCAGCGGCCCCACCGTGCCCGATCCGACCTCCTGCGCCGATGCGCTCGACATCCTGGCGCGCTACCGCATCGAAGTGCCACAGGCGGTGCACGCCGCATTGCACAGCGGGCGGCTCGAAACCCCCAAGCCCGGCGACCCACGCTTCGACGGCCACCAGGTGCACCTGCTCGCCACTCCCCAGCAGGCCCTCGAGGCGGCGGCCGCGGCGGCACGCCAAGCCGGCGTGGCCGCCTACCTGTTGAGCGATGCGATCGAGGGCGAGTCGCGGGTGGTGGGGCAGGTGCACGCTGCGCTCGCCCGCCAGGTGGCCCGGCACGGCCAGCCCTTTGCGCGGCCTTGCGTGATGTTGTCCGGGGGCGAGACCACCGTGACCGTGGCCGGCCCGGCAGGGCGGGGCGGGCGGGCCACCGAATTCCTGCTCGGTGCAGCCCTGACCCTGCAAGGCGAACCCAACGTCTGGATGCTGGCCGCCGACACCGACGGCATCGACGGCGTGGAGGACAACGCCGGCGCGCTGCTGACGCCGCAGAGCTGGGCGCAGGCCGCACAGCAGGGCCTGAAGGCGCAAGACTTCCTGGACCGGCACGATGCCTATGGCTATTTCGAAAGGCTCGGCGGGTTGCTTTACACAGGGCCGACGTACACGAATGTCAATGACTTCAGGGCTGTGCTGGTGTTGTAGCAAAGTATCAATGCCATCAAAGTATTGACACCTGTTTACCGTTGCCGCGCGTCCCAGGGGTTTGCAGGCTGGGACGCAAGGCACAATCCCGAGGCCTTGCTTGTATCGCTTCCTGACTTAATTTCACTCTTGAAACCACTGGCATGAGCTGGGGCCCTACGCAGCTGCGGCTGCTGCAAAACAAGCTGGGCTTGACCGACCCCGGCGAACTGCCTGCGTGGTGGGAGCAGGTGGTCCATGGCGACCCGGCGCAACGGGCGCAGGCCCTGGAGCGACTGCGCGACTACCTCGACAGCCTGCAGCGCCTGTGGGCTGACGACGAGCGGGCCGCGCGCCAGGCGGGCGAGGCGTTGGCAGCCGAGCAGGCCCGTCGCGAGCGGCTCGAGCTGGCGCTCGACAGTGCCGATGCCGCCGTCTGGGACTGGGCCATCACCGAAGGCCGGGCCTACTTCAGCCCGCGCGTGTTGGCCATCCTCGGATACGCCCCCGGCGAAATCGATCTGACGCTTGCGCTGTGGCGCGAGCACATGCAGCCGGACGACCGTATCGAAGCGCGCGAGCGCCTGCAGGCCCACTTGCGCGGCGAAGCGCCGCACTACGAGGCCGAGTTCCGGGTGCGGACCAAGTCCGGCCAGTGGCGCTGGATCCGCTCGCGCGGCCGGGCCGTGGCACAGGATGCGGAAGGCCGGCCCTTGCGTGTGGTCGGCACGCATACCGACGTGACCGACCGGCGGGTGGCCGAGGAAGAGGTGCTGCACCAGCTGCGCTTCATCGAAGAGTTGGTCGAGATCATTCCCAACCCGGTCTATTTCAAGGACCGTCTCGGCCGCTATATCGGCTGCAACCGCGCCTGCGAAATGCTGTTCGGGCTGCGGCGCGAAGACTGGCTGGGACGTACCGCGACCGACCTGCGCCAGGACGACGCCGGCCGCGAGGAAGAGCGTTACGACGAGGCGCTGTACGCCGAGGGCGGCATCCAGACCTACGAGACGCGCTTGCCGCTGCCCACCGGCGAAGTGCGCGACGTGATCTTCAGCAAGACGCTGTTCACCGGCACGCAAGGCGGCATCGGCGGCGTGCTCGGCGTGATCACCGACATCACCCAGCAAAAGCGCGTCGAGAGCGAGCTGCGCGACGCCAAGACGGCGGCCGAAGCAGCCAGCCGTGCCAAGAGCGAGTTCCTGGCCAACATGAGCCACGAGATCCGCACGCCGATGAACGGCATCATGGGGCTGGTCGACCTGACGCTGGAAACCCAGCTCAGCGACAGCCAGCGCCGCTACCTCACGCTGGTGCGCTCGTCGTCGACCTCGTTGTTGAACATCATCAACGACATCCTCGACCTGTCGCGCATCGAGGCCGGCCGCATGAACGTCGA
Organism: Caldimonas brevitalea; assembly: GCF_001017435.1. Classification (NCBI taxonomy): domain Bacteria; kingdom Pseudomonadati; phylum Pseudomonadota; class Betaproteobacteria; order Burkholderiales; family Sphaerotilaceae; genus Caldimonas; species Caldimonas brevitalea. Next base: position 1,519,869 of record NZ_CP011371.1, read on the forward strand.
GCAACTCGCCTTCGACCTGCGCACGCTGCTGCAGGAAGCGGTGGCGCCGCTGGAGCCGCGCGCCCGCGAGAAAGGCCTGGCGCTGCACAGCCTGGTGGCGCCCGATGTGCCCGAGCAACTGGTCGCCGACCCGCTGCGGTTGCGGCAGATCCTCGTCAACCTGGTCGGCAACGCGATCAAGTTCACGCGCCAGGGCCGTGTCGATGTGTCGGCCTGGCCCGAGGGGCAGGGCGGGGCGGCGATGCTGCATGTGTGCGTGGCCGACACCGGCGTCGGCATTCCGGCCGACAAACTCGAGCGCATCTTCGAGTCGTTCACCCAGGCCGACAGCTCCACCACCCGCGAGTTCGGCGGCACCGGGCTCGGCCTGACCATCTCGCGGCGGCTGGCCGAGGCCATGGGCGGGCGGCTGTGGGCCGAAAGCGAAGCCGGCCAGGGCAGCCGCTTCCACCTGACGCTGCCGCTGCTCGGAGTGCAGGCCGACGACCTCGACCACGAGTTGCGCCGCGACTGGGGCGTGGCCGCCGCGCCCAGCCTCAACCTGTCGCGCGACAAGGCGCGCACCCGTTTCGAGACCACCGCCTACCGCGGCCTCGACGAACTGGAGAGCGTCGACGCCAGCGACGACGGCGAGAGCGGCCTGCATGTGCTGCTGGTCGACGACCACGCCGTCAACCGCTTCATCGCCACCAGCCTGATCCGCCGCCTCGGGCACCGCGTCACCTGCGCAGTGACGGCCACCGAAGCGCTGGCGCTGTGCGAGGCGCAAGACTTCGACCTGATCTTCATGGACATCCAGATACCCGGCATGAACGGCATCGAGTTGACGCACCGCATCCGCGCGATGGAGGCGGCGCGCGGCTGGCACTGCCCGATCGTCGCGCTGACGGCGCATGCGATGCCGCTCGATCGGGTGCGCTGCCTCGAGGCGGGGATGGACGACTACCTCACCAAGCCGGTCGAGCAAGACCGGCTGCAAGGGGTGCTGCAGCTGGTCAGCCGCGCTCGCCGCTGAGCCGGCTGCCGGGCCGCGTCGCGCCCCGCCGTTGCGCCATCTCGTCGCCCATCATCTGCAGGCTGCCGGGTCCGACCGCGGCGCGTGCTTGCGGATAGACCAGGCTGTCTTCGATGCGCAGATGGTCCTGGTGGAGCGCGACAAAACGCTGCAGCAGCGCCAGCGTGGGCGCGTCGAAGGCAGCACTCTCGCCCGCCGCAACGGCTTGCAGGGCCACCCGCAAGGTCGACCAGAGGTCTCGCATCTCGGCATGGTCGCGTTGCAACTGCTCGACCGCGGCGCGCAGCGCGGCATCGGGCGAGCGCAGCAGCGCCGGGAACACATGGCGCTCTTCATCCTCGTGGTGATGCGGCGCGGCCAGATCGAAATAGCGCAGCACGTCGGCCGCGGCGCTGCGTGCCGGCGAGTCGTTGCCGTGCTCCGCCAGGTGCGCCGCGAGCCGCTGGAGCAGCCCCAGGCTGCGCTGCACCCGCTCGTGGCAGGCGGCCAACATCTCGAAAGGTTGATCGAAGCTCGCAGCGGGAGAGGTGTGTCCGGGCAACATGGGCAAGGCAGTGGTTGGCGGGAGCATTCTCGGGTGGCCCCTGCCGCGCTGCTTGATGTGGATCAAAGTCATCGGTTCCGACTCGCCCGGCCGGATGAGAAAACCTTGCGGCCACAGGGGGTTAGCAGCGGCAGCTCGGCTGCAATCCTTGAGCCAGCGCAACGCCGGACGGCTCTTGTACGGCCAAAGTCCCAGTCGTGCCGAGGAGCCTGCTGTGAACATTGCGACCGCCATTGCCACCGACCTGCCTGCGCTGCGCCCCGCGTCGTCGCGCGGCACCGCCCCCAACGCCCCGCGGCTGGTGCCGCCGGAGCCCCTGCGGACCATTCCCCTCGACGCCCGGGCCGCGCTGCTGCACGCGGCGCTCGGCACTGCACGGGTGTCTCGCACTGCCGCCCATGCGATGGCCCAGCTGGCGCAGGAATACGTGCTGGCGCCGTCCTGTCCCGTGTTCTCGCGCGGCGACGCGGCGCAGACCTTGTGGCTGCTCGCCTCGGGGGAGGTGGCGCTGGGCACCGCCGAGCAGGGGCGCCCGCCGCGCCAGACCCGGCGCGTCGAACCCGGGCAATGGGTCGATGCCGCGAGTGCCTGGCTGCAGGGGCATTACCTGGAAGATGCCTGGACCCAAAGCGCCAGCGTGTTGTGGGGCTTCGAGCTGACATCGCTGCGGGCCTGCTTGTCAGAACACCCGAGCCTGGCGGAAGGGCTGATCACCGTGTTGTCGGGCCGCGTGCGCGAGCTGACCGAAGGTCGCTTGGGCTTGATGGTCAAGGATGCCGAGGCCCGCTGCGCCACCTGGGTGCTGCAGCAGGCCGAGCCCCGGGCCGGTGCCGGCGGCGGGGTCGCCACCGTGGTGCTGCGCGAACGCAAGCGCGCGATCGCGTCGCAACTGGCCGTCACGCCGGAAACCTTTTCACGGGTGTTGCGGCAATGGCGCGAAAAGGGGGTGGCTGAGGTCGAGGGCTACACCTTGCGTGTGCTCGACCTGCCGGCGCTGCAGGAGATCGCCGAGGGTACGGCGGCGGCCAGAGCCTAGGGCCTGGCCGCGCTGATGCCGTGCTTGCCGGTGACCGGCATCCCGGCTTCCCCTTCCTTCAGCGTTACCGCAGTGCGGCGATCGTGCCGGCGGACGGCCCGTCACGCAACACCCAACTCAGCTTGACGTGCTCGCCTGCCAAGTCGGCCGGCACGGTGGCCTGCATCTCGAACGACACACTCGAGTGCGGGGCGATCTGCCCACCGGCCCCGGCGCAATTGAGCCGGTGCCGACTGTCGACACTGCGGTCCTCGACATACAGCGACTGCTGGTAGCCCGGACAAGGCGACAGCGGCAGCGGCGACGCGCTCTCGTTGGTCAGCGTGACCACGTAACGCAGCTTCTGGCCGCGTGCAACCGTCGCAGGCGCCTCCAGCTTGACGCTGAGGGCGTCGAGCGTCGCATGTGGCCGGGCCGCCGCAGCGGCAGCGGTGCGAGCAGCACGGCGCCGCTCGTCGACCACCTGGTCGACGTGCAGGACGCTGGCGCCCCCACACAGGGTATCCACCTGCACACCGTTGACCACCACCGCCCCGCCGCCGGTGGGCGTGATCTCCAGCTGCCGCGTGACACGCCGCTGCGGCCCGGTGGCCGCCTCACAGGAGCCCGGTGCGCCGACCAGCAGGACGACGTCAGCGTCCTCCGTCACCTCGATACGCCGGGTGGCCAGCGCGGGATTCACGTCATGCACGCGCGCTGCCTGCCGCTTGCCGTCGCCCGCGACGAGCGCGAGCGCCGGGGCGCCGGTCAAGGCGCAAGCACCGGGTCCGACCTTGGAGATGCGCAACTCCTGCGTCGCATAGCCGCGCCATGCGCCTTGCTGGCCGGGGGTGACCTTGATCTCGCCGGCAGCGCAGTCGTGGTCGGCCACCGGCGCGGCGGCAGCGAGCGTCGTCGCCGCCTCCGGCGCCGGCTGGTCCAGCCAAGGAACGGCTGCGTCAGCGGCCTGGGCCCAGGCGGCACCGGTGGCACCGGCACACAGGACGGCCGCCGCCAGGGCGCCGGTCGCGAAAGGGATACGTTGGATCATGTGGGGAACTCCTCGTTGCTGCAAGCCGCGCCTCATCGCGCAATGCACGAGCTGTTGGGGAACAGGTGGCCGCCGGAGGCGGTGGGGCCGTTGGCGCAGTTGCTGTCGATGTTCAGCGTCACGCCGCCCCAGGTTTCGTTGTGGTCGCCCCGGTACTGCTTGAAGCGTTGCTTGTTGGTCCAGTAGCCGCTGCTGATGCACGACAGGTTCCAGGTGGAGGGGTCGTTGTCCCAATCGGCGGCATTGATGAACCGCGGCGGGCGCGCCATGGTGGCGAAGTCGGAGAGATAGGTGCCGCATCCCGAGCCATACACCCCTGCCACTTGCGCCGGGGCGACGGCGAGTTGATCGACCCAGCCTTGCATGAACGACTTGACCGCGGCGCGGCAGCTGCTGTTGTTCGGGTAGGCCTCCATGTCGTAGGTGACCGGCACGCCTTGCGCATTGCCGAATCCCAGCGCCCTGAGCTTGTTGTAGGCGCTGATGGCTTCGGTCTTGCCCTGCTGGTAGGCGGTGTTCCTGTCGTAGCTGATACGGCGGGAGTAGGTCGTGCAGGGCGCCTGCGGGCCGACCCAGAGGATCTCGTAGCGCCAGCCCTGTGCGTAGGTCTTGTTCAGCCACTCGGGCGTCAGGTTGGGCTGGGAGCAGGCGCGCACGCTCCCGCCGATGTAGATGCCGATCCACGACCACGGTGTGTTGGTCCACCACTTCTGCATCGTCGAGGTCGAGGGCGCCGTGCAGGCATCGAAGCCCTTGCCCTGCATGATGCCGTTGCCGGCTGGCACGGCGTGCGCCACGGTGCCGCACAGCAACAGCGCCACGGCCAGTGCGCAACGAGAAGTCCGGACCGACCGCATCGGAAGTCGTCCTTTTTTGGGGATGAGGGCGGCCGCCACGTGCGGGGGCCTCAAGGTGTGGGCGCGGGCCCGGGCAGCCAGCGGCAGCCCAGGCGAGGCGAGATGGAATCTCATGTGGTGTCTCCTGGCGCTTGAAGCGCCTTGTAGGTGCCGCGGCGCTCAGCAAATCCGGGCCACGGACGTCCAACGGGAAAGGCGTGAAAGCCGAACAGAGCGCTGCGAACAGCCAGCGGCGCGCCGTCAGGCAGCGCCACCGTACTGTGCTGGGCAATCGAGCGGCTGCTACTGCGCGTAAGAGAACGTGCGGCGCCACATCAACGGCAATCCCGTATCTCCGTAGGGGTCGCCTCAAGTCATGCAAGGCAGAGACTCGGAACGCTCTGCAGTTCTTCTAGATGGTCAAACTTTTCCTTTGCGCAGGAGCAGCGCGACGAGAACCATGCTGAAGCAGCTTGGACCAGGACCGAACCTGTCTACTTGGAAGACACGCCCGCATGTGATCCGGGAGGGCAGGGAATATCAGGCGCGTCGGCGACTCTGTCAGAGGTCATCGCGACGGATGCGGGTCGAAGGCCGTGACGGGTTGCCCGTCTGTTGCGATCGAGAAGATCGCGACAGAGTGACCCTCCGCCACCATGGGGCACCGACCGGATGGCGGCTTCGCGTTCAATAACTGGACAGTGAAGGCGAACCTGTTCCTGAGGTGCAGCAGGCCAAGCAAGGCAAGCACACGGATGACGTGGTCAGGCCCATCTGCACACCGACACCGAAAGGGGCTGATGGGCACGGAGATGCTCCAGTCCGTGGATTCGTAGCTGTTCATGAGCCGACCGCCGTCGACGCGCTGTTGCACGGCGAACAGGAAGTTGCGGTCAGTGATGCAGGCACTGCCCCTGACGCAGGCCCTAGCGGCTGGCACGAAGATCGTGGGGGGATGGCGACGCGGCAGCGCCACGGTCCTGCAGGGCAGAGACAAGCGGCCAGGCCGCAGCCTGGCCCGCGGCGAGCAGCAGCTGCGCGACCACGGCCACGGCAATGAGCTCGGGCGCCTTGCCCGCGATGCCCGGGAGGCCGATCGGGCAGGTCATGCGGGCCAGTGTCTGTGCGCTCACGCCGCGCTCGAGCAGACGGTGCTCGAAGCGGGCACGCTTGGTGGCCGAGCCGATCAAGCCGAAATATGCGAAGTCGGCGCGCCGCAGGATCGCCTCGGTGAGCCGCAGGTCGAGGTCGTGCCGGTGCGTCAGCACGAGATAGTGGGCGCCCGGCGGCGCCTGGGCGACCTCGGCCTCGACGCCATCATCGACGCACACCCGCTCGATGTTTGCCGGCCAGCCGCCGGGCCATACGGCCGGGAATTCATCGTCGCGTTCGTCGATCCAGTCCACCCGGCACGGCAATGTCGCGAGCAATCGTGCGATCGCGCGGCCGACATGGCCGGCGCCGTAGAGCTGCAGATGGAACAGCGGTGTCTCGTCGGGCCAGGCTCGCAGTTCGGCGGGAGTCAACGGCGAGTAGCGCAGCGTGACGACACCTCCGCAGCATTGCCCGAGGGCCGGCCCGAGCGGATAGCGGCGCACCTCGACCGCCTCGATGCGCTGCGCCAGCCGCTGCCGTGCCAGCTCGATCGCGTCCAGCTCCAGGCGCCCGCCGCCCACGGTGCCCGCCACGGCCTCGGCGGCGACCAGCATGCGGGTGCCAGCCTCGCGCGGCACCGACCCCTGCGTGGTGTGCACTTCCACCACGACGGCGGGCCTGCCTGCCTCGTGCCAGTGCTGCGCGACGGCCTTGAGCATGCCGCTCAGCCGCGCCGGGCGGCCACCGTGTTCAACACCGCTTCGGGCGTGGCCGGCGCGTCGAGGCGCACCGGCTCGCGCCGCCCGGGTGCCACCGCCGCGATCGCGTCGCGCAAGGCCTCGTAGACCGAGATCGCCAGCATGAAAGGCGGCTCGCCGACCGCCTTGGAGCCGAACACGTTGTCTTCGCGGTTGGCCTCGGGCCACAGCCGCACGCGGAAGTGCTCGGGCACATCGCTCGCGGTCGGGATCTTGTAGGTGCTCGGCGCATGGCTGGTCAGCCGGCCCTGTTCGTTCCAGACCAGTTCCTCGGTCGTCAGCCAGCCCATGCCCTGCACGAACCCGCCTTCGATCTGGCCGAGGTCGATCGCCGGGTTGAGGCTGCGGCCGACGTCGTGCAGGATGTCGACCGCCAGCACCTTGTTCTCGCCGGTCAGCGTGTCGATGACCACCTCGGTGCAGGCGGCGCCGTAGGCGAAGTAGTAGAAGGGCCGGCCGCTCAGCGTGGCCTTGTCGTAGTGGATCTTGGGGGTCGCGTAGAACCCGTCGGACCACAGCTGCACGCGGGCGATGTAGGCCGCATGCACCACGTCGGCGAAGTCGCGCGCGCCGTTCGGCGTCACCACCTGGCCATCGCGAAACGCCACCTGCTCGGGCCGCACCCCCTGCTGGCCTGCGACGAACTGCGCCAGCCGTTCGCGCACTTGCCGCGCCGCGATCTGTGCCGCCCGGCCGTTCAGGTCGGTGCCGCTCGAGGCCGCGGTGGCCGAGGCATTGGGCACCTTGGCCGTGTCGGTGCTGGTGATGCGCACCCGGTCGAGGGGCAGCCCCAGCTCGTCGGCGACGATCTGGCAGACCTTGGTGTGCAGCCCCTGGCCCATCTCGGTGCCGCCGTGGTTGACCTGCACCGTGCCGTCGCCATAGACATGCACCAGCGCGCCCGCCTGATTGAAGAAGGTGGCGGTGAACGAGATGCCGAACTTCACCGGCGTCAAGGCCAGCCCGCGCTTGAGCACCGGCTGCGTGGCGTTCCACGCGGCGATCTGCTCGCGCCGTTCACGCCAGCGGCAGTCGGCGGCGAGTTGGGCCACCAGCTCGGGCGCGATGTTGTCTTCGACCGTCATGCCGTAGTGCGTCACGGCGCGGGCGCCGTCGCCGTAGAAGTTGCGCTCACGCACCTGCAGCGGGTCGAGCCCCAGGTGGCGGGCGATGTCGTCGAGCACCGTCTCGATCGCGATCATGCCCTGCGGCCCGCCGAAGCCGCGGAACGCGGTGTTGCTCTGCGTGTGGGTCTTGCAGCGGTAGGAATCGATCTGGACGTGTTCGAGGCAGTAGGTGTTGTCGACGTGGAACACCGCACGGTCGTTGACCGGGCCCGACAGGTCGGCCGAGAAGCCGCACTGCGACGCGAGCATCAGCTGCAGGCCGGCGACACGCCCGCTGTCGTCGAAGCCAACGTCGTAGCGGTAGAGGAAGTTGTGGCGCTTGCCGGTCACCAGGAAGTCGTCCAGCCGCTCCAGCCGGAGCTTGACCGGCCGGCGGAACTTGCGCGCCGCCAGCGCCGCCCACACCGCCAGATGCCCGGCCTGCGTCTCCTTGCCGCCGAAGCCGCCGCCCATGCGCCGGCATTCCACCCGCACCTGGTGCTGCTCCAGCCCCAGCGCCTGCGCCACCCAGTGTTGAACCTCGCCCGGGTGCTGGGTGGAGCTGTAGATGCACCAGCCGTCCTGCTCCTCGGGCAGCGCATAGGCCACCTGGCCTTCCAGGTAGAAATGCTCCTGGCCACCGACGCTGAAGCTGCCGCTTAGCCGGTGGGGTGCGGCGGCGAGCGCACCTTGCGGGTCGCCGCGCTTCAGGTGCACCGGCGGCAGCACATGGCTGTCGGCGGCCAGCGCGGACTCGATGTCGAGCAGCGCCGGCAGCGGCTCGATGTCGCAACGCACGGCGCGCGCGGCCGCGCGCGCTGCGTTCACCGAACTCGCGACCACCAGGCCGATGACCTGGCCGACATGCTCGACCGTGTCGATCGCGAAGATCGGCTCGTCGTGGGCGGTGACCGCAAAGCGCTTGTCGCCCGGGATGTCGGCGGCCGTCACGAGGCCGATCACGCCCGGCATCGTCAAGGCCGGCGCCGCGTCGACACCGCGCAATCGGCCGTGGGCGACCGCGCTGAGGATGGGCGCCGCGTACAAGGTGCCCTTGCGTTCGGGCAGGTCGTCGACATAGAGCGCCGCGCCGCTGACCTGGGCGCGTGCGCTCTCGTGCGGCAGGGGCTGGCCGCAGACGCCGGCGGCCGGCAGCAGGTCGGGCGCGTTCATGTGACACCTCCGGCGGCTGGTTGCAACGTGGCCAGTGTCAGTTGCTCGACCCGCAGCGGCCCGATGCCCTGGCTTTCGAGCCAGAAGCGCCACAACAGCCCGGACGCGGCCTCACGGCGGTAGGCCGCGCTCGCCCGCATGTCGCTGAGCGGGTCGAACTCGCGGCGCAACACCGCCATCGCGGCCCGCACCGTCGCCTCATCCCAGGCCTGACCCTGCAGCGCCGCCTCGGTCTGCGGCGCGCGCGCCGCCGTAGCGGCCATGCCGCCGACCCCGATGCGGACCTGCTGCACCCGACCGGCATGCAGCGTCACCGCGAGCGCCAAACACACGGCCGAGATGTCGTCGTCGAAGCGCTTGGACAGCTTGTAGGCCTGCAGCAGCCCGGGTGGTGGGTGCAGCGGCAGCAGCACATGCGTCAGCACTTCGTCGCTCGCCATCGCCGTCTGCCGGTAGCCCAGATAGAGGTCCTCGAGCGCCAGCTCGCGGGCGCCGCGGCGGCTTTGCAGGCGGACGCGGGCGCCCAAGGCGATCAACAGCGGCATCGAGTCGCCGATCGGCGACCCGTTGGCGATGTTGCCGCCCAGCGTGCCCGATTCGCGCACCGGCAGCCCGGCGAAGCGGTTCGCAAAGGTCCGCAGCTGGGGCCAGCGTGCGACCAGGGCGGCATAGGCATCGCTCAGCCGCACGGCAGCGCCGATTTCCAACTGGCCAGGGCCCTCGATGACCTGCTGCAACTCGTGCACACCGGTCACGTCCAGCGTGCTGGCAAAACGGCGGTGTTGTTTGGTGACCCACAGGCCGACGTCGGTGCAGCCGGCGATCAACTGTGCGTCGGGCCGCGCTTCGCGCAGCGCCAGCAGCTCCTGCAGGTGGCGCGGGCGCAGGGTCGCCCCGGCCTGCAGCCCCGTCCCGTCGCCGTCGCGCAGCGCCCGCAGCTGCTGCAGCAAGGCGGTTTCGTCGACGCCGCGCAGCGGGTAGCCGGGCATCGTCTGCGTCGCCTCGACGATCGGCCGGTACCCGGTGCAGCGGCACAAATTGCCCGACAGCGCTTCCTGCGCCACCTCACGCGTGATGCGCTGCGGCTCGGCGCCCGCCACCCGCTGCTGGTACAGCGCGAACATCGACATCACGAATCCGGGGGTGCAGAAGCCGCATTGCGAGCCGTGGCAGTCGACCATCGCCTGCTGCGCCGGGTGCAGACCATCCTGCGGCGACGCCAGGTCTTCGACGGTCCACAGTGCACAGCCGTCGAGCGAAGAGACGAAGCGGATGCAGCTGTTGATGCTGCGCCAGCGCACCCGCTCGGCGCCGGCCGGGCCTTCCAGTTCGGCCACCACCACACAACAGGCGCCGCAATCGCCTTCGCCGCAGCCCTCCTTGGTGCCGGTGCAGCCGGCGTCTTCGCGCAGCCACTCGAGCACCGTGCGGGTCGGCTCGACCTCGGGCAGCGAGACGGTCTGCTGGCGGTGCAGAAAGCGGATCGGGCGGGCTTGCATGGGGCGGGCAGGGGGGCAGGAGGGAGGGGCCGGAAAATAAGGCAACGGTAACGCCTGGCGCCGCGCGGCGTATACGAGAATGCGTATAAAGGATATTCGAAAGACCGTATGGCCGCGCGAGTCGATTTCGACAACATTGAGCTTCGCCTCGTCAGGGTCTTGCACACATTGGTCACCGAATGCAGCGTTTCCCGTGCCGCGTTGAAGCTGGAGCTGTCGCAGCCGGCGGTCAGCGCGCACCTGCGCCGCTTGCGCGAGGTCACCGGCGACCTGCTGCTGGTGCGCAGCGGCAACGGCATGGCGCCCACGCCGGTGGCGCTGGAGCTCGTCGGCACGGCGGCCGCGCTGCTCGAGCAGGCCGACCGGCTGTTCGGGCGGCAGCAGGCCGCGCGCGGGTTCGATCCGGCCACCAGCGAGGCCCGCTTCCAGGTGGCGGCCAGCGATTTCCTCGACCCGTTGTTCCTGCCGCGGCTGGTGGCGGTGGTCAAGCAGGCCGCGCCCGGCGTGCAGCTCGAGCTGCTGCCGCTGTCGGCCGAGTTCGACGTGCAGCGGCAGCTGGTGTCCGGCGGTGTCGACCTGGTGGTCGGCAACTGGTTGCAGCCGCCCGACGACCTGCACCTGGGGCGCTTGCTGACCGACGAGGTGGTCTGCCTGGTGGCCGACGACCATCCCGCGGTGCGCTCGCCGCGGGCCTGGAACGCCGAGCGCTACCTGGCCTGCCAGCATGTCGCGCCGACACCTTTGCACGCCGGGCGCGAGGCGCGCGGCGTGATCGATGCACATCTGCACCAACTCGGGCTGGCGCGCAACGTCACGGTGCGCAGCGCACATTTCGGCCAGATCCCGCAGATGGTGGCGCACAGCCTGCTGGTGCTGACCACCGGGCGCCAGTTCTGCTCGCGTTATGTCGCCCAGTTGCCGGTGAAGATCCTGCGCTGCCCGATCGCGTTCCCGCCGATGAACTATTACCAGCTGTGGCACGACCGCACCCACACGTCGCCGGCCCATCGGTGGTTCCGCGAACGGGTGCGCGACGTGGCACGCGGGCTGGGCGGGGCCAACTGAGGCCGTTCGCCGGCGCCCTCGTCGTGTCCCAAGTTTCGAGAACCCCATCGCCATGACCCACCGTATCGCCCTGTGCGGCGACCTGCTCGACCTGACCGCCGACCCCGGCTGGCAGGTCGACGCCGGCCCCGCCGTCCGTTTCCGTCCCGACAGTTGCTTGCTGATCGACGAGGCCGGCCGCGTGGCCGGCGTCGAAGCCGACGCCGCTGCGGTGGACGCCTGGCTCGGCAGCGCCGGCCAGCGTGTCGACTGCCGTGGCCGGCTGGTGACGCCCGGTTTTGTCGACACGCATGTGCACGCGCCGCAGCTCGACGTCATCGCCAGCTTCGGCACCGAGCTGCTCGACTGGCTCAACACCTACACCTTCCCGGCCGAACGCAAGTTCGCCGATGCGCTCGAGGCCCGCCGCGGCGCCGAGCTGTTCCTCGACGCCTTGCTGGCCTGCGGCACCACTTCGGCGATGGTGTTCCCCACCGTGCACAAGGTGTCGGCCGAAGCGCTGTTCGAGGCCGGGGAGGCGCGCGGCATGCGGCTGCTGGCAGGCAAGGTGCTGATGGACCGGCATGCGCCCGAAGGTCTGCTCGACGATGTGGAGCAGGCCGAGCGCGATTGTGTCGACCTGATCGAACGCTGGCATGGCCGCAGCCGGCTGGCCTATGCGGTGACGCCTCGTTTTGCCGCCACCTCGACACCCGAGCAACTGCAGATGGCGGGCCGGCTGTGCGCCGCCTACCCGGGTGTCTACCTGCAGACCCATGTGGCCGAGAACCGCGCCGAGGTGCGCTGGATGGCGGAGCTGTTCCCGGCGGCACGCAGCTACCTCGACATCTATGCCGGGCATGGCCTGGTGCACGACCGGTCGGTGTTCGCGCACGGCATCTGGCTCGACGACGCCGACCGCGCGGTGCTGCGCGACGCACGCGCCAGCATCGCGTTCTGCCCGTCGAGCAACATGTTCATCGGCTCGGGCCTGTTCGACTGGGGCCAGGCCGAAGCGCAGGGGGTGGCGGTGCACCTCGGCAGCGACGTCGGCGGCGGCACCGCGCTGTCGCAGCTGCGCACGATGGCCGACGGCTACAAGGTGCTGGCGCTGCAGGGCCAGAAGCTGACCGCGTGGAAAGCGCTCTACGCGGCGACGCTGGGCGCGGCGTCGCAACTGCGGCTCGAGCACGAAATCGGCAGTTTCCGGCCCGGTACACTCGCCGATTTGGTGGTGTGGGACTGGGCCCAGGGGCCGGTGGCGCAGCGCCGGCTGGAGGTGGCGCGCGACTTGCACGAGCGCGTGTTCGCGTGGATGACGCTCGGCGACGAGCGCAACGTCGTCGCCACCTGGGTGGCCGGGCGCGAGCGCTACCGCCGTCCAGACGCCACCGCGATTCCGCAACCAGCGCGTTGACCCGCGATGCTCAGACTCGAACTCCGCGACATCAGCAAGCAGTACCCGTCGGTAAAAGCCAACGACGGCGTTCACCTGAAGGTGGCGCCGGGCGAGATCCATGCCGTGCTGGGCGAAAACGGCGCCGGCAAGTCGACGCTGATGAAGATCATCTACGGCGCGGTGCGCCCCGACGCCGGCGAGATGCTGTGGAACGGCCAGCCGGTGCAGATCCGCAGCCCGCACGAGGCGCGCAGCCTGGGCATCAGCATGGTGTTCCAGCATTTCTCGCTGTTCGACACGCTGAGCGCGGCCGAGAACGTCTGGCTGGGGCTCGACAAGCGCAGCTCGCTGGCCGACGTGAGCGAGCGCATCCGCAGCGTGTCGGGCCAGTACGGGCTCGATGTCGACCCCGAGCGCCCGGTTCACACCTTGAGCGTCGGCGAGCGCCAGCGGGTCGAGATCGTGCGGGCGCTGCTGACGCAGCCGCAGCTGCTGATCCTCGACGAGCCCACCTCAGTGCTGACGCCGCAGGCGGTCGACAAGCTGTTCGTCACGCTGCGGCAGCTGGCGGCCGGCGGTTGCTCCATCCTCTACATCAGCCACAAGCTCGACGAGATCCGCTCGCTGTGCCACCACTGCACGGTGCTGCGCGGCGGTCGGGTCACCGGCGAGGTCGACCCGACCCAAGAGACCAACGCCAGCCTGTCGCGCCTGATGATCGGCGCCGAGCCGCCGCAACTGGTGCACCGCGAGGCCAGAACCGGCGCTGTCGCGCTGTCGGTGCAGCGCTTGTCGCTGCCGCGTTCGCATCCGTTCGGCACCGACCTGCAAGACCTGAGCCTCGAGTTGCGCAGCGGCGAAATCCTCGGCGTGGCCGGCGTGTCGGGCAACGGCCAGCAGGAGCTGCTGGCGGCCCTGTCCGGCGAAGACCTGCGTTCGCCGGCCGGCAGCGTGCTGCTGTTCGGGCGCGACATCGCGCGCGCCACGCCGGCACGCCGCCGCCAGCAGGGTTTGCACTTCGTGCCCGAAGAGCGGCTGGGCCGCGGGGCGGTGCCGGTCATGTCGCTGGCGCAAAACACCTTGCTGACCCGCACCGAAGCCGTGCGGGGCGCCGCCGGCTGGGTCCGCGTCGGCGCGGTGAAGGCGATGGCCCAGCACCTGATCACGCGCTTCAACGTCAAGGCCGGCGGGCCGGACGCGGCGGCCAAAAGCCTGTCGGGCGGCAATCTGCAGAAGTTTCTGGTCGGGCGCGAGATCGACGCCCAGCCGCGCGTGCTGATCGTGGCCCAGCCCACCTGGGGCGTGGACGTCGGCGCGGCGGCGCAGATCCGCAGCGAACTGCTGCAGCTGCGCGATGCCGGCTGCGCCTTGCTGGTCGTCAGCGAAGAACTCGAAGAACTGCTGGACATCAGCGACCGGCTGGTCGTGATCGCCCAGGGGCGTTTGTCGCCTGCACTGCCGACCGCGCAGACCAGCGTCGAACAGATCGGCGCCTGGATGAGCGGCCTGTGGCCGCAGGATGCCGCCACCCCAGCGTCCGCTGCGCCGTCCGCTCACAAGGTCGCCCATGCTCAAGCTTGAAGCCCGGCCCCAGGCCTCCCGGGCGATGTCGATCGCGTCGCCGCTGCTGGCGCTGGCCCTGACCGTGGGGGTCGGTGTGCTGCTGTTCAGCCTGCTCGGCAAAGACCCAGTGCGCGCACTGCAGATGTTTTTCTGGGAGCCGCTGAAGAGCCCCTATGCCCTCAGCGAGCTGGCGGTGAAGGCCACGCCCCTGATCCTGATCGCGCTGGGCCTGGCGCTGTGCTTCCGCTCCAATGTCTGGAACATCGGGGCCGAAGGCCAGTTCATCGTCGGCGCGGTGTTCGCCGCCGGCGTCGCGATGCAGGCGACGCCCGACACCGGCCGCTGGATCGTCGTCGCCATCCTGATCGCCGGTGTGGTCGGCGGCATGGTGTGGGCCGCCGTGGTGGCGCTGCTGCGCGACCGTTTCAACGCCAACGAGATCCTGGTCAGCCTGATGCTGGTCTACGTTGCCGACATGCTGCTCGGCTATCTGGTGTACGGCCCGTGGAAAGACCCGCAGGGCTACAACTTCCCGCAGACCATCACCTTCCTGGACGTCACCAAGGTGCCACGCTTGTTCACCGGGCTGCGTGTCAACGTCGGCCTGCTGGTGGCGCTGGCGATGGTCGGGCTGTGCTGGGTGTTCTTGTTCCGCACCTATGCCGGCTTTCAGCTGCAGGTGGGCGGGCTGGCGCCGCAGGCAGCGCGTTATGCCGGGTTTTCGTCGCGCCGCTCGCTGTGGCTGGCGCTGCTGGCCTCCGGCGGCCTGGCCGGGCTGGCCGGCGGGCTGGAGGCGGCCGGGCCGCTCGGGCAGCTCACGCCGTATGTGCCGGTGGGCTACGGCTTTGCCGCCATCATCGTCGCCTTCGTCGGGCGACTGCATCCGGTCGGCATCGTGTTCTCGGCCGTCTTGATGAGCATGTTTTATATCGGCGGTGAACTGGCGCAATCGCGCCTGGGGCTGCCCAAGTCCATCACCGGCGTGTTCCAGGGCTTGTTGCTGTTTTCGCTGCTGGCGTGCGACACCTTGATCCACCACCGCGTGCGCTGGCAGCCCAAGGCCGTGAGCCGCCGTGCCGCCACCTCTCCCACCTCCGAACAGAAAGCCGCTTGAGATGGACAGCGCTGCCATCGCCCTCCTGATCGCCGCCACGCTCAACGCCGGCACCGTGCTCGCGATCGCCGCCCTGGGCCTGTTGATCAACGAGCGGGCCGGCATCGTCAACCTGGGCGCCGAAGGCCTGATGCTGGTGGCCGCGGTCGCCGGCTTCGCGACCGCGGTGCACAGCGGCAGCGATCTGCTGGCCTTTGCCGCCGGGGCCGCCGCGGGCGCCGTGCTGGCCGCCGCCTTCGGTGTGCTGGTGATCTGGCTCAACACCAATCAATACGCCTCGGGCCTGGCGCTGAGCCTGTTCGGCGCCGGGTTGTCGGCCTTCGTCGGCGTGCGCTACACGCAGGAGAAGCTGGGCCCGCGGGCGCACTACGAGATCCCCGGCCTGGCCGACCTTCCCTTCATCGGGCCGGCCTTGTTCAAGCACCATCCGATGGTGTACGTCGCGCTGGCGTTGACGGTGGCCTTGAGCTGGTTTTTGTACCGCTCACGCGCCGGCCTGGTGTTGCGGGCGGTCGGCGAGTCGCCCGAGTCGGCGCATGCCCTGGGCTACCCGGTGCGCCGGCTGCGGCTGCTGGCGGTGGTCGCCGGCGGCGCCTTGTGCGGGCTGGCCGGTGCCTACCTCTCGGTGATCTACACGCCGTTGTGGGTCGAGGGTTTGGTGGCCGGCAAGGGCTGGATCGCGCTGGCCCTGACCACCTTCGCCACCTGGCGTCCGGCACGGGTGTTGCTTGGGGCCTATCTGTTCGGCGGCGTCACGATGCTGCAGTTCCATCTGCAAGGGCAGGGGGTGCAAATTCCCAGCCAGTTGCTGACGGCCTTGCCGTATCTGGCCACCGTGGTCGTGCTGGTGCTGATCTCGCGCAATCCGACCTGGATCCGCATCAACATGCCGGCGTCGCTGGGCAAGCCGTTTCATCCTGGCAGTTGAAGCGGCCAGGCCGGCCGGCTTGATTCCATAATCCCGGCTTTGCGTTGCGTCCCTTTCGGAGTGTCTTGATGACCGATCAGAAGAAACGTTCTCTGCTGAAGCTCGCCAGCTTCGCGTCGCTCGTCGCCACCGCCGCGCTGGTCGGCTGCGGCAAGAAGGAGGAGCCGGCGGCCACCACGCCGACCGCCGAACCGGCCTCGGGCCCGGCCGCCGCGGCCGAGCCGCTGAAGATCGCTTTCGCCTATGTGGGCCCGGTGGGCGACGCGGGCTGGACCTTCGCGCACGACCGCGCGCGCAAGGAACTCGAAGCCGAGTTCGGCAACAAGATCGCGACCAGCTATGTCGAGAACGTCCCGGAAGCCGCCGATGCCGAGCGCGTGATCCGCGACATGGTCGGGCAGGGCAACAAGCTGGTGTTCGGCACCACCTTCGGCTACATGGAGCCGATGCTCAAGGTGGCGGCCGACCACAAGGACGTGAAGTTCGAGCACGCCACCGGCTACAAGACCGCCGACAACCTGCGCACCTACGATGCGCGCACCTATGAAGGCGCCTACATGGCGGGTGTCATCGCCGGCAAGGTCACCAAGACCAACACGCTCGGCGTGGTGGCGTCCATTCCCATCCCCGAGGTGATCCGCAACATCAACTCGTTCACGCTGGGCGCGCAGTCGGTCAACCCGCAGATCAAGACCCGCGTGGTGTGGGTCAACAAGTGGTTCGACCCGCCCAAGGAAGGCGAGGCCGCGCAGTCGCTGATCAACCAGGGCGCCGACGTGCTGATGCAGAACACCGACTCGTCCGCGGTGCTGCAGACCGCCGAGAAGGCCGGCAAGTTCGGCTTCGGCTGGGATTCCGACATGAGCTCGTTCGGCCCCAACGCCCACCTGGGCTCGGCCATCATCAACTGGGGCCCCTATTACAAGAAGGTGGTCAACGAAGTCCTCAACAACAGCTGGCAGACGCAGGCCACCTGGTGGGGCGTCAAGGAAGGCGCGATCGACCTGGTGTCGGTCTCCGACAAGGTGCCGGCCGACGCCCGGGAAGCGGTCGAGAAGGTCAAGGCCGGCCTGAAGGACGGCAGCTTCTCGATCTGGAAGGGTCCGATCGCCGACCAGTCCGGCAAGGAAGTGCTGGCGCAGGGCGCCGTGGCCGACGACAAATTCCTGCACGGCATCAACTGGTACGTGAAGGGCGTCGAAGGCAAGCTGCCGTCGGCGAAGTAAACCGCGCTGTCCGAGCAGGCCGCCCCGCGACGTGCCGGGCGGCCTTTTTTTCATGTTGCATGGCGCTGCCTGGCACCCGACGGCAGCGCCCCCTTCAGGCCTTGACCCCACCCGGAGCGAGCTGTCGATGAAGAAGACCTTTCCCCACATCCCCCGCGAACGCCTGCCGGCCTTGCTGGCCGCGATGCCCAAGGCCGAGCTGCACATCCACATCGAAGGCTCGCTCGAGCCCGAGCTGATCTTCGAGCTGGCGAAGCGCAATGGTGTGGCGCTCGCCTACCCGAGCGTCGAGGCGCTGCGCGCCGCCTACGCCTTCACCGACCTGCAGAGTTTTCTCGACATCTATTACGCCGGCGCCAGCGTGCTGCTGACCGAGGACGACTTCCACGACATGGCGTGGGCCTATCTGCGGCGGGCGGCGGCCGAGAATGTGCTGCATACCGAGATCTTCTTCGACCCCCAGACCCACACCGCGCGTGGCGTGCCGATGGAGGCCGTCATCCACGGCTTGAAACGCGCGGCCGACCGGGCCGGCGCCGAGCTGGGAGTAAGTGCGCAGTTGATCCTGTGCTTCCTGCGCCACCTGAGCGAGGACGACGCGCTGCAGACGCTGGAGCAGGCCTTGCCCTTGCGCGAGCACTTCATCGGCGCCGGGCTCGATTCGAGCGAGCGCGGCCATCCGCCGGAGAAGTTCGCGCGCGTGTTTGCGCGTTGCCGCGAACTGGGGCTGCGGCTGGTGGCGCATGCCGGTGAAGAGGGCCCGCCCGAATACATCTGGAACGCGCTCGACGTGCTCAAGGTCGAGCGCATCGACCACGGCGTGCGCTGCCTGGGAGACCCGGCGCTGGTGCAGCGCCTGGCGCGGGAGCACATCCCGCTGACGGTGTGCCCGCTGTCGAATGTGAAGCTGTGCGTGTTCGACCAGCTGGGTGCGCACAATCTGGGAGAATTGCTGTCCGCCGGACTGGCCGCCACCGTCAATTCCGACGACCCGGCCTATTTCGGCGGCTACCTCAACCAGAACTACCTCGAGACCTTCGCGGCCTTGCCGCTCGACGCGGGCCACGCCTACACGCTGGCCCGCAACAGTTTCGAGGCGAGCTTCGCCGACCAGGCCGACAAGGCGCGCTGGATCGAGCGGCTCGACGCCACCTTCGAGCAATTCCGGTAGACGTAGCCACGCCACGAGAGAGCAGGCCGCCGCGCCCCAGGCGGCCTGCGTCGACCCACGGGGCCATGTAGAGGACCACCATGTTCAAAAACCTCAGGCACGCCGTGAAGGGGCTGTGCCTTGCGGCCGCGCTGAGCGTCGGCCTCATCCCTGTGGCGCCTGCGGCGCCTGCGGCGTCGGCCCAGGGCAACGCCAAGCCGCCGCTCAAGGTCGGCTTCGTGTTCGTGAGCCCGGTCGGCGAGGCCGGCTGGAGTTACCAGCACAACCATGGCCGGCTGGAGATGGAGCAGCGTCTCGCCGGCCGGGTGGCCACCACGATGGTCGAGAACGTCGCCGAAGGCCCCGAGTCCGAGCGTGTGATCCGCGACCTGGCGCAGCAGGGCCACGGGCTGATCTTCACCACCAGCTTCGGCTACATGGACCCGACACTGAAGGTGGCGGCCGAGTTCCCGCGCGTGACCTTCGAGCACATGGGCGGCTACAAATGGGCCCCCAACGTCGCCACCTACAACGCGCGCTTCTACGAGGGCCGCTACCTGGCCGGCATCGTTGCCGGCCGCATGAGCAAGCGGGGCACGGCCGGCTATGTCGCCGGTTTCCCGGTGCCGGAGGTGGTGCAGGGGATCAACGCCTTCACGTTGGGCATGCGGTCGGTGAACCCCAAGGCCCGGGTGCGGGTGGTGTGGCTCAACAACTGGTTCGACCCCGCACGCGAGCGCGACGCGGCCTTGACGTTGATCCGCCAGGGGGCGGACGTGATCACGCACCACAGCGCGTCGCCGGCGGCGGTGCAGGCGGCCGAGGAGCAGGGCGTGATGAGCATTCCGTACCACAGCGACATGCGGCAGCACGCGCCCCGGGGGCAGCTGACGGCGGTCACCCACCATTGGGGCGACTTCTACACCCGCATCGCACAAGACGTCCTCGATGGCCGCTGGGCGGCCCGACCCGCCTGGGGCGGCCTGAAGGACGGCATGGTGCGACTGGCGCCCTTCAGCCGGCGGGTGCCGGCCGATACGGTCAAGCTGGTGCAGGCCCGTGCGGCAGCGATCTCGTCGGGCGCCTTCCACCCCTTCTCGGGCCGCATCGTCGACAACCAGGGCCGCCAGCGGCAGGCCGCGGGAGTGCTCGATGAAGCGGGCATCGCGACGATGGACTATTACGTCGAGGGTGTGGTGGGTTCCTTCCCCCGCCAGCCCTGACGGACGCGCCCGCCTCAGCCGAGTTCGAGCGCCTCGTGCAGGCGGGCCGCATGCGGCCCGAAGGCATAGGCGTCCATGCCCAGCGCGCCGAGGGTCACCGCGTCGTGCAGGCGCACCGGCGCATGGGCTCGGCCGCCGGCACCGGCCGGGACATAAAAGGGCAGCCAGTGCTCGTCGGTCGGGTGCATCAGCGCCGCGTGCGGCGCTTGCCGGCGGTAGTCGAACAAGGCGTCCCAGTCGCGCGCCTGGCCCCGCTCGTACACCCAGTGCCGGAACGCCGCCGATTCGGGCCGCTCGGGCCCGCCTTCTCCGGCACCCCACGACAGCAGGCGCAGGTTGTGCGTGATGCTGCCGGTGCCGAGCACCAGCACGCCCGTCTCGGCCAGCGGCGCCAGGGCCGCGCCGATCGCGAACTGCGCGTCGGGCGCGGCGTCGGCCACCAGAGACAGCGGCAAGACCGGCACCTCGGGCTCGGGCCACAGGTGCATCAGCGCGGTCCAGATGCCGTGGTCGAGGCCGCCGGCGTCCTGCACCTCCACGCCGACACCGGCCGCGGTCAGGCAGCGTGCGACCTCCGCCGCCAGCGCCGGGGCACCGGGGGCGTCGTAGCGCAGCCGGTAGAGCGCGTCGGAGAAACCGCCGAAGTCGTGCACCGTGTGGTGCCGGGGCGCTGCCAGCAACACCGGCCGGCGTGCCGCGGTGTGGGCCGACACGGCGAGGATCGCGCGCGGGCAGCCGAAACTGGCGTCGAGCGTGCGGCCGAGCCGTGTAAAGAAGGCGCCGGTCGCGCCGGGTTCGAGCGCGATCATCGGCGAGCCGTGCGAGACGAACAACGGGGGGAGGGTGTGGGCGGTCGACATGGTGCAACCATTGCAGCACGCAGGGCCGCACGCGCCATTGCAGCGTCTTGAACGCAGCGTTCAAACGCCCGTGGCGCCGGCCTCGCCACGCCGGGCAGGCCGCAAAGCCCCGGCCCTGGCGGCCGGCGCGTGCATGCGCTACCGTGGGCCCCTGTTGCGATTCCGTACGCCGTCCCCTTCATGTTCACTCCGTCGACCCTCCTGCTCGCCTGGCGTCAGACGCTGCGCGACTTCCGCAGCGGCGAGCTGCGCCTGCTGATCGTGGCCGTGATGCTGGCGGTCGCCGCCTTGACCGCGGTGGGCTTTTTTGCCGACCGGCTGAAGACCGGGCTGGCGCGCGACGCCGGCCAGCTGTTGGGCGGCGACGCGCTGGTGGCCACCGATACACCCACCCCGGCGGCCTTCGTCGAACGGGCGCGCCAGCAGCGGCTCGACACCGCCCACTCGGTGTCTTTCCCCAGCATGGCGCGCGCGCCGGACGAGCGCGGCGGTGCCAGCCGGCTGGTGGCGGTCAAGGCGGTCAGCGCGGGCTATCCGTTGCGCGGGCGGCTGGAAGTGGCCGATGCGGTGGGGGCCGCCGCCCAGGCGGTGCGCAACGGCCCGGCGCGCGGCACCGTGTGGGTCGATGCCGGCGTGCTCGACGCCTTGCAGCTGCGGCTGGGTGACCCCTTGCTGCTGGGCGACGCCCGCTTGCGCATCGCCAAGGTGATCCTGATCGAACCTGACCGTGGCGCCGGGTTCATGAGCTTTTCGCCGCGCGTGATGCTGCACCAGGACGACCTGCCAGCGACGGGCTTGATCCAGCCGGCCAGCCGCGTCACCTATCGTTTGGCCGTGGCGGCGCGCGACGGCGGGCGGCGCGGCGACGTCCAGGCTTTCGTCCAGTGGGCCGAAGCCGAGATCAAGACCGGCAAGCTGCGCGGCGTGCGCGTCGAGTCGCTCGAATCGGGCCGCCCGGAAATGCGCCAAACGCTCGACCGTGCCGAGAAATTCCTCAACCTGGTGGCGCTGCTGGCCGCGCTGCTCGCCGCGGTGGCCGTGGCCATCGCCTCGCGCGACTTCGCCAACCGACACCTCGACGAATGCGCGATGCTGCGGGTGCTCGGCCAGGCGCAGCGCACCATCGCCGCCAGCTACGCGCTCGAATTCTTCGCGGTGGGCCTGTTCGCCAGCGCCCTGGGCATTGCGCTCGGCTATGCGGTCCACCACGGTTTTGTGGTGCTGTTCGCCGGCCTGGTCGAAACCGCCTTGCCGCCGCCCGGCGTCTGGCCGGCCTTGTTCGGGCTGGGGGTCGGCTTGACGCTGCTGTTCGGCTTCGGTTTGCCGCCGGTGCTGCAGCTGTCGCGGGTGCCGCCGCTGCGCGTGATCCGGCGCGACGTCGGCGAACCCAAGGCCGCCTCCGTGCTGGTGCTGGCCGCGGGCGCGCTGGGCTTCGCCGGGCTGTTGCTGGCGGCTTCGTCCGACTGGCTGCTGGGCCTGATCGCGGTGGGTGGCTTTGCGGCCGCGGTGCTGGTCTTCGCGCTGCTGGCCTGGGTGGCGGTGCATGTGCTGCGCCGGGCGGTGCCCGAGGCGCGGGCGCCGCGTTGGCTGGTGCTGGCGACACGCCAGGTGTGCGCACGGCCGGCGTTTGCGGTGCTGCAGGTGTCGGCGCTGTCGGTCGGCTTGTTGGCGCTGGTGCTGCTGGTGCTGCTGCGCACCGACCTGATCGGCAGCTGGCGGGCGGCGACACCGCCCGACGCGCCGGACCGCTTCGTGATCAACATCCAGCCCGACCAGGGCGAAGACTTCCGCCGGCACTTGCAGCAGGCCGGCGTGGCCCGCTACGACTGGTATCCGATGATCCGCGGCCGGCTGGTGGCGATCAACGGGCGCGACATCTCGGCCGGCGACTTTCAGGAAGACCGCGCCAAACGCCTGGTGGACCGCGAGTTCAACCTCAGCCATGCGGCCGAGATGCCGCCGCACAACGAACTCGCTGGCGGCCGCTGGGTGCCCGAGGAGGCCGACGGCCTGAGCGTGGAAGCCGGCCTGGCCGAGACGCTGGGCCTGAAACTCGGCGACCGGCTGCGCTTCGACATCGCCGGCCACCTCAGCGAGGCGCGCATCACCAGCTTGCGCACCGTCGACTGGGCGTCGATGCGCGTCAACTTTTTCGTGATGTTCCCGCAGGCGCAGCTGCCCGATCTGCCCTCGACCTACATCGCCGCCTTCAAGGCGCCGGCGGCGCCGGGGTTCGACGCTGCCCTGAGCCGGCAGTTTCCCAACATCACCAACGTCGACGTGTCGGCCTCGATCGGCCAGGTGCAGCGGGTGCTCGACCAGGTGATCCGGGCAGTGGAGTTTTTGTTCGGCTTCACGCTCGCCGCCGGCCTGGTGGTGCTGTTCGCGGCCGTCGTCGCCACCCGCGAGCAGCGCACCCGCGAGTTCGCCATCATGCGGGCGATGGGCGCCGGCAGTGTCCTGCTCGGGCGGGTGCAGCGTGCCGAGTTGCTCGGCGTCGGCGCGCTCGCCGGCCTGCTGGCCTCGGCCGCGGCGGTCGGCGTTGGCTGGGGCCTGGCCCGCTACGTGTTCGATTTCAGCTGGAGCGCCTCGCCGTGGGTGCCGCTTGCCGGCACCGCCGCAGGGGCCGTGCTGGCGCTGGCGGCCGGGTGGTGGGGGCTGCGCGAGGTGTTGCGCCGACCGGTGGTCGAGACGCTGCGCAAGGCGGCGGCCTGAGGGCGGCGGCCGAGCGGTTGGATCTGCGCAGCGGCCGCGTGTTTTGCGCTGCAGACCGTGCTGCAGTTGCCGATCGCCGCCCGCCCGTGCCGATATTTCCATCCGGCCCCTACAGTTATTCACCGACTGCACCGATAAGGAGCCAACGGGCGTGGCGCCTCCTGTTTTTCGTGGATGCCACCCCGGGGACCGCTGCTAGACTGCGCCGACACTTCTCCTCGATCTGATTGTGGACTTAGCGACTGCCTCCTTCCTCGTGGATCTGCGCAAGCTCCAGCTGGAGCAGGCGCTCACGTTGTTGCAGCAGGGGCGCTATCCGCTGCCGCCGCGGGTCGAAGGCAACGGCGAAGCCTGGCTGCAGGCGGTGCTCGACGGTTTGTGCGACTTGTCGCTGCGCGACGCCCTGACCGGGCTGACCAACCGCCGCCACTTCCGGGCGGTGCTCGAACGCGAGATCGACCGGGTCGCGCGCACCGGCGAATCGGCCTTGCTGTTGATCCTCGACATCGACCATTTCAAGCGCATCAACGACACCTACGGCCATGAGTCGGGCGACCAGGTGATCCAGGCCGTCGGCGTGCGGCTGAGCGACAGCGTGCGCCCGATGGACACGGTGGCGCGCTACGGCGGCGAAGAGTTCGCGATCATGTTGCCCAACTGCCAGCCGACCTTCGGCTCCGCGGTGGCCGAGCGGGTGCGCGTCGCCATCGAGGCGCAGCCGGTGAAGCTGACCTCGGGCCACGAGGTGCACATCACGGCCAGCGTCGGCGGCGCCTATGCGCCGCAGTGGGTGCGGTCGTCGGCGTCGCTCTGGATGGAGCGGGCCGATCTGCAGCTCTATTGCGCCAAGACGGAGGGGCGCAACCGGGTCTGCCTCGAGCAGGCCGCGATCAGCAGCGTCAGTGCGGAAGAAAAAGGCATGCTGTTCGGCCTCGGGGCCCACCACAGCGACGCACAGGATGCGAGCGATGAATGAAGCCATGAAGACCCCTTCCGAGGCGCGCGCTGCCAGCGGTGGCAAGAACGCCTGGGTGCTCGCGGTCACCAGCGGCAAGGGCGGTGTCGGCAAGACCTTCGTCTCGGCCAACCTGGCCGCCGGGCTGGCCAAGCGCGGCCACCGGGTGCTGGTGCTCGACGCCGACCTGGGCCTGGCCAACCTGGACGTGGTGCTCAACCTGTTCCCCAAGATCACGCTGCACGACGTGTTCACCGGCAAGGCGCAGCTCGAAGAGGCCATCCTGGTCGCGCCCGGCGGCTTCTCGGTGCTGCTGGCGGGCTCGGGCCTGGTCGAATATTCGCGTCTCACGCCCGAGGTGCGCGACAAGTTCCAGGCCGTGCTGGCCACGCTCGTGCCGCGCTACGACTATGTCGTGCTCGACACCGGCGCCGGCATCTCCGACGTCGTGCTGTATGCCGTGTCGCTGGCCGACGAGGTGCTGGTGGTGGCGACGCCCGAGCCCACCTCGATGACCGACGCCTACGCCACCATCAAGGTGCTGGCCACGCAACAACGCCGGCGCACGCTGCGGCTGGTCGTCAACCAGGTGGCCAAGCCCGGCGACGGCAAGATCATCGCGCAGCAACTGCAAAACGTGGTCGACCGGTTCGTCTCGACGCCGCAAGGCGAGAGCGTGCGGCTGTCCCTGCTGGGCGACATCCCGAGCGACCCGTCGGTGCGCGAGGCGGTGCAGCGCCGCCAGCTGTTGCTCGAAAGCTTGCCGGGCTCGGCCGCGGCACGGGCCATCCAGGCGGTGGCCGCGCGGGTCGACACGCCCGACGAACGCGGCTGACGAACGCGGCTGACCGCGGCCGCTGCCGGTCTCAGGTGCCGGCCGCTTCCTACAATCCCGGGAAAACGACTCTTGGGAGCCTGCCATGACCGCTGCTGACCGTGACGACGACTTCGGCGCCCGCTTGCGCCGCAACCGCCTGACGCGCCGCGACACGCTGTGGCTGTTCGGCGCCGCCACCTCCGGCCTGGCCTTTTTGTCGGGCTGCGCCACCTCACCGGTGACCGGCGAGAGCATCGTGGTCGGCCTCAGCGAAGCCCAGGAGCGCGAGGTCGACCAGCAGCAATCGCCGCATCAGTTCTCGCAGGACCTCGGCCGCGTGCAGGACGGCGAGGTGAACGACTATGTCGGCGAGGTCGGGCAACGCCTGCACGGCCGCTCGCACCGGCCCCAGATGCCGTATTCCTACCGCGTGCTCAACGCCAACTACGTCAATGCCTACACCTTCCCGGCCGGGGCGGTCGGCGTGACGCGCGGCATCATGACCGAGCTGCACGACGAAGCCGAGTTGGCGGCACTGCTGGGCCATGAGCTGGGCCATGTGAACGCGCGGCACGCCGCGCAGCGCCAGGGGCAGGCGATGGTGGCGCAGGCCGTGGTGACCGGCCTCAACGTCGCAGCATCGAACACGCAATGGGGCGCGCTTGCGGGGCTCGGCAGCCAGGTCGGCGCGAGCGCCTTGCTGTCCAGCTATTCGCGCGACAACGAGCGAGAAGCCGATGCGCTGGGCCAGGAGTACATGGTGCGGGCCGGCTACCCGGCCACCGGCATGACACAGCTGCACCAGATCCTGGTCGAGCAGGAGAAAGAAAGCCCGAGCCTGCTGCGTACCATGTTCTCCTCGCACCCGATGAGCAGCGAGCGGCGCGACACCGCGCGGCAGTTGGCCGAGAGCCGTTATGCGGCGAGCAGCTCGGCCGCTACCGGGCGCGAGCGCTTCATGGACCGCACGGCCGGCCTGCGCCGCATCAAACCGACCATCGACGCCTGCAAGAACGGCGAGACCGCGATGTCGCGCAAGGCGTATGCCGATGCACAAGGTGAGTTTGCCGCCGCGATCAAGCGCACGCCGCAGGATTACGCGGCCAACCTGCGCATGGCCCAATGCCTGCATGCCCAGGGCAACGCCGGCGAGGCGCGCCGCTATGCCGACGCCGCCAAGACCGTCTATCCGCAAGAGGCGCAGGCCCGCAAGCTGGCGGGCGTGCTGGCCTTGAGCGCGCGGCAGCCCGACCGGGCCTACGAAGAGCTGGAGGCGTTCGACCGCCTGCTGCCGGGCGACCCCGGCGTGACGTTTCTGAAGGGCGTGTCGCTCGAAGGCATGGGCGACCGCGAGCGAGCCGCGAAGCACTACCACCGGTACCTGACGGCGACGCGCCAGGGTGATGCCGCCGGTTATTCGGCCAACCGGCTGAAGGCCTGGGGCTATTTGAAGTGATGCAACGAGGACGGGCCGCTGCGCCCGTCGAGAGGAAAGACGTGAACGACGAATCCGACCGCCCGGGCGAGGTGAGCCCGTTTGAAGTCGTGGGCGGCGAAGCCAAGGTGCGCGAGCTGGTCGACCGCTTTTACGACCTGATGGAGCTGGAGCCGGCCTGGCGCGAACTGCGGGCGATGCACCCGACCTCGACAGAGGGCTCGCGCGACAAGCTGTTCTGGTTTTTGTGCGGCTGGCTGGGCGGGCCGCAGCACTACGTCGAGCGCTTCGGCCACCCGCGGCTGCGTGCCCGCCATCTGCCGTTTGCGATCGGCATCCGCGAGCGCGACCAGTGGCTGGCCTGCATGCAGCAAGCGATGTCGGAGGTGGGGCTGGACCCGCACCTGGCCGAGCGCTTGCAGGCGTCGTTCTTCAATACGGCCGACTGGATGCGCAACAAGGGCGGCTGAGCCGGCCGGGCCGGTCGTCAGGGCGCCGACGCGGACGCCGGCCGGCGTGCCAGGTCGTTGGACGGCCGCAGCAACACCACCAGCGCGCCGTTGCCGCCGTCGGAGGCGCGCGCCTGCACGTAGGCGATCACCTCTTCCTTTTGCACCAGCCAGCCGCGCACCTTGGTCTTGAGCACCGGCTCGCGGCCGGGTGAGCCGTTGCCCTTGCCATGGATCACGCGCACGCAGCGCAGGCCATGGCGCACCGCCTCGCGCAAGAACTCCGCCAGTTGCTCGCGCGCCTCCTCGCGGCGCAGGCCGTGCAGATCGATCTGCGCCTGGATCACCCACTCGCCGCGGCGCAGCCGGCGCACCACCTCGGGCCCCACGCCGGGCCGCCGAAACGACAGCGCGGCGTCGGTTTCCAGCAGGGTTTCGACGTCGAATTCGTCGGAGATCGCCTCGCGCAGCACCTCCTGCTCGTCGAGCCTGCGCTGGAACGGCACCGGCTCGGGCCGCTCGCGCGGCACCTCGGCCAGGCCGCGTTCCTTCAGCGCGTGGATGCGCCCGACGCTGCGCGTGAACAACTCGCGCTCGCGCCGCAAGCGCTCTTCTTCGGCACGCCGTTCGGCTTCGCGCCGTTCGGCCTCGCGCTGGCGTTCCTGCAGCAGCCGGCGCACGTCGCCCAGCTCGGCGAAGCTCTTGGCTTTCATCGGGACTTCCTTACAACAAGCCTCGCTCGGCAAAAGAAACCGCCTGGCCGCGGCCGACGACGATGTGATCGAGCACCGCCACGTCGATCATCGCCAGCGCCGACTTCAAGCTCTGGGTCAGGTATTCGTCGGCCTTCGACGGCTCGGCATGGCCGGACGGATGGTTGTGCGCGAGGACCACGCCGGCGGCATTGTGGGCCAGCGCGCGCTTGAGCACCTCGCGCGGGTAGACGCTGGTTTGTGTCAGCGTGCCGCGGAACAGTTCCTCGCAAGCGAGCAGCCGGTTCTGGGCGTCGAGGAACAGCACCACGAAGACCTCGTGCGGGCGCGCGCCGAGCTGCAGCCGCAGGTAGTCCTTGACCTGCTCCGGCCCGTCGAAGCCCGGGCGCTGGCGCAGCTCCTGCGCCAGCGCGCGCCGCGCCAGCTCGAGCACGGCGACCAGCTCGGCGCGTTTGGCAGGCCCGAGGCCCTTGATGCTGCGCAAGTCGTCGGCCTGGGTCTGCAGCAGCCCGGCGACACCGCCGAAGGCGCCCAGCAGCTGCTCGGCCAGTTGCAGCACCGAACACCCCTGCAGCCCGGTGCGCAGCAGCAGCGCGAGCAACTCGGCATCGGCCAGCGCCGAGGGCCCGAGGGTGAGAAGTTTTTCACGCGGGCGCGCGTCAGGCGGCAGGTCCTTGAGCAGCATGGGCGGGGTGGGCCGTGCGTCGGCAAACAAGGGAGTGACCCGGGGTCCAAAAGGCCGGGGGCGGGACTTCTACAATGCAGCCAGTCTACAAAACCGAGGTGCCGCAGGTGGCCGCAGTACAACCCGGGTCTTTTCTGACCCTGCACTACCGACTCGTCGGCCCCGACGGGGCGGACATCATCAACACCTTCAACGACAAGCCGGCGACGTTGTCGCTCGGCACCGGTGAGCTGGCGCCTGCGATGGAGCAGCGGCTGCTGGGCCTCGAAGAAGGCACGCGCACCACCTTCACGCTGGCGCCGGGCGAGGCGTTCGGCGAACGCAACGCCGATCTGTTGCAGAAGGTCAAGCGGGCGCTGCTGGCCGAGCTGGGCGACCCGGACGAAACCTATCACGTCGGCGACGTGGTGCAGTTTCCGACACCCGACGGCAGCGCCAGCTACGCCGGTGTGGTGCGCGAGCTGGGCGAGGACTGGATCTTGTTCGACTTCAACCATCCGCTGGCCGGGCAGCCGGTCAGCTTCGAAGTGCAATTGATCGGGGTGCTGTGATGGCGACGACCGAAGTGCGTGACGTGTTGCTGGCCGAGCCGCGGGGCTTCTGTGCCGGTGTCGACCGGGCCATCGAGATCGTCGAGCGGGCGCTGCAGCAGTTCGGCGCGCCCATTTATGTGCGCCACGAGATCGTGCACAACACCTATGTCGTCAGCGACCTGAAGGCCAAGGGCGCGATCTTCATCGAAGAGCTCGACCAGGTGCCGCCCGGCGCCACGCTGGTGTTCAGCGCCCACGGCGTCAGCAAGGCGGTGCGGCTGGAGGCGCAGGCGCGCGGGTTTCAGGTGTTCGACGCCACCTGCCCGCTGGTGACCAAGGTGCACGTCGAGGTGGCCAAGCTGCACAAGGAAGGCTACGAGTTCATCATGATCGGCCACAAGGGGCACCCCGAGGTCGAGGGCACGATGGGCCAGCTGAGCGACAGCATCTACCTGGTGGAGGAGGCGGCCGACGTCGCACATGTGCCGGTGCGCGACCCGAGCCGGCTGGCGGTGGTGACGCAGACCACGCTCAGCGTCGACGACGCCGCCGAGATCATGGCCGCGGTCAAGGCGCGCTTTCCGCTCGTGCGCGAGCCCAAGCAGCAGGACATCTGCTACGCGACGCAGAACCGCCAGGACGCCGTCAAGGTGCTGGCGCCACAGGTGGACATCGTCATCGTGGTCGGCAGCCCCACCAGCTCCAACAGCAACCGCTTGCGTGAGGTGGCGTTGCGCAAGGGCACGCCGTCCTACATGGTCGACCAGCCGTCGGACCTGCGCCCCGAGTGGTTCGAGGGCAAGAGCCGGGTCGGCCTGACGGCCGGCGCCTCGGCCCCCGACATCCTGGTGCAGCAGGTGATCGAGCGCCTGAAGGCCTTGGGAGCGGTGTCGGTGCGCCGCATGGAAGGTGTCGAGGAGACGGTGCGCTTCCCGTTGCCCAAGGGGCTGGGCGGCAGCGGTTTGAACGGCACCGGGCTGCGCTGAGCCGCAGGGTCGCCGGCGCCTGATCGAGCGCGCCTTCCCTACAATGCCAGGTTCCTTCTGGCTCAACATGACCGACGGGGCTACGCGCCCCGCACATCCATGCTCGATATCACCCTGCTGCGCAAAGACCTTGAAGGTGTGACCGCCCGGCTCGCCACGCGCAAGTCGCCGCAACCTTTTCTGGACGTCGAACGCTTCAAGGCGCTGGAGTCCGAGCGCAAGGCGCTGCAGACCAGCACCGAGGAGCTGCAGGCCAAGCGCAACAGCCTGTCCAAGCAGATCGGCCAGCTCAAGGCCAAGGGCGAGGACACGAGCAGCGTGATGGCCGAGGTGGCCGGCCTGGGCGACGCGCTGAAGGCGTCGGCCGAACGGCTGGACGCGCTGCAGGCCGAACTGAACGACCTGCTGCTGCAACTGCCCAACCTGCCGCACGAGAGCGTGCCGGTGGGGTCGGACGAGTCGGCTAACGTCGAGGTGCGCCGTTGGAGCCCGCAGGGTGAGGCGCCGCGCAGCTTCGACTTCGCCGTCAAGGACCATGTCGACCTCGGCGCACCGCTCGGGCTCGACTTCGACACCGGCGCCAAGCTGTCGGGCGCGCGCTTCAGCTTCCTGCGCGGGCCGATCGCGCGGCTGCACCGGGCGCTGGCGCAGTTCATGCTCGACGTGCAGACGGGCGAGCACGGTTATACCGAGTGCTACACGCCCTACATCGTCAATGCCGAGGTGCTGGTGGGCACCGGCCAGTTGCCCAAGTTCAAGGACGACATGTTCTGGGTCTCGCGCGGCGGCGACGAGAGCGCGGCGGTGCAATATTTGATCTCGACCGCCGAGATCTCGCTGACCAACAGCGTGCGTGAGCAGATCGTGCCGGCCGAACAGCTGCCGCTCAAGTTCACGGCCCACAGCCCCTGCTTCCGCTCCGAGGCGGGCAGCTACGGCAAGGACACGCGCGGCATGATCCGGCAGCACCAGTTCGACAAGGTCGAGATGGTGCAGATCGTGCACCCCGAGAAGAGCTACGAAGCGTTGGAAGAGATGCTGGGGCACGCCGAGGCGGTGCTGCGCAAGCTCGGGCTGCCGTACCGCGTGATCACGCTGTGCAGCGGCGACATGGGCTTCGGCGCGGCCAAGACCTACGACCTGGAGGTGTGGTTGCCGGCGCAGAACACGTATCGCGAGATCAGCTCGGTGTCGAACTGCGAGGCGTTCCAGGCGCGGCGCATGCAGACGCGCTTCAAGAACGCGCAGGGCAAGCCGGAGCTGGTGCACACGCTGAACGGCTCGGGCCTGGCGGTGGGCCGCACCTTGGTGGCGGTGCTCGAGAACTACCAGCGCGCGGACGGCAGCATCGAAGTGCCGCAGGTGTTGGTGCCCTACATGGGGGGGCTGACAGAAATCCGCGGGTGATGGTTATAATCACAGGCTTCGCTCGGCACTGACCACGTGCCAGCGGCCTGAGGTGGCCCGGTCGGGTGCTTCAGGGGTGGGCTCAGGCCGCATGCTGCGGGTCCATCAGATGCGAGAACACCAGGAAAGGTGGCAGAGTGGTCGAATGCGCCGGACTCGAAATCCGGTATACGGTTTTACCGTATCGAGGGTTCGAATCCCTCCCTTTCCGCCAAATCGAAAGAGAAAAAGCCGTTGATTTTCAACGGCTTTTTTGTTTCTGCAGGGTTGCCACTGCGGTTCTACTGGCGAATCCGGGCGCTGGCCCGGTCGTGCCGGCCCGGTCGCGTGCATTTATCACGCCCCCCGTCATTTGCCCTCACGCAAGCATCCAAGCCTGCTGGCAAGTCCGATACTTCCAGGCCGATCGCTGCTGCCGTTAGGCCCACTAACCGGCACGCGTGTTTTTGGCGGCTGCCGCGCTACCCATCACAGCGAATTCGTTTCGAAAGGCATGGGTGCCCTGGCTGACGAGAAGTTTTCTGATCGCAGTAAGTCGCGAGATCCTCCATGTCCACCACGCCGCTGCCAACCCTGATGCTCGGTCCTGAACTGGGATTCGCCTGCGGTACGCGCATACATACCAAGGAAGGCCTGAAGCCCATCGAGAGCATTGCCGTAGGGGATTGGGTTCTGACGCACCCGGAACAGGTACCGCCGCCGCGCCGCCGTCGCCAACACAGCGAGTACCAATACCGACGGGTGACGCGAACAACACCTGCCGATGTACGGTCGCTCCTGCACGTCACCTTGCAAAACCTGGCTGACGGCATTGAGGACACCTTGCTCGTCGCCGAGGGCCAGCCGATCTGGACCCAGCCGTCAGGCTGGGCAGCGGCCGGTCGGGTACGTCCCGGGCAGGTCCTGGTGCTGAGCTTCAACGGCAATGCACTGGTGCGGAAGGTGCAGGCCAGCGATCATCCGGCGCGTGTGTGGCACTTGGAGGTGGAGGACTGCAACAGCTACTACGTGGAGCAGCTGGGGACCTGGGTGGGCTGCAACCCGGATGCGCTTGTGCAGACGACTCCCGCTGGCGAGGCTGAACCGGCTTTCGATTTCAGCAAGCCGCACATGCTGAGGGAGATCAAGGACTACTACAACGACACGCTCATTCAGCCCGAGCCGCAGAAAGTGGCGGCACTGGAACTGGCAGAACAGATGCGAGCCGCGGCCGAGAAGCTGCGCAGCCTCGTCAGGGAGCAGATGCAGCAGGAACTGGGCTACGACGAGGCCGGCGTTCGCTGGCTGGACGGCTATATCGAGCGGGCCCGGCTGAGGCACTCCAACGACCAGTGGGAGCGTGCCATCAATCTGATTGGCGCTTTCCTCGGCGAGTGCACCATCGGCAGCCTGGGAGGGCAATGGTCGCGGCATGAGGAGAACTTGTGCGTGGTGCTGAACGAAGGGGACACCGTCTTCCCGCACGTCAAGGTCACCAAGCAGTTCAAGAACGGGAGGGACGGCGGCGATTCGGTCCTGGGCTTTTATCAGGCAAACAAGAGTCTCAGCGAAGCCTTGGCCAGCGGACCGCTGACGGCCGCACAGGAACGACTGCTCGAATACTCCCGCGACAGCGGCAAGCGCCTCTTTGTGCCTGACCTGTCGGGCGCCACACCGGCATGGGTCGAGGTCGCAGAGGTGCGCGACGGCTATCTCAGGTTGCATTCGCCGCCGAACCAGGGTTACACCGTCTCGTCGTTTGTCACCGGGGTGAAGTGTTTCTACGTTTGTTCCCCCACCGGGCAGTTGCTGCACACCGAGTGGATCAACAAATCCGATTGGGACACCTTGCCGCCAGACATCCTGAAGCAGCTCAAGAGCAAGCTGGCGGCGGACACCTCTCTCACGCTCGACCAGTTGGAGCGTGGCAAGCAGTTCATCGAGATCTCGTACGCCGCCAGTGACCAGCGGGCCGATGATCGCCACTACTTCTCGACGATCCTCAAAAATATTTCTTCACGCAAAATCCGAATTGCCAAGTTCGGGGGTTTCAAAGCCAAGCAAGCTGCATGGCAGCTGGCCAGCGTGACCGGCGATTTCTACACAGAGAACGACTTCAGAGAGTGGTACGGCCAGAAGGCGGAATGGCTGTTGCCGGGCGAAACCGTGTGCGACACGTCCAACTGGGGAAACCCGCCGGTTCTCTGGGCCTACTACGGCGTCACTGACACGGGTGAATCCTTTGCGGCCGGGAAGGTGCTGGAGCGGCCGGTCAGCAGCCCGGGAAACAACTCGGGCGCGCACTTCGTGAAGCCCGTGCAACCACAGCCGGAAATGGAGCAAATCATCACCCGGCTGCGCTCCAGCTATCAGTTGCGGCAGCAGCGAATGAACTTCATCACGCTGGCGTCCCTGCTCGGGCCCAGGCCGTCGTGGGTGAAAGAGACCGACGGCTTGGCCGAATGCTTCGAGCAGCAGAAGCTGCTGCTGACCGAAGGGCATATCGTCTGGGGCGCGCTGGTCCAGGCCAATGCACTATTGTTCGAGCCCGGTGAGGTGGACTGCCCGGCCTTGCTGCTGCACTCGCCGGACAGCTACTTCGACTCCCATCCGCAGGAACTGCAGCTGATCAGCCGCACCTTTGTCTCGTTCAAGCAGACCGAGCCGACCGACCCGGAACTGAAGGAAGTGGCGCGGCTGGTCACCGATGAAATGGACCGCTCGATGGGATTCGAGCTTCCCAAGGTGTTCTCCAGCAAGCCGGTGCGG
This sequence comes from Caldimonas brevitalea, assembly GCF_001017435.1. Taxonomy (NCBI): domain Bacteria; kingdom Pseudomonadati; phylum Pseudomonadota; class Betaproteobacteria; order Burkholderiales; family Sphaerotilaceae; genus Caldimonas; species Caldimonas brevitalea. The sequence continues at coordinate 1,553,911 of NZ_CP011371.1, forward strand.
TCCGCGACGTTCATGGTCTTTCGCAAGCACGTTCCGAATGGCGTGCTGTCGGCCGGGCTGTTTCCCATCCTGACTCACCCGTCGACCCAGGCCGTGATGATGGTGCCGTTCGAGTTCTGGCCGATCGAGCTGATCGTGCTGTGGAAAGAGAACAAGATCTAGTTTCGTGTTCCCGCTCGACAAAGGATTTGCGGACATTCACAGCTGGTGTGGCGAGGCCGACGGTTTAAGCTCGATCGAGCGGGAACATTACGAGACCACCGTTGAGGAATTCAACGGCATTGCTCTGCCACGCCGCAGATCATTGTTTACCAGCGTGAAACCTACAGCACAAAATTCACGTTTCCCACGATGAAAGTGGCGAGGGTGAACTGAAGGGCGAATAGTGAGCTTCCAACGTTGCATCTCCGACCGGGGCGGCGAAACGCCATGCTCGTCACAACTGACGCGAGTCGTTGGGGGTCTTGCCGCCGCCGCAATGGTTGCAGTGGTGACCTCTGCCTGCACGCGCCCTGACATAACGCTCGCTGACTTCTCCAAGACCATTCAGCTAGACCCAAAGGCCGCTGAGGGACAGGTGGTTGGCCTTTATCTGGAGATCGATCTGGATGCCAAGGCTCCTATCACCGTCAATCTTGCATGCGAGGGAAAGGTTAAAACCAAACAGGTTGTCCCACCAGGCCGATCTGTACAGCGTTGGGACTGGTATTCGTGGTGCGCCGAACTCTCTTTTGAGGTTGGGAACGCTCAGGCGCGGTCGATCGCCATTTCATACGAGTTCCACGCTTTCAAGAATTGAAGTTCAGCGAGCTTGAATGCCGTTGCATTCGAGCGTCCAACCGTTGCCCGCCGTCCCACCGGCTTCCCCCCGGTGTTTACAACGGCTAACCATCGCGCCATCCCTCTAGCCGGGGGAGGGCCGCCGAAACTCCCTTGTCGCTGGCTACACTGCGGCCCACGAGAAGTAGAGCAGGGGTGGCAACGCCTGAAGACGTTGCCGTTTCAGGGAGGATTCCGATGGATCACAGCGATCTCGCTGCCGCATCACGTCTGTCTGGCCGTCTGACGCGACGGCGGCGCCGGCCGTTCCCGCTGCAAAGCAACGACGTCAGAGAAAGCTGGATGCGCATCGCCGCACCCGGCCTCGTCGAGCCCGTCCTGCTCGGAGCCTCGGCCCACAAGATGGCCACTACACGATGAGCCGACTGCGAGCTCTCATCGAGGGGCGCCAGCACGCGCGCCTCTTGCGCCTGTCCTTTCCCAACCAAGATGGCCCCGACGCCGAACTGCTGGTCGAGCGACTGCACGCCGTCGAATCGCTCTCGCGCGATTACCGCTACACGATCGAACTGCTGAGCGACGACGCCGACATCCAGCTCGAAGCACTGCAAGGCAAGCTGCTCTGTGTGTCGCTGGTGCGCGCCGATGGCAGCTTGCGTCACTTCACCGGCCACGTCTGGCGCTTCCGCCACGTCAAGACCGACGGGGGCATCGCCTTCTACGAAGCCGTGCTCGTGCCTTGGCTGTACTTCCTGACGTTGCGGCAGAACAACCGGCTGTTCCACCACCAGACGCTGCAGCAGCAGGCGCAAACGCTGTTCGCCGACTATGGCGAGCTGCCAGTGTGGGAGTGGAAGGTCACAGGCGAACAGCCGCAGTTCACGATGCGCACGCAGTACGCTGAAAGCGATGCGAATGTGCTGCACCGGTGGCTGGAGGCGGCCGGCTACAGCTACCGCTACGAGCACACCGAGAAGGGCCAGAAGCTCGTCTTCGTCGACGACACACGCTCCACCGACCCCATCGACGGTGCATCGCCCGAGATCCGCTTCCACAGCAACGCCGGCTCCGAAGAAGAGAACGCCATCGCGCAGTGGAGCCCGAAGCGTGAGGCGGTCTCGGCGCATTACACGGTCTCCGGCTTCGACTTCAAGGACCCCACGCCGGTGCACACCGGGACGCCCAGCATCATCGAACAAGGCGACACGCCCCCGCTCGAGATCCACAGCTACGAAGGTCACTACGGCTTCAAGCACCGCACCGGCGGCGACCAACTCGCACGCCGGCGCATGGAAGAAGTCGAGGCGCGCGGCCAGCAGTACGAAGCGCGGGGCAACAACGGCTTTGTCATGCCGGGGCGTTGGTTCAAGCTGGCCGACCACTTCGCTCACAGTGGCGAAGACGCTGAATTCCTGATCCTCGAAGTCGAGCACCAGGCCGCCAACAACTACCTGCAGGGTGCGGAGGCGGTCGCCGAGTACGACAACAGCTTCGTGTGCCAACCCAAGGCGGTGGTGTGGCGGCCGGGCCTCGGTTTCAACAGCAAGCCGACCCGCATCGTGACGCTGCAAACGGCCCTCGTCGTCGGCCCCGAAGGCGCCGGCAGCCTGCATGTGGATGAATACGGCCGCGTGCAGGTGCAGTTCCACTGGGACCGCGAGCAAAGCGGCAGCTGCTGGGTGCGCGTGGCGACGAACTGGGCCGGCGGCGAGAACGGTCTGATCAGCCCGCCGCGGGTGGGCTCGGAAGTGGTAGTGCAGTGGCTTGACGGGAACCCGGACCACCCGCTGATCACCGCAGCTGTCCACAACCAGGCCTACATGCCGCCGTGGAAGCTGCCCGAGCAGCGCTCGCTGACCGGCCTGCGCAGCCGCGAGCTGACACCCAGTGGCGGCAACAGTCCCGGCGGCCGCAGCAACCATGTGGTGCTGGACGACACCGAGAACGGCATCCAGGTGCAAGCCCGGAGCGACCACCAGGCCAGCCAGCTCAGCCTGGGCCACATCACCCGCATCGAAGACACCGCCGGCCGCAAGGAGGCCAGAGGGCAAGGCTTCGAACTGCGCACCGATGGGCACGGTGCCGTGCGTGCCGGGCAGGGCCTGCTCGTCACCACCGAGGAACGGCTGAATGCGCGCGCGCACCTCACCGACATGGGCGAGACGGTGGAGCGGCTCACGCAAGGCCAGGACCTGCACCAGAGCTTGTCGGACGCGGCCAAGGAAGCGCAGGCCCACCAGGCCGGCGACCAAGATGAAGTCGTCAAGGCACTGCAGGCGCAGACCGCCGACATCCAGGGCCAGGGTGGCAACCCGCAAGACGGCGAGTTCCCCGAGTTCCAGGCGCCGCACCTGACCCTCGCCAGCCCGGCCGGCATTCAGACCACCACACAAGGGTCCAGCCACATCGTCAGCGCCCAACACACGGCGCTCACGAGCGGCGGGCACACGAGCATCAGTGCCGGCAAGAGCCTGCTGGCGAGCGTCAAGGAGGCCGTGCGGCTGTTCGCCTACAACGCCGGCATGAAGTTGGTGGCGGCCAGCGCCAACATCGACGTCACCGCGCTGAAGGACAGCATCAACCTGCTGGCCAAGCTCAACATCACGCACACTGCCAACCGCATCGAGATCACGGCCAAGGATGAGGTGGTGGTCAACGGCGGCGGCAGCTTCACGAAGTGGAGCGGCTCGGGCATCACGCATGGCACCGGCGGCCCCTGGCAGGTCCAGGCGACCGGCTTCTCGCACACCGGCCCGGCCAGCATGGGCACGCCGAGCCTGCCGCAAGCCATCCAGCTGCCCACGGGCAACCTCGAACTCTTCCACGAATACGTGCGCTCCAACGGCGAGCGGGTGCAAGGTGTCAAGCAGGGCGGGTTCAGCGTGACCGACTCCGAAGCTGCGAGCCATGGCGGTGCACTCGACGGCAAGGGTTTCAACGCCGTTTCCGGCGTGCCGATGGGCGTCGTGGAGGTCGTCTACGGCAAAGATCCGAGCAACACCTGGGACGAGGGCAGCCACTTCGGGAAGTTCAACTGGCCGCCGGAGCCGGCAGTGGGGAGCACCCCGACGACAGCGACGCTGGCCTCCAACTTCAGCGGCTCGCAGGGCACCCAAACGGCCTCGGGGGCACTGGGCAGCGCGGCGTCGCTCGCCAGCGCTGCTCCTGCGGCCTCAGGCGCTGCCGGCACGCTGAGCAGGGTCGTCGCTGCTACGTCGACGGCACAGCAGGTGGCGGGTACCGTGCAGGCGGTTCAGCAAGGCGGCGTGAAGGCACTGGTCGAGCCCGCGATGCAACTCGCCCAGGCTCAGGCCATGCCGGTCATCGCCCAGCAGGCAGCGGGCGTGTTGCCGGCCGGGTTCGCCGGTGACCTGATGGGGAACATGGCGCCCACGACCAACGCCCAGCCCACCTCTGCGCCACTCGAAGACTTCAGGGAATTCGCCGTCTGACGGCGGCCTAGAACAACATGACCGAGCCCACTAAAACACCCGAGGGAGGGCAGGCGAGCAAGCCCGAGCCGCAAACGGCCGTGGCCCCGCTCAACACCATCGCCCCCGAAGACCTGCAGGCCAGCGCCAACGCCTTCGACGCCTGGCTGCGCAAGAAGACCGACAACTACATCACGCTCGACCGCCTGACCACGGTGGCCGGCAGCCTGCCCGTGCTCAGCAGCATCATGGCGCTGGCCAGTGCCGTGATGGACGTGGTGCACATCGTCGAAAGCTACCTCAAGAAGAAGAGCGCCGACTTCTTCCTGTGGGTGTCGCTCGCCATCAACATCATCGGCATCGTGCCCACGCTGGGCGCCGTGCGCATGAGTCTGCGCCCCGCGCTGCACCTCGTCAGAAGCCGCTTCGCCGCCGGCGCCAAGGACATCGGCGCCGCCGTGGTCGAAGTCCTCACGATGGAGTTGGCCGACCACATCAGCGGCTCCCTGGAGAACTTCATCACCCAGGCGACGGGCAAGCTCGGCAGCATGCTCAAGGAGTGTGCCGACTGGGCCGACAAGTTCGCCGACTCACTCATCAGCGTGCTCCAGCGCAGCCTCGGTAAAGAGCCGCTGTTCAAGCTCAACACGCCGCCACCGCCGCCCGCACGGGTCGTCTACGACCCCAAGACCACCTCCTTGCTCGGGGAGATGCTGCAGTCGGCCCAGCAGATGGGCCGCAATGCCAAGCACGTGGCGCAGGTGGGCTTGACCCACTACGGCAACGCGTATCGGCAAGCCGGCAACTTCGTCGGCGCCCAAGCCGCCGACCTGCTGTCCAAGGAGGCCCGGGCCACGGTGCAAGGCCTCATCGACACGCTGCAGCAGACCAAGGTCGGCTTCCGCGCCAGCCTGACCCAGCTGGCCGACCCCAACGTCGAGCGCAGCATCATGTGGCTGCTGCAGCGCATCCTGCAGGCGGTGGCCAACCGGCGCAAGACCCGGCATGCGATGATGAGTGCCGACAAAGGCACGCAGGTGCGCGAGGAAATCCCCGGCAAGAAGCTCGAGGCCGTCAACAAACAGGCCAAGGCGGAGGGGGATCCGGATTGTTGCAAGCTCTTTCCGGCCCCCGCCAGCACCACGAGATCCATCAGCTACGTCACCGGCGCCGAGAGCGTCACCCACACCGACTTCGTGCTGCAGGCGCCGCTGCCCATCGCGTGGAGCCGGACCTACCGCAGCAACCTCGGGTCGTTCGACCAGGGCAACCTGGGCGCGCGCTGGCTGAACACCTACACCACCCGCATCGACGTGCAGGGCAAGGGCCGAGGCCGCGAGCTGGTCTACCACGGCGCCGACGGTCGTAGCCACCGCTACCCTTGGCTCGAAGTGGGCCAGGTGCATCGAGATGCGATCGAGGACCGCACGCTCACCCGGGTCAGCGCCACGCTCTTGTGGCTAGACGCCGGCAAGCCGCTGCCCGAAGGCGAACCGAGCCCGTGGCGAGAGACCTACGAACTGGTCGACACCTGCCCCGGCAAGGCCGACGCCTATGGCCCCCAGCACTTCCGGCTGAGCAGCCTCACGGCCTTGCACGGTGCCGCCATCCGCCTGCACTACGGCGCCACGCTGCGCGAAGGCCCCTATGCCGGTGAGCAGGTGCTGAGCGCGATCGAGAGCCTGCAAGGTGAACAACTTATTGCCGAGGTGGCCCTGCAAGCCCACGCCCGCACTGGCTGCGTGCTGGGCATCTGGGAGGTCAAGGAGAGGCAACTCGCGCGGGCGCTTGCCGTCTACGAGTACGACGACCAAGGCGACCTGGTGCACGCCCGCGACGAGAACGGCGCCAGCTGGCGCTACCAGTACCAGCACCACCTGGTCACCCGCTACACCGACCGCACGGGCCGGGGCACGAACCTGGCGTACGACGGCACCGGGCCGGACGCCAAGGCCATCCACGAATGGGCCGACGATGGCAGCCATGACACCCGGCTGGCGTGGGACGAGAACATCCGCCTGACCTACATCACCGATGCATTGGGCGGGGAGACCTGGTTCTACTACGACATCAAGGGCTACCCCTATCGCATCATCCACCCGGACAAGCGCGAGGAATGGTTCTACCGCGACGATGCCAAGAACCTCACCACCCACGTCCATCCGGACGGGGCCACGGAGCACTTCCGCTACGACGAGCACGGCAACCTCATCCAGCACACCCGCGCCGACGGCAGCCGGGTGCATTTTGAGTACGACCAGGGACACCGCCTGACCGGCATCCTCGACCCGGACGGCGGTGTCTGGAAGCGCGACTACGACCAGCACGGCCGGCTCACCGAAGAAACCGACCCGCTCGGCCACAAGACCGAATACGCCTACGACCAGGGCGGGCGCGTCATCAAGGTCACCGACGCCAAAGGCGGGGCCAAGAAGCTGGGCTACACCCCGTCCGGCCAACTGACCCGCTACACCGACTGCTCGGGCCGCACCACCGAGTGGAGCTACGACGAACGCGGCCGGCTGGTGAAGACGACCGACGCTGCCGGCAACGAAACCAAGTACCGCTACACCGCGCTGACGCAGGAAACGCTGCAGCGCGCCTGGCAGCCCGAGGACTACGGCAACCACCCCGGCCAGCTGGAAGCGGTGATCGCGCCGGACGAGACCGAAGAGCAGTTCTGCCACGACGCCGAAGGCCGCTTGCTCAAGCACCTGGACGGCCTCAAGCGCAGCACGTCCTACCGCTATACGGCCGCCGGCCTGGTGCATGACCGCGTCGACGCGCTGGGTCATCGCCTGGGCTACCGCTGGGACCCGCTGGGCCGGCTGTTGGAACTGCGCAACGAGAACGACCAGCCGTACCGCTTCAAGTACGACCCGGTGGGCAAGCTGCTCGCAGAAACCGGGTTCGACGGCAAGACGACCGAATACCGATACGCCGAGGACACCGGCGTGCTGCAGGCGGTGGTCGACGGCAGTGTCACCACCGAACTGAAGTTCGATCCGATGGGGCGGCTGCTGCAACGCAAGGCGAGCGTTCCCGGCAGGGAGGAGCAAATCGAGAGCTTCGGCTACTACCCGGGCGGGCGCATCGGCGAGGCCAGGAACGAGCACGCGCGGCTGCAGTGGTTCTACGACCCGGCCGGCAACCTGGTCCGCGAGCACCACGGCTATCAGGGTCCGTTCTTCCCGGAGAAGAAAACCGCCGTCTGGCGGCACCGTTACAACGAGCTGAACCAGCGGGTGGGCACGACGCGGCCGGATGGTCACACGCTGGAATGGCTGACCTACGGCTCGGGGCACATCCATGGGCTGGTGCTCGACGGGCAGGACGTGCTCGGCTTCGAGCGGGATGCGCTGCACCGGGAGGTGTACCGGCAACAGGGCAACGGGTTGGAGCAGCACCAGAAATACGACCCGGTGGGGCGGTTGTTGGAACAGCAGGTCAAGCACGGTCAGCAGCGCGGCCCAATCGACATCAACCAGGCCTATCAGCGCGCGGACAGCAGTGTCGGGGCGCAGGCGGCGATCGTGCGGCGCTACAGCTATGACAAGGCCGGCCACCTCGACCACATTGAGGACAGCCGCCGGGGCCGGGTGCAGTACCGCTACGATCCGGTGGGGCGGTTGCTGCAGGCGACCAGCGCGCTCGGGCAGGACGTCTTTGCCTTCGACCCCGCGGGCAACATCTTGCCAGTGCAAGACGCCGGCGAACGGTCAGCGACATCCACGGAGCGGGCCAAGCTGCCGAAGGTGCTCGACAACCTGCTCAAGGAGTACGTTGGAACGCGCTATGGGTACGACGAGCGCGGCAATCTGACTGAGCGGGTGTATATGGGCCAGCGTTCCCAGTTCGAGTGGGACGCCTTCAATCGCATGGCGAGGGCTGTGACAACCGACGCCGTCATAGCCTTCGCCTACGATCCGCTCGGCCGTCGCATTGCCAAGTGCAGCGAGCGCGTCAACCCGCACGGCGGCGAGACATTGCGTGAAGACGTGCTTTTCGGCTGGGATGACGACAGACTGGCTTTTGAGATCCGCACAGCGGAGGCCGAGCGCGGTGCGACAGGGCAAACGGTCCACTACATTCACGAGCCGGGCACGTTTGTGCCGCTGTTGCAGGCCAGGAGAGGCCAGGCCGTCATGCTAGCGCCGACCACTGACGTGAGGGCTCTGACGGCCGCCAGCGGGGGGGAGTACTGCGTCGAGTTGGACCCGCTGTGGAACGGCGAACTTGAGGCAGAGGCGGCGGCGTTCGCCAACCACGAGATCACGTTCTACCAGTGCGATCACCTTGGCACGCCCCAGGAGTTGACAGATCACGAAGGCAAGATTGCGTGGGCCGCGCAATATAAGGCTTGGGGGCAAGCCAAAGAAGCCATCAGCGATGCCGCGCGTAAAGTCGGCTTTGCGAATCCAATCCGCTTCCAGGGGCAGTATTTTGACGAAGAAACCGGACTGCACTACAACCGATATCGGTACTACGATCCGAGCGCCGGGCGGTTTGTATCTAAAGATCCGGTTGGGCTGGCTGGAGGCGAGAACCTCTATTTGTATGCGCCCAATTCGACAGAATGGGTTGATCCATTCGGACTTTGTCCCATGGGGGCCCAACGGCGACAACAAACCGAAGGCGACGTCACGTTGCCTACGGCACGTGCCGCACGGCGGGCTGCGATGAGAGCTCAAAACATCCCAACATCAAGAAGCTACACGACTGTGTTACGTCCAGACGGGGTGGATGGTTCAGGAGGCAAAATGCATGTAGAGGAAATTCGCGAGGGCGGTCGAAATTCAGGCGGCGTGAGGAAGGTGGGCGAAGTCAAAGTGCACCCCGACGGCCACCAATTCCCACCGACCAAACAGACGCCGTGTCCAACCTACGAGCTTCCGCATTACCATGGACCCGACGGCGAACATGTCTCTTACCAGCGCGGACGGGTGCGTCAATCCAATAGGTACGGTCGATGATTAGCTGCACAATTTCTGGTGATGCTGGCGGAGAGATCTTTCGTCAAGTGACAGCGTTTGATTTTGAGGCTGACGCACTCTGGTTTCGCTTCAAGTCCGCAAGCGATATGTACCGTATGGCAGAGAAAGTGTTACCAGCATTCCGGCCCATTACAGCCTTCTTGCTCTCAGAGGTCCTGCCCGGCGCAGTGAACCCAAAACTAAGTGAATTTCAGGGGGCCTTCGGTCGAGCAAAGTTGTTAACAATGAACAAAAGCAGGACCTTCCGCAAGAGAGTCTGCGGGCCTTCCGAAAGCTTCTATCTGGACGGTGCCCCCGTCTCTCCAGATGAGGACTGGAAAGGTTACCTGAGGTCCGTGTACAACGCGGACGCTGGATTTCTCTTGTCAGGAGATGGAAACATCAACTTGGCGGTGGAAGAGGCACTTAAACGGAGCGACCCCTCGGCCTTCTTTGGGTGCCTAGCTAAGAATTCTCATGCCGTCGGCTTGTTTTTTGAAGATCACATGGGCACGAGAAGTATCGTGTTCGTCGGGCGGTCGCTGCCCAGCAGCATTGAATTTGAAGCCGCGAGTTCAGGCGAAAAGTCGGAGGTGTTGATGGAATCAGTCCGCGCGTATGGCGAACGACTAGCCAACCGAAGACGGTTCGAGCAGGTCTTATCAAAGCATTGAATTGATATTCGAAGTTAATCGCCGCGGCACCCAGCTGTCCTAAACCACCACCCCCACCCCAGCCCATTCACGCCCACCCCGCCCCGCCCCCGTCTCGCCCCCCCGCGACCACCGCCGCCGGTAATCCATCGGGTCCTCCCCCAACGCCCGCGCCACCTCGTCGATAAAGTGGTCGGTACACAGCTGCCGCACCGTCCGCCACGACGGCGCATTCTTCGACGTCACCCCGTACACCGACACGTGGGGCACGTACACCGGCAGCTGCCACGACGCACCCCCTCGATGCGGCCCGACCTGCGACCGCTGCCACCACGCCACCAGCGCCCCCGACGCGTCCGTCAACGCCCGAATCCGCGTCAAGGACCGCGGATGGCTCTCGATCCCCGGCGCCGCGACCCAGTAGCACCGCTCGATCACCCGCTCCGGCGGCGCCTCCCACAGCACACCTTCGGCATCTCCGCTCGTCGCCAGCACCTGTTCGCGCCCGCCCAGCCGCGCCGACAGCAGCGCCTGGGTGATCGGCATGCCGGGCTGCACGCTGTACAGTCGCACCGGCAGTGGTGGCGTTTCGGACGGGCACGTCATCGCTAACTCCTTCAGATCGCAAGGATTTTGGGCAGCAGCAGTTAAGAAGTCTTTAATGGCCGCCCGGCACACTGACGCCGTTCCACGGCGCCTCCCCCCTTCCGGGAGGGCGCATGACAACCCGCAAGGTGACGACGCATGCAACTGCTGTTGGTCGAAGACGACGAAATGCTGGCCGAGGCGGTGCGCGATGGCCTCCAGAAAGGCGACAACCGGGTCGACTGGGTGCGCGATGCCTCCGCCGCCCGCCTGGCCCTGACCGACCATGCCTACCACGCGGTGCTGCTCGACCTGGGGCTGCCCGGCGGCTCCGGCCTCGGTGTGCTGCAGGCGCTGCGCTCGCGCTACGACGCCACGCCGGTGCTGATCATCACGGCACGAGACCAGCTCAGCGACCGCATCCACGGCCTCGACGCCGGCGCCGACGACTACGTCGTCAAGCCCTTCCAGCTCGACGAACTCGGCGCCCGCATCCGCGCGGTGGTGCGGCGCGCGCAAGGCCGGGTGTCGCCGCTGATCAGCCACGGCAAGGTGTCGATCGACCCGGCGCGCCGGGTCGTCACGCGCGACGGTCAGCCGGTGCCGCTCAGCCTGCACGAATACCGCACACTGCTGGCCCTGATGGAAAAGCGCGGCTGGGTGGTCACGCGTGACCAGCTCGAAGACGCCGTCTACGGCGACAGCAGCAGCATCGAAAGCAACACCATCGCGGTCTACGTGCACCAACTGCGGCGCAAGCTGGGCGACGATTTGATCGTCACGGTGCACGGCTTCGGCTACCGCGTCGGCGAGGAGCGGGCGTGAAGTCGCTGCGCGTGCGCCTGTTGGTGGTGGTGCTGTCGACCCTGGTGGTGTTCTGGGTGTTCTGGATCGGCTGCCAGGTGGTGCAGATGGGCCGTCACCAGACCGGCCAGTGGGACATGATGCTGCGCAACATCGGCACCCAGATCATCTTGTCGCTGCCGGTCGACACCGAACGGGTGATGCTGAACCGCCGCGAACGTTTCCAGGTGGCCGAGCAAACCGGCTACGAGGGCGACAAGGTCAGCTTCCAGGCCTGGGTGGGTCGCCACCATCTGGCGATGCAATCGCCCGGCGCGCCGGACACACCGCTCAAGGCCGATTTCGCCGACGGTTTTGCCGAGGTGACGATCGGCGGCCAGCCGTGGCGGGTGTTCGCGGTGTCCGATGTCACCGGGCGGGTGCAGGTGCAGGTGGGCAAGCCCAAGGCGCTGCTGCGGGCCGACATCGAACGCTGGACGGCGCTGAGCCTGTCGAGCGCCGTGTTGGTGCTGTTGCTGCTCAAGGCCTCGATCTGGGGTGTCGTGCACTGGTCGTTCCGGCCGGTCACGGCCGCCCGGCGCGCGCTGGGCAAGCGCAGCCCGAGCGATTTGAACCCGCTGCCGACCGGGGGCCTGCCGAGCGAGGTGCGGCCGCTGGTCGAGTCGTTCAACGCCTTGCTGGCACAGCTGGACACCGCGATGCAGACCGAAAAGCGCTTCATCGCCGACGCCGCGCACGAACTGCGCACGCCGCTGGCTGCACTGCTGGCGCATACCCAGCTGGCGGCGTCCGCCGAGAACCCCGAGTGCGCCAAGCAGGCCTTGGTGAAGCTCGCGGCCGGCGTCGAACGCAGCGCGCGCCTGTCGGAACAGCTGCTCGACCTGGCCCGCATCGATGCCTCCAAGCCACAGCAGGGCGGGCCGTTGCCGCTGTACGAAACCGTCGAGCTGGTGGTGCGCGACTTTGAAATGGTCGCGGCGCAGAAACAGCATCGCATCGTGCTCGACCTGGAGCCTTGTGACGTGCAGGGGCACGTCGACGCGGTCGGCGTGCTGGTGCGCAACCTGATCGACAACGCGCTGCGCTACACGCCAGCGGGGGGCCGTTGTGTGGTGTCGTGCCGCAGTGTGATCGAGGGTGGTCGAGAGGTGGCGCGGCTGAAGGTGGCCGACAACGGCCCCGGCGTGCCGCCCCATGAGCGCGAGCGCATCTTCAACCGCTTCTACCGGGTGCCAGGCGCGGGCGGACGCGGCAGCGGCATCGGCCTGTCGCTGGTGGCCCGTATTGCCCAACTGCACCAGGCCCGCATCGGTGTGGGCGACGGGCTCGACGGCGCCGGCTTCGCGATCTGGGTCGATTTCGAACTGGCGGGCGCGCCGCCGGCCCAGCCGCCGCGACGGCACCCCGAGCCCAGTTTGCCGTCCGGCCAGCGCCCGGCCTTGTCGACCTGATAGATCCGCCGAACGCAAGGAGAGAACCGAGCGATGCACAGTACCGACCTCGAAGTCCTGGGACATGCCGCCCGCTGGCGTGCCGACGGCCACGCGGTATTGCTGGTCACCGTCGTCAAGACCTGGGGCTCCTCGCCCCGGCCCGAGGGCGCGATGCTGGCGCTGCGGGGCGACGGCCGGGTGGCCGGCTCGGTCTCGGGCGGCTGCATCGAGGACGACTTGATCGCGCGGGTGCAGGTGCACGGCATCCCCGCGACGCGGCCGGAGGTGGTGACCTACGGCGTCTCGGCCGAAGAGGCGCGCCGCTTCGGCTTGCCCTGCGGCGGCACGATCCAGCTGGTGTGCGAACCGCTGCACGAAGGCAGCGCCGTCGAAGCCTTGCTGGAGGCCGCACGCGAGCGCCGGCTGGTGGCGCGGCGCCTCGACCTGGCCTCGGGCGAGGTGGCGCTCGAGGAGGCCGACCGGTCGGCTGGCCTGCGCTTCGACGGGCGCGAGCTGCTGACGGTGCACGGTCCGCGCTTTCGTCTGCTCGTGATCGGTGCCGGGCAGCTGTCGAAGTTTCTTTGCCAGATCGCGCTGGCGCTGGACTTCGAGGTGATCGTGTGCGACCCGCGCGAGGAATACCGCGACAGCTGGGACGTGCCCGGCGTGCAGCTGAGCCGGAGCATGCCCGACGACCTGGTGATCGAGTTGCAACCCGACGAGCGCACCGCGGTGGTCGCGCTGACGCACGACCCCAAGCTCGACGACCTGGCGCTGATGGAAGCGCTGCGGTCGCGCGCCTTCTATGTGGCCGCGCTCGGCTCGCGGCGCAACAACGACGCCCGGCGCGAGCGGCTGATGGAGCATTTCGGCCTTGCGCCGGCCGAGCTCGGCCGCCTGCACGGGCCGGCCGGCGTCTACATCGGCAGCAAGACGCCGCCGGAAATCGCAGTCTCGATCGCGGCCGAGATGATCGCCGCCAAGAACGGCGTGGCGGCGGCTGCCGACATTGCCGCGGCCAAGGGCGGCGCGGCGCACACCGGCAGCGCCGGATGTTCGGCGGCGCCCGCAGCGCCGCCTCTTTGGTCCTGATCAGAGGGCGAGCGGGCGTTCACACAACTTTACCGGGGGAGCATGGCCGCTTTACTTGCGGCCGCGAGGATACGTACATGGGCGTTGTGCCCGGACATGCCAAGGAGTGCATCGTGACCAACTCGCCGCAAACCGGTTTTTCCTCTTCCTCCGCTGCTGCTTCCCCGCGCCGCCGTTCGTTCAAGGGCGTCGCGGCCGGCCTGGTGATCGGCCTTGCCGCCGCCGCGGCCCTGCCCGTGATGGCGTTCGGCGCCGGCGGCCCTCACGGCCATCACGGTGGCGGCCACCACCACGGCTCCGTGCCGGGTGTCTTCATGGGCAGCCCCGAGCGGGTCGAACGGATGGTCGACCGCTGGCTGTCCAGCGTCAACGCGACCGACGCCCAGCGGGCCCAGGTGAAGCAGATCGCGCTCGCCGCAGCCAGCGACCTCAAGGCGCAACGCGAAGCCGGGCGCGCGCTGCGCCAGCAGCTGCAGCAGCTGTTCGCGCAGCCGACGGTGGACGCGAATGCGGTCGAAGCGCTGCGTCAGCAGCAGCTGGCCCACCACGACCAGGTGTCGCGCCGCATCACCCAGGCCATGCTGGAGGTCAGCCGCGTGCTGACGCCCGAGCAGCGTGCCCAGCTGGTGGAACGCATGAAGCAGCGCGCCGAGCGTTGGCAGCAGCGGCAACAGCAGCGCCAACAACAGCAGCAACAACAGCAACAACAGGCGCCGGCACAGCAGCCCAACTGATGTGATGGCGTCCCGCGCACGCGCTGCGTGCGCCTCCCGGCCCGGCACGCTCCCGCGCGCCGGGCGCTATGCTTGCCGGCCTCAGCTTTCGCCGCGACCCTCATGTCTGCCCGACTTCTCCTCATCGACGACGACACCCGCCTGACCGGCATGGTGGGTGATTACCTGCGCCAGGCCGGCTACCTGATCGAAACCGTGCCCACGCTGGCGGGTGCGCGCGAACGGCTGGAGCGGCGCGACCACGGTTACGACGCCGTGCTGCTCGACCTGATGCTGCCCGATGGCGACGGCCTGGACCTGTGCCGCGAACTGCGCGCCCACGCCCGCACCCGCACGCTGCCGGTGTTGATGCTCACCGCCCGCGGCGAGCCGATGGACCGTGTGGTGGGCCTGGAACTGGGGGCCGACGACTACCTGCCCAAGCCGTTCGAGCCGCGCGAGCTGCTGGCGCGCGTGCGGGCGCTGCTGCGGCGCGCCAGCGGTGCCCCGGCACAGGACGACGCCGAGGTGCTGCGCTTCGGCCGCCTCGAGATCGACCTCGACGCCCGCGTGGCGCGGCTCGACAGCCGCGAATGCGAGCTGACCAGCTACCAGTTCCAGATGCTGGTGGTGCTGGCCCAACAGCCCGGCCGGGTGTTGTCGCGCGACCAGATCATGGACGCCTTGAAGGGCCACGCGCTGGAAGCCTTCGACCGGTCGATCGACGTGCACATCTCGCGCATCCGTGCCGCCATCGAAGACGACCCCAAGAACCCGCGCCGCATCTTGACCATCCGCGGCGCCGGTTACGTGTTCGCGAAGAAGCAGGATGGCGAGGCCGACTGACGGGCAGCCCAGATGAAGAGTTTGTACCTGCGCATCTACCTGACGGTGGTGGCCGTGCTGCTGCTGTTCGCGTTGGTGGCCGGCTGGCTGTTCCAGCGCAACATCGAGAGCGAGCGGCGCGAGGAGCAGGCCGCCTGGTCGGACCGTCTCGCGGCCTGGGGCGACCTGGCGCAAAACAACCTGCCGCCGGCCGGCGCGCCGGTGGCCGAACAGCGCGAGGCCTTGTTGCAATGGTCCGAGCGGCTGCGGCTGCCGCTGGCGCTGGACGATGTTTCGGGCCAGCGCATCGCGACGTCACCGACCTTTGTGCGGGTCGAGAAGGAAGGCCCGAGGCGGCGTTTCAAGCTGCCGCTGGACGACGGACGCACCGTCTGGGTGCTGCGCGGCAACCGCGGGGGGGCCCGGCGTGCCGGGGCCCAAGAACCGGCCGGCGCCATGCCGGGAGAGCCGGGGCGCAGCAGCATGCCCGCGCGCCCGGCCCACCGTGGCGGGCCGCTCGATCCGCCGCCGTTCTTGCGCGGCGGCGGCCTGGTGGTCGCGCTGGTGGTGCTGTTCGTCGCCGTGTCGGCTGGCGCCTACCCGGTGGTGCGGCGGCTGACGCGCCAGCTCGAAACGCTCAAGGGGGGTGTCGAGCGATTCGGCGCCGGGCAGTTGAGTCACCGCGTCCACGTCAGCGGGCGCGACGAGGTGGCGGCGGTGGCCACCAGTTTCAACCAGGCCGCCGACCGTATCGAAGCCCTGGTGCGCTCACACCAGTCGCTGCTCGCCAATGCCTCGCATGAACTGCGTTCGCCGCTCGCGCGGCTGAAGATGGCGGTGTCGCTGATGGATTTGGCATCGGCCGAATCGCGCGAGGGTCTCAAACAGGAGATCGAGCACAACATCCGCGAGCTCGATGCGTTGGTCGAAGAGGTGTTGCTGGCCAGCCGCCTCGACGCCACGCCGCAGCTCGACCGCGCCGACCCGGTGGACCTGCTGGGGCTGGCCGCCGAGGAGGGGGCGCGGGTCGACGCCCAGGTGGAGGGCGAGGACGTGGTGGTGCAGGGCGACGAGCGGCTGCTGCGGCGCGCGTTGCGCAACCTGCTCGAGAACGCCCAACGCTACGGCGGCGACGCGCCGCCCGAGGTGAGCGTCGCGCTCGAGTCGGGCCAGGCGGTGGTGTGGGTCAAGGACCGCGGGCCGGGTGTGCCGCCCGACCAGTGTGAACGCATCTTCGAGGCGTTCTACCGTCTGCCGGGGCATGCCGAGCATGCCGGCGGCGTCGGGCTCGGCCTCAGCCTGGTGCGCCAGATCGCGCAACGCCACGGCGGGCAGGTGCGCTGCGAGGCGCGCGAGGGGGGCGGCAGCTGCTTCAGCCTGCGTCTGCCGGTGCGGCGGGCTTGACGGCAAGGCCGGCGCCGCTCGGCGTGGCGGCAGGCTGCGCGGCGGGAGGGGCGGTCGGCTGCGTCGGCGTGTCGGCGCTGCTGTCGTGGTCCGGCGCCGCTTCTGCGCCGGCCGCTTCGCGGGCGCGTTCGGCATAACGGTTGAAGCGCCAGGCGGTGCCTTCGAGCGTGATGCGCCGCCAAGTGGCGCGCTTCTCCGCCGGCGTCATCTCGGGCCAGAACTGCACTTCGCCGAAGTCGCGACCGCAGCCTTTGCAGACCTCGTCGCCCTGACTGGTCGAGCAGATCGCGATGCAGGGCGTGTCGGGGGTGCTGTCGTACCAGGCCAGCCAGGCCTGCTTGGCGGCGGGCGGCATGCTCAGCTCGTCGCACTCGGCCTCGTGGTAGTACACCATCAGTGCATAGACCTCGGCCAGCGCCTGCACCTCGGCGCAGGCCGAAATGCCGTCCAGCGAGGGCTTGCGAGCGCGCCACCAGTTGATGGCCGACTCGATGTCGGTGATGTGGATGCCTGCCATGGTGAGGCCGCCCGGCTCACTCCTGGGCGGCGACCAGCGCCGCGAGCGCCGCCTCGACGCGGGCCCGGTCGACACCCTCGCCGAAGGTTACCGGCGCGTCCGCCAAGGCAGCCGCCCCTTCGGTCTTCAAGCGCTTGACCCAGCTGCCGGCCTCGCGGCCTTCGGCCAGGCCCTGGCTTTGCAGCAGCACGGTGCCGTCGTGGGCGGTCAGCTTGAAGTAGAAGCGGCCGTCCGACTCCCGGTATTGCTTGAACAGCGGCAGCGCCGGTTTGCCGGCGTCGCTCGCCGCCGCCTTGGGTTGCGGCACGGCCACCATCGGGCGCAGGCCCACGGCTTGGCGCAGCTCCGCCAAAAAGGGCGTCGCGACCGCGCGCGCCTTGCGGGCACCCTCCTGCAGCACCGCCTCGATGCGCTCGGGGTGTGCGGTCAGCTCGGCGTAACGCTCGCGCATCGGGCCAACGTGGGCTTCGATCAACGCCACGGTGCGCTGCTTGGCGTCGCCCCAGCCGAGGCCGGCGATCAGGTCGGCGCGGAAGGCGGCACGCTGCTCGGCGTCGGCGAAGGCGTCGTGGATCGTCACCAGGTGCGACTGCTCGGGGTCCTTCGGCTCGCCGGGCAACCGGGAGTCGGTGACGATGCGGGCGACCGCGTCTTTCAGGCCGCGGGCGCCGCCCTCGAACAGCGGGATGGTGTTGTCGTAGCTCTTCGACATCTTGCGGCCGTCGAGGCCGGGCAGGGTGGCCACGCTTTCCTCGATCTCGGCCTGCGGCAGCACGAACAGCTCGCGGCCCTGGCCGAACAGGTGGTTGAAGCGCTGCCCGATGTCGCGCGCCATCTCGATGTGCTGCACCTGGTCACGCCCGACCGGCACCCGGTGCGCGTTGAACAGCAGGATGTCGGCCGCCATCAGGATGGGGTAGCAGTACAGGCCCATCGTGACGCCCGCGTCCTGCTCTTCGCCCGCCGCGTCGTTGGCGTCGGTGGCGGCCTTGTAGGCGTGGGCGCGGTTCATCTGGCCCTTGCTGGTCACGCAGGTCAGCAGCCAGGTCAGCTCGGGGATCTCGGGGATGTCGCTCTGGCGATAGAAGGTGACGCGCTCGGTGTCGAGCCCGGCGGCCAGCCAGGTGGCGGCGATCTCGAGGCGCGAACGTTCGATGCGGGCCGGGTCGTCGCACTTGATCAGCGCGTGGTAGTCGGCCAGGAAGAAAAAGCTCTCGACGCCGGGCGCGCGGCTGGCCGCGATGGCGGGGCGGATCGCCCCGACGTAGTTGCCGAGGTGCGGGGTGCCGGTGGTGGTGATGCCGGTGAGTACACGTTCGGTCATGGCGGGCTCGGCAAGAGTACAGCGTGGGGGAAAGTGCGGCATTGTAGGGGGGCGGGGCGCTCCCGGCCTGCTCGCGCCGGCACCCTGGCGGCTACACTGCCGCCCCATGAAGCGCATCGTGATCCTGATCTCCGGCCGCGGCTCCAACATGGAGGCCATCGTCGACGCCTGCGCCGCCGAAGGTTGGCCGGCGAGCGTCGCTGCGGTGATCAGCAACCGGCCCGACGCGAAGGGGCTGCAGTTCGCCGCCGCCCGCGGCATCGCCACCGACGTGGTCGACCACAAGCAACACGCGACGCGCGAGGCCTTCGATGCCGAACTGGCCCGGGTGATCGACCGCCACACGCCCGACCTGGTGGTGCTGGCCGGTTTCATGCGTATCCTGACGCCCGGGTTCGTCGAGCACTATGCGCAGCGTATGGTCAACATCCACCCGTCGTTGCTGCCGGCCTTCACCGGCCTGCACACCCACCGGCGTGCCATCGAACAAGGCTGCAAGATCGCGGGCGCCACGGTGCACTACGTGACGGCCGAACTGGATCACGGGCCCATCATCGTGCAGGCCGCGGTGCCGGTGCTGCCGGACGATACCGAAGACAGCCTGTCGAAGCGGGTGCTCGCCCGCGAGCACCAGATCTATCCGCGGGCCGTGCGCTGGATCGTCGAAGACGCGCTGGACCTGCGCGACGGGGTGGTGGTGCACCGCCGCGGGGAGCCGCAACTGGTGCTGTGAGCCGGGCGAGCCCCGCCCGCTGAGGCGCACGCGGCGCCCGGGGATAATCGGCCGATGCACCCCAATGCCCTGTTGGAGCTCGCCACCGATCTGGTGCGAGCCATCCTGAAGTTCGACGCGCCGGCCGACGGTGTCGTCTCCGCCTTTTTCCGTCAGCACCGCGAGCTGGGCCCGCGCGAGCGGCACACCTTGGCCGAAACCGCCTATGCGGCCGTGCGGCAGCGGCTGCTCTGGCAGCACTTCGCGCAGTCGGGCTCCGGCCCGCTCGAGCGGCGCCTGGCCATCCTCGCCTGGCAGGGCAGTGAGAGCTTTTTGCGCGGCGCGCTGGCGCCGCACGAGCAGACCTGGCTGACGCAGGTGCGCGGGGTCGATCTCACCAGCCTGCCCGAGAAACTGCGCCACAACCTGCCCGACTGGCTGGTGGCGCCGCTGAAGGAGCGCCTGGGCGAGGAGTTCTGGCCGCTGGTCGACAGCCTCAACCGCAGCGCACCGCTGGACTTGCGCGTCAACCTGCTGAAGGCCAAGCGGGAGTCGGTGATGGCCGAGCTGCAGGCGGCCGGCATCGAAGCGCACGAAACCCCCCATTCGCCCTGGGGCCTCCGGGTCGAGGGCAAGCCGGCGCTGAACAAGCTCGAAGTGTTCACGCGCGGCGACGTCGAGGTGCAGGACGAGGGCAGCCAGCTGCTGGCGCTGCTGACCGAGGCCAAGCGCGGCGAGATGGTGGTCGACTTCTGCGCCGGGGCCGGCGGCAAGACGCTGGCGCTCGGCGCTGCCATGCGCAACACGGGCCGGCTGTACGCCTTCGACGTCTCGGGCCACCGGCTCGACAACCTCAAGCCGCGCCTGGCCCGCAGCGGCTTGTCGAATGTCTATCCGGCACAGATCGCGCATGAGCGCGACGAACGGATCAAACGGCTGGCCGGCAAGATCGACCGGGTGTTGGTCGACGCGCCGTGTTCAGGGCTCGGCACCCTGCGCCGCAACCCCGACCTGAAATGGCGCCAATCGCCCAAGGCGGTGGAAGAGTTGACGGCAAAGCAGCTCGCGATTTTGCAAAGCGCGGCCCGCTTGCTGAAGCCCGGCGGGCGGCTGGTGTATGCCACCTGCAGCGTGCTGGCCGAAGAAAACGAGCGCATCGCGGAACAGTTTCTGGAGCAGGCCCAGCGCAGCTTCAAGCCGGTGCCGGCAGGCGAGGTGCTCGAGCATGCCCGGGTGGCGGAACCGAACTTGCTTGTCGAGGGTGATCACCTGCGACTTTGGCCCCATCGCCATGCAACTGATGGTTTCTTTGCCGCCGTGTGGGAACGTTGCTGACGGAAGGGACTCCAATCGGGCTGCCCGTTCGGCTAGATGTAGGTCAGTTTGCGGTGAGAAAGCCCGGATCTTGCGGCTTTGTCCCGTGAAATCCGGCGGGCCCGCCCGGGCCGCTCCCCTACAATCCGACGAGCTTTCAGAAAGGCTGCTTTAGATGTCAGAGATTCTTGTCGTGTGGGAAAGTCTTGTCGACTGGCTGGCCCATGGCGTGTTGAACGCTTCGGTCTGGCAAATCATCGCGTTCACGCTGGTGATGACCCACATCACGATCGCGTCGGTCACGATTTTCCTGCACCGCTCGCAGGCGCACCGCTCGGTCGACCTCCACCCCGTCGTGGGCCATTTCTTCCGCTTCTGGCTGTGGACGACCACCGGCATGGTGACCAAGGAGTGGGTCGCGATCCACCGCAAGCACCACGCCAAGTGCGAAACCGTCGACGATCCCCATAGCCCCCAGACGCGCGGCATCAAGACCGTGCTGCTGACCGGCAGCGAGTTGTATCGCACCGAGGCCAAGAACCAGGAGACCCTGGCGAAGTTCGGCCACAACACCCCGGACGACTGGATGGAGCGCAACGTCTACAGCCGCTTCACCTGGCACGGCGTCGGCTTGATGATGATCATCGACCTGCTGCTGTTCGGCGCCGCTGGCCTGACCGTCTGGGCGGTGCAGATGCTGTGGATCCCGATCACCGCCGCCGGCATCATCAACGGCCTGGCCCACTGGTGGGGTTACCGCAATTTCGAGGCGGCCGACGCGTCCACCAACATCTCGCCGTGGGGCATCATCATCGGCGGCGAGGAGTTGCACAACAACCACCACACCTACCCGACGTCGGCCAAGCTGTCGGTCAAGAAGCACGAGTTCGACATCGGCTGGGCCTACATCCGCACGCTCGAGATCCTGGGTCTGGCCAAGGTCCGCAAGACGCCGCCGCTGCTCAAGATGGGCGACGTCAAGCCGGTGGCCGACGCGCACACGCTCGAGGCGATCATTGCCCACCGCTATGAAGTGATGGCCAAGTACGGTCGCGAACTGCGTCGCGCCTGCGCTGCAGAACTGGCGCACCTGAAGGCCAGCGGGGCGCAAAACAGCGCCAAGTGGTCGGAGCTGCGGGTCGCCAAGCGCTGGCTGCACCGTGACGAGGACCGCATCCCGTCCAACGTCAAGCCCCACCTCGAGCGCGTCTGCGCCCAGTCGCCGGCGCTGGCCAAGCTGGTCGCGATGCGCGAGGAGCTGCGCCAACTGTGGACGCGCACCAACGTCTCCGCCGAGCAACTGGTGGCCGACCTGCAGGCCTGGTGCAAGAAGGCCGAGGACAGTGGCATCGCGGCCTTGCAGGATTTCGCCGTCAAGCTGCGGGCGGTGCGCGCCTGAGTCTTCCTCGGCTGCCGCCTCACTGAAAACGCCCTCCTCGGAGGGCGTTTTTTCATGGGTGATCGCTTTGTGGTCGGGGCGCAGGCGGTGCCGTCCCTCACCTCGGGCTGGCCCGGAGGTCTCGGCCTGCGAAGGCCGGGCTCAGGTGGTGCCGCGCTGGGCTGGCAGCGAGTCGGGAGCAGGCGACAAGGAAGGGCCGGTCGGGCCCTGCCCATCCTGGCACCGCGCACGGGCTCCCGCTCCCGCTCATGGACCCCGTCAGGCTGAGGCCGGACCGCGGGCCCACAAACAAAAAACCCGCCGGGCCGAAGCCGGGCGGGTTGAGCCAACAAGGGCAGCGACAGCCGAATTACTTCAGCTTCACTTCCTTGTAGGCGACGTGCTTGCGAGCCTTGGGATCGAACTTCATGATCTCCATCTTCTCGGGCGTCGTCTTCTTGTTCTTGGTGGTCGTGTAGAAGTGACCCGTGCCTGCGGTCGACTCCAGCTTGATCTTTTCGCGAGCGGTCTTGGCCATGGTGTTTGCTCCTTAAGCGGCGGCGGCGATCAGAGCTCGCCCTTGGCACGCAGGTCGGCGACGACCTGGTCGATGCCGACCTTGTCGATCAGGCGCAGCGCGGCGTTGCTCACGCGCAGGCGCACCCAGCGGTTTTCGCTCTCGACCCAGAAGCGGCGGTACTGCAGGTTCGGCAGGAAGCGGCGCTTCGTTTTGTTGTTGGCGTGGGACACATTGTTGCCCACCATCGGGCGCTTGCCCGTAACTTGACAGACGCGTGCCATGACGCTTCTCCGTTTCAATCTCGGTTCAGATTTGACGCCTAGAGCAGGCGGCCCGGGTGTAAAACACGGGACCGAGCCGCTTGGTGGACGCCCTTCGAAGGCTTCGCGTGCTGCATTCGTTTTTTGGCATCAGGCAGGCCACGTGGAAGGACTCGGCAGGGGCTCGAAGAGGGCTTGCGCGCCTCTTGCGGGGGCTGCTGTCGTGCTGTAGCCCCACCCTTTACACTCATCCTTCACCGCGCACCTGCCAACCCGCCCACCGCTTGCGCGGAACGATTGAGGCAAAGCCAGTATCGGCAAAGACGGCGATTATAGCGGGAAAACCGCCGCTCCCGCCAGTCAGGCCCCGAGGCCGCGCCAGCGGCCGCCGCTGGCGGCCGGCGCACGCCTCAAACCTGGCCGCCTTGCTCCAGGAAACGCTGGGCGTCGAGCGCGGCCATGCAGCCCGTCCCGGCGCTGGTGATGGCCTGGCGGTAGACATGATCCTGCACGTCGCCCGCCGCGAACACGCCGGGCACGCTGGTCATCGTCGCGAAGCCGTTCAGGCCGGTGCGGGTCAGGATGTAGCCGTCCTTCATCTCGATCTGGCCCTTGAAGATGTCGGTGTTGGGCTGGTGGCCGATGGCGATGAAACAACCCTTGAGCGCAATGTCTTCGGTGCTGTTGTCGTTGACGTTGCGCACCCGCACGCCGGTCACGCCAGAGGCGTCGCCCAGCACCTCGTCGAGCACCGAGTGCAGCTTCAGCTCGATCTTGCCGGCTTGCACCTTCTCGGCCACCTTGTCGATCAGGATGGCCTCGGCGCGGAATTTGTCGCGCCGGTGGATCAGGGTCACCTTGCGCGCGATGTTGGACAGGTACAGCGCCTCCTCGACCGCGGTGTTGCCGCCGCCGACCACGCAGACGTCCTGGTCGCGGTAGAAAAAGCCGTCACAGGTGGCGCAGCCGCTCACACCGCGACCCATGAAGGCCTCCTCGGAGGGCAGGCCGAGGTATTTGGCCGAGGCGCCGGTCGCGATGATCAGCGTGTCGCAGGTGTATTCGCCGGCGTCACCCTTGAGCCGGAACGGCCGCTGCCCCAGCGAGACCTCGTTGATGTGGTCGAACACGATCTCGGTGTTGAAACGCTCGGCATGCTGCTGGAAGCGCTGCATCAGGTCGGGGCCCATCACGCCGGCCACGTCGGCCGGCCAGTTGTCGACCTCGGTCGTCGTCATCAACTGCCCGCCTTGCGCCATCCCGGTCACCAGCATCGGCTTCAGATTGGCGCGCGCGGCGTAGATGGCGGCGGTGTAGCCGGCGGGGCCGGAACCGAGGATCAGGACTTGGGCGTGTTTGGGCGTCATGCTGCTGCAGGCGCTTGCGCGCCAGTGGTGTCGTTGCTCGGGTGGTACCCCCTGCTGCGAAGCCGCTGCTTCAGGTAGAGTCCCCGCTGTGAGATATCTCACAGCGTGCAGAAAGGCGTGCCACGATTCCCGGCAGATGGGGCCTGAAGGCCCCACCGCAAGCCGCGATTGTAAGAAACGCCGGTGGCCGATGTGCGGAACGGGCTTTGCCCGGGAAGCCGAGACATAACGCAGAAGGTGATCTGTATGGCGATGCTGTCTAACCTGGACCTGATTCGACGCGTACCCTTGTTTTCGATGTTGACCAGTAC
Source organism: Caldimonas brevitalea (assembly GCF_001017435.1). Taxonomy (NCBI): domain Bacteria; kingdom Pseudomonadati; phylum Pseudomonadota; class Betaproteobacteria; order Burkholderiales; family Sphaerotilaceae; genus Caldimonas; species Caldimonas brevitalea. The sequence goes on from NZ_CP011371.1 coordinate 1,578,307, forward strand.
CCAGGCCGAAGCCGTTGCAGAAGGCGTGGTCAAGCGGCGCTACCGGCGCGGCGAAATCATCGTCGAGCAAGGGCGCAAATCGAATGCCCTGTTCATACTTCTGACGGGCCGCGCGCGGGTCCTGACCGCCGACGCCCGCGGCCGCGAGGTGATCCTCGCGATGCTGCATCCCGGCGACTACGTCGGCGAGATGAGTTTGATCGACAACGAGCCGCACTCGGCCACGGTGCGTGCCGAGGTGCAGACCGACGTGCTGGTGCTCGGCCGCCCCGAGTTCGCCCGCTGCCTGCCGGAGAATTCCAGCCTGTCCTACGCCATCATGCGCGGCCTGGTGTCGCGCTTGCGTGCGGCCGACCGGCAGATCGAATCGCTGGCGCTGCTCGACGTCTACGGCCGCGTGGCCCGCACGCTGCTCGACATGGCCGAGGAAAGCAATGGCTCGCTGCTGATCCGCAACAAGGTCTCGCGCCAGGACCTGGCCAAGATCGTCGGCGCCTCGCGCGAGATGGTCAGCCGGGTCATGAAAGACCTCGAAGAGCGGCAGTACGTCGAGACCCAGCCGGACGGCTCGGTGGTGATCAAAGAACGTCTGCAGGTCGGCTGAAGCCGCCTGAGCCCTCGAGCCCACCCCCGGGCTGCAGCCCGGCCGCCACGAATGGTGCCGAGTTGTAGCCGAATGTGGTGTGGACGCCACGCGGTTGATTCACAATCCGCGCATGGCATTTCCTCTTGGCTCTCTCGGGGGTGATCCGGCCCCGGCCCCCACCACCGGCCCCGCCACGGGCTCCAACTCAGGCCGCGGCAGTTCCGCGGCGTACACCCGCGCGCCCAAGGCCACGCCCTCCGCCGCGGCGCCCGTGCCGACGCCCCGGTGGCGTGTCCAGCTCACGGCCTTCCTCGGCGCGCTCGGGCTGGTGCTGTTGCTGCTGGCCATGCTGACGCATTCGAGCGCGGATGCGGCCTGGTCGACCACCGGCGACGGCAGCGGGCTGCACAACGCGGCCGGCGTGCTCGGCGCCTGGGTGTCTGACCTGTTGTTTTTCCTGTTCGGTTTCTCGGCCTGGTGGCTGGTGCTGGTGGCCGCGCGCGCCTGGCTGAGCTCGTTGGCGCGGTTGCTGCGCAGCGACGACGCGCCGGCGGCCGACACCAGTGGCCGTCCGCCGGTCTGGTTGTTCTGGGTCGGCGTGGTCGCCCTGCTGAGCGCGAGCTGCAGCCTGGAATGGACCCGGCTCTACCACCTCGAAGCCTATCTGCCCGGCCACGCCGGAGGCGTGCTCGGCCATGCGCTGGGCGCCGGCAGCATGCGGCTGCTCGGCTTCGCCGGCTCCGGCGTGTGGTGGATCTCGCTGCTGGTCGCCGGTGTCTCGATGGCCCTGCGCTTTTCGTGGGTGCGGGCGGCCGAGCGGCTGGGCGGCTGGATCGACAGCTGGCGCGTCAAGCGCGAAGTGCGTCGCGAGATCAAGGAAGACCTGCGGCTGGGCGAGAAGGCCAGCAAGGAGCGCCAGCAGGTGGTCGAGGTCGAGCGCCACGTGATCGAGGACCACCCGCCCATCCTGATCGAGCCGCCGGTGGTGGAGGTGCCGAAGTCGCAGCGGGTCGTCAAGGAACGGCAGAAGCCCTTGTTCTCGGAACTGACCGACACCAAGCTGCCGCAGGTCGACCTGCTCGACGCGGCGCCCGGCAAGCTCGAGACGGTGACGCCCGAGACGCTCGAAATGACCTCGCGGCTGATCGAGAAGAAGCTGAAGGATTTCGGCGTCGAGGTGCGGGTTGTGGCGGCGTCGCCCGGCCCGGTCATCACCCGCTACGAGATCGAGCCCGCCACTGGCGTGAAGGGCTCGCAGATCGTCAACCTGGCCAAGGACCTGGCCCGGTCGCTGAGCCTGGTTAGCATTCGCGTGGTCGAGACCATCCCCGGCAAGAACCTGATGGCCCTGGAGCTGCCGAACGCCAAGCGGCAGAGCATCCGGCTGGCCGAGATCCTCGGCTCGCAGGTCTACAACGACGCGCAGTCGATGCTGACCATGGGGCTGGGCAAGGACATCGTCGGCCACCCGGTCACGGCCGACCTGGCCCGCATGCCCCATTTGCTGGTCGCGGGTACCACCGGCTCGGGCAAGTCGGTCGGGATCAACGCCATGATTTTGTCGCTGCTGTACAAGGCCGAAGCACGCGACGTGCGGCTGATCCTGATCGACCCGAAGATGCTCGAGATGGCGATGTACGAGGGCATTCCGCACCTGCTCGCCCCGGTCGTCACCGACATGAAGCAGGCCAGCAACGCGCTCAACTGGTGTGTCGGCGAGATGGAGCGCCGCTACAAGCTGATGAGCAAGCTGGGCGTGCGCAACCTGGCCGGCTACAACAAGAAGATCGCCGACGCCCACGAGCGCGGCGAAAAGATCAGCAATCCGTTCAGCCTGACGCCCGAAGAGCCCGAACCGCTCGACCGCCTGCCCTTCGTGGTGGTGGTGATCGACGAGCTGGCCGACCTGATGATGGTGGTCGGCAAGAAGATCGAAGAGCTGATCGCGCGCCTGGCGCAGAAGGCGCGCGCGGCCGGCATCCATTTGATCCTGGCGACGCAGCGGCCGAGCGTGGACGTCATCACCGGCCTGATCAAGGCCAACATCCCGACCCGTATCGCCTTCCAGGTGTCCAGCAAGATCGACTCGCGCACCATCCTCGACCAGATGGGCGCCGAGGCGCTGCTGGGGCAGGGCGACATGCTCTACCTCGCGCCTGGCACGGGGCTGCCAGTGCGTGTCCACGGCGCCTTCGTCAGCGACGAAGAGGTGCACCGCGTGGTCGAATACCTCAAGAGCCAGGGCGAGCCGAACTACATCGAAGGCATCCTCGAAGGCGGGACGCTGGAGGGTGAGGGCGGTGCCGCGGGCGAGGGCGGTGAAGGTGGTGGCGACGGCGAGGCCGACCCGATGTACGACCAGGCCGTCGCGGTGGTGTTGCAGCACAAGCGCGCGTCGATCTCGCTGGTACAGCGCCACCTCCGCATCGGTTACAACCGCGCTGCCCGACTGCTGGAACAAATGGAAAAGTCCGGGCTCGTATCTAGCATGTCCACCAACGGCAACCGGGACATCCTGGCGCCGAATCGAGAAGAATGAAGAAGCCTTACCACCTGCTGATCGCGGCGCTGCTGGGCGCCGCAGCACCGGCCTGGGCCGATGCGGTCGACACGCTCAAGGGTTTCGTGCAGGACGTGAAAAGCGGTCGTGCGAGCTTCACGCAGACGGTGACCTCGCCCGACGGCGCCAAGAAGCGCACCACCCAGGGCGATTTCGAGTTCGTGCGGCCGGGGCGCTTCCGCTTCGAATACGCCAAGCCCTTCGCGCAGTTGATCGTGGCCGACGGGCAACGCGTGTGGCTCTACGACCCCGATCTGAACCAGGTCAGCGTGCGGCCGATGAACCAGGCGCTCGGCGCGACCCCCGCCGCCCTGCTGGCGGGTGGGGCGCTCGAAAAAGACTTCGACCTGAAGGCCTTGCCGGACCGCGACGGCCTGCAATGGGCCGAGGCCAAGCCGAAGCAGAAGGACAGCCAGTTCCAGTCGGTGCGTGTCGGCTTCCGTGGCAAGGACCTCGCCGCGGTCGAGATCCTCGACGCCTTCGGCCAGAAGTCCTTGCTGTCGTTCAGCAAGGTCGAGGCGAACGCCGCCCCCGCGCCGGACAAGTTCAAGTTCACGCCGCCTCCGGGCGCCGACGTGCTGGACGAGTAGCGCTTTCGGTCGCCTCCACCATCGACAAGGGCCGCGAATGCGGCCCTTGTGCTTGCATCAACGCACCCGCATGCCCGGCTGGGCGCCCGGCCAGGGTTCCAGCACATAGATGCCGGGGTTTGCCTTCTCGTCGGCATGCGAGGCGGCCAGCACCATACCTTCGCTGACGCCGAACTTCATCTTGCGCGGCGCCAGGTTGGCGACCATCACGGTCAGCTTGCCGACCAGGTCCGACGGTGCATAGGCGCTCTTGATGCCGCTGAAGACGTTGCGGGTCTTGCCCTCGCCGACATCGAGCGTGAGGCGCAGCAGCTTGTCGGAGCCTTCGACCGACTGGCAATCGACGATCTTGGCGATGCGCAAATCGATCTTGGCGAAGTCCTCGATGCCGATGGTGTCGGCGATGTCCTCGCCACCCGGCTTGTCGGCGGCCACCGGGGCCGGCGGCTCGAACAAGGCGTCGAGCTGCTTGGGGTCGACGCGCTGCATCAGGTGCTGATAGGTGCCGATCTGGTGTTCGCCGAGTGTGCGGGCTGCATCGGCAAACGTGAGCGGCGCCACCTGCAGGAAGGACTCGACGCTGGCGGCGAGCGCCGGCAGCACCGGCTTGAGGTAGATCGTCAGCAGCCGGAAGGCTTCGATGCAGACCGTGCAGACCTCTTGCAGCCGGCTGTCCTGGCCTTGCTGCTTGGCCAGTTCCCAGGGCTTGTTCTGGTCGACGTATTCGTTGACGCGGTCGGCCAGCAACATGATCTCGCGCAAGGCCTTGCCGTACTCGCGCTCTTCGTACAGGCGCTGCACATCGGCAGCACCCCCCTGCAACGCCGCCAGCAACTGTTGGCCGTCGGCCGACAGCGCCGCGGTGAGGCGGCCGCCGAAGCGCTTGCTGATGAAGCCCGCGGCGCGGCTGGCGATGTTGATGTACTTGCCCACCAGGTCGCTGTTGACCCGGGCGACGAAATCGTCGGGATTGAAGTCGACGTCTTCGACCCGCGCATTCAGCTTGGCCGCGATGTAGTAGCGCAACCACTCGGCGTTCATGCCCAGCGCCAGGTATTTGAGCGGGTCGATGCCGGTGCCCCGGCTCTTGCTCATCTTCTCGCCGCTGACGGTGATGAAGCCGTGCACGAACACGTTGTTGGGCACCTTGCGACCGCTGAAGTGCAGCATCGCCGGCCAGAACAGCGTGTGGAAGTAGGTGATGTCCTTGCCGATGAAGTGGTACTGCTCGACCTCGGGCGCCGCGATGAACTCCTCGAAGCTGCGCGACTCGCCATGACGGGCCTTGGGGCCGCCGGCGTTGAAATAGCTCTTCAGCGAGGCCAGATAGCCGACCGGCGCGTCGAGCCATACATAGAAGTACTTGCCCGGTGCATCGGGAATCTCGATGCCGAAATACGGCGCGTCGCGCGAGATGTCCCAGTCGCTCAGGCCGCCGTGACCGTGCTCGTCGGTGGCGAACCATTCCTTGACCTTGTTCGCCACCTCCGGCTGCAGCTTGCCGTCCTGCGTCCATTGCTGCAAAAACTCGATGCAGCGCGGCGACGACAGCTGGAAGAAGTAGTGCTCGCTGCTGCGCATCACCGGCGTCGCGCCGGTCAGCGTCGAGTAGGGGTGCTTCAGTTCGGTGGGCGTGTAGACCGCGCCGCACACCTCGCACGAGTCGCCGTACTGGTCCTTCGCGTTGCATTTCGGGCACTCGCCCTTGATGTAGCGGTCCGGCAGGAACATCTCCTTGACCGGGTCGAAGAACTGCTCGATGTTGCGCGAGAAGATCAGCCCGTTCTTGCGCAGTGCCCGGTAGATGCCCTGGGCCAGCTCGGTGTTCTCGCGGCTGTCGGTCGAGTGCCAGTGGTCGAAGCCGATGTGGAAGCCGTCGAGGTATTGCTTGCGCCCGGCGGCGATGCTCGCGACGAACTCCTGAGGTGTCTTGCCCGCCTTTTCGGCCGCGATCATGATCGGCGCGCCGTGGGCGTCGTCGGCGCCGACGAAATGCACTTCGTTGCCCTGCATGCGCTGGAACCGCACCCAGATGTCGGCCTGGATGTACTCCATGATGTGGCCGATGTGGAAGTTGCCATTGGCGTAGGGCAGGGCGGTCGTGACGAAGAGCTTGCGGGTCATCGTGGCCTCTTGCGCGCGTGGCGCGGGTCAGGGGAAAAGCGAGATTCTAGGGGGAGTCCGACGGTCGGACCTGCCTCGCCCCGGGGCCGCGACCAGCCGCCGGCGTCTCGGGCGGGGCGCTCGCCGGCGTGAAAGCGGGACCGGCCTTCGGCGTCGGCCTGCGCTAGACTGAAACGGAGTCCCTGAACCCACACCCCGCACTCCCCATGTCCGTCACTCCACAAGCCTTGACCGAGGCGCTGCAACAGGTCGTCGATCCGAACACCGGCAAGGATTTCGTCAGCACCAAGGCCTTGAAAAACCTGCGCATCGACGGCTCGCGCGTGTCGTTCGAGATCGAGCTGGGTTACCCCGCCAAAAGCCAGTGGCCGCTGTTGCAAGAGCGACTCTCGGCGGCGGCGCGGACCGTGCCCGGTGTCCAGCAGGTCGACGTGAGCATCCAGACCCGCGTGCTGGCCCATGCCGTGCAGCGCGGTGTGCAACTGCTACCCGCGGTCAAGAACATCGTCGCGGTGGCCTCCGGCAAGGGGGGCGTGGGCAAGAGCACGACGGCCGTCAACCTGGCGCTGGCGCTGGCCGCCGAAGGCGCCACGGTGGGCCTGCTCGACGCCGACATCTACGGCCCCAGCCAGCCGACCATGATGGGCATCGCCGACCGTCCCGAAAGCGAGGACGGCAAGACCATGCAGCCGCTGGTGAACCATGGCGTGCAGGTGATGTCGATCGGGTTTTTGATCGAGCCCGACAACCCCATGATCTGGCGCGGCCCGATGGCGACGCAGGCGCTCGACCAGCTGCTGCGCCAGACGCAATGGCGCGAGCTCGACTACCTGATCGTCGACATGCCGCCCGGCACCGGCGACATCCAGCTGACGCTGAGCCAGCGCGTGCCGCTGACCGGCGCCGTGATCGTCACCACACCGCAAGACATCGCGCTGCTCGACGCCCGCAAGGGCCTCAAGATGTTCGAGAAGGTGGGCGTGCCCATTTTGGGCGTGGTGGAAAACATGGCAGTGCATGTGTGTTCCCACTGCGGCCATGCCGAACACATCTTCGGTGCCGAAGGTGGCAAGAAGATGGCGGCCGACTACGGGGTGGACTACCTTGGCGGCTTGCCGCTCGACCTGCGCATCCGCGAGCAAGCCGACGCCGGCCGGCCCACGGTGGTCAGCGAGCCGGACGGCGACATCGCCAAGCTGTATTTGCACATTGCGCGGCGCGTGGCGGTGAAGATCGCGGAGACGGCGAAAGACTATTCGTCGAAGTTCCCGACCATCTCGATTTCGAAAAACACCTGAGGCGGCGGCCGCCTCAGCCGGCCCCGATGCGCGCAGGGCAGGCGTCGGGCTGGCCGCCCGGGAGCCGCTTTTAGGGGCGCGCGTTCGCCAGGTCTCGGATCACGGTCGGCCCGGCGCGCTTTTCGATTTCCTGCAGCATTTCGCGGTTCCAGCCGAGCGCGAACATCGCCTCGGCCACCACGAACATCGGCCCCACCAGCAGCCCGGAGAGGTCGTCCACGAACGCCGGCTTACGGCCCTCGTAGTAGTGGCCGATGAACTGGATCACCCAGCCGAGCGTGAAAAAACCCAGGCCGGTCGCCAGCCAGGGCAAGGTGCTCATCGTTTCGGTGCTATGTGCCAGCAGCATCAGCAGTCCGACGGCGCCGCTGACGGCGAGCCCGAGCACGGCATGCCGTGTCAGGTACCAGGCAGCAGACAGCCAGAACAGCAACCAGGCCGGCGTGAGGGTCACAGCCCCGATCGGCACGACCGGTCGCGCCAGCAGCACACCGACGGCGAAGACGATCATCGGCACACCGATGAAATGCGTCGTGATGTTGCGGCGATCGCGGTGGTATTCCGCGTATTGGGTCAACAGGGTCAAAGCGTTGCGCATGCGTGTCTCCTGTGCGCGGGGTCGCTGCGGCGACTCGGCAATAGCGCAATGCTAGGCCCATACCGCGGCCCCGACTGCCAAAATCCTGGCATCTTCGGCAGCATTGCCTGATGGTTTTCCCGTAGTCAGCGGCACTGCCTCTTTCTACAGAAGCAAAGCGCGCGCCGGCCTTCCATTGTGGTGCCGATTGCGTCCCGCTGCTGCGCCCCGGTCCGTGCACCGGTGGGCCCTGGGCGCGACCACTAGAATGGCGCCACTCTCTTCTTCACCGCGCACGAAACGCCAGCATGAGCATCAAGAGCGACAAATGGATCCGCCGGATGGCCGAGCAGCACGGCATGATCGAGCCCTTCGAGCCGGGCCAGGTGCGCTACGCGGGCGACGGGCACAAGATCGTCAGCTACGGCACCAGCAGTTACGGCTACGACATCCGCTGCGCCGACGAGTTCAAGATCTTCACCAACATCCATTCGACCGTCGTCGACCCGAAGAACTTCGACGAAAAGAGCTTTGTCGACTTCAAGGGCGAGGTCTGCATCATCCCGCCCAACAGCTTTGCGCTGGCCCGCACCGTCGAATACTTCAGGATTCCGCGCAGCGTGCTGACGATCTGCCTCGGCAAGAGCACCTATGCGCGCTGCGGCATCATCGTCAACGTCACGCCCTTCGAGCCCGAATGGGAGGGCTACGTGACGCTCGAATTCAGCAACACCACACCGCTGCCCGCCAAGATCTACGCAGGCGAAGGGTGCGCCCAGGTGCTGTTCTTCGAGAGCGACGAAGTCTGCGAGACCAGCTACAAGGATCGTGGCGGCAAATACCAGGGCCAACGCGGCGTCACGCTGCCCAAAACCTGACCCGGGCGCCGGGCTGCACTGTTGCTGCAGTGCACACCGCCCGGACGGCCCTGATTTCAACCTCAAAACTGGGGGGGCCATCCCCCTCTTGCTTGGGATGTTTGAAATCTGGCGTTCATCTAAGGTTGAGTCATGGCCGTACCCGCTGCACATCACCGGCGTGGGGCCCACTGCGGAGAGCACCATGACCACCACACACACCACCACCGCCACCACCACACCGCAACGCCGGGAGCCTGCCCGGCAGGTCGAGTTCCTTCGCCTGGTCGACTTCAAGTGGATGATGGCAGGGCAGGGCTGGTGGGTCGACCTGACCCGTTTGCAGCGCGACCCCGGCTATGCCGGCCACTGCATCGCGTCCGCGCTGACGAGTGATTGCCACCCGTTGCGCAGCTGCGCAACGGATCTGCAAGCCTGCTTTTCCTAGGTCGCGGCGGCGCGGGCGCCGAAACTGGCGCCCCGCCCGCCGTCTTTTTGGCCGATCGGCCCGCCCCCGCCCCGCGTATCGTCGCATCCATGGCCCCGACACGGGGCAGACCGCCCAGGTGCCCCATGTTGCCGCTGCCAGACGTGATCGAATACTCCCCCGAAGAACTGCCCACCGAGTTTGGCGGCTCCGCCTTTGCGGCCTTGCGCGCGCCGTGCGCCGAGACGGCCCCCGGCCCGATCGTCGAGGTGCTGCAGCCCAGCCATGCCGCGGTGCTGCCGTCGTCCGACCTGCTGCTGCTGGCCCGCTTCAAGGAACTGATGGCTGCCCACGGCTGGCCGGTGCAGATCGCCCGCATGATGTTCGACCGGGTCTACGCCTTCGAGCGCATCGCGCTGGCGCGCATCTGCCAGGACGACACGTTGCAGGCCATGGCGCTGGAGCTCTTCAAGAGCTGCGAGCGCGAGCAGCAGCGGCGTCTGCTCGACGCCCACTGAGGCGAAGCAGCACGCGCTGCTGGCCCCGTGGCGGGTCGGCGACCTTCTCGGCCCACCTCGTACCCCGCCTAGGCGCCCGACTTGCTCCTGCCTCCGCAGAGCAAAGATCGGAGACGCCTTTCCATGACTGCGAGTTCGACCACCGCCGCTGACCCCGTGGGCCGCGGCGCCCTGCCGTGGGGCGCGGGCCTGCTCGGCTTTGCGCTTGGCGGCTTTTTCGACGGCATCCTGCTGCACCAGGTGCTGCAGTGGCACCACTTGCTGAGTGGCATCGAGGCCAATGACGGGCCTCTGGATCTGCGCACCCAGTTGCTGGCCGACGGCTTGTTCCATGCGGCGATGTATGTCGTCGCCGTGGCAGGGCTGTTCCTGTTGCTGCGCCATCGGGCCCGGCTGGGCGCCCCCGGCGCCGGCCGGCGGCTGATGGCCGACGCCTTGCTCGGCTTCGGCATCTGGCATGTCGTCGACGCCGTGCTGAGCCACTGGACACTCGGCCTGCATCGCATCCGCATGGGGGTGGACAACCCCTGGTTGTGGGACCTCGGCTGGCTGCTCGTCTTCGGCCTGGGTGCGCTGGTCGCGGCCTGGGCGTTGCGCAGGAGGCCCCCGGCCCGGTCTGGAGGGGGCCCCGCGACGGCCACTCTGTTGGTGCTGCTCGCCGCCGGCGCCGCGGCCTGGGCCACGCGGGCCCCGGCCGGGGCGCCGGCGACGGTGACCGTGCTGCTGTCGCCCGGCGCCGCGGCCTGGGCCACGCGGGCCCCGGCCGGGGCGCCGGCGACGGTGACCGTGCTGCTGTCGCCCGGCGCCCCGCCTGCTGCGGGCTGGCGTCAGGCCGAGCGCCTGAGCGCGTCGGTGTTGTGGGTCGACGCGCGCGGCAGTGTTTGGGTGCTCGCACTGCCGACGGGGCAGCGCACGCCGGCATCGGCCATGGCCACGGGAATGTCCTGGCGGGACGGGGTGCTGCTCGTCGGATCCTCCTGGAGCGCCGCCGCCTGTCTGGGCTGGAGTCGAGGCGGCGAGCCGCAGCGCGCGCGGGGCGGCTTGCAGCGATCGGCGTAGTTTTTTCAGCACGGGGCATTTATTGCCCACGGCTCTTTTCCGGTGCGCATGCACCGACGGCGTGTGCGCGGGGGCTTGAGCCGCCACTGCCGCTATGCTGTGCAAGTAAGCTCGCCGGCTCGACGCTGCCGACAGCCGCGCGAGCACCCGGCCCGCCATATGCAAGGTCGAGACGATCCCGCATCACCTTGTGCTTCTCGCCGTTGTAGAGCCCGACCTTCTTGCTTTGATGAATGTCCAAATGAGGCGACGTTTCATTTCTTTTTCTTCATCCGTGAACCGGGCAGCGACACACGGGGCGTGCCGCTGCGCGACCCCACCTTGTGCCGAGCAGCCCTAGTCGCCATGCGTACACCTGTCCGACCTGCAGCCCTGGTGGCTGCCTATTTCGACAACCTGTTGCCTGACGAGCGTGCCACTGCCCAGGCATTGCAACGCGCGGTGCTCGACGCCGCCCCGGGGCTCGAGCAAAGCGTGAAGTGGGGCAACCTCGTCTTCAGCGCCTCGGGTCAACATGTGCTCGCCATCGTGACGCACAAGACCCATGCCAACCTGCAGTTCTTCCAGGGGGCCGCGATCGCCCCTCAGTTTTCACAGCTGGAAGGCTCGGGCAAGGGGGTACGGCATCTCAAGTGCCGCTATCGGCAGCCCGTCGATGAAGCCTTGATCAAGAGCATGGTGGAAGCGGCTCTCGACGAACTGGGCTGAGCCGCCGGCGGCCGGTCAGCCGCCGAACAGCGCGGCCCGCAGCACGTTGAGCGCCAGGTGCAGCAGCACCGAGGCCCAGACGCTGCCGGTGAACTGGAACACCGCGCCGTAGAACAGGCCCGCCACCCCGGCCAGCAGCATGAAGGACGGGCCGCCGCCGACGTGCGCGATGCCGAACAACACAGCCGTGATCACCAGCGCCGCCCAGCGGCCGTAGCGCTGCAGTGGCGTATGCAACCAGCGGCGGAAGAACCATTCCTCGGCGATGGTGCCGAACAGGTTGCCGAATGCGTAGGTCGCCACATGGGCCGGCGTGGCCGGGGCCCAGTGCACGAAACCGATGGCCCATGCCAGTGCCGGCACCAGCACCAGACAGGCGAGCGCGGCCGCCGTGCAGGCGCGGTTCCAGCGCCAGGCCGAGGGCAGCATCGCGACGGCCGACAGCCCGGCCACCGCCTTGCCGGCGTTGACCGAGACCACCCCCAGGTCCACGCGCGAGTAGCCGGGCACCAGCGACATCCCAAGCGCCAGCATGACGACACCGGCGGCCACGAAGCAGGGCAGGGCGACGGCCTTGCGCTGGGTCACCGCGGCGTACAGCGTCACCGCCAGCAGCAAGGCGGCCAGCAGGGGCGCGGGCCCGTGCGCCAGGCCGTTCGCATAGGCAGCACCGCACAACGCAGGGCCGACGGCGGCACGCAACCAGGCGGCGGAGGGGGTGGACGGCAGGTTCAGACGCTGGGCGAGACGCATCGTCGAGGCACTTTCAGGCTGCGGGTGGGGCGGCCGTGGCGGCACGGCGCACCGCCTTCAGGCGGCGACATTTTGCGTGCGCCGGAACGCTTGTGGCGACATGCCCGACCAGCGCTTGAACTGCCGGCTGAAGTGCGCCCCGTTGGCGTAGCCCAGCTGCTCGCTCACCTGCGCCACGCTGAGCTGCGTGTTGAGCAGCAACAGCTTGGCGCGGCGCAGCTTCAGGCTCGATCGGTAGTGCTGGGCCGACATGCCATAGACCTGCTTGAACAGTGCGTTGCCATAGTCCGGCGCATAGCCCAGCCGCCGGATGGCCGCCTCCAGCGGGGTCTCCTGCGCACCTTGGTCGACTTCACGCTCGATCAGCGCGGCGAGGCTGGCGGCCGTCTGCAGGGCGGCCTGCGGCAGTGCTGGCGCCTGCTCGACGCGGGCCTCGCAGGCGACGGCGAGTGCCGCGAACAAACCGGTCAGCGCGGCGCCCATGGCCAGTCGCCAGCGCAGTGCCGAGTCGGCGGGCCCGACCTGCAGCGCCGCCATGCGGTCGAGCCAGGGCCGCACCTCCTGCATCGCGGGCTCGTGTGCACACCACACGCGCGTGCCGGCCAGGCACAACAGACGCCGCAGGTCGATGTCGTCGACATCGAAATGCAGGCAGTAGAAGCGCGACGCAACATCGGTCGACGCCGCATGCGCCTCGAAGGGTGTGAGCAACAGCAGGTCGCCCGGGCCCTGGGTCAGCGTGTTGCCCGTGAGCCGCACCTGTTGCTCGCCCTCGAGCAACAAGCACAGCTCGAAGTACGGATGGTCGTGGCGCGGATAGCTCCAGCCCTGCGGCACGTCGGCCCGATGGGCACCACTGAGCATGAAGGCAGAACTCAGTTCGGGCTGCTCGACCAGTTCGAGTTCGGGGCGGGGTGTCGGGAGGCGGTAGCTCGGCTGTCGCACATGCATGGGGAACGTTGGAAACGGGTCGCACAGACGGTGAGGCGGCCCAATCTAACAAGCAAGATCGGGCGCACCGGCGACAGCCGGTTTCACTTTGTACCGGTCGCCACGCGGTTTTGGGGACACCTGTCTCGCCTTAGGACATCGCTTCCGCCGGTCCACCCTCGCAAAATTTCCAGGCTTTGCCCGGCGCTGCCGGCCCAGCCCCAAGGACACACGGAACGCGCGCCGGCAAGCGGCACGTCGGGCCCCACAACGAGGAGCAATTCGTCATGGACATCAGGTCCGGTTTGAAGTTGTGCATCACCGCGGCCGGAGTGGCCGCCTTGACGCTACAGGCCGCCGTCGCGGCCACCGTGCCGGTCGGCGCCGGCAGCTACACCGACACCTTGCCCGCCGGGCAGAAAGGGCCGTCGAACAAGGCTGGCGTGCCGGTCAGGCCCAAGGTGACGGCCGATTTCACCGGGCCGGTGCAGACCAACAAATGGTGGTCTTCGCTGATCTGGCAGTTCGATCCGGAAGACGCGCCCAACCCCTGGTCGTCGCCGATGTTCCCGCATCCGCTGTCGGTGCAGGCCTTCCAGAACGGACTCGGGCTGAGCTACAAGACCACGCCGGCCCTCAACAACGAGTACCACTACCACTACCGAGCCGAGGACCTGCGGGTCGGCCTGGCCGGCCTCAACTCGCCCGACACCCGCGTGGCCAAATACTCCGACTGGTCGGTGGTGGCACGCTGGAGCGGCGCGAGCAGCCTCGACGCCACCATCACCAAGGGTGTGCCCTTCGTCTTCTTCACCCGCCAGGGCAACGCCGATGCACAGGTGAACGTGACCTCGGGCTACCAGGGCACCTTCTACAACCAGCGCGGCGTGCTGGGCATCGAGGTCAACGGCCACTACTACCTGCTGTGCGCGCCGACCGGGTCGAACTGGTCGTCGGGCCCGCCCTTCACGTCCAGCCTGTCGGGCAAGAACTACTTCACGGTGGCGCTGCTGCCCGACAAGTCGCCCGCCACCATCGAGCTGTACCGCAAGCACGCCTACGCCTTCATCACACACACCCGGGCGCAGTGGCGGTACGACGAGGCCAACGCCGAGATGAACACCACCTTCACGTTCACCACCGAGCTGAAGGAATCGGGAAATGGCAACCTCAATTACACCTTGTTCGGCCTGTACCCGCACCAGTGGAAGAACAGCGCCGACCCCGTGACGCCGCTGCGCTACGTGTCGCCGCGCGGCGAGATGCGGGTGCGCGCGGGCAACTCGATGCACACCAAGATGAAGTTCAACGGCGTGCTGCCGACGCTGCCCGATGCCGGCAGCTACGACCGCAGCCGTCTCGCCGCCTATGTGCAGGACGCCTACCTGAACGACACCTATATCTCGCACACCGACACCTACTGGGGTGGCAAGGACGCCGGCCGCCTGGCGCAGCTGGTGTGGATCGCCGACCAGGTGGGCAACAAGGCCGCACGCGACAACTTCATCCGCGCGTTGAAGCTGTCGCTGGAGGACTGGATGCATGCCGACGCCGGTGGCGACAACCGGGGCCTCAAGCTCTATTACGACCGCACCTGGAACACGCTGATCGGCTACCCCGCTTCGTTCAACTCCAACACCGAGCTGAACGACCATGACTTCCACTACGGCTACTGGATGATGGCGGCCGCGACGGTCGCGCATTTCGACCCGGGCTGGGCCGCGCAAGACAAATGGGGCGCGATGGTGGAGTTCTGGATGCGTGACGTCGCCAACATGGACCGCAGCGACACGCGCTTCCCCTTCATGCGTTCCTTTGACGTCTACTCCGGCCACGACTGGGCCAACGGGCCGGCGTTGTTCGCGTCGGGCAACAACGAGGAATCGTCGTCGGAGGCGATGAACTTCGCCACCGGCGTGGCCTTGTGGGGCGCCGCCACCGGCAACAAGCGGCTGCGCGACATGGGCATCTTCCTGCACGCGACGATGACGCGGGCCATCGAGCAGTACTGGTTCGACGTCGACCAGAACGTCTTCCCGGCGTCGTTCCAGCACGACGTGGTGGGCATCGTCTGGGGCAGCGGCGCCGCCTATGCCACCTGGTGGACCGCCAACCCCGAGGAGATCCACGGCATCAACTTCCTGCCCATCACCGGCGGCTCGCTCTACCTAGGCCGGCACCCGTCCTACGTGAAGCGCAACTACGACGAGCTGGTACGACGCAACGGCGGGCCCGAGAGCGAATGGGTCGACGTGATCTGGAGTTTCCAGGCCTTGGTCGACCCCGCGGCGGCGCTGGCCAAGTTCGGTGCGGGCAACTATGCCAGCGAGGCCGGCGAGAGCAAGGCCCACACCTACCACTGGCTGCACAACCTGAACGCGATGGGGCGGGTGGACACCGGCGTGACGGCCAACGTGCCGACCCACGCGGTGTTCAACAAGAACGGCGTGCGCACCTATGTGGCGTACAACCCGAGCGGCGCCGCGCGGACGGTGCGCTTCTCCAACGGCGCCTGCCTGCGGGTGCAACCGAAGCGGATCGGACACGGGGCGGGGACCGATCCCTGCTGATGGATGACGCCCGTCAGAACAGCGGCAGCGTGTAGGCCGCCGGCGGCTCCTCGGTGGGGGCCGCCGTGCGGCGCGGTCGCGGCGACGGGACCGCGTCACGCCGGCACAACGTGCCGACCCGCACGCCCAGCAGCCGCAGCCGGCGCTCCAGCGGCACGCGTTTCAAACACTGCCCCGCAGCCTGCCGGATGAGCGCCGCGTCGCAGGTGTACTCCGGCAACGTGAGGTCGCGGGTGACGGTCTTGAAGTTGTCATAGCGCAGCTTCAGGCCGATGGTCTTGCCGAGGTAGCCCTTGCGCACCAGATCGTCGGCGACCTGTTCGCACAGCCGCGTGAAGATGCGGCTCAACTGCTCGCGGTCGAGCCGTGCATGCAGGTCGCGTTCGAAGGTGGTTTCGCGGCTCAGCGACTTCGGCTCGCTGTAGGTCACCACCGCCCGCTCGTCGCGTCCGTGCGCGGCGTGGTGCAGCCAGGTACCGTAGCTGATGCCAAAGTGGCCCACCAGCCACTGCGGGTCGGCAGCCGCCAGGTCGCCGATGCTGCGGATGCCCAGCGCTTCGAGCTTGGCGCTCGCCTTGGGGCCGATGCCGTTGATGCGCTTGGCCGGCAGCGGCCAGATGCGGTGCGGCAGGTCGGCCAGCGTGACGACGGTGAGGCCGTCGGGTTTGTCGAGGTCGGAGCACAGCTTGGACAGCAGCTTGTTCGGCGTCACGCCGATCGAGCAGCTGAGCCCGGTGGCGCGCTGCACATTGTTCTTGATCGCCTGCGCCACCGCCCGCACACCGCCCATCGCATCGTGACCCACCGGCTCGTCGATGCCCGGCACCTCGCTCAGGTCGATATAGATCTCGTCGATGCCGCGGTCTTCGATCTGAGGCGCGACCTCGGCCACGGCCGCCTTGAACAGCCGTGAGTAACGCCGGTACTCGTCGAAATCGGTCGGCAGCAGCACGGCGTCGGGTGCCAGGGCCGCCGCCTTCATCAAGCCCATGCCCGAGTGCAGGCCGTAGGCGCGCGCCTCGTAGGTGGCCGTGGTGATGACACCGCGGCCGGCGTAGTCGCGCAGCACCGCGACGTCGCGCTGGCCGTCCTCGCGCAACACCGGCTGGTGGCGTCGGCCGCCGCCGATCACGACCGGGCGTCCGCGCAGCTCGGGATAACGCAACAGCTCCACCGACGCATAGAACGCGTCCATGTCGAGGTGAGCGATGTAGCGGGGCATGGGCGGGCGCGGCCGAACGGTGGGGCACGACGTGCTGCGGCGGGCTGCCAAAGGCGCCGCCATGCAGCACTGTCATTTTGTACAGTATAAGGGCTGCAGGTCGCCTGGCAAGCCGCGCAGCGTGAGCGTGAGACGGCTTCGACCGGTGCCAGAATCCAGCCCTTGCTTCTGATGCGGGCATGCTGCCATGGAATCACCTTGTTCTCCCAGCACTCCGGTCTCCGATCTACAAGCCCTGTTGGCGTCGCTCGAGCCGACCCTGCAGGACGGCATGTATGTGTTCGCCTCGTTGCCTGCAGGGAGCGGTTGGTTGGGCGTGGTCGAGCCGCTCGCCACCTTCCGCGAGCGCGAGGGGTTGAGCGTGGTGGTCGAGGCTTCGGTGGCGGAGGCAGCGGGGTGGCCGGTGCTGTTTCGGGCCGCATGGATCACGTTGAGCGTGCATTCCGATCTGCATGCCGTCGGCCTGACCGCGGCCGTCTCCACAGCCCTGACCGAAGCCGGCATCAGCTGCAACATGGTGGCTGCCGCCTGCCATGACCACTTGTTCGTGCCCTGGGATGCACGACAGGCGAGCCTCGAGGTATTGCATGCCTTGCAGCGAGAGGGGAGCGCACGGCGTGTCGTGCCGGCTTGATGGCGCCGTCGTCGACGACTTTGCGCGCGCTGGCTGCCGTCCATAGCGTGCAACCCACCGGTCGTCGGCGTGGTGGCCACGGCCTCATCTCGTCGCTCATGACGCTGCATCTTCATGGTTAACTTTCCCTTCTTCTGCTGCTCAACTTCGACCTGCATGGCAGTCGAAAAGAGTGCGGCGAAAAACCGACGGTAAGCCTGCATCGCTTGGGTCCACCCCAAGACACCCCTGCGTGTATTTCCCGGTGGCAGGCTCGAAACCGACCGCTACTATCCGCACCTGTCGGGCAGGGCTCGAGGCCAGCACCGGTGCGGGAAAGTGGCACACCACACAATCCGACGTGATCGGTCTCGAATGCGTGCGAGCAGTTCAGCAGCAACTCTCCGGCGCCGACCTATCGCGAACCCTGTCCCCTTAGTGGGGGGGTAGCGAGGGGTGCGGCGGTAGGCGATGCTTCTCGGCGTCGTTTTGATCACCCCTGCAGGGGACCTACATGAACTGGCTGTTCTCACCGCGTCTGCGTCCTTTCATCACGCTGGCTGCCGGTGCGTCGCTGTTGCTGAACCTTGCCCTGGTGGTGCCGTCGATCTACATGCTCGAGGTGTTCGACCGCGTGTTCACGAGCCGCAGCATCGAGACGCTCGTGATGCTGACGGCTTTGGCCCTGCTCGCGCTGGGGCTCGGCTTTTGCATGGACCGCGCCCGCGCACTGCTGCTGGCCCGCGCCGGTCGTATCGTCGACGAAACCTTGTCGCCGCAGGCGCTCGCCGCCACGCTGCGCGACGCTGCCACCGGCCGGCGCAGCGCCGACCGCGCCGCGATGCAAGACATCGCGCGGCTGCGCGGCTTTCTCGCCAGCTCGGCGGTGTTTGCGCTGTTCGATGCGCCGTGGCTGCCGATCTACCTGCTGGTGATCTTCGCGCTGCACCCGGCCCTCGGGGCGGCCGCCGTCGTTTCGGCGCTGGTGCTGTTTGCGCTGGGCCTTTACACCGAACGCCATGTCAGGGCCGACACCGAGCAGGTGGTGGCCCACGGTCGCGCTGCCGGTCAGCAGGTCGAGGCCCTGGCGCGCAACGCCGAAGTGCTGCTGGGCATGGGCATGCTGCGCAACGCGATCGCCTTGTGGCATGGCAAGCACGAGCAGGCCATGGGGGCACAGCAACGTGTTGGCGATGCATCGGCGCTGCTGTCGGCACTCGGGCGTTTGCTGCGCCAGCTGGTGCAGGTCGGCATGTTGGGCCTGGGTGCCTGGCTCGTGATCACCAACCGCGCCTCTCCGGGGATCATGATCGCCTCGACGGTCCTGATCGGCCGGGCGCTGCAGCCGGTCGAGCATTTGATTTCCGGCTGGAAGTCGCTGGTCGAGGTGCGCGGTGCATGGGGTCGGCTGCAGGCCCAGTGGGTCGATGCGCCCGAGGAGCAGAGCTTGCGGCTGCCGCCGGCGCGCGGTGCGCTGAGCCTGGAGCAGGTCAGCTTTGTCGTCGACCCCGCCCGCGGGCCGTTGATCAAGCGTGTCAGCCTGTCGGTGGAACCGGGCGAATGCCTGGGGCTGATCGGCCCCAGCGCCTCCGGCAAGACCACGCTGGTGCGCTTGATGCTCGGGCTGCGCACGCCGCATGCCGGCAGCGTCCGGCTCGACGGGGCCGACCTGGCCAGCTGGCCGCGCGAGCAGCTGTGCGGAGCGGTCGGCTATTTGCCGCAAGACGTCGAGCTGTTCGCGGGCACCGTGGCGCGCAACATCGCCCAGCTCGGTGAGGTGGACTCCGAGCGGGTGGTGGCGGCGGCTCAGCTGGCCGGCGTGCACGAGATGATCTTGCGGCTGCCCAAGGCCTACGAAACCGAACTGGGCGAGGGCGGCTGCGTGTTGTCGGGCGGGCAGCGCCAGCGTATCGCGTTGGCGCGCGCCGTCTACGGTTCGCCCCGGCTGGTCGTGCTCGACGAACCCAATGCCAACCTTGATAGCGAAGGTGAAGACGCGCTGGTGGCCGCCATCGACAAACTCAAGCAGGGTGGGGCCGCGGTGGTGCTGGTGTCGCACCGGCCGCCATTGATGCGCCATGCCGACAAGCTGGCCGTGATGCGCGAAGGCGCCCTCGAGATGTTGGGCCCGCGCGATCAGGTCCTGGCCCGGCTCAGCGGCAACACCGTGCACACGCTGCGCCGTAACGCCGACGCGCCGCCAGGCATGGCGGGGGGGCGCGATGTGCAGGGAGTGCCGGCATGACACATCCGGAGTCCACCTCACCCTTCGCTGGCGAGTGTGAGGACCCCGAGGTGGAGGGCCGCGTCGTACAGCTTGTGTTCGAACCCGGCCCCCACGACGGTGCTCGCACCGCAGTACGCAGCACGGAGATGACCGAATGAACGCATTGGTTCCCACCGGCCCCGCGGGCCAGGTGGCCCTGTCGTCGCTGTTGGCGCAGGCCCAGCCCGATGCCACCCACACGGCGACCCTGCGCGGCTTGCGGCGCCGCGTCTGGGTGCCGGTGGCCGTCGTGACGGCTGCGATCGCCGCATGGTGCAGTTGGGCGCCGCTGTCCGGCGCCGTGGTCACCGCAGGGCTGGTGCAGACCGAGTTGGGCCGCAAGGTGGTGCAGCATCAAGAAGGTGGCATCGTGCGCGAGGTGCTGGTGCGCCAGGGGCAGACGGTGCGCCGGGGCGACCCGCTGGTGGTGGTGGCCGACGTGCGCAACGACGCCGCCTTCGAGATCCTGCGCAAGCAGCGCGACGGCGAGCAGCTGCGCATCGAGCGCACGCGGGCCGAGCTCGCGCTGCAGGCCAGCGTGAACTGGCCCACCGGCACCGCCGCACCGGGCGACACCCAGCTGCGCGAGCGGCAGTTGTTCGAGACGCGGCGTCGCGCGCTGCAAGACGAACTGGCAGCGATGCAGTCGCAACAGCGCGATGCCCAGGCGCGCGTCGTCGCGCTGACGGCGCAGCTCGAAGCCTCGGGCCGCACGGCCGCCCTGGCCCGCGAGGAACTCGACATCAACCGCCCGCTGGCCGAAAGCGGCTTCATCCAGAAAACCCGCTTGCTCGCACTCGAGCGCGGCGTGGCCGACTTGTCGAGCCGCGTCGAGGCCATCCGCGGCGAGATCGCCGAAGCGCGCATGCAGGCGAACGCGATGGGCCACGCGATGGCACAGGCGCGTGGTGTCTACCAGCAGCGCGCCGCCGACGAACTCAAGGAAGCCACCGCGCGTGTGCGGGAACTCGACGACCGTTTGCGTGCCTCGCAAGACCAGGTCGAGCGGCAGACGGTGCGGGCGCCGGTCGACGGCACGGTGATGGCCTTGCGCGTGAGCGCCAGCGGCACGGCGGTGGGCCCGCGCGAGCCGCTGCTCGAGATCGTGCCGTCGCGGGAGAACCTGGTGGTCGAGTTGCGCATCGACCCGCACGACATCGAGCATGTGCGCCCGGGCGCCGAAGCCGAAGTGCGACTGTCGGCCTTCGACGCGCGCACCACACCGCTGCTGCCGGCACGCGTGATCTCCGTGGCGCCCGACGCGGTCACCGACGCCAACACGCAGAAGTCCTGGTACACGGCGCAGGTCGAGGTCCAGGCCGGCGAGTTGGCGCGCCATCGCGAACTGCGCCTGCAGGCCGGCATGCCGGCCGAGGTTTTCGTGACCACGCCGCCGCGCAGCCTGCTGGAGTATCTGCTCGAGCCGGTCGGCGTGTTCGCCCGGCGAGCGCTGCGAGAGCCCTGACCCCGGGCCCGTGGCGCCACACCCCATTGCCTCCCGCAGGGCGGCCGCACCCGCAAGGTCGGTGCACCCCGAGGGATGCGATTGTTCCGGAAGGCAGGCCGGCTGGAGAGGCGGCGCTGCAGCAAAACCGGATCTGTTTCGTTCTACATCATTTCAACTCAGGAGGTTCCCATGACGATCATCAACGGTACCAGCGCGAGCGAAGCGCTGAACGACACCAGCGCCGACCCTTTGTCGACGCTGAATGCCAACTGGTCGTTGGGCGAAGACACCATGACCGGCGGCGCTGCCGACGACACCTACCACGTCAACTCGTTCGGCGACCGGGCCATCGAAGGCTCCGACGGCGGGCAGGACACCGTGGTGTCGCGCAGCACCAGCCACACGCTGGCGCGCAACATCGAGAACCTCACGCTCGACAACACCCCGACCCTGCAGGTGCGCCTGCCTGACGGCGGCTACGACATGAGGGCGTCGGCGGTGAACGGCGCCGGCAATGAACTCGACAACGTCATCAAGGGCAATGACCGCAACAACAACCTGTCCGGCCGCGACGGCAACGACAAGCTGTTCGGTCGCTTCGGCGATGACGTGCTGAACGGCGGCAACGGCAGCGACATGCTCGATGGCGGCGAAGGCAACGACGTCCTGCTGGGAGGCAGCGGCAACGACTTCCTGCACGGCGACTGGGGTGACGACTCGCTGCAAGGCGGCGCCGGCGACGACCTGCTCGACGGCGCTGGCGGCGTCGACACGATGGTCGGCGGCACCGGCAACGACCGTTACGTGGTCGAGCGGGCCGGAGACAAGGTGGTCGAGAGCCTCGCCACCGGCGGCCACGACCATGTGCTGGCCTCGTTCACCTACACCCTGACGGCGAATGTCGAAGACCTGACGCTGCACGAGGTGGCGGGCGGCATCAATGGCCACGGCAATGCGGGCGGCAACACCCTGGTCGGCAATGCCGGCGACAACCAGCTGTTCGGCCATGGTGGCAACGACGTGCTGGACGGCGGCTTCGGTCGCGACCTGCTGGACGGTGGCACGGGCAACGACCATCTGAAGGGCGGCCCCGGCGGCGACACGCTGACGGGCGGCACCGGCGCCGACCGCTTCGAATTCCGCGCAGCCGGCGACAACCAGGCGGCCACCATCACCGACTTCTCGCATGCAGACGACACCATCGTCCTGAACCAACTGCTCGACTGGGGCCTGGCCGGTGCGGTGGACGGCGGGCTGCAGGGCTTGAAGTTCGTCGACGGCAACGCTGCCGGCCACGCGCTGTCGGCGCCCTGGTTCTTCAAGGGCTCGGGGTACACGGGCGGGCAGGCCGACAACTTCTGCGGCATCTATGTCAACACGACGGATGGCCAGATTTGGTACAACCCGACGACCGCCGACGGTGGTGATTCGCTGCTGATCGGTCGCGTGTCCACCGATGCCGCCCGGGGGCTGGACTCGACCGATTTCGTGTTCGGTACCTGAGTCGACGCATGACGGACGGTGTGCCCCGCACACCGTCTCCCAGTCTTTCTACACGGTTTCTACACGGCCTGCCCCACGCCCGCGTCCCCGCGGTGCGGGGGCTGCCCGGCAAGGGCGTCGACACACGCCCTTGTTTGTCCTGTTCGCGGCGCCCGCCGCGACGGCCCCGCCACCGGTCCTCGTCGGGCCGCACCGGCAAGGACCGTTTTTTGCCTCGCTGAAGACAACACACCTGTGCCGCGACATGCGGCTGGCCCACGCACGGTCCGAGCGCCGCCGCTGAGCGCCAGCACCGCGGTCGGGCGCCCGCCGGCGTTGCCCGGGCCGTGGCGCAGCGGCAACTTCCTGTCACATTGGGAAAGGAACTCCTGCATGCGAGGTGAAACGTTATTCGATTGGTTTTCGACGACCACGCTGCTCGGGCTGTCGCTGAGCAACTGGTTGCTGGTGATCGCCGCCAGCGTGGGCAGCTATCTGGTGATGACGCTGGGCCTGCGCTTCGCGCTCAGCCGGGCCCGCCGGATCGCGGAGCGCCGCCGCGGCCAGGGCCTCGACGACGCGGTGGTCGAGTTGCTGGAAGGCACCAACCGCTGGCTGATCCTGCTGGCCGCGGTGCTGATCGGCGTCAGTCTGCTCGATCTGCCCGAGCGCTGGGCCGCGCGGGTCGGCCAGCTGTGGTTCATCGCCGTGGCCCTGCAGTTCGCCTTGTGGGGCAGCCGTGCCATCGGCGTGCTGCTGCGGCGCTACGAAGCACGTCATTCGTCCTCGGCGATGACGCAGGTGAGCGCGTCGGCCACCTTGATGTCGTGGGGCCTGCGCACGGTGCTGTGGGCGGTCGTGCTGCTGGCCATGCTGTCCAACCTCGGTGTCAACATCACCGCCTTTGTCGCCAGCCTCGGCGTCGGCGGCATTGCCGTCGCGCTGGCCGTGCAGAACATCCTCGGTGATCTGTTCGCGTCGCTGTCGATCGCCGTCGACAAGCCGTTCGAGGTGGGCGACTTCGTGGTGGTCAACGGCAGCTCGGGCACGGTGGAGCACGTGGGCCTGAAGAGCACGCGCATCCGCAGCCTGAGCGGCGAACAGATCATCATGTCGAACACCGACCTGCTCAAGCAGACCATCAGCAACTACAAGCGTCTGAGCGAGCGGCGCATCGTCTTCAAGTTCGGCGTCACCTACGACACCGCGCCTGAGCAGGCCGAGCAGATCCCCCAGATCGTGCAGCGCATCGTTGCGTCGTCCGACAAGCTGCGCTTCGACCGTGCCCACCTGCAGTCTTTCGGCGAAAGCTCGCTCGACTATGAAGTGGTCTACATCGTGCTCGACCCGAGCTACAACCTCTACATGGATCTGCAGCAGATGATCAACCTGGAGTTGATGCGAGAACTGAAGAAGATCGGCGTCGACTTTGCGTTCCCGACGCGCACGGTGATCGTCTCGAACGCGGTGCAAAACGCGGCGTCCGGCGTGCCGGCCGCTGCGCCGGCGCCTGCCTCGGCGCTCACACGCCAGGGGGCCGCGCGGGTCGTCTGAGCGGCCGCAACCGGGGGGGACCGGGCCACAGCGGCGGGCCGGCCCGCCTCAGGCGTCCCCTACCGTCACGGTCACCCTGCCGGTGCCGTCGCACTCGGGGCAGGACTGGCCGTTTTCGCTGCGCCCGCTGCCCTTGCAACGCCGGCAGGTGTTTTCGGCGGTCTGGGAGGCGTGCGGTGAGGTTTCGTCGCCAGGGCGCGGCTGGTCCTGGGTCGAGGGCTTGGGAGCGTCGGGAGATCCGGTGTTCATGGCGCTGGTCGAGCAATGGCCGTTCCCGCCGCGTAGGAGGTGAACCATGGTGGAGACCTACGGACTGACCCATGTCGGGCTCGCGGTGCGCGACCCGCAACGCTCGATCGCCTTCTACACGGCGGTGTTCGGCGTACACGAGTACTTCCGTGACGAGCAGCAGATCCAGGCGCTCGGCCCCGGGCCCCATGACGTGCTCGCCTTCGAGCGCAACCCGGCGCAAGCGGGCCGGCCGGGCGGCATCTCCCACTTCGGCTTTCGGCTGAAGCGCCCCGAGGACCTCGACCTCGCGGTGGCCGACGTGCTGCACGCGGGCGGGGCGTTGATCCGGCGCGGCGAGTTCTGTCCCGGTTGCCCCTACGCCTACGTCCAGGACCCGGACGGCCACGAGATCGAGATCTGGTTCGAGTGAGGCACGCGGGGCCTTGCGCGCCGCCCTCCGTCTTGCGCGCAGGCCCTGTCGCCTGTTATGCGTCCGGTGTCCACACCTCGCAGTGGTGATCCTCGGCGAAGTCGGTGGTCAGTGTGGTCCCCGCCGGCGCGAGCCGGAAGAACACGTCGCGGTCGTCATAGGCCGGCCAGTTCGGCGTCTGCGTACCGTTCGGTGACCCGGTGCGAGCGAAGTGTGTCCACTGTGTCGCCATGCTCGCCGCCAGTTGCTGCCGGGACGTGTCCAGTGCCGCATCGTTCGCGTTGAACAGAAACTGGATCTCGGCGGCATGGTAGGCCAGGTAGGGGAAGCTCACCGGCGGCTGCAGGAATTGCGGCGCCTCGCGGTCGTCGAATTCATAGGCATACACCGGCACGTGGGACGACAAGCTGCGCGCCAGCGCCCGCCCCGGGCAGGCAAAGCGCAGGTCGGTGTTCATGGCGCTCAACGCCAGGCTGGGGCTGCCGCCGTAGGCACTGCTCGGGTACAGCGACAGCGCTTGTTCCGCCGTCACGCCGGTGCCGGTCACCGCCAGCGCCGCCGCCGCCGGATAGCCGGCCTCGGTGAGCGGGGCACCGGTGTTGATCTCGGTGATCCCGACGAACACCGTGTGCTCGTCGTGATTGGAGCCGAGCAGCACCGGAACCTTGTTGAAGGTCCCGGCCGGCACCAGCTGGCGGGGGCTGCCCGGCAGCAAGGCGCCGTCGACGTTGGGGGCGAAGCGGTCGGGCTGTTTGTCGACGATGGTGTCGGGGCTCAACGCGCGCAGACAGGCGTCGACCTCGGGGCCTTCCGGGCAGCCGAGCGCCGCTGCCGTTTGTACACCCGCCGCTTGCGCCTGCGCTGCGGTCGGCGGGTTGGCAAAGCCGCCGCTTTGCACGATGGCCTTGTCGAACAGGCCGGCTGCCAGCGGCGACACCAGCTGCGCCTGGACGCTGTAGGCGCCGGCCGACTGGCCGGACACCGTGACGTTGCGCGCGTCACCGCCGAAGGCCGCGATGTTGTCGCGCACCCATTTGAGCGCCAGTTGCTGATCCATCAGCCCATAGTTGCCCGAGCGGCCGCTGCTGTCGTTCAAGGCCGGGTGGGCGAGAAAGCCGAGCACGCCGAGCCGGTAGTTGAGCGTGACCACGATCACGTCGCGTTCCACCAGACGGGTCGGCGCGTAGTTGTTGCTGCGGCCCAGGTAGTAGGAGCCGCCGTGAATCCACACTATCACCGGATGGGGGCCGGACCGCTTGGGCGCGTAGACGTTCAGGTAGAGGCAGTCTTCCTGGCCGCCTGGATAGCCGTAGCGCAGCGGTGCGGTGTCGGGTTGCGGGCAATGAGGCCCGAAGCGGCTGGCGTCGCGCACGCCGTCCCATGGCGTCGGCGGCTGCGGCGGCTTCCAGCGCAGCGCACCTTGGGGCGGCGCAGCATAGGGAATGCCCAGCCAGGCCCGCTGGCCATGTTGTTCGACACCCTGCAGGCGGCCTTTGTCGATGCTCACCTGCAGCGGGCTTTCGGTGCTGCTGGCCTCGTCGTCGTCACCGCCGCCGCAGCCGGCCAGGGCGCCGCCCAGCATCATGGCGGTGGCCCATGCGAGGGCAGGTCGGCCGGGCTGCCGATGAAGTCGTTGTCCAGCCGCTTGCGTCGGCACGACCGCGTGGGAAAAGTCGCTCATGATTGTCTCCCGTCCAGTGCCCGCACCGGGATCGGCCGGGCGGCCGCCACACGGCCCTGGCCGCTAGAGACAGGGGCCCTGTGTGCGGCTCGGACCAGTATCGAAGTCGGGCTTCCGACCCTGATGTCACCGAGGCGCTTGACTGGGAGACCGACATGGCAGGCCGGCCGTGTCACATGGGCGGCGGACGGCGGCGCAGCTTGCGATAGAGCGTGTTGCGGCTGATGCCCAGCCGCTTGGCCGCGGTCGAGATGTTGCCGCCGGCCAGCGCCAGCGCACGCTGCACCGCCTGGTATTCGAGTGCCTGCAGCGTCGTGTCGCCCTGCGGGGTCTGCGGTTCCTGGCGCGGCGCGGCGCCGGCGTGGCGCAACGCCTCCTCGAGGAAGTCGTCGGGCAGGTGCATACGTCGGATCAGCGGCTGGCCGGCCGCCATCGCCGCCGCGGTGCGCAGCACGTTGCGCAATTGGCGCAGGTTGCCGGGCCACCGGTTGTGCAGCAGCAGCGCTTGCACCTCGTCGTCGAGTCCGGGCGCAGCAGTGCCGTCGGGACACTCCGCCGCCAGCAGGGCCTGCGCCAGGGGCAGCAGGTCTTCACGGTCGCGCAGGGGCGGCAGCTGGACCGCCAGTCCGTTGAGACGGTAGTAGAGGTCACCGCGGAAGCTGCCGGCGTCGACCATCTGCTGCAGCGAACGGTGCGTGGCGCTGACGACCGCGACGTCCACGGGCACCGCTCGTGTGCCGCCGAGCGGCGTCACCTGCCGCTCCTGCAACACCCGCAGCAGCCGGGCCTGCAGCGCCAGCGGCATGTCGCCGATCTCGTCGAGAAACAGCGTGCCCCGATGCGCCTGCACGATCTTGCCGGGCGCACCCTTGCGCCGCGCACCGGTGAAGGCGCCTTCTTCATGGCCGAACAATTCGGCCTCGATCAGCGTCTCCGGCAGGCAGGCGCAATCGAGGGCGACGAAGGGGTGGTCGGCGCGGCGGCTGTCGGCATGGAAGGCGCGCGCGAGCAGCTCCTTGCCGGTGCCGGTCTCGCCCTGGATCAGCACCGGGATGTCGCGGTCGACCACGCGGAGCAGCTTGTCGACCACCGTCGCCATGTGGCGGTCGCCCGCATGCAGGCGCGCCAAGGCCGCGCCGCGAGAAGGTGACGAGTCCTGCGGCGACCGCGGGACCGCCGGCGTGTTCGCAGATGGCGCGATGCGCCCCTCGGTCGGCTCGCCGGTGGCGGGCTGCGGCAGCGTTGCGGCGGGCCAGCACAACGCGGCGTTGACGCGCGCCTTGGCGCACAAGCGCCGACCATCGGGCAGCGTCAGCAGCATCGGCCCGGCCTCGGCCAGCGCCGAGCGCAGGTGGTCGGCGACGGCACCGAAGCTCAGGCCGAACACGCTGGCCAGGCTGCCCCTGCGCAAGGCGACGGCGCTCAACCCGAGCAGGTCGAGAGCGCTGCGATTGGCGGCGAGCAAACGGCCGTCGGGCGCCACGGTGACGAGGCCTTCCATCAAGGTGTCGAGACATTCGGCGCGCGGGTGGAAGTGCAGCCGCAGCGCCTGGCCCTCGTCTTCGAGCAGCCAGTGGTTTTCGATCATGCGCACCGACAGCTTCACCAGCCCCAGCGTGTGCGGATGGTAGGAGCGCTGGTCGCCGCTCACGTCGAGCACGCCGAGCAACTCGCCACGCGGGTCGAAGATGGGCGCGGCGGAGCAGGTCAGAAAGCCGTTGGCCTGCATGAAATGCTCGCTGCCATGCACCACACAAGGCGTTTCACCGATCAGCGCCGTGCCGACCGCGTTGGTGCCCTTGCTCGCCTCCGACCAGTTGGCCCCGGGCGCCAGTGCGACGCGTGCGGCACGGTGCAGAAAATCGGCGGGACCGACCGCGTGCAGCACGGTGCCCTGGGTGTCGCTGAGCGCGACGATGCTGCGGGTCGCGAGCGTTTGCTCGAGGAGCAGGTCCATCACCGGTGCGGCATGCACCAGCAGCCGGTGGTGGCGCTCACGAGCCAGCGCCAGCTCGGCGCGACCCAGCCCGGCGAAGTCGGGGCGCTGTGTACGGTGCAGGCCCAAGTCGGTGCAGCGGGCGTGCGAACGGGCGATGGTGTCCAGATGGGCCGGGTCCGACGCCAAGGGCAGGGTGGCGGAGGAGGGCGCGAGGGGGACGGACGGGGACAACAGGGTCGGTGTGCTGCCGCTGTGCGGTGTGGACATGGGGCGCCTCGGCTGTCGCTGCGGTGCCCCATGCTAGGCACAAAGCGCCGGCAGATCCAGCGGGCGCCGGCCCCCCGGTTCATCACGCTGAGCGGCCGAGGCCCCCCCTCACAGACGGCCCTGCGCCGCCAGCCACTGCAACTCGTCGTCCCGATAGAGGCGGGAGCGGGTCAAGAAGCGCAGGCCATGCGGCCCTTCGAGCGAGAACATGCCGCCGCGGCCGGGCACCACGTCGATGATGAGCTGGGTGTGCTGCCAATACTCGTATTGCGACTGGCTGATGTAGAAGGGCGCGCCTCCCAGGTGGCCCAGCAGCCGGTCCTGGTCGCCCAGCTGGAACTCGCCCGCCGGGAAGCACATCGGCGCGCTGCCGTCGCAACAGCCACCGGACTGGTGGAACATCAGCGGCCCGTGCTGCTGCCTGAGCCGCTCGATGAGTGCGAGGGCGGCCGGGGTGGCGGTCACTTGCGGCACATCCTGTGGGGCGGTCGACATGGGGGTGCTCCGGAAGTTGGGGCGGGGCGAGCGGGTCGCCGCCCGACCCGCCCATGTCAGCGTCAGCGTCAGAAGAAGCCCAGCGGCTGGTCGCTGTAGCTCACCAACAGGTTCTTGGTCTGCTGGTAGTGGTCGAGCATCATCTTGTGCGTTTCGCGCCCGATGCCCGACTGCTTGTAGCCGCCGAAGGCGGCGTGGGCCGGGTAGGCGTGGTAGCAGTTCGTCCACACCCGGCCTGCCTGGATGCCGCGCCCCATCCGGAAGGCGGTGTTCATGTCGCGCGTCCAGACACCCGCGCCGAGGCCGTAGAGGGTGTCGTTGGCGATCGCGAGCGCCTCCTCCTCGTCCTTGAAGGTGGTCACCGAGACCACCGGGCCGAAGATCTCCTCCTGGAAGATGCGCATGCGGTTGTGGCCCTTGAACACGGTGGGCTTGACGTAGTAGCCACCCGCCAGATCACCGTCGAGCAGGTTGCGCTCGCCGCCGATCAAACACTCGGCGCCCTCCTGGCGCCCCAGGTCGAGATAGCTCAGGATCTTCTCGAGCTGCTCGCTCGACGCCTGCGCGCCGATCATCGTGCTCTTGTCGAGCGGGTTGCCCTGCTTGATCGCCGCCACACGCTGCAAGGCGCGCTCCATGAAGCGGTCATAGATCGAGGCCTCGATCAGCGCCCGCGACGGGCAGGTGCACACCTCACCCTGGTTCAGCGCGAACATCACGAAACCTTCGATCGCCTTGTCCAGAAAGGCGTCGTCGCGCGCGCACACGTCGGCGAAGAAGATGTTGGGCGACTTGCCGCCCAGCTCCAGCGTCACCGGGATCAGGTTCTGGCTCGCGTATTGCATGATCAGCCGCCCGGTGGTGGTCTCGCCGGTGAAGGCGATCTTGGCGATGCGCTTGCTCGATGCGAGCGGCTTGCCGGCTTCGAGGCCGAAGCCGTTGACGACGTTGAGCACGCCCGCCGGCAGCAGGTCGGCGATCAGCTCGAGCAGCACCAGGATCGAGGTTGGCGTCTGTTCGGCCGGCTTGAGCACGACACAATTGCCTGCCGCCAGTGCCGGCGCCAGCTTCCAGGTGGCCATCAGCAGCGGGAAGTTCCACGGAATGATCTGGCCGACGACACCCAGCGGTTCGTGGAAGTGATAGGCCATGGTCTGGTGGTCGACCTCGCCGATCGAGCCCTCTTGGGCCCGCACGCAGGAGGCGAAGTAGCGGAAGTGGTCGACCGCCAGCGGCAGGTCGGCGGCCAGGGTTTCGCGGATCGGCTTGCCGTTGTCCCAGGTCTCGGCCGTCGCCAGCAGTTCGAGGTTCTGCTCGATGCGGTCGGCGATGCGCCACAACACGTTGGCGCGCTCGGCCGGCGAGCGCTGGCCCCATCCGACACGGGCGGCATGCGCCGCGTCCAGCGCCAGCTCGATGTCCTCGGCGGTCGAGCGCGGCACTTCGCAGAAGGCTTTGCCGGTCACCGGCGTGAGGTTCTCGAAATACTCACCGCGCACCGGCGCCACCCAGGCGCCGCCGATGAAGTTGCCATAGCGCTTCTTGAAGTCCACCGTATGGCCGAAACGGCCGGGTTCGAGCATGTCCATCCTGATCTCCTCGCTGCAGGCCCCCGCTGTTGTGTAACGGCGGGAAGCACCGGGAAGGGCCCCGGCGACCGTGCCGCGGTGACCGTGCCGCGGTCAGCAAGACAAGGTGCGAAGGGCGTGCCAGGTGTCGTCCCGGGCCCAAGGCCGGGCCGGGACACCTCCTGCAGCGGGTTTACCCGGGCAGGCGCGGGGAGGACGTTCCATTTCGGCACAGTCCCCACGGGGCATGTGAGATTGCCTGGTACACCCGCGCCGTGTAGCGCCCCCGGTAGCATTCACCGCTGCATCTCTCGTCAGGTGAGTGTCGATGTCACTGCCCTCTCCGAACGTTCCGCTGGTGGCGCTGCTGCCGGCCGTGGCTGCCGATAGCGAGTGCTTGTATGGATTGATGGACGAGACGATGCGAGGCCACGTCGAAGCGACGTGGGGACACTGGAACGAAGCGGCGATGCGGCAGTTCCTGCGCAGCGCCTTGCGTGGCCGCGGCGTGTGGTTGATCCGGTTGTTGGCCCGCGATCTACCGCCCGTCGGGGCCTTGATGGTGTCGCGTCTGCCGCGGCAGGTGCGCCTCGAGCAGTTGTTCATCGCGCCCGCTTTCCAGCGGCGCGGCATCGGCACCATGGTGTTGCGCTCGCTGCTGGACGAGGCACGGGCGCAGCAGGTGCCGCTGCACTTGAGCGTGCTGAAGACCCACCCGGGCCGAGCCTGGTACGAGCGGCTGGGGCTGCGGGTGGTCGACGAGACGCCGGAGCGGTATGTGTTGGAGTGGCGCCCCTGAGGCCGCCGGAGCCGCTTGTCAGCTGGCCAGCACAGGGGCGGCCGGTTCTGCCGCCCGCTGCGGCGGCTGCGGCGGGTCTTCGCGCACGTAGGTGTCGCCGGCGCAGCCTTTCTGCGCATGCAGGCGGGCGCGCACCGGGTCGACCGTCTCGAGTTTCACGTCTTCGTCATAGGCGTACAGCACGAGGGCCGAGCCGTTGGCGAGGTGCAGCATGACGTCGCCGTTGACGAGCGGTTCGGCCAATTCGACGGTCTGTCCGGCCAGCTCTTCGCACAGGCGCCGGCGCTGCTGGTTGCGCTGGCGCTGGCGTGCGATCTCCTGCTCTTGCTTGCGCGGCTCCAGCGCAGCCTCGGCCGCCGCCAGCAGCCGCTCGAGCTCGTCTTTCCAGTCCGCCAGCACATCGGCACGGAAGCGCGCCGGCGCCTTGGCCAGTTCTTCACTCAACTGCAGCCGGCCTTCGCCGGATTCCCAGTCCACCGTCAGTGCGGCAGGCACCACAACGCTCATCTCGACCACTCTTCCCGGCGCATCGGGCGCCTTTGCCGCAAGTCTAGGCAGCCGGGGCGGTCGCGATCAGCCGAACAGCCGGGCCGCCGCGCCGCACTTCGGTGTTTTGCACGCGTCGCGCGGCTGGGCGGACTGCGCACCGTTCTTGCTTGCCGGCGAGCCGGTATGAGTGGCACCTACATCGGCATTTCCGGCTGGCGCTACGACGGCTGGCGCGGCGTGTTCTATCCCCAGGGCCTGGCGCAGCGTCATGAGTTGCACTATGCGTCGCGGGCGCTGCAGAGCATCGAGATCAACGGCTCGTTCTATTCGCTGCAACGGCCCGAGCTGTATGCGCAGTGGTATCAGGAGACACCCCGGGGGTTCGTGTTCAGCGTCAAAGGGCCGCGCTATCTCACACACGTCAAGCGGCTCAAGAACCTGGAGCAGCCGATCGCCAACTTTTTCGCGTCCGGCATGTTCGAGCTGCGTGAAAAGCTCGGTCCCTTCCTGTGGCAGTTCCCGCCCAGCTTCGCCTTCGACGCCGAGCGCTTCGACGCCTTCTTGGCGCTGTTGCCGCGCACCAGCTGCCAGGCACGGGCGCTGGCAAGTGGTCGCGAGGCCTGGATGCACGAGCGCGAGAGCCTGCCGCCGGACGACGCCGAGTGGCCGCTGCGGCACGCCGTGGAGATCCGTCACGACAGCTTTCTCGACCCGTCTTTCGTCACATTGCTGCGCCGCCACAACGTCGCGCTGGTGGTGGCGGACACCGCGGGGCGGTGGCCCTACCGGGAGGACCTCACCGCCGATTTCGTCTATGTGCGGCTGCACGGCGACGAGGAACTGTACGCGAGCGGGTACAGCGAGGCGGCTTTGCAGCGCTGGGCCGAACGCATCCGCACATGGGGCGCCGGTGGCCAGGTGGACGACGCGCGGCTGATCTCGCCCGAGCCGCCGCCGGCTCGCTCGGAGCGCGACGTCTACTGCTATTTCGACAACGACATCAAGGTGCACGCGCCTTTCGATGCCGCCCGTTTGCGCAGCTTGCTCGGACTGCCAGGCGCGCCGGTGGAACCCGGCGCGCCCGGCTATCCTGCCGAGCTGTCTGCCGCGGGCGGGTGAAGGGGCAGGCCTTGCGGCCAGCGCTGCGGTTCAGCCGGAAGCTCGACGAGCGCTTGCGGGGCCGCCCGGGCGGCTGACGTCGACGGTGGGGCGTGCGGCAAGAAGTGCCGGCGCCGGGGGGGCGCGGCCACGGCGCGCCTTCGGCGTCGCCGTTGGGCAGCTGGCATGCAAGCTGCTTGTATCTTGGCAGATGTAAATACAACCGCCATCCAAGAGGAGATGAGGCGCCCCGGCAGCCGGATGCCGCGCAAGGCGCGCCCCCGGGACATGGATCTGCCGCTCTTCCAGTACGACCCTGTCTACCAAGACATCACGCTGCGCTTGCTGTTCGCGCTCGGCATCGGCGGCGCCATCGGACTTGAGCGCAGCTACCATGGCCGCCCGGCGGGCTTCCGTACCCATGCGCTGGTCAGCCTGTCGACCTGTGTGCTGATGCTGGTCACGGTGTACCAGACGCGCTGGTTCCCGGAGGGGCCGCGCACCCATGTCACGCTCGACCCGACCCGGATGGCGCAGGGCATCATGACCGGCATCGGTTTCCTCGGCGCCGGCACCATCATGAAGGACGGGTTGTCGGTGCGCGGACTGACCACCGCCGCGTCGATCTGGATGACGGCGGCGATCGGCGTGCTGGTCGGCGTCGGCTTCTATTTCCCAGCGGTGCTCGCGACCGCGCTGACCCTGGGCACGCTGTCAGTGTTCCGCTGGATCGAAAGCCGCATGCCATCGCAGTTTCACGCCACCTTCGTGGTCCGCTTCGACCGCCGCTCCAAGATGAACGAACACGAGATGCGACAGATGCTGCAGCGCTACGGTTTCTCGGTCGCCAACATGAACTACCGTCTCGACGCCGAAGCGGGCTTTTTCGAGTACCGCACCGTGATCCGGGCCAGCCGGGCCAGCAAGGCCGCTGCGCTGTCCGAAGGACTCAACTCGCTCGAGAACGTGCGCGAGTTTCGCGTGTTGCCGCTCGGCGACTGAAGCCGGTCACCGCCGCGGCGCCCGGCTTGCACCGACCCCGCTTCGTGCTACGGTGCAGGCAGCGGACCGCGCCGGCGGTCCCACACACACCAACAAACAAGGGAACACCACATGATGGCTCGATTGCTTCCTGTCCTCGCTGCCGCCCTTGCCCTGAGCGGCTGCGCTTCCTGGCTCACCCGCGGCGATGCTGTGCCTGTGCACCAGGTGCCCGCCGGTGCGGTGCCGGCCGCGCGGTTTGCCGGCACCCTGCCCTGTGCCGACTGTGCCGGCGTCAGGACCGACGTGCAGCTCTTTGTGGACGCGAACGGCGCGCCGACCACCTACAGCCTGCTGCAAACCTTTCTCGGCGCGAGCGCCGGTAACCGGCCGGCGGTGGTGAAGGGCAACTGGATCGCGGCGCGCGGCTCCGCCGCCGATGCACAAGCGAGCGTTATCCATCTCGACCCCGACAACGCCGAGCGGGCCCGCGGCTTCCGCCAGGTCGGCCCACAGGTGCTGAGGGCGCTGGACCGCGACGGCAACGACCTGCCCGGCTCTCTGCCCCGCAGCCTGGTGCGGGTGCCCGACGACGTCCCGCAGACCGCCGTGGTGCTGACCTATGCCGACCGCGGCAGCGAAGCGCCGGCGCAGGCCGATCAGCAAGTGGTGTTGCTGCTCGCCAGCCAGCCCACCAGCGGCTTCCGCTGGGTGGTCGCGCCTGACCGGGTGGGCGCACTGGTGGCTCAGGGCGAGCCGATGCATGTGGCGGACCCGACGCCCAACGCGCCGGGGCTGGACATGTTCCGCTTCAAGGCGGCCGGCATTGGAAGGCAGGTGATCCGGGCCGAATACCGTGCCATGGGTGCCGACCCCACCGCGAAGGCCGCCGACACCGTCAGCTTCGACATCGTCGTTGTGTACTGACGCGTACGCCGTCGCCTACACGTCGTCAAGGCGGCCGCGCTACCGGCCGCGCCGGCTCAGCCCAGGCGGGCGCGGTGCCGTGCGATCTGGGCCCGCACCTGGTCCGGCGCGGTGCCGCCGAGGATGTTGCGGGCGTTCAGCGAGCCCCGCAGCGACAGCACCTGGTAGACGTCGTCGCCCACCAGCGGCGAGAACGCTTGCAGCGTGGCCAGCGGCAGTTCGGACAGGTCGACTCCTTGTTGCAGCGCGCTCTTGACCGCATGGGCCACCACCTCGTGGGCGTCCCGGAACGGCAGGCCCTTCTTGACCAGGTAATCGGCCAGGTCGGTCGCCGTGGCATAACCGCGCAGGGCGGCGCGCTCCATCGCCTCGGGCTTGACGCGGATGCCGCCCACCATCTCGGCGAAGATGCGCAGTGTGTCCTTCAGCGTGTCGACGGTGTCGAATAGCGGTTCCTTGTCTTCCTGGTTGTCCTTGTTGTAGGCGAGCGGCTGGCCTTTCATCAGCGTGATCAGCCCCATCAGGTGGCCGACCACCCGGCCGGTCTTGCCACGCGCCAGCTCGGGCACGTCCGGGTTCTTCTTCTGCGGCATGATGGACGAGCCGGTGCAGAAGCGGTCGGCGATGTCGATGAAGCCGAAGCTCTGGCTCATCCACAGCACCAGCTCCTCGCTCAAGCGCGAGACATGCACCATCGCCAGCGACGCAGCGGCGGTGAATTCGATCGCGAAGTCGCGGTCGCTGACGGCGTCCAGGCTGTTCTGGCACACGCCGTCCATGCCCAGCGTGCGCGCCACGCGTTCGCGGTCGAGCGGATAGCTGGTGCCGGCCAGCGCGGCGGCGCCCAAGGGCAGCCGGTTGACGCGCCGGCGCACGTCGAGCAGGCGCTCGGCATCGCGCGAAAACATCTCGACGTAGGCCAGCATGTGGTGCCCGAAACTCACCGGCTGCGCCACCTGCAGGTGTGTGAAGCCGGGCAGGATCACCTCGGCGTTCTGCTCGGCCAGGTTCAGCAAGGCGCGCTGCAGGTCGACCAGCAGCGCGCCGATCAGGTCGATCTCGCCGCGCAGCCACAGGCGCACGTCGGTGGCCACCTGGTCGTTGCGCGAACGGCCGGTGTGCAGCCGTTTGCCGGCGTCGCCCACCAGCTGGGTCAGGCGCGCCTCGATGTTCAGGTGCACGTCTTCCAACGCCAGCTTCCATTCGAAGCTGCCGGCTTCGATCTCGCTGACGATCTGGGCCATGCCCCGCTGGATCGCGGCGTGGTCGTCCGCCGAGATCACGCCCTGGGCGGCCAGCATTTCGGCGTGCGCCAGCGAGCCGTCGATGTCAGCGCGCCACATGCGCTTGTCGAAAAAGACGCTGGCGGTGTAGCGCTGCACCAGGTCGCTCATGGGCTCGGAGAACAGCGCGGACCAGGCTTGGGATTTCTTGTCGAGTTGAGAGTCGGACATGATGAGCGGTGGTAGGGGGCCGGATGGGCGTGCTAGACGAGGCTTGCGGCAGAGCGCGCCCGTCTTGGAGAATCGCGCAGGGACACTGTAGGCGTGGCGGAAGCGTTGCAGGGCGGTCGTAAGGCGCGCTGCGCAGCGCCACCGCCGCGGATCCCGGATTCTAGGAGACTCGCGTTTGCCCACCCCCGGTACGTCGCCGCGCCCGTCGCGCGCGCCGAACACCAGCCAGTTCTCGACCACCACCATCTTCGACCAGCTGGGCCAGTCCAGCGCGGGGGCCGGGCAGGCGCCGTCGCCTTTCGACGCTTGCCACGTCGGCGTGGTGCTACGAGCGGTGTTGTTCGTGCACGGCGTGGTGGCGCTGTGCGTCGGTTTTGTCGTCGCCGACCTCTCCGCCTGGCTGCTGACATTCGCGCAGGCGGCGGCGGTCGCATTGCCGGCCACCTTGATGTGGTTGGTGCTCACTTGCTTGCTGAGGCGCCCGCTGAGCGGCGCGTCCGACCCGATCCAGTGGACGGCGGCGGTCGGCCTGGGCGGGCTGTGCGGTTTCTATGGCTGGTGGCAGGTGGGCCTGGTGGACCTGCCGGTGCACGCTCACGTCTCCCCGATGGCACCGGTGCTGGCCGGCGCGGCCCTGGCTGCGGCCCTGTTCTACGCCTTGCGGCTGCGGGCGCGCAGCCAACTGCCCGCCGTCACCGCAGCCCGGCTGGCCGAACTGCAGTCGCGCATCCGGCCGCACTTCCTGTTCAACACGCTCAACACGGCGATCGCGCTGGTGCGCGTCGACCCCTCGCGCGCGGAAGCGGTCCTCGAAGACCTGGCGGAGCTGTTCCGGGTGGCGCTGATCGAGTCGGGCAGTTCGGTGACGCTGGCCGAAGAGATCGAGCTGGCGCAGCGTTACCTGGCCATCGAGCAGATCCGCTTCGGCACCCGGCTGCAGGTCAGCTGGGACCTGGATCCGAAGGCCGGCGCTGCACGGGTGCCGCCGCTGCTGCTGCAGCCGCTGGTGGAAAATGCGGTCCGGCACGGCATCGAGCCGGCGGCCCAAGGAGGCTGGGTGCGGGTGCGCACCGGCACGCGGCGGGGTCAGGCGCTGATCTCGGTCAGCAACTCGATGGCCACCGGCGTGCCGCCCGGCAGCACCGCAGGCCATGGCATCGCGTTGCGTAACGTGAAAGAGCGGCTGCGCCTCATGCACGACATGACGGCACAGTTTTCGGCTGGCCCGGAGCGCGACGTCTGGCGCGTGCACGTGGTCGTGCCGCTGGAGTGACACGAACGAGGAGCGGAGGGCTCGATGTTGAGGGTGCTGATCGTAGACGACGAAGAGCTGGCGCGCCTGCGCATGCGGGCGCTGGTGGGCGAATGCGAAGCGCCGGCCGCCGAAGTGGTGGGCGAAGCCGGCAATGCGGTGCAGGCGCTGAGCTGGCTGTCGCAGCAGACCTGTGACGTGGTGCTGCTGGACATCCAGATGCCGGGTGCTGACGGTACCCAACTGGCCGCGCAGTTGCGCGAGCAGGAGCAGGCGCCGGCTGTCATCTTCGTGACCGCCCATCCCGAGCATGCAGTGACTGCCTTCGACCTGGAGGCGGTCGACTACCTGACCAAGCCGGTGCGTCGCGAGCGCTTGCAGGCCGCGCTGGCGCGCGCGGCGGAGCGGCTCAAGGCGCGTGGCTCCGCCGCCGCCGACGACGGCGAACCGGTCTTCATCGTCAACGACCGTGGCCGCGTGACGCGTGTGCCGGTCGCCGAAGTGCTCTATCTGAAGGCGGAGCTGAAGTACGTGACGCTGCGCACTGTCCGCCACACTTATGTGCTGGACGACTCGTTGTCGGAACTCGAAGAGCGCCTTGGCGAGCGCTTTCTGCGTATCCACCGCAACGCGCTGGTGGCCCGCAAGGCGGTGCGCGCACTCGAGCGGCGCTTGGCGCCCGCGGAGGACGAAGACGGTGGCAAGGAAGGCTGGGCGGTGCGCCTGGACGGCATCGACGAATGGCTGGCGGTGTCGCGCCGCCAGGTGGCGGCGGTGCGCGACGCGCTGACCCGGCAGGGCCTTTGAACGGCGCGGCGCCCGGGCCGCGCCGCGGCTGAGCCCCCCTTGCCTTGCGGCCACCCGCCGCAAGGCGCTCTGACACGCCGGCTCGGCCCACCACCCCTGCTGTCGTCAGGCCGTCACAACCCGGTCATATACTGATTTTTCCATGAAGGCCGACGTCACCGACCAGGCCGCCGGGTTGAGCCTGCTCAACCGCGAGCGGGCCATCCTCGAATTCAACTACCGGGTCCTGGCCCAGGCGCGCCGCGACGACGTACCGTTGCTCGAGCGCCTGCGCTACATCTGCATCGTCTCGTCCAACCTCGACGAGTTCTTCGAAGTGCGTTTCGGCGACTACCTGGAGGCCTCGCGCCAGCCGGGGGGCGGCGTGTCGGCACGCGACCTGGCCGAGGTGGCCTCGGCGGCCCACCAGCTGATCGACCAGCAGTACGCGCTGTTCAACGAAGAGGTGATGCCGGCGTTGGAGCGCGAAGGCATCGTGGTGCTCAACCATGCCGAGCGCAACGAGGAGCAGCGCCGCTGGGTCGACCAGTTCTTCCAGCGGCAAGTGCGTCCGTTGCTGGTGCCGGTCGGGCTCGACCCGGCCCATCCGTTTCCGCAGGTCGCCAACAAGTCGCTCAATTTCATCGTCAAGCTCAGCGGCAAGGATGCGTTCGGGCGCGAGAACTCGATCGCGATCGTCAAGGTGCCGCGGGTGCTGCCGCGGGTGATCCGCCTGCCGGCCCAGATCTCCGGCGACCGGCAGTGTTTCGTGCTGCTGTCCAGCGTGATCCGGGCCCATCTCGAAGAGCTGTTCCCGGGCCGGGCGGTCGAGGCGTTCTCGCAGTTCCGCGTCACGCGCGACTCCGACCTGGCCGTGGACGAGCAAGACGTCACCAATCTGCGCCAGGCCCTGCGCACCTCGCTCACCACACGCCACTTCGGCCAGGCGATCCGGCTCGAGGTGGTCAGCACCTGCCCGCCGGAGTTGTCGGGCTTCCTGCTGCACCAGTTCGGCCTGCCCGAGGCAGCCCTCTACCGTGCCAATGGTCCGGTCAACCTGGTGCGCTTGAACCAGCTGATCGACCAGGCCGATGCACCGTCGCTGCGCTTTCCGCCGCATGAACCCACCTGGCCGGCGGCGCTGACACGCGGCATGCCGATGTTCGAGCAACTGCAGCAGGGCGACGTGCTGTTGCACCATCCGTTCGAATCGTTCGAGCCGGTCGTCCAGTTCCTGCGCGAGGCCGTGCAGGACCCCGACGTGCTCGCGATCAAGCAGACCATCTACCGCACCGGCGCCGAGTCGGTGCTGATGGATTTGCTGCTGGAAGCGGCCCGGCGCGGCAAGGAAGTGATGGTGGTGGTCGAGCTGAAGGCGCGCTTCGACGAAGAGGCCAACATCAACTGGGCCGAGCAGCTCGAAGCGGTCGGTGTGCAGGTGGTCTACGGCATCGTGGGGCTGAAGACGCACGCGAAGCTGCTGCTGATCACGCGGCGCGAAACCGGGGCCAAGGGCCCGGTGCTGCGGCGCTATGCCCACCTGTCCACCGGCAACTACAACCCGCGCACGGCGCGGCTGTACACCGATGTGGGCTATCTGACCGCCGACCCCGAGCTGACGGCCGACGCCGACACCGTGTTCCAGCAGCTCGCGAGCCTCACCCGGATGCGCACGCCGCGCCATCTGCTGCTGGCGCCCTTCAACCTGCACAAGCAGATGTTGCGCCACATCGAGCAGGTGACCGAAGCGGCGGCGGCGCGCAAGCCGGCCCGCATCGTCGTCAAGATCAACGCCTTGACCGACGTGCCGCTGATCGAGGCGCTGGTGCGCGCCGGCCAGGCCGGTGCCGACATCGACCTGATCGTGCGCGGCGCCTGCATGTTGCGCCCCGGCGTGCCGGGCTGGACCGACCGCATCCGCGTGCGTTCGGTGGTCGGACGCTTTCTCGAACATTCGCGCGTCGCGTACTTCCGCTGGGGCACCGACGCGGCCGACGAAACGCTGTATCTGTCGAGCGCCGACTGGATGAGCCGCAACATGTTCCGGCGTATCGAGGTGACCTGGCCGGTGCGCGACCCGGCGCTGCGCCAGCGGGTCATCGACGAATGCCTGGTGCCCTATCTGTACGACGCCAAGGACGCCTGGACGTTGCAGACCGACGGACACTACGAGCGCGAGCGTGTCGACGGCCCCAGCGCACAGCAGGCCCTGGTGGAGCGTTACCGCGCCGGCGCCTGAAGACCGCTCGAAGAAGAGGACCAGATGGACTTGATCCTGTGGCGCCATGCCGAAGCCCAGGTGCTGAGCAGCAGCGGCAAGGGCGGCGCCGACGACGACCTGCAACGTGCCTTGACCGCCAAGGGCGAACGGCAGGCGGCGCGGGTGGCGCATTGGCTCAACCGCCACCTGGCGGACTCGACGCGCATCCTGGTCAGCCCGGCGGTGCGTGCCCAGCAGACCGCCGAAGCCCTCGGGCGACCTTTCAAGACCGTTGCGGCGCTCGCGCCCGGCGGCACGGTGCAGGGCTTGCTGGAGGTCGCGCGCTGGCCGCGCGGTGTCGAGCCGGTGTTGGTGGTCGGCCACCAGCCCACGCTCGGGCAGGTGGCGGCCGAACTGCTGGCCGGCGTCGACCAGTCGTGGGCCGTCAAGAAGGCGGCGGTCTGGTGGCTGCGCCACCGCGAACGCGACGGCGCGGCCCAGGTGACCTTGCAGGCAGTGGTGTCGGCCGACTTCGCCTAGGGCACTGGGGCCTGTTCCGGGCCGGTCCCACTCAGCGCGGACGCAACTCCAGTTTCAGCACCGCCGTGCGCTCCCACGCGGCTTGCTCTTCCTGCAGCAGGAAAGCGGTGCGCGGATGCGCCTGCTCCCAGCCGTTGTCCCAGCTCAAGGTCGCGGTGTTGCCGTTGCGGCGCAAGCTCAGTTCGCGCAAATCGGGCATGCGGCGCGCGTGGCACAGCAGGATGGCCAGCCGCAAACACAGGGTTTGCCAGGCGAGGCGCTCGTCCGACAGCGACTCCTCCAGCTTGCGCAGGCCGCCCCGCTGGCCGAGCACCAGGGCCGCCAGGCGGCGTTGCTCCGACTGCGAGAAACCAGGCGCATCGACATTCGCCAGCAAATAGCTGCTGTGCCGGTGGTGGTCGTGGTGCGAAACCATCATGCCCACTTCGTGCAAGGCCGCCGCCCAGCTCAACTGGCGTCGCAGGTCGCTGCCGGCGCGCGGCTCGACACTCTGGAACAGCGACTGCGCGACACGCTCGACACGTTCGGCCTGCGCCACGTCGACGCCGAAGCGCTCTTGCAACTGCTGCACCGATTCGTCGCGCACATCGCGCGCATGCTGCGCATCGCGGGCGGCGGACAGGCGTTCGGCGAGGTCGAAGATCACGCCCTGGCGCAAGGCGCCGCGGGCGGGGTGCAAGGCGTCGATGCCGAAATGAATCGCCAGCGTATACAGGATGGACAAGCCGCCGCCGAGCACCGCACGGCGCTCGTCCTTCAGGCCCGCCAGGCTGAGCTTGTCGGCGCGGCCGGCGCGCAGGCATTGCTCGATACACCAGCGCAGGCCATCGGGCGTCACCGCGCCGTCGGTCACGCCGTTGGCCGCCAGTAGCTGCGAGACGGCCCCCACGGTGCCGGAGGAACCCAGCGCCTCGCGCCATTCGCCGGCGGCGAACACCTCCAGCGCTTCTTCCAACTCGGCGCCGGCCGCCACCTGGGCCGCGCGAAAGCCGGCCTCGGTGTAGCGCCCGTCGGGGAAGTAGCGCATCGACAGCCCGACGCTGCCGATCTGGAACGATTCGGCGACCAGCGGCGTGCGCCCCTGCCCGAGGATCATCTCGGTCGAGCGCCCACCGATGTCGATGACGAGCCGGCGGCCGGTGCTGGGCGGCATCAACCGCACCACGCCCGCATAGATCAAGCGGGCTTCCTCACGCCCGGAGATCACCTCGATCGGGTGGCCGAGCACCGCCTGGGCGCGGCCCAGAAAGGCGTCGCGGTTCTTGGCTTCGCGCAAGGTCTGCGTGGCCACCGCGCGCACCTGGTGCGCGTCGAAACCCTGCAGCCGTTGCGCAAAGCGGCCCAGGCAGGCCAGCCCGCGCACCGTCGCTTCCTCGGTCAGCATGCCCTGGGCGTCGAGGCCGCCGCCCAGGCGCACGGTTTCCTTCAGATAGTCGATGCGCTTGTAGCGGCCGCGGGTGAGCTGGCCGATTTCGAGTCGGAAGCTGTTCGAGCCCATGTCGATCGCGGCCAGCACGGCTTCGGCACGCCCGGATTCGGCAACGGTCGGGGCGGAGGCGACGGTGTTTTCCAAACTCATGGCCTGCATTGTCTCTTCATTTCAGTGCCGCTCGCGACGCGGCCGACGCTGCGCGACGCGGCCGACTCGTGTACGCTGCGCGCGTCGCATGCTTGCTTGTTGGCTGCCAACCAAACCCAGGAGATGCCGATGCCGACCGACGATCTCGATTCGTTGTTGCCCACCCGTGATTTCAACCGCCGCAATTTCGTCAAGACGGCGGTCGGCAGCGGCTTCGCCGCTGCGGTGTTGCCGGTGACGGCACAAACCATCAAGACCGACAGCGAAGGACTGACCGTCGGCGAGGTGACCATCCCGGTCAAGGACTTCAAGATGCCCGCCTACCGGGCGCAGCCGGCCGGCAAAAAGGGCAAGCTGCCGGTGGTGCTGGTGGTGTCGGAGATCTTCGGCGTGCACGAGCACATCGCCGACGTCGCAAGGCGCTTCGCCAAGCGCGGCTACCTCGCGATCGCGCCCGAGTTGTTCGTGCGCCAAGGCGACGCCAGCGCCTATGGCGAGATCGCCAAGCTGCAGGCCGAGGTGATATCCAAGGTGCCCGACGCCCAGGTGATGCAGGACCTCGACGCCACGGTAGCCTGGGCCAAGGAGCAGGGCGGCGACGTCAGCAAGCTGGGCATCACCGGCTTCTGCTGGGGCGGCCGCATCACCTGGCTCTATGCCACGCAGGGCCCGGTCAAGGCCGGCGTGGCGTGGTACGGCCGGCTGGTGGGCACCTCCAGCGAGCTGACACCCAAGCACCCGGTGGACCTGGCCGCGCAACTGAAGGCGCCGGTGCTGGGCCTGTATGGCGGGCAGGATGCCGGCATTCCGCTTGAAAGCGTTGATAAGATGCAGGCCGCCCTGGCGAGCGGCAGCGCGGCGGCCAAACGGTCGCAAATCCACGTCTACCCGGATGCGCCGCACGCCTTCCACGCAGATTACCGGCCCAGCTTCCGCAAGGAAGCGGCCGAAGACGGCTGGAAGCGCTGCCTGGACTGGTTTGAAAAACATGGAGTCGCCTAGCGGCCCGACTGATTGATGGCACGAGGAGCCGCGCGAGAGCGCGGCTTTTCGTTGAGCGTTCCACATGACCCTGACCTACATCGTTCTCGCGACCCTGATCGGCGGCGTGCTGTCGGTGCTGATCGCCGCGAGTCTGACGCTCTCGGTGCTCAGCAAGCTGGTGCGGCACCTGGTGAGCCTGTCTGCCGGCGTGCTGCTGGGCACGGCACTGATCCACGTGCTGCCGGAGGCGTTCGAAGGTGCGACCGATCCGCACGAGCTGTTCCTGACGCTGCTGGGCGGCCTGCTGTTTTTCTTCCTGCTCGAGAAGGCCGAGCTGTACCGGCACGGCCACCATCACGAGGGGGACGGTGACCACCACCATCACGGTTTCGATCACGACCAGGCCGGCCGCGGCGGCTGGAGCGTGCTGGTGGGCGACAGCATCCACAACTTCTGCGACGGCATCATCATCGCGGCAGCCTTTCTGGCCGATCCGCAGATCGGGGCGGTCACGGCGATGGCCATCATCGCGCATGAAATCCCGCAGGAGGTGGGCGATTACATCGTGCTGCTGAACGCCGGCTTCTCGCGTTCGCGCGCGCTGTTCTACAACGCGCTGT
The DNA here is from genome assembly GCF_001017435.1 of Caldimonas brevitalea. Lineage (NCBI taxonomy): Bacteria > Pseudomonadati > Pseudomonadota > Betaproteobacteria > Burkholderiales > Sphaerotilaceae > Caldimonas > Caldimonas brevitalea. Next base: position 1,622,768 of record NZ_CP011371.1, read on the forward strand.
CAGGCCTGGCCGCCGTCGTCGGCGGCGTGTTGGGCTATTTTGTCGTCGGCCCCTGGGAGTCGTTGTTTCCCTACCTGCTGGTGGTGGCGGCGTCGAGCTTCATCTATGTCGCGGTGGCCGATTTGATCCCGCAGTTGCAACGCCGACTGTCCCTCAAGGAAACGCTCGCGCAGCTGCTGTGGCTGGGCCTGGGGCTGGGTTTCATCACGGTGATCGTCGGGCAGTTCCACGGTGGGGCCGACGCCCGGCCGCACGGGCACCCGCACACCGAACCCGCGGCGCACGCGGACCACGACGACGCGGCCGCGCCGCTGCCGGGTCAGGAGGCCCACCCGCCATCGAAGGCCGGCTCGGCCGCGCACGGACACTGAGCGGCCGCGGCCGGGACCGCGGCGGCGCGGCTCAGCGCACCACGAGCACCGGGATGGTGCTGTGCGTCAGCACACGATTGGTTTCGCTGCCGAGCAGCAGGGCCTGCACGCCGCGGCGACCGTGCGAGGCCATCACGATCAGGTCGCAGCCATGCTGCTTGGCGTAATCGACCACCGCCTCCCAGACGCTGACCGACTCGACCGTGTGCGCGGTGCACGGAATGCCGACCGCGAGGCAGGCTTCCTTGACCGCGGCGACGTTGCGCGAGGCGACGCGCTCCTGCGCGTCGAGGAATTCCTGTGGCAGCGTCGGCTGCATCTCGGAAATCGCGCTGTAGGGGTAGGGGTCCTTGACGCTGATCGTGAACACCTCGGCGCCGGTCAGCTTGGCGAGCGAGATCGCCGTGGTGATGGCCCGTTGGGTGATGTCCGAGCCGTCGGTGGGAACCAGGATGCGCTTGTACATGAGTGACCTCCGTCTTCGGGTTGAGGGCCATCGTTGCACGGGGCGTGCGCTGGCATGTTGACCGAAGTCATGCCCCACCGGCAAGCGCCAGGCCTTGCAGGGGGTGGGCGCAGGGACACTTGCTTCACTGTCAGCCGCGCGCCACCGGGCGCTGCGGGTCGGCGCACCACTCGCTCCAGGAGCCGGGATAGAGCGCCGCGCGGCCCAGGCCGGCCACTTCCATCGCCAGCAGGTTGTGGCAGGCGGTCACCCCCGAGCCGCATTGGTGGACCGCGGTGCCGGGGTCGGTGCCGGCCAGCAAGGCCTCGAACTCGGACCGCAGTTGCGCCGGCGCCTTGAAGCGGCCGTCGGCGGCGAGGTTGTCCTTGAAAAAGCGATTCACGGCGCCCGGAATGTGCCCGGCCACCGGGTCGAGTGGCTCGACGTCGCCCCGAAAGCGTTCCGGGGCCCGGGCGTCGAGCAAACGCCAGCCCGGCTCGTCGAGCCGGGCCTGCAGGGCGGCCGCGTCGAGGGTGCGGACCGCGGGGGAGGCGGCCGGGTAGGGGGGCTGCGGATCGACCGCCGGCAGGCCGGTGCTCAGTGCGCCCCCCGCCGCCTGCCAGGCCACAAGGCCGCCGTCCAGCACGGCCACGGCTTCATGGCCCAGCCATTTCAGCAACCACCAGGCGCGCACGCAGAACATGCCGCCCTGGCGGTCGTAGACCACCACCTGGGTGCCGGGCGCGATGCCCCAGCGGCCCACCGTCGCCGCGAAGGCCTCGCGTGCCGGCAGGGGGTGACGACCCCGCGCGGGCTCGCCCGGCGCTGATTTCGGCCCGGAGAGGTCGCGGTCGAGGTGGGCATAGTGCGCCCCCGGCAGGTGTCCGCTGGCATAGGCCGCTTCCCCTGCGGCGGTGTCGGCGAGGTCGAAGCTGACGTCGAGCACGACCAGGGGCGTGCCGTCGCGCATCAGCGCCTGCAGGTCGGCCGCCGAGATCAAGGTGGTGTAGCTCATGTTTCTGTGGTGGTCGAGGGGGCGACGTTGGGCGCCGCCTTGCTGCGCAAAAAAGTGGCCGCCAGGCCGGCCAGCACGATCAGCAGCATGCCTGCGAGCGCCATCCACGTCACCGGATCGTCGAACAGCACAACGCCGTAAATGAACGCGAACACGATGCCGAGGTACTGCAGGCTGGCGTTGACCAGCGGTTTGCCGGTGCCGTAGGCGCGCGTCATCATCAGTTGCGCGACGGTCGCGAAGGTGCCGACGGCGAGCAGCCAGCCGATGCCTGCGAGTGTGTGCGGATGGCTGCCGCCGGCCAGCATCGCCAGCAGGCCTGCCGTCATGCCGCCCAGCGAGAAATAGAAGACGATGCGGTATTCCGGCTCGCCGGCGCGCCCGAGCGCGGTGACCTGCAGATAGGCGGTGGCGCTGAGCATGCCCGACAGCAAGCCCACCACACCGTGCCACAACTGGTCTTGCTCGATGGTCGGGCGCAGGATCAGCGCGACGCCAGCGAAGCCGGTCAGCACCGCGGCCACCACGCGGGGGTCGAGCCGGGCCCCGCCGAGCAGGATGGCGCCGCCGAGCAGGAACAGCGCCATCCACACCGACGACATGTAGTTGAGGGTCATTGCGGTGGCCAGCGGGAGGTTGCCGATCGCATAGAACCACATGCACAAGGCGGCCACGCCCGACAGGCTGCGCCAGAAGTGCATCGCCGGCACAGCGGTGCGCAAGGTGCCGCGCTGCCGCCAGGTGAGCAGCGCCATCAGCGCCGCGCCGACCAGACCGCGGTAGAACACGATCTCGCCGGTGTCGTAATAGGCCGATGCGTACTTGACGCACAGCCCCATGGTGGCGAACAAAAAGCTCGCCAGGATCATCAGCACGGGCGCACGGTTCACAGGACTTCTTCCTCTGCTTTCATCAGGTGCGCCGGCGGCGGCGGCAAAGCGGCGTCGCGCGGCAGTGCGTAGACCTCGACCGAGCGGTCGCGGCCTTTCAGGTACTGTGCCCCGAGCGGGCGCAGCAGCGCCTGCAGTGCGGGCGGCAACAGTGCGAACGTGGCGGGATTGGCGAGTGCGGCCATCTCGGGGTGCAGCTTGTTCAGGCCTTCCAGGCGTGCGGCCACGTTCACGGTGTCGCCGATGACGGTATAGATACAGCGGTCGGGCGAGCCGATCTGGCCTGCCAGTGCAGTACCGCTGGCAAGGCCGATGCCCGCCACCAGCGTCGGCGCGCCGTAGGTGCTGCGCTCGCGGTTGAACTCGTCGAGGGCCTGTTGCATGGCCACGGCGGCATAGAGGGCACGCACGACACGGTGTTCGTCGGGCTTGGGGGCGCCGAACACGACCACCATCGCATCGCCCATGAAGTTGTTGACGTAGCCGCCGTAGCGTTGCGCGGCCTCGGTCATGCGGGTGAAGTACTCGTTGAGCGTCAACACGATGTCGCGCGGCTTCATTTCCTCGCACAGCTGCGTGAAGCCGCGGATGTCGCTCAACAGCACCGTGACCTCGACCTCATGGCCGCCCAGCATCAGCTCGCCCTGCAGCAGCTGGTCACGCACCTCCGGCGAGACGAGCCGGCCGAACACGTCGCGCTCGCGGTCGCGCTTCTCCAGTTCCCAGCTCATGTGGTTGAACGAGCGCGCCAGCAGGCCCAACTCGTCGTCGCGCTGCAGTTCCACGTGCGCGTTCAGGTGGTGGCCCTTCAGCAAGGCGCGCGCCGAGCGTGCCATGCCCCGGATGTCGCGCGCCAGGCCGCGCGCGAAGCGCCAGGCGACCCAGGCGCTCAGGCAGGAAACGGCCAGCGTCACCGCCGTGAAGCGCAGCAGCTCTTCGCGTACCAGCGCCCGGTAGGTCTCGAGCGAGTCGACCCATTCGACGGTCCAGCCGGCATGTGCTTCGGCTTCGCTGTACAGCACGTCGGAGGGCGCCGGATTGGGCTGCGCCAGCGCGGTCACGGAGCGGGCGACCGACGCGACCGGCAGGGCCGCGCCGGGGGCCCGCACGAAGGCGCGGGCCTCTTCGGAGCTGCCCTCTGGCAGCTGGATGGCGTCGACCAGCGCGCCGGGTGAAATGCCAATCACGACCCAGCCGCTGGGGCGCGCCGAGGGCGGGTCGTTCGCCACCGGCAACAGCACGTCCACCCCTTCACCGGGGCCGCGGGGCCGCCAGCTGGCGTGGCGCGCCGGCAGCCGCTGCACCCCTTCGTCCTTGCCGGGGTCGAGCGGGTAGCCGAGCAGCTTGCGGCCTTGTGCGTCCAGCAGTTCGGCGCGATCGAGTTCGGGGTGGCTGCGCACCAGGCTGCGCAGTTCGAGATACAGCACGGCGTCGCTGCGGATGCGGCCGTCGAGCAATTCCTTGACCCCCGGAGTGCTGGCGATCATCACCGCCATGCGTTCGGCCGACAGCATCAGCTGGCGAACACGGCCGGCCAACAGCACCGCGGTCTGGCGCGTCAGGCGCTCCTGCTCGGCTCGCAAGCGTTGGGAGTTTTCAGCCAGCGAGAGCGAACCCGCGATCACCAGGGGCACGATCGTGAACAGCAGCACCGCGATCGGCAAGGTGCGACTGAGCGAGTAACGCTGCGCGGGCGAGGGCGCGGGCGCGGTGTTCACGACGGAAAGAGGGCGGTCCGGTACGACACGCGGACATTGTGCTCGAAACCGGGCGCGCGGCGTGTCCTGCAAACAACAACGCCCGGCGGCGCCGGGCGTTCAGGCAACCGACGCCCGGCGGGCCGGGCATCGTGAGTCAGCGCAGCGGGTCAGCCGCCGAACCGCATCGTGGACCGGTACCACTCGTGGAAGTGCTGCATGCCGTCTTCCATCGGGCTCTGGTAGGGGCCGACTTCGTTGTCGCCGCGGTCGAACAAGGCCTTGCGGCCGCCGTCCATGCGCAGCGCGATCTCGTCGTCCTCGATGCAGGTCTCCATGTAGGCGGCCTGCTCGGCCTCGACGAATTCGCGCTCGAAGGCGGCGATCTCCTCGGGGTAGTAGAACTCCACCACGTTCAAGGTCTTTTGCGGCCCCTGCGGGTAAAGCGTCGACACCACCAGCACGTGCGGGTACCACTCCAGCATCACGGTCGGGTAGTAGGTCAGCCAGATGGCGCCGTGCTTCGGCGGCACGCCGTTGCTGAACTTCAGCACCGCCTCATGCCACTTGCGATACGTGTCCGAACCGGGCTTGCCCAGCGCATTGGCCACCCCGACGGTCTGCACCGAGTAGTGCTTGCCGAACTCCCAGCGCAGGTCGTCACAGGTGACGAAGTTGCCGAGGCCGGGGTGGAAGGGGCCGACGTGGTAGTCCTCGAGGTAGACCTCGATGAAGGTCTTCCAGTTGTAGTTGCACTCGTGCAACTCGACCTTGTCGAGCACGTAACCACTGAAGTCGAACTCGGCCCGCGGACCCAGCCGTGCCAGGTCGGCGGCCACGTCGCGGCCGTTGTCCTCGAACACCAGCCCGTTCCAGTGGCGAACCTTGTAGTTGTTCAGGTTCAAGCACGGGTCCTGCGCGAAATGCGGCGCCCCGAGCAGCTTGCCGTCCAGCCCGTAGGTCCAGCGGTGCAGCGGGCACACGATGTTGCTGCGGGTGTTGCCGCGCCCGCGCAGCATCACCGCCTGCCGGTGCCGGCAGACGTTGGAGATCAGCTCGACCCCTTGCGGCGTGCGCACCAGCGCGCGGCCCTCGCCCTCTTGCGGCAGGGCGTAGTAGTCCCCCACCTCGGGCACGGCCAGCTCGTGCCCGAGGTAGCGGGGTCCGAGCTGGAAGATGAGCTCCATCTCGCGGCGAAACAGTTCGCCGTCGAAATATGCCGAAACCGGCAGTTGCGAGTGGCTTTGCTCAAGGGCAATGCTTAGGTCTGACATGATCCCCAGGATCTCCAAAAACCAATGTCAACCACCCCCACGGTGGGCTCATCTCCCCGATCCATCCGGTGCCGGATACACGAATCGCTCTCGACGAAATGCTCCGCGAGACGACGCTTCCCGCAGCGGACCGTGCGCCGGTGACCGGCTCGTGATCCGCCCCGGGGACTGCATCGTCCTGCGCACGCGTCTGGCCAAATACCTCCGATGTGAAATGAGGCCGCGCTGAGTTTTCGTCGGGGAACCGGACATTTTAGCCTCCTTGGGTATGTAACTCCTGCTGAATGTCAAGGGGGTTTGTAAGAGGGTGGCCGCCCGGCACAGCTTCAGCGCAGCCGGCGGCGGATGCGGCCTGACTACAATTGCCGGTTTCACCGCACGCCAATGCCCAACACCGCAACCTCTTCCCACACTGCAGAGCCGGCCAGCTATGAAGAAGCGCTGGCCGAGCTCGAGCGGCTGGTGTCCGAGCTCGAATCGGGCCAGCTGCCGCTCGAGCGCCTGCTGCAGAGCTACCAGCGCGGCGCGCATTTGCTGGCCTACTGCCGTGGCAGGCTCGAGACGGTGGAGCAGCAGGTGAAGGTGTTGGAAGAGGGGCAATTGAAACCTTGGAATCAAGCATGAACGGCGCCGAGTTCGACCACTGGTCGCAAGCCGAGTTGGCGCGGGTCGAAGCGGCCTTGTCGGCCTGGGTGCCGGTCGATGCGCCGGTCGGGCTGGGCGAGGCGATGCGCTATGGCGTGCTGGACGGCGGCAAGCGGTTGCGCCCCTTGCTGGTGCTGGCCGCGGCGCAGGCGGTGGGCGGCCACGACGAGGCGGCACTGCGGGCGGCGTGCGCCGTGGAGCTGATCCACGCCTATTCGTTGGTGCACGACGACATGCCGTGTATGGACAACGATGTGCTCCGGCGCGGCAAGCCGACCGTGCACGTGCAGTTCGGCGAAGCCACCGCGATGCTGACCGGCGATGCGATGCAGGCCTTGGCATTCGAGGTGCTGACGCCCGAAGAAGACGTGGTGCCGCCGCGCCTGCAAGCGCAGCTGTGCCGACTGCTGGCGCGCGCGTCCGGCCACGAGGGCATGGCGGGTGGCCAGGCGATCGATCTCGCCAGCGTCGGCCATCAGCTGGACGAGGCCGCGTTGCGCGACATGCACCGGCGCAAGACCGGCGCCTTGCTGCGCGCCAGCGTGCAGATGGGCGCGGCCTGCGGCACGACCGACGCGCGTGCCTGGGAGGCCTTGTCCGAATACGGCTGGAGCGTCGGCTTGGCGTTCCAGGTGGTGGACGACATCCTGGACGTCACGCAGGCGTCTGAGACGCTCGGCAAGACCGCCGGCAAGGATGCAGACAACCAGAAGCCGACCTATGTGTCGGTGCTGGGACTGGACGCGGCGCGGCGCTATGCCGGCGAGCTGCGGGAACGTGCGCAAGCGGCGTTGGCAGGCAGCGGCTTGCCGCAGCCGGCGTGGCTGAGCGTGCTGGCTGACAAAGTCGTAGATCGGCAAAGCTGATGAACTATTCGCTCCTGGAAACCATCAATACGCCGGCCGACCTGCGCCGATTGCCGCGCCACGACCTGCAGCAACTGGCCGAAGAATTGCGCGATTTCCTGCTGCACAGCGTGTCGCAGACCGGCGGCCACCTGTCGTCCAACCTGGGCACGGTGGAGCTGACGATCGCGCTGCACTATGTGTTCGACACCCCCCATGACCGCCTGGTCTGGGACGTGGGCCACCAGACCTATCCGCACAAGATCCTGACCGGCCGCCGTGAGCGCATGCCCACCCTGCGCCAGTACGGCGGCATGAGCGGCTTCCCCCGGCGCGACGAGAGCGAATACGACACCTTCGGCACCGCACACTCGTCGACCTCGATCTCGGCCGCCCTGGGCATGGCCCTGGCGTCTCGGCTGAAGGGCGAAGAGCGCAAGGCGGTGGCCATCATCGGCGACGGCGCGATGACGGCCGGCATGGCCTTCGAGGCGTTGAACAATGCCGGTTATCCGCATGCCGCGGGCGGCGCCGACATGCTGGTGGTGCTGAACGACAACGACATGTCGATCTCGCCGCCGGTCGGCGCGCTCAACAAATACCTCGCGCGCCTGCTGTCGGGCCGCTTCTATGCCGCGGCCCGCGAAGGCGCCAAGCAGGTGCTGAAGAATGCGCCGCCGCTGTTCGAGCTGGCGCGCCGCATCGAGGAACACGCCAAGGGCATGGTGGTGCCGGCCACCATCTTCGAGGAATTCGGCTTCAACTACGTCGGTCCGATCGACGGCCACGACCTCGAGTCGCTGATCCCGACGCTCGAGAATCTGCGCAAGCTGAAGGGCCCGCAGTTCCTGCATGTCGTGACCAAGAAGGGCTATGGCTACAAGCTGGCCGAGGCCGATCCGGTGGCCTATCACGGCCCCAGCAAGTTCAATCCCGCCGAAGGCCTGAAGAAGGCGAGCGGCGGCAAACCGACCTTCACGCAGGTGTTCGGCCAGTGGCTGTGCGACATGGCCGCGCAGGACGAGCGGCTGGTGGGCATCACGCCGGCGATGCGCGAAGGCTCGGGCATGGTCGAGTTCGAGCAGCGTTTTCCGACGCGCTACCACGACGTCGGCATCGCCGAGCAGCATGCGGTCACTTTCGCGGCCGGCCTGGCATGCGAAGGGCTGAAGCCGGTGGTTGCGATCTATTCGACCTTTCTGCAGCGTGCCTACGACCAGTTGATCCACGACGTCGCGATCCAGAACCTGCCGGTGGTGTTCGCACTCGACCGGGCCGGCATCGTCGGTGCCGACGGCGCGACCCATATGGGCGCCTTCGACATCGCCTTCCTGCGCTGCATTCCCAACCTCAGCCTGATGACACCGTCGGACGAGAACGAATGCCGGCAGCTGCTGTACACCGCCTACTGCCAGGACCATCCCACCGCGGTGCGCTACCCGCGCGGCAGCGGTGCCGGCGTCGAGGTGGCGCAGACCATGACGGCGTTGCCGTTCGGCAAGGGGGAGGTGCGGCGTCAGGGCCGCGGCGTGGCCATCCTGGCCTTCGGCACCTTGCTGTATCCCGCGCTGGAAGCCGCCGACAAGCTCGATGCGACGGTCGCCAACATGCGCTTCGTGAAGCCGCTGGACACCGCCCTGGTGGAAGAGTTGGCGCGCACCCACGATGCCATCGTCACGGTGGAAGAGGGCTGTGTCGTGGGTGGCGCCGGCAGTGCCGTGGCCGAGGCCTTGCACGCGGCCGGGCTGAGCACGCCGGTGCTGATGCTGGGCCTGAAAGACGAATTCATCGAGCACGGCGACCCGGCCAAGCTTTTGGCCCTGCAGGGGCTGGACGCAGCCGGTATCGAGCGGGCCGTGTTGCAACGTTTCGGCGCCAAGCTGGCGTTGGTGCGGCCGGCCATCAACCAGTGACGCGGCGGGCCCGCCGCCGATTTCCCTGCGCCTGCGAGGAGAAGCGGCAGGCCCCAGACTGTCGCCTGCGCGGTTGACTTAGGCCGCCGGTGAGGAAGACGATGAACGACATGACCGACCTGAAGTCCCTGATTTCCGCTGCCGAGGTGGCGATGCCCGATGTGCAAAGCTCGCGCGACGAGCGCCGCCTTGCGATCCAGCGCGTCGGCGTGAAGGACGTGCGCTACCCGATCCAGCTGCGTGTGGGCGGCCAGGTGCAGCACGGCGTCGCCACCTGGGACCTCGACGTGGCCCTGCCCGCCGACCAGAAGGGCACGCACATGTCGCGCTTCGTCGCCTGGCTCAACGAACACCATCTGCACCCGATCGAAGCCGCCACGCTGCGCCAGGACCTGGTCAGCATGCTGACGCTGCTGCATGCCGACGAAGGCCGTATCGAGGCCCGCTTCTCGTTTTTCATCCTCAAGACGGCACCGGTGTCGGGCGTGCAGAGCCTGCTCGACTACCAGGGCAAGTGGATCGCCGAGAGCCGAGGCGGGCAGGTCACCGTCTGGGCCGAAGTGGTCGTGCCGGTCAAGTCGCTGTGCCCCTGCTCGAAGGAAATCTCCGAGTTCGGCGCCCACAACCAGCGTTCGCACGTGACGATCCGTGCCGAACTTCTCGGTGATGTCGACTGGCGCGAGCTGGTGCGTTTTGCCGAAGAAAGCGCGTCCAGCGAAATCTGGCCGCTGCTCAAGCGCACCGATGAGAAATGGATCACGGAACGCGCCTACGAGAACCCGAAGTTCGTCGAGGACCTGGTGCGCGATGTCGCATTGCGGGTCAACGCCGAGCCGCGGGTCGGGCGCTACCGTGTCGAAGTCGAGAACTTCGAATCCATCCACAACCACTCGGCTTTCGCCGTCATCGAGCGCACCTGAGGCGCACCGGCGCCCGGGCCGCCCCCCGACGGGCGCCCCGGGCCTTAGACCACCACCACTTCCGCCGGCCCCGGCGCCACCCGGCCCACCACTGTCGCGGCCTCGAAGCCGTGCTGCCGGAACACGCCCAGCACCTGATCGACGCTGTCTGGCGTGCAGGACACCAGCAGCCCGCCGCTGGTCTGCGGGTCGGTCAGCAGCGCCCGCTCGGCGTCGCTGAAACTCGCCGGCAGCCGCACCTGCTCGCCGTAGCTCGCCCAGTTGCGCCCCGACGCGCCCGTCACCAGCCCCAGCCGCGCCAACTCGCCCACCCCCGGCAGCAGCGGCACGGCCGACCAGGTCAGCTCGATGCGGCAGCCGGCGCCGCGCGCCATCTCGAGGGCGTGCCCCGCCAGCCCGAAACCGGTCACGTCGGTCATCGCATGTACACCGGCCAGCTCGGCCAACTCGGGCCCCGGCGTGTTCAGCTGGGTGGTGCTGGCCACCATGCGCTGGTAGCCGTCCGCGCTCAACCGGTCTTTCTTGAGCGCGGCCGACAACACGCCGACGCCCAGCGGCTTGCCCAGCACCAGCGCGTCGCCGGCGCGGGCGTCGGCATTGCGCTTGACCTTGGACGGGTGCACCAGCCCCAACACCACCAGGCCGTAGATGGGCTCGACCGAATCGATCGTGTGGCCGCCCGCCACCGGGATGCCGGCCTGCGCGCAGATGCTCTGGCCGCCTTGCAGGATGCGGCCGATGACGTCGAGCGGCAGCACGTTGACCGGCATGCCGACCAGGCCCAGCGCCATGATCGGGCGCCCACCCATCGCGTAGACGTCCGAGATGGCGTTGGTGGCGGCAATGCGGCCGAAGTCGTGCGGATCGTCGACGATGGGCATGAAGAAATCGGTGGTGGCCACCAGCGCCTGCTCGTCGTTGAGTTGGTAGACGGCGGCGTCGTCGGCGGTTTCGATGCCGACCAGCAAGGCGTCGGGGACCGGCAGGGAGCCGGCATGGCGCAGGATGTCGGACAGCACGCCGGGGGCGATCTTGCAACCGCATCCACCGCCGTGCGACAGCGAGGTCAAACGGGGATAGGCGGCCGACTGGAGAGGGTTCATATCGGATTCAAGGCAGGGAGGTGGCGTCAGGGTCCAGTGTAGGACGCGGGGAGGCCGGCGGCGGCCCGCGAGGGCTTCGGCCGCAGTGCGACAATGCCGTGACGCCGGGCGCAGGAGCAGGCCGGTGGACGACAGGTGGCTCGCAGCGCCGCCGAGAGGCGCAGCGGGCCGGCGATGTCGCCTCGCCCCTGCGGAACGCGGCCGGGACGTACCAGCATCGGGCCGGTGCACAAGCGGAGGTGGGGCAGGGGTGGACATTGATACGCCGGACATACGGCGCAGCGGGCGCGACCTGCTGTCGTTGGCGCTGATCGACAGCCGCAACTGCAGCCTGCACCGCTTCAGCGCGTTCGAAGCCTCGCTCGACATTCCGCCGACGCCCGAGCTCGACCCGCCGCTGTGGCTGCTCGGCCATCTGGGGTGGTTCCAGGAGTACTGGGTGGCGCGCAACATCGAGCGACACCTCGGCCCCTACGCCGATGCCCGCCGTCCGCGGCTGGCATCGATCGAGCCCGGTGCCGACCTGTGGTACGACCCGGCGCAGACACCCCGCGCGGGGCGCTGGCGCGCGTCCTTGCCGCCACCCGACACGGTGCGTGCCTACCTGGTCGAGACGTTGGAGGCCACGCTCGACCTGTTGAATCACGCCGAGGAAACCGACAAGGGGCTCTATTTCTTCCGGTTGGCGCTGTTCTACGAAGACATGCAGGGCGAAACCTTGGCCTGCATGGCGCACACGCTAGGCCTGTCGGTGCCGGCCTTGCAGTGGCCGCAGCCGATTGCGGAACGGTCGCCGATCGGCTTCGGTGCGATGCGCTGGCAACTCGGCTGCGACGACGGCCCGGGGTTCGTGTTCGACCATGAAATGGGCCGCCACGAGGTGCGGGTGCCCGAATTCGAGATCGACGCACAGCCCGTCAACTGGGCCCAATACGCGGAGTTCATCGAGGACGGCGGCTACGACGAGGCGTCGTGGTGGTCGGCTGAAGGCTGGGCCTGGCTGCAGGCGACCGGTCGGCGCGCTCCGCGCCATGTGGAGCAGGTGCGTCACCGGGTGCTGGCGCGGCGCGGCGCCGACCTGGTGCAACTGGCCGCGCAGACGCCGGCCATGCACGTCAGCTGGCACGAAGCGCAGGCCTGGTGCCGCTGGGCCGGGCGGCGTCTGCCCAGCGAAGCCGAATGGGAACTGGCCGCCTGCACGGCTGCCAGCCGCGGCTTCCGCTGGGGCGACGTGTGGGAATGGACGTCGAGTCGCTTCGAGCCTTATGGCGATGCACCGCCGGGCGCCGCGACCGAGGCCTTGCAGATCCCGCGTGACGGCAGCCACCGGGTGCTGCGCGGTGGCAGCTTCGCCACCCGCTGGCGCCTGAAACATCCGCGCCAGCGCGGTTTCCAGCGCCCAGAACGCGACGACACCTTCTGCGGTTTCCGCACCTGCGCGCTGTGACACGCGGCTGCCGCGTGTGCCGCCGCAGCCGCGCGGCACACCTCAACGCTTGCGTTGGCGCCGCAGGATGAATAAACAGGCCGCGAATCCGGCCAGCATCAGCGTGACGGTGCCGGGTTCGGGCACCGCGCTCACGCCGATGACGAGATCGTTGTAATCGACGCTGTCGGCACCGTCGTCGAAGCCCAGCACATAACGGAAGGAGCCGTAGCGGGTCTGGATCGGGTCGGTGCCATTGCCGAAGATGGCGAAGGGCGCGCCGATCTGGCCATTCACCGCTTCCACCTCGCCGAGCGGGCCGGCCTGGCCGAAACCGAAGTCGAGCACGCTCGTCTCGGTGACCGTTTCGGCGATGCTGCTGCCGATGTCGCTGCCCGGGGCACCAGCGTTGGCCAGATTGGTCAACACCCGGTCCGAGGCCGCAAAGAAATTCCAGGCCGGCGTGCTCGCGCCCAGATAGGTGTAGGTGACGTGTGCGCCGGCATTGCCCACCAGCGTGCCGAAGCTGTAGTCGGCGCCCTCGAGCGACGGCACCACTTCGAAGCCGACGGCCTGTGCACCGGGCGCATCGAGGATCAGCTCCAGGGGGGCGGCGGCTTGCGCCGAGGTCAGGGCGGCCAGCAGGGCTGCGGCCGCAACTGCTTGTTTGAACATGCTTCCTCCACTTCGTTGGCAAAGGACCGCTCTGCCCGAGCGGGCGAGGCGGTGCCGTGAAGTCGGACTCCGCCCGGCCAGCGGGTGGCGCTGGGTGCCGCTCTGCTGCAGGTCTTACGCCAACGCGGGCGGCCGCGCACGGCGCCCTGGCATGCGTCGGAACTCGCCGCCGGTGTGCGGCAAGGGACGGAATCGACTTCGGGATGTTGGGGAGCGGCAGCGGCCCGGTTGCAAGGCCGGGGCCGCCGGTTCCCTCCACTGGCCGCAAGAATGCGGGAAGGGGTGGCGGCCCAATGCAAGAAGATGAAATTCAGGGCAAGCGATGTTGGGGTTTGCAACTTCGCCCCGGACGACCGCAGGCTCCGGGAAACCCCTAAGAAAGCCGGACCAGGACGCGGCGCGTGAGCGGGCGCCGCCTGGCGGCCTGTTGCCGTTCAGGCCTGAAAATCAACCGTCCGTCTGGGGCTGCACCCGCTGTTGCAATTGCCACAGCGGGTGTCGCGCCTACGCTACGTATTGCTGATCGACCGCACTTCGGCCAGGGTGGTGACGCCTTGGAGCACTTTGTCGATGCCGTCTTGACGCAAGGTGCGCATGCCCTCCCCCAGCGCCTGTTGCTGCAGCTCCTCGGCGCGTGCCCCGGTCTGCACCAGACGGCGCAGCTCGCGCGACGCGACCATCAGCTCGTGCAGGCCCGCCCGACCGCGGAAACCGGTCTGTCCACACTGTTCGCAGCCCGGGCTGTGGTGATGCATCAGCTGGCCGTTGCGGCCGTGCCGCGCGACCCAGCCGGCGCGCACCTCGTCGCGCAGCCGGTCTTCGGGTTTCACGAAGGCCTGCAGGTAGTCCTGCAGCAGTTCCTCCACTTCCTCCTCGGTGGCCGGTCGGGTCTGACGGCAGGCGCGACACAGGCGTCGCACCAGCCGCTGGGCCAGCACTGCCAGCAAGGAGTCGGCGAAGTTGAACGGGTCCATGCCCATGTCGAGCAGCCGGGTGACGGTCTCGGGCGCGCTGTTGGTGTGCAGCGTGGACAGCACCAAGTGCCCGGTCAGCGAGGCCTCGACGGCGATCTTGGCGGTCTCCTCGTCGCGGATTTCGCCCACCATGATGACGTCGGGGTCCGCGCGCAGAAAGGTGCGCAGCGCGCGCGCGAAGGTCCAATCGATGCGGGCGTTGACCTGCACCTGCCGCAGCCCCGGCTGCGTGATTTCGACCGGGTCTTCGGCGGTCCAGATCTTGCGCTCGGGCACGTTGATGAAGCTGAGCGCGGAATGCAGCGTGGTGGTCTTGCCCGAACCGGTCGGGCCGACACACAACACCAGGCCGTAGGGCCGCTCCATCGCCTCTTTCAGGTGCGTCAGGTTGTGCTCGCTCAAGCCCAGGTCGTCGAGCGGCAGCGGCTTGGCCGACGCCAGGATCCGCATCACCACGTCTTCCAGCCCGTTGTTGGTCGGGATGGTGGCGACCCGCAACTCGAGTTTCTGGCCCGGCACGTAGCGTGCGAAGTTGATCTTGCCGTCCTGCGGCTTGCGGCGCTCGGAGATGTCGAGGTCGCACATGATCTTGATGCGCGAGATCAACGCGTTGCGGTAGGTGTGCGGCAGTTCGAGGTAGGAGTGCAGCAGGCCGTCCTTGCGAAACCGGATCTTGATCTTCTCGCGCCCCGGGTAGCTCTCGATGTGGATGTCCGACACGCCCTGGCCATGGGCCTCGACGATCATGTTGTTGATCAGGCGCACCAGCGAGTTGTCGGACTGCTCGATCTGGCCGTCCTCCTCGCCCTCGCTCGGGCTGCCTTCCTTTTCGAGCGTCTCGATCAGCTTGCCCGTGTCGCCGGCGTCGAACTCGATCACGGCGGGCACGCCGCGCGAGGTCCAGACGTCGCTGCCGATCTTCTCGTAGGCGACCCGGATGGCGGCTTCCATCATGCCGAACTGCGCCAACGCGGGCACGATCTTGAGCTGGCTGATGAACTCGAGTTCTTCCAGGGCCGAGCGACGCGACGGATCTTCCAGCGCCACCACCAGCCGGCTGTCTCGCACGATCAGCGGCAGCGCGTTCAGACGTGTCGCCACCGCCACCGGCACTTTGCGCAGCGCCTCCGGATCGGCCGGAAAGTTGACGACGTCGACCAGCGGATAGCCCATCTTGTGGGCCAGCGCGGTTTGCAGGTCCTGCCGCGACACCAGGTTGCTCTGCACCAGCAACTCGCCCAGCGGCAGCTTGCGATCGGTCTTTTGCTGCTGCAGCGCCGCGTCCAGGTCGGCCTGCGAGACCAGTCCGAGCGACAGCAAGGCTTCGCCGATGCGCACCATCGGCATGCGCGACTGCTGCTCGAGCGCCGCCATCAGCTTGTCGGCGGTGACGATCTTGCGGGTGATCAGGATGTCGCCGAGCTTGCGCCCGCGCATTTCCTGCTGCTGGGCGGCGGCCTGCTCGACCTGGCCGGGTGTAGCGGCCTGCTGCGCGACCAGCAGCTCGCCGATGCGCGCGCCCACGTCGACCGAGGTGTAGGCATGGCGCGGCACGAAAACCCGGGCCACGCCGCCCGCGTCGTCCGCCGGCGGAAACAGAAACAAGCCGTCGTCCGTCTCCACGTGGCCGACCGTCTCACCGTGCAGGTCGTCGCCGACCGAGGCCACCACGTGATACGGCATGCGCGGGCGCACATCCAGCATCTGCGCGTGGGGGTCGTTGGGCGCCACCGGCAGGGCGGGCAGCACGTCGAGGATCTTCAGCGCCTTGAACTGCTTGAAGCGCAGCGCCATGGTGGTGCGGGCCGGCGGGACCTGCACGTGGGCGACGCCTTCTTCGGGCACGAAAAAGATCAGGCGGCCGTTGATCTGCCGTCCGTTGAGGCCCTCGATCTCGCAACGCAGCGGATGCTGCTGTTCCGCCGCGGCCGGGTAGGCGCCGAACGGCGGGGTGGGCCACCGGAAGGTCGACGGTGCGGCTTTTTCGCGCACGGGCATCGGGGGAGCGGGGGGCACCAACCGGGGCAGCGGGGCAAAGGACAGCTCGTCCAGGGACATCGGGACGGTCGGGTCGTGTTGCATCGAGGCGCTCTCCTTCACCGGGTTCGCAGGGCGCCGGACGGCGCAGGCAGGCAGCAGGACGTGCGGCGCGAGCGGAAACGGCAGCGCCGCACGTCATGCGCGCCATGCGCCATGATGCCCGGAGGCAAGAGCCCGTGATGGCTGTATCAACGGGGTGGTTTGCCGCTAATTCGCCGTTTGGCTCGCTTGCTGCCCCCCGGGCCGGTTGGCATACTGCCCCACGCCAGCCGCCTGCAGGCGCCCGGGCTTGCGGGCCCACCAGTTGCTCACAGGTGAACAAGCTGGTCCGGACCGAGCGCCCCCGGCGGCGTGCACCCTAGCTGTTATTGTTTTGCCCCTTGGACTTCTCGTTCGTCGCCATCACGTGCGCAGTGCTGGGCTTTTCGCTCGCGGCACTGCTGGCGCTTGCGCTGCGCTGGGTGCCCGACGCCGACGGGGCGCAGTACTGGGCGCTGGCGTTTTTGCCGCTCAGCGTGGGCGGGTTCATGGTGGGGCGCGGCGAAAACATGCCGGCCCTGCTGCTGGTCTTGCGCGAGCCGGTGCTGCTCAGCGGTTACGCCTTGCTGCTGATCGGCCTGCGCCACTACCTGCAGCGGTCGCGACCCTGGGCACTCGCCGGTAGTGTGGTGCTGGTCAGCTTGGTCGTCAGTGCCGTGTTCACTGCGGTGCTGCCGAGCGTGCCGGTGCGGTTCGCGGTGCGCACCGTCGGCATCGCCGTGCTGATGATCGCGGCCTTGTGGACACTGCGTCATGTTTCCGGCCCGCGGCTGCGGGAAGTGCGCCTCTACCTGCAAGTGGCTTTCGGCGTCATCGCCTTGCTGGCGGTGTTGCGCGCCGGCATGTTTTTGCTGCCGGTCCCCATCAGCCCCGAGCGCAAGATGTTGTTGCACGCAGCCGCCGGCATGGTCACCACGGTGACCCTGCTCGCGGTGATCACGGGCCTGGCGCTGTTGATGACCGCCCGCATGAACGAGGCGCTGGCCTTGCTGACGGTGCGCGACGCCTTGACCGGCGTTTTCAACCGGCGCGGCCTGGAAGAGGCGGTGGCGAGCACCTTGTCGTTCGCGCGTCGCGTCGGGCGGCCGGTGGCCCTGCTGGCCTGCGATCTCGACCACTTCAAGGCGGTCAACGACACGCACGGCCATGCGCAGGGTGACCGGGTGCTGAAGGCGTTCGCGATGGAGTTGACGTCCCATTTTCCCGAGGCCGACCTGGTCGGTCGGCTCGGCGGCGAGGAGTTCGTCGTGCTGTTGCCTGGCCAGACCGGCGTCCAGGCCCTGGAGGAAGCCGAACGTCTGCGCTGCCGTGTGGCGCGGCATACGTTCGAGCGCGGCGACGGCGGGGCCTTGCACGTCACCGTCAGCATCGGGGTGGCCTGGCAGCCGGGCGAGGAGGCCACCTGGGCCGAACTGCTGGCGCGGGCCGACCAGGCCCTCTATGCGGCGAAGGCGCAGGGGCGCGATTGCTGCGTGCTGCAAGACCCGGCCGGCAGCACCGTGCGGCGTCCCGCGGCGCCGCTGGAAGGGTTGCAGCCTGTCCTGAAGGGCGGCGTATGAGCCCCGCCCGGCCGCCCGAAGGGGCTCGCACCGTAGTGCACAGCACGGAGGTTGTCCGAATCAGCCCCGCCCGGCCGCCCGAAGGGGCTCGCACCGTAGTGCACAGCACGGAGGTTGTCCGAATCAGCCCCGCCCGGCCGCCCGAAGGGGCTCGCACCGTCGTGCGCAGCACGGAGGTGTTCCGAATCAGCCCCGCCCGGCCGCCCGAAGGGGCTCGCACCGCAGTGCGCAGCACGGAGGTTGTCCGATGAGGCCCGACAGCCTGATGCTCGGGCCGCCCCAGTTCTGGGGCCTGGCCGCAGCGTTCAGCGTGCTGCTGCTGATCGCCTCGGTGCTGCTGTTCGTGCTCGCGCGCCTGGTGCCCGACACCCGGGGCCCGCGCTGGTGGGGGGTTGCCTGCGTGCTGGTGCTGACCGGCATGGTCGTGGCGGGCAGTCAGATGCAGAAGATCGGCTTGTTGGCTCGCACGCTGTACGTGTTCGGCGACAGCCTGATGCTGGTCGGCATCGCGCTGCTGACGGAAGGCTTGCGGCGTTTTGACGGCGCGGCCGGCAGTCCGCGCTGGATCGTGTACGTCGCCGCGTTTCATCTGGTGGCCGGGCTGGGGTTCGAGGCTGCCGGACGCCCGCTGTGGAACACGGTGATGGCCTCTGTCGTGATCACCGGCGTGTGGCTGACGGCGGCCTGGTCGGCATGGCGGCACAACGCCGGCAAGCGCTTCCATCCGCTGTTCCTCGGCTTGATGCTGTGCGCCTTGACCGAGGCCATCGGCTGGGCGGCGCGCGGCGCCATTCTCGCGTCCTCTGGCGGGCGGGATGTGCGGGAAGTCGTGGCCCATGCCAATGCCATCCTGGTGGTGTTCGGCGTCGTCTCCACCGGGTCGCTGATCCTGCTGTTCGTGCTGCTGGTGAACTTCCGCCTCGCCGAGCAACTGTATGCCCAGGCCGTGCGCGATCCGCTCACCGGGGCGCTCAACCGGCGCGGCTTCGAGGAGAACACGCGCCGCCTGGCCGCGCTGTCGGCGCAGCTGGGCCAGTCGGTCGCGGTGCTGATGCTCGACATCGACCATTTCAAACAGGTCAACGACACCCACGGGCACCATGTGGGTGACCTGGTGTTGAGGGCACTGGCCAACCTCGCGCAGCGTGCCAAGCGCGAAACCGACGTGTTCGCGCGCCTCGGCGGGGAAGAGTTCTGCCTGGTGTTGCCCGGCACCGACGTGCCGGGCGCCCGCGTGTTCGCGGACCGGTTGCGTCGCAGCTTCGAAACGCTCGAGATCGACACCGGTCGCAATTTCCTCAGCTGCACCGTGAGCATCGGCGTCGGCTATGCCTCCGCCTCGGCGTTGCAGCAGGGCCGAGCCGATCTGGTCGATCTGCTCAACCAGGCCGACGAGGCGCTGTATCAAGCCAAGCGGGCCGGGCGCAACCGGGTGCGGTTCTACGCGTCGGACGACGTGCTGTCGAGCCGTCTTGATTCGCGCTTGTTCGCCTCCTCGACCAGCGGGGGCTGAGGCGCCGCGAGCGGGCGGCCGGCCGCCCTACACTGCACGGACTCAATGCTGCCGATGGGAGCTTCGATGTCCGACTTGCCTGCCTCGCTGGTGGATCACTATGCCTGGATGGCGCGCTACAACGCCTGGTTCAACGAGCGCCTGTATGCCTCTGCCCTTGCACTGGACGATGCCGAGCGCAAGCGCGACCGGGGCGATTTTTTCGGCTCCATCCATGGCACGCTGAACCATCTGTTGCTCGGCGACAAGCTGTGGCTCGGCCGTTTCGCTGAGCTGCCGGTGCCCCTGCCCATGCTCGATGCCGAGGTGCTGGCCCTGCCGCCCTTCACCGGGCTGGGCATGCAGTTGTTCGAGGATTTCGAGACGCTGCGACTGCACCGGGCGCAGGTGGATCACGCGATCCAGGGTTTCGTCGCGCAGCTGACACCCGAGCTGGTCTCGGCGGACTTCAGCTACACCACGACGCGCGGCGCGACACGCACGCAGCCGTGCTGGCGGGCCCTCAGCCACTTCTTCAACCACCAGACCCACCACCGCGGGCAGGTCACGACGCTGCTGATGCAAGCGGGCATCGACCCGGGCGATACCGACCTGCTGTTGACGCCCGAGGCCTGAGGCCGCGGCCGAAAGCGCCCGGCGCGGCGGCGCCGGGGCGCGCGTCACAGGTCGCGCGGGCGGAAGGTCATCAGGATGGGCGAGGGCACGCGGCCGTTCTCGTCGCGTGGCAGGGTCTGCGTCTTGTCGATCGCACGCAGCACGGCCTGGTCCCATTCGGTGTTGCCGCTCGACTTCACCAAACGCGAGCCGAGGATGGTGCCGTCGGGCGCTGCGCGCACCTCGACCTCGGCCGCCGGGTTGCCGGACGCGTCGTCGGCGAACACGATGTTGGGCAGGATGCGCGCCTTCAGCTTGCCGGCATAGCCGGCCGAAGGGCCGCCGGCGGCCGCACCGCCGGTGGGTGCACCTTGCTCGGCGCTGCCGGTGCCGGCCTGGCTCATCAAGCGCTTCAAGCGGTCGTCGCGCTGCGCCTGCAAGCGCTTTTCCTGCTCTTCGCGGCGCTGCTGGGCTTCCTTGGCCTTCTTGTCGGCTTCGAGCTTCTTTTCCTTCTCGCGCTTCTCGGCCTCTTCACGCTTTTCGCGCTCGGCCTCCTGCTGGCGCTTCTTGTCGGCCTCTTCCTTCTTGCGCTCGGCTTCTTCCTGCTTCTTCTTGGTTTCGCGCTCGCGTTCTTCGGCCTCTTCGCGCTCACGCTCTTCCTTGCGTTTGCGCTCGCGCTCGCGTTCGAGCGCGATCTCGGCCTGCCGGTCGGGTTCGGGCTCAGGCTCCGCACGCGGCGGCGTGGGCTTCGGCGGTTCCGGCTTCACCTCGGGCGGCGGGGGCGGCGGCGGCAGCTCGGGGGCCGGCCCCGCGGCCTGCGGCACTGCCGCCCACAGCTCGGCCTCGACCCCCTCGGGCTCGCTCGAGCGCCAGTTCACGCCCAGCGCCAGGCCGCCGACCAGCAGCACGTGCATCAGCAGGGCCAGCAGCAGCCCACGTCCGCGCTTGTCGGGCGGGCGGGGCAGCAGGTCGTCGCGCTCGGTGCTGATGGTCATGGCAGGGTCGGGTGACATCAACCGGTGGTCTTGACCGACAGGCCGACACGCTGGACGCCGGCGCGCTGCAGCTTGTCCATGATCTTGACGACCGCTTCGTACTTGACCGACTTGTCCGCCGAGATCACCACGGGAGCGGTGTCGGCGCCTTCGAGCGCGCCCTTGACGTCGCTGGCCAGCCGATCGACCGTGGTGGCCCCGCTGTCCTTGCCGTTGATGCGCAGCTTGAGGCTCTCGTCGGCTTTCAGGACCACCTCGACCACCCGGTCCGGCTGGCGGGCCGCCTTGCCGACGGACGGCACGTCGATCACGCCGGTGGTCATCATCGGAGCGCTCACCATGAAGATGATCAACAGCACCAGCATCACGTCGATGAAGGGCACCATGTTGATCTCACTGACGGTGCGGCGGCGTGACCCGCCGCGGGGACTGACGGCTGGCATGGCCGCTCCTCAGTGGATGCCTTGCCCGGGGGCGCCCGGTGCATGGCCGATGTTGCGATGGAGGATGTTGGAAAACTCTTCGATGAAGGTTTCCAGCTTGATGGCGATGCGGTCGATGTCGCGCGCATAGCGGTTGTAGGCCACCACCGCGGGGATGGCGGCGAACAGGCCGATCGCGGTGGCCACCAGGGCCTCGGCGATGCCGGGCGCCACGGTGGCGAGCGTCACCTGCTGCAGATTGGCCAGGCCGGTGAACGCATGCATGATCCCCCAGACGGTGCCGAACAGGCCGATGTAGGGCGACACCGAGCCGACCGAGGCGAGAAAGGCGAGGTGCGACTCGACCGCGTCCATCTCGCGTTGGAAGCTGGCGCGCATCGCACGCCGGGCACCGTCGAGCAGGGCGCCCGCATCGTTGACACGACGCTCGCGCAGCTTCAAAAACTCGCGCATGCCGGATGCGAAGATGCGTTCCATCGGGCCGCCCTTGCGCGGGCTGTCGGAGGCCAGCGTGTAGAGGTCGTTGAGGTTGCGGCCCGACCAGAACTCGCGCTCGAACTCGTCGTTCAGGCCCCGCACGCGGCCCAGGCCGAAGAACTTGCCGAAGATGACGGTCCAGCTGGCGAGCGACATCAGCAGCAGCAAGGCCATCACGATCTGCACCACGAAGCTCGCGTGCAGCACCAATTGAATGATCGACAGGTCCTGATTCATGTTGTTTCCTGGAGGATGCCGGCCGGGATGCGGCGGGGCCGAAAGCCC
Organism: Caldimonas brevitalea; assembly: GCF_001017435.1. Taxonomy (NCBI): domain Bacteria; kingdom Pseudomonadati; phylum Pseudomonadota; class Betaproteobacteria; order Burkholderiales; family Sphaerotilaceae; genus Caldimonas; species Caldimonas brevitalea. Next base: position 1,644,906 of record NZ_CP011371.1, read on the forward strand.
GGCACGTCCACGCAGCCGATTTTGATATCGCCTTCGGCGAGCAAAGTTCCGTCGCGTGTCGCCTGTTGGACGAATTGCATCGACGCGGCGCCCGCCTGCCGCACCTCGACGCTGATCTCGAGCAGGTCGTCGAGGCGGGCCGGCAGCCGGTACCGGACGGCAGTGTGTACCACGACGAACATCAGGCCGGACTCCTGACGCAACCGTTCCTGGTCGTAGCCGCGCGCGCGCAGCCATTCGGTGCGGGCCCGTTCGAAAAACTTCAGGTAGTTGGCGTAGAACACCACGCCGCCGGCGTCGGTGTCTTCCCAGTACACCCGCACCGGGAATCGAAACGGCGCGGGCGCAGGGCTCAAGGCGTCAGGCATGCATCAAGGCTCGCCCGAGGCCGGTCACGTCATCGACGGCGGCTTGCGGACGTATTCACGATTGAAGACCGGCGATTATCGCTGCTGCGCCGGCCTCACCGTTGACTGCGCACGAACACCGGTCCCCACAGCGGATGGCCGGCTTCCGACTTGCTCAGCGTGAAGCCCGGGTCGGCCCGCCGCGCCGAGCGGAAGGCCGACTCGCACTGGGAGGTGCGCTGGCTGGTGCAGTAGATGAAGGCGAGGTATTTGTAGGCGATCGCGCGGTCGCGCGGCGACGCGAGGCCGGCTTGCAAGGCGCGGCCGAAGTGGCGTTCTGCTTCAGGGTACTGCGCGTCTTCGTAGGCTCGCATGCCGGACAGCAGGGCGCGTTCGGCCGGCCGCCCGGCGAGTTCGATGATGCTCGGGCTCACCGCCGGCGCGGGAGCGGGCGCGGGCCTGGCTTCCGGCTGGGGCGGGGACTGCGGCGGCGACTGCGGCCCGCTGGGCGGCGCGGTCAACTGGGCGCAGCCGGAGAGTGCGGCGGTGAGCGCGACGGTGCAGTACAGCAGTCTCATGATCCAAATCGATGTCGGATGGTCACCGGCTGCCCCGCGGTCACGTTGACAGTGACGCTGTGGGGCGGGAACTCCTGGTTGCGGATCGTGATCGTGTGGCGGCCGGCCGGGAGCGTCAAGCGGGTCAGTGGTGGCACCGTGCCGGCCGCGACGCCGTCGACTTCGACCTGGCCCCAGGGGCTGACCGCCAGGTTGACCTGGCCGTTGCCGCTCGCGGCCGCCACCGCGGCGGCGGTGCGGTCCTGCGCTTCGGGTGCAGGGGCCGCGCTGTCGGCCGCGGAGCCGGCGACGGCTGCGGATGCGACGGCCACCGTGCCGGCCACCAGCGTTTCGCTCGGGTCGAGCGTGATGGAAGCGGGCAGCTCCGCAGCGGCCGACGCCGCCGCCAGCACCGACGATGCAGCCTGCGCGGGCGCAACCGCCGGGACGCCTGCGGCCGCCTTGGCCTCGGGCAATGACCCGGCAGGGGCGTGAGGTGCAAGCAGGTCGCCGAGGCTGACACCGATCACGGCCACCACCAGACCGGCGGCCAAGCCGCCGAGCGCCCATTGTTTGCGGTGGTGGCGGCGGTCTGCCGCCTGCCGCTCGTCGTGCTGCGCGGCTTCGGCCTGTTCGTCGAGCCAGTGGCGCAACTCGCGCGACAGCAAGCGTGCCGAGCGGTAACGGTCTTCCGGCGCTTTTTCCATCGCGCGCGAGGCGATAGCGGACAGCGCCGGCGGCACCTGTCGGTTGACGGTTTCGGCCAGCGGTGGCGTGCGCGTCACGACGGCGGTGGCGATCTCGGTCAGTGTCGAGCCCTGGAAAGGTTTGACGCCGGTCAGCAATTCATAGAACACGACCCCGAGCGAGAACACGTCGCAGCGGCGGTCGACCGGCGCGTGGCGCACTTGCTCGGGCGCCATGTAGTAGGGTGAGCCGGCCACGTAGTCGTCGTCTCCGGAGCCATCCTGCGTGCTCGCCACGCGGGCGATGCCGAAGTCGAGCACCTTGGGCTGGGTGCGGCCGACCATGAAGATGTTGGCCGGCTTCACGTCGCGGTGCACCACACCGCGCGAGTGCGCATACGACAGGGCGTCGGCGACGCGACGGATGATCAGGGCGGCTTCCACCGGCGTCGGGCGCCAGCCTTCCTTCAGCAACTGCCGCAGGTCCTTGCCCTTGAGCAGCTCCATCGCGATGTAGGCGCCTTGGGGGCTGGTGCCCGCGTCGAACACCGTGACGATGTGGGGATGGTTGAGGCCGCCGGCCGCACGCGCCTCGTTCAGGAACATCGCATTGAACTGCTCGCGCGCTTCGGGCGAGAGTTCGAGGCTCAGCGTCTTGATGGCGACCAGGCGCGATAACAGCGGGTCGTGCGCCGCATAAACAGTGCCGAGGCCGCCTTCACCCAGGTGGTACTTGAGCGCGTAACGGCTGATGTGGCCGATGGTCGGCAGGTCGTCATAGGACGGACCGTGAGACAGGCTGCGTGCGCCCCCGAGACCCATCAAGGCGTCGGGGCCGAAGACCGAGACGTCGCTACCGTCGGGGTGCAAGGGCGTGGGGGCGGTCACGCTCACGTCGTCCTGCCGGGCCCGGAGGGCGGCACGTTCCGCCTCCAACGCCTGCTCGGGCGTGAGGGCAAAGACGGTCTTCTGAAATTCCACGTCGGCAGCTTAGACGAAGCAATAGGGCGGCTCAACAGTGAGAGTCGTGACAAATGTCCCTTGAACGGGGCGCGCAGTAACGCACCGTGACACTGTGCACAGGGCGCTAACGTCAGAGGGCGCTACGCAGCCGGGCCACCGCTTCTTCGAGCAGGGCCATCCGGCTCGCGTAGGAGAACCTGACATAGCGCTGTGTGTCGGCGTGACCGAAATCACGGCCGGGCGTGATCGCGAGCTGGGCGCGTTGCATCAGCTCGAACACGAAATCCCAGCTGCTGGCGTGATGGGCGGTGCAATCGGCCCAGGCGTAGAACGCGCCGTCGGGCAGCACCGGCACCCGCAGCCCCAACGTGTCGAGGGCCGGCACCAGAAAATCGCGACGGCGCCGGAATTCTTCGCGACGGCGCTCGTACTCGGCCAGGCTGTCGGCTTCGAAACAGGCGAGGGCGGCATGCTGCGCCACGCTGGACGGGCAGATGTAGAGGTTCTGCGCGAGTTTCTCGACCACCGGGACCATGACATCGGGCACCACCAGCCACCCCAGCCGCCATCCTGTCATGCTGAAGTATTTCGAGAAGCTGTTGATGGTGATGATGTCATCGCCCAGCGACAGCGCGGTGTGGCCGTAGGTGGCGTCGAAGCTGAGGCCCAGATAGATTTCGTCGACCAGCGTGACGCCTTGGCGGCGCCGCACGGCGTCGGCGATGCGCCGCATCTCGTCGGGATGGATGGACGTGCCGGTGGGGTTGGACGGCGACGCGAGCAACACACCGCGGCTGCGTTCGCCCCATGCGGCTTCGACGCCGGCGGCGCTGAGCTGGAAGCGTTGTTCCGGGCCGCTGGGCAGCAACACCGCGCGGCCTTGCGCCGCGGCGACGAAATGCCGGTTGCAGGGGTAGCTCGGGTCCGGCATCAGGATCTCGTCGCCGGCGTCGACCAGCGCGAGGCAAGCCAGCTGCAAGGCGCCCGAGGCGCCCGCGGTCAGCACGATGCGGCGCGCCGGCACGTCGACACCGAAACGGTCGCGGTACCAGGCGCTGATGCGTTCCCGCAGCGCTTCCAGGCCCAGCGCCGGGGTGTACTGGGTGAGGCCGTCGCGGATGCAGCGGGCGGCCGCTTCCTGCACCAGCGGCGGGGCCGTGAAGTCGGGTTCGCCGATGTTCAGGTAGATCATCGGCCGGCCGCCCTGGGCCGGGTCGCACAAGGCGCTGCGGGCCAGCACGTCGGCCGCCTTGGCGCACTCCATCACATAGAACGGGTCGATCTGCCCGGCGCGCGCGGCGAACTTCATCGGCGGGCGCTGGCTCAGCGGCGGGCGTTGCGGGCGGCTTCGACCTCGACCGGTCGCAGCTCCACGGCGGCCTTGTCGAGCACGCCGTTGACGTATTTGTGGCCGTCGGTGCCGCCGAAGCTCTTGGCCAGTTCGACCGCCTCGTTGATCGCCACCTTGTACGGGATGTCGACGCAGTGCTTCAGCTCATAGGCGCCGATCATCAGCACCGCGTGTTCGACCGGCGACAGCTCGGTGGTCTTGCGGTCGACGTGGTGGGCCAGGGTCGCGTCAATGTCGGCGGCCTCGCGGATGCAACCGTGCAGCAGCGCGTCGAAATGCGCCAGGTCGGCCTTGTTGAAACCTTCGATCTCGCGCACGTGGGCTTCGATTTCGCCGGCGTCGGCGCCCGACAGCAGCCACTGGTAGAGCCCCTGCAGCGCGAGTTCGCGCGAGCGCCGCCGGGCCGACTTCTGTGCCGGCCGCTTGCCATGGTTGCCCGGCGCCTTGCCGGGTGGTTTGTCGGACGGTTTGTCGGAGGTGCTCACGTCAGGTCTTCCAGCAGGTTGGCCATCTCGACGGCCACGCGGGCGGCGTCACGGCCCTTCTCTTCGGCCCGGGCCCAGGCCTGTGCCTCGTTCTCGACCGTCAGGATGGCGTTGGCAATCGGCACCTGGTGGTCGAGCGACACGCGCGTGACGCCGGCGCCGCTTTCGTTGGCCACCAGCTCGAAGTGATAGGTTTCGCCGCGGATGATGCAGCCCAGCGCGATCAGTGCGTCGTAGCGCTCACTCTCCGCCAGGGCCTGCAGGGCCACCGGCACCTCGAGCGCACCCGGCACCATCACGTGCTCGATGTGCTTGGCCGCCACTTTCAGGTCGTGCAATTCAGCGAGGCAGGCTTCTGCGAGCTTGCCGGTGATGGCTTCGTTGAAACGGGCTTGGACGATGCCGATGCGCAGGTCCTCGCCGTCGAGTTGGATAGCCTGGCCTTTGTCTGCGCCTTGCATGGTGTGTGTGTTTCCGGTCTTGTAGGTTGAGGTGGCGCGTCGTTCAGGCTTGTTCGGGGCCGAAGAAGCCCGTCACTTCCAGGCCGTAGCCGCCCATCATGCTGGGCATGCGCCGCGGGCTGCCGAGCAGCTTCATGCGGGTGACGCCGAGGTCGCGCAGGATCTGCGCGCCGATGCCGTAGGTGCGCAGGTCGATCTGCCCGCGTTGGCGCAACTGCCGCGCATGCTCGGGCTGCAGGTATTCGAGCAGGTCGTCGACGCTCTCGCCGCAGTTCATCAGCACGGCCACCGCGCTGGGCTCCTGCTGCAGCCGCGCCAAGGCCTTGCCGAGCGGCCACGAATGGCCGCACTGGCCGGCGTCGAGCAGGTCGAACACCGACAGCGGCTCGTGCACCCGCACGGCCACCTCGTCTTGTTCGCTCCAGGTGCCGTGGGTGAGGGCCAGGTGCAGGCCTTCCGAGCGATCGCGGTAGGCGATGCAATGGAATTCGCCATGCGGCGTGCGCAAGGTGCGCTCGCCGGCGCGCTGGATCAGGCTTTCGTTGCGGCTGCGGTATTCGATCAGGTCGGCGATGGTGCCGATCTTGAGGCCGTGTTCGCGCGCGAACACTTCGAGATCGGGCAGGCGGGCCATGGTGCCATCGTCGTTCATGATCTCGCAGATCACCGCCGCCGGCGTCAGGCCGGCCATCGCCGACAGGTCGCAGCCCGCCTCGGTGTGACCGGCGCGCATCAGCACGCCGCCGTCCTGCGCCTGCAACGGGAAGATGTGGCCCGGCTGCACCAGGTCGCTGGCCTGGGCGTCGCGGGCAACCGCCACGCGCACCGTCTGGGCCCGGTCGGCCGCCGAGATGCCGGTGGTGACACCCTCGGCCGCCTCGATCGAGACCGTGAAGGCGGTGCCGTGCTTGGTGCCGTTGCGAGGGGCCATCGGCGGCAGCCGCAGGCGCTCGCAGCGCTCGCGCGTGAGCGTCAAACAGATCAGCCCGCGGCCGAACTTGGCCATGAAGTTGATTGCTTCAGGTGTGACATGGTCGGCGGCGAGCACGAGGTCGCCTTCGTTTTCGCGGTCTTCTTCGTCGACCAGGATGACCATGCGGCCGGCCGCCAGCTCGGCAATGATCTCGGGAACGGGAGAGATGGGCATGATGGGGCGCAATTGTAAGTGGCCCGGGTCGGGCCACGGCGGCAGGGCCTTGGAGCGCGGGCCCCGCGGAAGAACGAGGCTGGCGCTCAGCCGCCCGGACGTGTGGACGATGCGCCCGCGACGCCTGCCCCGGCGGTCAGCATGCGCTCGACATAGCGGGCGATGAGGTCGATCTCGAGGTTGACGCGGTGGCCGGCGGCGAGACTGCCGAGCGTGGTGTTGGCGACCGTGTGCGGGATCAGGTTGATGCTCACTTCGGCGCCGTCGGGCGTGTCGACGACCCGATTGACCGTCAGGCTCACGCCGTTGACGGTGATCGAGCCCTTGTAGGCGAGGTAGCGCGCCAGCGCGGGCGGTGCGAGTACACACAGCTCATACGACTCGCCCACGGCCGCGAACCGTGTCACCGTGCCCAGCCCATCGACGTGGCCGGACACCAGATGGCCACCGAGACGGTCTTGCGGGCGCACCGCCTTTTCGAGGTTCACGGGGCCGGGCCGGTCGAGACCGGCGGTCTTGGCGAGACTCTCGGCCGAAACATCGACCGTGAAGCGGCGGCGCTCGGCGTCGAAGCCGGTGGCCGTCATGCAGGCGCCGTTGAGCGCGATGCTGTCGCCGTGCTGCACGTCGTCGAGATAGCCGGGAGGCGTCTCGAGGGTGAGACGGCGGCCGTGCGCGTCGCTGTCGCCCAGCGGCTGCACGTCCACGATGCGGCCGAGGCCGGTCACGATGCCAGTAAACATGGGGCCTATTGTCGCAGGCTCGGCCCAGTCTTGCGCGCCGCGGGGTGGGTCAGAAGCGGTCGCGGCCGGGAATGCGTGCCAGGATGCGCAAGTCGCCGCCGACCGGGGCGACGTCGAGAAACTGCAGCGGGACGGCCTCGTCGAGGCCGCTCAACGGCCCGAAGCGCATCATCTCGCGGCCCTGGCCGATGAGCTTGGGGGCCAGGTAGACCAGGAACTCGTCGACCAGGTTTTCGCGCACGAGAGAGCCGTTGAGCCGGTGGCCGGCCTCGACATGCAGTTCGTTGACGCCGCGCGCGGCGAGGTCGGCGAGCATGGCGGGGAGATCGACCTTGCCGTGCGCGCCGGGTTTCAGTGCGATCTCCGCCCCGCGTTCACGCAAGGCCGCGGCGCGGTCGGCATCGGTGGTCGCGCTGTAGATCAGCGCTGCGCCGGGCGCGTCGAGCAGGCGGGCGGTGGGCGGCGTCTGCAGCTGTGAGTCGACCACCACTCGCAGCGGTTGGCGCGGCGTTTCGATCTCGCGCACGTCGAGCCGCGGGTTGTCGTCGAGCACGGTCCCGATGCCGGTCAATACGGCACTCGACCGCGCTCGCCAGGCATGGCCGTCGGCGCGCGCTTCGGAGCCGGTGATCCATTGGCTGGCTCCGTTGTCGAGGGCGGTGCGGCCATCGAGCGACGCGGCCACCTTCAGCCGCACCCAGGGGCGCTGGCGGACCATGCGCGAGAAGAAGCCGAGATTGATGTCGCGGGCTTCGTCTTCCAGGAGTCCGAAGTCGACCTGGATGCCGGCGGCGCGCAGCCGATCGAGGCCGCGGCCGGCGACGAGGGGGTTGGGATCGCTCGCGGCGACGACAACTCTGTGGACCTGTTCACGAATCAGCGCATCCGCGCAGGGCGGCGTGCGGCCAAAATGTGAACATGGTTCCAATGTGACGTACGCCGTCGCGCCTTGCGCGGTCAGCCCGCGCGATCGGCAGTCGGCCAACGCCGCGGCTTCGGCATGCGGGCCGCCCGCCAGATGGGTATGTCCGGTGCCGATGATCTCGCCTGACGGCGACACCAGGACACATCCCACGGCTGGGTTGGGTGCGCTGAAACGCAAGGCCTGCCGGCCCAGCGCCAGCGCCTGCTGCATGTGCCGTAGATCCGTCACTGCGTCGGTCGCCATGGCGACACTCTCCTTTGATCGAGGGGCCCTGTTATTGTTACCAAAAATACCTTTTGTGCCGTGCGGTCGTCCGTCCGTCGCGGGGTGCCAACAGGCCTTCCACCGTGTGACCACAATCCAGCCATGACATTCTGTCGCTTCAAGCTTTCGCCCGCTTCGGGCCCTGTCGCCAGACGACACCACGCGGGTTTCACGCTGGTGGAGTTGCTGGTGACGTTGGCTGTGCTGGCAGTGGTGCTGGGGCTGGCGGCGCCTGACATGCAACGCTTCCTGGCCCGGCGGGCCGTGGTGGCGCATGTCGATGCCTTCACGTCGTCGATCCGACTGACACGCGCAGAAGCCATCAAGCGAGGTGAAACGGTTTCAATGTGCGTCAGTTCGGATCAGGCCACCTGTCTTGCCGGCGCCGGCGCTACCTGGGACCAGGGCTGGCTGATCTTCGTCGATCGTGATGCAAGCGGCACCTTGGACGCTGGCGATGACGATCAACTGGTGCGGTCAGAGCCGGCCCTGCGCGGCAGTGGCGGGGTGACCACCGATCCGGCAGGCCGGACCAGCGTGACGTTTCGCTCCAACGGCCTGGCCACCGGTGCCGCATTGAATATCACGTTCCAACCCAAGTTGTCTGCCGATGATCCCGGGTACTCCGACTACGAGAAACAAGTCTGCGTGTCCCTGCAAGGTCGAGCGAGGTCGTGCTGAGATGAAGCGCCCGATGAAATATCACGCCCGCGCGCTGGCATTCCAGCGTGGCCTGTCGATGATCGAGATCCTGGTGTCCGTGGTGATCATGTCGCTCGGCATTTTGTCGCTCGCAGCGCTGCTGACCAATGCCACCCGCTACAACAAGACCACCGAGTACCGTTCGGTGGCGACCCTGCTGGCGAACGACATGGCAGACCGCATGCGGGCCAACCGCGACGCGGTGGTCGACGGCTCGTACACCACCGCACTGCCCACCTACAACGTCAACGCGACAGAGCCGCCGAAGGGCACGGGGTGCGAAGCCACGGAATGTACGCCCGCCCAAATGGCGACGCGTGATCTTGCCGATTGGAAACACGCCCTGTTCAACGCGCTGCCGCAGGGCGACGGTTACCTGCTCCTCGACGCCGAGGACAATGCCGTCGACGTCTGGGTGGCCTGGTTGGACCCTGCAGCGAACAGCGACGAGACGACGGTGGGTGACGGTGCCACGGTCAAGGAATGCCCCACGGCCTTCGTCGCGAGCGGGGCCGACCCCATGCCGCGCTGTGCCTATTTCAGGATCAGCCTATGACGCAGTTTCACCGGAGTGCACGGGCCGCGTGCATGCGCGGGCTCTCCCTCGTCGAAGTGATGATTTCGCTGGTGATCGGCCTGATCGTCGTCGGCGCCGTGCTGACGACGTACCTCGGCGTCAGCGGCGGGAGCCGCTACGGCGTCGCCCTCGCACAGATCTCCGAAGATGCCACGCTCGCGATGAACCTGTTGCGCAGCCAGATCGCGATGGCGGGTTACGGGAGGCCGTATGCCGTTGGCGGGCCCGGCGGCAACCAGATGCTCAAGGCCTACAACGGTGAGGTCATCAGGGGCTGTGAGGGCGGTTTCACCGACCCCGCCGTGGCGGGGGGCGTCGGCGCCCTGACGTGCGTGAACAATCCAGCACTGCCGGATGCCATCGCAATCGCCTATGAGGCGGACACGAGCAACACGGTTGGGGTGGGGTCGCCTGCGGTGCCGTCCGACTGTCTCGGCAACGGCTTGACTCTCGTGCCCCCAGTGGGCGCTGCGCCGGGCTACTTTTTGGCCGAAAACCGCTTCTACCTTGATGGTGCGCCGCCCGAGTTGCACTGCAAAGGCTCCGGTGGGGCCCCTGGCACGACGGCGCAGCCCCTGGTTGAGAACGTCGTCGATCTGCAGATCAAGTACGGCGTCGCGACCGGCACCGAGACCCGTGTCGCGGCGAAGTATGTCGATCCCGTTACCGGCATCGACCCTGGCCTGATTGTGTCGGTGCGCGTGTGCATCGTCGTACGCAGCGCGGCGAATGTGATGGACGCGCCGACCGACTATGAAGGCTGCAACGGTACGGTGACCTTTCCCGCGGGGAGTACCGATCGTCGTATGTACCGGGCCTTCACCTCCACCATCGTCCTCCAAAACCGTCTGCTGTAGGGATAACGCATGCCCGGCCTCGATTGCCCCCGCCGCCGTTCCTTGCGCTCGCGCGGCGGACGCCAACACCCCTCCCGCCGATCGGCGCGCGGCGTCGTCCTGATCGTCGTCCTGGTGATGCTGGTCGTGATCGGCCTGACCTCGGTCGGCGTGATGCGCAATTCCCTCAATGCGGATCAGCTGAGCAACAGCCAGCGGCTGCAGTCGCTGGCGATGCATGCCGCGCAGAGCGGGTTGCGCTTCTGCGAGTCGGAGTTGTTGAGGCCCGACGACGAGCGCGAGATCACGCTGCACCCGGTCCAGGATCCACCCCGGTGGGAGACTTGGGCCACCTGGACCGACGGCACGGCGGCGACCGTGCCCGAGGGACGCATCGAGTCGGACAACAGCTCGGTGGTCCCGTCCACACGTCCCCAATGCCTCGCCGAACTGAGTCCCGCGACGGCAGGGAGCAGACGGGTCGTGATCGTGACAGCCCGGGGCTTCAGCCCCGACTTCTCGGCTGATGCCGCGACAGGAAGGACCACCTCAGGGTCGGTGGTCTGGCTTCAATCGACGGTGCTGCTTGGCGAAGAAGCCACCCCTTAAAAACATACAAGGAGCCAGAAATGACTACTCCTGCTACGCGCTTCCCACACTCGGCACTGTCTCGTGCCGTCATCTACCTCACGGTGCTTTGTGTGCACCTGGGGGGGTTGATGCCTGCCGCTTACGCCGCCGAGCCGGCGCAGATTCCGTTGATCACGCGCGAAGGGGCGGCGCCGAAGTCCAACGTCGTGCTGACGATCGACGATTCGGGCTCGATGCGGGCGCAGTGGATGCCCGAAGGCGATGGGAACAACATCAAGGTGGGCACCTACACCGTCAGGTTCCCGGTGACCTCGAACGGGCAGGTGATCGACTTGGTGCCGGGCGACAAGATGAGGCTGGGGTCGGCGCTCGGGACGGTGATGAGCATCCAGGGGGTGGTGACGGCCGAGAAGAGCGCTGGGACGGTATTTCAGCGCCAGATGCGCTCGGCGCAGGTCAACTCGATCTATTACAACCCCGAAAAGCGCTACTTGCCGTGGGTCAAGCCCGACGGAACGCGCTACCCCGACGCCAACCCGGGCGCAGCCTACTGGGACCCGACCGAGCCGACCCTGGGCACGCTCAATCTCACCGCGGCCGCAGGCAATGTGAAGGCCACCTGGTGTACGGCGTACAACAGCTGCAAGGCGAATGAGACGAAATCGTTCTCGCCCGGCTTGTACTACCGGCTGGATCCCCCGACCGCCGACCCGAACGTGGCGTCGAACTACAAGGAATACGACATCCGGACTGGCGGCACCTCCGCCAACCCGTTCAAACGTTACGAAGGCCGCACCGACTGCAAGGCCGACCCGTGTACGCTGGACGAAGAGCGCATCAACTTCGCGAACTGGTTCGTCTATTACCGGTCACGCATGTCGCTCACCAAGGCCGCGATTTCCGAGGCGTTCAACCAGGTCGGTGACGTTGTGCGGATGGGCTGGGGCACGATCAACACGCCGTCGAGTGCGATCGATGGGACCAACACCACGGTGTTGAAGGCAGGCGTGCGCGACTTCAACAAGGACACCCGTGAATCGATTCTGACGAAGGTGCAAGAACTTGACGTTGCGACGACCACGCCGCTGCGAACGGCCGTGGATGCGGTAGGCAAGTATTTCATGCGCACCGACTCCAAAGGCCCCTGGGGGAAGACGCCCGGTTCTGGTAGCGAAGCCAACAATACCCATTTGAGCTGCCGCCGGGCCTACAACATCCTGATGACGGACGGCTACTACAACGACAACTACAGCACCGGCATCAACGAGGACGGCAGCGACGGAACCTCGTATGCCAGCAGCAATCCGCTCGACGCGCCGTACACGCGGTATGTCGCCACGAAGCCGTACGCTGACCCCAACAACGACATGCTGGCCGATGTGGCCATGAAGTACTGGAAGCGGGACCTCCGCACTGACCTGCCGAACCGAGTGGCACCCACGGCGAAGGACCCGGCCTACTGGCAGCACCTGACGCAGTTCACCGTAGGGCTCGGCGTCAAAGGCAAGCTGAATTCGGATGAAGACCAGCGGGCGGCCGAACTCGATGCGCTGACGAAGGGCACGAGGACCTGGGGCACCGACAAGATCGACGACCTGTGGCACGCCGCGGTCAATACCCGCGGAGAGTTCTTCAGCGCCAAGGACGCACAAGAACTGGCTCAGGCCATCTCCAGCGCGCTGGGCGCGGCAGCGGGGCAGACAGGCTTGAAAGAGGGCGGGGTGGCTACCGCGAGCGGCACGCTCATCTCCGACAACCGCAAGTACGTCCCAAGCTACAACTCCGCCAAGTGGAACGGAGAAATCGAGGCGTGGAGTCTCAACAACGAGGGCGATGCCGGCGCCTTGTTGTGGAAGGCGAGCGAGAAACTGCCGGCACATGCGGACCGCAAGATCTTCACCTGGAATGCCAGCAACGGGGGCCAAGCGGTGCCGTTCACGTGGGCCGGCATGGGCACCGACAACCAGAAGCGGCTCGGTGCTGGAGCAAACGAAGACCTGGTGAAATATTTGCGAGGCGACGACACCAATGAAGGCCCCGAAAAGGCGTACCGCCAGCGGGCCGGCAAGTTGCCCGACTTCATCAACTCGCTGCCGACACTGGTGGGCGGCAACGTGGTGCTGGACTACGCGGACGCCGATTACGCCGAGTTCGTCAAGAAGAAGCAGGCGCGCGCTCCGGTGCTGTTTGTCGGCGGCAATGGCGGCATGCTGCACGCCTTCCGTGACTCCTATGGCGCGAAGGTGGGCCCGGACGACGGCAAGGAGATCTTTGCCTATGTTCCCCATGCCGTGATACCCAACCTTCCGGTGCTCGCGAAGCAGGACTACGGCACGCTCGCCAACTACCACCGGTACTTCGTCGACGGGCCCCTGGTGGAGAGCGACGGCAAGATCAACGGCGTATGGACCAACGTCCTGATTGGCAGCATGGGCGCCGGCGGGCGTGGTTTGTTCGCGCTCAAGCTGAGTGAGGACAACCTGATTGCCAACCTCGGCGCGAACTCGGTGCTGTGGGAAGTCTCGAACGATGCCGACGTTGGCTACATCCTGTCGGACGCCGAAGTGGGCGTGCTGCCCAACGGCCGCTGGACAGTGTTCGTCGGCAACGGCTTCTACAGCCCCAACGGCCGTGCCGTGCTGCTGATGATCGACCTGGCGAGTGGCTCGATCGAGAAATTGGTCGCCAGCTCGGCGACCGGCAATGGCCTGGGCGGGGTCAAGCTGGTGCGTGACTCGAAACAGCAGGTGGTGGCCGCCTATGCCGGCGACTTGCAGGGCAACATGTGGCGGTTCGACTTCGATGCGTCCGGTAACGGCGCGGTCGGTTTCAATGGAGCGCCGCTCGCGGTGGTCAAGAACGACGAGAACCAGGTGCAGCCCATCACGGCGGCCCCGTCGTTCCTGGAACACACGCTAAAGGGCCGCGTGGTCCTGTTCGGCACCGGCAAGTTGTTCGACGCAACCGACCCGGACACCACGAGCCGCCAGACGATGTACGGTGTCTGGGACCCGACGCCGGTCGGAGAGTCGTCGGTGTCCTCGCCCAGCCCGTTTGCAGGAGTGTCCAGCGCGCGCTCGAGGCTGCAAGTGCAGACGATCACTCCTGATCCCAAGGCGGGGCCCGCCTTCTTCAATGTGACCTCGGAAGACGTGGATTGGGACCAGCAACTGGGCTGGTACATGGACTTGACGCTCGGCGAGAACCGCCAGCGTGTGATCTATCCGATCACGGTGATCGGCGATTTCGTCTTCATCAACTCCATCGCACCCGCTGTGAAGGCGGCCGAATGCGAGCAGACCAGCGGCAAGGGGTACAACTTCCTGTTGCCGGCGCTGACGGGGGGGCAATGGACGGGGCGGCCGGTGTTGGACACGAGTGGCGATGATGTCGTCAACAGCTCCGACTCGCAGGCCAGCGGGTATACCTCAGAGGGTGGCGGACGGCCGCGTATCATCAAGAACAAGTTTGGACGCAAGAGCGGCACCATCAACATCCAGCACGGTGACACCGTTGGCGGCGGCGGCGGGGGAGGGGGCGGCCCCGACACCGACATGGACGCGGACCTCCCGTGTCTCTACACTGGCTGCAAAGTTGTGATCAAGGGCCGCGTGTGGCGGCAGGTGATCAACCCGCCGAAGCCGCCGGCGGCACCCTGATGCCGGCCGGAGACCGAAGGATCGTGGCATGAATGTGTTGTACAGCCGGCGCTGTCCGGGCGCCTTTCGCAGCAACGGTTTCACCTTGGTCGAGCTGCTGATCGTCGTGGCGATCATCGGCATCATCTCCGCGGTGGCCTATCCAAGCTACCAGGAGCAGGTGAAGCGCGGTCGGCGCTCGGACGCCCAGACGGTGTTGCTCGAAGCGTCGCAGTTCATGCAGCGCCACTACGCGGCACAGAACACCTTCCTCGGCGCAACGTTGCCGGACAACCTGACAACGGCGCCGAAGGGTACCGGTGACGCGGCGTCGTACACCATCGAAATCTCCGAGGACACCACGGCGCGCACTTTCAAGCTGGTCGCCTCGCCGCAAGGCAATATGGATGCCGACAGGTGCGGCGACCTGACCCTGACCGATACCGGTGTGCGCGGCGCGACGGGCTCGGGGGCGACCGTGGCTGAGTGCTGGCGCTGATCTGAGAGACGTGCGGGGGCCCGAGCATGGGAGACGTCGCGCCTACGGGCCGACGTCGACATCCACTTCGGGCGCGGTTCTGCTGGTGGTGAACGGCACACTCTGCCCAGCTCCCACATGCAGCAGGCTCAGCGGCTGCACCGTGTTGCTCCCGCCCGGCAACAAGCCTGACCCCTCAAATCTCCTTGATCAGTCGACTGAACTCGTCGACATCCTCAAAGCTGCGGTACACCGACGCGAACCGCACGTAAGCCACCTTGTCGAGCTTTTTCAGCTCGCGCATCACGAATTCCCCCAGCTTCGAACTCGGCACTTCGCGCAAGCCGCTGGAGCGGAGCTTCTGCTCGATGCGCTGCATCGCCGCATCGATCTGCTCGAGGCTGACCGGGCGCTTGCGCAGCGCCAAAGTCATCGACGCGCGGATCTTGGCCGGGTCGAACTCGGCCCGGCTGCCGTCTTTCTTGACCACCGAGGGCATCGTGACCTCGGCGCGTTCGTAAGTCGTGAAGCGGGTGTCGCACGACAAGCAGCGCCGCCTGCGACGGATCACGTCCCCCTCGTCGGATTCGCGGGTCTCGACGACCTGGCTTTCTTCGTGGCCGCAGAAAGGACAGCGCATGACGACGACGAGGGGCTGCTGTGCCGGCCGGTTAGCGGTAGACCGGGAAGCGGCGGGTCAGCGCGTTGACCTTCTCGCGCACCGCAGCGATGTTGGCTTCGTCACGCGGCTTGTCGAGCACGTCGGCGATCAGGTGGCCGGTCTGCTGCGCCTCGGCCTCGGTGAAGCCACGCGTGGTCATCGCCGGCGAGCCGAGCCGGATGCCGCTGGTCACCATCGGCTTTTCCGGATCGTTGGGGATCGCGTTCTTGTTGCAGGTGATGTGCGCCTGACCCAGCACCGTCTCGGCTTCCTTGCCGGTGATGCCTTTGGCGCGCAGGTCGACCAGCATCACGTGGCTTTCGGTGCGGCCGCTGACGATGCGCAGGCCGCGCTCGATCAGCGTCGACGCGAGCGCCTGGGCGTTCTTGACCACCTGTTGCTGGTAGGCCTTGAACTCGGGGGTGAGCGCTTCCTTGAAGGCGACCGCCTTGGCGGCGATCACATGCATCAGCGGGCCGCCCTGGATGCCGGGGAAGATCGCGCTGTTGATCTGCTTGGCGACGTGGTCCTTCATCAGGATGATGCCGCCGCGCGGGCCGCGCAGGCTCTTGTGGGTGGTCGAGGTGACGACGTCTGCGAACGGCACCGGGTTGGGATAGACGCCGCCGGCGATCAGGCCGGCATAGTGGGCCATGTCGACCATGAAGTAGGCGCCCACCGCCTTGGCGACGCGGGCGAAACGCTCGAAGTCGATGCGCAGGCTGTAGGCCGATGCGCCGGCGATGATGAGCTTGGGCTTGTGCTCGTGCGCGAGCCGCTCCATCGTCTCGTAGTCGATCTCTTCTTGTGCGTTCAGACCGTAGCTGACGACCTTGAACCACTTGCCCGACATGTTCAGCGGCATGCCGTGGGTCAGGTGGCCGCCTTCGGCCAGGCTCATGCCCATGATGGTGTCGCCAGGCTGCAGCAGCCCGAAGAACACGCCCTGGTTGGCCTGCGAGCCGGAGTTGGGCTGCACGTTGGCGTGCTCGGCGCCGAACAGCTGCTTGAGCCGGTCGATCGCCAGTTGCTCCACGACGTCCACATATTCGCAGCCGCCGTAGTAGCGCTTGCCTGGGTAGCCCTCGGCGTACTTGTTGGTCAGCTGGGTGCCCTGAGCCGCCATCACGGCCGGCGAGGCGTAGTTTTCGGACGCGATCAGCTCGATGTGCTCTTCTTGACGCTGGTTCTCCTTCTGAACCACGGCCCAGAGCTCGGCATCGACATTGGAGAGGGTGGAAACGGTGCGGTCAAACATTTGGCAGTCCTCTTCGGTGCAAGAAGTCCCTCGATACGAGAGGGGCCGCCGCGGCGGCGGCTCCACGCATGATCGGAAGGCTGCCCAGGCGAACGGCTGAACGGCGCAGCAAGTCGACACCACGCCGGCTGCACTTCCCGGTGGTACGCCACCTTGGGCGCTCCCGAGCGGGGGCCCTATCGCCAGTTGTGCAGCCCCGCGAGTGTAGCGGATATGAAGGCACCGAGGCCCCGTACGGTCCGGTTCCGGCGTCTGTGCAGGGGCAGAAACTGGCACCGGGGTGCGCCAAAGCCACGGGGCCCCGAAGGGCCCCATGTCGACGTCGCGTAGCGGGCGGGTTTGCCCGCCGCGCGTGAGCAGTGTCTATTAGCGCGCCAGCGCGACTTGCTCTGCGCTCGCCTCGGGCGTCGCGCCGGCGGGGGCCGGTGCGGGCGTGGTCGGCAGCACCGCCGGGACCGGCTGGGCGGCGGAGGGAAGCGACTGCTGCACCGCCTGCAACAGCTGCGGCGCGGTGGTCGGCACGTGGCGGCCGGCGGCGACATTGCGAAGGTGGGTCTGTTCCGACAGCACCTTGGCGGCGTAGCCGCCGTCGTCCGCCAGGTTGGCGGCGCCGACGTAATAGCGCAGGCCGCCTTCCAGGCTGCCGGCGCGCGCGATGCATTCCTTCAGCACTTGCACGCCGACGCGCAGATTGGTCACCGGGTCGAACGCCGCGTGGTTGCCGCCGAAGTGCTGATATTTATCGTCGTGCACGCGCGTCATCACCTGCATCAGCCCCTGGGCGCCGACCGAACTCTGGGCGAAGGGGTTGAAGCTCGACTCGATGGCCATGATCGCCAGGATCAGCGTCGGATCGATGTTGGCGCGCCGGCCCACGTGCCACGCTTCCTTGACGAGTCGCGCGACGGGTTCGGGCGCCACCCGGTAGCGGCGCGACAGCCACAGCGCGACGGCCGCTTGCTGCTTGCTCAACTCCGCCGGGTCGACCGCGGTGGCCCGCTTGATCGCCTGCGGCTCCGCCAGGCTGCTCAGCAAGGCCTCGGGCGACTGCTCGACGCGCGCCAGGTGGCGCGCCTTGAGCCAGCCCAGCGCCTGCATTTCGAGCTCGTGCCGCAAGTCGCCGCGGCTGGCCAGGAACAGCAGACCAGCCAGCACGATCAGGCCGACGAAGGCCAGGCCGTTGTGGCTGATCTCGAGCAGGCCGTGTCCCACGTCCTTGCAGAACACGGTGATCGAGGCCCAAGTGGCGTCACGCGTGCCTTTCAGGCTGGCGCGTAAGGAATCCCACGCTGTCATGTCACTCCTTTCCTTCCGCCGGCCAGCACACCCTAGCCGTTAAACGTCAAGGCGCGCAAGGTCGGCAGCGATAATGCGCCGCGTCTTCTTCAGTACGTCACACAAAACGCGTGGCGCAGACGGCGGCTGTCGCATCGGCAGCGTCGCACCGGCGAGCGGTGCGGGTTATCCCTTGGGTGGGAACAACGGCCGGATTCTAGGCAGCCGGCAAATAACCAGTCAAGCTTTTGGATTTCACTTTTAATTTCTTTTGGTTATGAAGTACCGAGACCTGCGTGAGTTTCTTCACGGCCTGGAGCGGCTGGGCCAGCTGCGACGGGTGGCCGAGCCAGTGTCGCCCAAGCTTGAAATGACGGCCCTGAGCGACCGCGTGCTGAAGGCCGGCGGCCCGGCGCTGCTGTTCGAGCGCCCGCAGGGTCACGAAATGCCGGTGTTGGCGAATCTGTTCGGCACCCCCAACCGAGTGGCCCTCGGAATGGGGGCCGACGACGTGTCCGAGTTGCGCGACATCGGGCGCTTGCTGGCGAGCCTGAAGGAGCCGGAACCGCCGCGCGGCCTGAAGGACGCCGGCAAGCTGCTGCAAATGGGCAAGGCGCTGTGGGACATGAAGCCAGCGGAACTGCGCTCGGCCCCTTGCCAACAGGTTCGGTGGGAGGGGCCGGATGTCGACCTGACCCGTTTGCCCATCCAGCACTGCTGGCCCGGCGACGTCGCGCCGCTGGTGACCTGGGGGTTGGTGATCACGCGCGGGCCGCAGTCGGTGCCCAAGCCGCGGCGCCGGCAGAACCTGGGCATCTACCGGCAGCAGTTGATCGGGCCGCGGCAGCTGATCATGCGCTGGCTGGCACACCGGGGTGGGGCACTGGATTTCCGCGATTTTGCGTTGGCCGAGCCCGGCCGGCCCTTTCCGATCGCGGTCGCGCTCGGCGCCGACCCCGCCACCATACTCGGCGCCGTGACGCCGGTGCCGGACACCCTCTCCGAGTACCAGTTCGCCGGGTTGCTGCGTGGCAGCCGCACCGAGGTGGTGGCGTCCGGCGTGGGCGAAGCCGGGGCGCCGTTGCAGGTGCCGGCGAGCGCCGAGATCGTGCTGGAAGGCCACATCCCGCCCGCAGCCGCCGGCTACGAAGGCCGTTCGGAGCATGGCGTACCGTTGAAGGAAAAGGGCGGCTACCTGCACGCCCTGGAGGGGCCTTACGGCGACCACACCGGGTACTACAACGAGCAGGACTGGTTTCCGGTGTTCGAAGTGTCACGCATCACGATGCGCCAGGACCCGATCTATCACTCCACCTACACCGGCAAGCCGCCAGACGAGCCCGCCGTGCTGGGTGTGGCCCTCAACGAAGTGTTCGTCCCCATCCTGCAAAAGCAGTTTCCGGAGATCGTCGACTTCTACCTGCCGCCCGAAGGCTGCAGCTACCGCATGGCGATCATCAGCATCCGCAAGAGCTATCCGGGCCATGCGAAGCGGCTGATGTTCGGCTTGTGGAGTTTTTTGCGTCAGTTCATGTACACCAAGTTCATCGTGGTGACAGATGAAGATGTGAACATTCGGGACTGGAAGGATGTGATCTGGGCGATCACCACGCGTGTCGACCCCGCGCGTGACACCACCCTGGTCGAGCGCACGCCCATCGACTATCTCGACTTCGCGTCGCCGGTCTCCGGGCTGGGGGGCAAGATGGGCCTGGATGCCACCAACAAATGGCCGGGTGAGACCGACCGCGAGTGGGGCCGTCTGATCACGATGGATGCGGAGGTCGAGCGCCGTGTGGCTGGCCTGTTCGACCGCTTGATGGCCGGTTGAATCGCCGGGTGTGCGCCCTCAGGAGGCCGGCTGTACCCCGTGGCCCCTCCGATCGGCCCTTCTTTCTGTCCTGCCTGGTGTGCCGGCCTCATCGCAGATCGTTATGAGGTTCATGATCGCCATTGGAAAGCCGCACTTGATCTGCGCGGGCGGGGTGGGTAAGGTTGAGTCGTCTGCAAAAGCAGGCATACCACTCGCGCAGTCCCTGCGCTCAGGGGTCCTGCCGGATCACTTCCGCCCGGCCCCGATCGTGGCGTGAGCCACACCCCCCTCCGGGCTGCAATGGCCCGGAGGGGATTCTCGTGTTCACCGTTCGTGTTGAGCGTTCTGGGCCGCGACACTGGCCCGCGCCGTGGGGCGCCGGGCACCGGCCAGGCCGATGCGCCTTTGACTCCCTTGGTTCGTGGTGCTGCTAAAGCAGACCCCGGCCGTTCAGCTGCCCATCGTCAAGCCCAACAGCTCCCGCAACACCAGCCGGTTCTGCAGCAGCCCGTCGGTGCTCGGCAACCAGTCGAGCCCGCGCAGGGGGCGGCGCTGGAACAAGCCGACCGGGGCCGGCACCACCTCGACACCGCTGCCCAGCGCCTCCCGAAAGGCGCGCGCCGCACGCCGCATATGCCAACCGTGCGTGACGAGCAGCACGCGGCGCACGCCGGCTTCCTGCAGCAAGGGCGCGGTGCGGAGCGCGTTCTCGCGTGTGTCGCGCGAGCGGTCTTCGACCCAGGTCAGGTGGCGTCCGTATTCCTGCTGCACGATGCGCTGCGCGATCACCGCCTCGGCCGGCTGCTCGTCGGCTTGCGCCCAGCCCAGCCCGCCCGAAAAGCCCAGCGGGGCACCGGTGGCGCGCGACAGCCAGACCCCGTAGCGCAAGCGCTCCATCGCCGTTGGCGTCAGGTCGGACACGCCGTATTCGGGGGCCAGCGGCTTCATGCCGGCACCGAGCACGATGATGGCCAAGCGCGGCGGCGTCGCGACCGCCTTCGACCCGACTTTGGCCGGCGGCTTCAGCTCGGTCTGCAGGCGCTCGATCTCGGTCGCGCTGAGGGCGGACGGCAGGCGCAACACATGGACTTGCAGCAGGCGGGCGAAGGCCTGGGTCGAGGTGAGCCACAGCAGCACACAACACGTCAACACGACCGAGAACCCGAGCACCCGCCGCCGCACCATCAGGCGCGCCCCGAGCAGCAGCAGCACGATCAGCGATGCCGGCGGCAGCGCCAACGCGGTGAGCAGTGGTTTGTACGAGGCCAGGGTGTCGAACATGAAAGAGGGCGTGCGTGCGTTCAGAAGGGCAGCAGCTTACGCCAGGCACGGGTCAGCACACTGGTGGCGATGTACCGACCATAGGCCGGGTAGCCGATGTCGTCAGCCATCAGATCCATATGTTTGCCGGGCGCGTTGCGCAGTTTCGGCAAGGCCCTGAGGAACAGAGGCTCGCACAGCCGCGGGAAGATCAGGCGGCGCAGCTGGTTGGCGATGCGGAAGTCGGCACTCAGGCGCCGATACGCGGGCAAATAGGCCGCCAAGGCCGGCTGACCCCGCTGCAGTGCCGCTGCCACGGCGAGGGCCGCCTGCTGACCGCTCAGCATCGCAAAGGCGATACCCTCGCCGGTGATCGGTTCGACCAGGCCCGCCGCGTCGCCGCACAACAGCACATTGCCGCGGCCGGGCGTGCGCAGGTAGTCGCCGTAGGGAATGTGGTGGCCCTTGATGCGGGCGCCGGGCAGCGCGCCGAAGCGCTCGACGAGCAAGCGGCGGAACTCGTCCTTGAGGTGGGGGTTGTGCACCTGCAGTCCGCCGAGGCCGACGGTGAGTGTGTCCCGCTTCGGGAACACCCAGCCGTAGCCCCAGCGTGCGCGTCCGAAGTAGATCTCGGGCGCCCCGTCCTCGCTTGCCGGCAGTCCGTCGCGAGGCACTTCCATTTCAAGCCCGAGCGCGATGGTGCGGGGGTCGAAGGAGCGGCCGAACAGCGTGCGCGCGACCGTGCTCTTCACGCCGTCGGCGCCGATCACGGCGCGGGCGCTGAGCCGGCGGCCGCCGGACAGTTCGATGCCGGGCTGGTCCGTGTCCACGCGTTGCACCGCCGAGCCGAGCAACACCTCGGCACCGCTCGCGGCGGCCTGCTGCAGCAGCAGCGCATCGAAGTGGCGGCGGGCGGTGAACTGCAGCAACTTGTGATCGCGCACCTCGTTCAACATGCGGCCGTCGCGGCCCAGCAGCCGCAGACCGTGTGCGCGGGCCTCGATCACGGCGTCCCACGGTGTGTCGAATACATGGCGATACACCTTCTGGGCCCGCAGCGTCAGCAATCCGCCGCACAGCTTGTCGCGAGGGAAGACGTCCTTGTCGACCAGCGCGACGCGCAGGCCGGACTGTGCGGCGGTGCGTGCTGCAGACGAGCCGGCCGGGCCCGCGCCGACGACGATCAGGTCGAAATCGCACTGGCAGATGTCTTTGCTCAAGTCTTTGCTCACGTCCTGGCTCGCAGTCGGCAGCGATTGTGCAGGAAAGCGGCGTCGCCACCCGCCCGGCTGTCGCAAGCCGACACGCTGACCTGTTCGCTTTCGCAGTAAGCTCCGCGCGCAGGCAGATGGAGATCGAGATGACACAAGCACACGACGGCCACCAGACCATCACCCTAGGCGGTGGCTGTTTCTGGTGTCTCGAGGCGGTGTACGACCGTGTCGACGGCGTGGTCGATGTCGAATCGGGCTATGCCAACGGCGCGGTCCACAAGCCGAGCTACGAGCAGGTGTGCAGTGGCGACACGGGACATGCCGAAGTGGTGAAGGTGGTGTTCGATCCTCAGCGCATCACGCTGCGCGAACTGCTCGAAATCTTCTTCGTGATCCACGATCCGACCACCCTCAACCGGCAGGGCAACGACGTCGGCACCCAGTACCGCTCCGGCATCTATTTCCATACGGTGGAGCAGGAGCAGGTGGCGCGTGAGGTGATCGCCGAGCTGAGCACCGCCTACTCGGCACCGGTGGTCACCGAGGTCAAGCCGGTCGACAACTACTGGCCCGCCGAGGCCTACCAC
Source organism: Caldimonas brevitalea (assembly GCF_001017435.1). Classification (NCBI taxonomy): domain Bacteria; kingdom Pseudomonadati; phylum Pseudomonadota; class Betaproteobacteria; order Burkholderiales; family Sphaerotilaceae; genus Caldimonas; species Caldimonas brevitalea. The sequence continues at coordinate 1,667,725 of NZ_CP011371.1, forward strand.
CAGAACTATTTCGAGCAGCATCCGAACCAGGGCTATTGCGCCTTCGTCGTCGCCCCCAAGGTCGACAAGTTCCGCAAAACCTTCGCGCACCGCGTCAAGGGGGGCTGATGGTGTTGTACCGGATGCAGGCGGTAGCCCGCCCGTCGGCGGCCTCTTGATATGCTGACCGCCTTGGCCAGCGTGCGCGCCACGCTGTACGCAGCGCCGTCTGGCCGTTGACCCTCCACATCATGTCACCGCTTCGGGCTCGATCCACCCACAAGACCGCCGCCTGGCTGCTCGCCAGCGCGCTGCTGCTCGTGCAGGTGTTGGGCCTGGTGCACGGTGTGCAACACGCGAAGCGCGGCCCCGCGTTGGCCACGGTCGTGGCCCAAGAGGTCGGCGGCGCTGCCGCGGTGGGCGACGATACTGCCTTGTTCGGCCACCGCGCCGACGATCCCGCCTGCCGTCTCTATGACGGTCTGGCCGGCGCCGACCTGGCGCTGCCGGACGCCGTTGCATGGGCCCGGTGCACGCCGGACGCGCTGCCACCGCCGCTGCCGCGGGCGTTCACGGCCGCCATCGGCAGTCGCCATTTCGACGCCCGCGCCCCGCCGAGAGGCTGAGCCCCTGCCTCAGTGGCGCCTGTCTCCAGGCGCCGTGCCGGCGCCTGTCCAACCGCAGGTGCCGCCGCCTCGGCCCGTGGGACCTCCCGCGGATCTGCTTTTCGGGCTGCGTGCAGGTCACGTCGGCCTTGCTTCGTCTTGTCATCATGAAATCATCCGTTTCCGGCCGCCGCGCGCGTCTGCCGGCGTTGGCCGTCGTTGCCACCACCGTTTGCCTGCCTTCCCATGCCCAGACCACGGCCACCTCCGACACCCGCTTGCCGCAGGTGGTCGTCACCGGCAACCCGCTCGGCAGCCGCGACCTGGTGGCCCCCGTCACGGCCTTGTCGGGCACGCCGCTGCTGTTGCGCCGCGGCACGTCGTTGGGCGAGACCCTGGATGGGTTGCCCGGCGTGTCGTCCACCTACTTCGGGCCCAACGCCAGCCGCCCGGTCATTCGCGGGCTGGACGGTGACCGCATCCGCGTGCTGAACAATTCGGGCGCATCGCTCGACGCCTCCAGCCTGAGCTTCGACCATGCGGTGCCGATCGACCCGCTGGTGGTCGAGCGCGTCGAAGTGCTGCGCGGCCCGGCCGCCTTGTTGTATGGCGGCAGTGCCGTGGGTGGTGTCGTCAACACCCTCGACAACCGTATCCCGCGCTCGCCGATCCAGGGGGTGAGCGGGACGGCCGAACTGCGTGGGGGCGGCGCCGACCGCGAGCGCGGCGGTGCGGCCATGGTCGAAGCCGGCAACGGCCGCTTCGCCGTCCATGCCGACGTGTTCTCCCGCGACACCGACGACTTGCGCGTGCCGAGCTACACCCCGCGGGCCGACGGTGAGGCGCGGGCGCGCACCGACCGCGTGGAGAATTCGGCCAGCGATGCCAAGGGCGGCGCCTTCGGCGCGGCCTACACCTCCGAGCAGGGGCATCTCGGCGTGTCGGTCGATCGCTACGAGAACGACTACGGCGTGGTGGTCGAACCCGAGGTCAACATCCGCATGCAGCGGGACCGCTATGCGTTGTCCGGCGAGCGGCGTGAACTGTCGGGGCCGTTGCGCGCACTGCGTGTCCAGTTCAGCCACACCGACTATCGCCACGACGAACTGGAGGGCGCCGAGGTCGGCACGCGCTTTCGCACCCAGGGCAACGACGGTCGCGTCGAACTCGAACATGCGCCCCTCGGGCCCTGGCGCGGCGTGCTCGGCCTGCAGTTCGAGCAGTCGCGGTTCTCGGCGCGCGGCGAGGAGGCTTTCGTGCCAAGCACGCGCAGCCGGCAGCGGGCGCTGTTTCTGGTCGAAGAACTGGCCGGGACGGCCGGCAAGCTGAGCGCCGGTGTGCGCGTCGAGCAGATGCGTGTGGCGTCGGCCGGCGACGAGGCCGGCGGTGATGAGGAGGAGGAGGCGCGCTTCGGGCCTGCCGACGAACGCCGGTTCTCGTTGCGCAGCGGGTCGGTCGGCGGCCTGTTGAATCTCGCCCCGGCCTGGCAGCTCAGCTCCAACCTCAGCTACACCGAGCGGGCGCCGACGTTCTATGAGCTGTATGCCAATGGCCTGCACGTGGCCACCGCGGCGTTCGAGCGCGGTGATGCGCAGCAGCGCAAGGAGCGGGGTGCCCACCTCGACGTCGGCCTGGGCTGGCAGCACGGCCCGCACAGCTTCAAGGCCAGTGCCTACACCAGCCGCTTTTCCAACTTCATCGCGCTGCAGGGCACGGGCGAGAGCGTGAGCGAGGAAGGCGAAGAAGGCGAGACCGTGAGCTTCCCGGTGTACGCCTTCCAGGGTGTGCGGGCGCGCTTCTGGGGCCTCGAGCTGGAAGGCCGCCGCCGTCTGTTGGACACGGGCTCGACGCTGGACCTCGACGCGCGTGCCGACCTGGTGCGGGCGCACAACCGCGACACCGGTGAGCCACTGCCCCGCATTGCACCGGCCCGGCTACGGGTGGGGCTGGCATGGGCACGCGCTGGCTGGACCGCCAGGGCCGAGGTGGACCATGCCGCGCGGCAGTCACGGGTGCCGTCCGACGACGTGGCCACTGATGGCTACACCTTGCTCAACCTATCGGGCACGTATCGCTTCAAGCTGGGGACGAGTGACGCGCTGTGGTTCGCCAAGCTGAACAACGTCACCGACGAACTGGGCTACAACGCCTCGTCGATCCGCACCGTGCGCGAGCTGTCGCCGCTGCCGGGGCGCAGCTTGAAGGTGGGGCTGCGGGTGAGCTTCTGACATCGCATGCGAGTCGGCGCCACAGCGGCGCCGCTTCTCGCCCGGTGGGTGCGGCCGGCCTCGGCCGCTGCGGCTCACGGTGCCAGTCGTTCCTTGAGCCAGGCCCCGTCTTGCAGCCGGTAGCGCAGGCGGTCGTGCAAGCGGGACTTCCGTCCTTGCCAGAACTCCCAACAGTCCGGCAACAGCCGGTAGCCGCCCCAGTTGGGAGGGCGCGGCGGGTGGAGCGCGAACTGCGCGCTGTACTTGGCGGCGTTGGCCACCAACACCGCCCGCGACGCGATCACCTGGCTCTGAGGCGACGCCCAGGCACCGATGCGCGAGTCCAGCGGGCGGGAGTGGAAATAGGCATCCGACTCTGCGTCGCTGAGCTTTTCGACGCGGCCTTCGATGCGAACCACGCGCTCCAGCTCGACCCAATGGAACTGCAAGGCCGCGTACGGGTTGTGCTCCAGGTCGCGGCCCTTGCGGCTGTCGTAATTGGTGTACCAGACGATGCCGCGCGCGTCGTAATCCTTGATCAGCACCACTCGCGTGGAGGGCCGGCCGTCGGGCCCGACCGTGGCCAAGGTCATCGCGTTGGCCTCGGGCACATGCGCCGCCAAGGCTTCTTGCAGCCACTGATCGAACTGCTGCATCGGCTCGCGGCCGGCCGCGGTCTCGTCCAGTTCGGCACGTTCGTAGCTCTTGCGAAGGTCGGCGATCTTGCTCATGGCCGCCAGTATAGGCAGCTGAAAGCGATGTACGGCCGGAGCCGGGCGCAGGGGCTGAGAGCTGTACGCGCTCGCGGCCACGCCGCCTTCGCCACGGACATCCCGAGCGGCGATGGGCGTCGGGCCCCGGTGTTTCACCATGTCACCAGCAGCGGGTACGGAACCTGCCGTTCAGCCGCCTGCGGGCCGGCCGCGAGCGCGCGGCCGAACCAATTGCACTTAAGGCTGTCAACTGGAGGTAGTTTCAGGGGCGGGCAACTCCGTAGGGGCAGATCCCAGTTCCCGGAACGGCGGCCGGCTCACATCCTGACGGTGTCCCCTCGATGGGCGAGGGCTCGTCATTCACCAGATAGGAACGCCGGATGAAAGCCGTACCGGTGGTGGTCGTCCTCGCAGCCGGGGCTGGCACGCGATTCACAGGGCATCCCCACAAGCTGACTCAACCGTTCGCGAACTCGACCGTGCTCGGCACCACGCTGGCGCAGGTGAAGGCGGCCGGTATGCCCCTGGTGGTGGTCACCACGCCGCCATTGCAAGACACGTTGACCCTATGGGTCGCCCGCGAGGATGTGGTGGTGGTGCCCGAGGCGCCGCGCCTGCGCGCCGGGGCGCCCTCACCGCTGGGCATGGGCTACTCGATCGCTGCGGGTGTCAGGGCCCGCGGTGATGCACCCGGCTGGATGGTGCTGCCGGGCGATATGCCGCTGGTGCAGCCGGGCACCTTGCGTGCCGTGGTCGAGGGGCTCACGCACCATCCGATCGCCTATGCGCAGTACCGGGGGCGACGCGGTCACCCGGTCGCGTTCGCGGCGGAGTTGTTTTCAGAACTGGCCACGCTGACCGGCGACGTCGGCGCACGCCGCATCGTCGCGCGCTACCCGAGCCTGGCGGTCGACGTGCACGACCCGGGCGTGCTGATGGACCTCGACACCGAGGACGACCTGCAGCGCCTACGCGAAATGGAGCCGGGCCGGCCGCACAGCCCGCCACAGCCCGAAGGCCGGGCGACGCCGGCCTGAGGCGTGGTTCACAGTAGCCGGTGGGCGCGGGCGAGCGACAGGACGGCCGCCACGGCCCGGTCTTCGATGCCATGTGCCCGCAGACAGGTGTCGGTGCGCAGTACATAGTCGAGCGTGGTGCCGTAGCGCCCGCAGGCCTCGCTGAGGATCTGCAACAAGCGCTGAGGCGGCAGGTTGCCGGTGTAGTTCGGGCTCTGGCGGCTCAGGGTGAAGGCGAGGGCCCGCACAGGGCCTTGGGCCGTGTGGCAAGGCAGCCAGCGCGGGTCGTAGACGCCGGTGGGCATCTCGCGGCGCCACAGCTTGTGCAGTTCGTCGAGCGCCTGCGCCTTGGGCACCCGCAGCACCATGCCCTTGCAGGTGCCGCCGGAGATGAGCGCGAACACCAGCCCGGGGCAACCCGGCGTGCCGCGGTTGATGCGCGACCACATCTTCAGCGCACGGTGATAGCCCTGCACCTTGGCCAGGCGGTGCTCGGTGTGCTCGACCTCCGGGTTCCAGATCAGCGAGGCATAGCCGAACACCCACATGTCCTCGTCCGGGTTCCATCCTTGCAAGGTCTGCTGCAGCAACGCCTGCGGATCGCGGACCGCCGGCACCTCGAGGGTGGCGGCATCATCGGACGGTGGGCGGGACGGCAAAGGATCGGGCACGGCAGATGGGCGTCGGGCGGGCAGACACCACGAGAAACACAGACGCCTACTATGATCGCGCACAAATGAAGCTGACAAGGGAGTCGTGCAGATGATGGTTCCAAACGAGCAGGCCCCGCCTGTTTCCGAGGTGGGTGTCGCGTCGGTACTCGGCGCGGCGCTGCTGTTGGCGGTGCTCGGGTACACGGCCCGCCAGGCGGTGCAGATACCGTCGGTGCCGGCCCCCGCGCCGGTGGAAGCCACGGCCCCGGCGCCTGCGGCGGTGCTCGGCAGCCTGCGGTTCGTCGACAACTCGACCTCGCTGCCACCCGAGGCCCTCGACCTGCTGGCCCGGGCCGCCCAGGAGGCGCGCACCAGCGGGCGCAACATCGTGATCGCCGCGCGTCACCGCGCGGTGGCCGACCCGGAGGCCGTGCGGGCCCAGGTGCTGCGGGTGCAGCATGCACTCGAGGCCAACGGTGTCTCGCCGGCGCAGTTGCTGCTCGCCACCCCTGACCCCACGCTGCGGACCCGCGAGGACGGCGCGCAGATCGAACTGCGGCTGCAGGACTGACGCGCGCGCCGGGCAGTGGAAGCGAGCGAGCGGCAGGGGCGGGTTCGGGGCCCAGTTCGAGGGGCGCGGCAGTTCGCCCATGCCTGCGCCACACCCGCTTGCCCCCCACCGCGCCCTGCAACACCACTCGCCTTGGGGCCATGACCCCGTACCGGGGTCGGACGGGGCTGCGTTGATTTGACGATGTAACTCGGTTACCTAATAATCGTCCGACAAGTTACATCCGCTCTTCAGCATTCCACGTATGAATCCCGTAATCGTCGAAGTGACCGAGCGCATACGCGAGCGCAGTGCGCCCACCCGCCGCGCCTATCTCGAGCGCGTCGCGCTCGCGGCCAACCGGCCGCGCGGGTCCGACCGCATGGGCTGCGCCAACGTCGCGCATGCCTTTGCGGCACTGCCCGATCAGGCGAAGTTCCGTGTTGTGGCCGAGCGCGCGCCCAACATCGGCATCGTCACCGCCTACAACGACATGTTGTCGGCCCACCACCCCTATGAAAACTATCCGGCGCTGATCCGCGACGAGGCGCAGAAGCAGGGCGCCACCGCGCAGGTGGCGGGCGGTGTGCCGGCGATGTGCGACGGTGTCACGCAGGGCCTGCCCGGCATGGAGCTGAGCCTGTTCTCGCGCGACACGATCGCGATGGGCACCGCCGTCGCGCTGTCGCACGATGTGTTCGATGCGGCATTGCTGCTCGGCATTTGCGACAAGATCGTGCCCGGCCTGTTGATCGGTGCCTTGCACTTCGGCCACCTGCCTTGCGTGTTCGTGCCCGCCGGGCCGATGTCGTCGGGGCTGTCCAACAGCGACAAGGCCAAGGTGCGGGAACAGTTTGCGCAAGGCCTGGTGGGCCGCGACAAATTGCTCGAGGCCGAGTCGCAGGCCTACCATGGCCCGGGCACCTGCACCTTCTACGGCACCGCGAACAGCAACCAGATGCTGATGGAGGCCATGGGCCTGCATGTGCCGGGCGCCGCCTTCGTGCACCCGCATGCCGAGCTGCGTGAGGAATTGACCCGCGAGGCCGTGCGCACCGCGCTGCGCAATGTCAAGGCGCGCCGCTTCACGCCGATCGGCGAGTTGGTCGACGAGCGTGTGATCGTCAATGCGATGGCCGCGCTGCTCGCCACTGGCGGCTCGACCAACCATTTGATCCACTGGGTGGCGGTGGCGCGCGCGGCCGGCATCCTGATCGACTGGGACGACTTCTCCGACCTGTCCGCCGTGGTGCCGCTGCTCAGCCGCGTCTACCCGAACGGCGCGGCCGACGTGAACCAGTTCCAGGCCGCCGGCGGCCCCGGCTTCGTGATCCGCGAGTTGGTCGAGCATGGCTACATGCACGCCGATGTGCTCACCGTGGTCGAGGGCGGGCTGAAGGAATACGGGCGCCTGCCGGTCAAGAGCGAGGGCCGTTTGATGTGGCACGACCTGCCGGCGCGCAGCGGCGACGAGGCCGTCGTGCGCACCGCGACGGCGCCCTTCAGCCCGCAGGGCGGGCTGAAGCTGTTGAAGGGCAACCTGGGGCGCTCAGTGATCAAGGTCTCGGCCGTGCCCGAAGAGCGGCACATCATCGAAGCACCGGCGCTGGTGTTCGACAGCCAGGACGGCTTGCAACAGGCCTTCCAGGCCGGTGAGCTCGAGCGTGACTTCGTCGCGGTGGTGCGCTTCCAGGGGCCGCGCGCCAACGGCATGCCCGAGTTGCACAAGCTGACGCCGCCGCTGGCCGTGCTGCAGGGCAAGGGCCACTGCGTCGCCCTGGTGACCGACGGCCGCATGAGCGGTGCCTCGGGCAAGGTGCCGGCCGCCATCCATGTCAGCCCCGAAGTGCTGGCCGGCGGCCCGCTCGGCAAGGTGCGCGACGGCGACCTGATCCGCCTCGACGCCGTGGCCGGCACGCTGGACGCGCTGGTGGACCCGGCCGAATGGGCCGCACGCGAGGTGACGGTCATGCCCCCGGCCCTGGCCGAGGTGCATGCACATGGGCTGGGCCGCGAACTGTTCGCCGGTATGCGACGCAACGTGTTGACCGCCGAGGAAGGCGCCTGCACCTGGCTCTGAGCCGCTCGACCGCTATGCAAAGGACAACATGAACACGCTGGAACTGGCCGCGCACGGCCCCGTCATCCCCGTCATCGTCATCGACCGGCTCGAAGACGCCGTGCCGCTCGCCGAAGCTTTGGTGGCCGGCGGCGTCAAGGTGCTCGAAGTGACCCTGCGCACGCCGGTCGCGCTGCAGTGTATGGAGGCCATCGCCCGCTCGGTGCCGGACGCCATCGTCGGCGCCGGCACGGTGCGCAACGGCGTCGATGCGAAGGCAGTGCGCGAAGCGGGTTGCCATTTTGCGGTCAGCCCGGGCTACACGCCGGAGATCGGCCGCGCCTGCCAGGACCTCGGCCTGCCGCTGCTGCCCGGCGTGGCGACCGCCAGCGAAGTGATGACGGCCAACGCCGACGGCTATCACTTCCTCAAGTTCTTCCCGGCCACCGCGGCCGGTGGCATCCCCTTGCTGAAGGCGTTCTCGGGGCCTTTTCCCGACGTGGCGTTCTGCCCGACCGGCGGCATCACGGTCGAGACGGCACCGCAGTTCCTCGCGCTGCCCAACGTCAAGGTCTGTGGCGGCTCGTGGCTGACGCCGTCGGAGGTCGTGAAGGCGCGCGACTGGGCCGCGATCACGCGGCTGGCGCAGCAAGCGTCGGCGCTGCGCCGCTGACGTCTGCGCCGGTGTTCAGCTCGGCCGGCGTTCGATCAACTCGATCTTGTAGCCGTCCGGGTCGGTGACGAAGGCGATCACGGTGCTGCCGCCTTTCACCGGGCCGGCTTCGCGCGTCACCTGCCCGCCGTTGGCTTTGATCTTTTCGCACGCGGCATAGGCATCGGGCACTTCGATGGCCAGATGGCCGTAGGCGGTGCCCAGATCGTAGCGGTCGACGCCGTAGTTGTAGGTCAGCTCGATCTCGGCATGGTCCGGGTTGCGCCCGTAGCCGACGAAAGCGAGCGAATATTGCTGCTCGGGACGGTCGGTGGTGCGCAGCAGCTGCATGCCCATCACGCGGGTGTAGAAGTCGATCGAGCGCTGCAGGTCGCCGACGCGCAGCATGGTGTGGAGGAGTCTCATCGTGGTGTGGCCTGGGCGGGAAGATCGAGGATAAAGCAGGTGGTCGACGCATGGGCGTAAAGCGTCCCGTCGGGGCCGGTCAAACGTCCTTCGGCGGTGCCCATGCGGTTCCCTGTGTGGATCACGCGGCCTTCGGCGCGCACCAGCGGCACCTTCTCGGTCAAGGCTTTCACGTAGTTCAGCTTCAGCTCCACGGTGGTGTAGGTCTTGCCCAGGGGCAGGGTGGAGTGCACCGCGCAGGCCACGGCCGAATCGAGCAAGGTGGCGATCCAGCCGCCGTGCACGGTGCCCAGCGGGTTGTAGTGCCGGAACAGCGGGCGGCCCTGGAACACGACACGGCCGCGCTCTGCCTCGACAATCAGATAGTCGAGCGTGCGGCTGATCGGCGGCGGCGGCAGTTCGCCAGCCAGCATCGCCTGGAACACCTCCAGGCCCGTCTTGCCTTGCAGTTGGTCGAGGCGGCTCAGTCCGGGGTCCATCAGCCGGGCGCGCACTTCGGCTTCGCGGCTTTGCCAGGCCGCCAGCTGGTCGGTGGCGGAGGTGGCAGCGGCAGACGTGGGGGCGGTGGGCGTGACGGTCGTGTTCATCGTGGCTCCTGCAAGGCCGGTGGCGGTCGCGGGGAAGAATAATTGCGGGTACAAGTGTTGCAGGTACAATATACAACATGTCAAAGAAACGCACCGATGACGCAGTCCAGACCGCCGAGGTGGCGACGCCGCGCGGCTGCACCAACCTGAAATTGCGACAGCTGACGCGGGCGGTCGGGCGCCACTACGACGCGGCGGTGGGGGCCACCGGGCTGAAGGGCACGCAGTATTCGCTGTTGTCGCACGTCGTGCTGCAGGGGCCGGTGAAGCCGTCGGTGCTGGCGGCCCAGCTCAAGCTCGACCCGTCTTCGCTGACCCGCAATCTGCAGCCGCTGGCGGCACGGGGCTGGGTCACGCAGGGCCCTGGCGACGACGCACGCAGCCGGCTGGTGCGAGCCACCGAGGCCGGCATCGCCAAGCGGGCGGAAGCGCAACGGGCGTGGAAGCAGGCACAGCTGGCGATCAACGCAAGGCTGGGACCGGCGCGTGTGGTGCAGCTGCATGCGCTGCTCGATGAGTGTCTGGCCTTGCTGGACGAGGCCGATGCGCAGGCCGCGGCGGGCGAGTAGGGCGGCCTCCCGCGCAGCGATGGCCGAGGGCCGCAGCTGATATCGTGGCGGCTGCCGCCACTTCCCCGTCGATCTTCGCCATGCTCACGCTGTTCACTGCCGCCATCGTGCTCGGGTTCGTCTTCAACGCGGCCCCGGGGGCGGTTTTCGCCGAAACGGTGCGCCAAGGTGTGCACGGCGGCTTCAAGCCGGCGTTCGCGGTGCAGCTGGGTTCGCTGGTGGGCGACGCCTTGTGGGCGGTGCTGGGGCTGGCGGGCGTCGGTCTGCTGCTGCAAAGCCCGGCATTGCGGCTGCCGATCGGCGTGGCCGGGGTGGTCTACCTGCTGTGGCTGGCCTGGGACTCGTGGCGTGCGGCCAACCAGGAGTTCAAGGTCGACGCGGGCGGCGCGGTCGAAGGGCGCCGCGCCTTGCGCGCCGGCGTGCTGCTGTCAGTCACCAATCCGCAGAACATCGCCTATTGGGCGGCGCTCGGCAGTGCGATGGGCGCGGTGGGGGTGCACCAGCCGACGACGACCGACTACGGCGTCTTCTTCGCCGGCTTCATGACGTCGTCGGTGCTCTGGTGTTTCATCTGCGCGGCACTGGTCGACCGGGTGTTCCGCGGTGTCGGCCGCCATTGGGCGCGTGCCACCTATCGCGCCTGCGCGGTGGCATTTCTGGCCTTGGCCCTGTCGTCGCTGCGCGACCTGGTGGTCTCGCACCAGCAGACTGCGCTGCCGGGGCAGCCGCCGGCGCAGCACGGCCGGCCCTGACGGGTGGCCGTGCCGTGCCCGGGCCTCAGAAGGCCGCGTAGACGAGGTTCTTGAACAGGCTGCGGTAATGGTCGCGCTGGCCCGGCGCCTGCATCATCCAGATCGCGATCAGCCGCTCGCGCGGATCGACCCAGAAATACGTGCCGCCGAGGCCGCCCCAGCTGTAATCGCCGATCGACCCCGCGTTGGACGCCTCGCCGGCCGTCACCCGCACACCGAAGCCGAGCCCGAAGCCGTAGCCGTCGCCGGGCAGGTAGCCGGTGGTGGCGCCCGGCACCTGGCTCTTCAGGATCACATCGGTGCCGAGGTGGTCGCTCGTCATCAACTCGACCGTCTTGCGTGACAGCAGCCGCACGCCGTCCACCTCGCCACCGTTGAGCAGCATCCGCGCGAAGGTCAGGTAGTCGCTCGCGGTCGACACCAGGCCGCCGCCGCCCGACTCGAACACCGGCGGGCGGGTCGCGTCGAGCAAACGCACCGGCTGCTTGGTGTCGGGGTCGAGCTTGAAGGGTTCGGCCAGGCGTGCGTGCTTGTCGGCGGGCAGGTGGAAGCCCGTGTCGGTCATCTTCAAGGGCGTGAAGATGCGCTGCTGCAGGTGCTCGCCGAGGGTCTGTCCGCTGACCCGCTCGATCAGCGCGCCCAGTACGTCGGTGGCGCGGCTGTATTCCCAGGTGGTGCCGGGTGCGTAGGCCAACGGCAGGGTGGCGAGGCGGCGCGAGAACTCGGTGTTGTTCAGCTTGCCGTGCTCGACGCCGGCCTTCAGGTACTCGGTCTTGATGGCCGAGCTGCCGAACACGCCGTAGGTCAGGCCGGCGGTATGGCGCAGCAGGTCCTGCACGGTGGGCAGGCGCGGCGACGGCACGCGTTCGATCACTGCGTTGCCGGCGGCGTCCTTTTTCTCGATGCCCAGGCTCAGGTTCTTGAACTCGGGCAGGTGGCGTTCGATCGGGTCACCGAGCTGCACCTTGCCCTCCTCGACCAGCATCATCACCGCGACCGACACGATGGGCTTGGTCATCGAGTAGATGCGGAAGATGGTGTCGGCCGTCATCGGCTGCTCGAGCTCGGGATTGCGCTTGCCGAGCGCGGCCTGGTGCACCACACGCCCGTCTCGCCACAGCAGCACGACGGCGCCGGGCAGGCGGCCCTTCTGGATGTCTTGCGACACCACCTGGTCGAGGCGCTGCAACGCGGGCCCGTTCAGCGGGCGGCTGTCGGGAGCGGAGCCGCCGGGGCTGGCGCAACCCCCGAGCAGCGCACCGGCGCATACCGTGCACAAGGCCAGGCCGTGTTTCACGCGGTCGAGCGTGGTCGCATCCGTTGGGGAGTGGGTTTGCAAGTCTGTCTCCGTTTGTGTCTTGTACGGAGGCGACAAGCTAAGGCGCGGGTTGGGGCGCTGGTGTCACCTGTGCGTCACCCTTAGGGAAGACCACGGGCGGCAATTCCGCAGCGTGGCACAGGGCCACGCACACCGCACGGCCGCTCCGCCTGGCGGAAGCGGCGAACGCAGGGTCAGCGCTGGCCTGCGCCCGAGGCAGCCGCACCCGGTGCCCCTGGCCTGCAGGCGGCGCGCAGTTTGGCGCTGCGGGTTTCATAGCGCGGCAAACGCGGGTCGTCCTGGCGCTCCTGCTCGTTGCGCCACGCGGCTACCGCGTCGTCGGCCAGCGTTTTGTCGTCGAGCTTGCGCATGCCGTCCGCGAGGCATTCGCAATTGGGCGCAGCGCCGGCGCTGTTGCCGTTGCGCTTGGCCTCGGCCTGGCACAGCGCGCCGATGTGGTCGCGCAGCGTGAGAGCCGAGCAGATGCGGGTCTGCTCGGTCAGGAAAGGCTGGCTGACACGCCGGTTGCCGCTGCGCAGGGCCTCGGTGATCTTGGCGTCCGCATGTTGGCGGATGCGCTCGGGCAGACAGCCGCACAAGGCGTTGCGCTCGAGTTGCAGGCGCAGCCGGTCTTCCTCCGCGTCGGCGTGGCGGCCGTTGGCCGTGCCGAGCCGCTGGGTGAAGCTGGCTTCGCAGTCGCTCTGCATGCCTTTCAGGTACTGCGCCAGCCATCCGGGGTCGGGCGTGGCGGGCGGGGCGGCGAGGGTAAGCGCAGGCAACCCTGCGAGCAGCGCCCCGGCGGCCAGGCGGCGCCATCGGGAATGCGAGGTGTTCATACGGGACGACCCTTGGTATACGTGTGGTGGTCTGCAGACGGTCGCCTGCGTCCTCCCGCGCGGGTAGGCGCAGGGCCGTGCAGCGGCGCGGCCGTGTCTCCTGGGTGACTGGCCGAACGCGGCGCAACGATAACCATTTCATCTTCGACACGGCACGCCGAGTTTGCAACGGGTGTCGCCAAGCGTGTGCGACGCGATGACCTGCGAGGTCATCGCCCACTGCGGCGACCCGTGTGATCCTGCCGTGTCCTTTTGTGGAGCTTCCCGTGAACCAGCCCCTCGACGAGAACAACGAAACCATCGCCCACCGGGTCTGCCCTCTTTGCGAGGCCTGCTGCGGGCTCGAACTGCGGGTCTCGAACGGCAAGGTGACGAGCATCCGCGGCCATGAGGCCGATGTGTTCAGCCGCGGCTACCTCTGCCCCAAGGGGGTGGCGCTGAAGGACCTCCACGAAGATCCGGACCGGCTGCGCACGCCCTTGATCAAGCGCGACGGTCGTTTCGTCGCGGCCAGCTGGGACGAAGCTTTCGACGAAATCGAGCGGCGTTTGATGCCGCTGTTGAACGAGCACGGCCGCGATGCGGCGGCGGTGGTGCTGGGCAACCCGACCGTGCACAAGATGGGCGTGGGGCTCTACGGGCCCCGCTTTCTCAAGGCGCTCGGCTCCAAGCAGGTCTATTCGGCTTCCACGCTCGACCAGATGCCCAAGCAGCTGAGCAGCGGCTTGATGTTCGGCCACTGGCTGTCGATCCCGGTGCCCGACATCGAGCGCTGCGACTTCCTGCTGGTGCTGGGTGCCAACCCGGTTGCCTCCAACGGCAGCCTCTGGACCGTGCCCGACTTCCGCGGCAAGGCGAAGCAGATGCGCGCGCGCGGCGGGCGCATCGTGGTGGTCGATCCCCGGCGCACCGAGACGGCCGAGGTGGCCGATCGCCATCTGTTCATCCGTCCGGGCAGCGACGTGTTCCTGCTGCTCGGCATGGTGCACACGCTGTTCGACGAGGGCCTGGTGAAGCTGGGCCGGCTGGCGCCCCATGTGGCCGGCGTCGAGGAAGTGCAGCAGGCGGTGGTCGGCTACACGCCCGAGCGGATGGCCGCGCGCTGCGGCATCGACGCGCAAGAGATGCGCGAGCTGGCCCGCGCTCTCGCGGGGGCCGAGCGGGCGGCGGTCTACGGCCGGCTGGGCACCTGCACGCAGGAGTTCGGCAGCTTGTCGAGCTGGCTGGTCGATGTGCTCAACGTGCTCACCGGGCATCTCGACGAGCCGGGTGGTGCGATGTTCCCGAAGGCGGCGGCCTTCGCGGTCAACACCGCGGGGCGCCCGGGCAGCGGGCGCGGTGTCATCACCGGCCGCCACAAGAGCCGCGTCAGCGGCGCGCCCGAAGTGTTCGGCGAGTTCCCGACCACCTGTCTGGCCGAGGAAATCGAAACGCCAGGGCCGGGGCAGGTGAAGGCGCTGGTGACGATCGGCAGCAACCCGGTGCTGTCGGCACCGAACGGCCCGCGCCTGGCGGCCGCGCTCGACCAGCTCGACTTCATGCTGAGCGTCGACATCTATCTCAACGAGACGACCCGCCACGCCGACGTGATCCTGCCGGGGCTGTCGGCGCTGGAGGAAGCGCACTACGACGTGGCCTTCCCGCAGCTGTCGTACCGCAACCATGCGCGCTACAGCCCGGCGGTGTTTGCGCCGCCGGCCGGCGCCTGGCCCGAGTGGCGCGCGCTGACCCGCTTGACCGGCATCGTGATGGGGCTGGGGGCGCGGGCCGATGTCGATGCCCTGGACGACCAGCTGACGCTGGAGCAGCTGCGCCGCAGCGCCGGCGAGCATGCCGAAGCGATGTTCGAGGCGGTGTCGGCCGTAGCATCGCGAGGGCCGGAGCGTTTGCTCGACCTGGCGCTGCGCAGCGGCCCTTACGGCGATGGTTTCGGTGCAAGGCCCGACGGCCTCAGCCTCGCCAAGCTCAAGCAGGCGCCGGACGGCATCGACCTGGGCCCGCTGGCGCCCCGCATCCCCGAGGTGCTGCGCACGCCCTCGGGCCGCATCGAGCTGGCGCCGCCGTCGCTGCTGGCCGACCTGCCGCGCGTGGCGGCCGACCTCGAGCGCCCGGTGCCCGACCTGGTGATCGTCGGCCGGCGCCAGGTGCGCTCGAACAACAGCTGGATGCACAACCTGCCGACGCTGGCCAAGGGCCCGGTGCGGTGTACCGTGCTGGTGCACCCGCACGATGCGCAGCGGCTGGGCTTGCGCGATGGGGCCACCGCCCGCATCGCAGGGCGTTCCGGCCGGAGCGTGGAAGCCCCCGTGCAGGTGAGCGACGAGATGATGCCGGGGGTGGTGAGCCTGCCGCACGGATGGGGCCACGACCTGCCCGGCTCACAGCTCAGCGTGGCGGCACTGCGGCCCGGCGCTAACCTGAATGCGCTGCTCGACGACGGCGTGCGCGACCCGCTGTCGGGCAACGCCGTGCTGGGCGGCGTGCCGGTGACCTTGTCCGCGCTCGCCTAGCGTTGCAGGCTGGCGCCCGCGGTTCGGCGTCTTACTTGCCGCTGGCGCCGCGCGCCTTGGCGACGGCGGCCTGTACCTCGTTCCACAGGTCCATGCCGACGTTCGAGGCGATGCTCGCATTGACCCGCGTCAGCCGGTCGCGCATGCGGGCGGTCTCGGCCGGCGACAGCTCGTTGACCTGCATGCCCTTGGCCTTCAGATCGGCCAGGGCCTTGGCCGCCTCGTCGCGGGTGTCCTGGCGTTCGAAGTCGCGGCTCTTGCGGGCCGCGGTGAGCAGCACGTTGCGCTCGGCCGGCGTCAGGCCGTCCCAGTATTTCTTGCTGACCAGCACGATCCACGGGCTGTAGACGTGGTTGGTGACGGTGAGGTATTTCTGCACCTCATAGAACTTGCTGGACAGGATGGTGTTGTACGGATTCTCCTGGCCGTCCACCGCCTTGGTTTCGAGCGCGGTGAACAGCTCCGAGAAGGGCAGCGGCACGGCGTTCGCGCCCAGGGTCTTGAAGCTGTCGAGGAAGACGTTGTTCTGCATCACGCGCAGCTTGATGCCGTTGAGGTCTTCGAGCTTCGCCACCGGCTGCTTGTTGTTGGTCAGGTTGCGAAAGCCGTTCTCCCAGTAGACCAGGCCCACTAGGCCCTTCTCCTGCAGCTTGTCGATCACCTTCTGGCCGACCGGCCCGTCGAGCACGGCATCGGCTTCACGGGCGTTGTTGAACAGGAACGGAGTGTCCCAGACCGCCATCTCTTTGGTGATGCCGACCAGCGTGGCGGTCGAGCCGACCATCATCTCCTGCGCGCCGCCGATGAGGGCCTGCTGCATCTGGATGTCGGAGCCGAGGGCGGCCGCGCCGATGGCCCGCACCTTCATCTTGCCGCCCGACGCCTTTTCGACCTCGCGGGCGAACAGCTCGACCGCCCGGCCCTGGTTCGACTCCTTGTTCAGCCCGTAGCCGAAGCGGATCATTCTTGGCTTGATGTCCTGCGCCTGCGCGGCGGCAGCGGTGGCGAGCGCGATGCCGAGTGCGGCGACGAGGCGAGTGAGGTGGGTCATGAGGTGATCTCCTGAACAAGAACAACAAAGGGAGTTAGTGCAGCCACTTCAACGGCGCCAGGACCAGCTGCGGAAAGGCGACGAACAGCACCAGCAGCAGGAAGTACATCGCCAGGAAGGGCGTGGTGCCCTGGATCACCGTCGCCATGCGCAGCCGCCCGACGCCGGCCACGACGTTCTGCACCGTGCCCACGGGCGGCGTGATCAGACCGAGGCTGCCGACGTAGATGAACATGAAGCCGAAGTAGACCGGGTCGATGCCGGCCTTGGCGGCGAGCGGCGCGCACACGGGGGCGAAGATCAGGATGGTCGGCGTCAGGTCCATCGCGGTGCCGACGAACAGCAAGAACACCATCATGAGTGCCATGAACAGCAGCGGGCTGTCCATCGCCGGGGCAAACACCTGCGCCAGTTCGTTGGGCAGGTCGGCCAGCGTGATCATGTAGGCCGTCACGGTGGCGGCACCGCACAGGAACATGACCACGGCGGTGGTCTTGCTGGCCGAGACCAGCACCCGATAGAGCCCGCGCAGGTTGAGTTCACGGTAGACGCAGGTCGACACCAGCAGGGCGTAGACGGCCGCGACGACGGCGGCTTCGGTGGGCGTGAACACGCCGCCCTTCAGGCCACCCAGGATGATCACCGGCATCATCAGCGCCCACAGGCTGCCGAGTAGCGCGTGCAAGCGTTCCGGCCATGAGGCGGGCGGCAGGGGTGCAAGGCGGTGGCGCCTCGCGATGGCATACCAGGCGCACAGCAAGAACAGTCCCATCATCAGCCCCGGGAAGATGCCCGACAGGAACAGCTTGCTGATCGACGTGTTGGTGGTGACACCGTAGATCACGAAGGGCATCGACGGCGGGATGATGGGCGCGATGATGCCGCCCGACGACAGCAGCCCGGCGCTGTAGCTGTCGGGGTAGTGCTGCGAGCGCATCATCGGCAGCAAGAGGGTGGCGAGCGCGGCGGTGTCGGCGATCGCCGAGCCGCTCATCGACGCGAGCAGGATGGCGGCGCCGATCGCGACGAAACCGAGGCCGCCACGGATGTGGCCGACCAGGCTGCGCGCCAGGTCGATGATGCGCCGGCTCAAGCCGCCCGCGTTCATCAGCTCGCCGGCCAGGATGAAAAACGGCACCGCCAGCAGCGGGAAATTGTCGAAACCCGCTTGCAGGTTCTGCGCCAGCAGCTGCGGGTCGAAGAAGTCCAGGTGGTACATCAGCGCCACGCCGGTGAGCAGCAGCGCATGGGCGATCGGCATGCCGATCAGCATGCCGGCCAGCAGCACGCAGAGAAAGATCGCGGTCACGAGCATGGCCGCCTCACTCGACGTGGGTGTCGGCCGACCCGAGGGGCGCCTCGCCCCCCACCACCACCTGGTGCAGCAGCACCGCCAGCATGCCGATGGCCAGCACCAGCGTGGCGGCCGCGGCGAGTGCGAGCGGGTAGCCGATCACCGTGCTGTGGCTGTCCAGGCCCGCCTGCACCTGCCGCCACGAGCCCTGGGTCACCAGCACCAGGACGTAGGCGATGCCCAGCCGGGACAGTGCGGTGCACCAGCGTCGTGGAGCCGCGCGCAGACGCGACGTCAGCAGGTCGAAGCCAAGGTGCTGCCGTTCGCGCGAGGCGACGATGGCGCCGATGCACACCAGCCAGACGAACAGCAGGCGGGCCAGTTCTTCGTAGAACACGATGCCGGTGTCGAAGGCATAACGCAGCACCACGTTGACGAACACGGCGAGCACCATGCCGGCGAGACCGAGGGCCATGGCCGCTTCGGCGACGCGCTGCAACAGCGCCCCGAGACGGCGGCCGGTGGCGGCGGGAGGGGAGGTGGTCATCGTGCAACTCCTGCGACTGGCCAGGCGGGCAAGTGTCCGGCGGGCGAGCGGTTCGACCGAACGAGCCGGCACCAATCGGTGCCAGCGCGGCCGGACGGCAGCTGGGTAGGGGCCGGCGCGAAGGCCGCCGGCTGTCTCAAGGGCGGCCCCCGGCCGCAAGCCAGCTCACCACTTGCGCCGTCAGTGCGTCGAGCGGCTGGGTGGCATCCACCCGCAACACGCCGGGCTCTCCGACCGGCGACTCGAGCGCGGCGAACTGGCTGGCGACCAGCGAGGGCGAAAAGAAGTGCGCGCCGCGCGATGCGACCCGCAGGTGTGCGGTGGCGGGGTCGAGGTCGAGGAAGACGAAGCGCAGGCCCGGCTTGGCCGCGCGCAGCTGATCGCGGTAGCGGCGCCGCAGCGCGGAGCAGGTGAGCACCACACCGCCCTGGTGCGCCGAGAGCATGGAGGCGAGGCGCTCCAGCCAGCCCTGGCGGTCGGCGTCGGTCAGCGCGATGCCGGCGCGCATCTTGGCCACGCTCTCGGCCGCATGGAAATCATCACCTTCGATCAGCGGCCACCCCAGCGCGTCCGCGCAGCGAGCCCCAAGGCTGGACTTGCCGCACCCCGCCACGCCCATCACGACGAGTGCGGCCGGATCGGGTAGTGAACGGGTAGCGCTGTCCATGCTCATGACGTATTGAAGGGGGGTGCTAAAAGCTCAGGATAGGCTCGAAAACATGCTTTTGTAAGACCAATTCGGCTCGTGGACGGTGCCATCCCCTCGTGACACACGCGGCGCGTGCTTGTGAAGAGGGGTTGGTAGCGCTATCCTACGCGCCAGCCCTGGAAAACGTATAGGTGAAACCCGAGGATGACGACTCCCACGCGCCGGCGCCGCTCGAGCGGCAGGATCACCCTGCAGGATGTGGCACGTGAGGCAGACGTCAGCCCGATCACGGCATCGCGCGCCTTGCGCAACGAGCGCGGCGTGGCCGCCGAACTGGTCGCGCGGGTGCAGGACGCCGCGCAGCGCCTCGGCTACGTCCCCGATCCGGCGGCGCGCGCCTTGGCATCGGCCCGCAGCACCCATGTGGTGGTGCTGGTGCCCTTGCTGTCGAATGCCCTGTTCGTCGACCTGCTCGAGGCCGTGCACCGGACCTTGTTTCCGGCCGGCTACCAGGCCTTGATCGGCGTCACCCATTACGACCCGGCGGAGGAGGAGCAACTGCTGCGCAGCTATCTTGCGCACCGGCCGGCCGGGCTGCTGGTGACGGGCTTCGACCGTACCGAAACAGCGCGGCGCCTGATACAGGGCAGCGGGCTGCCCTGCGTCCACCTGATGGAAGCGACCGAGACGCCCGGGGTGTATTGCGCCGGTTTTTCGCAGCTCGAGGCCGGCGCCGCGATCACGGAGCACCTGTTGGCGCAGGGCTACCGTCGTATTGCCTTCGTGGCTGCCCAGCTCGACCCGCGCACGATGCAGCGTGCAGAGGGCTTTCGCCGCGCCTTGCGCGGAGCGGGTTGTTATGACGCCCGACTGGAACTGCTGTGTCCCGAACCGTCGTCGATCGCGCTCGGTGGGCGCTTGCTGGAAGAACTGCTGCAGACGCGCCGCGAGGTCGAGGCGGTGTTCTTCTGCAACGACGACCTCGCCCAGGGAGGTCTGCTGGCCGCCCAGCGGCTCGGTGTGGCAGTGCCGGGCCGCCTCGCGGTGGCCGGCTTCAACGATCTGGCCGGCAGCGACCAGATGATCCCGCCGCTGACCACGGTGCGAACGCCTCGCTACGAAGTGGGGGAGGCGGGAGCGCGCATGCTGTTGCAGCTGATCCGCGGGGAGGTGCCGGCGCCGGGTTGCGTCAAGCTCGGGTACGAGGTGGTGGTGCGCGACAGCACCTGAAGGCGGACGGCCACCTCTAACGCCTGGATACAGGGCCTCGTCCGCTACACGCTAGGGTGCACGGGCGTGCCCTAGCTAACGAAGCATCAGCGCACCTTCCGCAGCACCTCTGGTCGGCCATGCAGGTCGGCCTTCCTCTGCGTTTCTCCCTCCGAAGCCAAGGTCCCGGACGTGCGGCGCGATTCGGATGTCCCCGTGTTGCCTGCAGCGACGGCGCGGGAATTGCGTGTGTTTCTGTTGCAGTTGTTTGCTATTGGTGCCGTTTCGTATATCGCAGGAGAATCAGATGAAGCAGGGGCGGTTGAATTGGCTCGATTCCGCGCGGGCGTTGCTGATGCTGCTCGGCATTCCCTTCCACGTCGCGATGGCCTATTCGATCGCCACCGACTGGTGGGTGTTTTCGCCCGAGAAGTCGGCCGTGTTGTCGTTTTTCGCCGCCACGTCGAACACGTTTCGCATGCACTCGTTTTTTGTCGTCGCCGGCTTTTTCAGCTTTTTGATCCTGAGCCGGCGCGGCCCGAAAGAGTTCGTGCGGGCACGCCTGACACGTCTGGGCCTGCCCTTGCTTACCGCCTTGCTGCTGCTGGGGCCGCTGCACGCGCTGCTGATGACCTGGGCCGGGCCGATGCGGATCGAAGGGGAGCCGATCGCGCGCGCCTTCATCATCGACGGCCAGATCACCGACCGCCCCGGGCTGCACCTGGTGGCCCACCTGTGGTTTCTGATCGACCTGTTGCAGTTTTCCTTGCTGACGGCACTGCTGGCGCGCTTCGGGCTGGTGCGCGGCATCGAGGCGCTGGCGCGTCGCCTGCAAGGCATCGGCCCGCTGGGCGTGGCCGCCTTGCTGGCCGCCCACGTCGCCTACAACATCGCCTGGACCGGCCTGGGGCAACTCGGCATTGCCTTGCCGGGCTATTTCTGGGGCGGTGTCAGCACGCACACCTTGTTCATGTTCGCGCCTTACTTCATCGCCGGCCTGGTGTTCTGCGCTGACCGCAGCCTGCTGTTCCGGGCGCTCACCTGGACCAAGACGTCGGTCGGTATCGCGCTGGTGTTGCTGCTGCTGGGCGGCGTCGTGATGACCTTGTGGCACGACGGCGGCACGGCGTGGCAAAAGGCGTTGCGGGTGGTTGTGCGCCCCCTGGCCGCCTGGTCGGGCTTCCATCTGGTGGTGGGTGCCTGCTGGCGCTTCCTCGACATCGAGCATCGCCTGGTGAAGCAACTGGTCGACGGCGCCTATTCGATCTACCTCCTGCACCACCCCATCGTGGTCGCGCTGGCGATTCCGCTGTGTTTCGTGCACCTGCCGCCGCTGCTGGAGTTCGCCGCCCTGACCGCGGCCGGCCTGGGGCTGTCGTGGGGCCTGCACCTGGTGCTCGGCCGCTTCTGGCTCTACCGCCTCTTCTTCAACGGTGATACCGCGGCTCGGCCACGTCGTCGCGAAGCCGCCCCGCTCGCGTCGGCCACGCCCGACTGACCCGTCGCACCCAGCGGGCGGCCAGTACCAGCGGCGCTGCCGCAGGCATTGGCCGCAGCGCTTGCGCGGGCCTATCCCGCCCCTTATGTTGGCCCGACCCGCTTCCCCTCGCGCACAAGGAGCCCAGCATGAGCATTCCCCGCACCGACCCCCGCGACATCACCGACGTGGTGCCGCGTCCACCGGCGATCGGGCCGCGCCACAACGGCGCGTTCGATCCGCTCGGGCAGTGGCTCAGTCTGTGCGACGCTTACACGCGCACCACCTTCGACTCGGCCGAGCAGGTCAGTGCGGCCTGGGCCGAGATGCAGGCGCTGTGGTTGTCGCCGCTGCAGTGGTGGATGCCCTCAGCGGGGCGGTGGATGCCGAACGCCGCCGAGGCGGTCCGCGACCAGGATGCCAGCAAGCTGGTGGCAGGCACGATGCCTCCGCAACCGTTGCAGGAGGCGACCCGCGAACTGATGACCGTGGGGCTGCATTCGCTGGGCGACTGGCGACGCTGGTGGGGGCCCTGGGCCGCGTGGCCCGGGGTGGTGCCGAACGATAGCCGTGCGTCCTAGGCCCACGCGCCGTGCCCCACACCCGGACCGGCGCGTCATTCCAGGTCCTCCGGCCCGGCGCGCAGCGAGGCCCGCGCAGATCGGGTGCCGGCAAACCACCTTCACGCAACGCTTGTTGCATGCTTGTCCACGACGTGCCCGGGTGCTTCGATTGACTTGACACACGCCGGCTCGCCCAATGCCCCTTTTGACCACGAGGACGAGGCCCGCCCGTGCGGGTCCAAGTCCTGTCCATCTCTCGCAATAGGAGGCTGACGATGAAGAACCCGAGCCCTTCGCAACCGACATCCGTTCCACCCGAGACGGTTGCGACACCCACGGCCGCCGCGGCCGCGGCGGCCGCAGCAGGCGCTTCCAGCGCCGCGGCAGATGCGGCGGAAACCGCCGCCCGGCGGGTGCCCGGGCCGCATGCACTCGACGCCTGGGCGGAACTCGGCAAGACCCAGCTTGCCGGCGTCATCGGGCTGGCGCAGTCGCTCGCCAGCGGCGCACAGTCCTTGCGGGAAATGCAACTCCAGGCGGCCCGCCAGGCTCAGCAACGGTATGAAGAGGCTGCCACGCGCGTCGGCAGTGCGCGCGATGTGGGCGATCTTTTCGGCATCCAGGCGCAATTGCTGCGTTCGGCGGGCGAAGGCGGGCTGCAGTACTGGATGGGCTACTTCGACACCCTGAACCGGGCCCGCAACGAGGTCGCCAACCGCCTGGCCAGCAGCCTGGCCGAGTGGCAGAAGACCAGCCTCACCGCGGCGCAGGAATGGGCCGGCAACACGCAGGCGGTGACGTCGGCAGCTTCCGGTGCAGCCGGCAGCGGCCCGCGCAGCTGGACCCCCGGCGCGCTCGGCTGGCCTTCACCGGACGCGGCGCAAGGTGCTCTCGGTTGGGCCACTTCCGCATGGGACCAGTGGCTGGCGCAGGCCAACAACTGGCAGCGCAGCGTGGGACGGCAGGCCGCCGACATCGCGGCTTCTGCGACCGGGCAGGGGCCCGTGCACTGACCTTCTTCCGATCACGCCGCCACACAGCGCCGGCCGGGCCCTGCCTGGACGGCGTTGAGTGCCACCACAGAGGCGGGGGAGAAGAGGAATGACACGGGGCCCGTGCTGACACGGGCCCCGAAGCGATGCCGCGGGTGCGGCGCTAACGTCAACGGATGGCGCCGCTGCGAGCGTCGGACTCGGCTTCCGAGTCCTTGCCCGGCCACCAACTCGTCGCTTCACCTTCACCGACCGGGCCCCTCAGTTCCGAGCCTGAGAAGTTCTCGTCGGTGTTAGCGCGTGGATCCGCCTGGCGACCCTGGGACTGATAGTCGGAGGGAGAGGCGCTGGGGCCCCGGCCGCTGGTGGCGGCATCGCTTTGGCCGCTCATCGTGCCTTGCTGGGTGGTCGCGCCCTGGCCGCCTGTCGGGGTCGAGCCCGTGTTGCCTTGCGACGGCGCAACGCCTTGCTGGGTGCCGCTCAGCGGCGGGCTGGCGGGGTCGGTTACCGTGCTCTGCGCGTAGACGCTACCCGAAGCGAACAACGCGGCGACAACACAGCCCAGCAGATTCTTTTTCGATTTCATCTCAGCATTCCTTTCCTGCAGTTGAACGGTGCCCGGCGTTGCCGCCGGTCCTGAGAAGGCGCTCGAGGGGGAAGAACCCTGTTCCCGTCACGCTTCATGGGAGCAGAGCAGACATCTGCATCAGGTGAACTGCCTTTCGTATCCCACGCATCTGTTACAGCAGCCAGCATGCCCGTGGAAACCCGCACCCTACGGGGTTTCCCTGATTCGGCTACGGCAGAATTTGCCGCCCGCGTGCAGCTTGAACAGCATCAGGTGGGTGCCCCGCCGCGATAGGCCAATTTGCAGCGCTGAGCCACCCACTGCACAAAGTCGGCCGCCATCTCGGCCGAGATCTCGTGTCCGCCCGGGTAGTCGCGGTAGAGCAGCTGCACGCGGTGCTCGGCAAGGGTGTGAACGGTGTCGACCGCGTGCTCGGAAGGGATGACGTCGTCGGCCCCGCCATGGGCCACGAACGCCTGCAGCCGCGACAGCTGGCCCCCCGGCGCCAACTGCCACTTCACCTGCGGCAGGATGCGCCCGCACAGCACGCCGATCGCGGCCACCTTGTCAGGACGGGTCAGGCCGACGCTGGCGCTCATCACGCCCCCCTGGCTGAAGCCGGCGACATAGACCTGCCGGGGGTCGAAAGGGTGGGCGAGGCGCAGGTGGGTGAGCAGTTGCAGCAGTTGCTCGCGCGCTGCTTCGGCCTGGTCGGCGTTGGCCCGCAAGCCCAGGCCGGTCTGCTGCATGGTGTACCAGGCGTAGCCGCCTTCCGGCTGTGCGATCGGGCCGCGGACCAGGGCCACATGCAGGTCGGTCGGCAAGGAGGCGATCAGCGGTGCCAGGCTCATCTCGTCTCCTCCCACGCCGTGCAACAGGACGAGCAGGGGGCGGCGGGTGGCGGACGCGTGTGCGGCGCGCCATCGATAGACCAGGGGCATGTAGTCGGCGTGCAAGGGGCCGCTGATGCCGGGGCGGCCCGGGTCGAAGCTGTGCATGGGGGCGTCCAGTAACAGAAGACGACGGAAGCGAGAAACGCCCGCGGTCGCCAGCGCGGCGAACCCGTGGGAGCGGGCGCGGGGCCAGGCGCGAGGCAGGGGTAGGCCAGCCTTGGCGGAAGCGGACGTGTCTCAGCGTTCGCTGCAGCCGGCGTTCCCGCCCGCCGGCGTCGGTGCCGTCACAGCCGCGTCCAATGGTTGTCGGGGCGCGCCCCGGTGGGGAGCGGGAGGCGTTGTGGGGCCGGCTCTCCGGGTGGCGCAGACAGCTCGAACCCCGCCGTGCGGCCGCCGGCCCGGACGTTGCCGCGGCGGCCCGGCGCCAACGCGCAGGCCTCGTCCAGCGGCCACTGCCCGGCGTAGCGGCCGTCGGCATGCCACAAGCTCACGCAATGGGCGCGGGTGCAGCTGACGGCAAAAAAGCCGTCGCCGGTCGACGCGATGTCGCCGCCGTACCCCTGCAGCGACAGACCCGCGGGCGGCACCGCGGTGCGCAGCTGGCGCCCGTCGAAGACCGCCAATACGGGCGCGGTTTGCTTGCGCTCGGCCTCGTCGTGCTCGGCCTGCAGGGCGATGCCGACGGTGCCGTCGGCGGCCAAGGCCAGGTGCCGCAAGCTGAGGCGGCGATCGTCGAGACGCCATTGCCCGAGCAGCGCGCCGTCGTCCGGGGCCAGGCGCACCAGCGACGAGTCCATGCGCTCGAGGTCGAGTTTGAGGCGGCCGGTTTCCGGCCGGGTGGCGATGCCGCCGTTGGCGACCAGTAGCTGCCCATCCGCGTCGCGGATGAGGGCATGCGGATCGATGCCGTGGGTCCGCCACTCGTCACGCTTTTGCAGCGTCCGGGTATCGCGCAGGCCGACCAGCCCTGCGCCCGACTGGAAATCGGTTTCGGTGGTGTAGAGGGTTCGTCCATCCGGCGAGACCAGCACATGACCGTTGTAGACGCGGTCGGGCTCGATCCAGCCCCAGCGCAGCACCTGCCCGGACGGCGTCCAGTGCAGCAGCCAGTCGCCCGGGCGTCGCGCCACGGCGAGCAGGCTCCCGTCCGGCAACACGCGCAAGGCATGGGCACGGGTCGGGATGGCCAGCCTTGCATCCAGGCGGGGGCCGCCGGGCGCGAGCCGCAACACACCCAGCCAGTGCCCGGCGCTGTCGACCCAGGACAGCGCGAGACGGTCCTGGTCGATGCGTCGCGCGGGCGCAGGTTGCACGGCGCTCACCGGGCTGCCGAGCAGGGCGGTCAGTGCAGCGAGCCAGTGTCTGCGGCGCCAGCGCATCTCGTTGACGTTCAATCGCCGTCCGCGTCCGAAAAGCCGAGCGTGACCTGCAGCGCCGGGGCCAGCTCCTGTTCGCCGAGACGCTTGAGGTCGGCCAGCGCCGCGGCGGCCGCCAGCACCGTCCGCGCGGACTTCGGCTTGGCGGCCGCGATGGCTTTGTCGACCCGCCCGGCGGTCGCGGCCACGTGGTCGGCCACGTCGTTGCGCCCACGGCCGCGCAGATAGGTCTCCAATGGCACCAGGCCGCTGCCGGGCGAGGGGGCAGGCTGGCCGGGCTGCGCGGCCACCAGCGTGT
Organism: Caldimonas brevitalea; assembly: GCF_001017435.1. Classification (NCBI taxonomy): domain Bacteria; kingdom Pseudomonadati; phylum Pseudomonadota; class Betaproteobacteria; order Burkholderiales; family Sphaerotilaceae; genus Caldimonas; species Caldimonas brevitalea. The sequence goes on from NZ_CP011371.1 coordinate 1,694,074, forward strand.
GTACGGCACGCCAACGTGCAGCCCAACTCTGCTGCGTCAGTCCGCTGGCCGCCCGCGGCCAGGTCTCGCTGCGGCGCGACGTGCTGTCGCGGCTGCGCTGCGGGCGCTCCAGGTCTTGCCAGCGCAGCCGCTCCACCGCGCCCATCCACTGGTTCACCCACTCGGCCATCTGCTGCCCGGCGCGCTCGTCGTCGTCTGCCGCCTGCGCCGTTGCCTGCTGGAATTCCGCCTGCAGCGCTGCCGCTTCACGGGCGATGTCAGCCGCCACTTGTTCGGCGTAGCGGCAGGCCGGCGTCGCCGGCTTCAGCGCTTGGGGCCAGAGCAGCCACTCGAGCGCCGGCAGGCCTTTGGCGGGCGCGCCGATGCGCTCCATCGCCTGAGCATCGCCCGGAGCTTGTTCGATGGCGCGCTGGATCAGCTCGGGCCGCGGGGGTGTGAAGTCGATCTGGCGCACCGAACGCCGTGCCACCAACGGCGCGGCCGGCACCATCGACAGTTGCTCCCACGCCAGCGTCGTGTCGCGCCACTGTTCGCGAGCCCTGGCTCGCGCCGGCTCGGTGCGGGCGGGCGGCGCGGCGCACAGCGCCTGCAAGGCCGGCGGCAGTGCCTCGGCGTGCCGCGCGAACTCGGCGGCACGCGGCAGATACCAGTGGCGCTGCAGGCCCTGCATGAACGCGGCCGGCGTGTAGTAGGGCACGGCCACCACGGGCGCAGCGTCCGCGGCCCAAGCCATCCTCGACGCGGCCAGCAGCGTGGCCGCCAGGACGCAGCAGTGCCAGGCCTTCTTCTTCATAGCGACTCCACGAAGCGAACCAAAGCCGCGCGTTCATCGCGACTCATCTTCAGCACCTGGTCGCGGCTTGCGCGGGCCTCGCCGTCGTGCCACAGGATGGCCTCGAGCACACCGCGCGCACGGCCGTCGTGCAGCAGGCGCTGGTGACCGTTGACGTCGCGTATCAGCCCGATGCCCCACAACGGCGGCGTCTTCCATTGCCGGCCGCTGGCGTTGAAGTCGGGCCGTCCGTCGGCCAGGCCAGGGCCCATGTCGTGCAGCAGCAAGTCGGTGTAGGGCCAGATCTTCTGGCCTTGCAGCGCGCTGCTGGTCAGGCGCGGGAAGGGCGCGGCCGACGTCACATAGCTGGGGCGGTGACAGACCGCGCATTGCGCCTGCTGGAACAGCTGCTGGCCGCGCTGTACCTGCGGGTCGTGCACGCCGCGGCGGGCCGGCGGCGCCAGTGTGGCCTGATAGAACACGACGTCGTCCAAGGTCTTGTCATCGATCTCGGGCTGTTCGCCCTTGGCGCCGCGCGGCGCCTCGCGGCAATCGGTCTGCGTCTGCGAGCACGCCTCGTCGGGGAACATCGACGAGGTGATGCCGATGTCGCCGATGAACGCGGCAGCGGTCTGGTGGGCCAGCGTCGCGACATTCGCCTTCCAGCCAAAGCGGCCCAGGCGCGTCTCGCGCGACGCTGCGTCCCAGACGCGGTTCGGCACGCCTTTGATCGGTCCAGGCATCTCGGCTTGCTGGCGCGCGTTGGCCAGGATGTCTTCGTCCGCGATCGACTCGATCAGGCCGACCCCGATCACCTGCGGCGCGATGCGCGGGCTCATCATCAAGCCGGGCGCCGTCGGGCCGTAGGCCGCCTCGCGCAAGCGGTAGTGCGGCCGCTGCAAGGTGTAGCGCGTGCCGTCGGCGAAGCGGCCGTGCGCAGCGGTGTGCCGCAGCTCGACCTGCGCTTCGGGCCGCACGCCCTGCACGGCGGCGTTGTTCAGTTGATCGCCGTACACGGGGTCGGGTTGTGGCCCGCCGTGCTCGTTGCGACCGGGGACTGACAAGCGCATCAGCAAGGCGACTGGCTGTTCTTGCAGGCCACGCCGGAAGTCGGGCGGTGCACCACGTCCGTCCTGCACATGGCAGCCGCCACAGGAGCGCGCGATGAAGTGCGGGCCGAGGCCGTCGCGCGCGGTGGTCGACGCCGGCGCCTCGACCCAGTTGCGCCGGAAGAAGGAGTTGCCGATCGCAAAGCGGGTGCGTTCCGAGTCACTCAGGTTGGCGGCCGGAAACGAGAAGGCATTGCGACCATCGGCATGCACCGTGGTTGCGCCGCCCGGGCGTTCGCCGAGGACGTCGTCGTCTTGCTGCGCGTGCAGACCGAGCGCCGTGCCCGCGAGTGCGAGCAGGGCCGCCAGGCCCGGCCAAGGGCGCATATACCTCTGTACCGTCACGGCTTCAGGGCTGGCTGAGCGTGAGGCGGGTCAGCCCGACTCGGCTGGCGGCCTCGACCAGGTCTTTGCTCTGCTGCACCAGCGCGTCGACCGTCTTTTGCACGCGTTGCCGGCCGGCCGCGTCGCGCCCGCCGGTGATCTCGCGGTCGAATGGTGCCTGCAGCGCCTCGGCCGCGGCCACGCTGGCCTCCACGCGCTGAGTGGTGCGCTCTGCGAGGTCAGGGTCCTTCTGCGCCACCAGGGCGCGCAGCGATGCACCTCCGAGGGAGGTGCCGTCGAGGCGGCGGTACTCGCCCAACCACACGTTGCGGATGCCGATCGCGTTGCCCACGACGTCCCGGTGTGTGTTGTCCGAGAAGCAGGAGTGTTCGTCCTCCTGGTCCTGGCTGGCCAGCGCGACCTCGAGGCGTTCGCCGGCCAGTTCCCCGCGCGACAGCGAGCCCAGGCCAACGAAGATCTTGCGCAGCGACTCGTCGCCGCCTTGCTCGAAGCGGGCGCGGTAGTTGGAAGGCGCGCCCGGCGCCCATGCCTGCACCAGCAGCTTGAGGTCGTCGATCAGCAGATCGGTCACCACGGATAGATATTGCCGGCGCCGGTCGGCATTGCGCGCCTTGCCGTCGACATAGTCCTGGAAGGAGCGTTGGCCGGGGCCGTCGGTTTGGAGATCCTGGCCCCACAGCAGAAATTCAATGGCATGCCAGCCGGTCGCGATGTTTTCTTCGCCACCGCGTTCGTTGTACCGGGCCAGGGTTTTCTTGTCGATGCGAACCTTGCGGTTATGGATCAGGCCGGAGACCGGCTTGCCCTTGACCGCGTCGATATACGACTCGTCGAGCGGCCACGCGTTGATCCGGCCCTCGGGGCCCTTCTCGTCGTCGATCGGGCCGCTGTAGAAACGAAAGGCTTCGGTTTGACCGTAGACCTCGCGCGCGGCCAGCCACGCGCGGCGCGCCGCGGCCATCGTGTCTTCCGACGGCTGCGCGACGAACGCGCGCACCGCTTGCTGCAAGGCCAGGGCTTGGGTCAGTGTGTCTTCGTACGAGGCCGAGACCAGGCGGGCATAGTGAGCCACCACTGCCGGCACCGTCACGCCGGTGGTCGGGCTGGCCGCTGCTGCCGTCTCCTGGGCTTGCACGGGCAAGCTGGGCACGAGGGCGGCGCCGAGGGCGGCGGCCAAGAAGAAACGTCGCATGCAGTTCCCTCCAATCTGAAAGAACTAGCATTGTAAATGCGAATAATTATTGTTATGTTGGGGGTGCTGACAGACCGGAGTCTTCTCCCAGGTACCTGTCAGAGTCTCCAGGAGTAGGGTGCTTTCAGTCGCGAAACCGCCGCCTAGAATTACTGAACCAATTAGTTAAGATGTTTCAGGAGAGACTCATGGCTACCGTCATCCAGCATCGCAACCTGCCTCATGCTTTGTTGCGAGCCCGCGAAGCGGTCATGCGCTACTTCCGTCCCAACCTGAAACTGGCGGGGATCACGGAACAGCAATGGCGCGTGATTCGCACCCTTTCACTGCAAGGCGAGATGGAGATCGGCCGCATCGCCGAAGCCTGCAGCATTCCCGGCCCCAGCCTCACCGGCGTACTCGAACGGATGGAGCGCGACGAGTGGATCAAGCGCTTCCGCATCTCGACCGACCAGCGCAAGGTGGTGGTCGAGTTGACCGCCAAGAGCCGTCGCCTGGTCGACAAGATGGCGGCGCGTGTCGACGCCCGCTATCTCGAAATCGAATCGCAACTCGGGCCGCAGGTGTTGGGACGTTTGTTCGAGTTGCTAGACCGTGTGGCAGCCTTGCCTGACCCGGGCCAGGTCGAGGCTGTGAAAGTGCCGATCGCCCGTCGTCAGCCCGGCGCTGCGGCCCGTAAAGTCCCGCTGCAACGCAAGGCCCCCTTGCAGCGCGCACGCCCGCTCAACAGCACTGCGTCGCGGATGCGCTGAACCGGCTCGCATGCGCCCCGTGCCAACCGGCCGGGGCGTGTCCGCGGGTCGGGGCCCGCCCTCACTGCCCTGGCCTGCGGCCGCCAGCCCGCAGGTCAGCGGGGTGCCCCAAAGCGGCCGGCTCGAAAGTCTTCGACCGCCTGGAAGATCTGCTCATGGCTGTTCATCACGAACGGCCCATATTGAGCAATCGGCTCGCCCAGCGGCCGCCCGGCGATCAACAAGACACGCGTGTCCTCGTCGCATTCCAGTATCACGCCGTCCGCTCCCTCTGCGTTGGCCAAGATCGCCATACGCTGGGCCGGCACCCGGGTGTGACCGATCTTCAACTCACCTCGATAGACATAGACGAAGGTGTTGTGCGTGGCCGGCACAGGCTGCGCATGGCGAGCGCCGGCGAGCAAGTGCAGGTCCAGGTACAGCGGCTCGGTATGGGCACGCTGCACGGCGCCGTCTACGCCGTGGCTGCAGCCGGCGATGACGCGCACCTGCACACCCTCCGGCAACGTGAATGACGGGATGTCCTGCGCCTGCAGGTCCCGGTACCACGGCTCACTCAGCTTCTCGCTCGACGGCAGGTTGAGCCACAGCTGGAAACCCTCCATCACACCATCGGCCTGTTCCGGCATCTCCGAGTGAACCAGGCCTCGGCCGGCGCACATCCATTGCACGCCACCGGGGCCCAGCAGGCCTTCATGGCCCGCGCTGTCGCGGTGGCGCATGCGGCCGGCGACCATGTAGGTGATGGTCTCGAAGCCCCGGTGCGGGTGGTCGGGAAATCCGGCCCCATAGTCGCGCGGATCGTCGCTCGCGAAGGCATCGAGCATCAAATAAGGGTCGAGCCGGCGTTGCAAGGGCTGGGTCAACACGCGGGTCAGCTTGACGCCGGCCCCGTCGGAGGTGGCGACGCCGTGCACCAGACGCTCGACGCCGCGCGGCACGCGCACCTGTTCAGCGGTGGGGGAAACAAGGTTCATCGTCAACTCCTTGGTTGCAAGACACGCAAGACCTTGCGAGCTGGCCTGTACGACACCACACCCGCTGCGTTCCTGGCAGGCCGTTCCCGCTCAGGCGACGCTCGATTCGATTTGCGTCCGGGCCTGCGACCAGGCCTGCTGCTCTGCTTCGGGGCCCATCGCCAGCCCTTCCGCGTAGACGAACTGCACGTCGGTCATGCCGAGGAAATTCAGCACGGCACGCAAATAGGGCACCTGCGTGTCGCTCGGCGTGTCGCGGTAGCGGCCGCCGCGGGTCAACGCGACATAGACCTTCTTGCCGGTCAGCAGACCCTCCGGCCCGGCCTCGGTGTAGCGGAAGGTGACCCGGGCGCGTGAGATCGCGTCGATCCAGTTCTTCAGTTGCGACGAGACGCCGAAGTTGTACATCGGCACGCCGATGACCACGGTGTCGGCGGCCTGGATCTCGGCGATCAGCGTGTCGTCGAGGGCCACCCGCGCTTGTTGTGCCGCGCTGCGTTGCTCCGGCGGCGTGAACAAGGCCTGCAGGGCCGCCTCGTCCAGCGCCGGATGGGGCTGCCGCGACAGGTCGCGCACGGTCAGCGTGGTGTCGGGATGGGCGGCCTGCAGGCGGGCGACGATGTCCTGCGCCAGGCGGGTGGAATGGGAGCCTTCGGCACGGGCGCTGGAATTGATCTGGAGGATGTTCATCGCAGTGGTCTTTCAAGGTGAAGTCGATGGATGAACTTTATTGATGCTTCGACAGCGAAAAAAGACGGGCAAGTGGATAACATTGTTCCGCTACTGGAACAATCATGCAGATCGATCCCAACGACCTTTTGTTGTTTGCCCGGGTCGCCGAGTGCGGCAGCTTCACGCGGGCGGCGGAGCGCGCGGGGCTGCCGAAAAGCACCGTCTCGAGGCGCATATCGGAGCTCGAGCGGGGCTTGGGTGAGCGGCTGCTGTTGCGCACCACCCGCAAGCTCAGCCTGACCGACTTCGGCCACGCCCTGCTGGAGCATGCGCGCCAGGTGGCCGACGAGGTCGACGCGGCCGCGTCGCTCGCCTCGCACCGCCAGGCCCTGCCGAGCGGCCGGCTGCGGGTGTCGCTGCCGGGCGATTTCGCCGGGCTGAACCTGGCCGCCTTCATGGCCGAGTTCTTGTTGCGGCATCCGGCGATCACGCTCGAGGTCGACATCTCGGCGCGACGTGTCGATCTGATCGGCGAAAACTACGACCTCGCACTGCGCATGGGCGACATGCCCGACGATGCGACGCTGGTCGCGCGCCGCCTGTTCCTGCACACCTGGGGGCTGTATGCGACGCCCGCGTATCTGGCCCTGCACGGCACCCCCCGGCAGCCCGCCGATCTGCTGCAGCATCGGGGCCTGGCGATGGGAGCCCGCAACGGCGAACCGATCCCCTGGATGCTGCAGCGCGAGGACGGAGAGCGTTGGGCCGGGCTGGCGCCGCCGCGGGCGTTGGCGAATTCCCCGCCGTTGCTGATCCGCCTGGCCTTGACGAGTGCCGGCATCGTTGCGGCGCCCGACATGCTGACCACGCAGGAGGTGGCCAGCGGCCAGCTGGTGCGGGTGCTGCCGCAATGGTGTCTGCCGGCCATCCCGGCATGGGCGGTGATGCCCGGGCGGCGCTTGATGCCGGCCCGGACCCGCGTGTTCCTGCAGGCACTCGAAGAGGCCTTGCGGCGCGCGGGCTTTGCGCCGCCCGACGGGTGAGACTCAGGCCGGGCGCGGCACCTCGAGCGGGTCCAGCCATTCGCGCCAGGCGCGCGGCTGCACCCGCAGCGCCCGCCCGTCCAATTCGCGCTGCACCCAGCGCCGTTGCTGGGCGAGTGTGAGCAGTGCCGCCCCCAGCGCGCCGCCCAGGTGCGGGCGTCGTTCGCTCCAGTCGAGACAGGGGCAGGCGAACCTGCGGCGGCGCTGCCGCACTTCGTCGAGATCGATGCCCCAGTCGAGCAAGCCACGCGTACCCTCGCGCGTCACGCACAGGCCGTCACCGTCGTTGACCAGCCAGCGGCGCTGGGTCAGCGCCTGCAGCAGGTGCACCGCGATCTCGCCGGCCATGTGGTCGTAGCAGGTCCGCGCCACGCGCAGCCCCGATGGCGTGGCCGGGCGGAAGGCGGGCCGCGGACGGCCGCTCAGCACCAGCAGGGCTTCGAGCGCCTGTGCCGCGTCGGCGCCGGCCAGCTGGTAGTAGCGGTGCTTGCCTTGCGGCACGCACTGCAGCAGTCGCTGTTCGACCAACCGGGCCAGGTGGGCGCTCGCGGTCGATGCTGCCACGTCTGCCTGCGCCGCCAGTTCGGTCGCGGTGCGCGCTCGGCCATCGAGCAAGGCGCACAGCATCGCCGCGCGCGCCGGTTCGGCGATGGCCGCAGCCACATGCGCAAGCCCGGTGTCTGCAACCATGTTTCGTTCCTCGTCGAAGCGTGATGGCAAACAGCCTAGCAGACTGCGGCCGTGTCGACTTCGAAAGCCGTTGATGGACGAGATCCGAGACCCGGTGCAAGCGGTGACCGCACCGGACCCCTATCCCTATTACGCCGCGCTGCGGGAGCGGCACGGCCTTTACCACGAGCCTCGACTCGATGCCTGGGTCGCCACCGCAGCCGCGGTGGTCGACGCGGCATTGCAGCATCCGGGCTTGCGCGTGCGACCGCCGGGCCAGCCGGTGCCACCGGCGCTGCAGGGCACGCCGGCCGGCGCCGTTTACGCGCGCCTGGTCCGGATGAGCGAAGGGCCGGCCCATGCCGGGACCCGTCGGGCGGTGACACAGACGCTGGACCCGATGGCCTCGGGCCAGGTGGCAGGGCGGGCCCGCGACCATGCCGCCCAGGCGCTGGCGATGACCGCACCAGGCGACCGCGAACGCCTTCGGGCCCTCTACCGTGTCCCCTTGCTGACGATGGCCGAAGGCATCGGGGTGCCGATCGGGCAGCGTGAGCGGGTGGCCTTGCTCACCGAGCGTTTTGTCGCCTGCCTCTCGCCGCTGAGCGGTGCGCCGGCGCTGTCGGAGGCGCAGGACGCGGTGCATGCCTTGCATGGGCTGTTCGACGAGGGTTTGTCGAGTTGGGCGCCGGCGCCGCCGTCTGGGGGGCCTGAGCGTGAGACGTGGATCGCGAACCTGATCGGGTTGTTGTCGCAGACCTGCGATGCAACCGCAGGGCTCATCGGCAATACGCTGGTCGCCCTCGGACGCGAGCCGGCGCTCGTCTCCCGGCTGCGGCAGGGGATCGTGCAAGTTGCCGAGGTGGTCGACGAGGTCGCCCGCCACGACCCGCCCATCCAGAACACGCGGCGCTATGCGGCTGAGCCTCTCACCCTTGCGGGCCACGCCCTGGAGGCCGGGCAGTGCGTGTTGCTGCTGCTCGCGTCGGCCAACCGCGACCCGGCGCCGTGCGGCACCGTGGCCATCGACCCGGCCCCCGACGTCTTCGCGCCGGGCCGCCCGCCGTGCCGGTCGTTCGGCTATGGCGCCGGGCACCACCGCTGCCCGGGCGACCGCCTGGCCTCCGCCATCGCCGGCGGTGTGGTGCAGGCCTTGCTGGCCGCGCAGGCGTCGCTGCTCGACGGGTTGGCGCAGCGCCTCCTGGCGTCCGGCGCGTACCGGGCCTCGGTCAACGCCCGCATCCCTTGCTTTCCCTGAAGGAGTCCTCAGATGGTGACGGTGATCTTTGAAGTGTGGCCGCGCGAAGGCGGCCGCCAACCTTATCTCGACCTGGCCGCGGCCTTGCGCCCCTTGCTCGACGGCATCCCCGGCTTCGTGTCGATCGAGCGTTTTGAAAGTCTGAGTGAACCTGGCAAGTTGTTGTCGCTGTCGTTCTGGGAAAACGAAGCGGCGATTGCGCAGTGGCGCCAGCTCGAGGCACATCGTGCCGCACAAGCGCAGGGGCGTGACGGCGTCTTTGCCGACTACCGATTGCGCGTCGCCGCGGTGCTGCGCGACTACGGCTTGTCGGAGCGCGATGAAGCACCGCCGGACAGTCGGCAGCGGCACGGCTGAAGTAGCCCCCGTCAGAGGGAATGTTACGTCTTGATAGTGCTCCTATAACACCTGCAGTGATCATCGGAATCGATGACGCTGTGAGAGATCACGGGAGGGCGGTCTCGCATCCGTTTGCACGCTAGAAACGCAAGCGGGGCGGCCGCGTCGACGACAGACGCACACAGGAGAGCGTGATGACGGGTAGTGACCACTCAGACGAAGACCTGCGGCAGCGCACCTTGCTGTCGATCCTCGACGACAAGGAGATGCGCTACGAACTGCAGCGCCGTGCCGCCGACCACGAACTGGGCAGCCGCTGGGATGTCGACGCCGGCACACTCGCCTCGCTGCTCGAAGACCCGCGGGGCGCGGTGGCGTTCGAAAGCCGCCCGCTGTCAGAGGCCATCGTGCGTGCGGTGGCGCGGCCGGTGCTGATGATCGAGAACCACAAGGTCACCTTGCCGAACTCCGACGTGCTGTCACGTCGCATCGGCAAGTTCGCCCCGGTGTTCGAGCCGACCCTGCGCTCGGTCGGCCGGGTCGAACTGGTCGGCCACCCTGCACTGGAATGGGTGGGCACGGGCTGGATGGTCGAAGAGGGTATCGTGGTGACCAACCGACACGTCGCGTCGGAGTTTGCCCGCCGCGACGCGACCGGCAAAGGGTATGTCTTCATTCGCAGCCAGCTCGGCACCGAAGTGTTGCCCCGCATCGATTTCCATGAAGAGTATCGCTCGGTGGTGGCGGCCGAGTTCCGCATCGAGCGGGTGCTCTACATCGCACCGCACAGCGAAACCGCGCCGGACGTCGCCTTCTTGAAAGTGGTGCCGGGCGAGACCGCGGGGCTGCCGACACCGATCGAGCCGGTGGCCGACCTGCGCAAGCATCTGCGTGAGCGGCGCTTCATGGCGGTGGTCGGCTACCCAGCGCGCGACAGCCGCAGCGACTCGCGGCTGATGGATCGCATCTTCGGCGATGTCTACGACGTCAAGCGCTTCTCTCCCGGCGAGGTGATGACGGTCCACAAAGACAACTGGTTCTTCGAGCACGACGCGACGACGCTGGGCGGCAACTCCGGCAGTGTCATCCTCGACCTGCAGACGGGCAAGGCGCTCGGCCTGCATTACGCCGGCGCCCATCGCAAGGCGAATTTCGCCGTGCGCATCGACACCGTGCTCGAGATGCTGCACATCGCGAAAGGGCGCACCACGGTGGGCGGCACCTTGGCCGGTGTCGAATGGCAGGAGAAGACCCGACCGGTCGACAGCTACACGGCGACCGGCTACGACGAGCGCTTTCTCGGTGTGCGCGTGCCCCTGCCCAAGCCCGGGCGCGCCGCCGACCTGCTGCCCGTCAACGAGGAGAAGGACGCCTGGCGGCTCGACTACACGCACTTCAGCGTGCGCATGAGCGCCTCGCGCCGCCTGCCCCTGCTGACAGCGGTCAACATCGACGGCAGCGAACGTCGCAAGCTGTCGCGCAAGGGGCAGGTGTGGTTCTTCGACCCCCGCATCGAGCGCGAGCAGCAGGTCGGCAAGGAGTTCTACGGACCGAGCGGCTTCGACCGCGGCCACATGGTGCGCCGCGAAGACCCGGTCTGGGGTACGCCCGAGGAGGCGGCCCGCGCCAACGAAGACACCTTCCACTACACCAATGCCGCACCTCAGCTGCCAGGCCTCAACCAGCGCGAATGGCTGGAGCTGGAGGACTACGTGCTGGACAACGCCGACGCGCTCGACCTCAAGGTCAGCGTGTTCACCGGCCCGGTGTTCGCCCCCGGCGATCCGGTGATGCACGAAGTGCAGGTGCCGCTGCGGTTCTGGAAGGTGGCGGTGCTGGTCGACGCCGGGAGCGGCGAGCTGAGTTGCGCAGCCTATTTGCTGTCGCAGGAGGACATGCTGGCCGAGGCCTTCCACTACGGCCGCTTCAAGACCTATCAGGTGCCGCTGACGCACCTGGAGGAGTTGACCGGCATCAACTTCGGCAAGGCCTTGCGGGACGCCGATGGCTACACCGGGCGCGGTGGCCATGAGAGCGTGCCGAAGTGGTCCCCGGGGATCGAAATCCGGTGTCCTGAAGATGTCCAGTTCCCGCGGCGGGCCCGACGCAAGCGCCGATGAAACTGCGCTTCTGGCCTTCGCTGCTGATTTTCGCGAGTTCGTACTTCCCGCTCGCGTTGGTCGTGATCATCAAGGATCTCGACCCGGGCACCTTCTGGCCTCAGCACCCGAAGATGGCGCTGGCCATCATCGTCAGCGCCCTGCTGTGCATGTTGGCGCTCTACGTCACCGTGCGCTCCATCCCGCCCGGGTTGCCGGTGCTGGTCACACGGGTGAGCAACAAGTCGGGCGAGCTGGTCGCCTACACCTTGCCCTACATGATTTCGTTCTACCGCTTCGACCTCGGCGACTGGCGCACCTTGTTGTGCCTGCTGTTGTTCCTGGGCATGATGTTTGCGCTGAGCTATCGGACCCGCAACATTCTCGTCAACCCGGTGCTGGGGTTGGTGGGCTACGGCCTCTACGACGTGCAGTTCAAGGAAGGCGCGCGCGACCGTCAAGGCTTGTTGCTGTCGCGGCAAGAGTTCCGCGTGGGCGACCGTTGCCACGTGACGCGGCTGTCCAACTTCCTGTATTTCGTCAAGAAAGTCGAAGTCGACGAATGAAGGCCGAGCCGCTGCCCGCTGCCACGATGGCGCTGCACGACACCGATTGGTCGTCTGCCACCGCCTCGCTCTGGATCGTCAAACGCCGGCTGGTCGAGCGGCGTGCGCGCTACGACGTGCTGGGCGTCGACATCGACGAGAAGTTGCAGGAGCGGCTGCGCAGCGAATTGCGCGAGCTGGTGGCCCGCCCGGTGGCCCGCGAGCCCTATGAGTTCGTCACGGCAGACCAGGACGAGACCGTGCTGACACTCGAATGGGCCGAGACCGACTTTGCGGCCATCGAAGCGCGCATTGCCAAAGGCCTCGATGCGCCGCGCGCGAGATCTGTCGACGACTTGCTCAATTCCTGGTGTTATGTGGTGCGGCTCGAGCACCGGGACCAGGTGGTCTACGGCGTCAAGAAGACGGCGGCCCAAAGCAGCACGCGGCGGGTCAGGGGGCTGCGCAACCTGCTCTGGGAAGGGCACATGCTGGTGGACCTCGACGAACGTTCCGTGTTCACGCTGGCCAGCGGTTTTGACTTCGTGGCCTACGACGGCACGCTGTTGATCTACGACAAGCGGCAGTTCGAGAGCGCCTTGAACTTCCGGCAAGGCATGGAGAAGGTGCGCGACGCGGTGCTGCAGGAGTTCGTCGACGCCGGCATCTTCGTCGACGTGGCCCCGCTGCGCGAGGCGGTCGGCACCAATCTGCCCCGCTTGCGCCGCATGTCGGCCCTCGACCGCAGCGGCTACTACCGCGACCGCCGCTTCATGGAGCGATTGCTCGCGCTCAATGAACAGGAGCAATGGGGCCTGCAGGTGCACGACGGCCGCATCGTCGTGACCGAGGACAACGTCGACACGGTGCTGCTGTTGCTCAACAACGGCCGCTTGCGCTCGCCGGTCAACAACGAGACCTTCGATGCGCTGGTGAAAAAGAAGATCGAATGACGGTGGCCTGGGCACGCTGTTTGCACGTCCGGTGCAAAGGAGCGTCATCATGAAAGACCAGCACGACCAGAAGCGCGAAGACCACCGCATCGAGGGCAAGGCGGCCAAACCCGAAGACAAGGTGCCGACCTATCAGGAGCTGCTGGACGATGCGCTCGACCAGACCTTCCCGGCCAGCGACCCCATTTCGCCGTCGGCCGCGCAACACGCCGAGCGCGAGATCTCGACCGGCAAGGATGAAAAGGACTGGAAGCTGCAGCCGGGCAGCAGTTGCAGCAGCGGCCCGTCCGTCAAGAAGGATTGACCGCTCGTACCCCGCACTGAGCGCCCGGCCGCAAGGCCCGGCGCTCAGTGCTGTTTTTGCAGCAGTTACTTACTTTCCAGCCCGGCACCCACCTGCATCATGACGCCCAGTCGATGTAGGGCGCCGGGTGTCAAATCGTGCGCCCTGCACGGCGATCCTGTGTCGCAACGCTCCCATCAGGGGGACAACGGAGGGCGCCGGCATGAAGTTCTTACAGCGGGCGCCCATGGCTGGGTTGGGCGCCTACTTGATCGCGTTAGCGGCCACCGGCGCCGCGATTGCGGCGGGGGCCGCGCTGAACGGCTGGCTCGAGGGCGAAGCCTTGATGTTGCCGGCGGTGATGGCCGTGCTCGTCGCGGCGGCGCTCGGCGGGTTGCGCCCCGGTTTATTGGCCACCGCGTTGTGCGGCGCTGCCTTCATCTGCCTGTACCTGCCGTCGGCCCGTGGCACCTCGCAACTGGCCCAGATGCAGCAGGCCGTCGGCGTCGCGCTGTTTCTTGCGATTTGCCTCACCGCGTGCACGCTGTGCGGTGCGCTCCAGGCCGCGCGTCGTCGTTTGCAGCGCAGCGAAGCCTTCCACCGCTCGATCGCAGACCTGACGTCGGACTTCGCCTTCGATGCCCATGTGCTGCCTGACGGCACCACGGTGATGGACTCGATCACCGAAGGGTTCGCCAAGCTGCTGGGCTACACGCTGGAAGAGGCCCTGGCCGGCGGCGGCTGGCGCCTCGTGCTCGCCCCCGAGGAGCGCGCCCGCGGCCGCGACTACATGCGGCGGGTGCAGCGGGGCGAGGACATCGAAGGCGAAATGCGGCATGTCAGCAAGCACGGCCGCAGCATCTGGCTGCACTTCCAGATCCATCCGGTGTGCAACGCCGGCGGGCGGGTGGAGCGCTTCTATGGGGCGGCGCGCGACGTCACCGAGCGGCGCGAGGCCGAGCGCCGCATCCGGCAGCTCAACCACGAACTCGAGCGCCGGGTCGAAGAACTGCAGGCCTTGTTCGACGTCGCGCCGGTGGCCATCTGGCAGGCACACGATCCTGCATGCCGGCGTATGACCGGCAACCGCTACGCCAATCAGTTGCTGGGCGTCGAGCCCGGCATCGAGCGGGACGCGGACGGGCACGCCGAGACGCGCTACCTGCGCGACGGGCGCCCGGTGCCGGACGACGAGTTGCCCCTGCAGCAGGCGGCCCGGCATGGCGTGCCGGTGCATGGTGTCGAACTGGAGGTGGTCGTGCCCGGGCGCGAGCCCGCCTGGGTGGTCGGCCATTCGGTGCCCTTGCTCGATGCCAAAGGGCAGGTGCGCGGTGCGCTCGGGGTGTTCGTCGACATCACCCAGCGCAAGCACGTCGAAGCCGCCGTGTGGCAAGGCCGCGAACAGCTGCGCCTGGTGGCCGATAACGCGCCGGTGCTGATCGCGCATTTCGACCGCGCCGGTCGCTACAAGTTCGTCAACCGCGCTTATGCGCAGCGCTTCCAGCTCGACCCGTCGGAGGTGGTGGGGCGCCATGTCTCCGAGGTGATCGGCGAGGCGGCCTGGGCCCGCATCCGCCCCTTCGTCGAGCGGGTGCTGAAGGGCGAGCCGGTCACCTTCGAGGCCGAGATTCCGTATGCGGTGTTCGGATCGGTCCACATGCGCTGTGCCTACGCTCCCGAGCGCGACGCCCAGGGCCGGGTCACCGGCATGTTGGCGGCCTTGCTGAACATCACCGACCGCAAGCAGGCCGAGCTGGCGCTCGAGGCCGCCCGCGCCGAGGCCGAGCACCGGGCGCGCGAGGCCGAACAGGCCAAGGCCTTGCTGCAGACCATCTTCGACAACATGCCCGAAGGTATCGTCTGGGTCGGCGGCGGGCCGGACTATCCGGTGCTGGCCAACAGCCGCTTCGGCCGCGAACTGATCGGCGTGCCGCAGCGCGGGTCGGACACCCACCCGCTCGACGGCTACACCGTCTACACCGCCGACGCCAGCCGCCGGCTGCGCGACGAGGAGCTGCCCTTGTACCGCGCGTCGCGCCATGGCGAGACGGTGTGCAACGAAGAGCTGCTGGTCGAGCGCGCCGACGGCTCGCGGGTGTCGGTGCTGGTCGACGCCGCCGCCATCCGCAACGCCCAGGGCGAGATCATCGGCGCGGTGAACTGCTGGCGTGACATCACCGAGCGCAAGCGCGCCGAAGCGGCGCAGCGTCGCAGCACCGAGCGCTTCCGCTCACTGGTGCTGGCCACCACCGCGATCGTCTGGGTCACCGACGCGCAGGGCGATTTCGTCGAGCCGCAGGGCTCATGGGAGGCCTACACCGGGCAGGACTGGGCCACCCACCGGGGCAAGGGCTGGCTGATGGCGCTGCACCCCGACGACCGTGACCGCGTGCGCCACGCGTCGCGCACGCAGCGTGCACAGCGCGGGTATCACGAGATCGAAGCGCGCCTTTGGCATGCCGCCAGCGGTGCGTATCGCTATTTCCAGAGCCGGGCGGTGCCGGCCTTCGACGCCGATGGCCGCATCAGCGAGTGGATTGGCACCTGCATCGACATCCACGACCGGCATCAGATGTTGGAGGCCTTGCGGCAAAGCGAGGAGCGGTTCCGGCTGATGGTCGAGAGCGCCAAGGACTACGCCATCTTCACGCTCGATGCGGGCGGGCGGGTCACCGCCTGGAACTCCGGCGCCCGCAACCTGCTCGGCTATGACGAAGGCGACATCCTCGGCCGCCATGCCGACCTGCTCTACCTGCATGAGGACGTCACCGCCTCGGTCCTGTCGCAAGAGCTGGACAGGGCCTTGCGCGACGGCCAGGCCGAAGCCGAACGGCAGCACCGGCGCAAGGACGGCAGCACCTTCTGGGCCAGCGGCCTGGTGATGCCGCTGAGCTCGGGCGGCGAGCAGCGCGGCTTCCTGAAGATCATGCGCGACGTCACTGAGGCCAAGCATGCGCGCGAAACGCTGGAGCGGCAGGCGCGGGCGCTGCAGGAGGCCGACCAGCGCAAGGACGAGTTCCTGGCCACCCTCGCGCACGAGCTGCGCAACCCGCTCGCGCCGCTGCGCAACTGCCTCGAGATCCTGCGGGTGGCGGGCGGTGACCCGCAGGCCCAGGCGCATGCCCGGGTGGTGATGGAACGGCAGCTGGCCCAGATGGTGCGCCTGATCGACGATCTGCTCGACGTCAGCCGCATCAGCCGCGGCAAGATCACGCTGCAGATGTCGCGCGTCGAGGTGGCGCAGGTGGTGCGCGACGCCATCGAAACCAGCCGACCCTTGATCGAACGGGCGGGCCATCGGCTGGCGGTCGAGTTGCCGCCGCAAGCGGTGTTCGTCGAAGCCGACCTGACGCGGTTGGCCCAGGTGTTTTCCAACCTGTTGAACAACGCGGCCAAGTACACCGAGCCGGGCGGCGAGATCCGCCTGCGTGTCGAGTCGGACGGCCGCGAAGCCCGCGTCAGCGTGCGCGACAACGGCGTCGGCATCTCGGTGGCGATGCTGCCGCGTCTGTTCGAGATGTTCTCGCAGGGAGACCGGTCGATCGAACGTTCCCAAGGCGGCCTCGGCATCGGCCTCGCCCTGGTCAAGCGTCTCGTCGAGATGCATGGCGGCAGCGTCGAGGTGCGCAGCGAGGGGCTGGGCCATGGCAGCGAGTTCACCGTGCGGCTGCCGCTGTCGGTGTCGCAACAGGCCGAGGCCGAGCCTCAGCGGCCGGGCGCCGCCGAGCCCGAAACGGCGGGCCGGCGCATGCTGGTGGTCGACGACAACAAGGACGCGGCGCAGAGCCTGGCCGTGATGCTGCAGATCATGGGCAACGACACCCGCGTCGCGCATGACGGCGTCGAGGCGCTGGGACTGGCCGAGACCTTTCAACCCGAGATCATCCTGCTCGACATCGGCATGCCGCGGCTGAACGGCTACGAAACGGCACGTTTGATGCGTGAGCAGCCGTGGGGCCGCGACGCGCTGCTGGTGGCACTCACCGGCTGGGGGCAGGACGAAGACCGGCGCCGCTCGCGCGAGGCGGGTTTCGACCACCACCTGGTGAAACCGGTCGAACCGGAGGCTCTGGGGCGGCTGCTGCTCAATTGAGGAGACGTCCGGCGCGGGCAGAATCCTGTTCCCGGCGGTCCGCCGTGCCGCCGCTCCGCGAGCGGCGACGCCGACCTGCCGTTTCAGGAGATGTGATTGAAGAACCGCTTGCGCAAGCTATTGACGACCTTTTTGACCGGGCTGGTCGCCGTCGCGCCGCTGGCCGTCACGGCCATCATGCTGGCCTGGGTGGCGCGCCTGTTGTACAGCTGGATCGGCCCGCAGAGCTTGCTGGGCAGCGTGCTGGTGGCGCTCGGCGTCGGCATGGCCGGCTCCGAGGTGATTGCCTACCTGCTGGGCATCCTGGTGGTGTCGGCCTGCGTCTTCGGATTGGGCTTGCTGGTCGAGTCCGGCCTGCAGAAGGGCCTGCGGCACGGCCTGGAGCAGCTGGTCCTGCGCATCCCCGTGGTGCGCACCGTCTACGACGTGATCAAACGCCTGATCTCGCTGCTCACCGAGCGCAACAAGGACGGGCTGAGTTCGATGAGCCCGGTGTGGTGCCATTTCGGCGGCCGGGGGGGCGCTGCCGTGCTGGCCCTGTTGTCGACACCCGAGCCCTTACAACTGGCGGACGGGCGCTATTTCGCGGTGCTGGTGCCGACGGCGCCGGTTCCCGTGGGCGGGGGGCTGCTGTTCGTGCCTGTGGAGTGGGTGGAGCCGGCCGACATCGGCGTGGAAGGGGTGACCAGCATCTATGTGTCGATGGGGGTCTCGGCCGCGCAATACATCCCGTCGCTCGCCCGGCGTGAGGTGGCGGGCGGTACATGACTTGCTGCTTGCCGGGCAAAGGCAACTCTCGAGACATCGCATGCCATCACGTCTGGTGTTGGGGACACTTCATCTTCCCGGCGAGCGTCAAGCGAACTTCGAGTTACGCGACGCTCGCTGGCTGGCCGACGATCCGGCCCGCGCGCTGCGCTGGCATGACGGGCCCGTGGCGGTGCACGAAGGGGACGCGCAACTGCTGATCGCCAACGACCTCGGGGCCGCCGTCGTGCTGCACGGACTCAATCCCGCGACCGTCCAGCGAGGGGCCCGCGGCACCGGCATCCTGCTGGAAGCGGCGCGCGAGCCCGATACGGGCTGCCAGCTCGACTGGACCGTGATCGAGGTGGTCGATTAGTTCGGGCAGTTTGCGGCTGCTGGTACCGCAGCGTCGGCCCAGGCCCCCGCAGGGGCCTCGAAGTTCTTGCGTATGGAAGCAGGAATGCCGCCGGAGCTACAGGGGCCGGCGACAGCGCGCAAGGCGCTGGTGTGTGTCACCAGTCGGCGAGTTGGTAGCACTCGGCCTGTTCCGCATCGATCGGGTGCGGCACGCCGGCGCTGCGCGTCAGCGGTTCCGGGGGAGGACAGGGCGCGCCGGCCTTGATCAGGTCATCGATCACCAGGCTGTCATGCTCCAGCTCGGCCAGATAGTTGTGTTGTGATCCAAAAAGCAGGGCGCGCGGCGCGTCTTTGGGTCCGACGAGGACGAGGTACTTGCCGCTGTTGGGTCTTGCCATGATGTGGTGGATACGCTCGGCGTTGTTCTTGTGAATGACGTCGAGGATGCTAGGGCTGCGTGACAAGCGTGCGAAGCCGAGGCCGTCTGACGCGCGCGTCGGAGTCTTCCTACATCGCCGAGGCGGGCGCCGTATAGGCCTCGACCAAAAAGTTCATGAAGGCGCGCGTGCGGCTCGGCACGAACTTGCGCGAGGGCATGGCGGCATAGAGCGTGAAGGTGGGGGTGCGCCACTGCGGCAGCAGCTGCACCAGCGCACCTTCTGCCAGCGCGTCTTCCAGCAACACGGCCGGCAGGCCGACCACGCCCAGCCCGCCCAATGCGGCGGCGTACAAGGTGTCGGGATGGGCCGAGCTGAAGGCGGCGCTGGTTTCCAGTTCGACCGTCTCGCCCTGGCCCTGCAACGCCCAGCGGACTCGGCCGGCTGCGTCCCCGGGGGCGGCAAGCAGGCACTGGTGCTGCGCCAATTCGCTCGGATGTCGCGGCATGCCCAGGCGCTCCACATAGGCCGGGCTCGCGCAGAGCAACCCGGCACCTCGGGCCAGCGCTCGCACGACGGCCTCGTTGTCGAGGCCCGGCGGCGGTGCGTCGCCGCCCAGCAGCAGGGCCACGTCCCAGCCGGCGTCTGCCGTCGATTCCGAGCCGGCAACGGTGAAGCTGAGGCTGAGTTCGGGAAACTGGCGCCGGAGCAGGGGCAGGTGTTGCGTCAGCTGCCGGGCCAGCGTGGCCGCCGGCAGCCTGATCTTCAGTTCTCCCTGGGGCTGGCGCACGGCGGCGTCCACCTGCGCTTCGGCCTCCTCCAACTGCTGCAGGATGGAGCGCACACGCTCCAGGTAGCCCTGGCCGGTGTCGGTCAGGGCCAGTCGCCGGGTCGAGCGGTGGATCAGGCGCACCTTGAGGTGGTTTTCGAGGTCGGCGATCAACCGCGTGACGGCCGCGGCGGACACGTCCATCGCCCGTGCCGCGGCCGCGAAGCCGCCTTCATCGATCACTTTCGCAAACGCCCGCATGGAAGTCAGACGATCCATCAACATCTCCTGTGCAACGCCGGCACCGCCTCGCAGCGCCCGTCGGCCGACGGGATTCTGATCGTCGTTCGTTAAGGACTCTTTATGACCTGTTAACGGTGGCAGGTGAGAGGCCGTTCTCACTGGGAGGTGCGACAGGGTTTGGGCTCGTAGCGCTGCGGACCGGTTTCGACCAGGTCGTAGCGGGCCGTGGGCCAGAACCAGCCCAGCGGCCGCTGGGAACCGCGGGCGTAGACCCGGCCCCACACAACGCCGACCCGCCCCGCCCGCAGGTGCTCCCAAAGCGTGGCGCTATAGCAACGGCGGTCGCGTGTGGCGAGCCGTTCGATCATCGACCGCAAGGCCGTGATCTGCAGCCCCTGCTGCACCGGGTAGTGCCACCCGGTGTAGCCCCACCAATCCCAGCAGGCCATCGGCGCGGTGTCGCCCGTCTGCGGGTAGAGCACGACGATCCGGTTGGTATCGGCCCACCGGTTGTAGCCGGCGTGGCGCACGTAGGCGTCGCCGATCTGGGCCGGGTTCTGTCCGCAACCGTGGAGCACCACGTGCAGTCGACAGGCTGGTGTGCCCGGCGCGCATCCGGGTGGCACGAACAGCCAGCCGGTCGGCCCGAAGCCGCGGTCGCGCAGATAAGGGGTCTGATCGAAGGTGAGCAGCCGGCCCTGCAAGGCGCCGACGCGACGCGGCGCGAGCCCACCGTACAGGTGCTGCAGCAGTTCGCCGGCGAGGTCGAAGCCACAGTTGTTGAGGTAGGCCCCGCCGCGCTGGTCGCAGCGGTTGCCGTGGTCGTCGGTCACCATGCCGTGTTCCGCGTCGATGTCTTTGCGGTAGCGGATATGGCGCGGCGGAATCCATTGCAGCAGGTAGCGCTGCAGTTCGTCGGTGACGGCTGTCGGCACCGCGGTGTCGAGCCGGCCCGAGAAGAGGTAAACCCGGGCGCGCGTCAGATGCCGCACGGGGTCGATCAGCCCCGCGGCGGCGCGCCGCCGCGTCGCGGCCACCAGCCGCGCCGTCGGGATCGCCCCGCGGCCCAGACAGCGGCCCTGGGCATGCTGGACCTGTCCCTCGGCGCAGTCGTAGGGGCCGGCTGCCACCAGCCCCGCGCCCGCGATGCTGGCCGAATGGGCCACCAGCATCTGAACCGCCATGTAGCCGCCGGACGACAGGCCGGAGATGGTGACGCTGCCGCGGTCGACTCCGAGCGGCGGCAATTCGTCGGCTGCCCGGACACCGCTGCCGACCGCGGCGACCACGGCGGCGAGCCATGGCGCCGTCAGCCGGCCCGGAGCGCCCCTGCCCCTAGGGCAAGTTTCAGCGGCAGACATGGGGGCCGCCGCGATCGAGGTGGAGGTGGTCGCGGTGCGCCTGGTTGTACTCGGGCCCCAGTGCACCGTCGAAGTACCGGCACGCGCCCTGGTGCACCTCGCGCAGCAAACGGCCCGCTGGCCCGGCCTCGTCCCAGTGGCGCAGCACCCGCAGGCGCCGGCCGTCCTGCAGCACGAAGCCGGCGATGTCGAGGGCGTCGGCGCTCGCGTGCTGGCTGCGCGGGCCGGTGTCGCGGCCGTAGACGTTGCGGCAGGCATAGCTGCCGAGGTGTTCGATGCGCCGCACGGGCATGCCGAAGTGGCGTTGGGCGGCGGGCTGCAGGACGTGGTGCTCCCACAGGGCCAGCGCCACGGCCGCCCGGCAGGAGAGCGGAAAGGGCGGCTTTACCATGGATTCGGTGGCGCTGATCTGCACCGCGTTACGCCAGCCGCAGTCCCCGCGCCGCGGCGTGTCGGGCAGGGGCCGCCAGACCAGCGGGGTGGTCGCGAGCACCGAGCGGCACAGTGCGGGGTCGCGTTCGAGGCGCGCGAGCTTGAAGCGTGTGAAGGGCCCCGGCGGCTCGGTGAGGGTCACCGCTGCCCAGGGCCGCCAGTGAGCGGGCACCACGACGTGGCCTTCCCGCAGCGCATACGCGCCGGCCGCCACCAGCATCCCTAGCAGCAGGGCCAGCCCGAGCAAAAACGACAGGGCCTTAGCCACGTTTGCCTGTCCTTGCGGCCGCGTCGACGCGGTGCGAAGGCGGGCGACGCGCCTGCAGCGTCCGGCAGGTACAGGAACTGCTCATCTCCATCGTGTTAACGCGTGATACTTGTGACGGCGGCGCGCGCCGGCAGAATGACCATTCGCTTGTCCCCCACCCCCCAAGAAGTCGATGAACCCCACCCAAACCGAAACCCTAGACATCCTCCAGCAAGTCTGGCGCCAGTCCTTGCTGGCCCTTGCCGCTGCGTCGAAGGCCAACATGCCGATCTTCGCATCGGCATTGGAGGCGGCCTCGCACAATGAGTCGCTGAACCCGGTGGCGCGTGCCATGCTGGCCGAACTGGCGGAAAGCACTGGCGTCGTCGCCCCCTTCTCGGCGACCAAGCAGTAAGGTCCGCGCCCTCAGCCGGCGCCAGGGCGCGCTGCTGGCGCCGCTGCGCCCTTTTTCGCTTGCGCCTCGATGCGCGCGTACAGCAAGGCCGCCACGGCCAGTGGCGCAAGGTAGTAGACCGCCCGGTACGCCAGCAGCCCGCCGAGCAGTTGGCCTTGCGGGACCTGTCCGCCCAGCAGCGCGATGAACACCGCCTCGAGCACGCCGAGGCCCGCCGGAATGTGGGTCAGGACGCCGGCGACGGCGCCCATCATCAGCACCGCCACCACCAGGCCGTAAGCCACCTTCTGTTGCAGCAAGACATACACGATGCAGCTGATCGTCAGCCAGTTGACCGACGACAGCACGACCTGCAGCAACGCCGTGCGCAGGCTCGGCAGCCGCAACTCGTGTCCGCGCACGCTCCAGTCGCGCCGCGGTGACCAGGCGCAGGCGGCGAGGTAGGCCAGCACCAGACCCAGCAGCGTGAGACCGAGCAGCTGCAGCCCCTGCGGCCCGATCTTCCATTGCGCCGGCACCTCCACCTGCCCGAGCGTGAACACGCCGCCTGCCAGGGCGAAGTAGCCCAACCAGTTGGTCAACACGCTGAAGCCCAGCACCTGGGTGATGGTGGCCTTGTCGAGCCCCAGCCGTGAATAGAGGCGATACCGAAAACCGACACCCCCGACCAGCGCGCCCAGGTTGAGGTTGAAGGCATAGCTGATGAATGCGACCGACAGCACGGTCGGGGTGCGCAGGCGGTGGCCGGTAGAGGCGCGGCCGATCAAATCGAAGGTGCTGTACAGCAGATAGCTGCCGCCGGCGAGAGCCGCCGCCAGCGCCAGCGTCGTGGCGGGGTACGCCTTCAGCGTTTCCCAGACCTGGCTCCAGTCCACCGACCGGGCATGCGAGACCAGCAGGCCCGCCACCAGGGCGAAGAAGGCCCAGGTGAGCAGCTTGCGCACCAGCGCCCAGCGCCCGGCTTTGCGGCCGTCCTCGGTCGGCTGGCGGCGGTCGGGCTGGTCCCGGCCCTCGTCGCGCGAGGGAGGGCGGTGGTGGGCTTGGAACGCTTTGGAATGCAGTGTGTTCATGGCAGATAGCCGGCACCTTTCGTCGCCGGTTGCTGGTGCGCGTTGCGCACCGGTGGGTCGGCCGGAGGCTGGTGCGGCGGAGGCGTCACCAGTTCCAGCTTGGGCTTGTGCGCCGGCAGCCAGCCCGACCAGGCCGGGAAGCGTCGCAGGAAGTGGTAGACGAGGAAGCCCGCCCATTGGTGCCAGCGCTTGACTTCGAAGGCCGGGTCGTGGACCGAGATCAGCTGGCAGTGGTGGTCGATCAATCGTTGCAGGCGACCGGCCAGCTCGGCGTTGAAGGCAGCGTCGCGGATCACCAGGTTGGCCTCGAGGTTGAGTGACAGGCTCAACGGGTCGAGGTTGCTCGACCCCACGGTGGCCCACTCGTCGTCGACCACGGCCACCTTGCCGTGCAAGGGACGCTGGCAGTATTCGTAGATGCGCACGCCGTCGCGCAGCAGGCCGTCGTAGAGGGTCCGGGCGGCGTTCTTGGCGATCGGCATGTCAGGCTCGCCCTGCAGGATCAAGGCCACCTCCACGCCGCGGCGCGCCGCCCGGCGCAACTCGCGTAGCAGCCGGTAGCCGGGGAAGAAATAGGCGTTGGCGATCCAGACGCGCCGGCGGGCCGACCGGATCGCGAACAAGTAGTGCTGCTCGATGTCGGTGTGGTGCTCGCGGTTGTCGCGCGTCACGAAGGTCGCGCGACCGGGGCCGACGTCTGCACCTTGCCGCACGCCGGCGGGCGCCTTTGCGCGGCGGCGGCGCGACGCGGTTCGTTCACCGATGGCGTCGACCGCGAAACGGTGGATGTCGGCGACCACTGGCCCGACCACCGCCACCGCATAGTCCTGTTTGGCCGCCGGCCCGTACTCCCACAGGTGCTCGACCGAAAAATTGATGCCGCCGACGAAGGCCAGTTGCCCGTCCACCACGACCAGCTTGCGGTGCAGGCGACGGAAGACATTGGTGCGCAGCCCGAGCAGCTTGGGCTTGGGGTCGAACACATGGAAGCGCACGCCGGCCGCCGTCATGCCGGAAACGAACTCGACCGACAGGTCGGGCGAGCCATAACCGTCGACCGTCAGGTCGACCTGCACGCCGCGCGAGGCTGCGGCGATCAGTTCCTCGCGCAGCTGTTGCCCCACCTTGTCGTCGAACAGAATGAAGGTCTCGACCAGCACCTCGCGGTGTGCCGAGCGTATCGCCTCGAAGACGCGCGGAAAGAACTCCTCGCCGTTTTCGAGCAGCTCGAACCGGTTGCCGTCTCGCCAGTCGGGCAGGTGTCGCTCGGTCATTACGTATCCTTCGTGCTGGCCGGGGGGGTGCTCATTCGGTAGCCTCCGTGCTGCGCACTGCGGTGCGAGCCCCTTCGGACGGCCGGGCGGGTGCTCATACCATGATCTCCGCCGCCAACGGGGCGTGATCCGACAAGTGCCGCCAGGGATGGGGCGGCAAGGGGATCGGACGGGCCAGCTTGGCGTTGCGCACGTAGATGCGGTCCAGCCGCAGCAGTGGCCAACGGGCGGGGAAGGTGCGGGCCGCCTGCCCCTGGGCCTCGACGAACACCTCGCGCAGCCCGGCGCAGCCGTGCAGCTGGGCGTGGGCCTGCAGCCGCCAATCGTTGAAGTCGCCCGCGATCACCAAGGGCGCTTCGGGTGGCACGAAGCGATCGATGCGCTGGCACAGCAGCCGCAACTGCTCGCGCCGGTGGGCTTCGCGCAGGCCCAGGTGCACGCACACCACGTGCAACTCCTGGCCGACCGCGGGCGCGTCGAGCACGCAGTGCAGCAGCCCGCGCTTTTCCGGTCCCTCGACCGACACGTCGCAGTTCTCGTGCCGCAGGATGGGGAACTTCGACAGCACCGCGTTGCCGTGGTGGCCCTCGGGGTAGACAGCGTTGCGGCCGTAGGCGAAATCGCTCCACATCTCGTCGGCCAGGAATTCGTAGTGCGGCGCCTCCGGCCAGTTCTGCACCTTGGCCGAATGAACTTCATGCGTGCCCAGCACCTCCTGCAGGAACACGACGTCGGCCGACACGTGCCGTACTGCCTCACGCAGCTCGTGCAGGATGAAGCGGCGGTTCAAGGCGTTGAAGCCCTTGTGGGTGTTCACCGTCAGAACGCGGACCGTCAAGGTGGGAGGGTTCTGGGACATCGGCGCTTTCGAAGCGTTGGAGGTCGAAGGAGCAGGCCGGTGCCGTCAGCCGAGGCCGTCGGCGTCGAGTGCGAAATCGGCCTCGCGCTCGGGCCGGGTTGAATAAGGGCGCCAGCGGTGCTCGGGCTGGCTCAGGCGGTCCGCCACGACGCGCCACACCTTGGTGTTCCAGATCAGCCCGATATGGCTCGCGTCGCTGATCTCGATGCTTTCGCATTGCGGCGCCTCGGGCTCGATGCAGCACTGCCACGCGACGACGCCGTCCGTGCGGCTGTAGATCGAGGTGGTCGGCACCGGCGGCGCCCGTCGCAGCCGCTCGCGCAGCAGAGGCTTGCCCAGCGCGGGCTCGACCGACAGCAGGTGCCACAGCCAACCGGCGTCGGACCGGTCGTCGCCCGCGAACGGCGAGCCGAGCGTGATCACCTGGCGGACCGCCTTCGGGATCTTTTTGGCCACCTCGCGTGCATAAATGCCCCCGAGGCTCCAGCCCACCAGGCTGACCTTGCGCCCGGTGCGGCGCACGTGGGCCAGCACGTCGTCGCACAAATCGTCGAGCCAGTCGTCCAGGCCGCCCTGCGGGCCAGTGTTGACGCCGCGACCCCAATCACGGGCGTCGTAGCCGAGATTCGCGCAGAAGCGGCACAGCGGCCCCAGCGCGCCGATGTCGGCGGCGAGCCCCGGGAACACGATCACCGGGTGGCCGTCGCCGCCGGGGAACTCGTCGTGACGCGCGAAATGGCTGGCGGCGAACTCGAACGCGGCCCGCATGGGCTCCAGGCAGAGCAGCGCGAGAGAAGGAGCGGCGCGGGGGATCATGGCTTTCCTTTTTTCACAGCAACAGCAAAGGCCAGGACGCTGGCCCGTCTGTCTTGCAAACGCCTCGATGCTATGGAGGCCGCCCTGCTGTGGCGACTCCCGGCTCTCCCACAGAGGTGTCGGAATGCGCCGACAGCGGTTGCCGACCGCGGCGCGCGGGGGACACGCCTGGCATCCGCAGGGTGAGCCGCAGGGCGAACCTCGATGCTTGTTTCGCGCTGCCCCACGCCCACAAGACGCAAGAGCCGTGCGCACGGTGCTGGCCTCCCACCCGCCGGCCCTGCGCTAGCCGCCTGTCACGATGTCCCTATTGACAAGACCGGACACTAGATGCCGGACGGGTAGGTCTCGGGTTCGGGGTTGTGTTCCCAGAGCTGCGCGTCGTCTAGCGGACGCACGGCGCGGCTGTGATCGACGTGCACCAGGGCGTCGAACTGTTCGGCGACCGAGGTCTTGAAATAGTGACTGAGCAGTTCGGTGTCGGGGCGGTAGATCACGCCGATGGCGCGCGTGAGGTAGGGCCCGTGCAAGGCCCGGCGCAACTCCTCGTCGCCTGTCAGGGGGAGCCAGGACAACGGCAAGCCCACCTCGTGCATCAGGCGCTCGACGCTGCCCGCCCGAGAGGGCCGCACGGTTTTGTGCTCGACCGGCGCGTCCCAGTCCGATGCGGCGGCGACCCGGCCGGTATGCGTCGTGAAGCCCAGCAAAAACGTCTCGTGGGGTGCCCGCTCCCGCATCAACTGGCCCAGGTTCACCTGTCCGTCGTGTCGCACGTCGGTGGCCCGCGCATCGCCGATGTGCGAGTTGTGGGCCCATACGACGATGCGGGCCGGCCGACCACGCAGCCGCGCCAGGTGCGATTGCAGGGCTTGCAAGGTGTCGGCCATGTGGGTGTCGCGCAGATTCCACGAGTCGGAGCGGCCCTGGAACATGGTGCGGTAGTAATGCTCGGCATTGCGCACCACCCGGGCGTTCTGCTGCGCGTAGAACAACTCGTCGACGCCGGGCTCGCCGCTGCCCTGCGCCGCGCCCCGGCTGCACAGTTCGCGCAACTGCTGCAGCACCTCGCGCTCGCAATCGTCGCGCAAACCGTAGTTGGTCACATAGCCGTAACGCTGCGGATCTTCGGCCAGATGGTCGAAGCAGGCGTACCGTTCACGCGCGCGGGCGGCCGCGTCGGGGTCGGCGTGCGCCAGGTATCGCAGCACGGCGTCCATCGAGGCCCGCAGGCTGTACAGATCGAGTCCGTAGAAGCCCACCCGTGCGGCAGGCTCCGCGATGCCCTGGTTGTGTCCACGCAGCCACTCGACGAAGTCGAGCACGTCTTCATTGCGCCACATCCAGCGCGGAAACCGTTCGAAGCCGCCGAGGGCGGCACGCCCATCCGCGTCGTCGGAAGGCCGCTGCACATAACGACTCACGCGCAGGGCATCCGGCCAGTCGGCCTCGACCGCCACAGCGTCGAAGCCGTGCGCCTCGACCAGGCGGCGCGTGAGCCGCGCACGCATCCGGTAGAACTCGTGGGTGCCGTGCGTGGCTTCCCCGAGCAGCACGAGCGTGGCGTCGCCGATGGCTTCGGCCAAGGGGGCGACGTCGTCCAGGTCGCGCAACGGGCGGACGTGGCGCCGCAGTTGCTCCAACACCTTCCGGTCCGCCGTCATGCTGCCTCGCCGGCTCAGTGCAGTGCTCGTTTCAGCGCCGCGATCTCGAGCCGGGCCTCCTGAATCGCCGTGCGCAACTGCGGGTCGACGTGGCGCGCATTCCGGCAGGCTTCCATGACACGTTCGCCGACCTGATCTAGCGAATCGAGGTATTCGCGGATCGTCGCCGGGTCCTGCGCCTGCTGCATCGCGTGCTTGAGTTGGTCGGAGCGACGGTCGAGCTCACCGACGTATTCCTTCACTTCCTGCGGTGCGTAGCCGCTCGAGCGGCAGGCGAGCGCCGCGTCGTCGATGCACAGTTCGATCTGTTCGAAGCGTTCCCTGACTTGATTGAGTTGCATGATGTCCTGGCAGTGAGCAGCGATGAATGGATGAAGTGAAGACTGCGCGACGGCCGGCAGTCCGAAGCCCGCGGGCCGGGGCGTGACCGCCGGCAGCGCGCGGGGCCAGAACACCGAGCAAGCGCCGTTCCGGGGCGCTCCCGGCAAGCTCAATGGGCGGCGTGGGTGCCTGCCGGCGTTGTCGCACGCGGCACATGGTCGGACAGGCGGCGGCACTCCTGAGCACAGCGGCGGCACGCCTGGGCGCAGGCCCGGCAATGCGCCATGTCGTGCTGCTCGCATTCCTCGGCGCAGCTGTCGCAGAGGTCGGCGCAGAAGGCCAGAGCGGCACTGTCGGACGAACTGCCGCGCGCCATGAAGGAGGCTGCCATTCGGCAAGCCTGTGCGCAATCCATGTCGAGCGCAATGCACTTCGCCAAGTGTTTGGGGTCGTCCTCGCTCAGGCACGCAATTGCGCAGTGGTCGCAGGCGTCGGCGCAGGCGTAGCAGGCTTCGATGCAGGCGGTGTGTTGCTGAGGCATGGCGTCTCCGTATCGGTTGTGGGGCTGGCGCGGGGCACCGTAGATCGGCTCCGCGCCTGTCGCCAAGCGCGGCAAGCCGCGCGCCCGAAACGCCCGCGAAGTGTCGAAACGGGCCGGCCACGGCCCGCCGTGCCCGCAGGGCGTGCCGGAGGCGATTGCGGCAAAGAGCGCCGTGGCCGACTCAGAGTTACTTGCCGCGTGCGGCACCCGCCCGGTCCGTCACGGCCTTGCCGACGGCCCGCCGGGTCGGCTGCGCTGCGCCACGCGGAACACCTCGGCGCCCAGTTTTGCCAGCATCAGGGGCTTGGTGACGAAGCCGTCGACACCCGCCGCGAAACTCGCGGCCCGATCGGCCGGTGTGTAGAACGCGCTGGCGACGATGATGGGGAACCAGGGCAGGTGACCCGCCCCCTGAAGGCGGCGCAGCTCGCGTGTTGTCTGCAAGCCATCCATCACGGGCATCTGCACGTCCATCAGCACCGCGTCCGGCGCCCGCATGCGGCACTGCGAGATGGCTTCCATGCCGTCGGCAGCCGTCCGCACGGCATAGCCGAGGGCCTTCAGCATGCCGGCCGCCAGGGTTCGGCTGACCGGGTCATCCTCGACAACGAGAAACTCCATGCTTGGCTCCAGTGCAATTCCGGGGCCCTGCTCGAGCGCCCCTGCGGCCGTTGCGGTGCCGACCTTGGCGGGTGCAGGCACGCCGACTGCCGGTGAGGTTGAGTCAGGAGTTCGTCGCCTCGTGCTGATGGACCGCGCCGGCCCCGGGCCCGCGTTTGACCCTGTGCCCTTTACTTTGCCATCTTCAAGGAGTACGACATGCAAGGCTTACAACTGACCCTCAAACTGACCGCCCTCGCTGCCGCCGCTGCAATGGGCCTGTCCGCGTGCGGTCGCCAGGACGAACAACCCGCCGATCCTGTCGCCCAGGCTGACACGACCGGCACCGTCGGCTCGACCAGCGGCACGGGCGCTGCCGGCACCACCGGCACCACCGGTGGCACCGATGCGACGACGGGCACCACCGGCGCGGCGGGTACCGGCGGTACGGGCAGCACCGGCGCCGCCGGGACCGGGGCCGGAACCGGCGCCACCACCGGCAGCGGCGGCATGGACGCCGGTACCACCGGCACCGGCGGCGGCACGACGGGTGGCGCTGCGGGTACCACGATGGGCACGACGGGCGCGACCGGCGCTGCGTCGCCCGACAGCGCGGCCTCGGGTGCCCCCGCGGCCGGCACCGGCACCACCAACCGCTGACCAGCGTATCGACGGACCCGGCTTCCCGGGTCCGTCGCCCCGATCCGCGGCACCGCGGGTCGGCCCCATCGCCGCGCTCCGGGGGCCTTGCAGCCCGTCACCGAGGCGCGGCTTTCACACCCCCCAGGGCTCCCGGATGAACCAGGCGCCGGCGCAAGTGTCGTGCGCCAGGTTGCTCGTGAGCCCTTGTTGGCAGGAGGACGCATGAAACACATCAGATTCGGTCTCGGTGCGGTCGCCGCCGCCTTGTGCATGGCCACCGGCGCCTCAGCGCAGGGACTGCAGAAACCCGATGTCGCCTTCCTCAAGCAGGCGGCGCAGAACGGCCATGCCGAGGTCGAGAGCAGCAAGATTGCGCAAACCAAGTCACGCAATCCGCAGGTGAAGGCCTTTGCTGCGCAAATGGTCGAAGACCATACCAAAGTCAATGACGAACTGAAGGCCCTCGCCGCATCCAAAGGCGTGGAACTGCCCAATGAGCCTTCCGCGATGCAGAAGGGCAAGACCAAGGTGCTCGGGGCGATGGACGGCGAACGTTTCGACAAGCGTTATGCCGACGAGATGGGCGTCGACGCGCACGAAGACACCATCAAGCTCTTCAACAAGGCAGCGACCGAGGCCAAGGACCCCGAGGTGAAGGCATTCGCGGCCAAGACGCTGCCGGCGCTGCAGCATCATTTGAAGCAGGCGCAGGACCTGAACGCCGCCGTGAAGGCGGGCAAGGGCGAGGGCGCCGCGTCCCGTCCCTGATCTTGCGGCGGGCCGCCCGCCTGGCGGGCGGCCCGCCCCGGCGCAGAACCGCGCGTTCCTCGCGCCCCACCGCGAGGCATCAAACGTGCACGGCTTCACGAACACCGCGCTACTCCCAGTCTCCGATCCTCATCAAGTCCTGCCAGGACGGGCCGATATCTCCTGAAGAAGACGGCGGACATGTCACCGCTGTCCGCGTTCCCGCGCGCGGGAACGCCTTCCCTGATGGAGTGACCCATGAAACGAACCGTCCTGAAACTCACCGCCGGCCTCGCGTTCGGCCTCATGTTCGCCGGCTCCGCCGTCGCGGCCGACAGCGGCACCAAGCCCGAAGCCATCGCGCTGGCCAAGAAGGCGGCCGCGATGTATGCGGCGCAAGGCCAGGAGAAAACCTACGCCGAGATCAACAACAAGAACGGTCAGTTCATCGACCGTGACATGTATGTGTTCGTGCTGAACACCGCCGGCAACGTCACCGCCCACGGCGCCAACCACAACCTGATCGGCAAGCCCTTGCTCAACCTCAAGGACGCCGACGGCAAGCTGTTCGCGCAAGAACTGATTGCGGTCATCAAGAGCGGCAAGAGCGGCTGGGTCGACTACAAGTGGCCCAACCCGGTGACCAAGCAGATCGAAGCCAAGACCACCTACGTGGAGCCTGCGGGCGACATCGGCTTCGCAGTCGGCATCTACAAGTAATTCCCGGCAGCCGGATGCCAGGGGGAGGGCGCAGTCTGTGCGTCCTTGCGCCCTGGCGTCGGCCCTTACCCGTGGGCCTGTAATGAAGTTCCTTTCCTCTATCACCGTCAAGCAACGCCTGGCGCTCGGTTTCGGGTTCATGGCGCTGCTGCTGGCCGTCCTGGCCGGCGTCGGCCACCTCGGCGCCGTGCGCACGCAGGCGCTGATCCAGCACAACCTGGAAAGCGCCACCGCCCGCTTCGCCGTGGCCGCCGAGATGCGCGACCAGAGCATGCAGTACGACGTCGCCATCCGGAACATCGGCCTGGCCAGCGATCCGACCGTGATGCAACAGGACGAGGCGCGCGCCAAAGAGGCCGACAGCCGTTTCGTCGCAGCGCTCGATGAACTGGTCGCCACCAGCACGTCCGAAGCCGAGAAGAGCGCGCTGCAGCGTGTGCGGCAGCTGCGTGACGAGACGGCGCCGCTCAGCACCAAGGCGATGCAACTGGCCCTGG
Source organism: Caldimonas brevitalea (assembly GCF_001017435.1). Taxonomy (NCBI): domain Bacteria; kingdom Pseudomonadati; phylum Pseudomonadota; class Betaproteobacteria; order Burkholderiales; family Sphaerotilaceae; genus Caldimonas; species Caldimonas brevitalea. The sequence goes on from NZ_CP011371.1 coordinate 1,725,871, forward strand.
CCTTCCAGCCGCAAGACGCGGTGGCCTTGATCACCAGCAAAGTCGACCCGCTGTCGCAACAGCGCCGCGCGGTCATCAACGAATTCGCGCAGACCCAGAAACAAGTCGCCAAGCAGGCGATGGACGAGATCAACGCCCGGGCGGAGCGCTCCAAGGCGGTGATGCTGCTGGCCGGCACGCTCGGCGTGTTGGGCGCCTTTGTCTGCGCCTGGCTGGTCAGCCGCGCCATCACCCGGCCCCTCGCCGAAGCCGTGCATGTCGCCGAGACCGTGGCGCGCGGAGACCTGACGATCGAGGTGAAAGCGACCTCGCGCGACGAGATCGGCCGCCTGGTCGAAGCCTTGGGCAAGATGACGGCGAGCCTGCGCAGCGTCATCGGGTCGGTCCGGTCGTCCACCGACAGCATCAGCACCGCGTCGTCGGAGATCGCCTCGGGCAGCCACGACCTGAGCGCCCGCACCGAGCAGGCGGCCTCGAGCCTGCAGCAAACGGCGTCGTCGATGGAGCAGCTGACCGGCACCGTGCGGCAGTCCGCCGACGCGGCGCGGCAGGCGAACCAGCTCGCGTCGTCCGCCTCTGCGGTGGCAGCGCGCGGTGGCAAGGTGGTGGCCGACGTGGTCACGACGATGGAAGAGATCAACTCGGCCTCCAAGAAGATCGCCGACATCATCGGCGTGATCGACGGCATCGCCTTCCAGACCAACATCCTGGCGCTGAACGCGGCGGTGGAAGCCGCTCGCGCCGGCGAACAAGGCCGCGGTTTCGCGGTGGTGGCCGGCGAAGTGCGCAACCTGGCGCAACGCAGCGCGCAGGCCGCCAAGGAGATCAAGAGCCTGATCGGCGCGAGCGTTGAAAAGGTCGACTCAGGCGCCCGCCTGGTGCAGGACGCCGGCGCGACGATGACCGAGATCGTGGCCTCGGTGCAGCGGGTGACCGACATCATGGGCGAGATCACGGCAGCCACGGCCGAGCAGAACGACGGCCTGGGGCAGATCAACAGCGCCGTCGGTCGTCTCGACCAGATGACCCAGCAGAACGCTGCCCTCGTCGAGCAGTCCGCAGCGGCCGCCGAGAGCATGAAAGACCAGGCACACCGGCTTGCCGAGGTGGTCGGCTCGTTCAAGTTGGCACGTGAGGCCGGGGTGCAAGCCCGCGCGCTGGTCGACAAGCGCCCGGCCGCTGTCGTGCCGCCGCCTGTGGCAGCCGCACCGCGCACGCCGCCGGTCGCCGCCGCCCCCAAGGCGGCCCCGGTGCAGCCGCCGGCTCCGACCGTTGCCGCCACCCCCCAAGCTCTGCCGGCCACCGCCACCGCGGTGGCGAGCGGCAGCGACGACTGGGAGACCTTCTGAACCCGCGTCCACCCACCCACTGACCCGGCATCGACGTCATGAGCACCTCGACTTCCATCGACCTCGGCCCCGCCGTTCTCAGGGGGGCGAGTACGGCATCCAGCGCCGAGCAAGCGGCCGCCGATCTGCATGAGCAGATCTGGCGGCCGGGGCTCGCTCTGGTGGTGGTGTTCTGCTCGCCGTCGTACCCGCGCGACGCGCTGGCGCGGGCGTTGCGGGAGCGCTTCGGCGAAACACCGGTGGTCGGCTGTACCACCGGCGCCGAGATCGGGCCCGGCGGCTACCAAGTCGACTCGCTGACCGGTTTCAGTTTGTCGGCGCGCGAGTTCTCGGTGTCTTTGCGGGCGATCGAGGGCTTGCAGGATTACGTCTCCAGCGAGGGGGAGCTGATCGTCCAATCGCTGCTCGGCGACCTGGCTCGTAAAAGCCGCATGCCGACCCGCGAGAACACTTTCGCTTTCCTGCTGATCGATGGCAACTCGCGTCGTGAAGAACGGGTCACGCACTCGCTGCACAACGCGCTGGGTGACATCGAGCTGTTCGGTGGGTCGGCCGGCGACGGGCTCGAGCCCGGCTTGGAGCCTTACGTCCTGCACGACGGAGCCTTCCATCGCGATGCCGCCGTGGTCATGCTGGTGTCGACCACGCGGCCTTTCGTGGTCTTCAAGACCGAAAGCTACGTGCCCAGCCCGATCAAGATGGTGATCACCGACGCCGACCCGGAAACCCGCTCGGTGCGCGAGATCAACGGCGAGCGCGCGGCGGTGGAATACGCGCGCCTGATCGGGGTCGACCTCGACAGGATCGACGTCAACACCTTCGCCCGCTACCCGGTCGGCGTGATGCGGCGCGGCGAATACTATCCCCGCGCGATCGCCTGGCTCGGCGAAGAGCAGAGCCTGACCTTCGCCTGTGCCATCGACACCGGCGTCGTGTTGTCGGTGTCGCAGGCGACCGACCTCATCGAAGGCCTGACCCAGCGTCTCGCCGCCGTGACCCGCCAGATCGGCGAGCCCGAGCTGTTGATCGCCTGCGACTGCGTTTTGCGCTTTTTCGAGATGCGGGAGCACGCCATCGTGCCCCAGGCGGGCGCCGTGATGGCTGCCCACAACGCGGTCGGCTTCTGCACCTACGGCGAACAGTACAACTCCATGCACATCAACCAGACCTTGACGGCAGTGGCCATCGGACGCGCACGCTAGGACGCACAGGGCTGCACGCGATGAACGACCACCTCGACCGAGATGCCGTGATCCGAGCGCTGGAAGACCGCGTGCGCAAGCTCGAGAAAACCAATGCGGTGCTGATGCAGGCCGCGGAGGACCGCAGCGAGGCCGAGCATGGTGCGTATGACCTGTTCAAGACCAATGCGACCCTCGAGCAGAAGGTCGGCGAGCGCACCGCCAGCCTGAAGCTGGCGCAGGAGCAATTGCAGAAAAGCCTGTCGCTGGTGCGCGCCACGCTCGACTCGACCGCCGACGGCATCGTCGTGGTCGATCCGCAAGGGCGGGTGGTCGACTACAACGAGCGCTTCCGCGTGCTGTGGCGCATACCGCAAGACCTGGCGCGTGCCGGCCTGGCGTTCGCACTGCTGCGCCACCTCGGGAGCCAGGTGGTGCGCGGCGACAGCTTCGTGCGCCGGCTCAGTGCCCTGGCCTATGAGCCGTCGACCCAACTCGAGGAAGAGATCACCTGCCTCGATGGCCGTGTGTTCGAGCTGTATTCGACGCCGCAACGGATGGAAGGCAAGACGGTGGGGCGCGTCTGGTGTTTCCGCGACATCACCGAGCGCAAGCGCACCGGCGAGTTGATCTCGCGACTCGGCCACATCCTCAACAGCTCGTCCAACGAGATCTATTTATTCGACGCCGAGAGCCTGCGCTTCGTGCAAACCAACGGCAGCGCGCAGCGCAACCTCGGCTACAGCCAGGACGAGTTGCGCGAGATGCAGCCGTCGGACATCGTCGTCGGGCTCACGCCCGGGCAGTTCCGCCGCCTGCTGCGGCCCCTACACGCCGGCCGCGAAGACGAACTGCGCCTGGAGACCGAACTGCGGCGCCGCGACGGCACGACCTATCCGGTCGCGATGCACCTGCAGCTGTCGCAGCGCGAGGACCCGGCCGTGTTCGTCGCAGTGGTGCAAGACATCACCGAGCGCCGCCGCGCGCACGAGCAGCTGCACTACCTGGCCAACTACGACGGGCTGACCGGGCTGGCCAACCGCCACCAGTTCGGCGAACGGCTGGGCGAGCTGTTGCAGCTCGCACGTGCCAAGGCGGCGCAAGTGGCGGTGATGTTCCTCGACCTCGACCGCTTCAAGTCGGTCAACGACACCCTGGGCCACAGCGCCGGCGATCGTATGCTGCAAGAGGTGGCGCGGCGCATCAAATGGTGCCTGCGCGGGACCGACCTGGTCGCGCGACTGGGCGGCGACGAGTTCGCGGTGGCGTTGCCCGGGGCCTCTCAGGAGGCGGTCGATGCGGTGGCGCGCAAGGTCCTGAAGGCCTTCCACCGTCCGTTTGTGGTCGACGGCCAGGAGCTGTACAGCGCGACCAGCATCGGCATTTCGTTCTTTCCGGCCGACGGCGAGGATGTCGACACGTTGCTCAAGCACGCCGACGCCGCGATGTACCTGGCCAAGGAGCAAGGACGGGGCAACCACCAGTTCTTCCGCTCCGACCTGGGCGTCCAGGCGCAGGACCGGCTCGATTTCGAAAGCCGTTTGCGCAGCGCCGGCGAACGCGGCGAACTGCGGTTGCACTATCAGGGCCAGTTCGATCTGCAGACCGAGGCCATCGTCGGCTTCGAGGCCCTGGTACGCTGGGAGCACCCCCAGCTGGGCCTGCTCGGCCCGGACCGTTTCATCCCCACCGCGGAGGAGACCGGCTCCATCGTCGAGCTGGGCAACTGGGTGCTGCGCACCGCCTGCCGTCAGTGGCGCGCATGGGTCGACGCCGGCCATGCGCCGGTGCAGATGGCCGTCAACATTTCGGTGCGGCAGCTGCGCCAGCCCGACTTCGTCGACCAGGTGCTGCGCATCGTGCGCGAGGCCGGCATGGACCCGGCCTGCCTCGAACTGGAGCTGACCGAGACCGGCTTGATGACTGACGCCGACCTCAGCACCGGCATCCTGGAGCGGGTGAAGGCGCAGGGCATGCGGGTGTCGATCGACGACTTCGGCACCGGCTATTCGTCGCTCGCCTACCTGAACCGGTTTTCCATCGACACGCTCAAGATCGACCGCTCGTTCGTGCGCGAGATCGGCTCGGCACGCGACAGCACGGCCATCGTCCAGGCGATCAGCGCGCTCGGCTCGGCGATGCGGCTCACCGTGGTGGCTGAAGGCGTCGAGACGCCGGCCCAGGCGGAGTTTCTGCGCGCGCAGGGCTGCCACGTGGCGCAGGGCTATCTGTACAGCCGTCCGTTGCCGCCCGACGCCGCCACGCAACTGCTGCAACAACGCGGCCGTGACGGGGCCCGAAGCGGGCGTTGAGCCGAAGCAGGCGCGGCCTTGTCGGTAGGCAAGGCAATTGCTGCAGCGGGGCGTGGCCGCTCTACAGCTGTTCGTCCGCCAACTCCTGATCGCGATCCTGATCGTGGCGCTGGTCTTGCTTGTCTGGCGCTTGCAAGAGGTGTTCGTGCTGTTCTTCGCCGGCACCGTGGCGGCCGTGACCCTGACGGCGCTGGGCGCGCCCTTGCGCCGGCACATCGGTTTCTCGCGGCGCGGTTCGTTGCTGCTGGTGCTGGCACTGCTGGTGGCCCTCGCCGTCGCCGGCGGCACGCTGCTGGGTGCACCGATGGCCGACCAGTTCGAGCGCTTGCGTGCTGCACTGCCGCAAGCCGTCACCGCCGCGTCGCAGTGGCTGCACGGCAACTCGTTCGGGCAGTCGCTGATCCGCGGCTGGAACAGCTTCATCGCCGGCGGCCTGCCATGGGCCAGTGTCGCGAGCCTGGCCTCCCTCACCGTCGGTTCGGTCGGGACCGCGGCGCTGGCCATCGTGATCGGCATCTACCTCGCGGCCGATCCCTGGGTCTACCGCCACGGCTTCATCCGCATGCTGCCGCCTGCCTACCGCCAGCTGGTCGATGCCGCACTGCAGAACGCCGGCGACCGGCTCTATCGCTGGCTGGTCGGGCAGGCCTTGGCGATGCTCGCCGTGGGCCTGCTGGCGGCGACCGGCTTGTGGGCCATTGGCATGCCGAACGCGCTGGTGCTGGGCATCATCGCCGGGCTGCTCGAGTTCGTGCCGTACTTCGGCGCCATCGTCGCCGGGGCGCTGACGGTGCTGCTCGGGTTCGTCGAGGGGCCGCAGATGGCGATGAAGGCGTTCTTGCTGCTGACCGCCATCCAGCAGCTCGAAGGCAACGTGCTGGCGCCGTTGGTGCAGCGCTGGGCGGTTGAACTGCCGCCGGTGCTGGGCCTGCTGGCGGTGGTGATCTTCGGCCTGCTGTTCGGGCTCGCCGGTGCGGTGCTGGCCACGCCGATGATGGTGGTCGCTGTGTCGCTGGTCGAGGACCTGTGGGTGCGTGGCGTGCTCGAACGGGGCCGGGACAGCGAGGCGCGGCGGGCTGCATGAGCCCCCGCCCGGCCGCCCGAAGGGGGCTCGCACCGGAGTGCGCAGCACGGAGGTTGTCCAATGACGCCGGCCGCGCGACCTCTCATCAGCGTGGCGTCAGCCCGAGAAAGTGGTCGAGCATGTGGAAATGGTCGTCCAGAAAACAGTCTTCCATCTGCGTCAGGCGTTCGATGGGCACCCACTCGGCACCCGCCGCATCGTCGCCACCCTGCACCTCGGGCAGTTCGCGTTCGCCCAAATCGAAATAGTGCGCGTGGGTGATCGTGCGCCCGCGCTGGCTGCGATCGGGGTGGTCGAACACCACGGCAGCCTTCAAACATTGGCGCATCGTGACGTCGAGCAGGCTCAACCCGGTTTCTTCCTTCAGCTCGCGCAAGGCCGACTGGTAGGCCGTCTCGCGCTGTTCGATGAAGCCGCCCGGCACCGCGTAGAGCCCCTTGCCCGGCGCCTGCCCGCGCTTGACGAGCAACACATGGCTGCCCACCCTCACCACGCTGTCCACCGTCACGAACACCGGCGGGTAGGGCGCGCTGGCCCAAGCTTCTTTGTAGTGCTTCAACGTGCGCCATTCCTCTGCCAGTTCGGCGTAGAAGGGCAGGGCGGCGAAGGCGCGCAGGAAGTCCAGCGTGGACGGCGGCGCCAGCTCGACCAGCGTCGCGAGTGAGGCGTCGACGGCGTGCCCCGCGCTGCCGAACAGCACGTCGCGCAGGTGCCGGCCGTCGACACGTCCGACCCGCTGCACCGGCTCGAGCCGCCAGCTCGGGAAGCAGCCGAGGTAGTCGCTGGTGGCGTCCTTGAGATGGCCCACCAGGGCCACCGTGGCATGCGCCGGCAGGCCTTGCTCGGCCTGCAGCTGGGCGACACCGGCGCGCACCGCGCCGATCCAGCGGGTATCGTCGTAGTAGTCGCGCACCGGCAGGAAATGCAGACGACCGCGGTCGGCCTCCGGCAGCGCCAGGCGCAGCATCTGCGCCCGCTCTTGCCACGTGAAGGGGTTGCGGGGCGTGCGCGCCTGAAAGGCCGAGCCGATCACGACCACACAGCGGGGTGCGAGCCCGAGGGCCTGCTGCAGCAAGGCCAGATGGCCGTTGTGCAGGGGCTGGAAGCGGCCGATCAGCAGGCTGAGGTCGCAGGCCGGGCTCGGAGGGTGTTGGGGCATGGGTCGCTCCTCAAAGGTGCTTGGCAGCGATCGGCATCTGCCGCCCGGTCCCGAAGGCACGCGAGCGCACACGGATGATGGGGGGTGCCTGGCGGCGCTTGTATTCGTTGCGGGCGATCAGGCCCCGCACCCGCTGCACCAGCGCACGGCCTTCGGCACTGACTTGGAGCTGTTCGACGAAACGGGCGGCGTGTTCATACTCCGGTGCCGGCAGGCGCTCACCTTCGATCAACAGCTTGAGCACCTCGTCGAGCACCGGGTAGGGCGGCAGGCTGTCGCTGTCCTTCTGGTCTGGCGCAAGTTCCGCCGACGGCTCCTTCTCGATGATGGAGGTCGGAATCAACTCGCGCCCGGCCGTCTCGTTGACATGGCGCGACAAGGCGAACACCTCGGTCTTGAACAGGTCGCCGATCAGGCCGAGGCCGCCGTTGGTGTCGCCGTAGAGCGTGCAGTAGCCGACCGAGATCTCCGACTTGTTGCCGGTGGTCAGCAGCAGATGGCCGTAGCTGTTGGAGTACTCCATCAGGATCGTGCCGCGCACCCGCGCCTGCAGGTTCTCGAGCGCCAGGCCTCGCAGCGGTTGGCCGAAGGTGGTCTCGAACTGCTCGGCGTAGCGGGCCACGATGTCGGCGATCGGATGCGTGTGCAGCTCGATGCCCAACTGGCGGCACAACACCACCGAGTCGTCCACCGAGCCGGCCGACGAGAAGCGCGAGGGCATGGTGACCCCCACCACCTTGTCCGGCCCCAGCGCTTCGACGGCGAGCGCCAGCGTCAGCGCACTGTCGATGCCGCCGGAAGAGCCCACCACCACCTTCGAGAAGCCGCAGCGGCGCGCATAGTCGCGCAGGCCCAGCACGATCTGGGCGCGGTAGAACTCCATCGTCGGCAGGCCCGTCGCCGACACGGTGGGCAGAGCATCGCCGCTGTCGGCCTGGAACGCGCCGCCCTCGAAGCTGAGCGTGGTCACGTCCTCGACAAAGCGGGCCGCTTCGAACACCACACCCTGCTCGGGCGTGACGGCGAAGGAAGCCCCGTCGTACACCAACTGGTCATGGCCGCCGATCTGGTTGACGTACAGGATCGGCAGCTGATGGCGGCGGCTGGCGGCCGAGAAAATTTGATGGCGCTGCTCGCGCTTGCCGATGTTGGACGGGCTGGCGTTGATCGACACCACCAGGTCAGGCGCGGCGTCGCGCATCCGCTCGAACGGGTTGATGCCGTAGTCGAGGCCGGCGTCGTTCCAGCCGTCTTCGCAGATCATGAAGCCGATCTGGGTGGCGCCGATGCGCAGCACCTTGGCGACGTCGGGGCCCGGCTCGAAGTGGCGCCGCTCGTCGAAGATGTTGTAGGTGGGCAGCAGCTGCTTGGCATATCGCAACACCACCTCGCCGCCGCGGATCACCAGCAGCATGTTGTGCAGCCGCTTCCCCGGGCCACGCGCCGGCACCGGCGCCCCCACCACCCAGTGCAGTCCCGGCAGCCCCTGGGAAGCCTGCTGCAGCGTCGCCAGGCCCTGGTCGACCCGCGCCATGAAGTCGGGTTCGTCGAGCAGGTCGGCCGGGTAGTAGCCGGTCAGCGACAGCTCCGAAAACACGACCAGCTCGGCGCCGGCCGCATGGGCCTGGCGCGCGGCGGCCATCATCTTCTCGACGTTGCCCTCGATGTCGCCCACCGTGTAGTTGAGCTGTGCAATGGTCATCTTCAACATGATCTTCCTCTTGACGCTGAGCCGTTCAACCGCGAACCCCGAACACCTGCCGAAGGTAGGCCAGGAAGGTCTGGTCGTCGCACATCGTCTTGCCGGGGCTGTCCGAGAGCTTCGCCACCGGTTGACCGTTGGCCTGCGTCAACTTCATGACGATGTTCAGCGGCTTGAGCCCGACGTCGTTGCTCAGATTCGTGCCGATGCCGAAGCCCAGCTGGGTGCGGTCGGCGAAGTGGCGGTACAGGGCGAAGGCCTTCTCGAAGTCGAGTGCGTCGGAGAACACCAGCCGTTTGGCGTGCGGGTCGATGCGCAGCCGGGCGTAGTGGGCCAGCGCCTTCTCGCCCCAAGTGGTGGGGTCGCCCGAGTCGTGGCGCAAGCCGTCGAACAGCTTGGCGAAGTAGAGATCGAAGTCGGCCAGAAAGGCATCCATGCCGATCACGTCGGTCAATGCCACGCCCAGGTCGCCGCGGTATTCCTGCACCCAGTCTTCGAGCGCGGCACGCTGGAAGTCGCGCAAACGCACGCCCAGTGCCTGGTAGGTCTGCAGGTACTCGTGCGCCATCGTGCCGATCGGCACCAGGTCCAGGTCGCGCGCCAGCAGCACGTTGGAGGTGCCCTTGAAGAATTCCGGCACTTCGCGCTTGAAGGTGCTCACCACCTCGCGCTGCCAGGCGCCCGAGTAGCGCCGCCGCACGCCGAAGTCGAAGAACTCGAACGGGTGGCGGCGTGCCGGCTCGCGGCCGAACTCGCGCAGCCGCTCGATCTTGGCCTGCAGCCGGCGCCGGCCTTCGCCGAGCGCCGGGCCGGCATCGAAGCGGCGGAAATACAGTTCGTTGACGATGGCCAGCACGTAGATCTCGAAGGCCATCACGTGCACCTGCGGGCCCCGGGCGACGATCTCGAGCACCGGGCCGTTGGCGCGTGCCTCGATGAAGTTGCGCTGGAAACGGAAGATGCGCAGGAAATCGACGAAGTCCGACTTGATGAAACGCAGGCTGCCGAGATAGGCCAACTCGTCGGGACGGAAGCTCAGGCTGCACAGGTGGTCGAGCTGGGCCTGCACATCGGCGAGCAGGTCGGCCAGCGGGTAGGCGCTCTCGTTGCGGCAGACGAAGGTGTACTCGGCCTGCGTCTGCGGGTGGCGATGCAGCATCGTCTGCCACATCGTGAACTTGTAGAGGTCGGTTTCCAGCAGGCTGTGGATGACGGCTTGCATGTGGGTCCTTCAGGAAGCGGTCAGCGGGACACGTTGTCGAGCAGGGCCGGCAGCAGCTCGGCGCTGCGCGCCAGACGCACGCCGCGGCGGCGCATGTCGTCGAGAAACGCGTCGTGCTGGGCCTGGAAGCCGGCGACCGGGCTCATGCAGTCGGTCAGAAGCACGACCCGTTCCAGGCGTTGGCTGGGGAGGTGCTCCACGACGTGTTCGGTGGTCGCCCGAACGCAGTGACTGCTCGCCTCGCCGGCGACCAGGATCAGGTCGGCACGGTCGAGCTGCTCGATCAGCGCCTGGTTGAGCTGGGTGTCGGGGTCGCTCTCGTCGGGCACCTCGGCTTGCACCGCGCTGTAGTGCTCGGTCCAGGGGTTGGTGCCCTTGACCACCTTCAGCACCGACTTCAAGTGCCGCTCCTCCCACTCGTTGTAGGCCGCGCGCACCTCGGCATGCACGTTGTGGCCCCAGCTGCCGATTTCGCAGTGCACGGGCCAGACCATCAGCGTATAGCGGCCGCGGGCTTCCAACTCGTCGAGGTAGCCCAGGCAACGGTCGAGTGCACGCCCGTCGCGCGGAGCGAACTCGCCGGCACGCACCTGTGGGGCGGTGATGGGGGTGAAGGGGAGCACCGCGCCCCCGTCGGCGCGTTGCCAGAAGCCCGGGTGGGCGATGTCGAGACGATGGTGCGAATCGAGCGTGATCGCGATGTCGGTGAGGCCGGCGCCGCCCTGACGGATCAGCTCGGCCACCCGCAGCATGTCGTCGTGTGCGCCCTGCACGGGCAAGGCCGGCGCGAGCCTGCTGCCCGACTTCGGGTCGGCCGGACGGTAGGACTCGGGCAGGTCGCAGAAGTCGTTCTGCGGGTCGATGAGCAGCAGCTGGATGTCTTTTTTCATGGTGCGCCTCCGCGTGATGACATGCATTTCACTATACCGGAGTTAGATGCAATACGCAACTAAGTGGTGGCGCATGAACCCGGTCGGTGTGTCGGATGAGCACCCGAAGGGACGTGGAACGCTGATAAGCTGCTTAGTTGTCGAACTGGTTTAAGAAAGCATGCGACGCCGCGAAGGAGACCCGATCATCTGCACCGTCGACGTGGTGCTGCTGACGCTGCGCGACGACAGCCTGTGCGTGTTGCTGCTCAAGCGTGACCGCGAGCCGTTCGCGGGTGCGCTGGCACTGCCGGGCGGCTATGTGCGGCCCGACGAAGACCAGGACGCTGCTGCAGCAGCGTCACGGGTGCTGCGTGAGAAGACCGGGCTCGTCAGCCCCTATCTGGAACAGCTCGCGACCTTCTCAGGGCCGGCGCGAGATCCGCGCGGCTGGTCGGTCTCGGTCGTCTATTTCGCCCTGGTGCCGTCCTCGATGCTGCAGGCCGACCCACCCGGCGTCGAGCTGCTGCCGGTGGCACGGCTGCCCCGGCTGCCGTTCGACCACGGCGAGATCGTGCGCGAAGCGGTGGCGCGCTTGCGCGCCAAGAGCCAGTACTCGTCGCTGCCGGTCTATCTGTGTCCGGAACGCTTCACGCTGCCGCAGTTGCAGGCCGTCTACGAGGCAGTGCTGGGCGAGCCGATCAACAAGGTCAGCTTCCGCCGCAAGATGGACGAGCTGGGGATGCTAGAGCCGATCCCCGGTGAGTTGGAGGTCGGGCGCGCGCACCGTCCGGCACAGCTTTACCGGCTGCGGCCCGAGTACCGGCATGCCTTGTCGATGGTCGACCGCGGCATCAACGCGCGAGGCTGAAGGAGCGGCGGCTGTACCGGTCAGGTTTCCGCATCGCGACCGCTGATCGCCGGGGTGGTCAAGAGGAAAGTGGGTACGCGCTTTTCGTCGCCGGTCGCGCTCGAACAGCTGAGATCGACGGTGCGGGCGAACGGGGGTTGCTGCGCTCTCACCGCGGGATGGACGCAGCGCCTTTGCGGCGCTGCGTACGGTGTCAGGTGCCAGCCCGTAGCAGACCACACTCGCCAGGCGACCATGTGCCCCATGCGTCGACGCCGGCAGTGATGTGTGGCCTGGGTCCAGGCGGGCGGCGGGAGCTTACCGTGAAACGATGTCGGAACGCGTAACCTAGATGTGAGCGTCGCTGCTGCGGTACAGCAGCCCCGTCACAGCGTGAAAAAGTCACGCTCTTGACGTCTCCGAGCTGCCCAGGAAGGCCCACCAGGCGGCCATGCCCAGGTGCTTTGCATCATCACGCCGGTGTGTCGCCGGCGTCTTCTAGGCCCTTGCGCATCAGCTCGGCCACCACGTCGTTCAAGCTCGTGCCCCGGCTTTCTGCCAGGCCGCGAACCTGCTGCACCAGGTCGGCAGGCAGCTTGACGGCAAACGGCACCAGACCTCGCGCCTGGTCGAGCCGACGCTGCTCGCGGCGGTCGTGCAGGGCACCCGCGCCGCTCGAAAAGCGGCCCGGAATGGTGGCCTGCTTCATCTGGCCCGCGATCTTCAGGCCCTTGTTCTTCTCGAGGTCGGTTTTCTTCATGGCTGGCTGTCGGTGTGGGAGGCGAGAGGGGATGACGAGGCGGCGAGCCCGGGTGAACCGTGTACGGCCGCCGGTGGCACCTGCCCTGGCGTGGTCGCGGTGCGCGCCCAACGGTGCACGGGTGCGATGCGCTGATTGTCCGGCAAGGTCACGCAGGCTGTCGTGGCAAGGGCATGCTGCCATGCAAGGCCGACGTGCATGCATCGGGATGTAGTGCTCTGCATCAGGTGATGGTCTCGAACTTCCTCATGCGCACGTGCTGGTGGCACTCGAGGAGGAGCGGCGGGGTGGAATGCCGAGTCGCTGTCAGACGATGCTGACATGCCCCTGGGCGTATGTCCGATAACTGCCCCCGCCGACGACCCCGATGATGCGGAGGCTTTCTCGGCCGCCGTCGCTCGCGTGAGGCAACGGTGTGATTCCAACTTCAAACGACAGGGTGTAGATACACATGAAAAAAATGTCCAAACTTGTGCTGGCCTTGACGGCCCCGATGTTCCTGCTGGCCGCGTGCGGCGGCGGCGGCAATTCGAGCGACGATGGCATCGACGATCGTGTTGGTGCATCCGAGCCGAAGATCCGCTTCGTGCATGCCGCCAACCTCGGCCCGAAGGTGACCTTGTTCCGCGACGGCAAGGCCGTGCCCGAAGCGACCGATGTCGACTACAAGTTCGCCACGTCCTATCTGAAGGTCGACACCGGCGACACCGACCTCGCCATCAAGACCGAGTCCGGTCAGCAAGGCGGCGAGACGATCCGCGTCGACGCCGACCGCGGCCACAAGTACACCTTCGTGGCACTGCCGAATGCATCCTTGCCCCCGGTCGACTTCGCGGTCATCGACGATCCCTACGACAAGCCCTTGCTGAGCGACCGCGCCCGGGTGCGGGTGCTCAACGCGGCTGCCAATGCCGGCGAGATCGACGTCTACCTGACGCGCGGTACCAACACCGACGTGACGACCGCCACCCCCCGCTTCCCCGCGATCGGATTCAAGCGGGCAAATCCTGCCTCGGGTGACGACTCCATCGAGCTGGATGACGGCACCTACCAGCTGCAGATCACGGCGGCCGGCACCAAGACCGTGATCTTCAACCAGACCGTCGACCTCGACGACAACGTCGACTGGCTGTTGACGGTGGTGCCGAGCGGCGGCTTGGGCTCGGTGGTGCCTGGCAGCGTCAAGGTGCTGCTGGTCAAGTCCGACGACAGCAACAACACGACCACCGAGATCACGAGCAAGTAAGCGCGCGACGTCCAGAACAGGCCGCCACCCTGCCGGGGCTGGCGGCCTTTTCCGTGCGCGCCGCACGCGGAGGCAGCCGAGCCGCGCTCAGGGCTCGAGGTCGAACTCTCGGGCCAGCAAGGCATAGGAACGGCGCCGCACCGCTGGCTCGTGCGCCCAGGTGTTGATCACCAGCTCGTGCAGCCCCAATCGAGCGGCCAGCGCCCGCAGCTTGGCGCCGACCTGCTCCGCGTTGCCGACAAAAGCGCGCTGACGCGTGGCTTCGACGGTCGGCAGCTCGTCTGCCGTGAAGCCGCGCTCGGCCACCGTCTGCGGTGCCTGCAAGGGGCCCAGCACACCCCTGCTGCGGTCCAGCCGCCAACGGTCACGGCTCAACGCGTGGAACTGCGCCTCTTCGTCGGTGTCGGCCACCAGCGCCCAGACGCAAATCGTCGCGACGGGCCTGGGGTGGCGCTCACTGGGCTGGTAGAGGGTCCGGTACAACTCCAGTGCCTGCTCCACGCCGAGGCCGTCCATGAAGAAGTAAGCGAATGCATAGGGTAGGCCGTACTGGGCCGCCAGACGGGCCCCGTAGTCGGAACTCCCGAGGACCCAGACCTCGGGCACGCGCGACGTGTCACCGGCAGGCATCGCAGGGCCGCGCGGATGCGCCACCACCCCGCGATGCTCGTGCCCCGCCAGCCACTGCTGCAGTTCCCGCACTTGCTCCGGGAAGTGATCGGCGGCGGTGTAGGCGTTCGGGTTGAGGGCGCGTGCGGTACGCATGTCGCCGCCCGGTGCGCGCCCCACGCCCAGATCGATGCGCCCCGGTGCAAGCGCCTCCAGCACGCGGAATTGCTCGGCCACCTTCAACGCGGAATAGTGCGGCAGCATCACGCCGGCACTGCCCAGTCGCATGCGCTCGGTGCGGGCGGCGAGGGCGGCCAGCAATACCTCGGGTGCCGAGCCGACGATGGTGGGCAGGCCATGGTGTTCGCTGAGCCAGAAGCGGTGGTAGCCGAGACCCTCGCAGCACACCGCGAGATCGAGCGTGTCACGGATGGCGGCATCTTCGCTGCTGCCCGCAAGCGAGATGGATTGATCCAGGACGGAGAGTTTCATCGCGGGATGTTGCGGCTGGCTGCCCGGCAAGTCGGGACGACGCCCGAGGGTATGCGATGGGGAGAGGGCGGGCACGATGGTCGGAATTGAGCGCCGATCAGGCTCGCGCCCGCTGCCGCCGTCGCGCCGAGGCCGCGGTGGCAGCTTGCACAGCGACAGCTCCACCGGGGAGCTGTGGTAACAGACGTGTACGAACGCCGTTTGCAGCGCATCGTTGTTGCGCTGCAGCACCGGTCGAGGAGGTTCGGTGCGCGACGCCGGTGTCGCATCTCACTCGGTCACGCGGCGACGCAACGATTTCACCTGGCCGCGCTGCACTTTGGTGTCGACGCGCTTGCGCTGGGAACTGCGGGTCGGCTTGGTCGGCCGGCGCGGCGGCGCCACCTCGGCAGCGGCGGCCACCAACTCGCGCAGCCGGGCCAGCGCGTCTTCACGGTTCTGTTCGAGGCTGCGAAAGCGCTGTGCCTTGATCACCACCACACCCTCGGCCGTGATGCGCTGATCACGCTGATCCAACAAGCGCTGCTTGACGTCCTCCGGCAGCGACGAGCCCCGGATGTCGAAGCGCAGATGCACCGCGTTCGACACCTTGTTGACGTTCTGCCCGCCGGCACCTTGCGCGCGGATCGCCGTGAACTCGACTTCGTCGTCGGGCGGGCCCAGGGGATGAGAGTAAGAGGCCATCGAGCCGCAGCATAGAGCACAGCCGCGACCGGCGGCGCCGTCACGCTGCTTACGGCGTGAAACGCTTGAGGGATGCGCACGCAGGCGCGCGGCCCTACCGTAGGGACGGGTGCCTGCGACGCACTGGACCGCCGGCTGGCGGCCCGCCACGCGGGACCGACCCTACCGTCTCACTCAGGGAGAACCTGCGCATGAAGCAACGCCAGGTTTTGTGTTGGCGACCGTGGACGCTCCTGTGCGCTCTGGCGCTGGTCACACCACCGCCGCCCAGCGACGCCGCGGCCGAGGTGCTGGTCGCCGCGGTCACCATCCCCACCGCCGCTGCCGCGCCCGGCCTCGCGACGCTCGAAGCCGCATTGCCTGCGACGGCCGCCCTGGTGGCGGGCGCCGCGGCCCAGCCCGATCTGCGCGCCTTCTACGACATCAAGTTGGCCGGCCTGCTCAGCCCCGGCCTCGGTGCGGGGCGGCGCGCCTCGCTCAGTTATGCCGCGGTGCTGGAATACCGGCCGGTCGCGTCGCTCGGTGGGGCGCCGGAGCCCGCTCATCCGCGGGACCAGGCCGGCGAGCCGTCGTGGGGCCGTAGCGCCATCGCCTGGCTGGCCCTCGTGGTCTACCTGGCTGCCAAGCGCCGCCGGCCCCTGACGCAGGTGCTGGGCACCTGAGCCCAGGCGCCAGCGCGAGGCACCGAGGCCCGCCGGGCACTGCTGGGTCACGGCGAGGGCGCCGCGCGGCTGGGGTGCGGGACCTCGATCTCCAACGCCGACGCCGGGTGGGCGACGCAGGGCAGGATGTAGCCCTCGCGCTTTTCGTCCGCGCTCAGTCCCGGCCATTCGATGCGATAGGTCACGTGCCCGCGGTGCATCTTGCAGATGCAAGCGCGGCAGGTGCCGTTGCGGCACGAACTGGGCAGCCGTATGCCTGCCGCCTGCGCCGACTGCAGCAAGGTCTGCGAGGCTGCAGCGGGGAACTGCCAGTGCGCCGGCAGGATCAGCACTGAATAGGGGGGTGGCGCCTCGCCCGCGTCCGTTGCCCTGTCGCCCGGAACGCCGTCCCCTGCGGGACACCGGACCTCGGCTGGCGGCGTCACCATCGGGTGGCCTTGCTTCGCCGACAGGGCCGGCTGCATCGCCTGGGTGTCGCGTCGCACCGTCGGTTGCAGGCCGCGACTGCAACCGGCCGTCCGAACGACGACAATCCTGCCCTCACGCATTCTTGATCGCTGATGAACTCCGTCATGTCCCGCTACCAGGTTCGACCCGCCACCCTTCGCGACGCCAAGGCGATCGCCGACGTCCACGTTTCGGCCTGGCAAGCCGCCTACAAGGGGCTGCTGCCCGACGACTACTTGAACGGCCTGTCGGTCGACAAGCGCGCCGCGTTCTGGCGCGAAGCCATCGACCTGTTCGAACCCCAGGTTCACGTCGCGACCGACGGCGACGCCATTGTCGGCTTTGTCGGCTTCGACCGCTCGCGCGATGCGGGCACGCCGTCGACCACCGGCGAGATCTGGGCGCTGTACGTCGCGCCGGCGCACTGGGGCAAGGGTGTCGGTCTGGCCCTGTGGGATGCCGCCCGCGACGGGCTGGAGGACGAGGGGTGCACCAAGGTGACGGTGTGGGTGCACCTGCGCAACGAGCGGGCCTTGCGCTTCCACGAATTGGCCGGTTTCAAGCGGGAAATGCCGTCGGCCAAAACCACCATGGTGGGCACCACCAAGCTGGAGGAAATCCGGCTGCAGCGGCCGCTCGGCTGAGGCCGCGGCCCCTGCGCGGCGCACCCGCGGCGGCGTCGCCACGCGAGCGCTCGCTCCCGCGGGCGGTCCGGCGGCGGGCTGAACCGGGACTTTCCCGATCGGGCCCACCCCTGTCAGGCGTTTTTCTACAAGCGGCCGCGCCGGCGGCCGACAGGCGCGACCGCGGTGCGCCTAGTGAAGCGGCGCCCGACCTTGCCTAGAGTCTGTCCATCGTTGACGCCTCATGCAGTACCGGAGACCGATGCCATGGAACAAGCCCTGACCGCCCACACCGAGTTGCCCCAGTTCGAGCTCCGCTTCCGTTCGCTGTTTCACCATGGACGGGGCCTTGCCTTTCCCTGCGACGAAGCCGGCCGGGTCCACCTCGATTCGCTGAGCGACCGTGCCCGCAACAACTATTTCTATGCCCGGGCGGTGATCGGCCGCGAATTCGCCGTGCCGGCCGTGGTGCTCAGCGCTGCCCACTGACGCTGCCGGCGGCTGGCGAGCCGGCGGCCCTGGCGCTCAGCGGCCGCGGCCGCGGCCCGCTTCTCTGCGAAAATCCCCGGTTCGGGGCGGCCGTTGCCGCCTCCACTCACGCGCCGACTACCAGGAGGAATTTCCAGATGGCCGCAAGCAGCCTGCTCGCCTTGATCGACGACATCGCCACCATCCTTGACGATGTGGCGGTCCTGACCAAGGTGGCAACCAAAAAGACGGCCGGTGTCCTCGGGGACGATCTGGCGCTGAATGCCCAGCAGGTGACGGGCGTCCACGCAGACCGTGAACTGCCGGTCGTGTGGGCAGTGGCCGTGGGCTCGCTGCGCAACAAGGCGATCCTGGTGCCGGCCGCCCTGGCCATCAGTGCCTTCATTCCGTGGGCGGTGACGCCCCTGCTGATGATCGGCGGCGCCTTTCTGTGTTTCGAGGGTTTCGAGAAGCTCGCGCATAAGTTCCTCCACAGCCGCGCGGAAGACGAGGCCCACCATGTCGAACTGGCGCAGGCGGTCGCCAACCCAGCGGTCGATCTGGTCGCCTTCGAGCAAGAGAAGATCAAGGGCGCAGTGCGGACCGACTTCATTCTCTCGGCCGAGATCATCGCCATCACCCTCGGCACCGTCGCCGCCCAGCCGTTCATGACGCAGGTGGCGGTGCTGGTCGGCATCGCGCTGATCATGACGGTCGGGGTCTATGGCCTGGTCGGGGGTATCGTCAAGCTCGATGATCTCGGTCTTTACCTGAGCCGCAAGGCGAGCGCGGCGGCGCGCGGGTTCGGGCGCGTGATCCTGAAGACCGCGCCTGTCCTGATGAAGGGGCTGTCAATCGCCGGTACCGCCGCGATGTTCCTGGTCGGCGGTGGCATCCTCACCCATGGCGTTCCGGCGCTCCACCACCTGATCGAGGGCTGGGCCCACGGCGCCGGGGCATTGCCGGGCATCGGGGTGATCGCGGGTGGCCTGCTGCCCATGCTGGCCGACGGCGTGGTCGGCATCGTGGCGGGGGCGGTGGCCCTGGCGTTGGTGACCCTGGTACAGCGGCTGCGGCCGGGGGCCAAAGGCAAGGCCGGTGCGGTCTGAGCGTCGCGGCGGCCGCGGGCTCCGTCTTGCTTCAAGGCAGACCTGATGGACACCTCGCTGCGGTATCTTGCCGGCTATCCTGACGCGCTGCTGCAGCAGGTGCGCCAGCTGATCGAACAGGGGCGGCTGGCCGACTCGCTGGCTCGCCGTTACCCTAACCGCCACGAGGTGCGCACCGACCGGGCCTTGTACGACTACGTGTCGGAGCTGAAGAGCCGCTTCCTGCGCGGCGCCGATCCCCTCAACAAGGTCTGCTACGACAACAAGTTGCACGTCATTCAACACGCGCTCGGCACCCATACCACGGTGTCGCGCGTGCAGGGCGGCAAGCTGAAGGCCAAGCGAGAGATCCGGGTCGCCAGCCTGTTCAAGGACACGCCGACCGAGTTCCTGCGCATGATCGTGGTTCACGAACTGGCCCATCTGAAGGAACGCGAGCACGACAAGGCGTTCTACCAGCTGTGCCAGCACATGGAGCCCGACTACCACCAGCTCGAATTCGACCTGCGGCTCTACTTGACGCTGCGCGACCTCGAAGCGCGCACTCGCTCACCGATGCCGGTGGCTCCCGACGCCGAGCGCTGAAGCGGTGCGTCGCGCCGGCGCCTGGCGGCGATCGCGACTCTTGAAAACAGGGAGACGCATCCCGAGATACGACGCCGAAGCAGATCAACGCTGCCTGCTGCGCCCGGCGTCGGTCGCCGCGCGCGCGGAGGCCGCCCATCGGAGTCTTCGCGATGAACGCAACACAACAAGCTGTACTGCCCGCCCGCCTGGCGACCGTCGTCTGGCTTGCGCGCCTTCTCGAACGTCTGGAGCGCAGCGAACAGCGTGTCTCCGCCGACCAGTACCGGGTGTTGGTGCAACGCCTTGCAGAGGCACTGCGCACCGCTGCAGCCGAGCCGGGGCTCGATGCAGTGCTCACCGCCTGCCCCGCCGCGGCCGAGTTGTACGAAAACCTCCAGTACGAGCACGCCGGCTTGTGCCGCTCACCCCTCGACTGGGCGCTTTCGGCCGAGCTACAGGCGCGCGATGCCATCAGCCACGTCGCGGGGCGCAGCGCGGGGCGTTCAGGGGGCGGGGTGGCCACAGCCGGTTGACGCGGGCGGCGCTGTGTCGCCTTTGCCGAGCAACAACGGCTCGTAGAGCGCCAGATCGGCAGCCGAAAAGCAGCAGAACAGCACCTGCTCGATGCCGACAAGGCTGGCCAATGTGCTCCGCACCGTTTCCACCGCCAGCGCTGCCGCCAGATCGGCGGGGTAGCCGTACACGCCGGTGCTGATGCACGGGAAGGCGATGCTGTGCACCCCTTCGCGGGCGGCCAACTGCAGCGCCTGCCGATAGCACGAGGACAACAGTTCCGGTTCGCCGTGCGTGCCGCCTCGCCATACCGGGCCGACCGTGTGGATCACGAAACGCGACGGCAATCGCCCGGCGCCGGTCAGCTTGGCTTCGCCGACCCGGCAGCCGCCCAGACGCCGGCATTCCTCCAGCAGCTGCGGGCCGGCCGCACGGTGGATGGCGCCGTCCACGCCGCCGCCGCCCAGCAAAGAGGTGTTGGCGGCATTGACGATGGCATCGACGTGCAGCGTCGTGATGTCGGCGCGCAGCGCGCGCATCGTGGCGCTCATCGCAGGACCTGTGTGCCACTGCATGCGAAGTGGCGGCGCGCAACGGGCCGCGCGCAAGCGGAGGGCCGCTGATTTTTGCAAGCTTGACTGCAGCGGCTCGGCAAGTGCTTCATGGCGATATCTCGTGAGGGACTGGTCCCTGCAGTCTAGTGCGCTGTTCCACGAGGAATGGCTGTGCGAGAGGGCCGCCGCCTGGGAGCAGGGTGGCCAGGAGGGTCGGCCAAGCCCGGGAACCGGACGTGCTCAAGGCCAGGAGTTGCACCACTCAGGGCCTCACTGCATGTCTGCATACCCACCCTTCGACGGCATCCGCAAGATCGCGGTGCTCGCCCCCGTCGCGCTGGGCGATTTCATCTTCACCCTGCCGGCGCTGCAATCACTCAAGCGCACCTACCCCGATGCGCAACTGGTGCTGCTCGCGCTGCCGTGGATCGAGCGTTTCCTCGCAGGGCGGCCGGGCCCGGTCGACCGCGTGATCGTCATTCCGCATCCGCGCGGCGTGCACGCGCCGCCGGACCAGCAGCCCGACGAGGCCACGCTCGATCGCTACTTCGAGTCCATGCAGCGCGAGGGCTTCGACCTGGCGCTGCAACTGTACGGCGGCGGGCGGCAGTCGAATGCCTTCCTGTTGCGGCTCGGAGCCCGCCACACCGCGGGCCGCCGCACCGGAGAAGCGCCGGCGCCCGCTCGCTGGCTGCCCTACCGCCACTACCAGCACGAGGTGGTGCGGCACCTCGAGACGGTGGCGCTGGTGGGCGCTGATGCCACCTATGTGCCGCCGCAGCTGTCGCTCATACCGCGCGACCGCGCTGAATTGCAGCAGGTCGGGCCCTTGCCCGGCGCGCGGTATGCGGTGATCCACCCGGGCGCCAGCGACCCGCGCCGGCGCTGGGACCCGGCGTCCTTCGCGGCCGTGGCGCGCGAACTTCAGGCCCGCGGCATCGGCATCGTGCTGACAGGTCAGCGCAGCGAGGCCGACGTGCTGGACCGTCTGGCCTCTTCGCTCGACCAGGCGCCGCTGGTGTTGTGCGACCGGCTGTCCACCGGGGCGCTGGCGGCCTTGCTCGCCGGGGCCTGCGTGCTGGTGTCGAACGACACCGGGCCGGCTCATCTCGCCCGGGCCGTCGACACGCCGACGGTGACGATTTACTGGGGGCCCAACGTCATCAATGCCGGGCCTTTGCACCAGGCGCGGCACCGGGCGGCCCTCTCCTGGCAGATGCGCTGCCCCGTCTGTGACCACGACTATGGCGATCCCTATCCCTATGTGGGACGCGATTGTGGGCACACGGTCTCACTGGTCGACCAGGTGCCGGTCGAGGAGGTGGTGGTGGGGGCGCTCGAGGTTTGTGGCGGGTAAGGCCGCCGGCGCCGGCGGGAGGGTCGAGGGGACGCGCTGCAGGCATGCCGATTGCGCAAAAGGTGAAGCGATTCACCTCTGAATAAAAAGGCAGTCCATCATGATGAGCTTCGAGCAGGCTGTGGCCTACATCGGCGCCACCGGCGCCAGCGCCTATTGCCATGTCCCCTGGCTGGACGGAGACGGGAAATGGATCGGCGTGCAGCGCTGCGTGCTCTGCGAAGCCGGCCCCGGCGACGCGGCCGAGGGCCTCGGCCTGATGTTGCGCGTGCGCCGCCTGCCGCTGTGCTCTGGACAGTGGGACACCGCAAGGCTGCAGGTCGACAGCACCTTGGCGTCGCTGTCGCCGGGCATGATGATGGAGCTGTACGGCATGGACCTGCTCCAGTTCCGCTACGCCGGCTGCGATCCGGTCGGCGATGTGACAGGCACTGTCCCCGGCGCCTGCGCCGGTGCTCGCTGGCCTGCCAGCGCGTCCAGCCGGCAATGGTGTGCCGGCATGTCCGAAGCGCACGCCTTGCATCTGTGCGAGCCTCACTTCAACGGCTCGGAGTGGCCCTACGCACCGCCGTCGCCGGCAGCGCAGGCGGCATGGGAGGCGAGTCACCGTCCGTCCGTCGAGCGGTCGTCTGCGTCCCACCACATTGCCGCGTCCTGAAGCCAGGGCGTAGTGCTTACGCTGCCGCTGTCGCCTGTGCCGGTGGCGTCTACCTGATCTCGCGCGGCCCGGTCCGCAAAGGGGGCCCTTCGGCGTGCATGGCGCTTGCAAGGTGAAGGTGGGCGCTTCGAGCAAGCGCCCGGGCCGACTTCACGGCACGCCGCCTCACCGCCGCGGCAGCGTGGGGCTGACGGAAGGCGGCCCGACTTCCACCTGCTTTCACACATCACAAACGGTCCAAGGACCGGCAAGGAGCATTTCGATGACCAAACGATCCATCGCACATCTCTCGCTGTCGCTGCTGATCGCCGCACTCAGCACCGCCGTCGCGGCGCAGTCCGGGGGCGCGGGTGGCAGCGCCGGCGGCGCGGGCGGCAGCACCAGTGGCAGCGGCGGCGCTGGCGGCAGCATGGGCGGCACCGGCGGCAGCGGCGGCACGAGCGGGGGCGGCGCAGGCAGCACCAGCGGCACCGGTTCATCCTCGATGCAAAGCGGTGGTTCGTCCGGCTCGGGGGCCGCAACCGGTACCCGAAGCGAGGACGAAAAGAAGCGCAATCGCTCCTCGTCCGGCAACCGCAGCGGTGCGGGCGCCGGCACCACGGGCGGCACTACCGGCGGCACCACCGGCGGCACCACCGGCGGCACCACCGGCGGTACGACGGGCGGTACGACGGGCGGCACCGGCTCGAGCCAGTAAAACCTCAGCACCGCCCGCGGACCCGGACAGCAGGGCCGGCCGCGGGCGGGCCGGTCGCGTCAGTTCAAGATCCTGCCGCTGGCCCCCACCACACTGATCTCGACATAGTTGGACCCGGCATTGCTGCCGTTGGCGAAATGAACGCGGTAACCGCCGAGGTCGAACGGCGCCGCGCGCAGGGCGGTCATCAAACGCTCACGCGTCAGGTTGCGACCGGCACGTTCTAGCGCCTCCGTGACCAGCCGGGCATTCAGGTAGCCCTCGAGCCCGTAGTAGGAGAACTGCACCTGCTTGGCGTATTGCGTGAGCACCTTCTTGTACTCGCGCACGACTTCCAGACGGTCGCCCCAAGGCCGCGGGATGACCTGCGACACCTGCACGCCACGCGTCTGCTCGGCACCGAGCTCGGCGATCAGTTGGTCGGTGCCCACCGGTGACAACGCGACGAAAAACGGCGAGGCCCCGGCCGCGCGCATCTGCTTGATGAAGTTCGCCGTCGGGCGGTAGAGCGTGACCAGCACGACCGCCTGGGCATCGGCCTTGGCGATCACGGCGACCGCTGCCGAGACGTCGACGGCGTTGCGCGGCACCGCGGCGGTGGCCACCGGCGCCAGCTGATGGGCCTCGAGCGCACGCTTGACCCCTTGCAGGCCGGCTTCGCCGAAGCCGTCGTCCTGGTACAGCACCGCGACCCGCCGGATGCCCACCGTGACGAGGTTCTTGATGATGGCCGCGGTCTCGTCCCCGTAGCTTGCGCGCAAGTGGAAGATGTGGCGCAGCGACGGCTTGCGCAAGACTTCGGCGCCGCTGATGGTGCCGATCAGCGGCACCCCGGCCGCCTCGATCACCGGCAGCACCGCGGCAGTCGGCGAGGTGCCGTAAAAGCCGAGCAGCGCGAACACCTTCTCGCGTTCGATCAGCTGACGGGTGTTGGCGACGGCCGGTTCGGTTTCGTAGCCATCGTCCAGTGCGACCAGTTCCAGCCGGCGCCCGTGCACGCCGCCGCGTCCGTTGACATTGGCAAGATGCGCTTCGATGCCTTCCTTCATGGCACGGCCGTAAGCGCCGTTCGGCCCCGACAGCGGGCCCGACATCCCCAGCTTGACGAGGTTGTCGGACACGCCGTTCTCGGCGGCCAGGACCGTGGCCGGCACCAGGGTCAGGGCAGCCTGCAGCACGCGTCTGCGCCTCCAGAGGCTCAGGTTCATTCCCATGTGTGGTTCTCGTTGTGGTGGAGTGGTCGACCCTCACGGGTCGTTCGCGGCATTGTCCGCAGGGCCACCGCAACACCTTTGCAAGATGTTTCTCGGGCGCGCGACGACAACCGCCGCCCCGGCACGGGCTGCGGCGGTGCGGTGGACGGGGAGCGTCAGCGCTGCCGGGCGACGCTCATTCGCCGGGGTAACGCAAGCCGATCTGGGCCCGCATGCTGTCGAGCCAGCCCATCAACGCGACACTTTCGTCGAGCGGCATGACCCGGCTTTCGAGCCACCCCTGCTGCAAACAGCGGTGCACTTCTGCGACCTGGTGCGCGTAGCCCATGCCGCGGCGTGGCAGATGCCGCTCGACCGGCGCCTGCCCCGGCTTGACGAGGGTGAGGTGTTCAGAGTGGAAGAAGGGCGCTTGCAGGTCGATGCGCCCGGCGGTGCCGTAGACCGTGGCCTGGCAGGGCGTCGGGGTGCGCAGGGAGCACAGGCCCTGGCTCAGCCCACCGCGCGCATGACGCAGGTTGAACAGCGTGTGCACGTCGACGCCGGTGGTGCCGAGCTGGGCCACCGCTTGAGCCGCCGAGACGGGCCCGAGGAAATAGCTGGCGAGCGCCAGCGGGTAGACGCCGAGGTCGAGCAGGGCGCCGCCGCCGAGGGCCGGGTTGAACACCCGATGCTTAGGGGGCAGGGTCGAGGCGACGCCGAAGTCCGCCTGCACCGACACCACCTCACCGATCTCTCCGGCGTCCACCAGCCGTTTGGCTTCGGCCACCGCGGGGATGAAGCGGGTCCACATGGCTTCCATCATGAACAGGCCGCGCTCGCGTGCCAGCGCCACCAGCCCGACGGCCTCGTTCCGGTTCAGCGTGAACGGCTTCTCGCACAGCACCGGCTTGCCGGCGGTCAGCGCAAGGCGCGCGGCGGCGGCGTGTTCAGAGTGAGGGGTGCCGATGTAGACGACATCGACCTGCGGGTCGTCGACCAGAGACTGGTAGCGCGCGTGGACGCGCACGTCGGGGTGCGCGAGCGCGTGCGGCTCGACGAAGGCCTGCGCCCGTTCCAGGTCGCGCGAGCCGACCGCGGCCAGCCGCGCGTCGGGCACCAAGGCCAGCGCCTTGGCCATTTCGCTGCAGATATAGCCGGTGCCCAGCAGGCCCCACCGTACGGGTCGTCGCGTCTGTGCCATCTGTGTTCCTGGTCTCGCCAACACCGCCAGGCCGACCTGGTGGGCAGGTCGGGCGAGGGCGGGTGGCGCCGCGGATCATAGGGCGCGAGGCGCGTGTGCGGGCCGGGCGGCCCGCAGGATGGCAATCTGGGTCAGGTGGGCGCGGCTGACACCGGCTGGCCGTCGTGCGGCCAGGCGGCTCAGGCGTAGAGCTTGAAGGTGTTGACGGTGCGCTCCAGCGTCGCCGCCTGGTCCTGCAGCGCCTGGGCGGCCGCCGCGGCCTGCTCCACCAAGGCGGCGTTCTGCTGCGTGATGCCGTCCATTTCGCCGACGGCCTGGCCCACCTGGGCGATGCCGCGGCTCTGTTCCTGGCTGGCGGACATGATCTCACCCATGATGGTGGCCACGCGTTGGGTGCTCGCCACCACCTCCTGCATCGTGGCGCCGGCGCCATTGACGAGGGTGCTGCCGGCCTCGACTTGCTCGACCGAGGCGACGATCAGGCTCTTGATCTCCTTGGCCGCGTTGGCAGAGCGTTGCGCCAGGCTGCGCACCTCGCTCGCCACCACCGCGAAGCCGCGGCCCTGGTCACCGGCACGCGCGGCTTCGACCGCGGCGTTCAGAGCCAGAATGTTGGTCTGGAAGGCGATACCGTCGATCACGCCGATGATGTCGGCGATCTTCTTCGACGACTGGTTGATCGAGTTCATCGTCTCGACCACCTGCGACACGGCGGTGCCGCCCTTGCTTGCCACCGCCGAAGCGTCGGCCGCCAGCTCGTTGGCACGTTGGGCGTTGTCTGCGTTCTGCTTGACCGAGCCGGTCAGCTGCTCCATCGACGACGCCGTCTGCTGCAGCGAGCTGGCCTGGTTTTCGGTGCGCGACGACAGGTCCTGATTGCCGCTGGCGATCTCGCGCGAGGCGTAGGCGATCGACGTGGTGCTTTCCATCACCTTCTGCAGCATCTGTTGCAGGCGCTCGATGAAGGTGTTGAAGCTGAGCGCGATGTCCTTGAACTCGGCACCGGCGTCGTCTGGCACCGGGAGCCGGCGCGTCAGGTCGGCATCACCGGCGGACAGGGCGTCGATGTTGGCCTTGAGCAGGGCCAGGCGCTTCATCATCGAGCGCAGGCTGACGATCAACAGCACCAGCAGCACGATGACGGCAGGGATCTGCACCATGCCCAGCTTGCCGAGGATGGCGTTGCTCTGCTGGGTCAGCAGGTGGTTGGGCAGGCCGGTGGCGAGGTACCAGGGGCTGCCGGGGATGGCCTTGATGAACAGCGTGTGGCCGGCGCCGTCCACCCTGTACTCGGATTCCAGCGTGCCTTTTTCGGCCAAGCGCGGCAGCAAGCGCTCGATCTCCGCGGCCATCGGCGAGGTGGCGCCCACCTCCGACACCTTCTTGAGCACGATGTCGCTCTTGATGTGGGTGCTGTTGCTGACGATCTTGCCGTCGCGCTCGACGATCAGGATCTGGCCCGAGACAGCTTGCTCCATGTCGGCCACCAGGCGGTTGAAGAAGCCGAGCGTGACGTCGATGGTGGAGACGCCGAACAACTCGCCACCCTTGTAGATGGCCATCGCGCAGTTGGTGCGCGGTTGCGGGCTGGCGTCGTCCTGGTAGGCATTGGCCCAGGCGCACTGTCCCTTGGGAGCCTTCTGCCCGGCCAGGTGCCAGGGCTGCTCCCAGTACTTGAGCGACTCGGGCGAGTTCCAGTGCGTGTTCTCGTTGAGCTTGCCGGCGGCGTCGCGCGCGAAGAAGGTGCTGTACTTGTCGCGCGACGGGTCACGCTTTTGCGGCAGCGGCCAGACACCGCCGCCGAACACGTTCGCGTCGCCGTACTGGTCGACGAGGCCGGGCAGCAGCGTGTCGATGACGGCGCTGTCCATCAGGGCCACGGTTTGCGTGATGCTGCGCTGCTGCGCTTCGACTTGCCGGAGCTGCTCGGTGATGCGGATCGCGATCTGGTTCACGTCGTGCCCGATCACCACGCCTTCGTTGTGCTTGAGCTGGGGGGCGACGAACAGCTGGATGACCGCGACGGTCAGCACGAGCAGGACGGCAAACAGGGCAGTGAACAGGGCCGTGTAACGGGCCTGGCTGGTCTTGAAGAGGGGCACGGGAGACTCTCGCTGTCGGTGTGGACGTCAGCGCGGACTTCGGACGTTTCAGCCGCAGCTTGAGTGCGCGGGGTGCTGGGCGAGCAGGATTCGTCCGAGGCCGTGACGCAATTCACGGCCCCGGCGAGACCCGTGCACCGGCTGGCCTGTCAGCGGGTGGTGTGCCCGTAGTGGATCGAGTCGACCACCCCGCCCTTGAAACGCACCGTTGCCGACAGGTTGCCTGGCCCGCGGTCGTACAGCCACTCGTCGACCGGCTGGCACGGCAAGACAGTGCCGATCCAGATCGACGGCACCGGTTGCAGGTTCGGGTGGTAATAGACCGGGGCGCAGTAGCTGTCCTTGAGCATCGGCTCGCCGCACTTCTGCACGAAGGACAAACGCGACTCGCCCACCGAGGCGATCTGCCCGTTGCAGCGCAGCGACTGGGCCATCACGCTGCCGCAGCCGAGCAGGCAGACGGTGATCAGGGCGCGATGTAGCGGGTGCATTGGATCACCTCCGTGCTGCGCACTGCGGTGCGAGCCGTTTCGGTCGGCCGGGCGGGTGCTCATGGCGTCTCCTCGAAGCGTCGCAAGGGGCGGGGCGGTGTCAGCAGGCCGGTGCGGCACACGGGCGCCGCGTCGGCGGTCGTCGTCGCTCGCATCTTAGACCTCGCTGCCGTGTCGGGCGTTCCCCCGATCAGCGGTGCGACGGGTCCCATTCCGGATAGGAGGGGATGGGCGCGGTGTAGTCGAGCCAGGGCACTTGGTGCGAGGTCCAGATGCGCCATTGCGGGGCGGCGCCGGGGTCGTCGTCTAGCGACGCGACGCGCAGCACCAGCGTGTCTCGCCCGGCTTTCTGTGCCACCAGCTGACTGCCACACGTGCCGCAGAAATAGCGCAGCTTGCCGGGTGACGACTCATAGGACTTGAGCGACGCCTCGCCCTGCAGCCACTTGAAGTGCTCGTGCTTTACCAAAGCCGCGGTATTGAACGCGGCCGAGTGCGCCTTGCGACAGGTGCGGCAGGCGCAGTGTTGGATGGGCGAGTCGAGCCGGGTCACTTCGTACCTGACCGCGCCGCAGAGGCAGCTGCCTTGCATGGGATCCCCTGGTCATGAATGATGGCGGGTCGCAGTGTGGCACGGCGCAGGCAACCCGTGTAACGCTCTGGGCGCCTGTGCAACGGGGGCCATCGCGCCCCCCGGTCCTTGCTGGGCACGACCCGGGTGGCCGCGATGCCTGCTACTTCCCCCAAGAATCCTTCAAACCGGTGATCTTGTTGAACACCAATTGTCCGGGGGCATGCGCCTTGCGGTCGGTCACGAAATAGCCGTGCCGCTCGAATTGGAAGCGCGCTTCGGCGCCGGCCTGGGCCAGCGACGGCTCGAGGTAGGCGGTCACCACCTTCATGCTGTCCGGGTTCAGCGCCTGTTTGAAGTCCTTGCCGCCGGCGTCAGGTTGCGCCTCGGTGAACAAACGGTCGTAGAGCCGCACTTCTGCCGGCACTGCGTCGGCCGCGCCGATCCAGGTGATGACCCCCTTGACCTTCACGCTGTCGGCGCCCGGCGTGCCGCTCTTGGTGTCGGGCACCACTTCGGCTTGCACGGCCGTCACGCGGCCCTGGTCGTCTTTCTCGCAGCCGGTGCACTTGATGACGTAGCCGTACTTCAGCCGCACCATGTTGCCGGGATAGAGGCGGTGGTACCCCTTGGGCGGCGCTTCCATGAAGTCTTCGCGCTCGATCCACAGCTCCCGTCCCAGCGCGAACTCGCGCTTGCCCAGTTCCGGACGCGCCGGATGGGCGGGCGCGCCGCACGGCTCCAGGTGCGCGTCGCTGCCGAACAGCTCGGCCCAGTTGGTCAACCGCAGCTTGAGCGGGTCGAGCACGGCCATCGCGCGCGGCGCCTTGCCTTCGAGGTCTTCGCGTAGCGCACCGTCGAGGTTGGCGTAGTCGATCCAGCCGCCGGCCTTGCTGACGCCGGTTCGCTCGCAGAACAAGCGGATCGCCTCCGGCGTGTAGCCACGCCGGCGCAAGCCGACGATGGTGGGCATGCGGGGGTCGTCCCAGCCGTCGACGATGCCTTCGTCCACCAGCTGCTTGAGCTTGCGCTTGCTGGTGATCACATAGGTGAGGTTGAGCCGGGCGAATTCGTACTGGTGCGGCAGGTTGAAGGGCTCGATCTTGTGCGCCTGCAGCGCATGCGCGAGCAGCGGCGTGAAGTGCCGTGTTTCACGCTCGAGCAGGTCGAAGAAGGGGCCCAGCTCGTCGGCTACCGCGTCGGGTGTCTGCTCCCAGCGCTGGAACAAGGCGCACAGCTGCGTTTCGGCATCGCTGCTGTACAGCTTGTGCGCGAAGCCGCTGCAGTGCAGCGCGAACTGCCGCGCGGTGTCGCCGCCCTGCTGGCGGATCTGCGCGACGAGTTGCCGCGCCGCCTCGAACTCGGGCGCGCGCAGGATCGGCACGATACGCTCCAGCGTCCAGTCGTAGAAGGGGCGCTGGTCCTCGAACTCGAGCGTGCAGACCGAGTGGGTGATGTTTTCCAGCGCGTCTTCGATTGGGTGCGCGAAGCTGTACATCGGATAGATGCACCAGGTGTCGCCGGTGTTGTGGTGGGTGGCGTGCTTGATGCGGTAGATCGCCGGGTCGCGCATGTTGATGTTGGGCGAGGCCATGTCGATCTTGGCGCGCACCACCATCGCGCCGTCGGGGTGCCGGCCGTCGCGCATTTCGCGCAGGCGGGCCAGGCTTTCGGCGGGCGGGCGGTTGCGGAAAGGGCTGTCGGTGCCGGGGGTGCCGAAATCACCGCGGCGCGCGCGCATTTCGTCGGGCGTCTGCTCGTCCACGTAGGCGTGGCCGTTCTCGATCAGGTACTCGGCCGCGCGGTACATGAAGTCGAAATAATTGCTCGCGTAGTACAGATGCGAGCTGCCATAGGCGTCCCAGCTGTAGCCCAGCCACTGCACGGCATCGAGGATGGAATCGACGTACTCCTGTTCTTCCTTCTCGGGGTTGGTGTCGTCGAAGCGCATGTGGCAGACGCCGCCGTAGTCCTGCGCCAGGCCGAAGTTGACCCAGATGCTTTTGGCGTGGCCCACGTGCAGGTAGCCGTTGGGCTCCGGCGGGAAGCGCAGGCGCACGCGGGCGGGGTCGAGCGGGCCGCTGGCCTGGTGCGTCGAGTCGCCCGGGGTGCCGGCGTAGCGGCGGCCGTCGTAGCGGCCTTCTGCGAGGTCGCGCTCTATGATGCCGCGCAGGAAGTTGCTGGGCTTGTGCTCTTCTTTGGAGGGGGCCGTCATGGTGGGCTGTAAGGGGCGGAAAGGGCCGAAGAAAAAGTTACGGCCATTCTACGAGCCCGCTTCGGGCGACACCTTGCAAGGGGCGCGTCCGGCCCGCAGTAAGGGCTGGCGCGCTTTGTGAGCGCGCACACAAACGGTCGCAAGCGGATGCAATCTCTTCTGCTATGGTCCCGCCGACTTTGCTCGCCCACCCTTGCGCCATGCTGCCCGATGTCGATCTGCCCGCCTTGCTTGCCCGCGTCGCCCACGGCGATCGTTCGGCATTCCGGGCCCTCTACGATGCGACGCAATCGCATCTGTTTCCCGTCGCGCGGCGCATCACGGGCAGCGACAGCACCGCCGCCGACGTGCTGCAGGAGTCGTACATGGCGATGTGGCACCGGGCCGACAGCTACGACCCGAGCCGCGCGGCCGTCATGACGTGGATGACCACCATCGTGCGCAACCGCTGCTTCGACCGTCTGGGTTCGGCGTCGTACCGGCACGAGACGGCGCTGCCGGAGGAAGATCTCGACGGCTTGTGGCAAGTGCATGAGCATGAACGCGACGGCTCGGCCTGGGTCGGCGAGTCGCTCCAGCGCGAGCGACTGCAGCGCTGCCTGGGCCGCCTCGACGGCCGCCAGCGGCAGACCGTGGCGCTGGCGTTCCTGCGTGGCCTCAGCCACGCCGAAGTGGCGCAGCACCTGGGCGAGCCGCTCGGCTCGGTCAAGGGCTGGATCCGCCGGGCGCTGTCGCATCTGAAAGACTGCCTGGGGGCCGCGGTATGAGCGTTGCAGGCGAAGTGCGCAGCGCGGAGGTCGCTCGATGAAGCTGCCGCCGCCCGGAATGCTGGACCGACTGGCCGGTGAATATGTATTGGGCACGATGCGCGGCGGCGCGCGGCGCCGCTTCGAACACTGGATGCGCGACAACCAGTGGCTGCGCGGTCGCGTCAGCGACTGGGAGCGCCGGCTGATGCCGATGGCGGCCTGGCTGCCGCGCGAGTCGGCGCCGCCCGGCACCTGGGACCGGCTCGAGCGGCGGCTGTTCGGCCACGGCGACCCGGTGATCCGCCAGGTCGGTGTGGGCACGACGGTCAGCCGCTGGCCGCTGCGCCTGGCCACGGCGTGGGCGGCATTGGCGTCGTTGTCGCTGGCCGCAGTGCTGGGCGTGCTGTGGCTGTCGCCGGAGCGACCGGCGGCGCCGGGCGACGCGACCATCGCGGAAACCGGTCAACAGGGCTTGCCGGCGAGTTATCTCGCCGTGCTGTCGGATGAGCAGGGCCGCACGACCTTGGTCGCCAGCGCGCCGCGTCACGGCCGCCAGCTCGAACTGAAGGTACTGCGGCCCACGGCGCCGCCTGTTGGCCGGCAGTGGGTGCTGTGGGCGCAATCGGCCGCGGGTGAGCGAACGGCGCTCGGTGTCGTCGAGCTGAACGGCCGTACCCGGCTCGACCTCGCCGGGACCGCCGAGCAACGGCTGTCGAACGCCGCGAGCTTGTTGATCAGTGCCGAGCCGGACGCGGCGGCGCCGCCCGACCAGCCCACCCGGGTCGCGTGGTCCGGCCCCTGCGTCAAAACCTGGTAACAATTTCGTCGGACGACGCGCAGAATTCCGAGATCCAGGTCGGCGGCTGTGCCGTATATCGTTCGTACCCGCTGTGGGTACGTCTGATAGGGAGATCCCGACATGTACAACTCGACCGTTTCCGCTTTCCGCACTGTCTCGCAGCCTCGCCTGCTGGCCCTCTCGGCCTTGAGCGCCTTCACGTTTGCCTGCGCGTTCGCGCTGTCGCCGCTGCCGACCCACGCCGCCGACACTGGGGGCAGTTCCAGCACCGCCGCGCCGGCCGCCGACGCCGACATGGCGGCGGGGCGCAAGGCCGTGCAAGACAAGCGTTGGGCTGAGGCGGTCACCCACTTGCGCAAGGTCGTCGAGCGGGACCCGAACAACGCCGACGCGCACAACCTGCTCGGCTATTCCTACCGCTGGCAGAACCGGATGGACGAATCGTTCGCCCATTACGGCAAGGCGCTGGCGATCGACCCGCAGCACCGCGGCGCGCACGAATATGTCGGCGTCGCCTACCTGAAGGTGGGCAACCCGGCCAAGGCCGAGGAGCACCTGGCCAAGCTGCAGCAGATCTGCGGCAGCAACTGTGAAGAAACCCGCTCGCTGGCGGCCAAGGTGGCCGAATACCAGGCCGCCAAGCGCTGAAAGCGCACGGGGTCAGTGGGTGGTCACGCGCACGCCCCGCCAGCCCGGGCAGCGAGACAGGCCCGCGATAGCTTCGGTAGCGTCCGTTACGCCCTGCATCGAAGGTAAAGATGAGGTAAAGCGGCCCTCCGAATGGCGGGGTGGCGCGTTGAATGCCCAAGGCCCGCGACGAGGGCCGCCAAGGAGAACCTGATGAAGATTGCCGCCATCTTTGGAAGTGCCGCGGTTGCGCTGGCCGGGCTTGTGGCCGCCGTGCCGGCCCAGGCGGGTGACGTGTACTGGTCGGTGGGCGTGCATGGCCCGGGCGTGACAACGTCGGTGTCCAACCTGCCGCCGGTGCACTATGCGCCGCCGCCCGTGGTGTACCGCGCGCCGCCGGTCGTCTATGCGCCGCAACCGGTCTACGTCCAGCCGGCGCCGGTGTACGTGGCGCCCGGATACTGGGGCCACCGGGGTCACCACCACCACCACCATCATCACCATCGCCACCACGGTCATGGTCACGGCCATCACGGGCACCACGGCCATGGCCACCATGGTCACCACGGCGGCTGGGGCCGCTGAAGCCGACAGCCCTCCTGCCGGCGGCTGAGCACGCCGGCGCGCGAGCCCGCTGGCGCCCAAAAAAGGCGGCCTGGGAGCCGCCGAGGCAGTGGCAAGGGGTGCCTCTCGGCACCCTTTGGTCAACCGGCCAACGCTTGGGCCGTGGTCACCAGTTGTCGGAACGGGTCACGGTGTCCCAGACGCCGGGACGTGCCGAGTAGACACTGATGACACCGTAGAACTGCTCGCCCTTGTCGTTGAAACGCACCGCATTGGTGACCGGCGCCAGTGCGTCGATGCGCTTGAGTTCCTCGGTCACCAACTTGCCATCGACGCTGCGGGCCTTTTGCATGGCCGCGGTGAGGACGTAGACCGCGTCGTAGGCGTAGTGCGCGCCATACACCGGCTCGCTCTGGTAGGCATTCTGGTATTTGTCGAGGAAGGCCTTGCCCTGCAGGAACTCGCGCGTCTCGATGATGGGCGAGGTCGCGTAGACTGCCTTGATGGGCAGCGCCGCCTTGATCAGCTTGTCGGTCTTGATCGTGTCGCCGCCCAGGATCTGCATCTTGTGCAACCCGGCCTTCGCGAGTTGATCGATCAGCGCCAGCGTCTGGAAGTCGGCCAGCGTGGTGACGATCACGTCCACCTCGGCGGCCTTCAATTCGTCCACCAAAGCTTCGAATTCGGTCGTCTTGTCGTCGAGGGACTTGCGCACCGCCACGGGCTTGTTGCGCACCTTGATCTGCTCGGCCGCGCTGTCCGCCAGCCCCTTGCCGTAAGGCGTGTTGTCGTCGAGCACCCCATAGCGCCGGCCGTTCAGGCCGGTCGCGGCATAAGAACCCATCGCCTTGGCCTGCAACGCATCGTTGGCGACCAGGCGCAAGGTGGTGGGCAGGCCCATGCGGGTGTACTCGGGCTTGGTCGAGATGGCCAGCTGAGGAATGTGGTGCTCCGCGTAGACCGGCGCCGCCGCCATGCTGACACCCGAGTTCAGATGGCCGACGACGGCTGATACTTTGGCGGCGGCCAGTTGCCGCGCGGCCGCCTTGCCGGTCTCGGCGTCGGCCTTGTCGTCGACCGCCACCACTTCGAGCTTGACCGGCTTGCCGTCGATCTTCAGGCCCTGCCGGTTGAGGTCGTTCACGGCCAGCTCCACCCCGCGGAGCATGTCCTGACCCAATGCCGCGAGCGGCCCGGACAAGGGTTGCGCCACGCCGATCTTGACGGTGTCCGGAATGGGTGAGCAGGCCGCAAGGGCCAGACTGATGGCGGTCAAGGCGCCCAGGCCGGGCAGGGAACGGAACATTCAGGTACTCCTCAGGTTGGCGCGATGATACGAAATGTAATCGCGCTGGCCGGGCCGGACTGCAGGTTTTGAGCCAAGATTGGCGATGAAACCCCCGATTCTGGTGGGTATCACCGCCGAAAAGGACGGCAAGTGAGTGCAACACTTCGTCCGCGATCGGGGTGTCACATTGCTTTGAAGCGCGTGGCGTAGAGCCGGCTGACGGCCAGCGTGCCTGCTCCGTCCTTCAGCACCAGGCTGAGTTTGCCGGTCTCATGTCGTTGTATGGAATGGATCGCGCTGGCCCGTACCACCGTGCCACGGTGCACCTGCCAGAACTGCTCTGCGTCAAGTTGGGGCAGCAGTTCGCGCAGCGCGGTGCGGATCAGATAGTCGCGCTCGGCCGTCACCACCCGCACGTACTTGTCCGCCGCTTCGAAATACAACACCTCGGCCACCGGGACGAGGTGGATGTGGTGGCCGACCGCTGCCTGCAGCACCTGCAGTGGCGCGGGCCGATGCGGGGACGATGGTATGTCCGCGTGTTGCAGCAGCAGACCGCGCAACTGTGCCAGCAGGGGGTCGGTGTGCACCGCCGCACCCGCCTGGCTGCGCCGGGCCAGCGTCTCGCGCAGCCGGGCACAGCACTGCGCCAGCCGGGCCGGTGCCACCGGTTTGAGCAGGTAGTCGACGGCCGCGGTCTCGAAGGCCTGCACCGCGTACTGGTCGTAAGCGGTGACGAACACGATGAGCGGCAGGTCGTTCGCGTCCTCGGGCCAATCCTCGGCCAGGGCCTGGGCGACCTCCAGTCCGCTCAGCCCCGGCATGCGGATGTCCAGGAAACAGACCGAGGGGCGCTGCGCCAGCGCCTGCTCGAGTGCAGCGGTACCGTTGGCGGCCAGCGGCAGCACCCGCAGCTCGGGCCAGGCCTTCGCCAGCTCGGTCTGCAGCGCATGGGCCAGCAAGGGTTCGTCTTCAGCGATCAGGGCGGTCGGCGGTGCCATCTCGGACGGTGTGAGGCAGGTGGATTTCGGCAACGGTGCCGGGCCCGGGCCCGGCCGCGGCGAGCCGCAGCGAGGCTCGGCCACCGTACACCGCCGCGAGGCGCTGGCGCACTTGTTCGAGCCCGAAGCCGGTGTGGTGGCGGCCAGCGGGTGCGCTCTGCAGCCCGACGCCGGTGTCTCGCACCACCAGCTTCAGCCCACCGTCGTCGCGGGCCGCCGACACCTCCAGCCGCCCGCCGTCGACCGCCGGCTCCAGCCCGTGCTGGATGGCGTTCTCGACGAGAGGCTGCAGCAGCAGCGGCGGCACCGGCTCGGCGGCCAGGTCGGCGGGCAACTCGAAATGCGCTTGCAGGCGCGGGCCCATGCGCACTTGCATCAACTGCAGGTAGTCGTCGAGGCGTGCGAACTCTGCCGCCAGGCTGTGCCACTCGGTGCGCGATGCGCTCAGGCTGGCGCGCAAGAAGGCGATCAGCCGGTCGAGCATGGCTTGCGCGGCTGGCGGGTCGAGCGCGATCAGGGCGCGCAGGTTGGCCAGCGTGTTGAACAGCATGTGCGGTTCGAGCTGGGCCTGCAGCAGCCGCAACTGGTGTTCGGTGGCGAGGCGGCGGGCGGCCTGGGCTTCGGCGTCCGCGCTCGAGACGCGGTTGGCGGAGTAGAAGAAATAGCTGGCGCCGACGGCCACCGCGAGGGACAGGCCCAGCAGCGACACGTACGCGGGCAGGCTGCCGGACGACGGCTGCACCGGGTGGCCGGTCAAGGCACGTGCCAGCTGGACGCCGAGGGGATAGGCCAGCGCGACGCCGCCGACCACGCAAACGGCCATCCAGCGCCAGCCGGGCCAGCCGTAGCGGGCGGGCGTGGACCCGGGGTCGGCGGCGTGCAGGCGGCGTGCCACGAGGATGCGGGAGACGTCGATGAACAACCAGCAGGGCACGCCGATGCACAGCGAGTAGGCGATGCTGACGC
The DNA here is from genome assembly GCF_001017435.1 of Caldimonas brevitalea. NCBI lineage: Bacteria > Pseudomonadati > Pseudomonadota > Betaproteobacteria > Burkholderiales > Sphaerotilaceae > Caldimonas > Caldimonas brevitalea. The sequence continues at coordinate 1,762,812 of NZ_CP011371.1, forward strand.
CGAGGTGCTGGCGTTGGGCTGCATAGACCGCGAGCCCGACAGCGATGCACATCACGGCGTTGACCGCGCCGCGCCGCAGCAACGGCCGCCACTGGGGGCCGGCGAGCGGTGACATCACGGCGGCGGTCGGGCGACCGATCGGATCGCTCATCGGGGAGCCTCCGTGCTCGGTACTGTGGAGCGAGCGCCTTCAGGCGGCCGGGCCGTGATCATGGTCACCATTGTCGTCAACTCGGCGCGCCGCGCTCGGTCGCGAGGAGCGGGGTGGCCGCCCGGCTCACATCAGCCCGAGCCATTGCTGCCACACCAGCCGCCCCAGGTAGCGTTGCGGCAGCAGCGCAAACGCGCCGGCCACCAGGCAGCCGCTGATATAGGTGGCCCACATGGCCCGCCGGTGCGACTGCACCCGATGGTGCGCGATGCTCCAGATGCCCCAGCCGAGCCCGGCGAAGGTGGCCAGCGTCACCAGGTGGATCGGCGTGTAGCCGGCGATGTTGGGCAGCCGGTAGTCGCGGATGAAAACGCTGGTGAGGGCGGCGCCGAGCATCAGCGTCACCCAGGCGTAGCCGCCGCCGCGGTGCCAGCGCGAGCCCTTGCGCGCGGTGAGCGCGAACGGCCCGAGCAGCAGCGCGCTGACGGCAAAACCGATGTGCAGCAGGATGGCAGGGGAGGGCAGCGGCAGGGACATGGACGGCTCCTGAAGTGATGCCGCCACTGTCGGGTGTCGCCGCCACCAGGGCGAGCCGTTTGCGACGAACCGCCGCGGGCAGGCCGCCAGTTGCAGCGTGGCGGCGCGAGATGCGCCGCCCGCCAGTGGCCGAACCGCCCAGAACGCCCGCGCCGCCGCTTGCGCGTCCGCAAGAGCCGGCAAGCCCCAGGCTCACCGGCGCCGCGACCGCCCGCCGAGCAAGCTGCCCAGCACACCGCGGATCAACTCGCGCCCGACGCTGCTGCCGATGCTGCGGGCAGCCGACTTGGCCAGCGCGTCCACCACCCCTTCACGGCGCCCGCCGCGCGGGCCGGTGGAGCCGAACAGCACGTCGCTCAGCCCGCCGAGCATGCCCCCGCCGCTGTCGCCCTCGTCTGCGCTTGTCGCCCCGCGCCCCGTGTCGCGGCCCACAGCCGGTGTCTGCGCCGTCTCGGCCCGTGCCTTCAGCCGTTCATAGGCCGATTCGCGGTCGACCGCCTTTTCATAGACGCCGGCCACCAACGAGGCCTGCAGCAGGGCTTGCCGTTGTGCCGCCGTGATGGGGCCGATCTGGCTGGCTGGTGGCAGCACGTAGACCCGCTGGGTCACGCCCGGGCGGCCCTTGTCGTCGAGCAGGCTGACCAGAGCCTCGCCGACCGCCAGCTCGGTGATCGCCGTGGCCGTGTCGAGTTCTGGGTTGACGCGCATCGTCTCGGCCGCGGCCTTGACGGCCTTCTGGTCGCGCGGCGTGAAGGCGCGCAGCGCGTGCTGCACCCGGTTGCCCAGCTGGCCCAGCACCGAATCGGGCACGTCGAGCGGGTTTTGCGTCACGAAGTAGACGCCCACTCCTTTCGAGCGCACCAGCCGGACGACCAGTTCGATCCGTTCGACCAGCGCCTTGGGCGCATCGTCGAACAGCAAATGGGCCTCGTCGAAGAAAAACACCAGCTTGGGCTGGTCGAGGTCGCCTACTTCGGGCAGCAACTCGAACAGTTCGGACAGCATCCACAGCAAAAAGGTGGCGTAAAGGCGCGGCGCGTTCAGCAGCTTGTCGGCCGCCAGCACGTTGACCACACCACGGCCGTCGACGGTCTGCATGAAGTCGGCGATGTCCAACATCGGCTCGCCGAAAAACCGCTCACCGCCTTGTTCGCCGATCTGCAGCAGCCCGCGCTGGATCGCGCCGACGCTGGCCGCGCTGATGTTGCCGTATTCGGTCGTGTAGCGACTGGCGTTGTCGCCCACGTGCTGCAGCATGGCGCGCAAATCCTTCAAGTCGAGCAGCAGCAGGCCGTTGTCGTCGGCGATCTTGAACACCAGCGACAGCACACCTTGCTGCGTGTCGTTCAGGTTCAGCATGCGGCCCAGCAGCAGCGGGCCCATGTCGGACACAGTGGCGCGCAGCGGGTGGCCTTGCTCGCCGAACACGTCCCACAAGGTGGTGGGGCAGGCCGCCGGCGTCGGCGCCGGCAGGCCCCGCTCTTGCAACAACTGGGACAGCTTGGGGCTGAGCGAGCCGGGCTGCGAGATGCCGGTCAGGTCGCCCTTGACGTCGGCCAGGAACACCGGCACGCCGATGCGCGAGAAGTTCTCGGCCAGCGTCTGCAGCGTGATGGTCTTGCCGGTGCCGGTGGCGCCGGTGATCAAGCCGTGTCGGTTCGCCAGCGCCGGCAACAGGAAAGTCTCGGTGTCGTGGTGCTTGGCGAGCAGGATGGGGTCGGCCATGACGGTTTCCGTAAGTAAAGGCGGGGGCGAGCCCCGGTAAAATCGCAGTCTAGCGAACACCACCCGCCCCGCCGTTCCGACGTGCCGGGGCAGGGCACACCCCCAACAACCACCCCGGCGCGCTCGATCGTGTCGTCCGGGCGCTTCAGGAGCAGGAGCTTATCCATGGCCGGTCATTCCAAGTGGGCCAACATTCAGCACCGCAAGGGTCGCCAGGACGAAAAGCGCGGCAAGGTCTGGACGCGTGTGATCCGCGAAATCATGGTCGCGGCACGCCAGGGCGGCGCTGACCTGAACGCCAACCCGCGTTTGCGTCTGGCCGTCGACAAGGCGAAGGCGGCTAACATGCCGGCCGACACCATCAAGCGCAACATCGACAAGGCCACCGGCAATCTCGAAGGCGTCAGCTACGAAGAGATCCGCTACGAGGGCTACGGCATCGGCGGCGCGGCGATCATCGTCGACTGCATGACCGACAACCGCGTGCGCACGGTGGCCGAAGTGCGCCATGCCTTCAGCAAGCATGGCGGCAACCTCGGCACCGAAGGGTCGGTGGCCTTCCAGTTCAAGCACTGCGGCCAGTTCGTGTTCGCCCCGGGCACGCCCGAAGACAAGGTCATGGAAGTGGCCCTGGAGGCGGGCGCCGAGGACGTGGTGAGCGACGACGACGGCGCGGTGGAAGTGCTGTGTGCGCCGGGCGACTTCGAGGCGGTCAAGAACGCGCTGGAAGGCGCGGGGCTGCAGCCGGAAGTGGCCGAGGTGACGATGCGGGCCGAGAACACGGTCGATCTCACCGGCGACGACGCGCAGAAGATGCAAAAGCTGCTGGACGTGCTGGAAGACCTCGACGATGTGCAAGAGGTCTACCACAACGCGATCATCAACGAATGAGACCGAAGGCAGTACGCGCGCATCGCGCCGCCCGGTGAAAGATCAGGTATGAAAGTTCTCGTCATCGGTTCGGGCGGCCGCGAACACGCCCTGGCGTGGAAACTCGCCCAATCGCCCAAGGTGCACAAGGTGTACGTCGCGCCGGGCAACGGCGGCACCGCGCTCGACCCGCGGCTGACCAACGTCGCGATCTCCGCGCCCGAAGCGCTGGCCGACTTTGCCGAATCCGAGAAGGTCAACATCACGGTGGTCGGCCCCGAGGCACCGCTGGCGGCCGGTGTGGTCGACCTGTTCCGGGCCCGCGGCCTGCGCATCTTCGGGCCGACCAAGGCGGCGGCTCAGCTCGAAAGCTCCAAGGCTTTCTCGAAGGACTTCATGCGGCGGCACAAGATTCCGACCGCGGCCTACGAGACCTTCGACAACGCCGAGGCCGCCCACGCCTATGTCGACCGGATGGGCGCCCCTATCGTGGTCAAGGCCGACGGCCTGGCGGCCGGCAAGGGTGTGGTGGTCGCGATGACGCTGGCCGAGGCCCACGAAGCAGTCGACTGGATGCTGCTCGACAACAAGCTCGGCGTGCAGCACAACGAAGGCGGCGCGCGGGTCGTGATCGAGGAGTTCCTGCAGGGCGAGGAAGCCAGCTTCATCGTGCTGTGCGACGGCAAGAACGTGCTGGCGCTGGCGACCAGCCAGGACCACAAGCGCCTGCAGGACGGCGACCAGGGGCCCAACACCGGTGGCATGGGCGCCTACTCGCCTGCCCCGGTGGTCACGCCCAATGTGCACGGCCGCGCGATGCAGGACATCATCCTGCCGACCATCGCCGGCATGGCCCGCGACGGCATTCCCTACACCGGTTTCCTCTATGCCGGCCTGATGATCGACGCCAACGGCCTGCCGAAGACGCTCGAATTCAACTGCCGCATGGGCGACCCGGAAACGCAGCCGATCATGATGCGGCTCAAGACCGATCTGCTCGACGTGCTGATGGCCGCCACCGACGGCAGCCTCGACAAGGTCGACCTGCAATGGGACCGCCGGGTCGCGCTCGGCGTGGTGCTGGCGGCACACGGCTACCCGCTCGACCCGCGCAAGGGCGACGTCATCACGGGGCTGCCGGCGGAACAGCCCGATGCGGTGGTGTTCCACGCCGGCACCATCACGGACGGCGGGCAGACCCGCACCGCCGGCGGGCGTGTGCTGTGCGTCACCGCGCTTGGCGACTCGGTGAAGGCGGCGCAACAGCGCGCCTACCAGGTGGCGCAGGGCATCCGTTTCGACGGCGCCCAGTTCCGCAGCGACATCGGCTACCGCGCCGTCAAGCGCTGACACCGGCGAGTCGATGAAAACCGAAGACGTCCGCACTTATTTGCTGAGCCTGCAAGACCGCATCATCGACACGATGCAGTCCGAAGACGGCTCGCCGTTCGTGCGCGACGCCTGGACCCGCCCGAGCGGCGGCCGTCTGGAAGGCGACGGCGTGTCGCGCCTGGTCGAGGACGGCCCGCTGCTGGAGCGCGGCGGCTGCAATTTTTCGCATGTGAAGGGGCCGCAGCTGCCGCCCTCCGCCACGCAACATCGGCCGGAGCTGGCCGGCGCGCCCTTCGAGGCGTTGGGTGTTTCGCTGGTGTTCCACCCGCGCAACCCCTATGTGCCGACGGTGCACATGAACGTGCGTATGCTGGCCGCCCACCCGCCGGGCCGAGAGAGCGTGACCTGGTTCGGCGGCGGCATGGACCTGACGCCTTATTACGGCTTCGAAGAGGATGCCGGTCACTTCCACACCACCTGTCGTGATGCGCTGGCGCCTTTCGGCGACGACAAGTACCCCCGCTTCAAGCAGTGGTGCGACGACTATTTCTATCTGAAGCACCGCCAGGAGGCGCGTGGCATCGGGGGCATCTTCTATGACGATTTCGCCGAAGGCGGCTTCGACACCGGTTTTGGCATGATGCGTTCGGTCGGCGACGCCTTTCTGGCCGCGTACCTGCCCATCGTGCAGCGGCGCCGGGCCTTGCCCTATGGCGAGCGCGAACGCGATTTCCAGGCCTATCGGCGCGGCCGCTATGTCGAGTTCAACCTGGTGTGGGACCGCGGCACGCTGTTCGGCCTGCAATCCGGCGGGCGCACCGAGTCGATCCTGATGTCGATGCCGCCGGTCGTGAAATGGCGTTACGACTGGCAGCCCGAGCCGGACAGCCCCGAAGCCCGGCTGTACACCGACTTCCTGCCGCCGCGGGCCTGGGTGTGACGCCTGCTTTGCCTCGTATCGGCCTGTTCGGCGGCAGCTTCGACCCGGTGCACAACGCCCACCTGGCGCTGGCCCGGGTGGCCCGCGACCATCTCCGGCTCGACGAACTGCGCTGGGTGCCGGTGGGCGCCGCCTGGCAGAAGGCGCGGCAACTCACGCCGGCGGCCCATCGGCTCGCAATGGTGGAGCTGGCCATTGCCCGTGAGCCGGGCTTCACCGCCTCGACGGTCGAAACCGATCGCGACGGCCCCAGCTACATGATCGACACCGTGCGCGCCTTGCAGGAGGCTCAGCCCCAGGCCCATTGGTTGCTGATCGTGGGACAGGACCAATACGCGCGTTTCGACACCTGGCGCGACTGGCCAGAGTTGCTGCAGCGCGTGACGCTGGCGGTGGCCGGCCGGGCCGGGGAAGCGCCTCGCCCGCCTGCTGCGCTGGCGGTACACGACCACCGAATCGAAAGCCTGCCCTTGCCTGCGATGACCGTCTCCTCGACCGAAGTGCGCACCCGCGTGGCGCGCGGCGAGCCCATCGACACGCTGGTTCCCCCCCAGGTGGCACGCTATATTGCGCAGCATCACCTTTATTCCAACCCCTGATCCCGACTACACGGAGACGCCCGCCTCAATGGACATCCGCAAACTGCAGCGCGCCATCGTCGATGGCTTGGAAGACGTCAAGGCCCACGACATCCAGGTGTTCAACACCGAACACCTTTCACCCCTGTTCGAACGGGTCATCATCGCTTCCGGCACATCGAACCGCCAGACCAAGGCGTTGGCTGCGAGCGTCCGCGACAGCGTCAAGGACCAGGGCTTTCAGGTGATGCGCACCGAAGGTGAAGACAACGGCGAGTGGATCATCGTCGACTGCGGCGCCGCCGTGGCCCACATCATGCAGCCCACCATCCGCCAGTATTACCACCTGGAAGAGATCTGGGGCGAGAAGCCGGTGAAGCTCAAGCTGGGCGCCGAAACCAAGCGGCTGCCCAAGGCCGAGGGCGCCGACGAAGACGACGATGACGACGTGAACGCCAGCGAGGCCCGCCCGGCGGCCAAGAAGGCCCCGGCGAAGAAGGCCGCCGCGAAGAAAACGGCGTCGAAGGCCGCAGCCGCCAAGACGCCGGCCGCGAAGAAGGCCGCCTCGTCGAGGGCGGCCGCACCGGCCGCCAAGAAGGCCACCGCCGCGCGCAAGACGCCGGCGGCCAAGAAGGCGCCGGCCAAGACCCGCACGGTCACGGTGATCTCTGGCAGCGTGCGCGCCCCCGCCAAGAAGGTGGCAGCGAAGAAGGCGGCCGCCAGTCCGGCCGCAGCCAAGAAGGCCGGCACCCGCAAGGCATGAAACTGGTCGTCGTCGCGGTCGGCCAACGCATGCCAGCCTGGGCCGAGACGGCTTACGACGACTATGCCAAGCGCTTCCCGCCCGAGCTGCGGCTGGAGTTGAAAGCCGTCAAGACCGAGCCGCGGGGCAACAACAAGTCGGCCGAGTCGCTGATGGCGGCCGAACGCTCGCGCATCGAGGCGGCGCTGCCCAAGGGCGCCCGCACTGTCGTGCTCGACGAGCGCGGCGACCGGCTGACCACCCAACAACTGGCGCAGCGGCTCAAGGCCTGGATGCACGACGGGCGCGACGTCGCCCTGCTGATCGGCGGGCCCGACGGGCTCGACCCGGCCTTGCGCGAGGGCGCCGACGAGCGCGTGCGCCTGTCCGACCTGACCCTGCCGCACGCCTTCGTGCGTGTGCTGCTGGCCGAACAGCTGTACCGCGCCTGGTCGGTGATGGTCGGCCATCCTTATCACCGCGAATGACGCGCGCTGTTTCGGCGCACCTTCGCACCCGATGGCAGTAGAAGAAAAACGAGCACCACGATGGCCCGCGCCTCCCACGACTTTGTCTACCTCGCCTCCCAAAGCCCGCGCCGGCGGCAGCTGCTCGACCAGCTCGGCGTGCGCCACCAGCTGCTGCTGCCGGGAGTCGACGAGGACGCCGAGGCGCTCGAAGCCGTGTTGCCGCGCGAGGCGCCGCTCGCCTATGTCGAGCGCGTCACGCTGGCCAAGCTCGGCGCCGCACGCCGCCGCCTGAAGCAGCGGGGCCTGCCGGCCGCACCCCTGTTGTGCTCGGACACGACGGTCGCGCTGGGCAACCGCATCTTCGGCAAGCCCGCCAGCGCGGATGAGGCCGCGGCGATGCTGGCCAGCCTGTCCGGCCGTGAACACCGGGTGATCACGGCCGTCGCGGTCGGCACGATGCGCCGCTTCGATTGCACGGTAAACATCTCCAAAGTGCGCTTTGCGGCGCTCACCCGCACGCAGATCGACGCCTACGTCGCGAGCGGCGAGCCGATGGGCAAGGCCGGCGCGTATGCGATCCAGAGCCAGGCAGCCGCCTGGATCACCCATATTGCTGGGAGTTACTCCGGTATCATGGGTTTGCCTCTGTACGAGACCGCGCAGCTTCTGCAACGCTTCGGGGTCACGTACTGACCCCTTACCCGGCACATGCAAGACATCCTCATCAACTGGTCTCCGCAAGAAACGCGGGTGGCCATCGTCGAAAGCGGTGCGGTGCAGGAGTTGCACATCGAGCGGACGCTCGAGCGCGGCCTGGTCGGCAACATCTACGCTGGCCGGGTGGCCCGTGTGCTGCCTGGCATGCAATCGGCCTTCATCGACATCGGCCTCGAACGCGCTGCCTTCCTGCACGTGGCCGACGTCTGGCAGCGCGGTGCTTTTGCCGAGGGCGGGCACGGCAACCACAACCACAACAACACGCCCCCGACGCCGATCGAAAAGCTGGTGTTCGAAGGCCAGAATCTGACCGTGCAGGTCATCAAGGACCCGATCGGCACCAAGGGCGCGCGGCTGTCGACGCAGATCAGCATCGCGGGCCGTTTGCTGGTGTTCCTGCCGCAGGACGACCACATCGGCATTTCGCAGAAGATCGGCTCGCCCGAGTTGCGCGAGCAGTTGCGCAGCCGCATGGGCCGGCTGGCGGGCGAGGGCGGCGGCGGCTTCATCCTGCGCACCAACGCTGAAGACGCGACCGACGACGAACTGGCCGCCGACATCGCCTTCTTGCGCAAGATGTGGGCGAGCATCCGCCAGGCCAGCTTCAAGACGCCCGCGGGCCGATTGCTGCACCAGGACCTCAACCTGGCCCAGCGCGTGTTGCGCGACCTGGCCAACGAAGAGACACAGTCGATCCGCATCGATTCGCACGCCCAGTTCGAGGCCTTGAAGGCCTTCGGCCGCGAGTACACGCCGGGCTCGGTGCACAAGCTGCAGCACTACCGCGGCGAGCGTCCGATCTTCGATCTGTTCAACGTCGACCAGGAGATCGAGAAGGCGCTGGCGCGGCGCGTCGACCTGAAGTCGGGCGGTTATCTGATCATCGACCAGACCGAAGCCCTGACCACCTTCGACGTCAACACCGGCGGCTACGTCGGCGCCCGCAACTTCGACGACACCATCTTCAAGACCAACCTCGAGGCGGCGCAGGCCATCGCCCGGCAGCTGCGGCTGCGCAACCTGGGCGGCATCATCATCCTCGACTTCATCGACATGGTGCGCGAGGACCACCAGGAGGCGGTGCTGGCCGAACTGCGCAAGCAACTGCAGCGCGACCGCGTCAAGATGACGGTGAGCGGCTTCACGCAGCTCGGTCTGGTGGAGATGACACGCAAGCGCACGCGCGAGTCGCTGTCCCACATGCTGTGCGAGCCGTGCCCCACCTGCGGCGGCAAGGGCTCGGTGAAGACACCGCGCAGCGTCTGCTACGACATCCTGCGCGAGATCCTGCGCGAGGCCCGGCAGTTCAACCCGAAGGAGTTCCGGGTGGTGGCGTCGCCCGCGGTGGTCGAGATGCTGCTCGACGAAGAGAGCGCCCACCTCGCGGCCCTGTCCGATTTCATCGGCAAGCCGATCTCGCTACAGACCGAAGCCGCGGTGTCGCCCGAGCAGTACGACATCGTGTTGCTGTGAGCGTGGCCGTCCCGCGCGAGGGCCTGCAGGGAACTTGCAGGGCCGTTGTTGGCACTACAGCACACGGTCCGCACGCCCAGAGCTTGTTACGCTCCTTACCTCGCCGCGCCCGGTGCGCACGCCCGCACACCGGATGATCGCCGCTTTGCAGCAGCTGACAGGGGCTCGCCGCGTGGGTGGCGGCCCGCTTCGGCAGGGCGAAGGGCGGGCTTCCGCGACGCGGTGGCGACCTTCGCTACCATGCTGCGCCATCTGATCAAGAAAGGATGCAAAAAGACGCCATGAGCATGCTGTCCCGACGAAACTTCCTGACGGTCCCGGCCGCATTCGCTGCCATGCCGGCACTGGCGCAGTTCCGCGTCGACATCTCGGGGGTCGGCGCCCGACAGTTCCCGATCGCGATCGCGCCCTTCCGCGGTGAAGCGGGCTGGACCCAGCAGGTGTCGGCCATCATCCGTGCCGACCTCGAGCGCAGTGGGCAGTTCCGCGGTGTGGACACCGGCGGTGTCGCGGTCGACGAAACGGCCCGGCCGGTGGCCACCGAATGGCGCGGCCGCGGTGCCGACGCCCTGGCCGCCGGCAGCCTGTCGCGCCTGGCCGATGGCCGGGTGGACGTGCGCTTCCGGCTGTGGGACACGGTGCGCGGCCAGGACCTCGGGGGCCAGGCCTACGCTGTCGTCGAGGCCGACCTGCGTCTCGCCGCCCACCGCATCGCCGACTACATCTACGAGAAGATCACCGGCGAGAAGGGCGTGTTCGCGACCCGCATCGCCTACGTCACCAAGTCGGCCCAGCGCCACACGCTGTGGGTGGCCGACTCCGACGGCGAGGGGGCCCAGGTGGCGCTGGCGAGCGCCGAGCCCATCATCTCGCCGGCGTGGTCGCCGAACGGCTCCGAACTCGCCTATGTGTCGTTCGAAACCAAGAAGCCGGTCGTGTATTCGCAAGAGATCGCGTCCGGCAAGCGCAGCGCGGTGGCGGCCTTCAAGGGCTCGAACAGCGCACCCGCCTGGTCGCCGGACGGGTCGCAGCTGGCCGTGGTGCTGACCCGCGAAGGCGGGTCGCAGCTGTACCTGATGAACCGCAACGGCGAGAACGTGCGGCGTCTGACCAGCAGCTCCAGCATCGACACCGAGCCGGTGTTCAGCGCCGACGGCAAGCAGCTGTATTTCGTCAGCGATCGGGGCGGTTCGCCGCAGATCTACCGCATGCCCGCCGGCGGCGGCAACATCGAACGCGTGACCTTCAACGGCAGCTACAACGTGAGCCCGGCGGTCAGCCCCGACGGACGCTGGCTGGCCTACGTCACGCGTGACGGGGGCGGCGCCTTCCGCGTGCAGCTGATGGAGATGGCCTCCGGCACCGTCACCACCATCTCGGACACCCGCGACGATGAAAGCCCGAGCTTTGCGCCCAACAGCCGGCTGGTGCTCTTCGCCACCCGGGCTCAGGGCCGCGACGTGTTGATGACCTCCACCCTGGATGGCAAGATCAAGGCGACCTTGCTCTCCAACCGGGGCGACGTCCGTGAGCCGATGTGGGGACCCTACGCGCGCTGACCCACGTCGCTGCTGCACGACACGACGCGAGTGCGACACAATCACGCACGTGCAACCGCTAGATGCACATTTTTCCGCTCGTCCGACTTTTGAGGCCGGGCATTTATCAACGTGCCGTCCAAGCGCACGCGTTTCGTTCTGATAGGAGAATTCTCATGAAACTTCGCACTGTGTCCTCTGCGCTGGCTACCGCATGCATGGCCGTGGTCCTGGCGGGCTGCGGATCCAGCGTGAAACTGGATGAAACGCCGGTTGAATCCCGCACCGGCCAGGCGGTCGGCGAGGGCGGGCAGACGCCGCAGTCCCAGGTTTCGTCGGTGAACCTGACGGACGCGCAAGGCAACGAGCGCAACGCCGCCGGCCAGCTCGACCGGGTCATCTACTTCGATTTCGACAGCTATGCGGTCAAGGACGTCTACGGCCAGACCTTGTCGTCCTACGCCAAGACCTTGAACGGCGGCCAGCGTCGCCTGATGGTCGAAGGACATACCGACGAACGCGGCGGTCGCGAGTACAACCTGGCGCTGGGCCAGAAGCGCGCCGAAGCCGTGCGCAAGGCGCTGTCGCTGTTGGGCGTGAAGGAAAGCCAGATGGAAGCGGTGAGCTACGGCGAAGAGCGCCCGTCCGCGGTCGGCTCCGGCGAAGACGCGTGGGCCAAGAACCGCCGCGCCGAGCTGAACCTGCGTTGAGCGAGGGCCGAGCATGTTGTTGCGTCCTCACAGCGGGTTGACTGCCGCGGCCCGAGCCGCGCTGCTCACGCTGGCGTGTGGCCTGCCGTTGTCGGCGCACGCCTTGTTCAGCGACGACGAAGCTCGCCGCGCCATCCTCGAGCTGCGCCAGCGGGTCGACCAGGGCAACGAGCAGCGGCGCGCCGAACAGACGCGCAACACCGAGCAGATCGAGCAGCTGCGCCGCAGCCTGCTCGATCTGAACAACCAGCTCGAGCAGGCTCGCAGCGAGCTGGCACAACTGCGCGGCCAGAACGAGCAGCTGACGCGGCTGGTGGCGGAGCTGCAGCGCACCCAGACCGACCTGAAGCAAGGCCTGGACGACCGCATGCGGCAGTTCGAGCCCCAGAAGGTCACGGTCGACGGCAAGGAAATCCAGGTGCGGCCCGACGAGCGGCGCGACTACGACGCGGCGCTCGAGCTGTTCCGCAAGGGCGATTTCCCGAACGCGGCGGCCGCCTTCCAGTCGTTCCAGCGCCGCTACCCGGGCAGCGGTTACAACGAGACGGTGCTCTACTGGCTCGGCAACGCCTTTTACGGCAAGCGCGACTATCGTGAGGCGATGGCGGCCTTCCGCAATCTGGTGAACACGGCACCGCAGCACATGCGCGCGCCCGAGGCCTTGCTGTCCATCGCGATGTGCCAGATCGAGCTGAAAGACCGGCCCGCGGCCCGCCGCACGCTGGACGAGCTGATCAAGACCCATCCGCAGAGCGAGGCGGCAGCCGAGGCGAAGGAACGGTTGGCGGCACTGCGCTAGCAAGCCGCTGCCGGCGGCGGCAAGGACGCCGCCGCCGCTTCCGCCTGAGGCCGGTGTGGGTGGCGGCATGTCCTGGGTCCGCGTCCGCGGTCAGCCGGTGTGGACGAAGTGAGCGGCGTCTAACTCCCCGTCAGCGTGACGTGTTGCCGCCGCGGCGGCAACACCTGCCGTATGGGCCACTTACAATTTGGCCCATGGCAGACGTCGATCTCTCCTCCATCGCAGCCCAGGTTCTCTGGGCTGCTTTCTTTTTGTCGGCCGCGTTCGGCGCGATCGCACAGCGCACCCATTTCTGCACGATGGGCGCGGTGGCCGACATCGTCAACATTGGCGACTGGAGCCGCATGCGCATGTGGGTGCTGGCCATCGGCGTTGCCGTGGTCGGCTTCAATGCGATGGTCGGGCTCGGCTGGGTCGACGCATCCAAAACGCTCTACGGCGGGCCCCGGGTGCTGTGGGCGTCGGCTCTGGTCGGCGGCTTTCTGTTCGGGGTCGGCATGGTGCTCGGCTCCGGCTGCGGCAGCAAAACCTTGATCCGTGTCGGCGGGGGCAACCTGAAGTCGCTGGTGGTGTTCCTCGTGCTCGGCCTGGCGGCCTATGCCACCCTGCGCGGTATCACCGCGGTGGCGCGGGTCAACAGCGTCGACCGGCTGTCGCTCACGCTGGCGGGAAGCCAGGATCTGCCGTCGCTGATCAGCGCGGCCACCGGCTGGTCGCGCGCGGCGCTCGCCTGGGGGCTGGGGCTGTTGGTCGGCGGCGGCTGCATCGCCTGGGCGCTGGCCCGACCCGAAGGGCGCACGGCCAACAACCTGGCGGGCGGCATCGGCGTGGGGGCCGTGATCGTCGGCGTGTGGTGGGTGTCGGGCCGGCTGGGTTATGTGGCCGAAGACCCGAACACGCTGCAGGAGGCTTTTGTCGCCACCAATTCGCAACGCATGGAGTCGCTCAGCTTCGTCGCGCCGGTGTCGTACACGATCGACTGGCTGATCTTCTTCAGCGACAAGAGCCGCGTGCTGACGCTCGGCATCGTCTCGGTGCTCGGTGTTGTGGTCGGCTCGGCCGCCGCCTCCCTGGCCGACCGCAGCTTCCGCTGGGAAGGCTTCCGTGACGCGCAAGACACGGCGAATCATCTGGTCGGTGGCGCGCTGATGGGGATCGGCGGTGTCACCGCACTCGGCTGCACGATCGGGCAGGGCTTGTCCGGCGTTTCGACGCTGGGCCTGACCAGCTTCATCGCGCTGGCCGCCATCATCGCGGGGGCTGTGGCCGGGCTGAAATATCAGGTCTGGCGCCTGGAGCGGCAGGCATGAGCGGCGCACGGCCGCCCGAAGCCGCTCGCACCGCAGTGCGTAGCACGGAGGTTATCCAAATGAGCGGCGCACGGCCGCCCGAAGCCGCTCGCACGGCAGTGCGTAGCACGGAGGTTATCCAAATGAGCGGCGCCGCAGTGCCCAACACGAAGGTCACCCGATGAGCGGCGTCGAGCCCGACCTCACCAGCCAATTGCTGGGCGACGACGGTGACGACGGCGAGCGCCGCTTCGGCGGCCTGCGCCGGCTTTACGGTTCGGACGGCTATCGCCGGATCCGGGCGGCACGCGTCGCGGTCGTGGGCGTTGGAGGTGTCGGCTCATGGGCTGCCGAGGCTTTAGCACGCAGCGGCGTAGCAGAACTGACGCTGTTCGACCTCGACCATGTCGCACTGTCGAATGTGAACCGTCAGATCCACGCACTCGAGAGCACGCTGGGCCAGGCCAAGGTGTTGGCGTTGCGCGAGCGCATCGCCTTGATCCACCCGGCCTGCCAGGTGCGGGGTGTCGAAGAGTTCGTCGAGCCGGACAACTGGCCCGCATTGTTGCCGGCGCCGGTAGATGCGTTGATCGATTGTTGCGATCAGGTGCGTGCGAAAGCCGCACTTGCCGCCTGGGCCTTGCAGACCCGCACCCCGCTGGTCACGGTCGGGGCCGCCGGTGGCAAGCAGCGGGCACACGAAGTCGACGTGGCGGATCTGTCCGACACCACCCACGACCCCTTGCTGGCCTCACTGCGGCAACGCCTGCGGCGCGAGCACGGTGCACCGCGCAAGGGACACATCGGTGTGCGCTGCGTGTTCTCACGCGAAGCCCTGACGCGCCCGCCCGAAAGCTGCGATCTCGACGGCAGTCTTAATTGCCATGGGTATGGTTCGGTCGTGAGCGTCACGGCGACCTTCGGCCTCGTCGCCGCTGGCGAGGTGCTGCGGGACATCGCGCGGGACTCACGCCGCACAGCTTGAGACGTCGCATCGTGCGAAGGCCACAAGAGGCTTGAGTAATCCAAAAAACTCTGTCTATAATCTAGGGCTTCGCGGGTCACCGGCTGAATAAGTTCCCTTGGAACAGTTCAGCAGGTTCAGCAGCCGCGTTTGAGGTCACGGTCTCGCGGTCTCGAACAGGCGGCAGGCAGATCCCGCGCGGAGGGTTGTTAGCTCAGTCGGTAGAGCAGCGGACTTTTAATCCGTTGGTCGCAGGTTCGAATCCTGCACAACCCACCACTGCTGTTCTGAATGACGTGCCGCGGCTGTTGCGCACACGGGGTTCGAAGTACAGTATGTGGCGATCACAGTGAAAGTATTGGAGACGTTGGTTCGCAAAACCGTCGTGCTCCGGACGATGTCGCACAAGATATCGGGCTCTTAGCTCAGTTGGTAGAGCAGCGGACTCTTAATCCGTAGGTCGAGTGTTCGAGTCACTCAGGGCCCACCAAAATCGAAACCCCGCCGGTCTTTGAATGCAAAGGCCGGCGGGGTTTTTCGTTGGGGCAGCGCTGCACGGCCGGCCACATGGGCCGCTGTTGCCTCTGGACTCCGAGCAGCGGCGGTTCGCCCACCATGCCATCATCTCTCCCCTGCTGTCGTGTACGCCCGAAGAGTCGATCCTCGGTGGACCCGCCGGTCGCACCGATGCAAATCGGAAGGTGGCGTGCCGATTGGCTACGCCGCAAGGAGGCCCCATGACTTGTTCTTCATTGTTCCGTGCCGCCTGGGTTCTGTCTGTTGCCACGTTGGCCGGTTGCGCCACCAGTTATGGTCCGGGCGACCTGAAGCCCGGCACTCCGGCAGCCGAGGTGATCGCCCGAATGGGGCCGCCGACGGGTGAGTACCGGCAGCCCGACGGACCGCGCCGCCTCGAGTTTGCGCGCGGGCCTTTTGGCCGGCATACCTACATGGTCGACCTCGATGCGCAAGACCGGGTCAGCCGTTGGCAACAGGTGCTCGACGAGCGGACATTCAACGCGCTACCGGTCGGCATCTCGCGCCAGGAGGTGCTGTATCGCCTCGGTCGGCCTTCGCATGAGATGGTGATCCCCCGTCGCAACGAACGCATCTGGTCGTATCGCTACGAAGCCGTGTTCTGCCAGTGGTTCCAGGTCAGCCTGGACCGAACGTCAGACAAGGTGACAGAGACCGGATATAACGTCGACCCGATGTGCGATGCCGACAGTTGGGACGGCCCGCGTTGAAGCTGCGAACACCACCATGATCCTCTACGGCATCCCGAACTGCGACACCGTCAAAAAAGCGCGCCGCTGGCTCGACGAGCACGGCATCGCCTACACCTTCCACGACTTCAAGAAGCAGGGGGTGCCTGAAACCCGCCTGGACCACTGGCTCGCCACCGCCGGCTGGCAGACGCTGGTGAACCGGCAGGGCACGACGTGGCGCAAACTCGATCCGGCGGCACAGGCCTCGGTGACCGACGCCGCCAGCGCTCGAGCCTTGCTGTTGGCGCAGCCGAGCGCGATCAAGCGCCCGGTGCTGGAGGCCGGGGAGCGGCTGCTGGTGGGCTTCGATGCGGCCCGCTACGCCGCCGTCTCGGCCGGCTGACGTCGACATCGTCACGCCGTAAAGGAAACGGCCGCAGCCCGGGCGGGGGCGTGCGGCCGTCAGGGCCCGGCGACGCGACGCCGCGTCAGGCAGCCAGCAGTTGGCGCAGCACGAAGGGCAGGATGCCGCCGTGCTTGTAGTAGTCGACCTCGATCGGCGTGTCGATGCGCAGCGTCAGCGTGACCTGTTGCTGCGACCCGTCGGACCGGCGGATGGTCAGCGTCGCGTCCTGCTGCGGCTTGATGTCGCTGCCCACGGCGATGTCGAACTCCTCGTCGCCGCGGATGCCCAGCGACTCCCAGGTGTCGTCACCCTTGAACTGCAGCGGCAACACGCCCATGCCGACCAGGTTGGAACGGTGGATACGCTCGAAGCTGCGTGCCACCACCGCCTTGATGCCCAGCAGCTGGGTGCCCTTGGCCGCCCAGTCGCGTGATGAGCCGGTGCCGTACTCCTCGCCGGCGAAGATCACGGTCGGCGTGCCTTGCTCGATGTACTTCATCGCCGCGTCGTAGATGAACATCTTCTCGCTGCCGGGCTGGAACAGCGTCACGCCGCCTTCCTCGCGCGAGCCGTCCTCGCGCGGCGGGATCATCAGGTTTTTGATGCGCACGTTGGCGAAGGTGCCGCGCATCATCACCTCGTGGTTGCCGCGTCGCGACCCGTAGCTGTTGAAGTCGGCCTTCAGCACGCCGTTTTCCTTCAGCCAGCGGCCAGCCGGCGATTCTTCCTTGATCGAGCCGGCCGGTGAAATGTGGTCGGTGGTGATCGAATCGCCGAACAAGGCCATCGCGCGGGCCCCCTGGACGCCCACCTCGGCGACTTGCGGTTGCATCTCGAAGCCCTCGAAGAACGGCGGTTCGGCGATGTAGGTCGACTTGGGCCAGTTGTAGACCTGCCCGCTGACGCCGCTGATGCGCTGCCAGAGCTTGCCGGGCTCCGACGTGACGCGACCGTAGTTGGCCTTGTAGGCCTTGGCGTCCATCGCGTACTTCATCAGCTGGTAGATCTCGGCGCTGGTCGGCCAGATGTCGCCCAGGTACACGTCGCGGCCGCCCTTGCCCTTGCCAACCGGCTCGGTCATCAGGTCACGCGTGACGTTGCCGGCAATGGCATAGGCGACCACCAGCGGCGGCGAGGCGAGGAAGTTGGCCTTCAGGTTGGGGTGGATGCGGGCTTCGAAATTGCGATTGCCCGACAGCACGGCCGCGCACACCAGATCGTTGCGCCAGATCACCTCGTTGATCTCCGGCGTCAGGTCGCCGGCGTTGCCGATGCAGGTGGTGCAACCGTAGGCCGCCACCGAGAAGCCGAGCTTCTCGAGGTAGGGCAGCAGCCCGGCTTTCTCCAGGTATTCGGTGACGATGCGGGAGCCGGGGGCGAGCGACGTCTTGATGTGCGGCTTGACCTTCAACCCGGCTTCGACGGCCTTCTTGGCCAACAGGCCGGCGGCGAGCAGAACACCCGGGTTGGACGTGTTGGTGCACGAGGTGATGGCGGCGATCAGCACGTCGCCGTTGCGGATCTCGAGGCCGTTGGAGGTGGTGAACACCTGCTCCAGCTTTTCGGGTGGCTGGTTGAAGCCGTTCTCGGGCACCGGCTTGCTGAACAGCTGCGTGAAGGTGGTCTTCATGTTGCCGATCTCGATGCGGTCTTGAGGGCGCTTCGGACCGGCCAGGCTGGGCGCGACGGCGCCAAGGTCGAGCTTGACCACCTTGGTGTATTCGACGTCGCCCGCCTTGGGCACGCCGAACAGACCCTGGGCGCGGAAATACGCTTCGAAGGCCTCAATCTCCTGCTTGCTGCGGCCGGTGCCCTTGAAGTAGTCGATGGTCTTCTCGTCCACCGGGAAGAAGCCCATCGTCGCGCCGTATTCGGGCGCCATGTTGGCGATCGTCGCGCGGTCGGGCAGGGCCAGCGTCTCGGTGCCTTCGCCGAAGAACTCGACAAACTTGCCCACCACCTTCTCCTTGCGCAGGATCTCGGTGACGGTCAGCACCAGGTCGGTCGCGGTGACACCTTCGCGCAACTGGCCGCTCAGCTCGAAACCGACCACGTCGGGCGTCAGGAAGTAGACCGGCTGGCCGAGCATGCCGGCTTCCGCTTCGATGCCGCCAACGCCCCAACCCACCACGCCGATGCCATTGATCATCGTGGTGTGGCTGTCGGTGCCGACCAGCGTGTCGGGATAGAACACGCCGCCGGCGCCCTTGTGCACGCCGCGCGCGAGGTATTCGAGGTTGACCTGGTGGACGATGCCGAAGCCGGGGGGCACCACACCGAAGGTGTCGAACGCCTGCATGCCCCACTTCATGAACTCGTAGCGCTCCTGGTTGCGCTGGAACTCGAGCTTCATGTTGAGGTCGAGCGCCTTCTTGTTGCCGTAGTGGTCGATCATGACCGAGTGGTCGACCACCAGGTCGACCGGCACCAGCGGCTCGATCGTCTTCGGGTTCTTGCCCATCTCGGACGCCACCGAGCGCATCGCGGCCAGGTCGGCCAGCAGCGGCACGCCGGTGAAGTCTTGCAGCACAACACGCGCCACGACAAAGGGAATCTCGTCGACCCGTTCGCTCACCGGTTGCCAGTTCGCCAGCTGCTCGACGTGCTCGGGCGTGACCTTCTTGCCGTCACAGTTGCGCAGCACGCTTTCGAGCACGATGCGCAGCGACACCGGCAGTCGGGCGACATTCGGATATTGCTTCGCCAGCTCGGGCAGCGAGAAGAACTTGCCCTCTTTGGCGGAGGCGGTGGAGAAGGTCTTCAGTGTCTTGGCGAAGGCGTGAGCGGACGTCTTGGCAGCTTTGGGGGTTTTCTCGAGGGTGGCTTTGGCCATGTGCGGGACTCCGTGGAGCGGGGACCATAGGGGGTGGGGGAATCGTGCGAATTGTCGCAGTTTGAAGTTGGGTCGCAAGAAGCATGCGAGGCGGGGTGCCGCCGCCAGAACATCTTGATGCCAAAAAGGGCGGCGAGGCCGTCGCCGGCGGCGGCGCCGCGCGGGAGGGAAGGGGGCTGCAGGTCGCCGTTAAGCTGACGCCCATGATCGTCATCGGCACCGCTGGCTGGAGCCTGCCCCGCGCAGTCGCCCCTGCCTTTCCAGGGGAGGGCCAACACCTCACCCGCTACGCCCGCGTGTTGGGTTGCGCGGAGATCAACACGTCGTTCTACCGCCCTCACCGTCTTGAGACCTACGCGCGCTGGGCCGAACAAACCCCTGCGGGCTTTCGCTTTTCGGTCAAGCTGCCGCGCACGATCACGCACGAGGGGCGGTTGCGGCGGGCCAAAGCGCCGCTGACGCAGTTCCTGTCGGAGGTGAGCGGCCTGGGCGACAAGCTCGGCGTGCTGCTGGTGCAACTGCCGCCCTCGCAGGTGTTCGAGCCACGCGTGGTCCGAAACTTCTTCCAGCTGCTGCGAGAGCAGCACGACGGGCCGGTGGTGTGCGAGCCGCGCCATGCGAGCTGGTTCGAGCCGGCCGCCGAGCGCGCGCTGCAGGCGCACCGGGTGGGGCGGGTCGGCGCCGACCCAGCCAAGGTGCCGGTTGCTGCGACGCCGGGCGGGTGGCTGGGTGAAGACGGGTCGGGCGCCGGCGCAGCGGTGTACCACCGATGGCACGGGTCACCGCGAACGTATTGGTCGTCCTACAGCGCTGAGCAGTTGCAGGCCTGGCGCGACGCGTTGCGGGCGTGGCCCAAGTCGGCGGACTGCTGGTGCATCTTCGACAACACCGCGTCGGGGGCGGCCGCGGAGAACGCGCTGGCGTTGCAGGGGTTGCTGGCGTCCACGGGTCGAAGGTGACAGGCCCGTGACGGTGTCGCGCGACGCCGATCCGTCCCGAGGCGTGGAGCAACGGTCGGGCCCCTGCGCGAAAGCCGCACCGGCGACGTAACGCAGGCATCCCCCTCTTGGGGGGCTATCTTCCCGCTCGACGGTCTCGGCCGCCTCACGTCGGATCATCGTCCGACCTTGATTCTCCAAGGGAAGCTGAGAGGTGCGGACGCTGTACCGCGGCATGGCCGCTGCCCGGAGCCTGCGTAAGCGGTTACCACGATTGCGAGGTGTTGCTCACGTCTCCGGTCCTCTCGCCTCCAATGGCGCCTCCAACAACAACGGAGAAATGCCTTGAACAAACGTTTCCTGTGGGCAACAGGTGCGGTTGCGCTGACATTGGCGGGGTGCGGTGGCGGTGCCGGCGACACGTCTGGCGGCGGCACCGCGACCGCGAGTGCAGTGATGGCTGCGGCGGCGTCGACGGTCCCGCTCGAATACCTGCAACCGGGCGAGGTCAAAGTGGCCGAGTCTGATTTCAACGAACCTTTCACCGGCTACGCGCCTGGGTGGTGGATCAACGCCTGGGGCGGTGCCCAGGCTGAAGCTTCGCAGGCCACTGGCGGTGCGGCTTATTTGGGAGTTGGGGGGGCGCAGAAGTTTCGCATCACGTCCAAGGGCACCGGCGACGCACATCTGTACTACGAGTTCCCATTCAAGAATGGCAAACTCTATCGCGCCGTATTCTGGCTCCGCAAAGACCGGGTCAACCCGGACCTCAATGTAGAGGAACATCCCTCCCCCGTCGACGTCCTGATCCGCCAGGGCCCGGCCCCTCATACTGCCTATGCGAAGGGCGCGGTCGGCGCCACCACCGAGTGGCAGCGGGTGGAGGTCGAGGGCCGCTACCTCGGCACGGACCCGGCAGCGCTGCGGGTGCAGGTGCGAGACGCCGGCGTGAACATCTACATCGACAACCTGACCATCGTCGAGATGCCCGACGCACGGACGGCCGAGGGCACGTTGATCCCCGCAAGTGGTTCGACGGCTGACACGGTGGTGGACCTGCCGCAGGCCTTCTCGACCTTCGACAACTTCACCGGGGCGCTGGCGCCGGGCTGGCGTGTCAACGCCTGGCCGACCGGTGCCGAGGTTACCAACCCGACCAAGTACACGGCGCGGCACGAGAGCGGTGCGCAGCTGTTCCAGGTCGACCAGCGGGGGGCCGACGGCGACGCACAGCTGTACTTCAAGTACCCGTTCCGGTCGGGCCGCACCTACCGCGCCACGCTGCGCCTGCGCTCGGGCGGAGACCAGAAGGTCACCGTGATGATCCGCCGAGACGGGCTGGGCAACTACACGTCCGTGGCCAGCACGACGGTTGACCTGTCCAGCACGGCTAAGACCGTGACGCTGCAAGCGGCGATGACGGACTACGACCCGGCGTCTTTGCGCATCCTCGTCGAGAAAACCGGCGTGCCGGTCTACCTCGAGGACATGAAGCTGCAGGAAGTGCGCAAGAACGATGTCCGCCCGGCGACCACGAAGACAGTGCCGCCGACCTTCTTTGGCGTGCACACCACCAAGCTCCAGGACAACTCGCTTCGCATGGCCACCCAGCCCACGCTCTATCGCATGTGGGACACGGCCACCACCTGGGCCCATTTCCAGCCGAATGGGGAAGGTGAATGGCACGCGGATGCGAAGAGGCGTCTGGACTTCTACGTGACGCACGCGCAGGATCGAGGCCGCCAGGTCGTGATGGTGCTCGGGCAGACGCCGGCTTGGGCGCAACAGGGCGGGCCGGTCGGACTGGCGTATCCGCCCACCAACTTCGAGGCCTGGCGCGCCTATGTCAAGAGGCTCGCGCAAGAGTACAACGGCAAGATCCTGTACTGGGAATTGTGGAACGAAGCGGACTACAACAAGTTCTACAAGGGCGATGTGGCGACGATGGTGAAGCTGGCGAAGATCGCCAAAGACGAACTGGCGATCAACCCCAACAACAAGCTGATCTCGCCGGGGCTGACGATCAACCAGGGTTACCCGTGGCTTGAAAAGTTCATCGAGCTAGAGGGCGACCGCCTTGTGGACTACATCGGCTTCCACTTCTATTTCAACGCTTTGCGTCCCGAGGAAGTGGCGGCACCGATCGCGAATCTGCGTGATCTGCTGAAGGCCAAGGGCATCACCAAGCCGATCTGGAATACCGAAGGCGGGCCGCGTTGCCAGCCGCGCGACACCGCCACGGGCGGATGCGTGGCCGACAACCCGACGGTCAACGAGCACTGGGCGGGCGTGTCGCGCGCGATGCTGACCATGTGGTCGCAGGGGTTGGAGAACTACAACTACTACCACTGGGAAGGCATCGACGCCTACTCGCCGACCAGCTCGCTTTCGCGACCCGAGGACGGCTACAGCAAGCTCACGATCGCCGGCCAGGCGTACGAGAGGTTTGCGTCGCGCGAGTGGCTGCGCGATGCAAAGCTGGTGGACGCCTATGAAGTGCGCGACCGGCCGGAGGACCGTCACACCGTGTACGTCTTCCACCTCGAGCGTGGCACCGAGCGGTTCAAGATCCTCTGGTCCACCGACGAGAATCGACTGGTACGCCTGCCATCGACCTGGGGCGTGAGCAAGGCCACCTGGCTGGATGGTCGGACCAGCGCCGTCACCACACAGATGCGCATCGGCGTGGTCCCGGTGAAGCTGCAGTAAGTCCGAGCAGCTCTCTCTAAGCGGAGGGGGCGCCGCCCCCTCCGCCAAAACAAAACGGCCCGCAAATCGCGGGCCGTTTCTCATGGGCAGTCAGCCGTGACGATCAGACCGTCACTTCCTTTGCCACGTCGCTGAACTCCTGGATCTGGTCGAAGTTCATGTAGCGGTACACCTTGCCGCCGTCCTGGTTGATCACGCCCATGTCGGCGTGGTACTCGGCGACGGTCGGGATGCGGCCCAGCTTCGAGCAGATCGCGGCCAACTCGGCGGAACCGAGGTAGACGTTGGTGTTCTTGCCCAGGCGATTGGGGAAGTTGCGGGTGCTGGTCGACATCACCGTGGCGCCTTCGCGCACCTGCGCCTGGTTGCCCATGCAGAGGCTGCAGCCCGGCATTTCCATGCGGGCACCGGCACCGCCGAGCACGCCGTAATGGCCTTCCTTGGTCAGCTCGGCGGCGTCCATCTTGGTCGGCGGGGCCACCCACAGCTTGACCGGGATGTCGCGCTTGCCTTCCAGCAGCTTCGAGGCGGCACGGAAGTGACCAATGTTGGTCATGCACGAGCCGATGAACACCTCGTCGATGGTCGCGCCTTGCACGTCGGAGAGCGTCTTGGCGTCGTCCGGGTCGTTCGGGCAGCAGACGATCGGCTCCTTGATGTCGGCCAGGTCGATCTCGATCACGGCGGCGTATTCGGCGTCGGCGTCCGGCTGCAGCAGCTCGGGCTTGGCCAGCCACTGTTCCATCGCCTTGATGCGGCGCTCGAGGCTGCGCTTGTCCTGGTAGCCGTTGGCGATCATCCACTTGAGCAGCGTGATGTTGCTGTTCAGGTATTCGATGATCGGCTCCTTGTTCAGGTGCACCGTGCAGCCGGCGGCGCTGCGCTCGGCCGACGCGTCGCTCAGCTCGAACGCTTGCTCGACCTTCAGGTCGGGCAGGCCTTCGATTTCGAGGATGCGGCCCGAGAAGACGTTCTTCTTGCCCTGCTTGGCGACGGTGAGCAGGCCTTGCCTGATGGCGTACAGCGGGATCGCGTGCACCAGGTCGCGCAGCGTGATGCCGGGCTGCATCTTGCCCTTGAAGCGCACCAGGATCGATTCGGGCATGTCCAGCGGCATCACGCCGGTGGCGGCGGCGAAGGCCACCAGGCCGGAGCCGGCCGGGAAGCTGATGCCGATCGGGAAGCGGGTGTGGCTGTCGCCGCCGGTGCCGACGGTGTCGGGCAGCAGCATGCGGTTGAGCCAGCTGTGGATCACGCCGTCACCGGGGCGCAGCGCGATGCCGCCGCGGTTGCTGATGAAGGCGGGCAGCTCGCGGTGCATCTTGACGTCGACCGGCTTCGGATAGGCCGCGGTGTGGCAGAAGCTCTGCATCACCAGGTCGGCGCTGAAGCCCAAACAGGCCAGGTCTTTCAGCTCGTCGCGGGTCATCGGGCCGGTGGTGTCCTGGCTGCCGACCGAGGTCATCTTCGGCTCGCAGTAGGTGCCCGGGCGCACGCCCTGGCCTTCCGGCAGGCCGCAGGCACGGCCGACCATCTTCTGCGCCAGGGTGTAGCCCTTGGTCGACACGCTCGGCGCGCTCGGCAGGCGGAACGTGGTGGAGGCGGGCAGGCCCAGGAACTCGCGCGCCTTGGCCGTCAGCGAGCGGCCGATGATCAGGTTGATACGGCCGCCGGCGCGCACTTCGTCGAGCAGCACGTCGCTCTTGAGCGAGAACTCGGCGATCTTGGCGCCGTTCTTCTCGATCTTGCCGGCATAGGGGTAGATGTCGACCACGTCGCCCATGTCCATCTTGGACACGTCGACCTCGATCGGCAGCGCGCCGGAGTCTTCTTGCGTGTTGAAGAAGATCGGGGCGATCTTGCCGCCCAGGCAGACGCCGCCGAAACGCTTGTTGGGCACGTAGGGAATGTCTTCGCCGGTGGCCCAGATCACGCTGTTGGTGGCCGACTTGCGCGAAGAGCCGGTGCCCACGACGTCACCGACGTAGGCGACCAGATGGCCCTTTTTCTTCAGGTCTTCGATGAACTTGACCGGGCCGCGCTTGCCGTCTTCCTCGGGGGTGATGCCGGGGCGAGCGTTCTTCAGCATCGCCAGGTAGTGCAGCGGGATGTCGGGGCGGCTCCAGGCGTCCGGCGCCGGCGACAGGTCGTCGGTGTTGGTTTCGCCGGTGACCTTGAACACCGTCACGGTGATCTTCTGGGCCACTTCAGGGCGCGACGTGAACCACTCGGCGTCGGCCCACGACTGGATCACGGCCTTGGCGTGCGCGTTGCCGGCCTTGGCCTTCTCGGCCACGTCGTGGAAGTAATCGAACATCAGCAGGGTCTTCTTCAGACCCTCGGCGGCGACGGGCGCCACTTCGGCGTCGTCGAGCAGCTCGATCAGGGGTTTGACGTTGTAGCCGCCGACCATCGTGCCCAGCAGCTCGGTGGCCTTGGCGCGCGAGATCAGCGCCACCTTCAGGTCACCGTGGGCCACGGCGGCCAGGAAGGACGCCTTGACCTTGGCGGCGTCGTCCACGCCCGGGGGCACGCGGTGCGTCAGCAGGTCGAGCAGAAAGCTCTCTTCGCCGGGGGGCGGGTTCTTCAGCAGCTCGATCAGCTCGCCGGTCTGCTGGGCAGACAGCGGCAGCGGGGGAATGCCGAGTGCGGCGCGTTCGGCGACGTGGTCGCGATAGGTTTGCAGCATGTGGGGGCTCTCCGGATGGCGGCCGGCTCGTGAAAGCGGCCGGCGACTGTGTCGTATTTTATGTCTTATATAAGAGTTGCGGGCCGGTTCCGTCGCGGCAATGTGGCGAGGAGTGGACGCGGCGGCAAGGCGCGCATAAGGCCCGCCGCGTCTCGCCGGAACGAACACGCCCCGTCAGGGGCGTCGGCGCAGTTCGCTGCGGTGCCGGTCGGCGAGGGTGGCAGTGTGGTGCCGCCGCTTTGACCGGCGTCGCCGGGCTCCGTGGGCGTAAGGCGGAGCACCTCGAGGGGCCATGGCACCGGACGGCGCCGCGGCTCGCCGGAGGTCAGTTGTTGGTGGCGGCCGCCTTCAAGGCGTCAGCGACTTCGCGCTGCTTGGCATGCACGCAGTCGTCGACCATACGCTGGCCCGACTTCACGTTCATCAGCATCGACTTGTTGGCGATCTGCAGATAGAGCGTCTCACCGCGCACGTCTTCCAGGCGCATCGCGCCCGTGCCCGACAACACCGGCTTCATCAGGTACTTGCGCTTGCCGTAGGTCAGGTCGACATAGCCGGGGTAGGTGGCGTTGTGCGCCAGGTCGACCGACTGCTTGTATTCGCACTGGCTCTCGCCGATGTGCACACGTTCGGCCGCTTCGAGCTGCTCGGGGCTGGCCGGCGCGGGGGCCGCGGCTGCGGCTGCCGCCTTTTTCTTGCTCGGTTTCTTCTCGGCGTGCGCGAACGACACGGCGATCAGGGCGCTGGCGCCGATCGCAGCGGCACGAATCAGGGTTTTCCTCATGGTCATCTCCTAGCTTGGTGGTCCCGGGGAAGCCTAGATTGTGGGCGGGTGCATCTTGTAACATCGCGCAGGCACGGTCCTTGATTGCGACAAATTTCTGGTCTTCGGGCCCCGCGTGCAGGGGGCGATGCCGGACCGGCCGTTCATCGTTCGCGGCGCGGTGACGCGGGCGGGCCGCGCCGCAGGGCGGGTGAGGCGCAACAGTGCGAGGGCCTGCCGTGAAGGCCGCTTGGAGCCGGGCGCAAACTGTGAACATGTTCATGTTTGGCGCTGCTTCGAGCCGGCCGGGGCCACCTTTTGGCGCCCGCTACAGGCCCTGTTCCTGCCGCTGTAGATCCCGCATCGTGCGCCATCAGAAGTGCCTTGACGCGGCAAGGATCGCGTTTCTGCTCTTACCGGCGGTAGCCCGGCGACGCGAGGCGTTCGTCTCGGCCATGCAACAGCCGCCGCAACGGCGTGCGGCAGGGCTTACGTGAAGAAGGCGGTCAGGGCAGCGTCCGGCAGCGTGCGGCCGGTCCGGTGCGCGCGCGCCAGCACATGCCAGTAGTAGCGATAGCTGGCACGGTCGTGCAAGGTGTCAG
This sequence comes from Caldimonas brevitalea, assembly GCF_001017435.1. Lineage (NCBI taxonomy): Bacteria > Pseudomonadati > Pseudomonadota > Betaproteobacteria > Burkholderiales > Sphaerotilaceae > Caldimonas > Caldimonas brevitalea. The sequence continues at coordinate 1,789,795 of NZ_CP011371.1, forward strand.
TGCCGCGCGTCTTGTGCCGGATGGGCCCCCACGCGGCGGCCTGGGCGGCCAGCAGGATCTCGGCCGCGGCTTCCACCTCAGCCTCGTCCGGCGCGAAGGCCTCGACGATGGTTCGGATCTGGTTCGGGTGGATGCTCCACATCCGCGTGTAGCCCAGCTCACGTGCCGCTTTGCTGGCGGCCGCGCGCAGCGCGTCGAGGTCGTTGAACTCGGTGACGACACAGTGCGAAGGCGTCTTGGCGGCCGCATGGCAGGCGGCGGCGATCTCCAGCTTGGCGCGCAGCACCAGCGGGTGCGAGAACTGGCCCCCTGCGGTCATGCCGCTGGCGGGAATCGCGCCGCGGTGGGCCGAGACGAAATCCATCAGCCCGAACGAGACCGACTCGATGCGGGGGTGGGCTGCGATCGCCCACACGTCGCGCAGCGCGCCGTGCGTTTCGACCAGCACGTGCACCGGCACGCGCCGCTGCAAGCCGAGGCTGGCCGCAATGGCGTCGATGCGGTCGCAGGCCTGCCGCACATCGTCGAGGTGCTCGGGCTTCGGCACCATCAAGTAGGCCAGGCGCTCACCGCAGCGCGACAGCAGCGCGTGGACCTCCTCGTCGAAGCAACGGTGCCCCACCGGATGGACCCGGGCGCCGACCCGCCCGTAGCGGTTCTCGGACGAGGCCACCAGTTCGGCCATGAGCAGTGCATGTTCGAGCTCGCCGCCCACCGGTGCGCCGTCCTCGGCATCGAGCGTGGCGTCGAAGACGGCACCGCCATAACGCTCGCCCAGTTCTGCCTGAAGAGCCAGGCTCTTGCGCATGCGGGCTTCGACGCCGGCATAGTGGTCGCAGGCGGGCAGGGCGCTGGGCAGGTCGGACGCACCGAACAGCGCTTGCGCCGGGTGCAGCGGTGCGGGGGAGGGGGTGGTGGCCGAGGTCACTGACGTGGAGGTGAACTGAAGCTCGAATGGAAAAAGGCCGACCAGCAGGAAGCGGTCGGCCTTTGCGTCGGGATCTGCGCTCCCGGAGGGTTTACAGCAGGTGCTTGACGCCGTCCTGCTCTTCCTGGAGTTCCTTGAGGGTCAGGTTGATGCGCTCTTGCGAGAAGGCGTCGATCTCCAGACCTTCGACGATCTTGTATTCGCCGTTTTCAGTGGTCACCGGGTAGCCGAACATCACGTCCTTCGGAATGCCGTACTCGCCGTTGGACGGCACGCCCATCGTGACCCACTTGCCCTTGGTGCCCAGCGCCCAATCACGCATGTGGTCGATCGCGGCATTGGCGGCCGAGGCGGCCGACGACAGGCCGCGGGCCTCGATGATGGCGGCGCCACGCTTGCCCACGGTGGGCAGGAACACGTTCTTGTTCCATTCCTCGTCGTTGATCAGCGGCTTGACCGGCTGGCCTTCGATGGTGGCGAAACGGTAGTCGGCGTACATCGTCGGCGAGTGGTTGCCCCACACGGCCAGCTTCTCGATGCTCGACACCGGCTTGCCGGTCTTGGCAGCGATCTGGCTCAACGCGCGGTTGTGGTCCAGGCGCAGCATCGCGGTGAAGTTCTTGCGCGACAGGTCGGGGGCCGACTTCATCGCGATGTAGGCATTGGTATTGGCCGGGTTGCCCACCACCAGCACGCGCACGTTGCGGCTCGCCACGGCGTTGAGCGCCTTGCCCTGCGCGGTGAAGATCTGGGCGTTGGCGGCCAGCAGGTCCTTGCGTTCCATGCCGGGGCCACGCGGACGGGCGCCGACCAGCAGTGCGTAGTCGGTGTCCTTGAAGGCGGTGTTCGCGTCGCCGTGCGCTTCCATGCCGGCCAGCAGGGGGAAGGCGCAGTCTTCGAGTTCCATCATCACGCCCTTGAGCGCCTTCTGGGCCTTCTCGTCGGGGATTTCCAGCAGCTGCAGGATCACGGGCTGGTCTTTGCCCAGCATTTCGCCAGAGGTGATGCGGAACAACAGGGCGTAGCCGATTTGGCCAGCCGCGCCGGTGACGGCCACGCGTACGGGTTTCTTGCTCATGTGAGACTCCAGGGAATCGTTTTGTGGATGGAACGTCGAGGCGACCGATGCGAGAACCAGACGGCGTGAGAAAAAACGCGTGGCGTCGCCGCAGCACCTGCTCCAACCCGAAAGTGTAGGGGAGTCTGGGGCCGCCTTCCCATACTGTCAATGGTCCTATGTCTTATATAAGACATCATTCATCTGTCTCTGGACTTGATGCTTGCGTTGTGATGCAATCGCGGGCATGGCCCCCCTGCCTTCCTCGTCTTTGTCGGATGTTCCGGCCTCGCCTTCCGAGTCCGGCGGGCCTGCTTTCAGTCCGCTTTACCAGCAGATCAAGGGGCTGATCACGCGCAGCCTGCAGGCCGGCGAGTGGAAGCCGGGCGAGGCCATCCCGAGCGAGGTCGACCTGGCCGCGCGCTTTCGGGTCAGCCAGGGCACGGTGCGCAAGGCCATTGATGAACTGGCCGCCGAGAACCTGTTGGTGCGGCGTCAGGGCAAAGGCACTTTCGTCGCCACCCATTCCGAAGAAAAGATCCAATACCGCTTTCTGCGTCTGATGCCGGACGACGGCGAGCAGGGCTCGGTCGATCGCAAATTCATCGATTGCCGGCGCGTACGCGCCCCGGCCGACGTGGCGCGCGCCCTCGAGTTGAAGTCGGGCGATGCTGCGCTCCAAATCCGCCGGGTGCTGTATTTCAAGGGCCAGCCGGTCGTGTTCGACGACATCTGGCTGCACGGCGGGCTGTTCAAGGGCCTGACGGCCGAGCGGCTGAGCGATTACCAGGGCCCGATGTACGCGCTGTTCGAAACCGAGTTCGGCGTGCGTATGATCCGCGCCGAAGAAAAACTGCGGGCAGTGGCCGCCGACCCCGCCACCGCCGCCTTGCTGAACCTCGCTGAGGGCTATCCGCTGCTCAGCGTCGAACGCTTGTCCCTGACCTATGGCGACAAGCCTGTCGAGATCCGCCGCGGGCTGTACAACACCGCGTCGCACTTCTATCGCAACGAGGTGAGCTGAGAGATGTCTCCCGTTCGGGCAGGCCGCCGAACCGGCGTTGCTGTCGAGCCTGCTGCGTTGCAATAAAATCGTCTGGTTTCACCGTCGTTACATCGCGAGAAATCGCTAGAAGGTTGGGTATGCCTGAAATCAAGAAACATAGGCCCGGGCCGATGGGCCTGGTGGATGCCTTGCAGTACCGGCTGCCGGCAGCCGGCTGGGTCTCGATCCTGCACCGTGTCAGCGGCCTGCTGCTGTTCGTGCTGCTGCCGTTCACGATCTGGCTGTTTGACAAAAGCCTCACCTCTGAAGTTTCTTTCGAAGAATTCACCTCGGCATTTCGCGCCGGGCTCTGGATCTTCCCCGCCTGGTTCGTCAAGCTGGTCGTGCTGGCCATGATCTGGGCCTACCTGCACCACTTCATTGCCGGCATGCGCCATCTGTGGATGGACATGTTCCACACCGTCGGCAAGGAGCAGGGGCGCAACTCCGCGATCTTCACGCTCGTGTCGAGCGTGCTGCTGACGGTGGTGTTGGGCTACAGGCTGTTCTTCTGAACACAAAAAAGAGAACTCCACGATGAGCAACACATACGGCAACTACGGTTCCAAGCGCCTGGTGGTTGGCGCGCACTACGGCTTTCGCGACTGGCTGGCGCAGCGCGTCACCGCCGTGCTGATGGCCTTGTTCACGATCGCGCTGATCATCCAGGTGCTGGTGCCCTGGTACAAGCGTGACGAGGCGGGCAACCGCATCAACGAGATCGTCGGCTACGACAAATGGGCCGGCATCTTCTCTCAACAGTGGATGAAGGTGCTGACCTTCGTCGTCATCATTTCGCTGCTGTACCACGTCTGGGTCGGCATGCGCGACATCTGGATGGACTACGTCAAGCCGATCAGCGTGAAGCTGTCGCTGCAGGTGGCGACCATCGTCTGGCTGGTGGGCTGTGCCGGCTGGGCAGTGCAAGTGTTGTGGAGGCTGTGATGCAAGTGGGATCTTCTCTTCCGAGGCGCAGGTTCGACGTCGTCATCGTCGGGGCCGGCGGCTCCGGGATGCGCGCGTCCCTGCAACTGTCGATGGCCGGGCTGAACGTCGCGGTCCTGACCAAGGTGTTCCCGACCCGTTCGCACACCGTGGCGGCGCAGGGCGGCATCGGCGCGTCGCTGGGCAACATGTCCGAGGACAACTGGCACTACCACTTCTTCGACACCGTCAAGGGCTCGGACTGGCTGGGCGACCAGGACGCCATCGAGTTCATGTGCCGCGAAGCGCCCAAGGTCGTGTACGAGCTCGAGCACTTCGGCATGCCGTTCGACCGCAACCCCGACGGCACCATCTACCAGCGCCCGTTCGGCGGCCACACCGCCAACTACGGTGAAAAGCCGGTGCAGCGCGCTTGCGCCGCAGCCGACCGCACCGGCCACGCGTTGCTGCACACGCTGTACCAGCAAAACGTCAAGGCTCGCACCAACTTCTTTGTCGAGTGGATGGCGCTCGACCTGATCCGCGACGCCGAAGGCGACGTGGTGGGCGTGACCGCGCTCGAAATGGAGACCGGCGAGGTCTACATCCTCGAAGCCAAGACGGTGCTGCTGGCCACCGGCGGTGCGGGCCGCATCTTCGCGGCCTCGACCAACGCCTTCATCAACACCGGTGACGGCCTGGGCATGGCGGCGCGTGCGTCGATCCCGCTCGAAGACATGGAGTTCTGGCAGTTCCACCCGACCGGCGTCGCCGGCGCCGGCGTGCTGCTGACCGAAGGCTGCCGCGGCGAAGGCGCGATCCTGCGCAACGCCAACGGCGAGCGCTTCATGGAGCGTTATGCGCCGACGCTGAAAGACCTGGCGCCGCGCGACTTCGTGTCGCGCTCGATGGACCAGGAGATCAAGGAAGGTCGCGGCTGCGGTCCCAACAAGGACTACGTGCTGCTCGACATGACCCACCTGGGCGCCGAGACGATCATGAAGCGGCTGCCCTCGGTGTTCGAGATCGGCCACAACTTCGCCAACGTCGACATCACCAAAGAGCCGATCCCGGTCGTGCCCACCATCCACTACCAGATGGGTGGCATCCCGACCAACGTCTACGGCCAGGTGGTGGTGCCCAAGAACGGCGCGCCGAACGACATCGTCAACGGCCTCTACGCCGTGGGCGAGTGCTCCTGCGTCAGCGTGCACGGCGCCAACCGGCTGGGCACCAACTCGCTGCTCGACCTGGTGGTGTTCGGCCGCGCCGCCGGCAACCACATCGTCGACTACAACCTGAAGAACAAGTCGCACAAGCCGCTGCCCAAGGACGCCGCCGACCAGACCCTGGCCCGTTTGGCGCGCCTGGACACGGCGGTCAACGGCGAGTACTCCCAGGATGTGGCCAACGACATCCGCCGCACCATGCAAGCGCATGCCGGCGTGTTCCGCACCCAGGCCAGCATGGACGAAGGTGTGAAAAAGATCCTGGAAGTGACCGAGCGCGTGAAGAGCATCGGCTTGCAGGACAAGTCCAAGGTGTTCAACACCGCCCGCGTCGAAGCGCTGGAAGTCGAGAACCTGATCGAAGCCGCGAAGGCGACGATGATCTCGGCGGCGGCGCGCAAGGAAAGCCGTGGCGCCCACGCGCACAACGACTTCCCCAACCGCGACGACGCCAACTGGATCAAGCACTCGCTGTTCTATACCGAGGGCAACCGTCTCGATTACAAGCCGGTCAACATGAAGCCGCTGACGGTGGAGTCCATTCCGCCGAAGGTCCGCACCTTCTGACGGACGTCACAGCAGGAAACCACGATGAGCCAGAAACGTAAATTCCAGATCTACCGCTACGATCCGGACAAGGACGCGAAGCCCTACATGCAGACCATCGAGATCGAACTCGACGGCAATGAACGCATGTTGCTCGACGCCCTGGTCAAGCTGAAGGCGGTCGACCCGACCTTGTCGTTCCGCCGCTCGTGCCGCGAAGGCGTGTGCGGCTCGGACGCGATGAACATCAACGGCAAGAACGGCCTGGCGTGCCTGACCAACATGCGCACGCTGAAGGACCCGATCGTGCTGAAGCCGCTGCCCGGGCTGCCCGTGATCCGCGACCTGATCGTGGACATGACCCAGTTCTTCACGCAGTACCACTCGATCAAGCCCTACCTCGTCAACGACGTGCCGCCCCCCGAGCGCGAGCGCCTTCAGACGCCGGAAGAGCGCGAAGAGCTGAACGGCTTGTACGAGTGCATCCTGTGCGCGAGCTGCTCGACCAGCTGCCCGAGCTTCTGGTGGAACCCGGACAAGTTCGTCGGCCCGGCCGGCCTGTTGCAGGCCTACCGTTTCATCGCCGACAGCCGTGACCAAGCGACCAACGAGCGCCTGGACAACCTCGAAGACCCCTACCGTCTGTTCCGTTGCCACACGATCATGAATTGCGTCGACGTTTGCCCGAAGGGGCTGAACCCGACCAAGGCGATCGGCAAGATCAAGGAACTGATGGTGCGGCGCGCGGTGTAAACCGCGCCGACCCTTTGTCCTGTCGCCGGTAGGGCCTATCATGAGTGAACCGCTGCTCGATGAACGTTCGCTGAGCAAACTGCGCTGGCGTTGCCGGCGCGGGCTGCTCGAGAACGATTTGTTCATCGAGCGGTTTTTCGCTCGCCACGCCAGCACCTTGACCGTGCGGCAGGCCGAGGGCTTGCAGGCGCTCATGGACCTGTCGGACAACGACCTGCTCGACCTGCTGCTGGCGCGCAGGGAGCCCGAAGGAGAGCTGAACCGACCGGAAGTCCGGGACGTTCTCCTTCAGATGCGCCAGCCCGCCTAAAGAGATTCTCGAAAACCAAGGAAATGCCATGACACCGTCAGACGTGAAAGCCACCCTTTCGTTCTCCGATGGCAGCCCCAATATGGAGCTGCCCATCTACAAGGGCTCCGTCGGCCCGGATGTGATCGACATCCGCAAGCTGTATGCACAAACCGGCAAGTTCACGTACGACCCGGGTTTCCTGTCGACGGCGTCGTGCAACTCGGCGATCACCTACATCGACGGCGACAAGGGCGAGTTGCTCTATCGCGGCTACCCGATCGAGCAGTTGGCGGTGAACTGCGACTTCCTCGAGACCTGCTACCTGCTGCTGTACGGAGACCTGCCGAACCAGGCCCAGAAGGACGATTTCGTCAGCCGCGTGACCAGCCACACGATGGTCAACGAGCAGATGCAGTTCTTCCTGCGCGGCTTCCGCCGCGATGCGCACCCGATGGCGGTGTTGACCGGCCTGGTGGGCGGCTTGTCGGCCTTCTATCACGACAGCACCGACATCAACAATCCGCAGCACCGTGACATCTCGGCGATCCGTCTGATCGCCAAGCTGCCGACGCTGGTGTCGATGGCCTACAAGTATTCGATCGGCCAACCCTACATCTACCCGAAGAACTCGCTGTCCTATGCCGCGAACTTCACCCGCATGATGTTCGCGACGCCGTGCGAAGAGTACGAGCCGAACGAAGTCGTGGTGCGCGCGCTGGACCGCATCTTCATCCTGCACGCCGACCACGAGCAGAACGCCTCGACCTCGACGGTGCGTTTGTGCGGTTCGTCCGGCACCAACCCGTTCGCGGCCATCGCTGCCGGCGTCGCCTGCCTGTGGGGCCCGGCGCACGGTGGCGCCAACGAAGCCTGTTTGAACATGCTGGAAGAGATCCAGCAAATGGGCGGCGTGGCCAAGATCGGTGAGTTCATCGGCAAGGTCAAGGACAAGAACTCGGGCGTGCGCCTGATGGGCTTCGGCCACCGCGTCTACAAGAACTACGACCCGCGCGCCAAGCTGATGCGCGAAACCTGCCACGAAGTGCTCAACGAACTGGGCCTGGGCAACGACCCGCTGTTCAAGCTGGCGATGGAACTCGAGAAGATCGCGCTGGAAGACGAATACTTCGTCGCCCGCAAGCTCTACCCGAACGTCGACTTCTATTCCGGCATCGTGCAACGCGCCATCGGCATCCCGGTGTCGCTGTTCACCGCGATCTTCGCGCTGGCCCGCACCGTCGGCTGGATCGCCCAGCTCAACGAGATGATCGGCGACCCCGAGTACAAGATCGGCCGTCCGCGTCAGCTCTACGTCGGCGCGACGAAACGCGACGTCAAGTCGATCGACCATCGGGGTTGAGCCGGCTGCGGGGTGCCGGCGGCACCCCGTCTCCCGCCTCTCCAACGCGAAACCCCGGCCTTTGTGCCGGGTTTTTTGTTAGTAAACGCTTAAAATCAGGGCCTTCTCGCGCGCCGCGCGTCCCCCACGGGCAGTTTGTTGCAAATCATGGGCCGTACTCTTTACGACAAGATCTGGGACGAACACGTCGTCCACACCGAGGAAGATGGCACCGCCGTCCTCTACATCGACCGCCATCTGGTGCACGAGGTGACCAGCCCGCAGGCCTTCGAAGGCATCGAGGTGAGCGGGCGCAAGGTGTGGCGGCTGTCCGCCAACCTGGCGGTCAGCGACCACAACGTGCCCACCACCGACCGCTCGCAGGGCATTGCCGACCCGATCTCGAAGCTGCAGGTCGACACGCTGGACCGCAATTGCGACCGTTTCGGCATCACGCAGTTCAAGATGAGCGACAAGCGCCAGGGTATCGTCCACGTGATCGGCCCGGAGCAGGGCGCCACGCTGCCCGGCATGACGGTCGTTTGCGGCGACTCGCACACCTCCACCCACGGCGCCTTCGGTGCGCTGGCGCATGGCATCGGCACCAGTGAAGTCGAGCACGTGCTCGCGACGCAGACGCTGCTGGCCAAAAAAGCCAAGAACATGCGCATCGCGGTCGAGGGCCAGCTGCCGCGCGGCTGCAGTGCCAAGGACATCGTGCTGGCGATCATCGGGCGCATCGGCACGGCCGGCGGCACCGGCTACACCATCGAGTTCGCCGGCAGCGCGATCCGGGCGCTCAGCATGGAAGGCCGCATGACGGTCTGCAACATGGCGATCGAGGCCGGCGCCCGGGCGGGCCTGGTGGCCGTCGACGACACCACCGTGCAGTATGTGAAAGGCCGTCCGTTCTCGCCGCGCGGTGTCGAATGGGACCAGGCGGTGGCCTACTGGCGCACGCTGCAGTCCGACCCCGACGCGCACTGGGACGCGGTGGTCGAACTCGACGCCACGCAAATCCGCCCGCAGGTCACCTGGGGCACCTCGCCCGAGATGGTGGTGTCGGTCGAAGACCGCGTGCCCGATCCCGAGAAAGAGAAGGACCCGGTCAAGCGCAATGCGATGGAGCGGGCGCTGCAGTACATGGCGCTCGAGCCCAACAAGGCGATCGACGACATCCGCATCGACAAGGTGTTCATCGGTTCGTGCACCAATTCACGCATCGAGGACATCCGTGAGGCGGCTGCCGTGGTGCGCCGCGTCGGGGGACGCGTTGCGTCCAACGTCAAGCTGGCGATGGTGGTGCCGGGCTCTGGCCTGGTAAAGGAACAGGCCGAGCGCGAAGGCCTCGACCAGGTCTTCAAGGCGGCCGGCTTCGAATGGCGCGAACCGGGCTGTTCGATGTGTTTGGCGATGAACGCCGACCGGTTGGAGCCGGGCGAACGTTGCGCGTCGACCTCGAACCGCAATTTCGAGGGCCGGCAAGGCGCCGGCGGTCGCACCCATCTGGTGAGCCCGGCGATGGCGGCGGCAGCGGCGATGCAGGGCCACTTCGTGGACGTGCGCCGTCTCGCCTGAGTCAACCGGCCGGCTCGCGGGCACGATGACGTCCGTGTGAGGTCGTCGCCGCGGAGGTGTTACAGCTGCGCGGGCCAGGCGCCCGCACGGCAGAATGCGGGTCAACGATCGAGGCTGCGGTGCGCCGCAGGTCAAGGGCAACGGGCCGGTCGGCGGCCCGGAGCGAGGGAAATACAAGCATGCAAGCATTTCGAGTCCACAAAGGTCTGGTCGCTCCGATGGACCGCGAGAACGTCGACACCGACGCCATCATTCCCAAGCAGTTCCTGAAGTCGATCAAGCGCACCGGTTTCGGGCCCAACCTGTTCGACGAATGGCGCTATCTGGACGTCGGCCAGCCCGGGCAGGACCCGGCGACCCGCAAGCCCAACCCCGATTTCGTGCTGAACCAGCCGCGTTACCGCGGCGCTTCGGTGCTGTTGGCGCGGCAGAATTTCGGCTGCGGCTCGAGCCGCGAGCACGCGCCCTGGGCCATCGAGCAGTACGGCTTCCGGGCGCTGATTGCGCCGAGTTATGCCGACATCTTTTTCAACAACTGTTTTAAGAACGGCTTGCTGCCGATCGTGCTGCCCGAGCACGAGGTGTCCCGGTTGTTCGACGAAGTGCAGGCGTTCGTCGGCTATGAGCTGACGATCGATCTCGAACGCCAGGTGGTGGTCAAGCCCGACGGCGCCGAGCTGTCGTTCGAGGTCCAGCCGTTTCGCAAGTTCTGTCTGCTCAACGGCTATGACGACATCGGCCTGACGTTGCGGCACGCTGACAAGATCAAGGCGTACGAAGCCGAGCGCCTGGCGACCAAACCCTGGCTGAACCACCGCATCGTGTGAAACAGCCCGCCGCCGGCGCAGCGGCGCGGCGGCCGTGAGACCGAAAGCGCGCCCGGCGACCGCCGGGCCGAGCCGTTTGTACCGGCGCGAAATCGTGTGTGTGTCTGCGCCGTCTGAAAGGAAGATCATGAAAATTGCCGTGTTGCCCGGTGACGGCATCGGCACCGAGATCGTCGCCGAGGCCGTCAAGGTGCTGTCCGTCCTCGACCTCTCGTTCGAGCTCGAAGAGGCCAAGGTCGGCGGCGCCGCGTACGAGGCGCACGGCCATCCGCTGCCCGAGTCCACCCTGAAGCTGGCCCAACAGGCCGACGCGGTGCTGTTCGGCGCCGTCGGCGACTGGAAGTACGACAACCTCGAGCGCGCCTTGCGTCCCGAGCAGGCCATCCTGGGCCTGCGCAAGCACCTGGAGCTGTTCGCCAACTTCCGCCCGGCCATCTGTTACGAGCAGCTGACGCATGCGTCCAGCCTCAAGCCCGAGCTGGTGGCCGGCCTCGACATCCTGATCATTCGCGAGCTGACCGGCGACATTTATTTCGGCCAGCCGCGTGGCCGCCGCAGTGCGCCGGACGGTGTGTTCGCCGGCCAGCCGGAAGCTTTCGACACGATGCGCTACAGCCGCCCGGAAATCGAGCGGATCGCCCACGTCGCGTTCCAGGCCGCCCGCAAACGCGGCAAGAAGGTCACGAGTGTCGACAAGGCGAACGTGCTCGAAACCTTCCAGTTCTGGAAGGACGTGGTCACCGAGGTGCACGCCGAGTACCCCGACGTCGAACTGGAACACATGTATGTCGACAACGCGGCGATGCAGCTGGTCAAGGCGCCCAAGCGCTTCGACGTGCTGTTCACCGGCAACATGTTCGGCGACATCCTGAGCGATGAAGCGGCGATGCTGACCGGCTCGATCGGCATGCTGCCGTCGGCCTCGCTCAACGCTCGCGGCCAAGGGTTGTACGAGCCCAGCCACGGCTCGGCGCCCGACATCGCGGGCAAGGGCGTGGCCAATCCGCTCGCAACCATCTTGAGCGCCGCGATGATGCTGCGCTACAGCCTGAACCAGTCGGAAGCCGCCCTGCGAATCGAGACAGCCGTGAAAAGCGTACTGGCGCAAGGCTTGCGTACCGCCGATATTTACAGCGATGGAACGACGAGGGTCGGGACAAAGGAGATGGGCGACGCTGTGGTCGCCCGCTTGAAAGCCCAGTCCTGATGCACCCGCCGCCCGGTCTCCACCGGGCGCAAGCCACAACAGGGCTGCCACGCGACCGCTCGCACGAGCATCTGAAACAACGCCGCGCGTGGCACCTCGCACACACGAACTGAGAACAGGATCACGAAATATGGCGACGACTTTGGTTGGACTGGTGGGCTGGCGCGGCATGGTCGGCTCCGTCCTGATGGACCGCATGCAGCAGGAGAACGACTTCGCGCTGATCGAGCCGGTCTTCTTCAGCACCAGCAATGCCGGCGGCAAGGCCCCGGCGATGGCCAAGAACGAAACCACGCTGAAGGACGGCTTCGACATCGACGCGCTGAAGCGCTGCGACATCATCATCACCGCGCAGGGCGGTGACTACACGACCGAAGTCTTCCCGAAGCTGCGGGCGGCCGGTTGGAAGGGCCACTGGATCGACGCCGCGTCGACCCTGCGCATGAAGGACGACGCTGTCATCGTGCTCGACCCGGTGAACCTGCCGGTGATCAAGAACTCGCTCGCGCAAGGCGGGCGCAACTGGGTCGGCGGCAACTGCACCGTCAGCTGCATGCTGATGGGCGTCGGTGCCCTCTACAAGGCCGGCCTGGTCGAGTGGATGAGCACGATGACCTACCAGGCCGCGTCCGGCGGTGGTGCACAGCACATGCGTGAGCTGCTGACGCAGTTCGGCACGCTGAACGCCGAGGTCAAGGCGCTGCTCGACGACCCCAAGAGCGCCATCCTCGAGATCGACCGCAAGATCATCGCCAAGCAGCGTGGGCTGTCGGCGGAAGAAACCGCCAACTTCGGCGTGCCGCTAGGCGGCAGTTTGATCCCGTGGATCGACAAGGACCTGGGCGACGGCACCAGCCGCGAAGAGTGGAAGGGCGGCGCCGAAACCAACAAGATCCTCGGCATCGGCGAGGCCTACGGCTCTCCAGCGATCCCGGTCGACGGTTTCTGCGTCCGCATCGGTGCCATGCGGTGCCACAGTCAAGCACTCACTTTCAAGCTTAAGAAAGATGTGCCGGTGGCCGATATCGAGGCCATGATCGCGAACGACAACGCGTGGGTCAAAGTGGTGCCCAACACCCGCGAGGCCACCATCCGAGACCTGACGCCGGTTGCGGTCACCGGTACGTTGACCATTCCTGTGGGGCGGCTGCGCAAGCTGGCGATGGGCCCCGAGTACCTGGGCGCCTTCACCATCGGCGATCAGTTGCTGTGGGGCGCGGCGGAACCGCTGCGTCGCATGCTGCGCATCCTGCTCGACGCCTGAGCGGCGGGCCGGGCAGGCACGAAGACGTTGTGACCTAGCGACATGTTGCTTTAGGTTACAACGCCTTCCGCTGCAAAGGAATGTCAGCAATTGCATGAGCTTGTCAGCGTATCTGCTTGATGTTATTGTGATTTCTGCAATTCTTGCCGGCGGATTTACACGCTGGTCCGGCCATAATGAGAGCTTCGCGGGTAGGGCACCTTGATCCATTGGGAGACGCCTTGAAACGAAATACACGATCCGTAGGGCGTTTCGCTCTGTCTGGGGTGGCTGCGGCCACCTTGTGCTTTGCAGCGGGCCACGCTGCGGCACTCGGACTGGGGCGGCTGAATGTTCAGTCAGCCTTGGGCGAAGGCCTGCGCGCCGAGATCGACATCACCAGCATGACGCCTGAGGAAGAGGCGCAGTTCCGGGCCCGCATCGCCGCGCCGGACGCGTACCGTGCCGCGGGTGTCGACTACAACGCCGTGCTGCCGCAAACGCAGGTGACCCTGCTGCGCCGCACCGATGGCCGGCCTTACCTGCGCATCACCAGCGACCGCGTGGTGCAAGAGCCGTTTGTCGACGTCATCCTCGAGCTGTCGTGGGCCTCCGGCCGGTTGGTACGCGAGTACACACTGCTGCTCGACCCGCCGACCACACGCCAAGCATCCAACACCACGACGGCGCCGGCCATGTCCAGCAACGGCGAAGGCGCTGCCTCCGCAGCCGCCAGCCGGCCGCGCTCGAACGGCGCCGCATCGACCGACAGTGCTGCTCCGGCCACGCCTGCTCGCACCGCCCGCGCGCCCGAAGAGCGCCGGCCGGCGCCTGCGCGTGCCGAGTCCGCCCGCGCCGCCGATGCGCCGCGCACTGCCGGCAGCGGCAGCGAGGAAGATCAGTACACGGTGCGCCGTGGCGACACCTTGTCGTCGATCGCCGGCCGTGTGCAGCGCACCGGTGTGTCGCTCGACCAGATGCTGGTCGCGCTCTACCGCACCAACCCTGACGCGTTCATCGGGCAGAACCTGAACCGCTTGAAGGCAGGCGCGGTGCTGTCGGTGCCCTCGACCGAACAAGCCGAATCCGTCTCGCCCTCGGAAGCCCGCCAGGTGATCCAGGCGCAAAGTGCCGACTTCGCGGCCTACCGTCAGCGCCTGGCCGGCGCCGTGCCTTCGGCCGGCACGTCCGAGCCGAGCCGTCAGGCGTCGGGCCAGGTGAGCGCAGCGGTCGAAGACCGTCGCCAGGCTGCCGCCCCGTCGCCGGACCGTCTGACCCTGAGCAAGGGCGCTCTGGGCACCAAGGGTGCCGGGTCCGAGGAGCAGATTGCGAAGGAACGCGAGAAGAAGGACGTCGACACCCGCGTCGCCGAACTGTCGCGCAACCTGCAAGACCTGAAGAAGATCGCGCCGAAGGGCGCGGGTACCGGCGCGTCGGCGCCGACCGCCCCGGCACCCACGGTGCCCGGTGTGCAAGTGCCGACCGCTCCGTTGGCCACCCCGCCGGCCCCTGCTTCGGCGCCTGCCGCGGCTGCGACTCCGGCGTCGCCGGCCCCCGCTTCGGCACCGGCCATTGCGGCGGCGCCCACGCCCACGCCTACTCCGGCACCGGCGACTCCCGCTTCCGAGCCGGTCCCGGCCGATGCCGGGGCTGTCATCGCGTCGGGTGACGAGACCGCTTCCGCTGCCGAAGCCGAGGCCGCGTCGGCCCCCGCTCCGGCGCCGGTGCGCCCGGCCGAGCCCGCTCCGGCCCCGGCCGAGCCGAGCTTCATGGAAGCGCTGCGCGACAACCCGCTGCTGCCCTGGGTGGCAGGCGGTGTCGCCCTGCTGTTGGCGGGCTTGGGCGTCTACCGCCTCAAGTCCAAGGGCAAGAAGGACAGCGGCGAGACCTCCTTCCTCGAGAGCCGCTTGCAGCCCGACTCGTTCTTCGGGGCCAGCGGCGGCCAGCGTATCGACACCAAGGACGCCTCCGGCGCGCCGTCTTCGCTCAGCTACTCGCTGAGCCAGCTCGACGCGATCGGCGACGTCGATCCGGTGGCCGAGGCCGACGTCTACCTCGCCTACGGTCGCGACCTGCAGGCCGAAGAGATCCTCAAGGAAGCGATGCGCGCGACGCCCGAGCGGCTCGCGATCCGCACCAAGCTGCTCGAGGTCTATGCCAAGCGCCGCGACACCAAGGGCTTCGAGCTGCTGGCGACGCAGTTGCACGGCCTGACCCACGGTGAGGGTGAGGACTGGGCGCGGGCCCAGGAACTCGGCCGCCAGGTGGACCCCGACAACACGCTGTACCAACCCGGCGGTGCCCCGGCCAACGCCCGCCCGCCGGCGCAGGCCGTCGAGCCGCTCGGTGCGACCACGATGCCGCACTCGGTGATGCCCGCGGCGCGCTTCGAAGAGCCGCCGGCGGCGCCGGAGCGTTCGATCGACCTCGACCTCGACCTGCCGATGTCCGGTTCGCCCGCGGCGCCGCGCCCGATGGACAGCACCGCGCCGTTCCAGCCGGTCGCCGAAGCCCGTACGTCGTCCTTCGGCACGCAGGATCTCGGCGCGCCGGCCCCGTCGGCCGGTGGGCGTGACCTCGACATGTCGTTCGATCTGCCCGACCTCGAAACCCCCGCCGAGCGCTCCGCGGCCGCGCCGTCGTCGCGCTCGATGGACTTCGATCTCGACAGCCTGTCGCTCGACCTGGGCGGGGCGGCCTCGCAGCCGGGCAAGCTCGACATGACGCCGTCGCAGCCTGGCAAGTTCGATGAACTGCCCGACTTCGAGCTGGGCGACGTGTCCGACGCCGGCGACCCGCTGGCCCGCAAGCTCGAACTGGCGGAGGAATTCCGTCAGATCGGCGACCGCGAAGGTGCCCGAGAACTGCTGCAGGAAGTCGTCAGCCGCTCGAGCGGCGCCTTGAAGGCCAAGGCGCAGACGATGCTGGCCGAACTGGTGTGACGCGGCGGCGCCTGTTCCGCCCCAGCCCGTCGCCCGCACCGGAATTCGGAGCGGGCGACAGCGTGTTCCAGGCGACGTTTTGAGAATCGCCCTCGGCGTCACTTACCGCGGCACCGCGTACCAGGGCTGGCAGAGCCAGCCCGGCGGGCGCACGGTCCAAGACCATCTCGAATCCGCCCTGAGCCGCTTTGCCGGCCAGGGCGTTCGCACTTTGTGTGCCGGCCGCACCGACACCGGCGTGCATGGCCTCAACCAGGTGGTGCACTTCGACACCGACCTGGACCGGGCCCCGTTCTCGTGGGTCCGGGGCCCCAACACCTTCTTGCCGGCCGACATCGCCGTGCAGTGGTGCCAGCCAGTCCCCGACCATTTCCATGCCCGCAATAGCGCGCTCGGGCGGCGCTACCGTTACATCTTGCGCGAGGCGGCCGTCCGCCCCGCACTGGAGTCCGGCTTTGCCGGCTGGGTGTTCCGTCCGCTGGACGGCGACGCCATGCGGGCCGCTGCAGCGCATCTGATCGGCGAACACGATTTCAGCGCCTTCCGCTCCTCCGAGTGCCAGGCCAAATCGCCGGTGAAGACACTGCGCACGCTCGCCATCACCCGCCACGGCACCTACTGGTGCTTCGAGTTCGAGGCGAGCGCCTTCCTGCACCATATGGTGCGCAACCTGATGGGCTGTTTGATCGCGGTCGGCACCGGCCAGCAAGCGCCGGGCTGGGTGGCCGAGGTGCTCGCCTCCCGCGACCGGCGGGTGGCGGCGCCCACCTTTGCGCCCGACGGGCTCTACTTCGTCGGGCCGCGGTACGATGTCGCTTTCGGCTTGCCCGAGACCGTGCCGGGTGCCGACTGGCTGCCCTGAAGATGTCGCCGGCGCCCGCGCCCCAGCACCCACCCTCCTCACGATGCCACTACGCACCCGCATCAAGATCTGCGGCCTGACGCAAGAGGCCGACGTCGACGCCGCGGTCGAGGCCGGCGCCGACGCCATCGGGCTGGTCTTCTACCCGCGCAGCCCGCGTTACGTCACACTGCAACGCGCCGAGGCGCTGACACGGCGATTGGCGCCGTTCATGACGCCCGTCGGTCTGTTCGTCAATGCCGACGAAGAGACGGTGCGCGCGGCCTGCGACGCCATCCCCCACCTGGTGTTGCAGTTCCATGGCGATGAGACGCCGCAGGCCTGCGAACAATACGGCCGGCCCTACCTGCGCGCCGCGCGGATGACCGCCGAGTTCGATTTGCTACACTTTGCCGCTCGATACGCCTCTGCCCAGGCCTTGTTGCTCGATGCACACGTGGAAGGTTATGGCGGCGGCGGAAAGGCTTTCGATTGGTCACTCATTCCACCAAGCGTTCCTCGTCCGGTCGTTTTGTCTGGTGGGTTAACGCCTGCAAACGTGATCGGTGGGATTCTTCAGGTACGGCCCTGGGCCGTTGACGTGAGCTCCGGCGTCGAGAGCGCCCGCGGCATCAAGGACGCCGTGGCCATCCGCCGGTTCTGTGAAGCGGTACGCGAAGCCGATGCGCGCGACGCGTCCGCTGGAGCTTGAAGCCCTCATCACCACCTGAAGCCATGAACGATTACCAGCAACCCGACGCCCGCGGGCATTTCGGGCCCTATGGCGGGTCCTTCGTCGCCGAAACCCTCGTCCACGCGCTGGACGAGCTGAAGGCCGCCTACGACAAGTACCGCAACGACCCCGAGTTCGTCGCCGAATTCCGCAGCGAGCTGACCCACTACGTCGGCCGGCCGAGCCCGGTCTACCACGCAGCCCGCACCAGCCGCGAGATGGGCGGCGCGCAGATCTACCTGAAGCGCGAGGACCTGAACCACACCGGCGCCCACAAGGTGAACAACACCATCGGGCAGGCGCTGCTGGCCAAACGCATGGGCAAGCCGCGCGTGATCGCCGAGACCGGCGCCGGCCAGCACGGTGTGGCCACCGCGACGATCTGCGCCCGCTACGGCCTCGAATGTGTGGTCTACATGGGCAGCGAGGACGTCAAGCGTCAGTCGCCCAACGTCTACCGCATGAACTTGCTCGGTGCCACGGTGGTGCCGGTCGAAAGCGGGTCCAAGACGCTCAAGGACGCCCTCAACGAGGCGCTGCGCGACTGGGTCACCAACGTCGAGAACACCTTCTACATCATCGGCACGGTGGCCGGGCCCCATCCCTATCCGGCGATGGTGCGCGACTTCCAAAGCGTGATCGGCGAAGAGTGTTTGCAGCAGATGCCCGAGATGATCGGTCGCCAGCCGGACGCGGTGGTCGCATGCGTCGGCGGCGGCAGCAATGCGATGGGCATCTTCTATCCCTACATCGGCCATGCCGCGACACGTTTGATCGGCGTCGAGGCCGCCGGGCACGGCCTCGACACGGGCCGCCATGCGGCCTCGCTGAGCGCCGGCTCGCCGGGCGTGCTGCACGGCAACCGCACCTATTTGCTGCAGGACGACAACGGCCAGGTCATCGAAACGCATTCGGTGTCGGCCGGCCTCGACTACCCCGGCGTGGGCCCGGAGCACGCCTACCTGAAGGACATCGGCCGCGCCGAGTATGTCGGCATCACCGACGATGAAGCGCTGCATGCCTTCCACTACCTGTGCCGCACCGAGGGCATCATCCCGGCGCTCGAATCGAGCCACGCAGTGGCATACGCCATGAAGCTGGCCAAGACGATGCGTCCCGATCAGTCCATCCTGGTGTGTTTGTCCGGCCGCGGCGACAAAGACATCGCCACCGTCGCCGGCCTGCTCGAAGCCTCCAAGCGGCAGCAGCTGCCCGGAGGTGTGCAATGACCCGCATCGCCGCCACCTTCGCCGCACTGCAGGCCCAACGGCGCAAGGCGCTGATCCCCTACATCACCGCCGGTGACCCATATCCTGCGACCACCGTCGAGCTGATGCTGGCGCTGGCGGACGCCGGCGCCGACGTGATCGAGCTGGGCGTGCCGTTCTCCGACCCGATGGCCGACGGCCCGGTGATCCAGAAGGCATCCGAGCGAGCGCTGGCCAAAGGCATCGGCATGGCGCAGGTGCTCGACTACGTGCGCGGCTTCCGGGCCAAGAACAACACCACCCCGGTGGTGTTGATGGGCTATGCCAACCCGGTCGAACGTTATGACCAGCGCCGCGGCGCCGACGCCTTCGTGACCGCCGCCAAGGCGGCGGGCGTCGATGGCGTCCTGGTGGTCGACTACCCGCCCGAGGAGTGCGAGGGCTTCGCCGGCAAGCTCAAGTCGCACGGGCTCGACCCGATCTTTCTGCTCGCGCCGACCTCGACCGAGCAGCGCATGAAGGACGTGGGCCGGGTTGCGAGCGGCTACGTCTACTATGTCTCGCTGAAGGGCGTCACCGGTGCCGGCCATCTCGACACCGGCGCGGTGGCCGAGGTGGTGCCGCGCATCCGTGCCCATGTCAGCGTGCCGGTCGGCGTCGGTTTCGGCATCCGCGATGCTGAAACCGCCAAGGCAGTGGGCGCCGTCGCCGACGCCGTCGTGATCGGCTCGCGCCTGGTGCAATTGCTCGAAGAACAGCCGCCCGAGAAAGTGGCGGCAACGGGGGGCCGGTTCATCGCCGAGATCCGTGCTGCCCTCGACACCCTCATCAAGGAGTGACCCCATGAGTTGGCTTGAAAAACTGCTGCCTCCGAAGATCCAGCAGACCGACCCGGCCGAGCGCCGTTCGGTGCCGGAAGGGTTGTGGATCAAATGCCCGTCGTGCGAGACGGTGCTGTACAAGACCGACCTCGAGCAAAACGTGTATGTCTGCCCCAAGTGCAGCCACCACCACCGCATCAACGCGCGGGCCCGGCTCGACAAATTCCTCGATGGGGAAGGGCGCTACGAGATCGGCCAGGAGGTGCTCCCGGTCGACGCGCTCAAGTTCAAGGACAGCAAGAAATACCCGGACCGCCTGAAAGACGCACTCGAGTCGACCGGCGAGACCGACGCGCTGGTCGTGATGGGCGGCGCGGTGCACAGCATTCCGGTGGTGGCGGCCTGCTTCGAGTTCGACTTCATGGGCGGCTCGATGGGCTCGGTGGTGGGCGAGCGCTTCGTGCGCGGCGTCGAGACTGCCTGCGAGCAGAAGACACCCTTCATCTGCTTCACCGCCACCGGCGGCGCCCGGATGCAGGAAGGCCTGCTGAGCCTGATGCAGATGGCCAAGACCAACGCGGCGCTGACCCGTTTGGCGAAGGCCAAACTGCCCTACATCAGCGTGTTGACCGACCCGACCATGGGCGGTGTCTCGGCCAGCTTCGCGTTCATGGGCGACATCGTGATGGCCGAACCCAAGGCGCTGATCGGTTTTGCCGGCCCGCGCGTGATCGAAAACACCGTGCGCGAGAAGCTGCCCGAGGGCTTCCAGCGCTCGGAGTTCCTGCTGCACAAGGGCGCGCTCGACATGATCATCGACCGGCGCGAACTGCGCGTCACGATCGCCCGTGCGCTCGCGATGCTGCAACGCCAGCCCGCCGACGCCGTGGCCTGACGATCTTCCTCCGGGCCGAGGCAGGGGCCGGCGATGCCGGCCCTTGGCATTTCAGGCACCGGGTTATGCGCGCCTCCTTACCATCCTGTCCCATGTCGACCCCCACCCCGTCCCCTCTCCCCACCACGCTGGCCGAGTGGCTCGCGCATTGCGAGCGGCTGCACCCCAGCACGATCGACCTGACACTGGAGCGGGTTCGGGTGGTGGCCGAGCGGCTGGCGCTGCGCTTCGACTGCCCGGTGTTCACGGTGGCCGGCACCAACGGCAAGGGCTCGACCTGCGCGATGCTCGAGGCCATCCTGCAGCAGTCGGGCTACCGAACGGGCGTCTACACCTCGCCGCACCTGGTGCACTTCGAGGAGCGCTGCCGCATCAACACCGAGGTGATCGACGGTGAGGCGCTGCTGCCGCATTTCGAGGCGGTGGAGGCCGCGCGGCAAGGCGAGTCGCTGACCTATTTCGAGTTCACCACGCTGGCGATCCTGCGGCTGCTGTCGCATGCCGGGCTGGACGCGGTGGTGCTCGAAGTTGGCCTGGGCGGGCGGCTCGACGCGGTGAACGTGATCGACACCGACTGCGCGGTGATCACCAGCATCGACCTCGATCACATGGAATATCTCGGCCCCGACCGCGAGTCGATCGGCCGCGAGAAGGCCGGCATCATGCGCCCCGGCACCCCGGTGATCGTCAGCGACCCGGTGCCGCCTGCCAGTGTGGTGGCGCATGCCGAGGCCATCGGTGCCGACCTGTGGCGCTTCGGGCAGGACTTCAACTATGCCGGCCAGCAGGGCGGCGGCGGCAACTGGCAGCAGTGGTCGTGGGCCGGCCGCAGCAAGCGCTACACCGGCCTGGCCTACCCGGCGCTGCGCGGCGCCAACCAGCTGCTCAACGCCTCGGGTGTGTTGGCGGCGTTGGAGGCTTTGCGTGACCGGCTGCCGGTCACGGCGCAAGCGGTCCGCACCGGCCTGGCGCTGGTCGAGCTGCCTGGTCGCTTCCAGATCGTGCCCGGCCAGCCCACCCTGGTGCTCGACGTCGCGCACAACCCGCACGCGGTGGCGACCTTGGCGCAAAACCTCGACCAGATGGGCTATTACCCCCGCACGCTGGCGGTGTTCGGCGCCATGGCCGACAAGGACAGCGCGTCCATCCTGCTGCGCATGC
Source organism: Caldimonas brevitalea (assembly GCF_001017435.1). NCBI lineage: Bacteria > Pseudomonadati > Pseudomonadota > Betaproteobacteria > Burkholderiales > Sphaerotilaceae > Caldimonas > Caldimonas brevitalea. The sequence continues at coordinate 1,811,364 of NZ_CP011371.1, forward strand.
GAAAGATGGTGGATGTGTGGTATTTCACGGACCTGCCGACCGCGCGCGCGAGCCGGGCCGCCGATTTGTTGCAGTGTTGGCAAAGTCTGCCGCCCAACGAGTCGCTGACCGCACCGCAGGCCACCGCCAGCTGCCATGCCGACCCGATGGCGGCCCTGCAGGCCGCACTCGCCGACGCAGACCCCGCTGATAGAATTGTCGTGTTCGGTTCCTTCTACACAGTCGGCGGCGTACTGCGCGACGGCACTCCGCGGCTCGCCGCCAAACACCTCGGCTGACAGTCACCGCGCGACCCGCTGCAAGCCAGCGCCGCCCCCTGGCGGTGCCGCCAACATCTCACACACGATGGGTCTGCTCTCCTTCTTCAAACGTTCCTCGGCTGACGCCGCCGTGCCGCCGCCGTCCGGGGCGACGTCGAACCAGGAGTCGATCGAACAAGCGCGCACCCGCGCGCGCCACCGCCTGATCGGCGCCGCCGTGCTGGTCGGCCTGGGCGTGATCGGCTTCCCCATCCTGTTCGAAACCCAGCCCCGGCCGATCTCGGTCGACCTGCCCATCGACATCCCGAAGAAGGAGGTCGCGCCTGCGTTGGTCGTGCCGCCCGCTCCGCCGGTGGCGAAGCCGGTGACGCCGCAGCCCGCCGAGGCCGTCGCCGAGCCCGCCGACGCCCGCCGCGAGGACCCGCCGCCTGCCGCCGAGCGGGTCGCTCAGGCCGACCCCGTGCCGCCCCCGCCCGCCGCCTCTGCCCAGGCGCAGGACGAGCCCCGTGCCGAGGCCAAGCCCGAACCGAAACCCGAGCCAAAGCCCGACCCCAAACCGAAGCCCGAGGCCAAGCCCACCCCGCCGCCGCCCAAGCCCGAGCCGCCCAAGCCGGCAGGCGATGCTGCGCGCGCGCAGGCCTTGCTGGAAGGCCGAGACACGACACAACGTGCAGAGGCAGCCAAGCCGGCCGCCGATGGCGGGCGCTTCATCGTCCAGGTGGGCGCCTACGGGGGGCCTGACAGCGCGCGGGAAGCACGCCAGAAGGTCGAGCGGCTGGGCTTGAAAACTTATACGCAAGTGGTGGAAACGTCCGACGGCAAGCGCATCCGGGTGCGCGTGGGCCCGTTCGCCTCGCGCGCCGAGGCCGAGCAGGCAGCCGGCAAGATCAAGGCGGCGGGGCTGCCTTCGGCCCTGCTGGCGCTGTGATGATGATGGGCCTGGGCTGGGTCGACTGGGCGCTGCTGGCGCTGCTGCTCGTCTCGCTGGTCGTGGGCCTGTGGCGCGGCCTGGTGTTCGAGGTGTTGTCGGTGCTCGGCTGGGTGGCCGCGTATGTGGTGGCCCAATGGATGACACCGCAGTTGGCGCACAGCATCCCGGTGGGAGCGCCCGGTTCGGCGGTCAACCACCTGGTGACCTTCGGCCTCGTGTTCGTCGGCGCCTTGTTCGTCTGGGGCTTGTGCGCCTGGCTGATCAAGCGGCTGGTGCAGGCGAGTGTGCTGAGTGCCGCGGACCGTGTACTGGGAGCGGGTTTCGGGCTGGTGCGGGGCTTGTTGATCGCACTGGCCGTCGCCACCTTGGTGGCTTGGACGCCGCTCGCGCGAAGCGCGGCGTGGCAGGAATCTCACGGCGCGCGCTTGCTGCACCGGGTCATCCACGGCTTGAAGCCGCTGATGCCCGAGGTACTGGCGCGGCAGCTGCCGGCGTAGGGCAGCACAACTCTTCTGGGGTGTAGGTATGTGTGGCATCGTAGGCGTGATCTCCAAGGCGCCGGTCAATCAGCTGATCTATGACGCCTTGCTGCTGTTGCAGCACCGGGGGCAGGACGCGGCGGGCATCGTCACGGCCATGGGCACCAAGGTGTTCATGCACAAGGCGCGAGGTGTCGTGCGCGATGTCTTCCGCACCCGTAACATGCGTGCGCTGCCGGGCAGCGTGGGTCTCGGGCAGGTGCGGTACCCGACGGCCGGCAACGCCTACAACGAGGAAGAGGCCCAGCCCTTCTACGTCAACGCGCCGTTCGGCCTGGTGCTGGTGCACAACGGCAACCTCACCAACGCCCATGCGCTGAAGCACGAGCTGTTCGAGGTCGATCGCCGTCACATCAACACCGAGAGCGACTCCGAGGTGCTGCTCAACGTGCTGGCGCACGAACTCGAAATCGCTGCGCGCGATCTGCCGCTGACGCCCGAGCAGGTGTTCAAGGCCGTCTCGGCGGTGCACCGCCGTATCAAGGGCTCGTATGCCGTCGTGTGTTTGATCGCCGGTTACGGCCTGCTGGCCTTCCGTGACCCCTTCGGCATCCGCCCGCTGTGTTTCGGCGAAGCCGATGTGCCCGAGGGCAAGGAGGTGATGGTGGCGAGCGAGTCGGTGGCGCTCGAAGGCACCGGCCACAAGTTCGTGCGCGACGTCGCGCCGGGCGAGGCGGTGTTTGTCGACCTGGAAGGCCGCGTGCACGCTCGCCAGTGCGCCGAGAACCCGACACTGCACCCGTGCGTGTTCGAGTTCGTCTACCTGGCGCGGCCCGATTCGGTGATCGACGGCATGTCGGTCTACCAGGCGCGCCTGAACATGGGCGAGACGCTCGCCCAGCGGGTCATCTCGACCATGCCGCCGAGCGAAATCGACGTGGTGATCCCGATCCCCGAGTCGAGCCGGCCGGCGGCGATGCAGCTGGCGCAAAAGCTCGGCAAGCCGTATCGCGAAGGCTTCGTGAAGAACCGCTATGTCGGTCGCACCTTCATCATGCCCGGCCAGTCGGTGCGCAAGAAGTCGGTGCGCCAGAAGCTCAACGCGATCGCGCAGGAGTTCAAGGGCCGCAACGTGCTGCTGGTCGACGACTCCATCGTGCGCGGCACCACCTCGAAAGAGATCGTGCAGATGGCGCGCGAGGCGGGCGCGCGCAAGGTCTACATGGCCTCCGCGGCGCCGCCGGTGCGCTACCCGAACGTCTATGGCATCGACATGCCGACCAAGAGCGAGCTGATCGCCCACGATCGCAGCGTCGAGGAGATCCGCGCCTTCATCGGCGCCGACGCGCTGATCTACCAGGACGTGGCCGCGATGAAACGCGCCGTCGGCACGCTGAACAAGAGCATCGACGGCTTCGAAGCCTCGTGCTTCGACGGGCACTACATCACGGGCGACGTCTCGGCCGAAGATTTCGTCGCGATGGCCGCTCAGCGTGCCAGCCAGGGCGACGAGGAAGACGGGCAGCGCTCGCGTCTGGCGCTGCAAAGTGCCAGCGAGCCCTGACACCAAGGACCTGCCGATGACCGACAACCACAAACGCATTCCGCGCGTCGAGCTGCCCGCCGACGCCCGGCTGGACACCCTGGCCGTGCGCGAAGGCTTGCCGGCGACCCAGTGGGGCGAAAACTCGGAAGCGCTGTTCCTGACCAGCAGCTTCGTGCACCCCGATGCCGCCACGGCCGCCGCGCGCTTCGCCAACGAAGAAGAAGCCTTCGTCTACACCCGCTTCACCAACCCCACCACGATGATGATGGAGCGCCGCCTGGCGGCGCTCGAGGGCACCGAGGCTTGCATCGCCACGTCGAGCGGCATGAGCGCGATCTTGCTGCTCGTGATGGGCTTGCTGAAGGCGGGCGACCACGTGGTGTGCTCACGCAGCGTGTTCGGCTCCACCATCAAGCTGCTCGCGGGCGAGTTCGCCAAGTTCGGCGTGGAGACCAGCTTCGTCTCGCAGACCGACGTCGGCGAGTGGCAGCGTGCGCTCAAACCCAACACCAAGCTGCTGTTCGCCGAGACGCCCAGCAACCCGCTGACCGAGGTGTGCGACATCGCCGCGCTGGCCGACATCGCCCACGGCGCCGGCGCGTTGCTCGCGGTCGACAACTGCTTCTGCTCGCCGGCGCTGCAACAGCCCGTCAAGCTCGGGGCCGACCTGATCATCCATTCCGGCACCAAATACCTCGACGGCCAGGGCCGGGTGGTGGCGGGCGCCCTGTGCGCGACCGAAGCGCTGATCGAAACCAAGTTCGTGCCGGTGATGCGCAGCGCCGGCATGTCGCTGTCGCCCTTCAATGCGTGGGTGGTGCTCAAGGGCCTCGAAACGCTGGGGGTGCGCATGCAGGCCCAAAGCGCGCGCACGCTCGAGGTGGCGCGTTGGCTCGAGCAGCATCCGGCGGTGGAGCGGGTCTACTATCCCGGGCTGGCCTCGCATCCGCAACACGAACTGGCGATGCGCCAGCAAAACGGCAGCGGCGGGGCGGTGGTGTCCTTCATCACGCGCGGCGAGCAGCAGGGCGGGCCCGAGCTGGCGCGGCAGAACGCCTTTCACGTGATCGACCAGACCCGCATCTGCTCCATCACCTCCAACCTCGGCGACACCAAGACCACCGTCACGCACCCGTCGAGCACCTCCCACGGCCGCCTCACCGAAGAGCAGCGCCGGGCCGCCGGCATCACGCAAGGCATGATCCGCGTTGCCGTGGGCCTTGAAGACGTGCAAGACCTGAAGGCCGACCTTGCGCGCGGCCTGGACACCCTCGCAGCATGACCCAGATTCGCACCCGTTTCGCTCCCTCGCCGACCGGTTTCATCCACCTCGGCAACATCCGCTCGGCGCTGTATCCGTGGGCGTTCGCCCGCGCCAACCAGGGCGTGTTCATCCTTCGCATCGAAGACACCGACGTCGAGCGGTCGTCGCAGGAAGCGGTGGACGTGATCCTCGAGGGTATGCGGTGGCTGGGCCTCGACCATGACGAGGGCCCGTACTACCAGATGCAGCGGATGGACCGCTACAAGGAAGTGCTGGCGCAGATGCTCGAGCAGGGCCTGGCGTACCGCTGCTACATGTCGCAAGCGGAGCTGGAAGCGCTGCGCGAGCGCCAAATGGCGGCCAAGCAGAAGCCGCGCTACGACGGCACGTGGCGCCCCGAGCCCGGCAAGAGCTTGCCGCCGGTGCCCGAGGGTGTGCAGCCGGTGCTGCGCTTCCGCAACCCGGTGGGCGGCTCGGTGGTGTGGGACGACAAGGTCAAAGGCCGGATCGAGATCAGCAACGACGAACTCGACGACCTGGTCATTGCGCGGCCCGACGGCACGCCGACCTACAACTTCTGCGTGGTGGTCGACGACATCGACATGGCCATCACCCACGTCATCCGCGGCGACGACCATGTCAACAACACGCCGCGCCAGATCAACATCTTCCGGGCGCTGGGCAAGGAGCCGCCGGTGTACGCCCATTTGCCGACCGTGCTCAACGAAGCCGGCGAGAAGATGAGCAAGCGCCACGGCGCCAAGCCGGTGACGCAGTACCGTGAAGAAGGCTACCTGGCCGACGCCGTTGTGAACTACCTGGCCCGGCTGGGCTGGAGCCACGGCGACGACGAGATCTTTTCACGCCAGCAGCTGATCGAGTGGTTCAACCTCGACCACCTGGGCAAGTCGGCCGGCCAGTTCGACGAGACCAAGCTGCGCTGGGTCAACGCGCAGCATCTCAAGATGACGGCGGACGACGTGCTGGCCGGTCTGGTGGCGGAGCAACTCGCCAAGCGCGGGCTGCGGGTACCGGCCGACGGAGCATTGGCACAACAGTGCGCGTTGTTCAAGGATCGCTGCTCGACCACCATCGAACTGGCCGACTGGGTGTCCATGTATTTTGCGCCGGTGGCCCCGAGTGCCGAGGACTTGGCCGCCCATGTCACCGACGCCGTGAAGCCGGCGCTGCAGACGCTGGCCGACAAACTGGCCTCGGTCGCGTGGGACAAGGCGGCCATCCAACAGACGATCAAAGAATCGATCGCGGCGCACGGCCTGAAGATGCCGCAGCTGGCGATACCCGTACGTGTGCTGGTCTGCGGCCGCGCTCAAACGCCGTCTATCGACGCCGTGCTGGGGCTCTTCGACCGAAAAGTTGTGATCGAACGCTTGCGTAGCGTCTAAAAATCGTTATATACTTTCAGTCTCGCTTGAACAGCGCGGTACACCAAGTAAGTTGTTCGATGCCTCAACAACATCGAGCGGCCGAACCGGAAACGGGGGTATAGCTCAGCTGGGAGAGCGCTTGCATGGCATGCAAGAGGTCAGCGGTTCGATCCCGCTTACCTCCACCATTCGAAGGTGGCGCGCGGTTCAAGAGATGGCGAAGAATCTGTCCCCTTCGTCTAGAGGCCTAGGACACGACCCTTTCACGGTTGTAACAGGGGTTCGAATCCCCTAGGGGACGCCAAGTTTGGCGAGGCTTGTGCCGAGAACGCAGGTTCAAAGCAGAAACTCGCTGCCACGCGGAGTGGTAGTTCAGTTGGTTAGAATACCGGCCTGTCACGCCGGGGGTCGCGGGTTCGAGCCCCGTCCACTCCGCCAAGCTTTTCGAAAAAGCCGCCGCTGGCGGCTTTTTCATTGTGTTGAAGAGAAGAAGATCCAGGTCCCCTTCGTCTAGAGGCCTAGGACACGACCCTTTCACGGTTGTAACAGGGGTTCGAATCCCCTAGGGGACGCCAAGTTAGGCGGGCTTGTGCCGAGAACGTGAGTTCGACGCAGAAATTCGCTGCCACGCGGAGTGGTAGTTCAGTTGGTCAGAATACCGGCCTGTCACGCCGGGGGTCGCGGGTTCGAGCCCCGTCCACTCCGCCACGTATTGCCGAAAAGCCGCCCAAGGGCGGCTTTTTCGTTGGTGGTGGCGCTGATGCTCAACACCGGGCTGCCGCGCCGACCGCGGCGCCGGCTCGACGCCGGCGATCACCGAGGTCGCAAAGGCTGTGCACCTGCTGCTCCTACCAAGGCGGCAGGGACACCCCCCACCGTCCCCAATCCTCTCGCCTTTTCACAAATGCTCGCACTTGCGGCCTGTGCGATCCGCCAGCCGCTGTGTTGCAGCGTGCGCCGTGCGTGACAGACTTCCCTCCCAACGACGGTCGCTCTCAGACGGCCGCGCACCACATCAGGGGAGGGGCCCATGCTCCATCGAACGCCAAGAGCGCAGCCTGCGCTCGAAGAGCTTGCGCACGCACTGGACGTGGTCGTCACGTCCGACACCCGCTTGTTCGAGCTGGACGGTGGAGGCGCCGTCGCCGGTCTGCTCGTCGAGTCGTGGACTGCGCACGAGGCGCTCTCCGATCTCTTCGAATACCGGCTGAACGTTCTGTCGGCCGACGCCCACCTGCCCCTCGACCAGATCCTCGGTCAGCCCGCCCGGTTGAGGGTCACGCTATGCGACGGCAGCCAAGCGGTTCGCAGCGGCGTGGTGATGCAAGCCGGCGCGTTGCAGTGCGACGGCGGCTTCGCGCGGTACCAGTTGGTCGTGCGCCCCTGGCTCGCGGCGCTGCAATGGCACCGGCGCAGCCAGAGTTTCATCGACCAAAGTGTGGTCGAGATGGTCGAAGCGGTGTTCGCCACCCATGCCGCGCTGGCTGCCTGGCGTTGGTCCGACGAGGTGGCGGCCCACCTGGCCGCCGTGTCGCCTCGCCACTATTGCAACCAGTTTCGCGAGAGCGATTACGACTTCGTGCGCCGTCTGCTTGATGAGGAGGGCGTCGGCTGGTATTGCGAAGAAGACGACGCTGCACCGCACGGTCACCGTCTGGTGCTGTTCGCCGACAGCCGCCGCTTCAGTGAAGATGCAAGCAGCGCGAAGGCGGGCGGCATCCACATCCGTCGTGCCAGCAGCCAGGGACAGAGCGACACCCTCCAGACCTTCGCGCCGTGGCACCGCCTGACCAACGCCACCGTCACCCTGGCCGGCTGGCACTACCCTGGCGAACGCTCGGTGATGGCCACGGTGCCGACCCTGGGACCCGTTGGCGGTCCCACGGCGCCTCGACTTGAAAGCTACGACCCGGCCGGCGGTGTCGACCACCACAACGGCACCAAGGTGCTGGCGGCCGAACACTACGGCCGCTGCTTGATCGAGGCCCATGAGGCACACCGGCACCGCTGCCTGGGCAGCGGCACCCTGCGCACCTTACGGCCCGGCACCTCGATCCGCCTTCAAGGCGCGCCGCTAGGCGATGCGGAGCCGCACGAATACACGGTCACCGAGGTCCGTCACGCGGGCCTCAACAACCTGCCGAAGGATATGCAGGCCCGGGTGCTGGAGCGCCTTGGCGTCGGTGCCCTTTGCTTCCACGGCCTGGCCATGCCTGAGGCCTTGCGTGCGCAGGCGCAAGCGGCCGGATATGCCAACCAGTTCGAGTGTGTGCCGGCGCACCGGCCCTGGCGTCGCCGGCTCTGCGACGACACCGGCGCACGCCTCAACCCGAAACCGACCGTGCTGGGCCCGCAGACCGCCGTGGTCGTCGGCCCACACGGCACACGGGGGACACACGGCAACGACGAGATCTACACCGATCGCCTGGGGCGCATCTGCGTGCAGTTCCATTGGCAACGACGTCACCACCTCAGCACCGACGCCGATGCCGCAGCGAGCGGCTCAGAACACAGCATCTGGGTGCGCGTCGCCCAGCCGTGCGCCGGCCCCGGCATGGGCGCACAGTTCATCCCGCGGATCGGCCAGGAGGTGCTGGTGGAGTTCGAGGAGTGCGACGTCGACCGTCCCGTCGTGCTCGCCGCTTTCTACAACGGGCGCGGCGAAGGCGGGAGCCCCGCGGGCGACACCGGCGGCGGTGGCCCAGCCCCGGCCGCCGACGACCTGTTGATGGTGTCCACCGATCAGCGCCCCTCGGGCCAGGGCAATCTGACCGGCGGCAACAGTCCTCCCTGGCATGGCGCGGCGACTGGCGAGCACCACCAGCAGCGCAATGCCGGCGCGATGAGCGGTTTCAAGAGCCAGGAGTTCGGCGGAGACGGCCACAACCAGCTCGTGTTCGACGACACCGACGGGCAGCTGCGCTTGCAGGTCGGCACCACCCAGCACGCGACCTGGCTCAACCTCGGCCATCTGCTGCACCAGGCCGACAACCACCGCGGCAGCTTCCGCGGCACCGGCTTCGAATTGCGCACCGACGCCTGGGGCGCCTTGCGCGCCGGCCGGGGCGTCTTGCTCAGCAGCTTCGCCGCGTCGCCCACCACACCCTTCGGTGACAACACGCCCGGCATGGCCCTCGCCCGACAGCAGCAGCAACTGGCGCAGGTGTTCAGCGAGTCGGCGGCAAGACATCAAGCGGTATCGCAGGCTGGGCAGGAGGGCACTGTCGGCGCCAAGGCGAGTGTGATCGACCCCTGGGCCGCACCCTTGATGGCCCTGCGCACGGCCGTCAGCGGCACCGCTTCGGCGTGCGGCCATGGGGCGGCTTTGGACGATGCACGTCGTAAGCACACACGCGCGGATGGGGGCTTCCTTCCGGCGACCACCGACCCACTGGTGTGCGTTGCGGCAAGAGCGGGCCTGGCGGCGTGTGCCGGCCAAGACTTGCAGGCCGCAGCGGGCGAAACCCTCCAGGTGGCCAGCGGGCAAGACACCGAGATGGCGATCGGCGGGCAGGCGCGCTTGCACTGCGGGCAGGCGATCGGCGTGTTGGCCGGTGCGGTGCAGCCCGGGTCGGGCCGAGGCGGCACCGGCCTGACGGTGACCTGCGCCGAAGGTGACCTCGAGGTCCAAGCGCAGGCCGACGGCTTGCAGGTGGCCGCACAGCAAGCGGTCGATGTGCGCAGTGTTCATGCGCACATCGACTGGGCTGCGGCGAAGAAGATCACCGTGGCCACGGCAGGCGGCGCCAGCATCACGATCGATGCAAACGGCATCGTCACGCAGTGCCCGGGGAAGATCACGGTGCGTGCGGGGAGGAAGCATCTGGTGGGTCCAGCGAGCTGCAGCTATGCGCTACCCCGGCTTCCGCGCGCCGTGATGGAGTTGAACGGCACATTCCCCTTTTCGCTCTAGGTGGGAAGCTGCCCATGCTGATCAGCTACCCCGTATTGCCGGCGCGTCAGGCCGACGAATCCGAAGAGACCTATTTCGAAAGAATCCTGGAAACGCATGTGCTGGCCGATGAAGGCCGCTACCCAGTGAGTACGCTCATGACGAAGGCCGGTGCTCTACATCGCTGGCATGGAGGGCTCCACCTTCACGGTGGAGCAGAGCCCATTCGTGCGATTGCAGACGGTGTGGTGGTGGCCTTTCGAGTGGCCCGTGGTCGGGAGGAATATGAGGGCCTCGGCGAGTACGACACCGGCTTCGTGTTGCTTCGCCATGAAACCGAGACAGGGGACAACACGCGGGTCCGCTTCTACTCGCTGTACATGCACCTTGCCTGCGGCAGGGGGCTTTCTCCCGAGCGCTTCGCTCAGCTCCCGCCATGGTGGCGCCAAGCGATCCCTGGGCCGGTCGTGCAGACCCCGTCCAACTTGAGGGTGTGGCGCAAGGACGTGATCGGTTTCGCGGGCCAGTTGTACGGTCGCGAAACCTGCCACTTCGAGGTGTTCGCGACAGAGGCCGATCTCGCCGAATTCTGGCGTGACAGCGCGACGGTGACCAAGGGCGCGGGCAGCCCCGATTTCTTCGGGCATGCACACTTTGTCGTCCCCCCCGGCCGCCCGTTCAAGGACCGACACCCGCGAGCGGCCGCGGCAGGTCCGCATCGGATCGACTTTCCTGGCGCCCAGGACTTCCCGTTGGAAGTGGGTCAATCGGGGCACAACGCCGAGACGCTCTACGTGAGCGTGCGTCTGGAGCAAGGGCAGCGCATAACCACGACGTACCGAGCCATCGCCGGCGGTCGCTATGAACAGGTCGGAATGCCGGTCGTGCAGAAGGGCTACGAGTATGAGTTGTACCGCCTGGCGACGGCGCTCTACCCGGACTGCCCCAGCGCAGGGCTGGAGTGGATTCGATTCGGGCGCTTGCTAAGTCGTGATACCACCACGCGCAGCGAGAACTGGCAACTTATCCGGTATGCCGAGGGCGCTGTCGGGTACATCGACCTGGCCCCCGACACAGTGGCGAAACTGAGTGACGCCGATTTTCCTCACTGGCACGGATGGGAGCGCCGGTCCGAGGGCGAGATCGCCGCTGCGGGCGACGGCGTATGCGACGACGCTCACACGCTGGCTTGGGTGGAGGGAGGCGACGACGCCGCGCGCCTCAAGCTGCGGCACTTGGTGTGCAAACAGCCGAGCGAGTGGGATGCGAAAGACTTGTGGCACCGTTACGCTCGATTGCGGCAACCCGGTCAGCCGCTCGATACCCCAGCCGCACGGAAGAAGTTCGAGCAGCACGTCCAGACGTTGGCTTTTTGGGGGAGCTTGGGGATGAAGGAGCGGAGTGTTTGGTTCTTTCATCCGCTGCAGTTTGTGCATCACTACCGGCGCTGTGGTTGGATGTCGTTGGACGAGATGACGCAAATGATTCCACGGCGCTCGACTGGCGCAGGGCTTGTTCCTTGGGCGGACGCACAACGGAGACTCGAGTCAGGCATCGCCCCTTCCGGCGCTATGCCCCCGCGGCTACATCCTGCATTGAACCAAGCACTCAGAAAGTACATCGTGTTGTCGCCGCAACGTCGGGCCCACTTCTTTGCCCAAGTGCTGCAAGAGACAGGCGGTCTGACCGCTGATGCCGAAAACGGCAACGAGGCGTACTTTCGTAGGATGTACGAGGTGATAACGCCACAGGAAGCAGAGACTGAGTACGACCGTGCCGTCCAACGTGGCCGAAAGTTGCCGAACGGCCGCTGGCCAATAGAGATTGCACCCGCAGGCGCGCGCTCCGCGAAGATCACGAACAAGCTCACCTATGTCGCGTCGCGTCCTAAACGAGTTCAGGAGAAGGCGCAAGAACTTGGCAACAGCGACTCGGGGGACGGGCCGCGGTTCAAGGGGCGCGGATTGATTCAGCTGACGGGACGGGCAGGGTACCTGGCCTATGGACGGTTCCGGGGTCGGAACTACACCGCTCAGCCCAATGAAGAACTTCTCGCTACAGAGGCCCAAACGGCTGCTGACGTATCCGGAAAATATTGGATTAACGCCGCTGCCTTTGGTGGGAAGAACATCAACCGACTTGCGGACACAGGTTGTAGCCCCAGCCAAGTCGAATCGGTGACGCGCGCGGTCAACGGTGGAACGACCCACTTGGATCTCCGCGGTGAGTACTTTGGGTACGCATGGGGCCTGTTAGGTGACGGGGCAGTTCCCCGTGACACTACTACGCTGATTCGGCAGAAGCAGCCATGAAGCTGGAAACAGGACGCCGATTCTTCTGCGCTGTCGTTGCACTGATTGCAAACGTAGAGGCCGGGGCGCAAACGAGGCATGAGCCGACGATCGAACTCGGTCGTGAGGATGCACGCCGGTGCGGCTTGTCCATGCGGTATCCCTTATGGTTCGCCAATCCGGTCATCGGCTGTTCAGGCGACTACCGGACCGCACGGCAAGCTGGTCTTGCCATGTTGTACTTTCAGTACGACGAAGCTCGAGACGAGTATGCAAAGACACTTCGCTTGGAAGTCGCCCGCCGGCCGCTAGAAAGCGCCCTGACTGCCCCGGACGCCATCGTGATCCGGCGTCGGGACGGCTCGATAGGGCTCAACGATGTTTACCGGTGGGGCGGCTGCGGCCAAACGGCGGTCGACCTCAAAGTGGAGTCGGTGGTGGGCCGCAACTGGAACGGCTGGGTGGTCGAGCAGGTGTTTCCGATGCCGAAGAGGCCGCTCCGGAGTGAGGCCTGCCAGAAGTTCACGCCGGAGTACAAGTGCGTTGACATGACTTTTGGCAACGACAAGATGAGCGTCCAGCTTGCCAGCCATTGCTTTCTTCGCAAGCGCGTGCACAACCTGGACAAGGAACTGAGCTACGACGTTTTTATGGACACAATCAAGACGATAGAGTTTCATGAGGGTTCAGTGAGCGTCCCGCGCTCGAACTGAGGCCGGTCTTCGGGTCCCATCGTCCTAACCGCTCTTAGGGCTTCTCGATCCCGAGAAGCCCTAGGCACTCACGGGGTGCGACAGCCTGTCCAATGGCATCGCGAGCCCTGCACGCCGGTTAGGCTGAGCGGTAAGCCAGGGTCACCCCCCCTTCACCTCTTTCCCATACTGCTCAATCACCCCCGCCGCCGTCCGGAAGCCTTCGATCGCGGCCGGGAAGCCGCAATACACCGCGCTGTGCAGCAGCACTTCCTTCAGTTCGTCCACGCTGACGCCGTTGTTGAGTGCGCCGCGCACATGGCCTTCCAGTTCCTTTTGTTTGCCCAGAGCCACCAGCATCGCCACCGTCAGCATGCTGCGCGTTTTCAAGGGCAGGCCTTCTCTCGTCCAGACCGTGCCCCAGGCGAAGGCGGTCACCAGTTCCTGCAGATCGGCCTGGAAAGCGCCGGCGTTGCCGAGCGCGCGGTCGACGTGTGTGTCCCCCAGCACCTTACGTCGTACGGCCAAACCGCCGTCGAAGGCCGCGGCGATCGGCGACGAAGGCTCGAAGGGCAGGGGGGACGGCGAGGGCCGGGCGGTACCGGCGGCGTTGGTGTCGGTGTCGTGTGCGTTGCTCATAGAAATCTCCCGGCCGCACCCGGCGGCCCGATGTCGTAAGAGGGTGTCGTCGCCGCCACAGTCCGGCGCGGGTTGCTGCCGCGGCCGCCACCTCGGGCCCAGCGGCAACGAACGGCCGTTGCAGCCCGACCGCGGCGAGATCAACGCCCGCGATTGTCACCCGCCCGGACGCCGACGCGGCAGCAGGCCGGTGGTGAGCGCGGTGCCGAGCAGGATCACCACGCTGCCCACCACCATCGCGCCGGTGACCGCTTCGCCCAGGAACAGCCAGCCCCAGACCACCGCGAACGCCGGGATCAAAAAGGTCACCGCAATGGTGTTGGCTGGCCCGACCCGCGCAATCAGCCGGAAGTACAGGATGTAGGCGACACCGGTGCACAGCACGGCCAGCGCGACGGTCGCTGCCCAGGCTTTGGCCGAGGGCAGGGTCGCGGGCCACCAGATCATGGCCGGCCCCAGCAGGAACAGCGCCGACGCGGTCTGCGTGCCGGCGGCCACCGCGAGCGGCGGCACGCCCGCCAGGTGGCGCTTGGTGTAGCTGGCCGAGACGCCATAGCAGAACGTCGCCGCCAGGCAGGCGAGCACCGCCCAGCCCGTGTCCGCCACGCCGGGCTTGAAGCTGGCCTTGTCCCAGGCGAGCCACAGCACGCCGAGGAAACCGATCGCGAGCCCGGCAGCCCGCCAACGGGTCGGCCGGTCCTTCAACCACACCCACGCCACGACGGCGCCGAACAGCGGTGTGGTGGCGTTGAAGATCGACGACAGCCCGGCCGTGATCGACAGCGCCGCGTAGCTGAAACACAGGAAGGGCAGGCCGCTGGTCAAGACGCCGGCGATCGCCAGATGCCGGGCATGCGTTCTCAGCGCGCCTGCCTGGCCACGCGAGACCAACAAGGGCAGCAGGAACAGGCTGGCGCCGGCCACCCGTACCGCCGCCAAGGCGACAGGGCCGAACTCGGCAGCGCTCAGCCGCATGAACAAGAACGACGCGCCCCAAATGGCGGCGAGCAACAACATGTTGAGCAGATCGGGGCGGGTCATGCGGGGGTACTGATGATGATGAATGAAGTGCAGGTCATCGGAGGGGAGCGGCGCGAAGCTTGGGGCGTGTGTCGCGAAGTGCTGCTGGTGCCGCCTGCGCGTCACAGCGCGCGGGGCACCGAGCGCAACCTCCCGATGGCCGCAGGAGCGAGTGTGATGCAAAGGCGTAATGGACGCAGGTCAGGGATCAAGAGCGAAGAGCGGCCCGTCCATCTCCGCCGCGAGACGCTGCCTGGCGCGCCACCGCCATGACCCGACGGCACCTGTGCACGCGCCTCGGCTGTGGGGGGGCAGACCGGGACCCTGTCCTGCGTCCCTTTCCCGCGTCCTACAACGGCTCCCTTCAACTGCAGCCCAGTGCTGCAGCACCGAGCTGCACCAGTGGGCTGCACCACTGGGCTGCACAGCTGGTCTGTACAGCTGGTCTGCACCACTGGCCCCCGACCCCAGCTCCCAGCTCACACCGCCAGCACCCCTTCGAGCCGCAGCAGCGCCACCTTGCGCTCCAAGCCCCCGGCATACCCGGTGAGCCCGCCGCTGCTGCCGATCACGCGGTGGCAGGGCACGATGATCGACACCGGGTTGCGGCCGACCGCCGCGCCGACTGCCCGGCATGCGCTCAGCGTGCCGACCCGTTCGGCGATGCTGCGATAGCTCGTCGTGTGGCCTGTCGGGATGGTGAGCAGGGCCTGCCACACGGCCCGCTGGAATGCCGTGCCGTGCAAGTCCAGCGGTGCGCTGAACTCGGTCGGCTCGCCGCGCCAAAACGCGTCGAGCTCACGCTCAGTCTGCAGCAGCAAGGGGTCGTCGGCCTGCCACGGGGCGCTCAGTCCGCCCGGGTGGTCCTTCTGCCCTTCGAACCACAGACCGGCCAGCCCGTCGGCCGTGCGGGCCAGCAAAATCTCGCCGAGCGGCGAGGTGATGCGGTGCTGGGCGGTGTAGGGCGCGCGCAGCGCAGCGGGCATGGGATAGGACTTGGACTTGATCATGATGGGATGCATGCAGAACGCTCCGTCTCGGCGGACCGGGGGGCAGGGGCCAGCGACCCCCACAGGCGGATCACGGCATACGAGCGCCAGGGGCTCCAGCGCTGGGCCAGCCGTTCGGCCTCACGCGGCCCGTGCAGCCCATACCGCTGTTCGATCGCCTTGAGCACGGCCACGTCGCGCGGCGGAAAGGCATCGGGCCAAGCGAGGGCGCGCATCGCGATGTAGTGCGCGGTCCAGGGGCCGATGCCGGGCAACGCTTCGAGGTGGGCCAACAGCGCGGCAGGGGCGGCAGGCCCATGATCGATCAAGGGCGCGAGGCTGTCCCACTGCGCCGCCAGGGCCAGGATGGCGGCGCCGCGCTGCCGCACGATGCCGAGTTCACCGAGCTGTTCCGGCGCCAGGGCGGCCAGCACCGCCGGCGACGGGAACAACCGGCTCACCTCGGGCCACGGCGTGGCCAGCGGCTCGCCGAACGCGTTCACCAACCGGGTCGCGAAAGTGCGTGCGGCCGCCACCGTCACCTGCTGCCCGAGCACCGCCCGCACGGCCAACTCGAAAGGGTCCACCGCCCCCGGCAGCCGCGTGCCGGCCCCCGGCAACCCGGCCAGCGATTCGTCGATGGCTTCCGGCACCGCGTCCAGATCGAGCCAGCGCCGCACCAAGCGGATCAAGCGGGCGCTGTGCAGCGCCAGTTGCGGCGCCAATTCCACCCGCACCACCGAGCGCCCGGGCGGAAAGCTCACCTGCAGCCAGCCGTGGGTTTCACCGCCGTGCTCGTGCGTGAGCCTGACACTGCGCCGGATGTGCGGCAGCGGCCCGTCGACCTCGACCGATTCGACGCCTGTAATCGCCCGTTGCGCCAGAAAACGGCGCAGCGCGGCGCCTTCGAAGGGTTCGCGATAGGCCAGTTGGAGGCAGACCGGCATGTCGCTGGCACTCGTCGCCGCTCCGGCCGCCTGCTTGCGCAGCGAGCCCGGGTTCAGGCCATACCGCTCGACAAAGGCAGCGTTGAACCGGCGCACACTGCCGAAGCCGCACGCCAGTGCCACCTGCGTGATCGGCAGCGCACTGTCGGTCAGCAACTGCTTGGCCAGCAGCAGCCGGCGGGTTTGCAGGTATTGCAGCGGTGTCACGCCGTGTTCGGCCTTGAAAATACGCCGCACATGGCGGTCGGTGATGCCGAGCGCGGCGGCCAAGGCTTCGACATGCGCCTCACCGCCCGCGCTCGCATGCCGGTCGAGCCAATGCGCGGCCTGGTGCGCGAGCGTCCGTGACGCGTCCATCACCGACCAGGCCAGCCGCCCGTCCGCCGGCGCAATCTCCGGTCGGCACTTCAAGCAGGGCCTGAAGCCACATGCCTCGGCCTGCGCGGCCGAGCCGAAAAAACGGCAGTTGTCGCGCTTGGGGGTGCGCACGCGGCACACCGGGCGGCAATAGATGCCGGTCGACGTGACGCCGACGAACAGCCGGCCGTCGAACCGCAGGTCGCGGGCTTTCAGGGCGAGGTAGGCGGCGTCGGCATCGAGCATGATGAGGTCGATTATCGACAAGCCGCGACGTCCGACTCGCCGTTTTCGGACATCTGGCCCGGGGCTTGCCTCATATGTGCAGGGCCTGAGATCGTAACGGCCCGGTCACAAGGGACCCCCGGGTCGTCCCTACAATCCCCCGGTCACCGCAGTACTAGGGAGCATATTCATGAAAGTTGCAGCATCCATCTTCAAGGCCTATGACGTCCGCGGCGTCGTCGGCCAGACCCTCGACGAGTCGGTCGCCGAACACCTCGGTCGCGCCTTCGGGAGCGAAGCGCGCGCGCAAGGCGAGAAGGTGGTCGCTGTCGGCCGCGACGGCCGGCTCTCGGGCCCGTCTTTGTCCGCCGCCTTGATCAAGGGGCTCCGCAGCACCGGCGTCGACGTGATCGAACTCGGCCCGGTGACGACGCCGATGACCTATTACGTCGCCGCGACGCGCTGCAAATCGGGCATCCAGGTGACCGGCAGCCACAACCCGAAGGACTACAACGGCTTCAAGATGGTGCTCGCCGGCCGGGCCATCTACGGCGACGAGATCCAGAACTTGCGCCGCCGCATCGAGGAAGAGAACTACACGCAAGGCGAGGGCGGCCTGACCCAGCTCGACGTCCTGAAGGAATACAGCGACCGCATCACCGGCGATGCCAAGCTGGCCCGGCCGATGAAGATCGTGGTCGACTCCGGCAACGGCATCCCCGGCGCGTCCGCCCCCGGCATCCTGCGCGCGCTGGGCTGTGACGTCACCGAGCTGTACTCCGAGGTGAACGGCGACTTCCCCAACCACCACCCCGATCCGTCCAAGCCCGAGAACCTGGCCGACCTGATGCGCACCGTCAAGGAGACCGACGCCGAGATCGGCCTCGCCTTCGACGGCGACGGCGACCGGCTCGGTGTCGTCACCAAGGACGGCAGCATCATCTACCCCGACCGGCAGCTGATGCTGTTCGCGACCGACATCCTCACGCGCAACCCCGGTGCGGCCATCATCTACGACGTCAAGTGCACACAGCGCCTGGCCCCGGTGATCCGCGAAGCCGGCGGCGAGCCCTTGATGTGGAAGACCGGCCACTCGCTCGTGAAAGCCAAGCTGAAGGAAACCGGCTCGCCGATCGCCGGCGAGATGAGCGGCCACATCTTCTTCAAAGAGCGCTGGTACGGCTTCGACGACGCCACCTACACCGCCGCGCGTCTGCTCGAAATCCTCTCGCGCAGTGCCGACCCGAGCGCCGTGCTCAACGGCCTGCCCACCAGCTTCAACACGCCCGAGCTGAACGTCCCCTGCGCCGAAGGCGAGCACCACCAGGTGATCGAGAAGCTGCGCACCCAGCTCGACGGCGGCCAGCTGTTCAAGGGCGCCAAGGAGATCATCACGATCGACGGCATCCGGGCCGAATACGAAGACGGTTTCGGCCTGGTGCGGGCCTCCAACACCACCCCCGTGCTGGTGCTGCGCTTCGAGGGTCACACGCAGCAGGCGCTCGAGCGCATCGAGCACGAGTTCATGGCGGCGCTGCGGGTGGTCAAGCCCGACGCGAAGGTTCAAGCCGGCCATTGAACCCCCGGTCCGGCGGCGGCCGCACCGGGTGGCGATTTTTGGAGACAATCGCGCGGTGCGATTGTTTCAATATCCTGCTGCCGGCGCGTCCCGGCCCTCGGGCCGCCGCCTGGCGTCTTTGCGGCCCCTTTGCGCTTGTGTGGTGCAGGTTGGGGCCCGCCGGTGATGAGCCCCGTGCGCCGGGGCGTCGCCCGGCACGCCTATTCGCTGCTGCTGACGGTGCTCAAGCCGGCCTATCTGGCCAAGCTGTGGTGGCGCGGGCGCGACGAGCCGCTGTACCGCCACGCGGTGCTGGAACGGCTCGGCCTTTACCGCGGGCGCCCCTCGCGCGATTGGGTCTGGGTGCACGCCGTCTCGCTCGGTGAGACACGCGCCGCAGCCGGCCTGATCGAGGCCTTGCGCCGGGAGCTGCCCGGCATGCGGCTGCTGCTGACCAACGGCACGGCCACCGGCCGCGAAGCCGGCGAAAAGCTCTTGCAGCCGGGTGACCGCCAAGCCTGGCTGCCCTACGACACCCCCGGTGTCGTGCAACGATTCTTCGCGCAGTTCCAGCCCCGCGTCGGTGTCCTGATGGAAACCGAGGTGTGGCCCAACCTGCTGCACGGCGCGCATGATGCCGGCGTGCCGATGGTGCTGGCCAATGCGCGCCTGAGCGAAAAAAGCCTGCGCCAGGCCAAGCGCCTCGACGCCGTGATGCGGCCCGCCGTGCGGGCCCTGCACCTCGTGCTCGCGCAAACCGAGGCGGATGCGGCGCGCCTGCGCGAAGCCGGCGCGGCGGTGGTGGAGGTGTGCGGCAACATCAAATTCGACATGACGCCCGCGCCCGAGCTGCTCGAGCGCGGCCGGGCCTGGCGCGCGGCCCTGGCCGGCCGCCCCGTGGTGGCCGCCGCCAGCACCCGCGAAGGCGAAGAAGAACCGCTGCTCGCCGCCTGGCGTCGCCTGCCGTCGCCGCGGCCCTTGCTGCTGCTGGTGCCGCGTCACCCGCAGCGCTTCGACGAGGTGGCGGGCGCGGTCAAGGCCGCCGGCCTGATGCTGGCGCGTCGCAGCAGTTGGGGGGGCGATGCACCGGGCGACACGGCGTCGGCCGTCGATGTCTGGCTGGGCGACACGATCGGCGAGATGCCGGCCTACTATGCGGCGGCCGACGTCGCGCTGCTGGGCGGCAGCTTCGCGCCGCTGGGCGGCCAGAACCTGATCGAGGCGGCCGCCTGCGGTTGCCCGGTGGTGATGGGCCCGCACACCTTCAACTTCGCCGATGCCGCCGAGCTCTCGCTGGCGGCCGGCGCCTCGGTGCGGGTGGCCGACGTGGACGAGGGGGTCGATCGGGCCGTGGCGCTGGCGCAATCGGCCGAGCGCGGCGCCTGGGTGTCGAACTGCTTGTCGTTTTCGGCGGCCCACCGCGGCGCGGCCGCGACGATGGCCGCACGCATCGCTGCGCTGGCGGCCGACGCGCCGGTCAAGGCGCGAGCAGCGAGCTGACCGGGGCCACGTCCTCGGGCTTCAGCTGGCCGGCCGCCTGCCGCAGCCGCAAGCCGTTCACCAGCACGTCGTAGCGCGCCCGGGCCAGGTCACGCTGGGTGTTGAACAGCTGGGTCTGCGCATTCAAGACGTCGAGGTTGACGCGCACGCCCACCTTGTAGCCCAGCTGTGTCGCTTCGAGCGCCAGCTTGCTCGACGCCTCGGCCGCTTCCAGCGCCTTCACCTGCGCCAGCCCCGACTGCACGCCAAAAAACGCCTGCCGGGTGCTTTGCGCCACGGTGCGGCGCGCGGCCTCGTAGTCGTTGCGCGAGCGTTCTTCCAGCAGCAGCGTTTCACGGATGCGGTTCTGCACCGCGAAGCCGGCGAACAGCGGCAGCTTCATCTGCAGGCCGACGCTGGCGCTGCCTGCATAGCCGAGGCCAGAAGCCCCCGGCAGGTTGCTTTGCGCATCGCCGCTGGTGCGGCCACGCTGGACCTGGCCGACCAGGTCCAGCGTCGGCAGGTGCCCGGCACGCGCCTTCTCGGTCTCCAGTTCGGCGATCTGCAGGCCCACCTGGGCACGCCGCACAGTCGGCGCGGTGTCGGTCTGCGCCACCCATTCCTCGACATTGGCCGGCTGCACCGCCGGCAAGGTCACCGCGGGCGGCAGCGGGTGCGGGTTGACACCCGAGCGGCCGACCAACTGGTCGAGCGCGATCTGCTTGGTGCGCAGGTCGTTGTCGGCGGCGATTTCCTGCGCCGTGGCGAGGTCGAAGCGGGCTTGCGCCTCGCGCGTGTCGGTGATGGTGGCGGTGCCGACCTCGAAGTTGCGCTTGGCCGACGCCAGTTGCTCCGAAATGGCCTTTTTGTTGGCCTGGGCGGCTGCCAGTGCGTCGCGCGCGGCGAGCACCTGGAAGTAAGTGTCGGCCACCCGCACGATCAGGTCCTGCTCGGCCCGTTGCAGCTCGGCTCGGGCGATCTCGAGGTTGCGTTCGGCCTGCTCGATGGTGACGCTGTTGGAGCGGTTGAACAGCGGCTGCAGCGCCGAGATGCCGCCCTGCACGTTGCGGTTGGCGCGCTCGGCGCCGCTGCTCGTGTCGGTCTCGACCCGGTTGGCCGAGGCATTCAACTCCGCATTCGGCCGGCGCAACCGGTACGCCTGCTGCGTCGCGTACTCGGTCGACTCGGCCTGCGCGCGGGCGGCCAGGTAGGCGGCGTCGTAGGTGCGGGCGGCCTCATACACCTCGGCCAGGCTTTGCGCCGCCGCGGAGCCGGCCGCGCCGCCGAACAAGGCCGCGATCCCGGCCGCCAGCGTCAGCTGTCGCAGCAAGGGGCGCAGGGGGCGGCGCAAGGTCGGGGAGGCACGCTCGGACATGTTGGTTTCCTTTGTTGGAGTTCGCTGGAGGCTGGGACGGACGGACGGGTTCAGTAGCGCGGCACGTTCGGGTCGATCTGTTCGGACCAGGCGTCGATGCCGCCTTGCAGGTTGACCACCTGGTCGTGCCCCTGGCCGGCCAGGAAGTGCGCGACCTGCAGGCTGCGCATGCCGTGGTGGCAGACGCACACGACCAGGCGTTCTGCCTCGATCTCGGCCAGGCGTGCCGGCACTTCCTGCATCGGGATGTGCAGCGTGTCGGCCTGCGGCACCCGGATCGCCGCCAGTGAGAACTCCCACGGTTCGCGCACGTCCAGCAGCAGGGGCCGGGCCGTGCCGGCGGCGGCGCTGTCGAGCAGGTGTTGCTGAAGTTCGCGAACGGTGTATTGCTGCATGGGTCCTCAGAAGCTGAACTTGGGCGGCTCGCCGAAGCCGAGCAGGCGCGGCGCGAGGGTGTCGAACACCTCGACGGTGCGGAAGGCGTTCTGGTCGATGCGCGTCACGACGACGGCACGCATGATCGGGTCATGGCCGACGACGGCGGCGAGCCGGCCGCCCACCTTGAGCTGGTCGAGCAGCTGCTGGGGCACGCTCGCCACCGAGCCGGACGCCAGGATGACGTCGAACGGCCCTTCCGCCAGCGCGCCCTTGGAGCCGTCGGCGTGGCGCACTTCGGCGTTCATCACCGCGGCGCGCTTGAGGTTGTCGGCCGCCGTGCGGGCCAGTTCGGGGTCGATTTCGAGGCTCAGCACACGTTGCGCCTTGTGCGCCAGCAGCGCGGCCATGTAGCCGGAGCCCGCGCCGATCTCGAGCACTTTCTCGTGCTTGCCGACGGCCAGTTCCTGCAGCAGCCGCGCCTCAAGCTTGGGCTCGAGCATGGTGCGGCCCTGGGAGCCGTTGTCCTTCAGCGGGATCATCATGTCCATGAAGGCCATGCCCCGGTGGGCGGCGGGCACGAAGTCCTCGCGCTTCACGACCGCCAGCAGCGAAAGCACAGACTGATCCAGCACGTCCCAGGTGCGGATCTGTTGTTCGATCATGTTGAAGCGGGCTTGTTCGATGTTCATGGCAGCCATCCTGGGGTGAGTCGGCGTTTTGGGGAGAGCGGCATTTTATTTCGCCTCCCCTGCCGTCACCGCCGGCATCACTTCGCCGTGGCCGCGCCACTTCCGCTTCAGCCACGCCGACAGGTCGTCCAGGTAGCAATAGATGACCGGCACCACCACCAGCGTCAGCAGCGACGACGTCACCACACCACCGATCACCGCCTGGCCCATCGGTGCACGTTGCTCGGCGCCCTCGGACAGCGCGAAGGCGAGCGGCACCATGCCGAACACCATCGCCAGCGTGGTCATCAGGATCGGGCGCAAGCGCACCCGGGCCGCCATCAGCAATGCGGCTTCACGGTCCAAACGGGTGCCGTCCAGGCCTTCGCCGCTGTGGCCTTCGCGGGCGCGGTTGGCGAAGTCGACCAGCAGGATCGCGTTTTTCGTCACCAGGCCCATCAGCATCACGACGCCGATGATCGAGAACATGTTCAGCGTCGAGCGGAACATCAGCAGGATCAGCACCACGCCGATCATCGTCAGCGGCAGCGACGACATCAGCGCAATCGGCTGCAAAAAGCTCTTGAACTGCGACGCCAGGATCATGTAGATGAAGATCACGGCGAGCGCCAGCGCCGACAGCGCATAGCCGAACGACTCCTGCATGTCCTTGGTCGAGCCGCCGAAGCGGTAGCGGTAGCCGGGCTGGAACGCGGTGTCGTCGAGCACCCGCCGGATGTCGGCCGACACCTCGCCGAGCGAGCGCCCGGCCACGTTGGCCGTGATCTCCACCTCGCGGCTCAGGTCGCGCCGGTTGATCTGGTTGGGGCCGAACGAGGGCGTCACCTCGGCCACCTGCGACAGGCGCACGATGCGGGTGCTGCCGTCGGCGGCGGTCAGCGTGAGGCCCAAACGCTCCAGGTCGGGCAGCGACTGACGCGCCTGCGGGGCCAAGCGCACCTTCACGTCGTAGCTCTCGTCGTTTTCGGCGCGCCAGTTGCCGGTGGTCTCGCCCGCCACCAGGCCGCGCAAGGTGCTGGTGATGCTGCCCACGCTCAGGCCGAGGTCGGAGGCCGCCTCACGCTTGACGTTGACGTCGACGGTGGGTTTGCTCGGCTTCATCGTCGTGTCGAGGTCGACCAGGCCGGGGATGGTCTGCAGCCGGGCCGCCAGCTGGTCGGTCAGGCGTTGCAGCTCGCGCAGGTCGGTGCCCTGGATCGACACCGAGACCGGCTTGGCGCCGCCCACCGAATCGAGCAGGCCGACGTGGGTGACCGTGATGCCGGGCACGCGCGACAAGCGCTCGCGCAGCACCGTCGACATCGCATCGACACTTCGCTCGCGCAGGTGCCGGTCGACCAGCCGCACCTGCACCGTCGCGTAGTTCCTGCCTTGCGCCTGGCCGGTGTTGATGGTCGTCAGCGTGTAGTTCACCTCCGGGAACTCGTGCAGGATCGCATCGACCTGCCGCGCCTTGGCTTCGGTCACTTCGAGCGACGAACCGGTCGGCGTGTAGAAGCTGACCGTGGTCTCGGAGAAGTCGGCCTTGGGCACGAACTCGGTGCCGAGCACCGGCAGCAGCGCAAAACTTGCGATCAGGCTTGCCGCCGCGATGCCCAGCGTGGCCAGCTTGTGGCGCAGCGACCAGGCCAGGAGGCTCTGGTAGACCTCGGCCAGCCACTCCGAGAAGCGCTCGACGGCCCCGGTGAGCCGGCCCAGCGTGCGGTCGTAGAGGCTGCGCCGGCGGCCGGGTGCGTCGGCCGTGCCGTGGCCGTGGATGGCCGGGTCGTGCCAGACGCTCGACATCATCGGGTCGAGCGTGAAGCTCACGAACATCGAGATCAGGACGGCGGCGACGATGGTGACGCCGAACTGGTGGAAAAACCGGCCGATGATGCCGCCCATGAAGCCGATCGGCAGAAACACCGCGACGATCGACAAGGTGGTCGCCAGCACCGCCAGGCCGATCTCTTGGGTGCCGTCGAGCGAGGCCTGGCGGGCGTCCTTGCCCATCTGCACATGGCGCACGATGTTCTCGCGCACGACGATGGCGTCGTCGATCAGCAGGCCCACGCACAGGCTCAGCGCCATCAGCGTCAGCATGTTGATCGAGAAGCCGAACCAGTACATGAACAAAAAGGTGCCGATCAGCGCGATCGGCAGCGTCAGGCCGGTGATGACGGTCGAGCGCCACGAGTTCAGGAACAGGAACACGATCGCGATGGTCAGCACCGCGCCTTCGAGCAGCGTCTGGCGCACGTTCTTGACCGCGACCCGGATCGGGCGCGAGTTGTCGCTCACCACGTCGATCGCCAGGCCCTTGGGCAGCTCGCGCCGCAGTTCCTCGACCACCCGGTTCAGGCCGTCGACCACATCGATCGTGTTCTCGCCCTGGGCCTTCTGGATCGACAGTGCCAGCGTGCGCTGGCCGTTGTAGAGCGCCAGGCTCTCGATCTCCTGCGGGCCGTCGACCACGTCGGCCACCTGCCACAGCTTGACCGGCACGCCGGCCGCGCCTTTGCGCGCGACGATGATCTCCTTGAAGTCTTCCGGGCGCTTGAGCCGGCCGGTGATCTGCACCACCCGCTCGCTCTCGCTGGAGCGCAGTGCGCCGGCCGGCAGGTCCTGGTTTTCGGTGCGCACCGCGCGCAGCACCTGGTCGACGCCGACGCCCAGCGCTTCCATCGCCTCGGGCCGCAGGTAGATGTTGACCTCACGCTGCACACCGCCCACCAGCGTCACCGAACCCACACCGCGCACGTTCTCGAGCCGCTTCTGCACCACCTGGTCGGCGTAGCCGGTCAGGTCGACGGCGCTGTGGGAGCTGTCAGGCGACGTCAGCGCCAGCGTGTAGATCGGGCGTGATGCGGGATCGAAGCGCAGCACGCGGGGTTCTTCCACCTCGTCGCGCAGCAGGGGGCGGATCGCGGCCACCTTTTCGCGCACGTCCTCGGCGGCCTTGCGGCTGTCCATGTCGAGGTTGAACTGCACGATGACGACCGACTGGCCGTCATACGAGCGCGACATCAGCTGGTTGATGCCGGCGATGGTGTTGACCGCTTCCTCGATCTTCTTGGTGACCTCGGTTTCGACGATCTCGGGCGACGCGCCGGGGTAGGCGATCTGCACCACCACCACCGGAAACTCGACATCGGGGAACTGGTCGACCTTGAGCCGCTGCAACGCGAACAGCCCCAGCACCACGAAGGCCAGCATGACCATCGTGGCGAGCACGGGGTTCTTGATCGAGACGCGCGTGAACCACATGGCGGGCGCTCAGTGGCTGGCCGCAGCGGCCGGGGCCACCGCGGTGACGTGGACGCTGGTGCCGTCGCGCACTGCACCGAGGCTGCCCTGCAGCACCGGCTCGCCTTCTTTCAGCCCGCTCGCGACCGCCACCAGCCGCTCGCCGCGCGGGCCGTTGTGGCCACGTTCGCCCAGCGTGACGCGGCGTTGCAGCACCTTGCCCGACTCGACCACCAGCACATAGGGCTGCGGCTGGTCGAGCCGCACCGCCGACTCGGGCACCGCGACCACGGCGCTGCGGCCCACTTCCAGCTCGCCGGTGGCGAACAAACCATGCCGCAGCCCCGCATGCGGCGCCACGGTCAGGTAGACCGTCACGGCCCGTGTGCCGGCTTGCGCGCTTGGGTTGATGCGGGCCAGCGTGGCCTCGACCGGCTCGGACAAACCGTCGACCTTCAGGCGGGCGCGGTGGCCCACCTGCAGGCCGGCCAGGTCTTCCGGTGGCACCGCCGCCTTCAGTTCGAGCTTGGACAGGTCGACGATTTCGAGCACGCGGGCGTCGACACCCACACGCTCGCCGGGCTGCACGAAACGCTGCGACACCTGGCCCGGGATCGGGGCCCGCAGCGTGGCGTCGCTGACAGCCTTGCGCGCCAGATCGGCATTCGCCTGGGCCGCCAGCAGCGTCGCACGCGCGACGGCGGCGTTCGACACCGAGGTGTCGAGCGCGTTCTTCGAGATGAACCCCTGGTCGACCAGCGCGCGGTTGTTTTCCAGCGTGCGTTGCGCGATTTCGAGTTGCGCCTTGGCCGACGCGGCCTGTTCCTGCGCCTGGCGCAGCCGCGTCTCGTATTCGGTCGGGTCGAGGTGGCCCAGCACCTGCCCGGCGCTCACCGTGTCACCTTCGCGCACGCGCAGCTCGCGCAGTTCGGCGGCCACCTTGGCCTTCACGACCGCGGTGTTGACCGCCTCGATGCTGCCGGACACGGCCAACGTGCGAACCAACTCCTCCCGGCGCGCGGGGACCAGGTCGGTCGGGGCGAGTTCGAGCAGGGCCGCGACCGGCGCCGTGGCCAGGGCCGACCGCTCGGCCTTCTTGGCCATCAGGGCCCGGCTGACGGCAAAGCCCAGCACGAGCACGCACAAGGTCGGCAGCACCCACTTGAGTGCGCGTTTCGAAGTGACCCTCATTGTCTTTTTTGTCTCTTGTCGGTCTAGGAGGTGCCGGGCGCCGGCACCGGCTCAGCCGTCACGCCTTTCAGCAGCAATTCGATATGGTGCGCGATGAATCGGCGCGGGTCGTTGGTCAGCCCGTGCACCAGGCAGGGGCCGATGGAATGCTTGTGCAAACACAGCATCAGCAGCGGGAAGATGAACGAGTGGGCGGTGTCCAGCAGATGCAGCGTCGGGCGGAATTCGCCGCGGTCGACACCGCGCTGCAGCAGCCGCGTGATCAAACGTTGCCCGGGCTCGATCACCTCTGCGTCATAGAACTGCGCCAGGTCCGGAAAGTTTCGTGCCTCGGTCAGGATCAGCTTGAATATGCCCGACGCCTGCGTTTCGCCGACGCGCTCCCACCAGACACCGGCCACCACCTGCATCAACTCGGCCGTGCTGCCCTCGAAATTGGCCACCACGTCGTCGCCTTGCTCGATCGTGAGCGACAGGTTGTGACGGATGACGGCCTTCAGCAGCTCTTCCTTGCTCGGGAAATACAAATACAGCGTGCCCTTGGACACGCCGGCACGGGCCGCCACATCGTCGATTTTGGTCGCCGCGAAGCCTTTCTCGACGAACAAATCAAGCGCTGCGTCCAATAGTTCCTGGGGACGCGCTTCCTTGCGCCGCCGGCGTGACGGCTCGGCGGGCGTGGAAGAGTCGGACGGGATAGAAGACATCGCGGCAAATAATGACTGACCGGTCAGTAATGTAATGCGTGGGCCTCGGGACGGTCAAGGTGAGGGCGCCACCGGCCCGCGCAAAGCGTGAAGGGTGCCCGCTTGCGGTGAGTGTGGGCCGCGCGCGTCGCGCCGACATGAAGCGGCGGTAAAGAATGGTGAAGTGCTGCGCGCGAGCGCGGCGCCGACACCTGCCCTTTCTAGAATCGCGGCATGAAATCGAAGAAGTGGTGGTGGGCAGCTGCTTTCCTGGTGATCCTGGCGGCGGCCCTGTTGTGGTGGTGGCGCGGTGGTCGCGCCGAACAACCGGTGTATCGCACGGCCGCCGTCGAGCGCGGCCCCCTGGCAGCCAATGTCTCGGCTGCCGGCACCGTCACCGCGGTGTCACAGGTGCAGGTGGGCAGCCAGGTGTCGGGCCAGATCAGCGAGCTGTGGGCCGACTTCAATTCAGAAGTGAAGCAAGGCCAGCTGATTGCGCGGCTCGATCCGCAAAGCTTCGAGCACCGCGTGCAGCAGGCCCAGGCCGATGTGGAAGCGGCCCGTGCGGCGGTCCTGACCGCGCAGGCCAATGGTCTCGCCGCGTCAGCCGGGGCCACCCGCGCCCGGGTCGAACTGCAGCAGGCGCAGCGCGACCTCGAACGCAATCGGGGGCTGGTGGCCCAGCAGTTCATCTCGCCGGCCGAACTCGAGCGCACCCAGTCGCAGGTCGACACGCTGTCGCAGGCGCTCAAGGTGGCCGAGGCCCAGGTCAACGTGGCGCAGGCGCAGACGCGCAACGCCGAGGCCACGGTGCGCCAGCGCATGGCGCAGCTGGCGCAGGCCCAGGTCGACCTGAAGCGCACCCAGATCCGCTCGCCGGTCGACGGTATCGTCATCAAGCGCAGCATCGAGCTCGGGCAGACGGTGGCGGCCAGCCTGCAGTCGCCCGAGCTGTTCGTGATCGCGCGCAACCTGGACGACATGCAGGTCGAAGTGCCGGTGGACGAAGCCGACATCGGCCGAGTGCGCCCGGGCCAGAAGGTCAACTTCACCGTCGACGCCTTCCCGGGGCGCAGCTACGAAGGCAGCGTCCGGCTGGTGCGCAAGGCGCCCACCAACACGCAGAACGTGATCACCTATGTTGTCGTGGTCAGCTTTTCGCAGCCCGACGGCGGCCGGCTGCTGCCCGGCATGACGGCCAACGTGCGCATCGTCACCGAAACGCGTGACGCGGTGCTCAAGGTGCCCAACGCGGCCTTGCGGGTGCGCCTGCCCGAAGCGGAAGGGGCAACGGCCGGCCCGAGCGGCGGCCGCGGCGAGGCTGCCGGCCCGCGCGGCCCGGGCCGTGGCGGGCGGGGAGAAGGGGGCCGCGGGCGCGGGCGTGTCTACGTGTTGAGCGAAGGCGCCGAGCCGCGCGCGGTGCCGGTGCAACTGGGCATCAGCGACGGCCAGATGACCGAGGTGACCGGCGACGGGCTGAAAGAGGGCGACACGGTGCTGGTCGGGGTGGTCCCGCCGCGCGGCGAGCGCACCTCGCGCGACACCGGGCGGGCGCCGACCGGCCCCCGCATGGCGTTCTGAAAGGCGCACGACGATGGCCCTGATCGAAGTGCGTGACCTGGTCAAGACCTACCGGATGGGCGAAGACGCGGGCAGCGAGGTGCAGGCCTTGCGCGGCGTCTCGCTCGACATCGACGCCGGCGAGTTCGTCGCCATCATGGGCGCTTCCGGCTCGGGCAAGTCGACCTTGATGAACATCCTCGGCTGCCTGGACCGGCCCACCTCGGGCAGCTACCGGCTGGCGCGCGAGAACGTCGAAGGCCTGTCGGGCGACAAGCTGGCCGCCATCCGCAACCGGCTCATCGGCTTCGTGTTCCAGCAATTCAACCTGTTGCCGCGCACCTCGGCGGTCGAAAACGTCGAGCTGCCGCTGGTCTATGCCGGCGTCGGCAGCCGCGAGCGGCGCGAGCGGGCCATGGCCTGTCTCGAGCAGGTGGGGCTGGCGCAGCGGGCCGGCCACACGCCGGCGGAGTTGTCGGGCGGGCAGCAGCAGCGGGTCGCGATCGCGCGGGCGCTGGTCAACCGGCCGCAGATGATTTTGGCGGATGAACCCACCGGTGCGCTCGACACCGCCACCTCGGAGGATGTGATGCAGTTGCTGAGCGATCTGCACCGCAGCCGCATCACCGTGGTGCTGGTCACGCACGAACACGACGTGGCGGCCTGGGCGGCGCGGCGTATCGTGTTCCGCGACGGGCGCATCATCGAAGACGAGGCGCAGACGCCGCGGGCCGCGGAGCCGGCCGCATGAACTTCGCGGCGGCCTTGCGGTCGGCCTGGCGGGCGCTGGCCACCAACCTGATGCGCAGCATTCTGACGATGCTGGGCATCATCATCGGCGTGGCCGCGGTGATCACGATGATCGCCGTGGGCGGCGGCGCGCAGGAGCGGGTGGCCGAGCAGATCCGCTCGCTCGGCTCCAACGTGATCCTGCTGACGCCCGGCTCGCGCACCGCCACCGGCGTGCGCCTCGGCTCCGGCGCCACCAACACCTTGACCGAAGGCGACGCGCAGGCCATTGCGCGCGAGGTGCCCGAGATCAAGGCCACCGCGCCGCAGAACCGCACCAGCACCCAGGTGGTGGCGCAGAACGCCAACTGGCCGACCCAGGTGCTGGGCACCACCAACGACTATTTCAGCGTGCGCGAGTGGAATGTGGTGACCGGCCGCAGCTTCGACCCGGCCGAGCTGGCCCGCGGCGCCAAGGTGGCGGTGCTGGGCCAGACCGTGGTGCGCGAGCTGTTCGGCGACGACGACCCGATCGACCAGCTGATCCGGGTCAACCGGGTGCCGATGACGGTCATCGGCGTGCTCGACCGCAAGGGTCAGAACGCCTTCGGACAAGACCAGGACGATGTGGTCATCGTGCCGCTGTCGACCTTCCGCAACCGGCTGCAGGGCCGCTCGACCAGCCGCTTGCGCACGGTGGCCAGCGTGACGGTGCAAGTGCACGAAGGCCAGAGCATGGAGGCCGCCGAGGCCGGCATGCGCGAGCTGCTGCGCCAGCGCCACCGGTTGCAACCTGATCAGCCCGACGATTTCTCGATCCGCAACCTGACCGAAGTGCTGGCGGCCCAGGAGGCTTCGACCCAGGTGATGACCCTGTTGCTGGCCGCCGTCGCCGGCGTCAGCCTGATCGTCGGCGGCATCGGCATCATGAACATCATGCTGGTCAGCGTCACCGAGCGCACCCGCGAGATCGGCCTGCGCATGGCGGTGGGCGCGCGCTCGGGCGACATCCTCGCGCAGTTCCTCATCGAAGCGGTCACGCTCAGCCTGGTGGGCGGGGCCATCGGCATCGTGCTGGGCGCCGCGGCGACCTGGGCGGTCGCCTTCTTCGCCGAGTGGCAGGTGATGCTGAGCGTGAAGTCCATCGTGTTGGCGGCCGGATTTTCCGCCGCGGTGGGCGTCTTTTTCGGTTTCTACCCGGCACGCCGTGCGGCGGCACTGCTGCCGATACAGGCCTTGCGACATGAATGATCTGACCCTGACCGGCGCCCGGCGCCGACATGTGCTGGCGGCCGTGGCCCCGATGTTGTTGGCTGTCGTCGGCTTGTCCGGCTGCGCCGGGCTCGGCGGCCCGCGCACCCTCGAGTTGAGCGAGGCACAGCTGCTCGAGTCGCTGAGCCGAGAGTTTCCCTTCAATTCACGTGTGCTCGGCGTGCTCGACGTGGTCGCCTTGATGCCGCGCCTGAAGTTGTTGCCCGAGTCCAACCGGCTGGCCACCGAGTTCGACCTGCGCCTAGGCGCGATGCCCGGCACGCGAGAAACCAGCGGGGTGCTGGGTCTGAGCTACGGGCTGCGCTTCGACCCGGCCCAGCAGGCGGTGGTGCTCGACGCACCGCGCATCGAGCGGCTGAACATCGGCAACGGCCCCGGCTTGCAGCAGGGCTTCGCGGGTCGCGTCGCAGCCGGCCTGGCCGAAGAGATGCTGCGCGACGTGCCGGTGTACCGCCTGAAGCCCGAAGACCAGCGCAAGCTGGACGCGCACCGGCTGCAGCCCGGCGCGATCCGGGTCACGTCACGCGGGCTGAGCGTCGAGCTGACGCCGAAACCTTAAGCCCCCGCCCGATGGTCGCGGCCGTGGCGCCGCTCCACCCGCCCGGCGGTGCACAGATGTGCTTTCCACTGCACATCTTTCCAAGGGCTGAAAACTTTGCTGATCTAGATCAACAAGCGGCCTCGTCGTGAGGACGCGGCCCGCCAGCGCGTCGCAGAATTCACAGCAGCAGGCATGACCGCTGCTCGCTACCTCGCAACACCTTGCCCGGTTGGCCCCGAGGCAAGGACCCCCACGAGGAGACAAGATTGCAGACGCCAGACAAAGACGCGCCCTCCACCTACCAGGAGGAGCTTCGAACCTTTCTGTTTTTGACCGTCGTCACCGCCCCCGTGCTCGCTGTCATGGTCGTCGGCGGTTACGGTTTCATGGTCTGGATGTACCAGCTCCTGACCGGGGACCTGCCGGGATGAGCGGCGAACCCCAACGCCGCGGCGACGAAATCCACATTGCCGGCTCGCTCGTACATGCCCGCCTCGCCGAGGTGGCCCAGGTCTGTGCGGCTATCGCAACCCTGCCGAACGCCGACGTCGTGCAAGCCTCGGTCGACGGGCGGCTGGTGGTGGTGCTGGAAGCCGGCAGCGCCCGCGACATCGTCGCGGTGCTCGACGAGATCCGCAACCTTCCGGGCGTGCTGAACGTGGCCCTGGTCTATCAGCACGCCGAACCTACCGCTGCCATGCTGGAGGAGATGACTCCATGACCACACGCCGGGACTTCATCCGCCAGACGGCCGCCACGACGACTGCGGCGGCGGCCGGCCTGCCCATTGCCGCCGAGGCCGCCAATGTCGTGACCGATGCGTCGCGCACGCAGTTGAAGTGGGCCAAGGCGCCCTGCCGCTTCTGCGGTGTGGGCTGCGGCGTCAATGTCGCCGTCAAGGATGGGCGCGTGGTCGCCACCCATGGCGACATCAATGCCGAGGTGAACCGGGGTATCAACTGCGTCAAGGGCTACTTCCTGTCCAAGATCATGTACGGCGAAGACCGGCTGACCCGGCCGTTGCTGCGCATGAAAGACGGCCAGTACGACAAGAACGGCGAGTTCCAGCCGGTCTCGTGGGACCAGGCCTTCGACGTGATGGCCGAGCAGTTCAAGAAGGCCTTGAAGGCCAAGGGGCCGAGCGCGGTCGGCATGTTCGGCTCGGGCCAGTGGACGATCTGGGAGGGGTACGCGGCCGCCAAGCTGTTCAAGGCCGGCTTCCGATCCAACAACATCGACCCCAACGCGCGCCACTGCATGGCCTCGGCGGTGGCCGGCTTCATGCGCACCTTCGGCATGGACGAGCCGATGGGCTGCTACGACGACATCGAGCAGGCCGACGCCTTCGTGCTGTGGGGCTCGAACATGGCCGAGATGCACCCGATCCTGTGGACCCGGGTCACCGACCGGCGACTGTCGGCGCCGCACGTCAAGGTGGCCGTGCTGTCGGTGTTCGAGCACCGCAGCTACGACCTCGCCGACCTGACCGTGACCTTCCGGCCCCAGACCGACCTGGCGATCCTCAACTACATCGCCCACCACATCATCAAGACCGGGCGGGTGAACCGCGAGTTCATCAACAAGCACACCCGCTTCATGATCGGCAACACCGACATCGGCTATGGCTTGCGTCCCGAGCATGCCCTGCAGCGCAAGGCGAAGAACGCCAAGGAGCCGGGCGGCGGCCGGCCGGCGACCTTCGAGGAGTACGCGAAGTTCGTCGCCGATTTCGACCTCGACAACGTCGCCAAGATGGCCCGGGTGCCGAAGGAGCGGCTGCAGCGGCTCGCCGAGCTGTATGCCGACCCGAAGGTCAAGGTGGTGTCGTTCTTCACGATGGGCTTCAACCAGCACACGCGTGGTACCTGGTGCAGCCATCTGCTCTACAACCTGC
This sequence comes from Caldimonas brevitalea, assembly GCF_001017435.1. NCBI lineage: Bacteria > Pseudomonadati > Pseudomonadota > Betaproteobacteria > Burkholderiales > Sphaerotilaceae > Caldimonas > Caldimonas brevitalea. Next base: position 1,844,861 of record NZ_CP011371.1, read on the forward strand.
ATCTGCTGACCGGCAAGATCTCGCTGCCCGGCAACGGCCCGTTCTCGCTGACGGGCCAGCCGTCGGCCTGCGGCACCGCACGCGAGGTGGGCACCTTCTCGCACCGCTTGCCGGCCGACATGGTGGTCACCAACCCCAAGCACCGCGCCGAGGCCGAGCACATCTGGAAGCTGCCGCCGGGCACCATCCCGGAGGTGCCGGGGTATCACGCCGTGCTGCAGAACCGCATGCTCAAGGACGGCAAGCTGAACGCCTACTGGGTGCAGTGCAACAACAACATGCAGGCGACGCCGAACATCCTGGAAGAGGCCTTGCCCGGCTACCGCAACCCGGCCAACTTCATCGTCGTCTCCGACGCCTATCCGACCGTCACCACGATGGCCGCCGACCTGATCCTGCCGACCGCGATGTGGGTGGAGAAGGAGGGCGCCTACGGCAACGCCGAGCGGCGCACGCAGTTCTGGCATCAGCTCGTCAAGGCCCCGGGCGAGGCCCGTTCGGACCTGTGGCAGCTGATGGAGTTCTCGAAGCGCTTCAAGATGGAAGAGGTCTGGCCCAAGGAACTGTTGGACAAGAAGCCCGAGTACCGCGGCAAGACGCTGTTCCAGATGCTGTTTCGCAATGGGGCCGTGGATGCCTTCCCGGTCGAGCAGATCGAGGCGGGCTACGACAACGACGAGTCCAAGGCCTTCGGCTTCTATGTGCAGAAAGGCCTGTTCGAGGAATATGCGCAGTTCGGCCGCGGCCACGGCCATGATTTGGCGCCCTTCGACACCTACCACCAGGTGCGCGGGCTGCGGTGGCCGGTCGTCAATGGCCGCGAGACACGCTGGCGTTATCGGGAAGGCTACGACCCGTATGTGAAAGCGGGCGAGGGCGTGCGCTTCTACGGCCAGCAGGACGGCAAGGCGGTCATCTACGCGCTGCCTTATGAGCCAGCGGCGGAGGAGCCGGATGCGCAGTTTCCCTACTGGCTCTGCACCGGCCGCGTGTTGGAGCATTGGCATTCGGGCTCGATGACCCGGCGGGTGCCGGAGTTGTACCGCGCCTTCCCGAACGCGGTCTGCTATCTGCACCCCGAAGATGCCAAGGCCTTGAACGTGAGGCGGGGCGACGTGGTCGAGTTGGTGTCGCGCCGCGGCTCGATGCGCACCCGGGTCGAGACCCGCGGGCGCAACAAGCCGCCGCGGGGGCTGGTGTTCGTGCCCTGGTTCGACGCCAGCCAGCTGATCAACAAGGTGACGCTCGACGCCACCTGCCCGATCTCGCTGCAGACCGATTTCAAGAAGTGCGCGATCTCGATCCGCAAGGTGTAGGAGAGCTGCCATGAAACTGCCCTCGCTTGCCGCCGCCTTGCTGCTGCTGTCGGGCCTCGCGCTCGCCCTGCCGGCACAGGCTGTCGATACCACCGACCGCATGCGCGGCGCACCGATCGACCAGACCACCGTGCCGCCGCCGATCGCCAACACCGACAACAGCGACGTCCGCCGCACCCGCAACTATGCGATGCAGCCGCCGGTGGTGCCGCACAAGATCGACGGCTACCAGCTCGACAAGAACGCCAACCGCTGCATGTTCTGCCATGCGCGCGCCAAGACGCAGGAAAGCCAGGCGCCGATGATCAGCGTCAGCCATTTCATGGACCGGGACGGCAACTTCCTGGCCGAGCTGTCGCCGCGTCGCTACTTCTGCCTGCAGTGCCACGTGCCGCAAGCGCAGCTGAACCCGCTGGTCGAGAACCGCTTCATCGATGTCGACACCTTGCTGAACGCACCGGCGCCGGCTGCCGGCACCCGGGGCCGCAAGAAATAGCCAGCGAGGAGCTGCGACATGTTCAAGTTGATGCGCCGTTACTGGACCGTGCTGTGGCGCCCGAGCCGCTACTTCAGCCTCGGCTTTCTGACCATCGTCGGCTTCGTCGCCGGCACCTTGTTCTGGGGTGGCTTCAACACCGCGCTGGAGTTGACCAACACCGAGCGCTTTTGCATCGGCTGCCACGAGATGCACGACAACGTCTACCAGGAGCTGCAGGGCACCATCCACTTCACCAACCGCAGCGGTGTGCGCGCGAAGTGTTCCGACTGCCATGTGCCGCACGAATGGACCGCCAAGATGGCGCGCAAGATGCAGGCCTCTAAAGAGGTGTGGGGCAAGATCTTCGGCACCATCGACACACCGGAGAAGTTCGCCGAGCACCGGTTGATGCTGGCCCAGAACGAATGGAAGCGCATGAAGGCGAACGACTCGCTCGAATGTCGCAACTGCCACGAGTTCGCCTACATGGACTTCACCCGCCAGAGCAAGCGCGCGTCCGAAGCGCACTCGAAGTACCTCGCCAGCGGCGAGAAGACCTGCATCGACTGCCACAAGGGCATTGCGCACCGCCTGCCCGACATGTCGGGTGTGCAGTGATGCTGGGCGTGCGCGACCTGGCGCTGGTGCGCGGCGAACGACGCCTCGCGAGCGGCTTGCAGTTCGACCTGCCGGCCGGCCGCGCCTTGCGCATCGCCGGCGCCAACGGCAGCGGCAAGACCACCTTGCTGCGCACCTTGTGCGGGCTGCGGCCGGCGCGCGGAGGTCAGGTGCTGTGGAATGGTGTGCCGCTGCCCCGCGCGGGTGACGCGCTGCGCGAGGAACTGGTCTGTCTCGGCCACCACGACGGCCTGCACGAAGACCTCACGGCTGCCGAAAACCTGCAGGTGTTGATGTCGCTCGGCGGCGAGGCGGTCACACCTGGTGCCATCGCGGCAGCGCTGGCGACCGCTGGGCTGCAGGGCCAACAATACCTGCCGGTGCGCAGCCTCTCGCAAGGCCAGCGCCGCCGTGCCGCTCTGGCGCGGCTCGCGCTGACGCGCAAGCGGTTGTGGGTGCTCGACGAACCGCTGGCCGCGCTCGACGCAGAGGGCCGTGCCGCATTCATCGCGACGCTGCAGCGTCACTTGCTCGGCGGCGGTTTGGCCGTGTTCACTTGTCATGCCGATTCATGGTCGCACACCGAATCGATACAGTGCTTGAGCCTCCCCGGGCCGCAGTGAGAGGGCCCCTGCTGGGGCCTCTCGCACTGATGTTCGGTCGCGGCGTGCGTCTGGCCTGGCGGCGGCGGGTCGACAGCGCCGCCTCGCTGGCCTTTTTCCTGATCGTCGCGGCGCTGTTCCCGCTGGCGCTGATGTCCGAGGCACGTTCGGGGCTGGCACCGGCGGCCACCTGGATCGCGGCCCTGCTCGCCACGACGCTCGGCAGCCTGCGGCTGTTCACCGACGACGCGGCCAACGGCGTGCTCGACCAGCTGCTGCTCGCGCCGGGCGGCACCGGCCTCGCGGTAGGCGGCCTGCTGTGCGCCCACTTCGTGACGGTCGGCGCGCCGCTGCTCGGTGCGTCGCCCTTGGTGGCGTTGTTCTACGACCTGTCGTTCGAACAGTGGGCCCGCCTGGCCGTGTCGCTGCTGCTCGGCTTGCCCGCGTTGTGCGTGCTGTCGGCCCTGGGCGCGGCGCTCACGCTCGGGGCCCGCGCCGGTGGCCTGTTGCTGGCCCTGCTTGTCGTGCCATGGGGGGTGCCGGTGCTGTTGTTCGGGATTGGTGCCGCGCAGGGAATATCCAATGGGGCAATGCTGCTGCTGGCCGCGGCGACGTTGTTTGCCCTGGCGCTCGGCCCGTGGGGGGTCGGCGCCGCTCTCAGGATGAACGCCGAATGAAGACACTCTGGCGTTACGCCTCACCGGCCGTGTTCGCGCCGCTCGCCGGGCGCTGGTGGCCGATATTCGCCGTCGCCGCCATCGGGTTCGCCGCGGTGGGCCTCTATCTGGCGTTTCTCGTCGCGCCGACCGATGCCCAGCAGGGCGAGGTCTACCGCCTGCTGTACCTGCACGTGCCGGCGGCCTGGATGTCGATGTTCATCTACTTCGTGATGGCCGTGTACGCCGGGCTGGGTCTGGTGTTGCACACCCGTTTGTCCACCATGATGGCCCGCGCGCTGGCGCCGACCGGCACGCTGTACTGCGTGCTGGCGCTGCTCAGCGGTGCCGTCTGGGGCAAGCCGACCTGGGGCACGTGGTGGGTGTGGGATGCACGGCTGAGTTCGCAGCTGATGTTGCTGTGCCTGTACCTCGGCTTTCTGGCCTTGCAGGATGCCTTCGACGACCGGGAACGCGGCGAGCGTGCGGCCGGCCTGCTGGCCGTGGTCGGCATCGTCAACCTGCCCATCATCTACTTCTCGGTGGTGTGGTGGAACACCTTGCACCAGGGCGCCAGTTTGTCGCCATCGGAGGGCGCCCGGGTGGCGCCGGTGATGCTGGCTGCGTTGCTGACGATGACGCTGGCGTGCTGGTCTCATGCCGTGGCCGCCGCGCTGGTGCGCGTGCGTTGCCTGATTGCGGAACGGGACGCGGACACGGTGAGCGCCGTGCGAGCGGCAACGTCCCCGGTGGCCGTGCCCGCCGCTGCAGCCGTACAGAAAGGAAGCCATCCATGAACATCGACTGGAGCCTGTTCTGGCATATGGGCGGGCAGGGGCCCTATGTGTGGGGGGCCTATGGCGCGGCGCTGGCGCTGGTGGCAGCCGAGGCGATCGGCTTGTGGCGGCGCGCCCGCCGCGTGCGCGAGCTGCGCCGCGAGACGGTGGAGGACCGTACATGACCCGAGGTGCCCAGCGGCGCTTGCTGTTGTTCCTGGCGGTCGTCGGCCTGCTGGCGGGCGGCGTGTCCCTGGTGGTGTTCGCCCTGCGCGACAACCTCGTGTTCTTCTACACGCCCAGCGACGTGAAAGCGCGCGGGCTCGCGGATCACCCGCAGTTCCGGCTCGGCGGCCTGGTCGAGCGTGGTTCGGTGCAGCGGGAGCCGGGCAGCTTGCGGGTGCGTTTTGTCGTCGCCGATGCACAGCACCGCCTGCCGGTGGTCTACCAGGGGCTGCTGCCCGACCTGTTCCGGGAGGACAAGGGCGTGGTGGCCGCCGGGCGCCTCGGCGCCGACGGTGTCTTCCACGCGCGTGAGGTGCTGGCCAAACACGACGAGAACTACGCGCCGCCGGGCACCGGCGGCGGCGCTGCAGAACGGCCGGCCTGGGTGCGCCCGCAATGATCGCGGAACTCGGCCACTACGCCCTCATCCTCGCCCTGTGCGTCGCGGCGACCGCGGCGCTGCTGCCGCTGCTGGGCGCGGAGCGGGACGCCGCGCTCGCACTGTCGGTGCAGCGGCGCGGTGCGGCCCTGTTGTTCGGCCTGTGCCTGGCCGCCGCGGCATCGCTGACCTGGAGTTTTGTCGTCAACGACTTTTCGGTGCGCTATGTGGCGGCGCACAGCCACTCGACCTTGCCGCTCACCTACCGCATGGCGGCCTTGTGGGGCAGCCATGAAGGATCGATGCTGCTGTGGCTCGTAACCCTGGCCGGTTGGACGGCCGTGGTCGCCTGGCGCGCCGTGGGCCTGCCGGATGTCATGGCGGTGCGCGTGCTCGGTGTGCTGGGGGCCATCTCGACCGGGCTGCTGTTGTTCGTGCTGCTGAGTTCCAACCCGTTTTTGCGCTTGATGCCGCCGCCGCTGGACGGGCGCGACCTCAACGCCTTGCTGCAGGACCCGGGCATGGTGTTCCATCCGCCGGCGCTCTATCTGGGCTATGTCGGGTTCGCAGTGCCCTTCGCGTTCGCGGTCGCCGCGTTGTGGTCAGGCCGGCTGCCGCCGGCCTGGCTGCGCTGGCTGCGGCCCTGGGTGCTGTTGGCCTGGGCGGCCCTGACGCTCGGCATCGTGCTCGGCAGCAGCTGGGCTTACCGGGTGCTGGGCTGGGGCGGCTGGTGGTTCTGGGACCCGGTCGAAAACGCGTCCTTGCTGCCGTGGCTGGCCGGCCTGGCACTGCTGCACGCGGTGTGCGCCGCCGAGACGCGCGAGCACTTCAAGCGCTGGGTGTTGCTGCTGGCGATCGCCTGCTTCGGGCTGAGCCTGATCGGCACCTTCATCGTGCGCTCGGGGGCCATCACGTCGGTGCATGCGTTTGCGACCGACCCGCGCCGCGGCCTGTTCATCCTGGCGCTGTTGGCCGCTTGCCTGGGCGGCGCGCTGATGCTGTACGCGGGCCGGGCGCATGCCATCGGCGGCGGCCGGCCGTTCGCGCCGGTGTCGCGCGAGTCGCTGCTGCTGTCCAACACACTGCTGTTCTCGGTCGCGACGGCCTCGGTGCTGCTCGCCACCTTGTACCCGATGGCGCTCGATGCCTTGGGTGCCGGCAAGATCTCGGTGGGCGCACCGTACTTCGAGGCGGTGCTGGTGCCCTTGCTCGCGCCCGCGGTGTTCCTGATGGGCGTGGGGCCGCTGGCGCAGTGGCAGAAGGCGCCGCTGCCCGCGCTCGCCCGGCGGCTGCGCTGGGCGTTCGTCGCCAGCGTGAGCGCCGCGTTGGTCGCGGCGCTGGTCGGGCGCGGCGGGGCCTTGATCGGGGTCGGCTTCTTCCTCGCTGCGTGGGTGCTGGCGTCGTCGATGACGGGGTGGCTGCGGCGTGGCAGCGTGCCACGCTCACGTGCTTACTGGGGCATGCAGCTGGCCCACATCGGCGTCGGCGTGTTCATCCTCGGCGTGACGGTGGTGCGTGGCTTCCAGATCGAGCGCGAGGTCCCGCTGGCGGTGGGCGACAGCGCGCCGGTGGGCGACTACGTGCTGCGCCTGGACGCGCTCGAGCCCTTCGAGGCCCACAACCATGGCGGCGTGCGGGCGCAACTGAGCGTGCTGCGCGAGGGTGAGGTGACGGCGGTGCTGAAGCCCGAAAGCCGCACCTATCGCGCGCAGGACATGACCGTGTCGACCCCCGCGATCCACGGCACCCTTTGGCGCGACATCTATGTCGCGATGGGCGACCGCACCGGGCCGCAGTCGTGGGGCCTGCGGCTGCAGTACAAGCCGATGATCTGGTGGGTCTGGGCCGGCTTTCTGATGATGTCGGCCGGCGGCCTGCTGGCCGCCTGTGATCGCCGTTACCGTCTCGCGACCACCGCGCCGGCGCTACAGCCCGCGCCTGGCTTGTCGGTGGCCTCGGGAGAGCCGCGATGAAGTGGCGTTATGCGGTGCCGCTGCTCGGGCTGCTCGGGTTGCTGGTGCTGTTCGTGTTCGGGCTGCGGCAAAACCCGCGGGCGCTGCCGTCGGCGCTGATCGGACGCCCCGTGCCGGCCTTCGCTGCGCCGCTGCTGTCGGCACCGCAACAAACGCTCTCGCCAGCGTCGTTGCGGGGCGCGCCGTGGGTGCTGAACGTGTGGGCCTCATGGTGTGCCGCCTGCCGCGAAGAACACGAGCCGCTGCTCGACCTGGCGCGGCGCGACGTGCCGCTCTACGGGCTGAACTACAAGGACAGCCGGGACGCCGCCCAGGCCTGGCTGCAGCGCTCCGGCGACCCCTACCGCAGCTCGGTGGTCGATGCCGAAGGCCGCATCGGCATGGACCTGGGCGTCTACGGCGTGCCCGAGACCTTCGTCATCGATGGCCAGGGCGTGGTGCGGTACCGGCATGCCGGGCCGCTGACGCGGGAGTTGATCGAGCGCGAGCTGTTGCCGCTGTTGACGAGCTTGAAGCGATGAAAGCCTTTCTGCTGAGCCTGACCAGCCTGCTGTGCATGTCGTGGGCACTGGCTGCCGCCCCCGACGAAGCGCGGCTGCAAGCCCTGGCCGCCGAGCTGAGGTGCCCCGTGTGCCAAAACCAGAGCCTGGCCGATTCCAACGCCGAGCTGGCGGCCGACCTGCGGCAGGAGATCCGCCGCCAACTCGAGGCGGGACATAGCGATCAGGAGGTGCGCGACTACATGGTGAGCCGCTATGGCGAGTTCGTGCTGTACGAGCCGCGCCTGGGGGGCCACACGCTGCTGCTGTGGATCGGCCCGTTCGCGATGCTCGGGGCCGCGGTGGCCGTGCTCGCATGGCGGGTGCGCCGGCGGGCGAGCGCGGGCACGACCGTTGAAGACGCGGCCGTGGCGCCGGAGAGCCGGCCATGAGTGGGCCACTCGCCGCCTTCTGGGTCGCCGCAGGCGGCTTGACGCTGCTCACCGTGCTGGCGCTCTGGTGGCCGTTGGGCGCGCAACGGGGCGCGGGGCACTCCGGTGCGTCGGGCTGGGTGCGGCCGGCGGGTTGGGTGCTGGCGGTCGGCATCCCGCTGGCGACCGCCTTTCTGTATTTGCAGCTGGGCGCGCCGCGCACGCTGGAGGCCGCCGCTCAGCCGCCCGCACACCGTCTCAACGAGGCCGACATGGCGAGCGCCGTGGAGACCTTGGCGCAACGGCTGAAGTCGCAGCCGGACGACCTGCAGGGCTGGTTCATGCTCGCGCGCTCCTACCAGGCGATGCAGCGCTGGCCCGACGCGGCCGCGGCCTACCGCGAAACCGTGCGGCTGGCACCCGACGAACCGCAGCTGCTGGCCGACCTGGCCGATGTGCTCGCGACTGTGCAGGGCGGCAGCCTCGAGGGGGAGCCGCGCCAACTGTTGGAACGCGCGCTGAAGCTGGCGCCGGACCATCCGAAGAGCCTGGCGCTCGCCGCGATTGCCGAGTTCCGGCAGCAGCGTTATGCGGTGGCGATTGGCCATTGGGAGCGTTTGCTCGCCGGGGAGCCAGCGGCATCGGAGGGTGCCGAAGTGGCCCGGCGGGGAATCGCCCAGGCGCGTGCATTGATGGGCACTGCGCCCTCACCTTAGGGAGCTCCGGTCCGGGGCGGTTGCGAAGCCACACAGCTTCCCGGCGGCGCGTCGTTATCATCGGCGGCGTTTTGCTACAGAGGGCTGGGTTCGGTGGACATTGTTGTACTGTTGAAGGCCGCGGTGATGGGCATCGTCGAGGGACTCACCGAGTTCCTGCCGATTTCATCCACCGGCCATTTGATCCTCGCGTCCTCGCTGCTCAACATGACCGGCGATGTCGTGAAGGTGTTCGAGATCGCCATCCAGACCGGCGCGATGATCGCCGTCATGTGGGAATACCGCGAACGCCTGCGCAACACGGTCGCCGGCATCACGTACGACCCGATCGCACAGCGGTTTGCGCTCAACGTGTTGATCGCGTTCGTTCCGGCGGTGCTGCTGGCCCTGGTGTTCGGCTCGTTGATCAAGGAACATCTGTTCCATCCGGTGCCGGTGGCCACCGCCTTCGTCGTCGGCGGCTTCATCATCCTGTGGGTGGAGCGGCGCCACCGTCGCCATTACGGCGACCGCGACCTGGAGGGCGGGCGGGTTGCCCGCGTCGAGACCGTCGACGACATGACGGCACTCGACGCGCTCAAGGTCGGCCTGGTGCAATGTTTGGCGCTGCTGCCCGGCACCAGCCGCTCGGGCGCCACCATCATCGGCTCGATGGTGTTCGGCTTCTCGCGCAAGGCGGCCACCGAGTTCAGCTTTTTCCTCGGCATCCCCACGCTGGTGGGAGCGGGCGTTTATTTGCTCTACAAGCAGCGCGAGCTGTTGAGCGTGGCCGATCTGCCGATGTTCGCGGTCGGGCTGGTGTTTGCCTTCTTCAGCGCCTTGCTGTGCATCCGCTGGCTGATCCGCTATGTGTCGACGCACGACTTCACGCTGTTCGCGTGGTATCGCATCGTGTTCGGCATCGTGGTGCTGGTGACGGCCAAGACCGGCTGGGTCACGTGGCACGCCTGAACGGGCAGGGGGCCGAGGCCCCGTGCCGTGCGCTCAGCGCTTGACGAACACCAGGTCCCAGACGCCGTGGCCCAGCTTGAGGCCGCGGTTCTCGAACTTGGTCAGCGGGCGGTAATCGGGTTTGGGCGCGTAGCCCTCGGCGGTGTTGCGCAGGGCCGGTTCGGCCGACAGCACCTCCAACATCTGCTGGGCATACGGCTCCCAGTCGGTCGCGCAGTGCAGATACCCGCCGGGCGCGAGGCGCGACGCCAGCAACGCCACGAAGGGCGGCTGGATCAGCCTTCGCTTGTGGTGGCGCTTCTTGTGCCACGGGTCCGGGAAGAACACATGCACGCCGGCCAGCGAGCCGGGCGTGATCATCTGTTCGAGCGCTTCGACCGCGTCGTGGCGCACGATGCGAAGGTTGGTCAGCCCTTGCTCGCCGATGCGCTTGAGCAGCGCGCCCACGCCCGGCTCGTGCACCTCGCAACCGATGAAGTTGTCGCCCGGGCGTACCGAGGCGATGTGAGCGGTGGCTTCGCCCATCCCGAAGCCGATCTCGAACACGGTGGGGGCGGTGCGGCCGAAGGCGGCGGCCACGTCCAGCGGCGCGGCCTGGTAGGGCAGGATGTAGCGCGGGCCGAGATCGGCCAAGGCGCGCGCCTGTCCCTCGGTGGTGCGGCCCGCACGCATCACGTAGCTGCGGATGGTGCGCGGGTGTTCGACGCCGGCCGGGACGGCAGAGTCGTCGGCGGGCGGGGGCGGTGTATCGGGGCTAGGCATCGGGGCGGACATGGGGTCGCATTGTGCCGCGGCTGGCGGCTCACTTGAGTTCACTCGAGCTCACTTGAGTTGTGCGAGGTAGGGGCTGGGCCGCTCGCGGTGGGCCAGCAGCGTCAGGCAGCGGCGGGCCCGGGTCATGCCGACGTAAAACAAGTTGGCTTCGTCGCGTTCGGCCGCCCCGGTCGCCGGGAGCAGCCCGCGCTCCAGCCAGGGCAGCAGCACCTGGTCGTATTCCAGGCCCTTGGCGGCTTCGATGCTGCCCAGCACCAGGTGTTCGGAGGCTTTACGCTGCTGCTGCCGCAACTCGGATTGGTTGAGCATCTGGAAGAACGCCGCCGCACTGCGGTGGCCGGCTGCCAGGCGCGTCAGCCCCTCCACGTGCCCGAGGGCTTCACGACGCCGTGGCTGTTCGACGAACACCGAGGCGGCCAGTGCCGGGATGTCGAGCGCCTGCAGGAAGTCCTGCAGCAGGGTGTCGGCCGGCGCCTTGCGTGCGGCCTCGACGGCGGCTGACAGGCGCCGGCGCACGTAGGGGTCGGCGTTTTTCAGCACCTGGTTCTCGAAGAACAGCCGCAGGATGCCCGGGTCTTCGACCACCGCGTTGACGGCCTCTTGCACCAGGCGGTCTTGCGACTGCTCGGGCTGGTCGTCGGCGACGATGCGGACGTCGCAGAAGAACACGAAGGCCTCGACGATACGCTTGCGGGTGTCGGGGCTGTCGATGCTCGCGAAGTTGTCGGTGGCCACCGCCAGCAGCCCCCGCACCAGCAGGATCTCGGGACGCAGCAGATAACTCTCGAAGCCGCGCGTGGCGTAGGCCAGGTCGGCCTCGAGCAGCTTGTTCTCGAGCAACACCGATTGGTGCGGATGGCGCAGCAGCACGGCGAACTCCGACATGCGGCGTTCCCCCTCGCTTTCGCGCCACTCGGTGGCCGCCTGCAGGACTTGCTCGACACATTCGTCGGCGTCGTCGTAGTGGCCCAGCCGCACGCGCGTTTCATGCGCACTGGCCGAGGCATACCGCTTGCGGGCGAAGCGCCCGGCCTTGGAGGCCAACGCCGACCCGAAGCGGAAGCTGGCGCTGAGCGGCAAGCGGGTGACGCTGCGGTGGTGGGTGCGCAGGGCCAGTTCGTCCTGCATGAATCTAACGTCGGCGCCCGCCACCTGGTGGATCACCTGGTCGTGGTCGCCGGCGCCGCAGAAGTAGCACGCGCGGTTGGTGTCGAGCAACTCGCACAGCACGAAAAACATCGCCTGGTTGAGGTCGTGCATCTCGTCGACCACCAGCACCCGCAGCTCGGTCGGCCAGCCCGGGGTGCCTTCGACCGGCTCGCCGGCGTGGATCAGCCGGGCCAGGTCGTAGGTGGCGTCGAACGGTCCGCGGAACACCGGCCGGTCGGGGTGGCCGCCGCGTCGCACCACGTTCTCGTACTGTGCATAGATGCGCAGCAGCGTGTAGTCGCGGTCGAGTGCCAGGGCCCGCTCGGGCGTCATCGGCCCCTCGTGTTCTTCGTCGAGCGCGAGCTGCATCGTGCCCTTCAGCTGCAGGCTCTCGCGCAGAAACGCCTCCACCGCACCGTGGTCGCCCCGTGCGGGCAATTGCAAGGCGTCGCGGTGCGGGCCGGGGTGCTCCTCGACGCCGAGGATCGCCTCCCACACCTGCGGTTTCAGCGCCTCGGCCGATTCGAGCTGCAGCACGCCCGGGCCCTCGAGGCCGCGCAGCACGTTGGCACAAAACGCTTCGAAGGTCTCGATGCGCAGGCGCTGCACGACCGGTGCCGGCATGCCGAGCTTCTTGAGCGCGGCGCGCAAGGCCTGCACGGCGGGCTCGGTGTAGGTCAGCCCGAGCATGCGGTCCGGCGCGATGCCGCGCTGCCAGCTCTCGGCGATGCGCAAGGCCAGCGTGGTCGTCTTGGCCGCGCCGGCGTTGGCCTCGACGACGAGCGTGTTGGCGGTGGCGGTTTGGATCGCCAGCTGTTCGTCGGTCGGCTGCAAAGACTTTGGCAGAAAGCGGGCCGTGCTCACGGGGTTCCTAAGGGCGGGTGGGGCGCCATTGTCGGCGCGCCCGGGGCAGGGCGACAAGCCGGGCCGGGCTCGACGGGCGGCGGCGCTTCACGCTACACTACGGCCCCACGCGGGTGTAGTTCAATGGTAGAACGGCAGCTTCCCAAGCTTCATACGAGGGTTCGATTCCCTTCACCCGCTCCACTCAACCCGTTGCATCGCAACGGGTTTTTTGTTTAGGCACCACGCCAACCGCGGAATCCGCTATTTAGCGAGTCGCGCTACCCCGTGTAGCGTCATTCGAACGGCCTCTCACGGCCGCGTTTACCGCCGCCGGGTTGCGTCCACGATCCGCGTCTGGAATCCACCTCGCGTAGTGCTTCCGCATCGTCTGCGGCGAGTGGCTGTGCCGTGAAGCGACCGACAGTATGGATCGCAGCCAGCCATGAGCGCGATGGTCAACACACGACGCAAATGCAGCTAGACGCCCAAGGCAATGCGGTGTTCTCCGGTGCCCTAAACGCGGCGACGGGCACATTCGCAGGGCATCTGACGGCCCGAGTGCCTAACCCCAGCTCATTTGACGCGATCGCGTTTTCCTACGACTCGCCCGGCTGGCGACACATCCAGGTTCCATACCGGAAATCAGGGTGGAGCGAAGAAATCCTGTCGCAGCCTTATTTCACAAGGTCGCCCCAGCGAAGATAGAACGCGAAAAATGGATCGGTGATGTGGAGTTTTTTCTCATCCTCTTCGAAGTCGATCACGGGAGTGGAGCTTTGGTCAGTGGACGCAATGGTAGCCATATGTTTAAGGACACGCGCGACCTCGTGTAGCTGCGGAATTTGCGAGCTTGATACTTCTTTGATAGCGGTACGAAGATCCTCGTACTCAAGGCTTACAAGCCCAGGCTGCATGCTTGCAAGCGCGTGAAGTACCAGCTCATAGATGTCTACCTCCCGCCCGTCTTTGAGTTTGCGCGGGATTCTGTCACTACGCTGCCTTGGCCCTCTAGCAAGTTTCTCAAAAATTGGCCTGCCTATGGTGTCCGCCACGTCCTTGAATACCTGTTCAGCCAAGCGATCGTCGACGTGCAGCCGTTTGCTGGGCTTTGTTTCGACGAGACCCACGGCTTTCGAAATACCTCTGCAAAAATCCTGCATAAGGTGCGGGCTGCCAATCGATTGAGCAGCAAGTTTGCTGACGTCTCCAGGATCTGCCGTATGTCCGAGGAGATTGAAGCCGGTGGTCGGAATGTAGGAGAGTTCGGGTTCGGACCAGGCGGGGACGGTAATTCCAGAGATGCGCCCTGCCATCTCTCGCTCTACCTTAACCGCGTCATATCGTCGGTGTGGGATCGCAATTACCACTACCGGCACGCCGTCAAAAATTAATGGTTTGAGTGTCCGAATTAAATTTCCCTGAAGCTCTTTGGACAGGTAGTGGAAATCGTCTATAACGAGAGGAAGTTTTGCCTGGCGCAAACCGACCAGAGCGGCTACACGGGCGGAGACACTGCGCGTCTTTCGGGTGGCTTCTCCGGTCCCACGTTCCGTTGAGGCTCCGATTTCTCCTGAGCCCTTTGCTACTAAAAAATTGGCTTCGGCAGTTCCCTTGCCTTGAAGGCCGCTCTTGGCCTCAGAAGAGGATTCCGCCTCGATTTCTTGAAAGAGGCTAAGCCGTTCAACCACCAGTTGCCAAAACTCCTCTTCGGAGGCAGCGCCGCCTCCATCAATCCAGACGGAGTTTTCGATGGGGAGCACCTTGCGAACGAGAACGGTCTTTCCCGATTTTGTCTGACCGGTAACAGTGACGAGCTTGCACAAGTTCTCCGTCACTTCCCGAATGCGTTCCTCCAGACCGAGCGCAAGTCGAGGGTTGTAGGTGTGGCGGGGAAAGCCGCCCGGAACAAAGATTTCTTGATACCTGAGCACTGTTGACGGCCTTTCTACGACGCGGTGTAGCAAAGTCTAACGCGCTGGCTGCTGCGGAAGGAGGGCGCCCCGCATGTGTTCCTCGCTAGGTCCAGCGCAATCTGGCGATCGACGCGCGAGGCAAGATCGCCGAGATTCGCCGGGGCCTCCGGGCCGACGGGCGCCAGCTAGCGCGCCGCGGCACGCGGCCTGGAGGAGTTCGAGGAGCGCAAACGGGACGGGTTTGAGAAGATCCGCCGCATTGATGGGGAGCTACGCGAAAAGACGGGCAGGGCACAGGGGGCAGCTGCTGACTAGGGGCGCGGCTCCCCGTGGTGTTGGACCGGACTTCTCGCCTGGCGACTCTGCCTTATTTACAAGCGTTAACCACCGGGCAGCCCCTTAGACGAGGGAGAGCCGCGGAAAGTTCGTTGCTGCTGGCTACACTGCGGCGCACGAGAAGTAGAGCAGGGATGGCAACCCAGCAGGACGTTGCCGTTTTCAGGGAGGGATACCGGTGGACCACGGCGATTCCGACGCCGCATTACTTCTGTCTGGCCGCCTGACGCGATTGCGCCGGCCGTTCCCGCTGCAGCTGAAAGACGTCGCCGGATGGCGGACGCGCGTCGCTGCGGCCGGCTTTGTCGAGCCCGACTTGCACGGAGCTTCGACCCACAGGATGAACACCACGCCATGAGTCGACTGAGAGCCCTCATCGAAGGGCGCCAGCACGCGCGCCTGCTGCTGCTGACCTTTCCCAACGGCGATGCGCCGAACGCCGAACTGCTGGTCGAGCGCCTGCACGCGGTCGAGTCCCTGTCGCTCGACTACTGCTTCACGGTCGAACTCCTAAGCGACGAAGCGAACATTGCGCTTGAAGACCTGCAGGGCAAGCTGCTGTGCGTGTCGCTGGTGCGCGCCGACGGCGGCCTGCGCCACTTCACCGGCCGGGTTCACACCTTCCGTCACATCAAGACGGACGGCGGCATTGCCTTCTACGAGGCCGTGCTGGTGCCTTGGCTGTCCTTCCTCAAGCTGAGGAAGAACAACCGCCTGTTCCACAAGCAGACGTTGCAGCAGCAGGTGCAGACGCTGCTGGCCGACTACGGGCCGCTGCCGGTGTGGGAATGGAAGGTCACCGGCGAGCAGCCCGAGTTCACGATGTGCACCATGTGGGACGAGACAGACCACAACTACATCCATCGCAGGCTGGAAGCCGCCGGGTACGTGACCGGCTACGAGTACAGCGACAAGGGCGAGAAGTGGGTGGTGTATGACGACACCCGCACCGCCGACCCCATCGAGGGCGCGGCGCCCGAGATTCGTTTCCACAGCAACAGCGGCGCCGAGGACGAGGACGCCATCGCCCAGTGGAGCCCGCGGCGCCAATGGGCCTCCGGCCACTCGGCGATCAGCGGCTTCGATTTTAAGGACCCGCGGCCCGTGCACGTCGGGATTCCCACGGTCAACCAGCAAGGCGACATCCCCCCGCTCGAAGTCCATAGCTACGAAGGCCACTACGGATTCAAGCACCGTGCCGGCGCCGAGCAGTTGGCACGGCAGCGCATGGAAGAGATCGAAGCGCGCGGCAAGGTGTACGAAGCCCAGGGCAACTGCGCCCGCGTGATGCCCGGCCGCTGGTTCAAGCTCACTGACCACTTCGCCTACAGCGGCGAAGGCGCCGAGTTCCTAATCATCGACGTCGAGCACGAGGCCCGCAACAACTACCTGCAGGGCGACGACGCGGTTGCCGAGTACAAGAACACCTTCCGCTGCCAAAGCAAGGCCGTCCCCTGGCGGCCGGGTCGAGGGTTCAACAGCAAGACAACCTTGATCCAGGTGCCGCAGTCTGCCATCGTCGTCGGCCCCGAAGGCGTCGGCAGCCTGCACGTGGACGAATACGGGCGCATCCAGGTGCAGTTCCACTGGGATCGCGACAACAGCGGCAGCTGCTGGGTGCGCGTGGCGACCAACTGGGCCGGTGGCGAAAACGGACTCATCAGCCACCCCCGCGTTGGTTCGGAAGCGGTGATCCAATTTCTCGACGGGAACCCTGACCACCCCATTGTCACGGGCTGCGTGCATAACCAGGCCTACATGCCACCCTGGAAGCTGCCGGAGCAAAAGGCGCTGACGGGGTTTCGCAGCCGCGAACTGACGGCCGACGGCGGCAACAGCCCGGGCGGGCGCAGCCAGCATCTGCTGCTGGACGACACCGACCAAAAGATCCAGGTCCAGGCTCGCAGCGACCACCAAAGCAGCCAGCTGAGCCTGGGCCACATCACCCGCATCGAGACCACCGCGGGCCGCCAGGAGGCGCGCGGCCAGGGCTTTGAGCTTAGGACCGATGGCCACGGTGCCGTCCGCGCCGGACAAGGCCTGCTCGTCACCACCGAGGAACGGCTGAACTCTCGCGCGCACATCACTGACCTGGGCGAGACGGTGGAGCGGCTGACGCAGGGCCAGGACCTGCACCACAGTCTCTCGGACGTCGCGAAGGAAGCCCAAGCCCACCAGGCGGGCGACCAGGACGAGGTCGTCAAGGCGCTGCAGGCGCAGACCGCTGACATCAAAGGCCAGGGCGGCAACCCACAAGACGGCGAGTTCCCCGAGTTCCATGCGCCGCACCTGACCTTGGCGAGCCCGGCCGGCATCCAGACCACTACGCAGGGGTCGACCCACGTCGTCAGTGCCCAGCACACGGCTCTCACGAGTGGCGGGCACACGAGCATCAGCGCCGGCAAGAGTTTGCTCGCGAGCGTCAAGGACGCCGTGCGGCTGTTCGCCTACAAGGCCGGCATGAAGTTGGTAGCGGCGAGCGCCAACATCGACATCACGGCGCTCAAAGAGAGCATCAACCTGCTGGCCAAACTCAACATCACCCACACGGCCAACCGCATCACCATCAGCGCCAAGGAAGAGGTGTTGATCAACGGCGGCGGCAGCTACAGCCGCTGGAGCGGTTCGGGCATCGTGCACGGCACGAGCGGCCCCTGGCGGGTGCAGGCGTCCAGCTTCTCGCACACCGGCCCGGCCAGCATGGGGACACCGAGCCTGCCGCAAGCCATCCAGCTGCCCAAGGGCAACCTCGAACTCTTCCACGAATACGTGCGCTCCACCGGCGAGCGGGTGCAAGGCGTCAAGCAGGGCGAGTTCAGCGTGATCGACTCCGAAGCCGCCAGCCGCGCCGGCGCACTCGATGGCAAGGGCTTCAATGCGGTCTCCAGCGTGCCGATGGGCGTCGTGGACGTCGTCTACGGCAAGGACCCGAGCGACACCTGGGACGAAGGCAGCCAGTTCGGCAAGTTCAACTGGCCGCCTCAGCCGCCCGCCGCGAGCGCGATGCCGGCCGCGGTCTCGCCGTTCGCCGGCTCGCGGGGTGCCCAAACAGCCTCTGCAGCGCAGCGCAGTGCGGCCGGCGCGACATCGCTCACCAGCGCCGCTACTGCGACCTCAGGCGCTGGTGGCACGGTGAGCAAGATGGCTGCTGCCGCATCCACGGCACAGCAGGTGGCCGGCACCGTGCACGCAGTCCAGCAAGGCGGTGTGAAGGCGCTGGCCCAGCCGGCGATGCAACTCGCCCAGGCCGAGGCCATGCCTGTTATCGCAGAGAAGGCAACGGGCGCGTTGCCGCCGGGATTCGCCGACGACATGCCCTCCGCGCTCCAAGCTCAGCCGTCCTCTGCGCCACCCGAAGACTTTAGGGAATACGCCGTTTGACGGCGCGACAGAACAACATGACCGAGCCCACCACACCGCCCCAGGGAGGGCAGGCGTCCAAGCCTGAGCCGCAGACGGCCGTTGCTCCGCTCAACACCATCGCCCCCGAAGACCTGCAGGCCAGCGCCAACGCCTTCGACGCCTGGCTGCGCAAGAAGACCGACAACTACATCACGCTCGACCGCCTGACCACGGTCGCCGGCAGCCTGCCCGTGCTCAGCAGCATCATGGCGTTGGCCAGTGCCGTGATGGACGTGGTGCACATCGTCGAAAGCTACCTCAAGAAGAAGAGCGCCGACTTCTTCCTGTGGGTGTCGCTGGGCATCAACATCATCGGCATCGTGCCCACGTTGGGCGCCGTGCGCATGAGTTTGCGCCCTGCGCTGCACCTCGTCAGAAGCCGCTTTGCCGCCGGCGCCAAGGACATCGGCGCGGCGGTGGTCGAAGTCCTCACGATGGAGTTGGCCGACCACATCAGCGGCTCCCTGGAGAACTTCATCACCCAGGCGACGGGCAAGCTCGACAGCATGCTCAAGGAGTGTGCCGACTGGGCCGACAAGTTCGCCGACTCACTCATCAGCGTGCTCCAGCGCAGCCTCGGCAAAGAGCCGCTGTTCAAGCTCAACACGCCGCCACCGCCGCCCGCACGGGTCGTCTACGACCCCAAGACCACCTCCTTGCTCGGGGAGATGCTGCAGTCGGCCAAGCAGATGGGCCGCAACGCCAAGCACGCGGCCGAGGTGGGCATGACCCACTACGGCAACGCCTACCGGCAAGCCGGCAACTTCATCGGAGCCCAAGCCGCCGACCTGCTGCCCGAGAAGGCCCGGGCCACGGTGCAAGGCCTCATCGACACGCTGCAGCAGACCAAGGTCGGCTTCCGCGCGAGCCTGACCCAGCTGGCCGACCCCAACGCCGAGCGCAGCATCATGTGGCTGCTGCAGCGCATCCTGCAGGCTGTCGCCAACCGTCGCAAAACCCGGCGTGCAATGATGAGTGCCGACAAGGGCACTCAGGTGCGCGAGGAAATCCACGGCAGAAAGATCGAGGCCGTCAACAAGCAGGCCAAGGCAGAGACCGACCCGAGCCGGTGCAAGTCGTGCGAGATCAAGGCCGCCACGGACGGCTCCATCAGTTACGTCACCGGCGCCGAGAGCTTCACCCACACGGACTTCGTGCTGCAAGCGCCGCTGCCCATTGCGTGGAGCCGCACCTACCGCAGCAACCTCAGCGCGTTCGACCAGGGCAGCCTCGGCGCCCGCTGGCTGACGCCCTATTCCGTCCGCATCGACGTCCAAGGCAAGGGACGCCAGCGCGCAATGGTCTACCACGGCGCCGACGGCCGCAGTCACCGCTACCCCTGGCTCGAGGTCGGCCAGACGCACCACGACCCCATTGAAGAACGCACCCTCACACGGATCAGCCCCACCCTGCTGTACCTGGACGCCGGCAAGCCGCTGCCCGAAGGCGAGCCCAGCCCGTGGCGAGAGACCTACGAACTGGTCGACACCTGCCCCGGCAAGGCCGAAGCCTACGGCACCCAGCACTTCCGGCTGAGCAGCCTCACGGCCTTGCACGGCGCGGCTATCCGCCTGCATTACGGCGCCACGCTGCGCGAAGGCCCCTATGCGGGCGAGCAGGTGCTGAGCGCCATCGAGAGCCTGCAAGGTGAACAACTCATCGCGGAAGTCGCCCTGCAAGCCCACGCTCGGACGGGCTGCATCCTGGGCATCTGGGAGGTCAAGGACGGGCAACTCGGGCGGGCGCTTGCCGTCTACGAATACGACGACCAAGGCGACCTGGTGCATGCCCGCGACGAGAACGGCGCGAGCTGGCGCTACCAGTACCAGCACCACCTCGTCACCCGCTACACCGACCGCACGGGCCGGGGCATGAACCTGGCCTACGACGGCACCGGACCGGACGCCAAAGCCATCCACGAATGGGCCGACGACGGCAGCTACGACACCCGACTGGCGTGGGACGAGAACATCCGCCTGACCTACATCACCGATGCAATGGGCGGGGAGACCTGGTTCTACTACGACATCAAGGGCTACCCCTATCGGATCATCCACCCTGACAAGCGTGAGGAATGGTTCTACCGCGACGACGCCAAGAACCTCACCACCCACGTGAATCCGGACGGGGCCACGGAGCACTTCCGCTACGACGAGCACGGTAACCTCATCCAGCACACCCACGCTGACGGCAGCCGGGTGCACTTCGAGTACGACAAGGGGCACCGTCTGACCGGTATCCTTGATCCGGACGGTGGCGTCTGGAAGCGCGACTATGACCAGCAAGGCCGGCTCACTGAAGAAACCGACCCGCTCGGCCACAAGACCGAATACGCCTACGACCAGGGCGGCCGGGTCATCAAGGTCACCGACGCCAAAGGTGGGACCAAGAAGCTGGGCTACACCCCGTCCGGCCAACTGACCCGCTACACCGACTGCTCGGGCCGCACCACCGAGTGGGGCTACGACGAACGCGGCCGGCTGGTGAAGACGACTGACGCTGCCGGGAATGAAACCAAGTACCGCTACACGCCGCTGACGCAGGAAACGCTGCAGCGCGCCTGGCAGCCCGAGGACTACGGCAACCACCCCGGCCAGCTGGAAGCGGTGATCGCTCCGGACGAGACCGAAGAGCAGTTCTGCCACGATGCCGAAGGCCGCTTGCTCACGCACACCGACGCCCTTAAGCGCAGCACCTCCTACCGCTACACTGCCGCCGGCCTGGTGCACGACCGCGTCGACGCGCTGGGTCAGCGCTTGGGTTACCGCTGGGACCCGCTGGGCCGACTGGTGGAGCTGCGCAACGAGAACGACCAGCCGTACCGCTTCAAGTACGACCCGGTGGGAAGGCTACTCGCAGAAACCGGCTTTGACGGCAAGACGACCGAATACCGCTACGCCGAGGACACCGGGGTGCTGCAGGCCGTGGTCGACGGCAGTGTCACCACCGAACTGAAGTTCGATCCGATGGGGCGGCTGCTGCAGCGCAAGGCGACCGCTCCCGGCAAGGACGAGCAGGTCGAGAGCTTCGGGTACTACCCCGGCGGGCGCATGGGCGAGGCCAGGAACGAGCACGCGCGGCTGCAATGGTTCTACGACGCAGCCGGCAACCTGGTCCGCGAGCACCACGGCTACCAGGGTCCGTTTTTTCCCGAGAGGAAAACGGCCGTGTGGCGGCACCGCTATAACGAGCTGAACCAGCGCGTGGGCACCACGCGGCCGGACGGTCACACGCTCGAATGGCTGACCTACGGCTCGGGGCACATCCACGGGCTGGTGCTGGACGGGCAGGACGTGCTTGGCTTCGAGCGCGATGCGCTGCACCGGGAGGTGTACCGCCAGCAGGGAAACGGGCTCGCGCAGCACCAAAAGTACGACTTGGTGGGTCGAGTGCTGGAGCAGCAAGTTCAGCACAGCCAGCAACGCCGGCCGGTGGACATCAACGACGCCTATAAGCATGCCCATGCTAGCGTTGGCACGCAAGCGACCATCGCGCGGCGCTACCGCTACGACCAGGCCGGACAGCTCGACCATATCGAGGACAGCCGGCGGGGGCGGCTGGAGTACCGCTACGACCCGGTGGGACGGCTGTTGCAGGCCACCAGCGTACTCGGGCCGGAGTTCTTTGCCTTCGACCCGGCGGGCAACATCGTGCCGGTGCAGGGTCAGGGGGAAAAGCGGGCCACCGCCACGGAGCGGCCCAAGCTGCCCAAGGTCCTCGATAACCTCCTTAAGGAATACGCCGGGACCACCTACCGGTACGACGAACGCGGGAACCTCGTCGAGCGCGTGCGTTACGGGCAGCGCTCGCAGTTTGATTGGGACGCCTTCAACCGCATGACGAAGGCGACCACGCCCGAGGGCTCGACGACGTTTGCCTATGACCCGCTGGGTCGGCGCCTCGCTAAACGAAGCGAGCGGCCCAACCCACACGGGGGCGAGCCGCTGCGGGAAGACGTGGTTTTCGGCTGGGATGGGGACACCTTGGGGTTCGAGAGCCGCATGCCCGAGGGCAACCAGTGGGCAAACGAGCAGACGATCCACTACATCCACGAGCCGGGCGGGTTCGTTCCGCTGCTGCAGGCCCGGAGAACCGAGGTAATCCAGCTAGCGCCAACTACCGACGTGAAGGCCATGATGCAGGCCAACGACGGCAAGTACGAATCGGAGCTGGACCCACTGTGGAACGGCGAACTCGACGACCGGGAGGTGCAGCCCTTCAGCCAGAACGAGCTTGTCTACTACCAGTGCGATCACCTGGGCACGCCCCAGGAGTTGACGGATCACGAGGGAAGGGTCGCGTGGGCAGCACAGTACAAAGCGTGGGGCCTAGCGACAGAGGCGATCAGCGAAGTGGCGAGGAAGGCCGGCTTCGTCAATCCAATTCGGTTCCAGGGGCAATACTTTGATGAAGAAACGGGGTTGCACTACAACCGGTTCAGGTACTACGACCCGCATTCAGGACGATTCGTATCGCGCGACCCCATCGGCCTGCTCGGGGGGATGAATGTTCACGCGTATGCGCCGAATTCGACAGAGTGGGTTGATCCCCTGGGTTTAAGTGGAAGCTCGTCGCAACGCAGGAAGCAGAGGCGTGCTCAAGCCAATGCCGCGCCGAAGTGCTGTCCATGTCCTGAGTCGGGTCACTTATATCGGGGAGTGCCGGCCAAGCATCCGGCAATCGCTGATGCTCGTCGGGGCATTGCTACTCCAGCGCTTGAAGTAGGCGGCGCCTCGGCACAGGAGCACAATGAGGGGGGGCACTCTGGAAGGAGTCCATATACCTCCTGGTCAAGACAGAAGAGCATCGCTGAATGGCATGCCAATAAAGACGGCCCCGGAGGCATTCTGCTAAGCGCCCCCTTCGGAGCGCCGAAAGATGGCGATTGCTGGTCTTGGGAGTTCTCTGACGACGTTTATGGGGAGGATGAGGTGCTACTTAAAGGTAAGCGTAGCGGTCTGGGAGTTCATAAGCCATGATCGACATCCCATTGATAGTCAAAGGCTGCAGCTCGTACCCGAGTGAATCGTGGGCTCCGCTATTGGAGAGCTTGGTGACCAACCCCGCTCTTTCCGCTAGGTCGTCGTACACCTCCTCCGTGGGTAGCCTTCTGGGGACTCTTCGTATACAGGATAGGACAACCTCTGATGCAAGCATCGAGAAATGGGGGTTCTCAGAATTGCTGCACCGTCTAAGTTCATTGCCGGGTGAAGAGGTTGTAAAAGTGGAAGAGTTTGATGCGGAAATGTTTGTGGCGCGCTGTGTATTTGCGGGAGGGGCGGACACACTCCTTGGCTGCACGATTGTGAGGAAGAGGCGGAAGGCGATGCAGACCCCACCAAATTGGGATGGGTCACTCGATGCTTTGGAGAGCTTTAATAAGAAAAACTCTCGCGAGACCGGTGAATAAGAGCGGCCGTTAAACCCCGTATATCTGCCTGACGAATGGAAGAAACCACATGCCGAACGTCATCCGTCTAGGGGATCGCACCAGTCATGGCGGCTTGGTTGTCGCTGTTGGGGCGACCCATCACACCGTCGAAGGTATTCCAGTCGCTCGACTCGGCGACAAATGCATCTGCCCGAAGAAAGGCCATTCCGTCTGCGTGATCGTCGAGGGCGACCCTAACTTTACGGTCGATGGCGTGCCAGTCGCCTTCGACGGGCACAAGACGAGTTGTGGTGCCGCTCTGATTGCTTCGCTCAGCAACTTCAACAACGGATGAGCGGGTCACTCTAGTTGAAATGCTTCAGGAAGGACCGAGGGCGGACGTCGAAGTGCCAAGAGCGGGTTGCAAATGACTACCGATGCTGAATATTTGCTAAGTTTGGCAAATGAGATCCCTGAAACCTCTTCGCTGGGTCAATTGAAGGCCATTCTTTCAATGGACGATCTAAGAGGCAAGCCGGCGAACCCTCTGACCTGTACGGCATCTTATGCGCTCGCCCAGGCCAAAAGAAGGCTCGAAAACTCCACGGCATTAGGGAAGGCAACGGTGGGTCTAGAGGATCTGATAGCTTCTGCCTCGTCGTTCAAGGATGACGATATTTTTGAATGCTATATATTCGAAAACTCTACGCACATCGGCACGTGCTATGTTTTTGATGGTGGATTGCTGGGGTGCGAATTCGTGTTAAGGACCGGAACGCAGACATTGCCCGGTCTCTGGATTGATGGAAAGAGGGTTGGCTGAACCCCGGCTTCAATGCCGCACCTGTCGACGCCATGCGGCACGTCATTTTTGACGCCGATGAACGACGGTTAGAAGGCTGGGAACAGGTTGGCGCAGAAGTAGAGCAACTGCGGAATCCACTGCGGAATCAGCCCATTGCAGCCCGTTCCGGCCCTGTTCCACATATGCTTCTCCTAGGCGGAAAGTGAGCGTACGGTCAAGGCGCGTTGATCGTAAGCTCACCCAGAAACTACACGACCATTTGCAGCTCGATCTCCTCGTCAAACCAAGGTTCTGGCAGTCGAGCAAACACGCGATTCCCATCATCCGCCGAGACGGACCACAAAGTGGCTCCAGAAGAGAAGGCGAGCCGTATCCCGGTTGGAGCCCCTGACGCCCTGTAGCACAGCAGTGCGACCTCCTGCACCGTAGCATTCATTACCGCAGGGAAGTCGCTACCCGACGAGATATCAAATGCCTCCATGCGAGACAGCTGGTCATCAGAGGGCATAACATGACGCCATGCCGCGATACGTTCACTCAAACTACCGTAGGGTTGCACCGTCGGTGCATCTTCCAGCTCGACGGCGGGCGTCTGTCCATCCGGACTGGTTCGTAGCGTTGCGGACATCTGCACACCGTCTGGGAGCATGAGAGACAGATTCAGCTGCGTGTCGGCCGACTCCAACCCCTCCGCAGAAGGCCATATCAATAGGCAGGCACCGCGCACCGTAGCGCCAACGATCTGTCTTAAGGCTGCCTGCAACTGTTGAGTCGTGTTCATTTCGGTGAGCGTCGCCGTTGACGCCTTGACATCAGGCCGCTTGCAGTTCCTCGACGGCGCCGCGGTCCAGCAGGCTCGCGACGTTCCACGGCAGCAACTCCGCCACACGGTCTACGCGGTGCTCGCCGATGTGTTCCAGCACATGCGCGAGGTACGCCTGCGGATCCAGCCCGTTCAGTTTGGCCGTTCCGATGAGACTATAAAGCGTTGCGGCGCGCTCACCGCCCGCGTCCGATCCGGCGAATAACCAGTTTTTCCTGCCTAGGGCCACGGCGCGGATTTCGCGCTCGGCCGCGTTGTTATCGATCTCCACCCGCCCGTCCTGCGCGTAGCGCACCAGCGCAGGCCAGCGACCCAGCGAGTAGCGAATCGCCCGGGCGAGTTCTGACTTCGATGAGGTGCCGGCCAGCACTCCGTCCAGCCATCCCCGCAGCGCCTGCAGCTTCGGCACGGCATGCTCCTGCCGCACGCGCCACCTTTCCTCGGGCGGGCGGCCACGAATGTGCCGCTCGACCTCATACAGCTCGCCGATGCGCCGCAATGCCTCGTGGGCCTGCGGCGAATTCGTCGCCTGGTGTAGGTCGAAGAACTTGCGCCGCGCATGCGCCCAGCAGGCTGCCTCGACCACGCGGCCTTGCTCGTACAGCGCCTCGAAGCCCGCATAGCCGTCGGCCTGCAGGACGCCGTTGAAGCGCTTCAGGTGTCCCTGTGGCCGCTCGCCCTTGCGGTCGGGCGAATACTGGAACCACACCGCCGGCGGCGCCTGGCTGCCCATCGGTCGCTCGTCCCGCACGTAGGCCCACAGCCGCCCGGTCTTCGTGCGTCCCTTGCCCGGCGCGAGCACGGCCACCGGGGTGTCGTCGGCGTGCAGCTTCTCGGCGCTGAGTACGTACTGCTGCAGCGCGTCCATCAACGGCTCCAGCAGGCGCGAGGCGCTGCCGACCCAGTCGGCCAACGTCGAGCGCTCCAGCTCCACGCCCTCGCGGGCGTAGATCTCGCTCTGACGGTACAGGGGGAGGTGGTCAGCGAACTTGCTGACCAGCACGTGTGCCAGCAGGTTCACGCCGGCCAGGCCGCGAGCGATCGGGCGACTCGGTGCCGGCATCTGGACCAGGGTCTGGCACCGCGGGCAGGAGTACTTCGGCCGCACATGCCGCACGACCTTGAAGCGCTGCGGCACCAGCTCCAGCACCTCGGCCACGTCCTCGCCGACGTAGCGCAGCTCTACGCCGCACTCGCTGCAGCTGCAGCCCGGCTCGTGGCGGACCGTCTCGCGCGGCAGGTGCGGCGGCAGTGACTTGCGTGCAGGGGGATGGTGTGCGGGTGCCGACGGCGCCCTGTTCTGCGCCTCGCCGTCCGGCAGCGCGCTGCAGCGGGTCTCGAGATCTTCGACCAGCAGCTCCAGCTGCTCGATGTGCTCCAGCCGCTCCGAGCTGGCGCCGAACTTGTCGCGCCTGAGCCGGGCGATCTCCAGCTTGAGCTTCTCCACCAGCAAGCGCTCCAGCAGCAGCTCGCGCTCGCGTTGTGCGAGGCGATCCTTGAGCGCTTCGTAGTCTTCGACGGAGATCGCGGCCACCACCGTACTGTGCCAACGGCGAACTGCCCCCGCAACCCGATTGACTGTCGGTTACGTCACACCACCATCTCGGGCTGCCACGTCCGTGCGGGCATCCGCCAGTCGATGCCCTCCAGCAGCATCGACAGCTGTGCTGGCGTGAGCGACACAGCACCCGAGGTGGCCTGCGGCCAGACGAAGCGGCCGCGCTCCAGGCGTTTGCTCAACAGCAGCAGGCCCTGGCCGTCGAACCACAGCACCTTGATCATGTCGCCGCGCTTGCCGCGGAAGACGAACACGTGGCCGGAGTACGGGTTGTCGGTCAACGCGGTCTGCACCAGGGCGGCCAAGCCGTCGAAGCCCTTGCGCATGTCGGTGTGGCCGGAGGCGATCCACACGCGCGTATTGGGCGGCAGGTCGAGCATCAGCGGCGGGCCTCGCTCACTGCACGCAATACCTCGCGCAGCGTGTCGGCGTCGACCTGGGGCGGCATGTCAAGGGCATTTCAACTTTCCCCAGCCGCGGCAACCTAAATTTCCCCACCCGGTTGTGAACCCTCGTTGTCTTGGGTCCTGATCAGTCCGGCCTTCAGCTTGTCCTTGAGTCGGTAGGAGTTGCCTCGGATGTTCAGCGTGACGGCGTGGT
Source organism: Caldimonas brevitalea (assembly GCF_001017435.1). NCBI lineage: Bacteria > Pseudomonadati > Pseudomonadota > Betaproteobacteria > Burkholderiales > Sphaerotilaceae > Caldimonas > Caldimonas brevitalea. Next base: position 1,872,038 of record NZ_CP011371.1, read on the forward strand.
GCAGGAGCCGGTCAAGGATGGCCGTGGCGATGATCCGGTCACCGAAGACGTCACCCCACGCCGAGAAGCTCTGGTTGCTGGTCAGGATCATGGGCCCCCGCTCGTAACGGCGGCTGATCAGCTGGAAGAACAGGTTTGCACCCAGCCGGTCAATGGGCAGGTAGCCGATCTCATCGATGATCAGCAACCGAGGCGTGGCGTAGACCTTGAGCTTCTCCTCAAGGCGGCCTTCGGCATGCGCCTTGGTCAGCACGGAGATCAAGTTGGCCGCCGTCGTGAACAGCACCCTGTAGCCGTTGGCGATGGCCTTGAGCCCAAGTGAGACCGCCAGATGCGTCTTGCCCACGCCCGGTGGGCCGAGCACGATGACGTTGTCGCCGTGCTCGATGAAGTGGCAACTTGCCAGGGTATGGACCTGCTTGCGGTCGATCGAGGGCTGGTAGTCGAACTCGAAGGTCTCGAGCGGTTTGACGAAGGGCAGTCGGGCCATCGCCGTGCGCATGGCGATGTTCTTGCTCGTCTTGGCCGCAACCTCCTCGCCGAGCACCTGCTCGAGGAACTCGGCATACGGCAGTTCCTGGGCCGCAGCGTGCTGCAGCAGTGCCTCCAGCCGCTCGCCGCTTTTGAGCAGTCGCAGCTTGCGCAGGTGCTCACCAAGCCGCTCCAGCTGCGCGGGGGTTGTCATCGCTGACGGCGGCATCATCGCCTCAGCGATCTTGGGGGTACGGGTGGTCGTGCTCATCACGCAGCCTCCCGAACGGCGTGCAGCAACTGGTCGTAGACCCCGAGGTCTCGGACCTCGACGTCGCGCTCGCTCTGGGATGGCGCAGTGGGCCGCTCGCCTATCGAGCCGAATCGCTGACGCTGGTTACGGGGTACCGCTCCAGGCCCGTGTTCGGGCAGGACGCTCAGCTGCGCACGCCCGCTCAGCACCGCGTGCTCGGCCACGACCTTGCCCTTGTGCCGGATGATCCAGCTGCCGCCCTCGCGGGCGACCTGCACCGTCTTGCCAATCAGTCGGAACGGCACCGAGTAGCGGTTCGCGTCGATCGCCACGAGCCAGTCCTCGGCGACCACCCGCTCCCGCACCATGGCTTGCAGGAAGCTGCGATGGCCGGCCGCCGGCATCAGCGCCTTGGCCTCCTCGGCGAAGCGCTCCATCGGCCGCTGATGCGTCGTGCCGTGCACGCGCACATCCGCGACCTCGGCCTGCCAGGCAGCCAGCTGGGCATTGAAGTCCTCCAGGTCCCGGAACTGGCGGCCCGGCACGAAGTTGCCCTTGATGTACTTCACGCCGGACTCGACCTTGCCCTTGGTCTTGGCCCGGTACGGCCGGCACAGCCGGATCGTGAAGCCCCAGTGCCCGGCAAATGATTGGAACGTCGCGTTCAGCTTCGCCCGTCGCACACCGGCGTCGTCCTCGGTCGTGCCGATCGTCACCGTGCGCATCCGGTCGTACAGCAGCGACTGACAGACGCCACCGAAGTGATCGAAGGCCCGCTCGTGCGCCGACAGCAGGCTGTCCATCCGCTCGCTGAGGTAGCCCTCGGCGTAGGCCCGGCGGCTGTAGCCCAGCGTCATCACGAACACGTGCACCCGGGTCGCCTCGCCGCCCAGCCACACCTTGACCTGGCCCCAGTCCACTTGCGCCTGTTCACCTGGTGCCGTCTCGAAGCGCATCTGCGTGATCGCCGCCACCGACGCACTCGAGCGCAGCGGACGCACCGCCACCTTGACCACCTCGTAGCAGCCCGTGAAGCCCCGCTGCGCACGCAGCTCCTGGAACAGCACCCGCGCCGAGAATCCCACCTGCGGCGCCCGCCGGTTCAGCCACTCAATGTGCTCGTCCAGCAGTGTCGGGCGCCTCACCTCCCGGCTGTACGGCTTCCACTCATCACGTGCCAGGCAGCCTCTGACCGTCTTGCGGTCCAGCCCCAGCTCCCGCGCGATCGCCGAGATGCTCTGACCGGCGGCGCGGCGCTCGCGAATCGCTTCCCACTGCTCTTGCCCAACCACCGCCACCTCCATGCTCCGTCTCCAGACGGGCACGGTACCGGCCTCTGCAGCCATCCTTTGAACTTCCTCTTCCATCTCTCGCTCCTTCGCGATTTCGATGGGTGGGGAAAATTTAGATGCCATGACTGGGGATTATTGGAGTGCCACTGACACGGCACAATGATCCGGGCGTCGTGGATCACGATCTCGATGGGAGCAGGCGCGGCTACCTGCTTCGCAGGAGGCGCGCGGTCGCAGAGGTTCACCGGCAGCAGCGCCGGAGGCAAGGCAACACGGCCCTGCGGCCGCTCCTTGCACCAGCGCCGCGCCAGGTTCGCGTTGACCCCGTACCTCAGCGCGACGCCCGAGAGAGAAGCGCCCGGTTCGCGGCAAGCGTCGACCACCGTCTGCTTGAAGTCCTCAGCATGCGAGCGTCGCTTACGAGGCGAGCGGGCCGCACTCTTGCCACTCTTGTTAGCGTCCACTATGTCCATAGCGGGAACTATCCAAGGTCCGCGAAACAGGATCAATGCGCCCAGACCGGACGGCTACGGCGGAAAGGGGCTGGCGGGGGCTGCAGCGGGCCTGGCAAAGGGTTCGATTCCCTTCACCCGCTCCACTCAACCCGTTGAATTCCAACGGGTTTTTTGTTTGGGCGCATGCAGGGCTTCCATTCTCGGCACTGCTCTTCGCCGGTGTTCGGTGAACAGTCCAAGAACACCGATCCGTCAGCACCTCCTTTCCACTGAGCCCGTGCCTTGGCACTCGATCACCGTCCATGCGCGAACGATGAGGTCAATGAGGCGCGGCTTGTGTGTCTTGATGCGATCAGGACCCACACCGAAGTTGTCGAGCGAATTGCTCGCCACCACGCCCTCACCGTCGCGAAACGCGGAATTCAATCAATTTGAGTAGGCGGAGCGCCCGGAATATTACGGGGCTGACACTGACCTGCAAATTGCTACAGGCTGAGAACATCTCCCCCCGATCGTGGTGGCGCGACCTACACGCGGTTACCTCGTCGTTTGCTACATTCCTGCTCGGGTAAATGCTGTCTCGCAGAGAGGAGGCAGTATTGGGTCGAGCAAACAGGGAGGGAGCGCTAAATGGTCTGGCAATACGAAGTAACCAGCAAAAAGCTGTATCACAACAACGCTCTTGTTTTTAGCGGTGGGTATGCAGGGCGCGGCGAACATAAAAATAGACCAACCTCTGAGCACATTGAAAACTGGGGGCCTATTCCTCGGGGAAAGTGGCGGATTGGTGGCTATACCAACAACAAGGGACCGCTCACGATTACGCTGACACCTGGGCCAGGGACGCACACCTACGGCAGAACGGCCTTCCGAATTCATGGGGAAAGCGTAAGCGACCCCGGGAACGCCTCTCAAGGTTGCATCATTGTTGGCTACAACGCCCGTTTGGCGATGGTGAACTCTGGCGACAGAGATCTTGAGGTGGTTTGGTGATGAACATATCAGCAGCGGTTCTGTCCCTCGTTTTAACGGGCTGTTTTGGGCTGGTGCAAGGTGCGTCTGCGAAGCCGTCGGAGAAAGTGCCGCCTTGCTACGGACCCAAGAGGTGGGCGACGCAGGTGGCGCTCGACCACATGGTCGATGCGGGACTCATTCGCGACTCTGCGTCCATCTATCGCGGTGACACTCCCTACTTCTTGAAGACTGAGCTTCTCGATTCGCAAAAGGTGGGCGTATTTTCGGGCTTGGAATTTCCGACTTCAGAGGTCTATCGGCAGATCGAGAAATTCACAGTAAAAACAAAGGAAGGGCAATCGTACGAGGTGTTGACTGTCACTGAGGTGTCTTTTGTCGAGTGCTCGATGGCGCATTTGGCAACCGTCCTGCTCGCGCCGGAGTTTCGCGTGCTGAAAACGGGAACATCGATTCTGAAAGAGAAAAAGTAGGCGCCGCCAAGGCTGGGTGGCGAGCGCCGCCCAGACGCCCCATCGCTCTTGCTGCCGCCCGGTTTATCCGACGCTCCTCGTCGAGGCGCAGCCACACACGGACCCACCCGGGCTGTTGCTCGTGCCCGTCGTGACAGAGCCGCAACCGAGACGCTCTTGATCGGCCGGCTCGGCCTTGCAAGCGCGCCGGCGGCGGAGCAGATACCAACCGCTGGCCAGGGCGACCGTCAACACCGCCGCACCCACCGCCAGCGGCCAGCCGGCCCACAGGCCGAGCCCACCCGACATCGCCAGCCCGCCGAGCAGCGGCAGTGCCAAGGGGATTGCACAGCAGGCCGCGCAGGCGGCTCCCAGGCCCAACAGGGTCATCAAAGGTCTCATCGTGTCTCGTCCTACGAAGTTGAGAAGCGGGCCATCACCCGTACACTCGACTGTGAAACCTCAAGTGGCTTGAGATACAAGGGGGCAGGCGATGAGAACCGTAAACACCGACGGGCGGGTGACGATCGGCGTGCTGGCGGAGCGCACCGGCGTGAACATACCGACCATCCGCTATTACGAGGAAATCGGCTTGATTCCACCGGCCCAGCGACGGCCGAGCGGGCATCGTGTGTACGGGGCGGCTGCGCAGGAGTTGCTGACCTTCATCCGGAGCTGCCGCGACTTCGGCTTTTCGATCGAACAGGTGCGCGCGCTGGTGTCGTTGAGCCACGACGCCGACCGGGACTGCGTGGAAGCACGCGACATCGCGCAACGCCACCTGGACCAGGTGCGCCACAAGCTGACCGAACTGCGGGCGCTGGAGCGCAGCCTGGTCCGCTTCGTGACGTCCTGCACCTCTGCCTGCGCCGGAGGTCCGGCGCCCAAGTGCACGATCCTCAAGGACCTGGGGCGGGCGGCAGCGGCGACGGCGGCACCGCCTTCGTGCTGTGCATAGGGGCGTTCAGCGCGGGCGGAACATCAGATGAATGCCCGCCCACCCCGGCAACCCGCCCGTCCTCCCGGCGCCTTGTCGCGATGACGGTTGCCGGGACGGACGCGACGAGGGCGGGTTTGCTCACCCTCGCCCTACAACAGCTCAGGGCGCTTTGCAGTTCCCACCCTTGGCCGGGAACCGGGTCGGGCTCTGGGGCTGGCCACGGTAGATCGCGCGCAGGAAGCGTTGCGAGCAATAGGCGGGCGAGGTACTCCAGTTGCCCACCCACTTCTTGATTTCGAGGTGCAGGTGCGGCGCACCGGAGGCACCAGTGTTGCCGGAGTAAAGAATCAACTGCCCGGGCCGCACGCGCTCCCCCGGGCCCACGCCGACATAGCGGGCGCCATGGCAGTAGAGGTAGGACAAACCATCGTCGCCCTTGATGCTCAGCCCGTTGCCACAAGTGCCCTGCGAGTATTTGGTGACGACACCGGCGCTGACGGAATAGACCGGTGTGCCGGTCGGCACCATCAAGTCGATGGCCCAGTAGTTGTCACCCCAGTGGTGGTGGGTCAGCGATCCGATCGTGCGTTCGAACGCGGCTCGCGGCAGCGGCAGCACATAGTTGCCCGCTGGCGGCGGCGGCGGAGGGGCCGGTGGCTTGCTGCCGGGCGACGGGCACGCCGGGATGCTGTCGTAGGGGTGCTTGCGGGCGTGCAGGTTGGTCGCCGGCATGTAGCCCCAGCCGCGGCGCGATTTGTAGGCCGAGGTCGAGCGATCGCCTTGTGTGTAGTACCAGACGTTGTTGCCGCCAGCATGGGTCGCCCCGCGCTTGTAGCAGACGAACCAGCTGGTCGTGCTGTCGAGGTAGCCGGTCGTGACCTTGGTATCGGCATCGCGGTAGAGCTTCACGCCCGCGTCGTTGCGACCGTACCAGACCGTGGACCAGCTCTTGCCCGTGTTCGGGTCCGAGACCTTCTTTTCCGCCTGCCACATGTCGGGACGACACTCCGGCATACCGGGGGCCGGGTCGACGCTGGTCGTCAGCTTGACGGCCGGCATGTAGCCCCAGGCCTTGCGACCGCCCCATCCCGAGCGCGAGGTGTCGCCCTTGGAGTAGTACCAGACGTTGTTGCCGCCCGCATGCCGTTCGCCGCGCCGCCAGCAGACGAACCAGCTGTTGGTGGTCTTCATCGTGGCCACCGGCGTGCTGTCGTTGGGCCCCGCATACATCGTCGTGTTGTCGGCGTTGGTGCAATAGAAGGCCTTTTGCCAGGTCTGACCGGTGTTCGGGTCGGTGTGGCGCTCGGTGCGTTGAGTGCAGGTCCCGGCTGACGCCGGGGCGCTGTAGAGCAGCGCCAGCGGGAGGGTCAGCGCAGCGAGCCGGCCGAGCCGTCTCCTGAGGGCTGTGTCGGGCAAGGGAAGATGCATGTGGCCTCCATCCTGTGATGTGTTGTGCGTGTGTGAGTTGAGCCACCGGGTACAACCAACGCCCGACGGGTACTGCCGAAAATTTCACATGTGAAATTCAGGCGCGACAGAGCCGGCGGCAGCGTGCGCTGCCGGGATGTCGCGCAGGACACTCAGGGCTCGTCGCTGCCCCAGGGCGGCTCGTCGCCCGGCGACGCGCCGCTGTCCGAGGGCTCTTCGTCGTCGCCGTTGGAATCGCCGTCCCCGCTGGCGTCGCTTCCCGAGGGCGCGCTGCTGTCCGGCGGTTCTTGCGCCTGCAGCTCGAGCATCAGCTGGGCGAAGGCGCTGGACTCCGCCTCGCCGAGGCGCGTGTTTTGCATCGCAAGCAAGGCCGCGCGGCGGGTGACCGCGCTCTCGCTCGTGTTGCCGGCGACGGCGGTCAGGTCCGCCTTCATCGCGTCCACGCGCCGGCGGTTGCCGGCGATGCTGTCGGCCGCGGCGATCCGAATGTCTTCATCGGGGTCCCGCAATGCCAGACGTAAGGTCGCGTCGGTCTGCGCGCTCGGGTCCCACAAGGCCAAGGCCTGCAGGCTCGCGCTGCGCACCGCGGTGTCGGCGTGCCCGGCCAGGACCTGCAGTTGCTGAACCAGGGCGAGCGCATCGGTCGCTGGCGTGTCCTCGGGCTTCATCAGTGTCGACACGACACTCAGGACGACCTCACGGTCCTGCTCGCGTCCCAGCGCCTGCGCCAGCTGCTGGTCGCGCGCCTGCGAGCCGGGGATCTGCAGCATCAGCTCGAAGCCGTCGCGGCGCTGCACGGCGTCGGCGCTGCCGAGCAACTGCTGCGAGAAGGCGAGCTGTTCGGCAGCGGGCAGACTCGACAGCAGCGTCTTGATCAAGCGTTTCTCGATCGGGTCGGCGCTTGCCTGCAGGCGGCGCATCAGCACGCCCCGCAGGGCAGGGTCGCGCGCCAGGCTTGCCTCCAGTTCGTCCAGGGCCACGGCGTCCTTGCCCTCGTGGTCTTCCGGCTTGCCGCGCTGGCGACGGTAAGCCTCCAGGGTCTGCTCGAAGGCCGCCTCACCGGCCGAGGCGGTCGGTGCTGTCCCGGCCGTCGGTCGAAGGCCCGGGGTTGCTTCTGCAGCCGGGGAGGGCGAGACCGCCCAGCCGGCGGACCCCGGGGGGGATGCGCCAGGGGACTGGGGCCCCGTCTCGTCCGACAGAACATGCCAGCCGAGCGCTGCGGCTGCGGCGACGCTCAAGGCGAACAAAGGCCACCGGAGTGCGGGTTTCAGTGCAAAGGCCATCGTGTATCGCTCTTCGTGCCGCAGGCAAGAAGAGTTGTCTCCTGGTTCTTGTGCGTGATGATGGCAAGCATGGCGGCTGTAGCACGGCTTCCGTAATGCTCTGTATCGACGCCGAGGACGTCCTGCTCCTCTGCCTGCGGCGGTCCGGTTGGCGAGCAGTCGGAACGCATGTTCCGAAATTAGTGAAACCGTGATACAAGACTTTCTAACTGCTCCTTCGCTCGGTGTTAACTCGCGGTCGACGCCCGAACCGTGGCGTGAGCCGCAGTGCTGCCTGCCATGCGGCGCCTCACCGCCGCGGTAGTGCTCCGCACCGGCATTGAACGCAGTTCCACCTTGATGTTGCGCGGCCCCGCGTGTGCGACGAAGTCGTCCAGCACCTCCTGGATGTCGCGGTCGATGAACCCGCATCGCGAACCGTCGACGATCAGCTCGCTACCGGGCGCCACCTGATCCAGATGGCCCCGCAGCTTGGACTTGCTGAAGAAGGACACGTCCTTGTTCAACCGCAGCAGGTAGGCACCGTCGTGCGACGTGAGCGACATCACATCGCTCAGGTTGGCGTGGATCACGAACAGCAGGCTGCAGATCAGCCCGATGAAGATGCCGATCAGCAGGTCGGTGGCAAGAATGGCCACCACGGTCACGCCGAACGGCACCCAGTCCGACGGCCCCCGCTTCCACGCCGCGACGAAGAGCGCGGGCTTGGCGAGCTTGAAGGCGGTCTGCAGCAGGATGGCGGCCAGCGCGGCCAGCGGCAGCCAGTGCAGGACCTTGGCGAGGAACAGCAGGCTCAACAGCAGCAGCACGCCGTGCACCACCGACGACAGCCGGGTGCGTGCGCCGGCCTGGATGTTGGCTGAGCTGCGCACGATCACCGCGGTGATCGGCAGGCCGCCGAGCAGGCCCGCGACGACGTTGCCCACGCCCTGTGCCTGCAGCTCCCGGTTGGGGGGCGACACGCGTTTGAGCGGGTCGAGCTTGTCGGCCGCTTCGAGACTCAGCAGCGTTTCCAGGCTCGCGACGATCGCCAGCGAGACGGCGATCATGTAGATCTCCGGTCGCATCAGGGCCGACCAATCGGGCGACTGCAGCTGGCCGAGCAGGGTGCCCACACTGTCGATCTCGGGCAGCGTGACGCGCTGGTGTTCTGCCAAGGCCGACCCCGGGTCGGCCGTCACCTTCAAGGCATGGTAGGCCACACCCCACAGCACGACGAGCAGCGGTGCCGGGACTTTGCCCAGCACGGGCATGCGCTTGAGCCGAGGGGTGTCCCAGACGAACAGGATGACCAGCGACACCAGGGCGACGATCAGCGCGTCTGCCGTGATCGATCCAAGCGCCGCCTGCCAGGCGTCGAGGGCCGCGACGTCGTCGGGCACCCGCGTCAGGGCCTGCTGGGCCGATGCGAAGCCGAAGGCGACCGGCAGCTGCTTCATGAAGAGCGTGATGCCGATGGCCGCCAGCATGCCTTTGATCACCGACGACGGAAAGCAGGAGCCGAGGCTGCCCGCCCGCAAAAGCCCCAACAGCCACTGCAAGGCGCCGGCCAGTACCACGGCGGCCAGGAAGGCCTGGAAGCTGCCCAAGGTGGCGATGGCATCGACGACGATCACCACCAACCCCGCGGCCGGGCCGCTCACGCTGACGTGCGAGCCCGAAAGCCAGGCGATCACCAACCCGCCGACGATGCCCGACACGATGCCGGCCAGCAGCGGCACGCCACTGGCGTGCGCGATGCCCAGGCATAAGGGCAGTGCCACGAGAAACACGACGATGCCCGCCGGCAGGTCGCTTTTCAGGTGACGGAAGATGTCCAATTCCCCGGGCTGGGGCGCGGACGAGACAGTGCGCATCAGATCTCTCCTTGGCAAGGAAAACAAAATGAATGAAGAGGGACGAGAACAAGAGGCACGACAACAAGCACTCGTGGTGGCATCCGCCACCACGAGTGCATCGTGGGGTGTATGAAAACGCGGCGCTTGTGTGGCCGCTTCAGCAGTAGCCGGTCAGGCCGGCTCTGTCATGGTCTGCGGGGCAGCGATCGACAGCACCTCCCGCAGGCGGCCGTTGGCCAGGCCATAGACCCAGCCATGCAGGCGCAAGGCGTGACCGCGCTGCCATGCCTGTTGCACGATGCGTGTCTTCGAGAGCGAGCGCACCTGCTCCGCGACGTTGAGCTCGACCAGCCGGTCGACACTGCGGGCCAGACGATCTTGGGGCGCTTGTTCGGCATTGCCGGCACCGTCGACCTCGTCGCGGCAGCGGCGGTACAGCTCACGCAAGGGCCGGATGCGTTCGGCCAGGTGGTTGCCGTCTTCGGTCACGGCGCTGCCCTGGTCGTCCAGCGGCGGCATCAGCGCGCCGCGCACACCGCCGCAGGCGTCGTGGCCGCAGACGATCACGTTGCCCACCTTGAGTTCTTCCACCGCGTATTGCAGCGCACTCATGATGCTGTTGTCGCCGGGCAGCACCAGGTTGGCGATGCTGCGGTGAACGAACAACTCACCCGGGGCGGCGTTGGTGATGCGCTCCGCGGGAACGCGGCTGTCGGCGCATCCAATCCAAAACACATCAGGCTGCTGACCGGTGGCCAAGCTCTGGAAGAAGCGCGGGTCGCGCCGTTCCATCTCGCGGGCCCAAGCACGGTTCTCGAGCATGAAGCGTGTTGGCAAGTGCATCAAATCGACTCCCTTCGTTGATAAAGTCATTTCAAACAAGTGAATGAAGCGTAGCGTCTGTGTTCCATCTCGCGATGAAAATTCGCTGAGCTTTTCACTCCCTTTCATGCGCAACATTGAGGGCGATGAAGAGGCTGGCGCCGGGGGAGGGTGGGATGCGAGATCGGCGTCGTGTCGCGGTTCAGCCGGGTCTGCGTCGGCACTACATTCTGTATATGCATGTAGGTGTTTGGACGGTGAATGCATGTACATCCTCAAGATGCACCGCACTGGAGCATTGCGCACCACGATGATCCTCGCTGCGCGCCAAACACTACACTGACGCTCTCGTCCCGGCGCATGAGTGCGCCGGGACGAAAATCCGGCACCTGAAACTGTCGTTGCGATCCTCGGCAGCGGCAATGGGAGTTTTGAAGATGGCGACCATCGAGATGGAAGTGGCGGTGCAGACCGAGATCGGTATTGCGCCCTCGGAACAAGGCAGAGTCCAAGCGCTCACCGTCACGCTGGCGGTGGAGGTGGCGAATCGGCATTCCGACGCGGCGGCCCGCTCGGGCCAGATCTCCGACACGCTGGACTACGGGCGCATGCGCCAGATCGTCCACGAGGTCTTTGCCGAGCGCCGTTGGAACCTGCTCGAAGAAGTGACGACCACCATCCGTGACCGCATTCGCGCGCTCAACCATGTCGAGTCGGCGCGGGTCGGCATCACCAAGTACCACCCCTGGGCCGACGTGGCCCGTCTGACGCTGACGCGATGAGCTGGGCGCTGGTCACGGGTTCTTCTGCGCGCGGGGGCGCGGCGATCAGCCGCCGGCTGCACGCGGCCGGCCTGAACATCGTCGCGCATCACTCGCCCCGCTCGAAGGACGCCACCGCAGCGTTGGTCGCTGAGCTCAACGCGCTGCGCCCTGACTCGGCGCGGCCATGGGAAGCCGACCTGGCGGTGCCTTTCGACGTCCCGGTGTGGCTGCGCGACCTGGCGCCCGAGCACTGCATCTGCAATGCGTCGGTCTACCGCCCGAGTCAGCTGGACGATACGGCACGCGCGTCGGAAGACCTGTCCGTGCACGTCCTGGCGCACGCGACCATACTGATGGCGCTGCAGGACGGTCTGCGATCGGTCGTGGGGGTGGGCGACATCCATGTGGAGCGGCCGCCGCGCGGCCACGTCTGGTACACGGTGTCGAAGGCCGGTCTACAGGCACTGCTGATGACGCTGGCGGTCGAGTGGGCACCGCGGGTGCGTTGCAATGTGGTGGCGCCGGGCGCGCTGCCGTTTCCTCCCGACTGGAGCGATCCCGAGCGCGAGAAGGCGGTGCTGCGCTCCATTCCCCTCGGCCGCCTCGGCACGTTCGACGAACTGGCCGAGACGGTGAAGTGGCTGACGCTGGACGCCAGCTATGTCACGGGGCAGGTGCTCGCCCTCGACGGCGGTAGGCGGCGTTGGCTGGCCTGAGCGGCACGTCGGGACCTGACGGCCGGGCCGTCAGGTCATGACAGGGAGCATGCGTCGTTGGGCGAGGCGGGGCCCGCGGTGCCAATCTCCGCGGGCGCCTCCGTGCTCCCTCGTCCCGCCACAGGGTTACGGGCTAAGGATAGAGAGCAAGTGGGTCGTCAAGCCGTCGCAAGTTCCGGCGTGGCGGCCGGGTTGCCTCGACGGGTGCGAGCGCGCCACCCCAACGCCGCCAGCCCGACGATCAGGAGCGCATAGGTCTCCGGTTCCGGCACGGGGGGAGCCGGGTACCACATCGTCGAGCCGGACCCGAACACGCCCGCCTCCACGTACAGGTACTGCGTCTGCCGACTCGCATTGGTGTAGCTCAGCGTCAGGCGGTCGCTCAATGTCTCCGCATGGTCGGTTTGCAGCCGTGATTCGTCGTGCACGCTGGACAACCTGCGGGAATCGAAGCTGGGTCCGGCATAGGCGCTCATCTGCAGGTTCGCTGTGACCTGCGGGTAATACGAGGGCGAAATCTCGTTCACGTCGTTCACGTTCATGTCGAGGAAGGACGTCGCTGCGACGGAGATGCTCTGCCCTGGAGCGACCGCCACCCAGGTATGGGCGAGGGCCTCCACGTTATAACCAGCCTTGTAGTGCTTGCTGCTGCTGCGACTGTCGGCCGATACCCGCAGCTCTTTCGCGCCCCAGTCGATTTCGCTCACAAAACCCGGAAAGCTCGTCGACTCCTGTCCGGTCAGATCGGTGAAGTCCACTTCGCTGATGCCGCCCCAGGTGTAGTCGTGCGACGAACGCAGATGGGCATCCGTGGAGGACCAGTCGAATCCGGTGATGGTGAAATCGGTCAAGGTCGCGGACGTCACGTGCAGCTTGGGCTCGACGGCCGAGGCGGATGTGGCGGACGTGACGATGGCAAGGCCCAAGGCGGCCAGAAAGGTTCTCATGTACTCACTCCCGTTACTTCGGTGATGTTGGAGCCGAGTGACCACACGCTGCGGCACCCGGCCGCGGCAGCATAGAGGGACCTTCACGCGAGCTTGATGAACAATGGGACTCGTTACCATTGCTGTGCAACGCGGCGTGTCTTCTGTTGCAGCGCCTTTCGGTATGCGGGCGCGCGAGAAGCGGGGCAACGATCCGGAGGAGGAGCGGGCGCGATGGCGTGGCAGGCGGGCAAGTGGCGGCGCGCATGAAGCGGGTCGCCGCTGCACGCCGCGGGTGGGACTGGATGCGCGGTGGTCGACGACCGACGGCCGCGCCGACGTCACCGGCGTGAGGACTCCAGCGTCGCCAGCAAGCGTGCCAACTGCGCATCGAGCGCTGCCAACTCGGCGGGTTTGAGGTCCGCCAGGATGCGGCGCTCGTTGTCGACATGCGCCTCCACCGCCCGGTCGATCATCGCGCGGCCCTTGGGTGTCAGCTGCACCAGCAGGCTGCGGGCGTCCGCTTCGTTGGGCACGCGCTCGACCCAGCCGCTAGCCTCCAGACGCTGCAAGCGGTGTGTCATCGTGCCCGAGGTCACCATCAAGGCCGAGAACAACGCGGTGGGCGCGAGGCTGTAAGGTGGCCCCGAGCGCCGCAAGGTGGCCAGCACATCGAACTCGCCGCCCGAGATGCCGAAGGGCGCGAAGGTCTCGTCGAGACGCCGTTGCATCAGCGCGGCGCAGCGCTTCAATCGGCCGACCAGGCCCATCGGACCGAGATCCAGATCCGGCCGCTCCCGACGCCACTGATCGAGGATGGCATCGACTGCATCGGGCGGGCGTACTCCACTCACGGCGTCCCCTGTTTATCTTGACATCAAGATTGTCTGCTATGCTGGACTTGTCTTGAACTCAAGATAACCCGCATGCAACAAGCAGCTGGAAAACGGTCTGCAGCTGGAAGACGGCCTTGGGCCGACGCGCTCGTGACCGCCTTGGCGCCCATCATCTGGGGCTCGACCTACATCGTGACCACCGAATGGCTGCCGCCCGACCGACCGGTCACGGCGGCCCTGTTGCGGGCCCTGCCGGCCGGTCTGCTGCTGACGCTGTACAGCCGACGGCTTCCGCTGCGTGGCGATCTGCTGCGCTTGCTGGTCCTGGCGGCGCTCAACATCGCGTGTTTTCAGGCGCTGCTGTTCGTCGCCGCCTATCGGCTGCCCGGCGGGCTGGCGGCCGTCCTCGGTGCCATCCAGCCGCTGCTGGTGATGGCGCTGGGTTGGGGCGTCGACGGCCGCCGGCCGGCGCATCTTGCAATGGGCGCCGGCGTGCTGGGGGTTGTCGGCATGGCGGCGCTGCTGCTGTCGCCCGACACCACCTGGGACCTGCTCGGCATCCTCGCTGCGCTGGGCGGCGCCGCGGCAATGGCACTCGGTACCTTTCTGGCGCAACGCTGGCGCCCGGACGCACCGGTGCTCGCCTTCACCGGCTGGCAGTTGTTGGCCGGTGGTGTGATGCTGGTGCCGATAGCCTTTTGGGTCGACCCGCCCTTGCCGGACCTCACCGGCACCCACGTGGCGGCGTACGCCTATCTGTCGCTCGGCGGCGCGCTGGTGGCCTACACCTTGTGGTTCCGCGGCATCGAGCGCCTGCCCGCGGTGGCCGTATCGTCGCTCGGACTGCTCAGCCCGCTGACCGCCGTGGTGCTCGGTTGGGTGCTGCTGGGGCAGAGCCTGACGGGGTTGTCGATGATGGGGCTGGTGACGGTGTTGGGCAGCGTGGTCGCGGTGCAATGGGCCACCCGGCCCCCGGGCGAGGTGTCTTCTGCCAAGCCAACCGCTGGTCATAGAACCAGGCCCTGACCTTCACCCCGCGCACCTTCTTCGCATCGGGGTGCAACGGGTTGATCAGGAGGTTGGATTCCTCCGGCACGATGACCGACGGCACCGCCAACAGGGCGGTGGGCGCGTCGCGCAGCCAGGCATCGCCGACGTCGAGTGAGACCTTGCCTTCCGGGATCGCGGACCAGCCCACCGGCAGGTCCGCGGGCGTGTATTGCTGCCGCGCCTTCCAAACGTCGTCGGGTACCTCGACACGCACCAGGAAGCGGTTCAGCGGCAAGTCGTCAGCGTTCAGGTGCACGACGGACTCGAGACAAGCCAGCGCAATGGACGACGCGGTGTAGACCACCGGGCGGCCGGGCCGATTCCAACGGCCGCCGTTTTTCTCCGCGCCTTTGCCGCCCAGATCATCTGCCTCGTATTCGCGCGTGTCCGTGGCGATGCGCCACAGGACCACGCTCACGAATAGGCCCCGCTTTGCATCCGGGCGATCAGTTGGGCGACGATGCCTTGCCCCTCCGGCGTGTCCATCAGCTCCGCCGGTCGTTGCCCACCCAGCGCGGGCAGCGGGCGTTCCAGCCAGCCGGCCACCCACTCCGCGGCGTTGAAGCCTTCGGGGTTGCCGGACTCCTCGACCATCGCCTGCACCTGCCCCACCAGGCGCGACAGGCCCAGCACGCGGGAGCCCTCGTCGGTCGACAAGGGCTTGTGCTCGCGGACCTTGCGGTCGATGGTGGCCCGGGCCAGACCCAAAGTGCCCATCAATCTCTCTTTGGAAACCGCCATTTGTCTGGCGATTTCTTCGACGGCGCTGGCCGGCACACCGGCTTTGACAATGCGAACCCGCTCGATCGGATCGGCCTCGAAGACCTGCCGGAAGTCCCTGGCGAACGCGGCGTTCTTCGCGTAGGTCGGGTTCCTGGCCTCCTCCACCTTCAAGGCCTCCTGTGCGTGCCGGGCCGCCGCCTTCGCGGCTGGCGGTGCCGCTTTGCGTCCCACCGGCCGCGCTCGTGTCGCTGCTTTTGTCATGCCCGCTCCTTTGAGCGAGTATTGTCGATCAAATGAGCGGACGTGTCGGGAGCGCGGTGTATCGCAGCGCTGCGTCGGGTTTAGAAGGTGGACGGCAAGGTGCGTCTCACGGCGTGACCAGCCCGTCCATGCGCACCACCTCGAAGTGGCTGCCCTTCACCTGGCGGAGTTCCGAGCGCAGCCGGTCGTCGTTCCAGCGCGGGTCGGGCGCGCCGCTGATGAACCAGTTGCTGCCGTTGTCGGCCACGAACATGCCGTAGGTCTTCAGCGCGGTGAGGATGGCTCGCGTCTCCCGGCTGAAGCTGGCGGGGATGACGTAGTCCGGCTTCAGCCGCACGCGCATGCCCATCGGCGGCAGGTTGGCGCTGGTGTTCGACGAGGCCCAGTGCGTGGCCGGCGGCACGTAGGCGCGGCGCGTGCGCTGCACCGTGAAGCGCAGCGCATGCTGGATGCCGCCGGGGCCGCGCGACGCTTCGTCGTAGCGCACCAGCCCGGGAAAGATCGGCAGGCCTGCGGCATCGGCGCTGGTCCAGCCGGGCTGGCCACCGGGCCGCACGACATTGCTGTCGAGGTGAAACACCGCGCCGCCGCTGGCGCGCCAGCTGCCGTCAGCGTTGGGATAGGCATTGCCCATCTCGTAGAGCCGGTTCCGGTCCCGGTCGATCACCAGCACGTGACGATCACCGCTGCTGGACGGCCCTTGTTCGATCGGCGCCGTGCGTGGCACCGGGTAGGGGCCTGGGTCGCTCTCGTCGGCATAGTCGCCGAACGCGACCGTGACGTTCGGCTGCGAGCCGGCCACCACCACATAGGGAATGCCGATGGGCGCGCCGTTCCAGGTGCCGGAGCCGAAGTCGTTGTGCAGCCCCGTGCTCAGGCCGATGCTCGCGATGAGGGCGTCCGAGTTCGGGTCGCGCGGCGCGCGCGAGATGTCGGTGTTCCACGGGTTGTTGGCGGGGAAGGCGATGGCGCCGTTGAGGTCGGCGTTGTGGCCCACGCTCGCGCCGCGGAAGTCGCCGTAACGCGCGTTGCCCGGCGGCACGTCGCTCTCCAGCCGCTCGCAGACCTTGTCGACGCCACGCGCCGGGTCGCTGCCGAAGAAGGCGTTGGTGCACTGGCCACTGCCGCTCACCCGCTTCTGCACCCAACGCGTGTCGAGGCCATAGCGCACGGTCTGCGTGCCCTGAACCGTGAACGATTGGTACTCGTTGGCGATCCTGACCCAGCGAGCGGCCAGTGATTGCGCGTCGCCTTCGTCGACGGGCGCGGTGGCCGCCTCATCGGCGCCACCGCCACCGCCCCCACCGCCGCAGGCGGCGAGCAAGCAGGCCAGCAGCGTCAGCGCAGGACGGCGCAAATGGGGAACGGGCGTGAAGCGCATCGTTGTCTCCGGCAACAGGATTGGTGTCGTGCCGCGATCTTCGGGGTGCTTCACGCGAGCGCTGCGTGCCAAGGCGTAAAGTGGGTATCGCACGTCGCGCTGGGCCACGGGGCCCGCAAGCGGTTGCTTCCTTAGACGTCGCCCAGTTTTCATTCGGCCCGGTGGGAGCACCTTCGGTGGGTCAGTTTTGCATCGGCGGCGACATTTGAGCGAGGGTTGTCGATCACATGAGCGGAGGTGTCTGGGACGCGGTGTATCGCAGCGCTTGCGTCTGGTTTAGAAGACCGCAGAGCTTATGGCACGAGAGGTAATCGAGCCCCCCTGACCGCGGCCGCGATCCATCTGCTGACCCCGCCGGACGCCGCCACGAGCGGGGTCCTCCAAACGAGTTTGAGGCTGCCGGCAGAAGGGTCGGAGTGGTGCGTAGCGCAGGTGCCACCTGTCCGACTCCTCACTGTGACGCCGGAGGATCTACGGCTCTTTGTCGACTCGCGGAAAGGCGCTGTCACCACGAACGGCGACTTGAGCGCACGCGTACGTATGGCGAGTACTTAACCTGGTCGATCGCGTGCTGCGTCACGCTGCTGCGACGTCGGGCAGGGCGCCGAACTCGGCGGCGAGCGACCTCATCGCCAGCCGCCCCAATGTCAAGTACGTGAACTCTGTCCTGGTCCAGTTTTTTCGGACACGCCGATAGGTAAAAACGTCGTCTATAGGGCGGCGGCCATCAATTGCTCGTGAACGACCGGGGACCGGTAGCCGAGCGTGGAGTGCAAGCGCACGGAGTTGTAGAAGCCGACGATGTAGTCGGCGACGTCAGCGGTAGCCTCGGCGTGGTTGGCATAGTCGCGTAGCCAGACGCGCTCCATCTTCAGGTTGAGGAAGAAGCGCTCGATGACGGCGTTGTCCCAACAGTTGCCTTTGCGGCTCATGCTGCCCAGCAGTCCATGGCGGGCCAGCAACTCCGTATGGGCTTGGCTGCCTCGGTCCGAATGCACTACCAGGCCCGGTTCAGGCTTGCGGCTGGCGATGGCCATGTGCAGGGCCGCACAGACCAGTTGAGCAGACATGTCCGCGGCCATCGCCCAGCCCACGATCTTGCGAGAGAACAGGTCCATCACGGCCGCCAGATACAGCCAGCCACTGCGCGTTCGAATATAGGTGATGTCACTCGCCCAAGCCCGGTCCGGCGCCTGGGGGCTGAACCGCCGGGCGAGCACATTAGCTGCCACGGGAAAGTCGTGTCGGCTGTCGGTGGTGTGGACGAATTTGCGCCTCCATCGGGGACGCAGCTGATCATGCTGCATCAGCGTGCGGGCGCGCTGGCGCCCCACGGCCAACCCCTGAGCCTTGAGCGCGGCGCTCAGCCGACGGCTGCCGTAGCTGCGTCCGCTGGCTTCGAACGCCGCCTTGGCACACGCGCCCATAGGGCAGACTGTCGGCGCTTGTGCCGCGCGCCTTCGCGCGGCGTAGAAGCCCGAGCGACTGATCCCCAGCAGGCGGCACAACTGGCTGATGCAGGCCTTCCCCGCCTGCTCGGCGATTCGATGAATCACTTCAGCTCGCGGGCGAAGAAGGCCGAGACTTTTTTTAGCAGTTCGTTGTCCGACTTCGCCTGCCGCAACTCAGCCTCCAGCTGCCGAATGCGCTGTTGCTCCGGCGTCAGTGGCCGGCCAACGCCCGGGCCTCCTGCCTGTTCCTCTTCATATTGCGCTACCCAGCGTCGCACGGCGCTGTCCACCAGGCTCATGTCTCGGCATACCTGCCCGACGCTGAGCCCCTGATCTCGAATCATCTTCACGACTTGCAGCTTGAATGCCGCGTCGAACGTTCGTCGGGTCTTCTTGCTCATCTCTACTTGGTCCTCTTCGGGGTGAATCCCTATCGAGGTGTCCATCAAGATTGGACCACGACACTATCCCCGGGTGAGCGGAGCGCGCCGGTGCGTTTCGACTGCGGTTTTAGGTGGGGTTTATTCCCGCTCGCGGGGGAGCAAAAAACATCTCTTGGCCCCCGTCAACAAACGTCGTACTATTCATCCGCCTCGATCAGGGGGAGGCCTGTTCTACCTCAGGCCTTGCTTGAGGTGTTGTTTGTAGTGATGAAGTTGCTGAAGTCTGTCGTCCTTCAACGGGATAAATGACCGGTCGAGAAGGCAACCGTCGGCTGTCAGTTACTCGCTGCTTAAGCGCGCTTTTTACCAATTGATAGTTGGTTAGCACGTGGCTAGCACGATGTGCTGTGCTTAGACTAGGAGAGACAATTGGGACTTCAATTGGGACTTCTGTCGACGATGGCTGACGTGCCGCCGTTGCTGCGCGTGTTGCGCGGTTCAGGTCAAGGCGCCGTCGCCCAGGAGCCGTGTGCGGTAACACCTGCCGATGGCGACCGAGACAGGCCAGCGATCACTCGTGACATGCCGATGCGCGGTGCCTCGATCGAGGTAAACACTCTCAATCGAAATGCGCAACGCGGCAGCAATCCGATTGCTGAGGTTGAGATAATCGAACCGCCTTCACCAGTAGCCTCTGGGACCGTATGAGGTCCATTTACGTCAACTTCGTCAGAGCCTGCGCAAGGCTCGCGAAGTGCGGCCGAGCCATATAGCATGGCGAAGGACTCGCTCGATCGCAACAGCCTTTGGCAGACACCCAATCTTTACGACCGAATCGCAACCGCCCGCGTGGTTGTTGGCGGAGTGGGTGGGATAGGGTGGTTGATTGGCACTGCGCTGATTGGCCTCGGCGTCAGGCGCCTTGAATTATTCGACCCGGACGAATTGTCAGTGGCCAATTTCAACCGGTTGTGGGGCTGCGGACGTCACCAGGTCGGGCAACCCAAAGCGAGAATCTTTGCTGACCTTGCCAAGGGCCTCAACCCTGAGATCGAGATCAAGTTCCATATCGAGACAATTCCTAGCCCGACTTTCGAACGGGCTCTTGCTGATGCTGACGTCGTATTTGGTGGGTATGACGCGGCCGAGCCGCGCTTGGCGACCCAACTTCTGGCATTAGCAAACAACGTGATGTTCATCGACGCGGGCGTAGCGATCGAAGCTAACGATGACGGGTTCTTAGGTTTTGGGCAGGTGTTTGTCAGTGAAGGCAAACATTCGGCCTGCATCGTATGTGCGGGGTTGCGTGCAGATTCGATTGGCTACCGCGGTGATGGGCCGGAGCCGCAGCCGTCGTCCGGTGTTCTCAACGGGATGGTCGCCAATACGGCAGTTTCACTGTGGATGCAGCACTTACTCGGGCAAGAAGTGCCCCCCATGACTTCATTCAACTGGAACAACCTGACCCTGCAGCCACAAAAGGCCATTCAGCGCAGACAGCACTGCCCGATTTGCGGGCCAGCACCAACATCGATGAAGCCGGTGGAGCGCGAATATGCAGAACCCTGACTTTCTGAATGCCTGCCTCGCTGAGCTTGAAAAGCGCTATGACAACGTTGAAATCGTTGCCGGTGATCGCTATCACCCGGTGTGGGCGATCAAGCTCAACAGCGTTGAACTTCCGAAGTCTATCGTTGAACGGACGGTCGACATCATCATCCCGATGACACGTTGCGCAGGCTATTTGCCGGGATCTGGGTTGGCAGGCCTGCACGTAAGCCAGACATTGCACAGCTTGTTCGAGGGCGAGAAAACAGTCGTTCCGTTTTGCGATCCTGTGCAGGACATCAGCTGGCTGGTAAAGACAAGTCGCTTCTATCCCTTTTACGAACATGATCCCGAGTTGCTTATCGGCACGTCCTACTTGTGTCTCAATGACCCGTTCGAACAGCCTGAAACGCCTCAAGCCCTGATGGAACTCACGCTGGACTACCTAAAGTATTGGATGAACCACGCATTCAACTTGGTGATGCGACACGGTGCCATTGTCCGAGGGGAAGAGCTCGGCGATAGGCGGATCAGCATGGACTGGATCGAGCACCTTGTCGAACAAGTATCGCCGACATTGAAGGCTCAGTTGCTCGAGGAAGCGTGCCTGCCATGAAGGCCCAGCAGATCGATCGAGTCGCGCTGGGCTAATGATGGCGCTGGTTCGCTTTCCCAGCGGCCGTCATCAACGAGTACCACCCACTGCAATAGCAGGGCGAATTTTAAAGAGGGAGTCGAACATGTATCAGTGCACCCTGAAGCAGATAGCCCGCCTTTCTGTGCTGTTCCTCGGCTTCATCAGCATGTCGGCGCATGCCGTGCTCCAAGGACACTTTCCGGTGACCTTCAACATGCAAGGAGCCAGTTATGCAACGGATAGCAAATGGGCGAGCACGATCCCACGCTTAGTGGTGACGCACGATGTTGTCGCTTTGCAAGAGGCTGGTCCAGAAACGGCGCTGCCCTCGAATCGTCAGGCTACGGGTGTTCAGTGGCAATGGGTAGCGAATGGGCAACCCTACACGCTCGTCGAATACACCTTCACGATCGGGTCATCAACCCGCGGCACGAACCGGTACCTCTACTTTATGCGAACCGATTTCGGGGGGAACCGCGTGAACTTGGCCATGGTGACCGCTGATAGAGCCACGGACGCGCTGTTCGTGCCGCCACAACTCCCCGCAAATGGGGTTCCTGGAAATACGCGGCCCACTTTTGGCTTACGACTTCCGGATGGCGCTTGGTTCTTCAACACCCATGCCCTCGCGCGCAACAACGGGGTGAACCTTGTCAACGATGCCAATCCGACTATTCAGGCTATCCACAACTTAATGGCGGCAAACCGACCGGCTGATGAGTGGGCGATCATGGGAGACTTCAACCAAAATCCAGTGCTCACACAGCCGCTTGCGAACAATTTGGGGTTGAACGTATTTCGCCCCTTCGCTGCCACGCATATGAATGGTGGCGAACTAGATTACATGGTGGCGCGGATTCAGCAGAACCCGGTCATTCCATGGGCCGGCAATCGGATCGGATTTGGTTCCGATCATGCGGCTGTTGAATTCCGACTCGGCGGTGCGGCGGGACGTGCACCCGATCCCATTAATTACGCTGGGAATTCGTCAGAGACCTTGTTTCTGCAGCAGTACGACGATCAGATGTACTGCGAAACAGAAGACAGCGTGGGCAATTTAAGCGCGCCAGTCAATGTTGACTCCAACTTTCCAGCGGGGATCGCTAATACGACGCTTGCGACGAATAGTTTTGACAATCCTGTGGCCTTGATCCAGTCGTGGGATGGATTTCTTTACCAAAACGTGAGCTTCGCGACATGCAATCTTTCTGGCTATGGACTACTCGATTACACGGTAAACACGACCGCGACTGAACCAATGCTGGCGGAGGTTACGGCAGCACGAGATGGGACCGGCAGGCTCAACGTCATTGCTGCGGATGTCGGAGGCGCTCTCTACAATACGACAGAAGGGTCCACCCAAGGAAGTTTTTCAGCTTGGTCGCAGACGGCCCTTGGTACCTTTGAGCTTTATCATCCATCGCTGATGAGGGGGCCGGACCAAACCCTACAAGTAATGGCTGTCGACGGGCATGGCTTGCCATCACGTAATCGACTGGTCAATGGGGTCTGGTCTGGCTGGACGTATAGTCCAAGTCGCCCAAGTAACTTGGTGAGCATGGCGAGTGCGACTACCACTGACGCACTACATGTCTTCGCGTTAGACGTAAATGGTGTCTTGTATTACCAGCGACAAAACGGGGCAACCGTTAACGCTTGGAGCACTGCCGGCACTGGGACCAATCCCGGGTATAGAAGCGCGCCTAGTTTGCAAGCGATCAGCGTTGTGACCGGTACCAACGGCTATCTCTATGTTTTTGGCATTGATTTTCAAGGACGGGTTTGGTACATGCTCCATACCGGTTCGTGGGGTGCCTGGACAATCTTGTATTCAGCCTCACCTGTCATGGCTTTGAGCAGTGGGCAGGCTGTCAATGGCATGCGAGCGACCTTCGTTACGACGGACGGCACGCCCCTCTACGCTATTACACTGCCCAGTGGAGCACCGTCAATCTCGCCTAGTTCGCTGTGCAGCGGGCGCTGTCTGCGCAGTGAGTACTTTGTCGATCCAAGTAAACCCGGCACGAACATCGCTGTGACAGTTAATAATAAGACGACCGACCAAGTGACGATTTCATTGGTCGATCCGTATGGTGCTCCGATGAGGAACGTCGCGGTTTCTTTCCGCATCATTTCTGGCCGTATCAAACTGCTTGCGCCAGTAGGCAAGACGGACGCGAACGGCAAGTATTCGTCGGGAGTGCAAACCAACACTACAAACAGTGAGGCGGGTACGATAGGCGCTCAATATGACAGTACTGGCATGGGTACACCCGATCAATCAATAGTTAACGGAAGCCCAGCTCAGGTCTATGCGGTCGGCGGGTGATCTGGAGGATCAATAGAATAGGCGTGCTAGGTTAACCTGCACACACCGCACGATGCACTGAATCAACCCCGACGTAACCAGGAAGAGTCTGCCTACTTGACTAATTCTGCTGATCAACGGCGTAGTAGATGCCTCGGAAACGAGGCGTCCAAGTAGCGCCGTTGTCCAACGACATGCGCCAGATTTGCTCAACTCGGCCCAATTTGAGTGGTCGCCACTGGATCTCGTGAAGCTCTCCGGTGTTTGGCTTTGTTCCGCTCAGGGTCAAAACACCGCCGATGAAGCCACCCGCCAAGGCCAGTGAGCTGCCATTGGTATCTATCCACGATTGGTGCCACTGCTGATCGTTGCGATCAAAGTAGATCAGACTGTTGCCGATCAGCCCGTTGACGTCGTGCCAGTTCTCCAGCAATGCGCATCCCTTCGTGATCGATCGAATCGAGTTCCTTCCAACTCTCTTCGCTTGATCGTTGTGGACGATCCATTCCCCAACAAGAAAATCAACTTGTCGATGAATTGAGTCTTGACAGGCTGGAGCAATGTCGGGCTTTTTGGCATAGAGCACCTGCGAACGTGTCTGCATCAAACATCCCATCAGCATCAATAACCAAAGCTTGCAAATACCTTGCTTAAAGCCGACTTGCTGTTGCTGTGTCATGTGGTCTCCGGGTTTCGCATTTTTGGGTATGCTCCATGGCTTCAAGTCGTGTTGGCCTATGTTGACTTGGCTGCTGTAACGTTGTTGAATCAGGAGCAAAACCGAGCCAAGGCGTCGCGTCCTGAATCGCAGCGGCCTGATCAAGGCTACCTAAGTCGTCAGCCTGGACAGGACGTTCGGTCAACGCGACAAGCTCTGCCAGATGCCGTTTCAGGTTGAGCTTCTGTCGAAGCTTTTCCGATGAAGATGGGATTGTTGTGGCCGTCGGAGTAATACTGAATCACCGCGCCGGAGTAAAACTGACGCGCCTGGGATGAAGATGGCGGCTTTGTCAGCCGATGTGCCCCAGGAGGAAACAGTGGAGATCAAGGTTCTGGCCGGGCGAGGCATGAGCATTCGGGAGATGGTGCGGCAGTTAAACTGTTCGCGCAACACGGTACGGTGGTACCTGCGTGAGGAGGAGGCCGCGCACGACGGGCCGAGGGCGCCAAGGCCCACCAAGCTCGACGCGTACAAGGACTACCTGTTGGGCCATATCGAGGTGGCCAGGCCGCACTGGATCACGGCCGGCATCGTGGCCGGGATCCGCGGCGTCCAGATGGTGCCTGGCGAGTTGTGCTCGAGCCAGAGCATGAAGCGGGCGACGGGCTGGCACAGGATCGGTATGTCCCTGCGCGAGCCGCATTAGGCCGATCAGCAGGATCTCGATGCCGACGACGGGCAGGAACCACGCGTACCCTGTGCGTTGCGCGGCCTCCGTCGTGCCCCCTCGACACCACAGCCGCAAGGCCAGCGCCGCGAAGCGGTCGTCATACCTCGGTCATCCGTGCTCACCAAGCTGGCAGTAGCTTGGCCAGTCCCTCGGAGCAGACGATGACGTTCAGCAACATCCCCCTCGACCTGCCACACCGCCGTGCGTTCTTGCGGTTGACCCTGACCACTGCCGGCAGCCTGTCGCTCGGCGGTTTCCTGGCGGCTTGCGGCGGCGGCGACGACGACCAGGAAAGCGCCCCTCCGTCGGAGCCGGTCCCACCACCGCAGCCCCCGGCGCCGGCAAGGAGCCCGTTCGAGAACATCTCCGCGCTTCAGCCGGCCGATGGCAACGGCCTGATGCTGCCGCTTGGCTTCTCCTCGCGCATCGTGGCGCGTTCGGGGCAGCCGCCGCTGCCCGGGGCGCCGGCTTGGCATGCTGCGCCGGACGGCGGCGCCTGCTTTGCCGCACCCGACGGGGGCTGGGTCTATGTCAGCAACTCGGAGATGGCGCTCACGTCCGACTTGAAGTTCGCCGGTGGCGTCGGCGCTTTGCGCTTCAACCGGCGCGGGGAGCTGACCGACAGTTACCCCATCCTGAAGAACACCGGCGGCAATTGCGCCGGCGGCGCCACACCGTGGGACACGTGGCTGTCTTGTGAAGAGTTCGAGCTCACCCTCTTCGGTGTGCAGGCCGCTGGCGCGAGCCGCCGGGCTGGCATGGTGTGGGAGTGCGATCCCTTCACGCGGTGGACGGACGGCCAGCAAGGGCGAAGCCTGCCAGCGCTCGGACACTTTGCGCACGAGGCCGTGTGCGTCGATCCGGTCCACCGCGTCCTCTATCTCACAGAGGACGCCGACGGCGGCCGCTTCTATCGTTTTGTCTGCGATGCCGCCGACTGGCCACCCGGCGCCCCGCGTCCACAGATGCAGCAGGGCCGCTTGCAGGTGCTGCAGCTTCGCGGCCTGCCCGCCAATGTGGAGGTGGTCGCAGCAGCCGCATCAGCAGGGCTCAGGCTCGACGAGCCTTGCGCCGTCGAATGGATCGACGTCAAGGACCCCGACGAGGGTCAGGCATTTACCCGGGGGATGATGGAGTTGCGGGGCGACGACCCGCCGGGCCTCGAATTCGTCAAAGCCGAAGGGACCTGGTTCTTCAACGGCATCGTCTACTTCGCCACTCAGAACAACCACCGCATCTGGGCCTACGACACCCGCAACCAGACCTTGGAGTTCATCTACGACGGCAGCGGCAATGCCACCGATGCGATCAAGTTCGCCGTCAACAGGCCTGACAACATCACCGTCAGCCCGTTCGGCGAGATCGTCGCCACCGAGGATGGCGGAAATCTCGAAATCGGTGTCTTGCGCCCTGATCGCACGTCGCAGGCGATCGCCCGCTTGCTGGGGCATGACCGGAGCGAGACCACCGGGCCCGCCTTCTCGCCCGACGGCATGCGGCTGTATTTCAGCTCGCAGCGCGGCACCTCCGGCGACCCGGAGGACGGTATGACCTTCGAGATCATCTTGCCTACAGCGGCGCGCTGACGCAGCCCGGCAAGCAGGCGGTCTCAGGCAGCCCTCGGCCCATCCCCGCAGTTCGTCCCGACCGGTCGTTTCAGTGGTGCGACTACAAACGCCCGCTGCAGTGACGATTGACAGTCATCGGCCAGGACCGGACTTCCGATACGGCAGCTCTGGGCAGTTGAAAGCCGGCTTTAGCGTCGCTCGCCGTTGACGAGCAAAGACTGCCGTTGACCAGCTCGGTGGCGATCTTGAAAGGCGGGCCGGTGCCGTCTCATGCGCCAGCTCGGCGGCAGCACCTTGCCTCCGCCGTACACGCACGGCGCAGTCCGTGCGTTACAACGGGTCCATCGCGCTGGTCGATACAGTGGGGCAACTCGGCCAGTGCCAGGTGCCCGGGTGATCAGGGTCTCAGATGCTCATGTGCCCGCCCCGTGCCGCGAACTGCGTCCCACGTCCAGGGTGAACGGCGTTGCGGGGTCCCGGCGTCCGGTTCGTCCGCTGGCGGGGAATAGGTGTAGACCACCCTTTGTATGGACCTGGCTTCAATCAGGCCCTGCTCGACCAGCGAATAGATCGGGGGACGCATGTCGTCTATGGGGAAACCCAGGTCCAACAGGGCGCGCAGCGGGGTATGGCCGTTCACCATCGCCAGAAAACGCCGTGCGGGGACGGCCAGAGACTCCGGCGAAAACACGAGGGTTCGCTGACCCCGTACCGTCCGTTGATAGACCATCTCGTCCGAGAAAACTTCAATGTCGCGATTCATCTTGGCCGCCATGTCATCGTCTTGTCATTTCAGCAGGGTACTGAGGAAGCCCATCACACCAGCGGCTGCCGCGGTGCGCCTCCATATGAGAAGGTCTTCAGTGCAAATTCGTCCGTGCTTCAGGACGCTCTGAGTCGGGCGGTGGCAGCGAAAAACAGCCCGCGGCCTTTCCCGACCATGATTGGCATGCGGAGGCGGCGAGGATGCTACTAGGTGCAGAGGTGAACTCGAGCAAGCCGTGGAGCTAGGGCTTCAGCGTCGAGACAAAACACGGGTATCGATAGCTGGAGTTGAACTTCGCGTCTGCTGCGTCCGAGCGCACAACTTTTCAGTCGTTTCGCCGTCTCTGCTGCAGCGGGCGGGGTCGAAAACCGCTCTCAGCGGCCTTCGCGTAAGACCCATACCCGGTTCTGCACTGCCATGCTGGGCGCGATCGATCGAAGAGCGAGCTCGATGCCCTGTGGATCCGGATGTGCCAGTTCCAACGAACGCATGCCCTCGATGTGATGACTCTTAATCCCAGCCCCGACAACGCCGGATCAACCGGGCGAGCGCGAGCGTGGGGCTGACCATGGGCTGCGGGATATCCGCTGACGCCCCTAGGCGTGAACGCTCAGCCGCCCCAAGCGCGGGCCGTCAGCGAGACGCAGGCTGCGGCATAGAGCACGGCCGTCAACGCGACAGCTCGGCACCCCGTCTTCACAGGCAAGCGTGCGAGCGCGAGCCCGGCAAGGGGGAGCAGCTGCTGCGCATGGATGCCCAGGAAGTGAGCCGGCCGCAAATCACCCCCGGACAGCGACCATCCCACGATCGGGATCCCACCGGAGGGCGGTTGCTGTGTCGAGAGCAAGGCCCCCACGCCCGTGCCGAGGACGAAGGTGAGCAGCAGGCCCGCCGTCACGCCCAAGCGATACGCAGGTGCCAGCGCAGCACGGGAATGTCGGTGCAGTTGCCAGGCGAGCAGGGGTTGAGTGGCTGTCAGCAGCACCGCCCCGACGCCCATCAGCGTGTACATCACGGCGTGCAGGGTGTCGCTGTTGTTGTAGTGAGAGGCTTGGCCCAGCGCGGCTTGCAGTGTGATGTAGCCGAGCTCGAAGCCGCCGGCTACCAGCGTCAGGCCGACCACGCACCGGACGCTGCGCGAGCTGCGACGCTCGGCCGGCAGGTGCCCGATAAACCAAGCCGTCGTGATCGCGAAGACTGCGATCGAGAGCGAGAACTTGAGGGGCTTCCACCAGACGTTGGCGCCGCGCAGCAATCGGTCGTCGAGCCCGGCGGCGATCGCCAGCGGAACCATCAACGCAAGCAGCGCGGTGGCGAACAGCGTGAGGGTGCGCTGCCTCGTCCGCAGTTCGCGCCAAAGGTCAAGTGCTGACAGGCGCGGCATTGTGGGGCGCGCGGCGGTGGCGAGCACGGTGTTCATCGTCATCTCTCCGTTACGCTGGTTCCCGTCATGCGGCACGTGCGGCGGGGCGCTTGCGCCACGCATCGAGCCCGCGCACCAGGGCGTACGCCAGCAGGCCGGCGGGGCCGAACAGGAACGTCAACGCCAGCGCGGGCAGCAGCAGCCAGGCCGGCCACTCGTCCGCGGCGGCGCGCTCGGCGATCCAGGTGCCGACGAACAGGTCGAACGCGAGGTAGTGCACCCAGCCTGCCAGCACCAGACCCGGGGCCGAGAACAACTCCTGCACCTGTGCAAGAGACCCGTAGCCGCCTGGCCCCCAATTCGTCGCGATGAGCAACACGTAGCCCACCCCCAGTCCCAACGGCACCACCCGGCCCGCAAAGCGGCGCAGCACCGCGGCGTGCCGGCGCCATCCGATCGCGACCACAAGGGCGGCCCACCCCAGCATTGCGAGCGCGCCGGCGGCGGAGAAGAGGGTGTCGAGAGCGGAACGGTCCATGGCGGTGGCATTCAATTTGAACAGTGTTAAGTCCACTCTAGTGGTCGATTTGAACGCTGTCAAGATCCCCGGTAAACTTCCGCCATGCCTTCCAACACCGAGCGCGCGGCCGCGCCCCGTTCCCGCTATCACCACGGCGCACTGCGCCAATCGCTGATCGACGCCACCGAGGCCCTGCTGGCCGAGCGCGGCGTCGCCGGCTTTTCGCTGCGCGAAGTGGCGAGGCGCTTGGGCGTCTCGCCCGCCGCGCCGGCCCACCACTTCGGCGATGCGCAGGGGCTGCTGACCGCGGTGGCCACCCTCGCGTTCGAGGGGCTGACCGAGGCGCTGGAAGCGGGCAACGCGCGTGGCGGTGCCGACCCGGTGGCCCGCTTGCGTGAGCAGGGAGTGGGCTACGTGCGTTTTGCGCTGCGGTATCCGGGCCGTTTCGGCATCATGTTTCGCACCGGGGTGCAGCGCGACCGCGAGATGGAGCGCGCGGGCCACGCGGCGTTCCAGGTGCTGGAGGACGGCGTGCGCAGTTTGTTCGGCATCGCGGCCGGCGCGCCGTTGTCAGCGCAGCAGCGCGCGGCGCTGATGGCGATCTGGTCCGTCGTGCACGGGTTCGCTCATTTGATGCTGGCCGGCGAGTTCGACGGAACGCTAGGTGAAGGCGGGCGCGAAGCATACGTGGATGAGAACGTCGGCCCGATGCTGCAATTGCACCTCGACGGTCTGAAGCTGGCGATGCAGACCCGATAGCCGGAGACGGTGTCGGCGCACGCACGGACCTCCGCCGGCTGGGCCCCGCCCTCACCGCCCCGGTCGAGCGGTGAACAAGCCGGTTTGCAAGCCCCACCGGGCCGCCGGAAAGCGGCCTCGGCGCTGCCGCCGGTCGCATTGCTGCAAGTTCTGGCAGGCTGTCATCCAAACAATCATTTCACCCCCCAGTTCGCCCTGTTCACCGGCGAGCTGAACCTTGCGATCGAAAGGCCCGCCGTTCGTCCGATGACGAGTCTTTCCGGCTTCGCCACACGTTTGCCTTACGCCAGCTCAGACGAGGTCGGCCGGCCGCCGGTGTCGTGCGGTGGATGGGCATCGCGAACCTCGAGCACATGGAACGCTATGAACGTGTGTTGCACAGCGCGATTGAAATCGTTTGATCACAGGCTACCGTCACGGCTCAGTGACGTCAGGAGCCACGACCGTTTCGAGCCGAGTAGAAGGCGTTCAACTCCCGTGCCAGGAAATGAAAACTATGGCTCACGGAGCCCTTAGTGAAGGGGCTGTACACGACACCAGCGAGGTTCGTCGGAATGCTCACGCCGTCTTCGTGCAGCAAGACGACGGCAGCCGCCCGTACCGCCCTTGGACGAATCCGATCTCATGCATCACGTTCTCTCGGGCCCGAGCGGCCCCGCCGGCGTCGAGGTCGTCTCCCGTCAACCTGTCCTGGTCGCTGCTCATCGACGCCTTGGCCGCCACCACTGGCAAGACCTATCCGACGCACCTGCTCCGGCGCTACAGCCGCGTCGAAATCGCCTACGTCTATCAGCTGGCCGGGCTGGAGCGTCGGCAGCGCTTGCGTCTGGCAGAGGAATTGGCACGCGTGCGTCGGCGTCTGGCACAGCGAGACGCGGCGCTCGTGCATCTCGTGCTGGAGAACATGCGACTGGCCGTCCATGCCGAAGGCGCGACCTCCCTGGATGTCTGCGGGAGCACCGAGAGCATCGACGTGCCCCTGCATCGCGGTTGATCGAGCTGCCGGTCACTTTCGCGCCGCCGCGCGGCGCTGGCTCACCGACCCACCACCTCTCCCACCAACCAGGCCCGAAAACTCCGCATCGCCGGCGTCTGCCGCTTCGACTTCAGCCACGTCAGCCAATAGCGCCCGGTCGACACCTCGATCTCGAACGGCCGCACCAGACGTCCGCCGCTCAACTCGCGGGTGAACAGCGTCACCGGCAGCAGTGCCACGCCGGCGCCCAGCCCCGCGGCCTCGGCCATCGTCAGCGACGAGTCGAACACCGGGCCGCGCAGCAGGGGCGGCCCGGGCACACCGGCCGCCGCGAACCAGCGGGTCCATTCATCGGCACGATAAGACCGCAGCAGTGTTTCGTGTTCCAGGTCGGCCGGCGTGCGCAGCCGCGTCGCCACAGCCGGTGTGCACACCGGCGACAGCGGTGCCTCCAGCAGCGGCTCGGCCTGCGTGCCATGCCAGGCGCCGTCGCCGAAACGGATTGCGAAATCCAGGCCTTCGCCGGCGATGTCGACGCGGTTGTTGTTGGTGAACAAGCGCAGGTCGATGAAGGGATGGTCGCGCCGAAAGCTGTCCAGCCGCGGCATCAACCAGCCGACCGCAAAGGTGCCGACCGCCGCCACGTTGAGCGTCTCGCGAAAACGCCCGCCCTGGAACTGCTGCAGCACGCCCGCAATGCGGCCGAACCCGTCGGCCAGCACCGGCAGCAAGGCCTGGCCTTCGGCCGTGAGCGCCAGGCCGCGCGGCAGTCGTCGGAACAGCGCGACCCCGAGCCGGTCTTCCAGGTTTTTCACCTGCTGGCTGACGGCGGTCTGGGTCACGCGCAGTTCAATGGCGGCGCGCGTGAAACTCAAGTGACGCGCCGACACCTCGAAGGCGCGCAAGGCGTTGAGCGGCAGTTGCATGGCGGCGATTCTGGCATCCACGGCCCTAAGTTTTTCTGAGGGCTGCCCGTTGAAATCTCCGTTTGCTCCAGCGCCCGCCTGGCCCTATCGTCGCGCCTGTTTTCCAACTGCAAAGGATTTGTTGACGATGACGACGACGAACAGACGAGGGTTCATGGTGGCGACCGCAGGCGCTGTGCTGTCGGGCTGCGCCGGCGCTTTCCGGTCGACACCAGGCTTCGAAGCGCAATGCAAGGCCTTGGAGGCCGAGGTGGGCGGGCGCCTGGGTGTGGCCTTGCTCAGCACGAGCACGGGCGTGTCCGCCGGGTACCGCGCCGACGAGCGCTTTCCGATGTGCAGCACCTTCAAATGGCTGGCCGCCGCCTACCTGCTGAGCCGTGTGGACGCCGGTATGGAGCGGCTCGATCGACGTATCGGGTACGGGTCCAACGTTCTGATCGACCATTCGCCCGTGACGAGCCAGCATGTGGCCGGCGGCATGACGCTGGCCCAGTTGTGCGAGGCCACCATCACCGTCAGCGACAACGCGGCCGCCAACCTCATCCTGGACACCTTCGGCGGGCCCGCGGCGCTGACGCGCTACCTGCGCTCCCTGGGCGACAACGTGACCCGGCTCGACCGCACCGAGCCGGCGCTGAACCACGTGCCCCCCGGCGACGAGCGTGACACCACCACCCCCGCGGCGATGACGTCCGATCTGCGGCGCTTGCTGCTGGGCACTGCCCTCTCGACCGCCTCGCGCGACCAGTTGACGCGCTGGATGCTCGCCACCCAGACCAGCGGCACGCGCTTGCGCGCGAACCTGCCCCCCCGCTGGCAGCTGGCGGACAAGACCGGCACGGCGAACGGCACGGCGAACGACGTCGGCGTTTTCTGGTCCCCGGCCGGGGAGGCGATCGCCTTGTCGGTCTACCTGACCGAATGCCGCGCGCCCGCCGCGCAGCAGAACGCCGCCATTGCAGAAGTGGCCCGGTGGGTCGTCAGCGGGGCGGTGGGCCGCACCTGACGCCTCGGCCTCTCCGACAATGGGGGGTCGTTCTTCATTCCTGTCGGAGGCTCAGCATGGACATCCGGGTGCAGTGCGCGCCGGGCGAGCACGGTGAAGACGATCCGCAGGTGGTCTGGTTCGGCCAACGCGAACTGCCAGTGCTCGCGGTACTGGACCGTTGGTACGGCCGGGAGCATCGCTGGTGGAAGGTCGACACGGCCGACGGCCAGTACGTGCTGCGGCGGGAGGACGCCACCGGGGTGTGGGAGCTGGCGGCCGTGACGCGCACGGATCGGTGAGGGCGGGCCGCCCCGGCCCGCGGTCCCTGCGCCACCGACCTCCGTCGGGTAGCGCTTACACATTGGTAATACTTTCACGGCTCCCAGCGCGTTTTGGCCACTTCGGCTACAACGGCAACCATGCGAACCGCATTGCCTTTGTTGCCGGCCGCCGGCTGGCCCTGGCTTTCCCGCGCTACAGGCCGACGGAGCGCCTGGGCGGTGCTGGCGCTGGCCCTCGCGGTCTTGCTGCTGTCGGGCTGCGCCGGCTTGCCGCCGCGGGGCGAGCCCCCCGCCACGCAGGCCCTGCCCCAATACCGCGAGACGACGCTTGGCCGCCTGGCCGCCACCACCGCAGTGCACCCTCGACTGTCCGGCTTTCGCTTGCTGGTCTCGGGTGAAGACGCCCTCGGCGCGCTGATCGACCTGGCCGACCACGCCGAGAAGACGCTCGACCTGCAGTACTACCTGATCCACAACGACGAGTCGACCCGCGCCATCCTGAAACACGTGACCGCTGCGGCCGACCGCGGTGTCCGGGTGCGCTTTCTCCTCGACGACGTGCACACCGCCGGCGAAGACCACAACCTGCTGCACCTGGCCGAACACCCCAACATCGAGGTGCGGCTGTTCAATCCCTTTCCCGTCGGCCGCTTTTCGATGGTGACCAGGGTGTTCGGCTCGCTCACCGATGTCACGCGCATCAACCACCGCATGCACAGCAAGATGTTCGTGGCCGACAACGCGGTGGCCGTCACCGGTGGCCGCAATCTCGGCGATCCGTACTACGTGCGCAGCCCCACCAGCAACTTCCTCGACCTCGACGTGCTGGCCGCCGGCCCGGTGGTGCGGCAGCTGTCGGCCTCGTTCGACGAGTTCTGGAACAGCCGGCTGGCCTATCCGGTGGAGGTGTTGGTCGACCGCACCCTGTCGCCCCCCGAGGGCAGCCTGGCCTTGGTCGCGCCGCCCGGCACACCGGAGCCCGAACGCAACACCGCGCTGCGCGACGAACTGCGCGCAGGCGGGCTGGCGCTCACCTGGGTGCCCGCCACGGTGATCGCCGACAAGCCGGGAAAAATCGTCAGCGAAGGCGACCCGGAGCTGGAGCAAACGATGACCGACGACGTCATCGCGCTGATGGCCGAGGCCCAGCGCGAGATCATCGTCATCTCGCCTTATTACGTCCCCGGCGAGCGCGGCATCAAGCTCACCGAGGCCTTGCGCGAGCGGGGCGTGCGCCTGCGGGTGTTGACCAACTCGCTGGCCGCCACCGACGCGCCGGCCGTGCACATCGGCTACTCGCGCTACCGGGAGGCGCTGCTGCGCCAGGGTGTCGAACTGCACGAATTGCAGCCCAAGCTGGGCGTGCCGCGCAGCAAAAAGCTCGGCGCCTTCGGCTCGTCACGCGCCAGCCTGCACGTCAAGGCGATGGTGATCGACCGGCGCACCGTGTTGGTCGGGTCGATGAACATGGACCCGCGTTCGGCCAACCTCAACAGCGAGATCGGCCTGGTGCTGCGCAGCCCGGCGCTGGCGGAGCAGCTGGCGCGGATCTATGACGAGGTCACGCTGCACAGCAGCTACCGCCTGGGCCTGGCCGAGGGCGACCGCCTCAAATGGACCAAGGAGGCGCCCGAGGATCGCGAAGAGCATTTCAGCGAACCCGAGGCGAGCCGGTGGCTGCGCCTGATGCTGCTGCTGCTGACGCCGTTCGCGCCGGAGGAGATGCTGTAGCGGGCCGCGCTACGCCGGCTTGGGCGTGGCAAGGACGGACACCGGACCCGAGGCGGCCGGTGTCCCCCCGTGGTCAGGCGGCGGTGCGGAACACCCCGACCGCCACCGCGAGGCGGCGCGCCTGTTCCTGCAGTGACGACGCTGCCGCGGCCGATTGCTCGACCAGCGCCGCGTTCTGCTGCGTCATCTGGTCGAGGTTGCTGACGGCGCTGTTGACCTGGCCGATGCCGTCGCGCTGCTCGTCGGCGGCCGACGTGATCTCGCCCATCATGTCGGCCATGCGGCCCACCGAGGCGACGATCTCGTCCATGCTCTGGCCGGCGTTCTGCACCAGCTGCGCGCCGCTTTCGACACGCTCGACCGAAGCGTGGATCAGGCTCTTGATCTCGCGCGAGGCCTGCGCCGAGCGCTGGGCCAACGTGCGCACTTCACCGGCCACCACCGCGAAGCCGCGGCCTTGTTCGCCGGCGCGCGCCGCTTCGACGGCGGCGTTCAGCGCGAGGATGTTGGTCTGGAAGGCGATGCCGTCGATCACGCTGATGATGTCGGCGATCTTGCGCGACGACTCGTTGATCTGCTGCATGTTGCCGACCACTTGCTCGACCACCTGGCCGCCACGCTCGGCGGCCTGGGCTGCGGCGCGGGCCAGTTGGTTGGCCTGGCGTGCGGTGTCGGCCGATTGGCCGACCGTGCTGGTCAGTTGCTCCATGCTGGAGGCGGTCTCCTGCAGGTTGGAGGCGGTCTGTTCGGTGCGCGACGAAAGGTCCTGGTTGCCGGTCGCGATCTCGGCCGAGGCGGTGCTCACCGACTCGACGCCCGAGCGCACCTCGGTCACCACACCGCGCAGCTTTTCGCTCATGTCGCTCAAGGCGCGGGTCAGCTGGGCCAGTTCGTCCCGGCCGGTGACTTCGAGGCGCTGCGTCAGGTCGCCCTCCGACACCGCCTTCGCGACGGCCACGGCCTGGTGGAGGGGGCGCGTCACGGCGCGGGTCAGTCGCCAGCACTGCAAGCTGGCCACGACGACGCCCAGCAGCAGCGCGCCGAGGATGAGGTTGCGCCCTTCGGCATAGATCGCATCGCCCAATTTTGTGTCTTTGGTGGCGTGCTCGTCGTTGTACTTCACCAGCGTCATCAGGGCATCGCGCAAGGCCACGAACTTGTCGGCACCTAGACCGGCCGCGAGGGCCTGGGCTTCGTCGGCGTGGCCGGCGTCCAGCTTGTCATGCACCTGCTTGGCGGTCGTTTCGTATTCGGCGTACTTCGCGATGGCGGCGGCATAGAGCGCGCGCTCGTCCTCGGCCGCGATAGCGCCTTCGTAGGCGGCGCGGTTCTGCTCGAATTGCTTCGCGCTGTCGGCCAGCAGGGCCGCCACTTCCTTGCGGCGCTCGGCCGGCACCAGCAGCAGGCGGAACTCCAGGCTGCGGTAACGGCTGGCCGACTCCGCCATCAGCAGCGCATCGCGCACGCCGGTCAGCCGGACTTCGGCCACCTGGGCCGCCTGGCTCTTCAAGCGGCCGAGTTGGGCGATCGAAAAGGCGGTGATCAGGGCCATCACCACCAGCACACTGGCAAAGCCGAAGCTGAGTTTGCCGGCCACCGACAGGCGTTGCAGAAAATTCATGGAGTCTCTCTTGTCGTGACGTGTTGGAAGGCGCGCGTTGCGCGCGTGGCCGAAGCCCGTCGTGTCAACGCGTTCGCCGGACAGCGCAGGAGCTTCTGGAGTCGGGTCCGGATCGCCTCGGTACATGCGCAATAACGGCAGTGCGGCGCCATGCTTGAGCGAAGGTGGTGTTTCCCTTACGCCGCGGTGGCACAACTGCTCGGCTTTGGCGTACCCGACGGGGTGTAGGAGCGGGTGTGAAAGACGTCTCGCTGGGCGGCGCCTCGACCGCGGAAGCGCGGGGCGCCGTGGATTTGTGCCGCAAGTTCGGCCCCCGAAGGTCGATAACAGGGCGGTATGCTTTGCCGCACAGGGCCGTCGCGGTGTGGTGGCACGGCCTGACAGGCCGCAGCGCGCAAGCGAAGACGGCCGGCGCGATCTACTGCACCTGCTGGAGCGAGACCTGGAATGGCGATGACGATTTTCTTTCGCCGGGGGCCGTGCGCCGCACCTCACGGTGTGCCGAGCTTGCGGCGGCTGCTGCTCGCCATGTTCGCGGCTGGCTTGCCGTTCGCAGCGGCAGGCGCCGATGCCACGCCGCCCGCGGCGTGCCGGATCGAGGCTGATCGCATCGTTGAACTGGCCGCGCCCCAGGGCAGTGTGGTCGAGCGCATCACGGTGGACCGGGGCGACGGTGTGGCCGCCGGGCAAGCGCTGGCGGTGCTGCGAGCCGAGCGGCTGCGGGCCCCGGCAGCGCCGACCGTGTCGGCGCGCCAGCTCGATGAGGAGCTGCGCGC
Source organism: Caldimonas brevitalea (assembly GCF_001017435.1). NCBI lineage: Bacteria > Pseudomonadati > Pseudomonadota > Betaproteobacteria > Burkholderiales > Sphaerotilaceae > Caldimonas > Caldimonas brevitalea. Next base: position 1,908,894 of record NZ_CP011371.1, read on the forward strand.
GGCTCGATCCGAGGCCGAGCAGGCCGGCCAGACGCTGAAGCGGCTGCGCCATCTGGCCTCACAAGATTTCATCGGCGCGGAGGCGCTGGCGCAGGCGCGTGCCGATCACGAGGCGGCACAGCGCCAGGTCGGCCGTGCCCTCGCGCGCCGTGCCGCGTGGCAACACGAACGTGACGCCGCCGCTGCCGAACTCCGTCAACGCACCGTCAGCAGCCCCGTCAAAGGTGTTGTGGTGGAGCGTTACGTCCAACCCGGCGAGCGTGTCACCGAGCGGCCGCTGCTGCGCCTGGCGGTGCTCGACCCGCTGCGCGTCGAACTGGTGCTGCCGGCTTCCCGTTACCGCGAAGTGGCGGCCGGCGACAAGGTGATGGTGTACCCCGAGTTGCCCGGCGCCGCGCCGGTGACGGCCGACGTCGCCGGCATCGACCGGGTGATGGACCCGGCCAGCAACACCTTCCGTGTGCGGTTGACCCTGCCCAACCCTGGCCAGAAGGTGCCGGCCGGCCTGCTGTGCAAGGTGACGCTGCCGCGCGAGGTGCCGCCCGCGACCGCACCCGCAGCCTTGCCGAAAGTGCGGCCCGTGGTGCCGCCTGTGTACAAGAGGGCCTTCGCGTCCGCGGCAATCAACTGAGCACCGCGCCGGAACCCGGCGGCGCTGCCGCCGCCTCGCGACGCCGGCCCTCGACCTTACGGCCCGGAGCGCCTCAGCGGTTCAAATCCCCCAGGCACAGGTACTTCAGTTCGACATAGTCGTCGATGCCATGCCGCGAGCCTTCGCGGCCCAGGCCCGATTGCTTGACGCCGCCGAAGGGCACCTCGGCCACGGCGATCAGCCCGGTGTTGACACCCACCATGCCGTACTCCAACGCTTCGCCGACGCGGAAGATGCGCCCGATGTCGCGGCTGAAGAAGTAGCTCGCCAGGCCGTATTCGGTGTTGTTGGCGAGCGCGATCGCCTCTTCCTCGGTCTTGAAGCGGATCACCGGCGCCAGCGGGCCGAAGGTTTCCTCGCGCGAGCACAGCATCGCCGGGGTCACGTCGGCCAGCACGGTGGGCTCGAAGAAGCGACCTTCGAGCCGCTTGCCGCCCGTCAGCAGCCGCGCGCCTTTGTCGAGCGCGTCGGCCACGTGGCGCTCGACCTTGCCCACGGCGTGGTCGTCGATCAGCGGGCCCTGGTTGACGCCGGCCTCGAAACCGTTGCCGACCTTGAGCGCCTGGACCTTGGCGGTCAACTTCGCGACGAAAGTGTCATAGACACTGTCTTGTGCGTACAGCCGGTTGGCGCAGACGCAGGTCTGGCCGGCGTTGCGGTATTTGCTCTGGATCGCGCCCTCGACGGCACTGTCGAGGTCGGCGTCGTCGAACACGATGAAGGGCGCGTTGCCGCCCAGCTCCAGCGACAGCTTCTTGATCGTCGGCGCACACTGCTGCATCAGGATGCGGCCGACTTCGGTCGAGCCGGTGAACGACAAGTGCCGGACCGTGTCGCTGTCGCACAGCACCCGGCCCACCTCGATGGAGCGGTCGCCGTCGGCGGTGATCACGTTCAGCACGCCGGGCGGAATGCCGGCGCGCAGGCCCAGTTCGGCGACGGCCAGCGCCGACAGCGGCGTCTGCTCTGCCGGCTTGATGACGACCGGGCAGCCGGCGGCCAGCGCGGGGGCGACCTTGCGCGTGATCATCGCGATCGGGAAGTTCCACGGTGTGATCGCGGCACAGACGCCGATCGCCTGCCGGATCACCAGGTAACGCTTGTTCGGGTCGGTGGTGGGGATGGTTTCGCCGTAGACGCGCTTGGCCTCCTCGGCAAACCATTCGATGAAGCTCGCGGCGTACACCACTTCGCCCTTGGCCTCGGCCAACGGCTTGCCCTGCTCGGCGGTCATGATGCGGGCCAGGTCGTCGGCATGCTGCAGCAGCAGTTGGAACCACTTGATCAACACGGCCGCGCGCGCCTTGGCGGTGGCGGCCCGCCAGGCGGGCCACGCCTCGGCGGCCGCGGCGATGGCCTGCTCGGTTTCGGTCGGCCCCAGGTTCGCGACGTCCGCCAGTTTGCGGCCGGTCGCAGGGTCGACGACGTCGAAACGGCTGGCGCCTGTGAGCCAGGCGCCGGCGACCAGTGCGTCGGTCTTCAGCAGGCTCGCGTCTTTCAGGCTGGCGAGGGGGGAGGTGGGCATGTCCATCGTGCTGCTCTTCCTTCTGGCGCCGGCGCGCAGGCCGGCGAGCGGATGACGGTGGGGCGGCAGCGGGTGGGGGTGCGCGGGCCCGGCGCCCCGGGGTGCCGACGATCATAAGACGGGTGCCGGATGTGTGCAGGCGCGTGGCGACGGCGCGCCGCGCGTGGCCGGTGGCAGCGTCCGAGTGCGGCCCCCCCGCCTATAATCGAAAGCTTCGCCAGATCAAGCATTTACGCGTGGTCCGCCCCTGCCGCGAGGCTGCCGGGGCCGGCCCACGCCAGCCAGAAAGACCCCGGATGAAAGCCGCCGAGATTCGCTCCAAGTTTCTGAAGTTCTTCGAGTCGAAGGGCCACCAGATCGTCGCCTCCAGCCCGGTGGTGCCTGGCGACGACCCGACGCTGCTGTTCACCAACGCGGGGATGAACCAGTTCAAGGACGTGTTCCTGGGCTTCGACAAGCGGCCGTATAGCCGCGCGACCACCGCGCAGAAGTGCATCCGCGCCGGCGGCAAGCACAACGACCTCGAGAACGTGGGCTACACGGCGCGCCACCACACCTTCTTCGAGATGCTGGGCAACTTCAGCTTCGGCGACTACTTCAAGCAGGACGCCATCCGCTATGCCTGGGAGCTGCTGACGCAGCACTTCATGCTGCCGCCCGAGAAGCTGTGGGTGACGGTGTACGCCGAAGACGACGAGGCCTACGACATCTGGCACAAGCAGGTCGGCGTGCCGGCCGAGCGCATCGTGCGCATCGGCGACAACAAGGGCGCCCGTTATGCGTCCGACAACTTCTGGATGATGGGCGACACCGGCCCCTGCGGCCCGTGCACCGAGATCTTCTACGACCACGGCCCCGACGTGGCCGGCGGCCCGCCGGGGTCGCCCGATGAAGACGGCGACCGCTACATCGAGATCTGGAACAACGTGTTCATGCAGTTCAACCGCGACGAGGCGGGCGTGATGCACAAGCTGCCCAAGCCGAGCGTGGACACCGGCATGGGGCTGGAGCGCGTCACCGCGGTGCTGCAGGGGGTGCACTCCAACTACGAGATCGACCTGTTCGTGAACCTGCTCGCGGCTGCGCGCAAGGCCGTCGACGGCTCGGGTGCCGCCGGCTACGACGCCGACAGCCCGTCGCTCAAGGTGATCGCCGACCACATCCGTGCCTGCTCGTTCACCGTGTGCGACGGTGTCATTCCCGGCAACGAAGGGCGCGGTTATGTGCTGCGCCGCATCTGCCGCCGGGCGATCCGCCACGGCTACAAGCTGGGCGCCCGGACCCCCTTCTTCCACAAGCTGGTGGCGGCGCTGGTGCAGGAGATGGGCGAGGCCTATCCCGAGCTGCGCCAGAACGAAGCGCGCATCACCGAGGTGCTGAAGCAGGAAGAAGAACGCTTCTTCCAGACCATCGCCAACGGGATGGAAATCCTGGAGTCGGCGCTGGCCACGACGGGCAAGGCCGGCAAGACCGAGCTGGATGGTGAGACCGCGTTCAAGCTGCACGACACCTACGGCTTCCCGCTCGACCTGACCGCCGACGTCTGCCGCGAGCGCGGCGTGACGGTGGATGCCGCCGGCTTCGAGACCGCGATGAACCGCCAGCGCGAGCAGGCCCGGGCGGCCGGCAAGTTCAAGATGGCGCAGGGCCTCGAATACACCGGCTCGGCCACTACCTTCCACGGCTACGAAGTGCTGCTGCACGAAACGGCCACGGTCACCGCGGTGTATGTCGACGGCACGCCGGTGCAAGCCGCCACCGCCGGTGACGACGCCGTGGTGGTGCTCGACCACACGCCGTTCTACGCCGAGTCGGGCGGGCAGGTGGGCGACACCGGCGAGCTGCGCAACAACACCAGCCGCTTCGTCGTCGAAGACACGCTGAAGATCCAGGCCGATGTGTTCGGCCACCACGGGCGTGTGATGGAAGGCCAGGTCAAGGTGGGCGACGTGGTGAGTGCCCGGGTCGACGCCGAGAAGCGCGCCCGCACCGTGCGCAACCACAGCGCGACCCATTTGATGCACAAGGCCTTGCGCGAAGTGCTGGGAGGCCATGTGCAGCAAAAGGGCTCGCTGGTGAACGCCGAGCGCACCCGTTTCGACTTCGCGCACAACGCGCCGATGACCGACGAGCAGATCCGCCGTGTAGAGGCGCTGGTGAATGCCGAGATCCTGGCGAATCACCCGACCAACGCCCGCGTGATGCCGATCGACGAGGCCCAGAAGCTGGGCGCGATGATGCTGTTCGGCGAGAAATACGGCGATCAGGTGCGCGTGCTCGACATCGGCACCAGCCGCGAGCTGTGCGGCGGCACCCATGTCAGCCGCACCGGCGACATCGGCTTGTTCAAGATCGTCTCGGAAGGCGGTGTGGCAGCGGGCATTCGGCGGGTCGAGGCGGTGACCGGCGAGAACGCGCTGGCCTATCTGCAGTCGCTCGAAGCGACGGTGCAGCAGGCCGCGGGCACGCTCAAGGCCACGCCGACCGAAGTGACCCAGCGCATCGCGCAGGTGCTCGACCAGGTGCGCAACCTCGAGAAGGAAGTGGCTGCGCTGAAGGGCAAGCTGGCTTCGTCGCAAGGCGACGAACTGCTGGCCAAGGCGGTCGACGTGAAGGGCCTGAAGGTGCTGGCGGCGATGCTCGAAGGCGCCGACGCCAAAGCCTTGCGCGACACGATGGACAAGCTCAAGGACAAGCTCAAGAGCGCCGCCATCGTGCTGGCGGCCGTCGACGGCGGCAAGGTGCAACTGGCCGCCGGTGTCACGAGCGACAGCACGGCCAAGGTCAAGGCCGGCGAGCTGGTCAACTTCGTGGCCCAGCAGGTGGGCGGCAAGGGCGGCGGCAAGCCTGACCTGGCGATGGCCGGGGGCACCGACCCGTCGGCACTCGGCACTGCGCTCGCCTCGGTGCAGGGCTGGGTGGCCGAGCGGCTTTGACGCCGGCAATGGCATGACCGTATAAGAAATACAGCGCCCGCCTGCGGTGACGCGGCGGGCGTTTTGATTTCCAAGGGCGAGAGCCGCGACAAGGAGCAAGCAAGATGCGGGTGCAAAGACGAATGACGCTGGCCCTCCTGGCGAGGGTCGGGCTGGCGGCGGTGGCAGCGTTGATGAGCAGCGTGGCCCAGGCGCAAGCCGCGGCACCTGCGCCGGCATCAGCACCCGCACCGGCGCAGCCGCCCCTGCCGCAGGCCCAGACCGGCGCCGTGACCTCACCCAAGATCGAGGTGGTGCCGCTGGCACCGGCTGCGGAGGTCAACTCGGCGGCGGCGCAGAGCATTGCAAAGGCCTTCGTGCAGGGCTGCGTGCTCACCGAGGGCGAGCTGACCGGGGCGACCGACTGGGCGCTGTCGGCCGGGTACGAACCGCGCGATGCCGGTGCGCCCGAAGCGCAGACGCTGCTCGACGGACAGGCCGGCTCCGTGTTTGCGCTGCCCGACCCCACGTTCAAGCTTTACCTGGTGGTGATGTCCGGTGGCCGTTGCACCGTGTGGGCCGAGGGCGCGGTCGGGCCGGCCGTGCAGCAGGAGTTCCAGAAGGCGATGGGCGAGTTGAGCGCCAAGGGCGCCCGCGTGCAAAAGAGCGGGGAGCGCACCATCGAGCGCGCTGGCGCCTGGCGCCAGCAGCTGCAGCTGCGCTACCGCCGCGTCGGCGGCAGCCAGGACCTGGGTCTGAACGTCGTCACGACCGTGGACGACCGCCCTGGGGTGCAGGCGCTCCACCTCGCTCGCGTGTCCGCGGCCCCGACCCACGAGCCGGACGGCCAGCCCGCTGCTCGCTGAGCGATCGTCGATGGTCGGGCGCCGTGCGGTCCGGGGCTCCCACCCCTTCGGCAGTGCCGAGGCGCCGGTGCCCCCGTGCCCGCTGTGCGGGAGAGAGATCGTGCCGGGCCCGAGCGCAGACGAGCACCACCTGGTGCCGAAGAGCGAGGGTGGCCGCGACAAGACCCTGGTGCACCGGGTGTGCCACCGCAAGATCCACGCGACCTTCTCCGAGAAGGAACTGGCGCGCGAGTATGCGAGCTGGGAAGCGCTGCGGGGGCATCCCGAGATTGCGAGCTTCATCGCTTGGGTGCGCAAGAAGCCGCCGGAGTTCTACGACCGCAGCGTGCGGCCCAATCGACGGCGATGAGGCGGGAACGGCTGTAGAGGCTGTCAGGTGCTCGATCCCAGTCGCGACTTTTGATTCACGCAACTGCTCACGCGTCGGCACAAGCCGACACGGCAAAGGCTCGTGCCAACAACGATAGTGTTCTGCATCACGCCATAGGGAGGCAGGATGCTGAACATCAACGAGCACGGGTACATCATCGACCCGCGGGTGAAGCTGGCGATCGGTCCACATTTGGAGCAGGGGCCGATGGACACGGTGCGAGGGATCATCGTGCATCAGACGGACAGCTGGACCGCCGAGTCCACGCTGAACACGTATCGGACGTCGACAGTGGGCGCCCATTTGCTGATCGACAAGGACGGCGCGGTCTATCAAACGGCCTCGCTGTTCAAGAGAACACTGCACGTCGGCCGGCTCAAGTCCAGATGCCTGATCGAGCAGACGTGTGCGCCGGCGGAAACACGGGCGCTTAGCGCGATGAACATCGCGGCTATGCACCGCCATGAAATGAAGAAGCAGGTGCCGCAGCGCTACCCGGCCAATGAGGACAGCATCGGCATCGAGATCGTAGGACGTGCCTTGCCACTCGATGTGCCGCCGGCGAAACGCGTCTACGAGGCGGTCACGCCGGCCCAGAGCGCCTCGTTGCGGTGGCTGATGCAAGCGTTGATACAGCAATTGAACGTGCCCGTGACGGAGGTGTTCCGGCACTCGGTCGTCTCCTACAAGAACCCCACGGAAGGCTCGACCGCAAGATGGTGAACAAAGCCCTACCACTGCTGCTTGCCGCCATGACGCTGAGCATGGGCGTTGGCGCCGGGCAGGAAAAACGTGTCGAGAACGATCCCAACCCGCCGGTCTACCCTATGACGACCGTGACGGCGGTCGACATCAAGCGCAACGGCGCCTGGACAGACGACGTGAGCAGTCACGAGACGCCGGAGACGTGCAGCCGCTTCACGCTGACGTGGGTTGACGTTCGTACCTACTTCGAGAAGGCGAAGCAGATCAACCTCCGCCGATATTCACACGACCTCACGCAATCGCGCTGCTACGCCGAAGGCACACTCAAATTCGCGAACGGCGATCGGGCCCGCTGGCACATTGATAGCGTCCAGCGCGGCTCCCTGGTGCTGTCAGACGGCAGGACGTTCTACTTCTACTGTGCTGCCTGTACGGACGATCCCGAGGACGAAGATCTGCTGTAGTCCTGCCGGGCGCGTCGTACAAGGGGCCGGCAATGACGAGCGGCCGTGGAGGTCGTGCATCTCGACGGTGCTACCCGGGCCGTAGGCCCCTGCGCTGCACGTCCTTCCCCGCCGCCGGATAATCCCGGGCTACGCCTCAGGCTTTGATGTCCGCCGCGATGCCCCCCTCCCGCCGCCAGTTCTCCGCCGCCCTCGGGCTCGCCGCCGTCGGCCTGACCGCCGGCGTGCCAGGCCCGGCCTCGGCACAAGTGCAGGTTCGCCCCTGGCCGGCCGATCGCCCGACGCCGCCACTGGCGCTGCGCGACCTGCAAGGCCGAACCGTCGCGCTGGCGCCATTTCGCGGCAAGGTGATGGTGCTGAATTTCTGGGCCAGCTGGTGCGAGCCCTGCGTCGCCGAAATGCCCAGCCTGCTGCGCCTGGCCGAACGCGGCGCAGCCCAGGGCCTCGCCGTGCTGGCGGTCAACTACCAGGAAGGCGACGCCAAGATTCGCAGCTTTCTCGACACTGTGCTCGGCGAGGTGCCTGACGCGCTGCCGGTGCTGCTCGACCGCGACGGTGCCGCCGCGCGCGCATGGACGCCGCGCGTGTTCCCCAGCACGGTGCTGATCGACCGCAACGGCCGCCCGCACACCACCGTGGTCGGCGAACTCGACTGGACCGGCGCCAAGGCCGACACCTTGCTGGCGCCCCTGCTGGCGGCCGCGCCGCGCTGAGATCGCCGCCCCGCGATAATCCCCTTGGTTTCCTGCCCCTACGGCGCTGACGCCGCGATCCGATCTCGATCCACACGATGAACACCTACTCTCGCCGCGCCTTTCTCCAGGCGGCCGGCCTTGCCGCCGCCGCCCACGCCATGCCCCTGCGCGCCGAAGAGCGACGCTTTGCGCCGTCGCCGGGGCGCTGGCGCAACTTCGAGCTGACGACACGGGTCGACCTCCTGAATCCCGAAGGACTCACCCGGGTCTGGCTGCCGGTGCCGTCGCTGGACGAGACCTACCAGCGGTCGCTGGGCCATGAATGGCAGGGCAACGCGACCAAGATCGAATTGCGCTCCGACCAACGTTATGGCGCCCGGGTGTTGTACGCGGAGTTCGCGGCCGGCACGCCCGCTCCGGCGCTGGAACTGCGCAGTCGCGTCGCCACGCGCGACCGGGCGGTGGACTGGGACCGGGCAAGCGGTGCCCGCGTCGACCCGGCGCTGCAGCGCACCTGGACCGAGGCGACCGAGCTGATGCCCACCGACGGCATCGTGCTGCAGACCGCGCGCGAGATCACGCAAGGCGCGCGCCGCGACCTCGACAAGGTGCGCCGCATCTTCGACTGGGTGGTCCACACCACCTACCGGGAGCCGACGGTGCGCGGCTGCGGTGTCGGCGACATCCAGTCCATGCTCGAGACCGGCAACTTCGGGGGCAAGTGCGGCGACATCAACGCCTTGTTCGTCGGGCTGTGCCGCGCGGTCGGCGTCCCGGCGCGCGATGTCTACGGCATCCGCCTCGCGCCCTCCGCCTTCGGCTATCGGGAACTGGGCGGCAACCCCGCCAACCTCAAGAGCGCCCAGCACTGCCGGGCCGAGGTGTTCCTGAAGGGCTACGGCTGGGTCGCGATGGACCCGGCCGATGTCGGCAAGGTGATGCGGTTGGAGACCGGGCAGTGGGTCAAGGACACCTCCCACCCCGTCGTCGCCCCGGTGCACCGCGGGCTGTTTGGCGGCTGGGAAGGCAATTGGCTGGGCTACAACATGGCGCACGACGTCGCGCTGCCCGGCTCCGGCGGGCCGAAGCTGGGTTTCCTGATGTACCCGCAGGCCGAGAACGCGGGCGGCCGCTACGACCCGCTCGATCCGGACCGGTTCAAATACACCATCACCTCGCGTGAGCTGGCCTGAGAGCGGAGCCCCGACGATGAGCGCACTTCTCGATCTGCAAGGCAAGCGTCTGGTGCTCGGCCTGTCCGGCGGCATCGCCTGCTACAAGAGCGCCGAACTGGTGCGGCTGCTGACCAAGGCCGGTGCCGAGGTGCAGGTGGTGATGACCGAGGCGGCGGCCGAGTTCATCACGCCGGTGACGATGCAGGCCTTGTCCGGCCGCCCGGTGGTGACGAGCCAGTGGGACGCCCGCGAACCCAACAACATGGCGCACATCAACCTGTCGCGCGAGGCCGATGCGATCGTCATCGCGCCGGCGAGTGCCGACTGCATCGCCAAGCTGGCGCAAGGCCGCGCCGACGACTTGCTGAGCCTGATGTGTCTGGCGCGGCCCTGGACCGCCGGCGACCAGCGCTGCCCCTTGCTGATCGCCCCGGCGATGAACCGGGAGATGTGGGCCCACCCGGCCACCCAGCGCAATGTCGCGCAGGTGGTGGCCGACGGCGCGCAGCTGCTCGGCCCTGGCCACGGCGACCAGGCGTGCGGCGAGGTCGGCGACGGCCGCATGCTGGAGCCGGCGGAACTGCTCGAGGACATCGTCGCCGCCTTCCAGCCCAAGCGCCTGGCCGGCAAGACCCTGCTGATCACGGCCGGCCCGACCTTCGAGGCCATCGACCCGGTGCGCGGCATCACCAATCTGTCGAGCGGCAAGATGGGCTTCGCCTTGGCGCGTGCCGCGCGCGAGGCGGGTGCACAGGTCACGCTGGTGGCCGGCCCGGTCAGCCTGCCCACGCCCCGCGGTGTGCAGCGCATCGACGTGCGCAGCGCGCGGCAGATGCACGACACGGTGCTGCCGCTGGCCCCCCGTCACGACGTGTTCGTCGCCACCGCCGCGGTGGCCGACTGGCGCCCGGCCACCTTGGCCGAGCACAAGATCAAGAAAGACGGCAAGAAGCAGGCGCCGACCTTCGAGTTGACCGAGAACCCGGACATCCTCGCTGCGGTCGCCGCCTTGCGCGGCGCCAAGCCGTATTGCGTCGGTTTCGCCGCCGAAAGCGAGAACCTGCTCGAGCACGCGCGCGCCAAGCTCAAGCGCAAGGGCATCCCGCTGATCGTCGGCAACCTCGGGCCCGCCACCTTCGGGCGCGACGACAACGCCTTGCTGCTCGTCGACGCGACCACGCAGCAAGCGTTGCCGGCCGACGGCGGCACCGCCGACAAGCTCAGCCTCGCGCGCCTCCTGGTGGCCGACATCGCCGCCCGTCTGCAAGCAGCCCATCACCCCGCATGACCACCATCGCCGTCAAAGTGCTCGACGAACGTATCGCCGAGCAACTCCCGTCCTACGCCACCGCCGGCAGCGCCGGCCTCGATTTGCGCGCGTGCCTGAGCGCACCGCTGGTGCTCGAGCCCGGGCAGACCGAGCTGATCCCGACGGGCCTGGCGATCCACATCGCCGACCCGGGACTGGCCGCGCTGATCCTGCCCCGCTCGGGCCTGGGCCACAAGCACGGCATCGTGCTGGGCAACCTGGTCGGCCTGATCGACTCGGACTACCAGGGGCAGTTGATGGTGAGCTGTTGGAACCGGGGCACGTCGCCGTTCACGATCGCGCCGATGGAACGCATCGCCCAGCTGGTGATCGTGCCGGTGGTGCAAGCCCGCTTCGAACGCGTCGACGACTTCTCGGCCTCGGCACGGGGCGAGGGCGGCTTCGGCTCCACCGGCAAGGGCTAGTGGCCTCGCACGCGTCGTCGCAGCCGTCGGTCTTGCCGCAGCGGCGGGCGGGCCCCGCGACCGCTACCCTTCAGTGCACCTGCGAGCCCGGCGGCACGGTGTTCAACACGGTCACCACCTGCTGAGCGACCGTCCCCTGCTCGATCTCTTCTTCGGTGGCGCGGCGCACGTCGCGCACCTGCAGGGTCAGGCGCAGCGCGATGCCGGCCAGCGGATGGTTGCCGTCGAGCACGACGTGGGTCTCGTACACCTCTGTGATGGTGTAGATGGCGTCCTGCGGCATGTTGTGGGTGGTCGCGCCTTCGGGCGGGCCGTCGAACTGCATGCCGGGCTCGACATGGTCGGGGAAGATGCCGCGTTCTTCGAAGAACACCAGCTGCGGATCGTAGTCGCCGAAGGCGTGCTCGGGTTCGAGCTGGAGCTGGGTTTCGAAGCCGGTTTGCTGGCCTTCGATGGCTTCTTCGACCTTGACCAGCAGGTCGTCCCCGCCGAAGAAGAATTCGACCGGCTCGGACAGTTCATCGATCAGGTGGCCAAGGGTGTCTTCTAGCCTCCAGGTGAGGCTGACCACGCAGGGAGAGGAAATCAACATCGGGCAATCATCGCACAATGCCCGCCATGGACATCACCCAAAAACTGTCATTGCTCGGGGGTCTGACGCCCGAGCAGTTCATGCGTCGCCACTGGCACAAAAAGCCCTTGCTGATCCGTCAGGCGCTGCCCGGCCTGCAGCCGCTGCTGTCGCGCGCGGAGTTGTTCGAACTGGCCGGTCGGGAAGACGTCGAGTCGCGTTTGATCGCCCGCGGCGACCAGGGCTGGAGCCTCAAGCGCGGGCCTTTGACACGGCGCGCACTGCCGCCCTTGACCCGCCCTGGTTGGACCCTGCTGGTGCAGGGTGTGGACCTGCACCAGCAGGCGGTGCACGAGTTGCTGCAGCAGTTCCGCTTCGTCCCCGATGCTCGCGTCGACGACCTGATGATCTCGTACGCCACCGACACTGGCGGCGTCGGGCCCCATTTCGATTCCTACGACGTGTTTTTGCTACAGGTGCAGGGCCGCCGTCGCTGGCGCATCGGCCGGCTGGCCGACCCGGCCTTGCTGCCCGGCATGCCGCTGAAAATCCTCGAGAACTTCGTGGCAGAGCAGGAATGGGTGCTGGAGCCGGGCGACATGCTCTACCTGCCGCCTCGCTGGGCCCATGACGGTGTGGCCGACGGCGAATGCATGACCTATTCGGTGGGCTTCCGCGCACCGTCCCGCGCCGAACTGGCACGCGAGGTGGTGGTCCGCATGCTGGAGGCGCTCGATGAAGACGCTGTAGAGGTGCTCTATCGCGACCCGGACCAGCCCGCCACCACCACCCCCGGGGCACTCCCGCTCGGGCTCAACGCCTTCGCCCGCGACGCGGTGGCGGACCTGCTGCACGACGAGGATTCTTTTGCCTGCGCGCTGGGCGAATATCTGAGCGAGCCCAAGCCGCAGGTGTGGTTCGAGGTCGGCGAGGGCCAGGACTTGTCGGCCGGCGTGCGGCTGGACCGGCGCTCGCGCATGATGTACGACGAGCGTCACATATTTTTCAACGGCGAGTCCTACCGTGCAGCGGGCCGCGATGCCCGGCTGATGCGCACGCTGGCCGATACGCGCTCGCTCGACGCAAAGCAGGTCGCACAGCTCAGCCCCGATGCGCGCGCGCTGCTGGAGCAGTGGGCCGACGACGGTTGGCTGCATCCGCTGTAGCGGCTTCTGGACGCTGCGATCCCGACGATAGGAGTGCCGATGAATTCGAATCCTGCGTATGCACTTATCGACTCGCGCACTGGCTTTCAGGACGCCTTGCGACGGGCATTCGATCTCGCGGCAGAGCAAGGTAGTAACGAGTTGTACGTGTGCGATGTCGACTATGCCGACTGGCCGCTGGGCGAACGGGGCGTGGTCGCGGCGCTCACCCGCTGGGCGTATGCACATCGCAAGCTAAAGGTACTCGCGCTGCACTATGACGAGGTGGTGCGTCGACATCCACGCTGGGTCGGCTGGCGCACCGATTGGGCCCACGTCGTCGAATGTCGGGCGATCGAGCATTTGTCGCCTGAATCCATCCCTCGCATCTGGCTGGCACCAGGGCTGCACGCCGTGCGCGTATTAGACCCTCTGCGTTGGCGGGGCGTTATCGACACGGAGCGCGGCGAGCTGACGCGGGTTGCCCAGAATATCGACGAGGTGTGGCAACGAAGCATCCCTGCCTTCCCCGCCACAACGCTGGGACTATGAATGCAGGTTTTCCCTATATAATTTTTGGTTAGGCATGGAAATGCAGAGGAGCGCACACTAGGTTCAAGGTGTGTGGCATCCGGGTTGCGATCCAAGTCTTCGTTGGGACTCAGCATTCGAGGAGGGGTTCCGACAGATTACCGGTGATTGGTCGAAACTTTTTGAGGAATAAGGAATGAAAAAGTCGCTTCTGTTGGCTTCCGTGATTGCTGCCCTGGCCCTGGCTGCTTGCGGCAAGAAGGAAGAGCCGGCTCCCGCCGCGGAAACCACTGCTCCGGCACCGGCTACCGATACGGCTACCGCTCCCGCTCCCGCTGACGCTGCGTCCCCGGCTGCTGCGCCGACCGACGCCGCTTCCGCTCCTGCTGACGCTGCTTCCCCGGCTGCCGACGCTGCATCCCCCGCTGCTTCGCAGTGAGCGACGCTTTCGAGCGATGAAAAAGCCGCCCTCGGGCGGCTTTTTCGTTACTGGGATGCCCTTGACGCCAGGGCCGTTTGAATGGCTGCGTCGTGCTCGCGGCGGGTCAGGCGTCCAGCCAGCAGAAGCCGCTGTCGGGACGGGCCACGACGATGTCGTCGCCACGACAGCCGAGGGCGCCGGCCAACGCGGCGGCGGCCCGTTCCGGCGTGTTGTTCTGCTCGCTGAGGTGGGCGGCGACCACGTGCTTCAGGCCGCTGTGGCGGCACTGCCCCAGGATCTCTGCGGCCGTGTGGTTGGCCAAATGGCCGTAGCGGCCCGCGATGCGGGCCTTCAGAAAGGCCGGGTAGCGCGACTCTTGCAGCAGCGCCGGCTCGTGGTTGCATTCGAGCACCAGCGCGCTGCACTGCTGCAGTTGCGCCAGCAGGTGCGGCGTGGCACTGCCCGCGTCGGTCAAGATGCCCAGCTTGGCGTCGCCGTCGCTGCAGGTCAGTTGCAAGGGCTCGCGCGCGTCGTGCGGCACGGTGTACGGCGTCAGGCGCAATGGGCCGATGTCGATGGTGCCGGCGTCGTGTGCGCGGTGCAGCCACGCGCCCAGGTCGGGCTCGCCCAGCGCTTGCCAGGTGCCGTGGCTCATCCAGATCGGGACGCCGCGGCGGCGCGCCAGGGTGCCGACGCAGCCGACATGATCGCTGTGCTCATGGGTGATGAACACGGCGTCCAGATCGGCGCAGCTGAGCCCGATGCGCGCCAGCCGGTGTTCCAGCTGCTTCAGTGAAAAGCCGCAATCGATCAGCACCCGCACCGTGGTGCCGCCGGCACGCGCCTCCACCAGCGTGGCGTTGCCGGTGCTGCCGCTGCCGAGGCTGCAAAAGCGGATCATCGAGGTCTCGGCGGCGGCAGGGGCGGCTTACTTCAGGTCTTCGGCCAGCAGCTTGAGGATGCGCTCGCCCGTCGCGCCGGCGGCCGGAGCACCTTGTGCGTCGAGCACCGAGACCACGCTGCGCTGCTCGTTCTCGCCCTTCACCGCGACACGATAGCGGGCCGGCGACTGGTCTTTCGAGTCGCCGCCGAACCAGCGGCTCAACAGGCCGGGTTCGCGCCGGTCCTTGTCGGCCGACGCGGCCACGAAGCGGACGAAATAAAGACCCTGGGCGCGGTCGCGATCTTCGACGGTGAAGCCGCTGCGGTCCAGCGACAGACCGACCCGGCGCCAGGCGCGGTCGAAGCCGTCGTCGAGTTGCACCGCCTGGCCGGTGGGCCCGGTGACCAGTCGCGCGCGGGCCGGCGCCGGCGGAGTGCTCGCCACCTGGGCCTGCGCCTGTTCAGGCTTGACACCGAGCTTGACCATCAAGCGGCTCAGCATCTGCGCCTCGAGCTCGACGTCGGCCTCGCGCGGCTGCCAGCGGGTCTGGTCCTGCTGCTGGTTGGCGTAGACCTCGACCATGCCGCGGTGGCTGATGTAGATCTCGCTGCCATTGCCGCTGCGCTCGACACGGGTGCGGAAGCGGTCCAGCTCACCGGTCGAGTAGACCGAGTCGAGCACCTTGCCGAGGGTGCGCCGGATGATGTCCTGCGGCAGCTTGGCACGGTTTTCGCCCCAGTCGGTCTCGAGCACGCCGGTCTGCGGCGAATCGGTCGTGAGGTTGAAGCCGGCTTCCTGCCAGAAGGCCTTCAGCTGCGGCCACAGTTGTTCGGGGGCCTGGTTGCTGACCACCAGCCAGCGCTGGTTGCCGGCGCGTTCGATGCGCAGGTCGCCCACCGCTGCCGGTGCCACGGGGCCACCGGGCTGCGCGGTGGTGGCCGTGGTGGTCGGCACGCTGGCCTGGTATTCGGTGGCGCTGACGCTGGGCGCCGGCATCTGGTAGCGCGGGTCGTTGCTCAGCTGCGACAGGTCCGGCGGCACCTCGAGCTTCGCCGACTTGGAGCCGCTGGTGCGGTAGTCGACCTTGTCGCCCTCCAGCACGGAATTGACCGAGGAGCAACCGGCGAGGGCACCGACGGCGAGGGCGACGGCGAGGCGCATCGTGGTCACGACAGGCCGATTCAAGGGCGCATTCACTGAAATAAATCTCCGTTTCGGGTGCTCGGCACGCAAGGGGGCCGGGGCTGCAAGGCCCGCTGGTGCGGGACTTGCCGGGCGCAGGCCGCAGGGCGTGCTCAGATGAGATCCGCTTCGCGCAGCGCTTGTTCCAGCGCAGCGTGATGGGGCGACGACAGCGGCACCATCGGCAGGCGCAGCGTGGGGCCGGCCTTGCCCATGCGGGCCAGCGCCCATTTGACGGGTATCGGGTTGGGTTCGACGAACAGCAGCTTGTGCAGCGCCAGCAGGCGCAGATGGATGGCGGCGGCGCGCTTGCCGTCGCCGGCAATGGCGGCGGCGCACAGTTCGTGCATGGCCTTGGGCGCGACGTTGGCCGTCACGCTGACGTTACCGTGACCGCCGAGCAGCATCAGCGCGACCGCGGTGGGGTCGTCACCGGAATACACCGAGAAGCCCGCCGGCGCCTCCTTGATCAGCCAGGCGGCACGGTCGAGGTTGCCGGTGGCTTCCTTGATGCCGACGATGTTGGGGATCTGGGCCAGCCGCAGCACCGTGTCGTGCTGCATGTCCGCCACCGTACGGCCGGGCACGTTGTACAGCACCACCGGCACGTCCACCGCCTCGGCGATGGCCTTGAAATGCTGGTAGATGCCTTCCTGGGTGGGCTTGTTGTAGTAGGGCACGACTTGCAGCGTGCAGTCGGCCCCCAGCTGCTTCGCGAACTTCGACAGCTCGATGGCTTCGCGCGTCGAATTGGCGCCGGCGCCGGCCATGATGGGCACCCGGCCCTTCGCATGTTCGACCGCGACGCGGATCACCTCGGCCTGTTCTTCGACCGTGACGGTCGGCGATTCACCAGTGGTGCCGACCACACCGATGCAGTCGGTGCCTTCGGCGATATGCCAGTCGATGAGTTTGCGCAGCGTGTCGAAGTCCACGCTGCCGTCTTCGTGCATCGGGGTCACCAGGGCGACGATGCTGCCAACAATCGGGGTCATGGGAGTGTTCCTCAGAATCCGGCGATTTTAGCCATGGGCAGGGCCGGGCTCTTGCGTCAGCGGGTAGCGGCCCGCCAGGCCGCGCTGGTGCTCGCGCACGGCGGTGATACGTTGCACGAAACGCGGCGGTGCGGCGAGGTAGCCGTCTTCATAACCCAGCACCCGCAACGTGTCGCGGCACACCTCCAGCAACTCGCCCGGGCGTAACAGGAAATCGGGGTTGGCGGGCCGGCCGACGGTTTCGTTGCCGCTGGCAAAGGTTTCGTAGATCAGCAGCCCGCCCGGCGCGACGCTGTCGAGCAGCGTCGGCAGCAGCGGGCGCCACAGGTAGTGGGTCACCACGACCAGGTCGAACCGGCGGCCCGGCAGCGGCCAGGGGCCGGCCTCGATGTCGGCCACGACGATCTCGGCGAGTTCGCGCAGCGGCGCCACGGCGTGGGCGTCGCGGTCCACCCCGGTGACGCGGCAGCCGCGCGATGCGAACCAGCGGGTGTGGCGGCCCGAACCGCAGGCCACATCCAGCACCGTGGCGCCCGGCGCCACCAGGTGCGACCAGCGCTGCACCCAGGGTGAGGCGGCCGGGGTGCCGTGCGGGTTGCACGCGGTCATGCTGGCCGCTCCCGGCTGTTCCAGTTCAAAAGCAGTTCCACAGCTGGTTGGCCAGTTGCACCATCAGCGAAGGCTGCAGATACCAGCTGAACACCAGCAGCAGCGCCGCCAGCACGGCCGCCCACGCGAGCGGCCGGCGCCATCGGAACGAGCGGCTGGGGCGGGGCGAGGTGTGCATCGCGATCTCAAGCTGCAGCAGGCGCCGGGCGGGCGATGGCGCCTTCGCGCACCGGCAGGTTGACGAGTGCGGCGGCGACGCCCAGCGCCACCGCGATCCACCACACCACGTCGTAGCTGCCGGTGGTGTCGTAGAGCTTGCCGCCCAGCCACACGCCCAGGAAGGAGCCCACCTGGTGCGACAGGAACACGAAACCGCCCAGCATCGACAGGTACTGCACACCGAAGATCTGGGCCACCACGGCATTGGTGGGGGGCACCGTCGACAGCCACAACACGCCCATCACGGCCGAGAACACGTAGACGCTCATCGGCGTCAGCGGCAGGGCCAGAAAGGTCACGATCGCGACGGAGCGCAACAGATAGATGGCCGACAGGATGTAACGCTTGGGCAGCCGCTGACCGAGGCTGCCGGCCGCATAGGTGCCGAACACATTGAACAAGCCGATCAGCGCCAGCGCATAGGTGGCCACTTGCGGTGGCAGCCCGTGGTCGCGCAGGTAGCTGGGCATGTGCACGCCGATGAACACCACCTGGAAGCCGCAGACGAAGTAGCCGGCCATCAGCAGCCGGAAGCTGGGGTAGCTGAAGGCTTCGCGCACCGCCTGGCCGATGCTCTGGCTCGACGCACTCGTGCCGGCCGCCTTCGGCTCCTTCAGGCCGAACGCGAGCGGCATGATGGCGAGCGCCAGACAGCCAAGCACGAACAACGCGTTCTGCCAGCCCAGCCCGCCGATCAGCCAGTTTTCGACCGGTACCATCAGGAACTGGCCGAACGAGCCGGCGGCCGCCGCCACACCCATCGCCCACGACCGCTTTTCGGGCGCCACGTTGCGCCCGATCACGCCATACACCACCGCGTAGGTGCTGCCGGCCTGCGCCATCCCGAGCAGCACGCCGGCGCTGCCGGTGAAGGCCAGGCCGGAGGTCGACAGCGCCATCAGCACCAGGCCCAGGGCGTACAGCAGCGAGCCGGCCAGCAGCACCCGAAAGGCGCCGAAACGGTCGGCCAGCATGCCGGCGAAGGGGCCGGCCAGGCCCCACACCAGGTTTTGCACCGCGATCGCGAAGGCGAAGGTTTCGCGCGTCCAGCCGCGCTCCATCGTGATCGGCTGCAGCCATAAGCCGAAGCCGTGGCGGATGCCCATCGACAGGGTGACGATCATCGCGCCGCAGATCAGCACCTGGGCCATGGAGAGTCGGGGGGCGGTGGCGGGGGTCTTCATCGTGCGCCAACTGTAACGAATGCCGGGGAAAGTTGCTGCGCGCCGCCCACCGGCGTCCGCTCCCCGGCGCGCCGGGGCCGCGCCGACCAGGGCTATTCGGCGCCCGGCACGTCCTAGAATGCGCCGCCATGGCGACAAAACCCAGCAGTTCCAAACCCGACGCCGCCTACGGCGAAGCGTCGATCCGCGTCCTCAAGGGCCTGGAGCCGGTCAAGCAGCGGCCGGGGATGTACACGCGCACCGACAACCCGTTGCACATCGTGCAGGAAGTGATCGACAACGCGGCCGACGAGGCCCTGGCCGGTTTCGGCAAGCGCATCGCGGTCACGCTGCACACCGACGGCTCGGTCAGCGTGGAAGACGACGGCCGCGGGATTCCTTTCGGCCTGCACCCGGAAGAAAAGGTGCCGGTGGTCGAGATCGTGTTCACACGGCTGCACGCCGGCGGCAAGTTCGACAAGGGCCGGGGCGGCGCCTACAGCTTCTCGGGCGGCCTGCACGGGGTTGGCGTGAGTGTCACCAACGCGCTGGCCAAACGGCTCGAAGTGGCGGTCTGGCGCGACGGCCAGGCGGCCAACCTGACCTTCAGCGGCGGCGACGTGATCGAGCCGCTCAAGAAGCGCAAGGCGGCGGCCGGCGAGCGCAAGAGCGGCACCTCGGTGCGGGTGTGGCCCGACGCGAAGTATTTCGAGAGCGCCGAGCTGCCCAAGAACGAGCTGGTGCACCTGCTGCGCAGCAAGGCGGTGCTGATGCCCGGCGTCAACGTCACGCTGACCTACGAAAAGAGCGGCGAGACGCAGACCTGGCTCTACCAGGGCGGCCTGCGCGACTACCTGCTGCAGACGCTGCCGGCCGACCCGGTGATCTCGCTGTTCGAAGGCGAGCGTTATGCCGAGGATGGCGAGACCGAAAACTTCGCCGAAGGCGAGGGCGCCGCCTGGTGTGTGGCCTTCACCGAAGAAGGCACGCCGATGCGCGAGAGCTACGTCAACCTGATTCCGACGGTGGCCGGCGGCACCCACGAGGCCGGGCTGAAGGACGGGTTGTTCGGCGCCATCAAGAGTTTCATCGAGCTGCATTCGCTGCTGCCCAAGGGCGTCAAGCTGATGCCCGAGGACGTGTTCTCGCGCGCCAACTTCGTGTTGTCCGCCAAGGTGCTCGACCCGCAGTTCCAGGGCCAGACCAAGGAAAGGCTGAACAGCCGCGACGCGCTGCGGTTGGTGGCGACTTACGTCAAGCCGGGCCTGGAGTTGTGGCTCAACCAGCACGTCGACCAGGGCAAGAAGCTGGCCGAGCTGGTGATCAAGCAGGCCCAGGCGCGCCAGCGTGCCGGCCAGAAGGTCGAGAAGAAAAAGGGCTCGGGCGTCGCCGTGCTGCCCGGCAAGCTGACCGATTGCGAGAGCCGCGACCTGTCGATGAACGAAGTGTTCCTGGTCGAGGGCGACTCGGCCGGCGGCAGCGCCAAGATGGGCCGCAACAAGGAGACCCAGGCGGTGCTGCCGCTGCGCGGCAAGGTGCTGAACGCGTGGGAGGTCGAGCGCGATCGGCTGTTCGCCAACAACGAGATCCACGACATCGCGGTCGCGATCGGCGTCGACCCGCACGGCCCGAACGACGAGCCCGACCTGAGCGGGCTGCGCTACGGCAAGATCTGCATCCTGAGCGATGCCGACGTCGATGGCTCGCACATCCAGGTGCTGCTGCTGACGCTGTTCTTCCGGCACTTCCCCAAGCTGATCGAGCGCGGCAATCTCTATGTGGCGAAGCCGCCGCTGTTCCGCATCGACGCACCGGCGCGCGGCAAGAAGCCGGCCGCCAAGATCTATGCGCTCGACGAAGGTGAGCTGACCGCCACGCTCGACAAGCTGCGCAAGGAAGGCTGCCGCGAGGGCGCCTGGAGCATCAGCCGTTTCAAGGGCCTGGGCGAAATGAGCGCCGAGCAGCTGTGGGAGACCACGCTCAACCCCGACACGCGCCGGTTGCTGCAGGTGGCCTACGGCGCGCTCGACTTCGCCAGCACCCAGACGTCGATCAACAAGCTGATGGGCAAGGGCGAGGCGCAGTCACGGCGCGAGCTGATGGAGCTGAACGCCAACACCGTCGAAGTGGACGTGTGACGTGATCGGCAACGCCCGCGTCCGTTTGCGGCCGACCCTGGTGGACGACCTCGATTTCGTCATCAGCGTCGAGACCGACCCCGACAACCTGCCGTCCATCACGCCGTGGGAGCGCCCGCAGCACGAGGCGGCGGTGCGCTTCCCCGACTTCCGGCACTTCATTGTCGAGGCCGGCGACCGGCTCACCCCGGTCGGCTTCGTGATCCTGGTCGGTTGCCGCAACCGCCACAAGTCGATCGAGTTGAAGCGCATGGTGATCCAGGCCAAGGGTCAGGGCCTGGGGCGCGCCTGTTTGCGGCTGCTCAAGAAGACCGCCTTCGAAGACCTGGGCGCGCACCGCTTCTGGCTCGACGTGAAATTGCACAACACCCGCGCCAAGGCGCTTTACGACAGCGAAGGTTTTGTCGAGGAAGGGCGGCTGCGCGAATGTGTGCGCACCGAGGCCGGCTATGAATCGCTGGTGGTGATGTCGGTGCTGCAGGATGAATACGAGGCCCGTTGCGAGGCGGGCCTGGAAGCCGCCGCCGGATAACAGACACAAGACACGATGACGCAAGAGACGATCGACCTTTTCGATGGCACCACCGGCGGCAGCGGTGGCGACGAGCTGACGCTGGCGCACTATGCCGAGCGGGCCTACCTGGAGTACGCGCTTTCGGTGGTCAAGGGGCGCGCGCTGCCCGACGTGACCGACGGGCAAAAGCCGGTGCAGCGCCGCATCCTGTATTCGATGGCGCGCATGGGCCTGGCGTTCACGGGCGCGGCCGGCGCCAAGCCGGTCAAGAGCGCGCGCGTGGTCGGCGACGTGCTCGGTCGCTTCCATCCCCACGGCGACCAGGCCGCTTATGACGCGCTGGTGCGGATGGCGCAGGGCTTCTCGCAGCGGTATCCGCTGATCGACGGCCAGGGCAATTTCGGCTCGCGCGACGGCGACGGCGCTGCCGCGATGCGCTACACCGAGGCGCGTCTGGCCCCGATCTCACGGCTGCTGCTCGATGAAATCGACGCCGGCACGGTCGACTTCATGCCGAACTACGACGGCTCGACCGAGGAGCCGCGGCAGCTGCCGGCACGCCTGCCTTTCGTGCTGCTCAACGGCGCGAGCGGTATCGCGGTGGGCCTGGCGACCGAGATCCCCTCGCACAACCTGCGCGAAGTGGCCGCCGCCGCGGTGGCGCTGATCAAGAACGACAAGCTGTCCGACGACGAACTGCTGGCGCTCATCCCGGGGCCCGACTTCCCCGGTGGTGGCCAGATCATCAGCAGTGCCGCCGACATCCGCGACGCCTATGCGAGCGGACGCGGTAGCCTGAAGGTGCGGGCGCGCTGGAAGATCGAAGACCTGGCGCGCGGCCAGTGGCAGCTGGTGGTCACAGAGCTGCCGCCCGGCACCAGCAGCCAGAAGGTGCTGGAAGAAATCGAGGAGCTGACCAACCCCAAGGTCAAGGCCGGCAAGAAGGCGCTGACGGCGGAGCAGCAGCAGCTGAAAGCCACCATGCTGGGCCTGCTCGACCTGGCACGCGACGAGTCGAGCAAGGACGCGCCGGTGCGGCTGGTGTTCGAGCCCAAGACCAGCCGCATCGGCCAGCAGGAACTGGTGCGCGCGCTGCTGGCCCACACCAGCCTGGAAAGCTCGGCGCCGATCAACATGACCATGGTCGGCGGCGACGGCCGGCCGACGCAGAAGTCGCTGCGCCAGGTGCTCAGCGAGTGGATCGCGTTCCGCCTCGCGACCGTGCAGCGGCGCACCCGCTACCGCCTCGACAAGGTGCTGGAGCGCATCCATGTGCTCGAAGGCCGCCAGCTGGTGCTGCTGAACATCGACAAGGTGATCCGCATCATCCGCAACGCCGACGAGCCCAAGCAGGCCTTGATGGCCGAGTTCAAGCTCAGCGACCGGCAGGCCGAGGACATCCTCGAGATCCGCTTGCGTCAACTGGCCCGTTTGGAGGCCATCAAGATCGAGCAGGAGCTCAAAGAGCTGCGCACCGAGCAGGCCAAGCTGGAAGACATCCTCAACAGCCCGGCCAGCCTGCGCCGCACGGTGGTCAAGGAAATCGAAGCCGACGCCAAGCAGTTCGGCGACGAGCGCCGCACGCTGATCCAGGAAGACAAGCGCGCGGTGGCCGAGGTGCGGGTCAGCGACGAGCCGATCACCGTGGTGGTCAGCCAGAAGGGCTGGGTGCGCTCGCGGCAGGGGCATGGGCACGACGCCGCCAGTTTTGCCTTCAAGACCGGCGACGGCCTCTATGGCACCTTCGAGTGCCGCACGGTCGACACGCTGCTGGTGTTCGGCAGCAACGGGCGCGTCTACACCGTGCCGGTCGCGTCGTTGCCAGGCGCGCGCGGCGACGGCCAGCCGGTCACGACCATGATCGAGCTGGAAGCCGGTTCGCACCCGGCCCACTATTACGCCGGCCCGCCCGACACGGTGCTGCTGCTCGCCAGCACGGCCGGCTACGGGCTGATGGCCAAGATGGGCGACATGATGTCGCGCCAAAAAGGCGGCAAGAGCTTTTTGACGCTGGAGGAAGACGGCAAGCTGCTGCCGCCCAGCCCGGTGGGCGCCGCATCGAAGGTGGCCTGTTTGTCGATGCTGGGCCGATTGCTGGTGTTCGCGCTCGACGAACTCAAGCTGCAGCCCAACGGCGGCCGCGGGCTGACGCTGATGGAGGTGGACGAGAAGGACCCGCTGGTGTCGGTGGCCGCTTTCGGCGTCGCGCTGCGGGTGCTCGGCACCGGCCGGGGCGGCAAGGCGCGCGACGAGCAGGTCAAGGGCGCCGCGCTGACCCCTTATGTCGGCAAGCGGGCCCGCAAGGGCAAGGCCGCAGACCTGGGCATGAAACCGCAGCGTGTCCTCGCCGGCGATAGCTGACCGGGGGCGGCGCCCCGGACCTCAGCGCACCCGGCGCAAACGCTTCACGTTGGCGTTGACGGTGCTGCTGTAGGGCAGCAGCGCCTGGTTGGCGGTGCGCACCCACTGTGTGGTGTGGCGCTGGTTGGGGCGCCATGTCGTGGCCGACCAGGGCTGCAGCAGCGTCGGCCACAGCGCGAACCAGGTGCTCCACCAGGCCTGGCTGCCGGCCAGCATCTTCTCCCACACCATCCGCTGCGACTCCAGCACCGTGGTGGCGGGCCAGGGCCACGGCGCAGCCATCAGCTGAAGCCGGCGCGAGATGACTTCGGGGGCGCCGTTGCCGATGTGCATCGAACGGGTCCAGAACGTGTGCCAGGGAACCATGAGTTATTTCCTCCGCGCTGCTGTGGCGAACGGGGACCGCGGGATGCGGGCCCCTGGCTCAGCTTAGCGGTGGGGTGGCCATGGCGGCCGGCCGTGTCCTCCTGCGGCGTAGGGCTACCACGCTGACGCAGGCCGCGGGTTCAAGGCCGCGGGCGCACCACCACGACCCCGCAGGCGAGCAGCAGCAAGGCGTACAGGCCGAGGCTCCAGTATTCGTAGGGCAGGCCCAGCAAGGTCACGGCCGCATCGGCGCAAGACGCCTTGACGCGGAACACGAAGGGCAGGGCTTGTTCGAGCTTGAGTGCCTGGATGATCTTGTCGGCCAGCGTCAGGCTGCATGAAAACGACTGCGACGCCACCGTGTGCTGGTAGACCGCAGCGGCGATGCCGCTGCCGGCCGCCAGTGCGGTCAGCCCGGCCAGCACTCGGCGCAGTGCCGGCGCCTTGACGGCCCATGCGAGGCCCGCCAGCAGGGCCATCAGCACAAAGATGACCCGCTGCAAGATGCACCAGGGGCACGGGGCCATGCCGAACTGGTATTGGGACACGAGCGCCGCGGCCACCGCGGCAAGGCTGGCCAGGCAGGTGAAGCCGAGCAGGCGAGAGGCAGTAGGGCGCAAGACGGGGCTCCGCGGACAGGACCGGTCAGGGTGGGTTATTCGATCTCGGCGATCAGGTCGATCTCGACACAGGCCCCCAGCGGGACTTGCGCCACGCCGAAGGCGCTGCGGGCATGTGCGCCCTTGTCACCGAAGACTTCGGCGAACAGCTCCGACGCACCGTTGGTGACCAGGTGCTGCTCGGTGTAGTCGCCGGTGCTGTTGACCAGGCTCAACAGCTTGACGATGCGCTTGACGCGGTTCAGGTCGCCCACGGCCGCCTGCAAGGTGCCCATCAAATCGATCGCGACGGCGCGCGCGGCGGCCTTGCCGTCAGCGGTCGAAAGGTCTTTGCCGAGTTGGCCCACCCACGGCTTGCCCTCGCGCTTGGCAATGTGCCCGGAGGTGAACACCAGCGAGCCGCTGATCACATAGGGCACGTACGCCGCGACGGGCGTCGCCACAGGCGGCAGTTCGATGGCAAGCGCTTTGAGCCGGTCGTAGACGGACATGGTGCAGATCTTCCTTGGTGACGAGGCGGCCATCCTACACTCGCCGCCCGTTCGCGAGCAGCGCCGACGTGCTGCGCGTGCGCCGTCGGCGGATATCCGGCCGCGGCGCACCTCGCCCTACACTCGCGCGACAAACAGAGCCGCAGGGAGGCGAGGGTGCAGGAGCACGGGCAGACGGACGTCCAGGGGGGCGGGTGCGCGCATGGCGGGGCCCACCGGCATGCCGGCGCGACCGGTCCGATGTTCGTCTGGCTGCTGCCGGCGGCCGGCCTGCTCGGCGTGTTCGGGCAACTGCAACAGCGCGGGTTGTGGCCGTGGTGGCTCTACGTGGGCGTCGCCGTGCTTGGATGCGCCAGCTGCGTGCCATCACGTCGGCGCTGGCCGCACGTCGCGGCGGTCGTGGCGGCGTTGGCCTGCGGCTGGGCCTGGGCCGGCCTGCAAGGTGGTGTGCGACTGGCCGACCGGCTGCCGCACGCACTGGAAGGCGTTGACCTGGTTGTGACCGGCCTCGTCGCAAGCCTGCCGCAGCGCACGCCCGGGGGCCTGCGCATGCGCTTCGAACCGGAGGGAGCCACCCACGAGGGACGGCCGGTGCGTTTGCCGCGCGCGGTGCTGCTGTCGTGGTACAGCGCGCGCTGGCCCGGCAGCGGCGCCGATGACAGCGCCAGCGACGCGAGTCGCCCAGCGTCCGACGCACCCGAGTTGCCCCGGGCCGGACAGCGTTGGCGCTTGTCGGTGCGGCTGAAGCAGCCGCACGGCCTGCAAAACCCGCAGGGCTTCGACTATGAGCTGTGGCTGTTCGAGCAGGGCCTGGGCGCCACCGGCTACGTGCGCACCGGCAAGGGCGCTGCCCGGGCGGCCCTGCTCGACGAGCGGGCCGGCTCGCTGTTGCAGCAGGGACGGCAGCGCGTGCGTGACGCGATTGAGCGGCAAGTGCCCGACGCGCGCCTTGCGGGCGTGCTGGCCGCGCTGGTGGTCGGCGACCAGGCGTCGATCGCACAGGAAGACTGGGAGGTGTTCCGCGTCACCGGCGTGGCCCACCTGATGGCCATCAGTGGCTTGCACGTGACCCTGTTCGCCTGGCTCGCGGTACAGGCCCTGGGCCGGGCCTGGCGCTGCTGGCCGGCGGGCTTGCTGCGCGTGCCCGCGCCCGTCGCGGCCCGCTGGGGCGGGTTGGCGGCGGCGACCGCCTATGCACTGTTCGCCGGATGGGGTCTGCCGGCGCAGCGCACCATCTGCATGCTGGCGGCTGCACAGCTGATCGCCGCGTCCGGGCGCCGCTGGCCCTGGCCGCTGGTGCTGCTGTGGTCGGCCGTGCCGGTGACGCTGTTCGACCCGTGGGCGCTGCTGCAGCCCGGGTTCTGGCTGTCGTTCGCGGCGGTCGGTCTGTTGTTGGCGACCGGCGACGCCGGCCGCCCCCTCGCGCCGCCGCCGGCCGGGGCGCGCCTCGCGCTCGCGTTGCGCGCCGTGCGGCGCTGGGCGGCGGGCGGTGTGCGCACCCAACTGGTCGCGACGGTCGGGCTGGCGCCGCTCACGCTGCTGTTCTTCCGGCAGCTGTCGGTGGTGGGCCTGGTCGCCAACCTGCTGGCCATCCCCTGCGTCACGCTGCTGGTGACGCCGCTGGCCCTGCTCGGGGTGTTGTGGCCGCCCCTGTGGACCGCCGCGGGCTGGGTGCTGGGCGAGCTGTGCGAGGTGCTGGCCGTGATGGCGCAGTGGCCGGGCGCCGTGTGGTCGACCGCCGCCGTCCCTGGATGGGTCAGCGCCGCGGGCCTGGCGGGCGCTTGCGTATTGGTGCTGCCCTTGCCGTGGCAGCTGCGCCTGCTGGGGCTGCCGATGCTCGCGCCGCTGCTGTGGCCCGCCGTCGTGCGCCCGGCCACGGGTGCTTTTGAAGTGATCGCGCTCGATGTCGGGCAAGGCGGCGCGGTGGTGGTGCGCACCGCACGCCACACCCTGCTGTACGACACCGGCCCCAGCTATTCGAGCGAAAGCGACGCGGGCGAGCGGGTGCTGCTGCCAGTGTTGCAGGCGCTGGGCGACCGGCAGCCGGACCGGCTGGTGCTGTCGCACCAGGACACCGATCACGTCG
Organism: Caldimonas brevitalea; assembly: GCF_001017435.1. Taxonomy (NCBI): domain Bacteria; kingdom Pseudomonadati; phylum Pseudomonadota; class Betaproteobacteria; order Burkholderiales; family Sphaerotilaceae; genus Caldimonas; species Caldimonas brevitalea. The sequence continues at coordinate 1,936,290 of NZ_CP011371.1, forward strand.
GCGGCGCGCTCGCCGTGCTGGACGCGCATCCCGACGTGCAGGTGTCGAGTTCGATCGACGCGGCGCACCCCCTGCGGCAGCGCGTGGCGCGGCACACACCCTGCCACGCCGGGCAGTCCTGGCGCTGGGACGGTGTGCGCTTCGACGTGCTGCACCCTGCGTCCGACCAAGCGGCCCCGCCGCTGCGGCCCAACCAGGTCTCGTGCGTGCTGAAGGTCAGCAACGGCCGCCACAGCGCGTTGCTGGCGGGCGACATCGAGCGTGGTGAGGAGGCGCGCCTTGTGAGCCAGGCCGGCACCGCCCTGGCCGCCGACCTGCTGCTGGCACCTCACCATGGCAGCAAGACCTCGAGCACCTCCGACTTCCTCGACGCGGTGCGGCCGTCGGTGGCGGTGTTCCAGGCCGGATACCGCAACCGCTTCGGGCATCCGGCGCCCTCCGTGCTGGCGCGCTACCAGGTGCGCGGCATCGCGCTGGTGACCAGCCCGGCCTGCGGTGCCTACCGCTGGACCGCGGGCCGCGGCGAGTGCGAGCGTGACCTGCGGCGCCGTTACTGGCACCATCGGATGCCGGACCCTTCCGACGGCGGGGACTGATGAAAGCGGCATGAGGCCTGCTTCTTGCTAAAGGACCCGCGGAGACACACGATGCAATCCCAGTTCGACGAAATGCACGCGACCAGTGCCACGGTGCGCGACCACTACCGCACGTACGACCGCTGGCTGGCGTCGCAGCCGCGTGACGTGATGCGCTCGCGGCGCGAAGAAGCCGAGATGATCTTCCGGCGTGTCGGCATCACCTTCGCGATCTATGGCGAGAAAGACGAGAACGGCGCGGGCACCGAGCGGCTGATTCCGTTCGACCTGATCCCGCGCATCATCCCGGCGCATGAATGGCGCGAGATGGAGCGGGGCCTGACGCAACGGGTGACCGCGCTCAACCGTTTCATCCACGACATCTACCACGACCAGGCCATCATCAAGGCCGGTTTGATCCCGCCCGAGCAGGTGTTCGGCAACGCGCAGTTCCGGCCCGAGATGCTGGGGGTGGAAGTGCCGTGCCGCGTCTATGCGCACATCGCCGGGATCGACCTGGTACGCGCCGGCAACCCGGACGGCAGTGGCACCTACTACGTGCTCGAAGACAACCTGCGCGTGCCCAGCGGCGTCAGCTACATGCTGGAGAACCGCAAGATGACGATGCGGCTGTTCCCCGAGTTGTTCAGCGAACACCGCATCGCGCCGGTCGACCACTATCCCGACCTGTTGCTGGAGACGCTGCGCACGGCCGCGCCGGCCGGTGTCAGCGAGCCGACCGTGGTGGTGCTGACGCCCGGCATGTACAACTCGGCGTACTTCGAGCATGCCTTTCTGGCGCAGCAGATGGGCGTCGAGCTGGTCGAGGGCCAGGACTTGTTCGTCAAGGACAACTTCATCTACATGCGCACCACGCGCGGCCCGAAGCGGGTCGACGTGATCTATCGCCGCGTCGACGACGACTTCCTCGACCCCCTCGCCTTCCGGCCCGATTCGACGCTGGGCTGCGCCGGGCTGTTGAGCGTCTACCGGGCCGGCAACGTCGGCTTGTGCAATGCCATCGGCACCGGCATCGCCGACGACAAATCCATCTATCCCTATGTGCCCAAGATGATCGAGTTCTACCTCGGTGAGAAGCCGGTGCTCAACAACGTGCCGACCTATTTGTGTCGAGAGCCCGAGGACCTGGCCTATGTGCTGGCCCACCTCGACCAACTGGTCGTCAAGGAAGTGCATGGCGCGGGCGGCTACGGCATGTTGATCGGCCCGACGGCCAGCCGGCAGGAAGTGGAAGAGTTCCGGGCCCGGCTGCAGGCCGACCCGGCGCGCTACATCGCCCAGCCCACCTTGTCGTTGTCGACCTGTCCCACGTTCGTCGAGAGTGGCATCGCGCCGCGCCACATCGACCTGCGGCCGTTCGTGTTGAGCGGCAAGACAGTGCAGATGGTGCCGGGCGGTCTGACCCGCGTGGCGCTCAAGGAAGGCTCGCTGGTGGTCAACAGCAGCCAGGGCGGTGGGACCAAGGACACCTGGGTGCTGGAGGGATGAGCGATGCTATCTAGGACCGCCGATCACTTGTTCTGGATGGCCCGGTACATGGAGCGGGCGGGTCAGCCGGCCTTGGCCGGCTGCGGCGTAGCCGGTACAGCACAGCACACGCGGCAGCGTGCGGCGGGGTTCTCCGCCCTGGGAGTCGAAGATGCTATCTAGGACCGCCGATCACTTGTTCTGGATGGCCCGGTACATGGAGAGGGCGGAGAACACCGCCCGCATGTTGGACGTCAACTACCAGACCGCGCTGCTGCCGCAATCGGCGGGGGTGGCTGAACTGGGCTGGAAGGGGCTGTTGAGCATCTCCGAGCTGACAAGCGACTTCTCAGAGCGTTACGACGAGGTGTCAGCGCGCAACGTGATGGACTACATGGTGCGCGACGAGAGCAATGCGTCGAGCATCGCGGCCTGTTTGCGCGCGGCACGTGAAAACGCGCGGGCGGTGCGTGGCACGCTCACCACCGAGGTGTGGGAGACGCAAAACCAGACCTGGCTGGAGTTCAAGCGCCTGATGGACGGCGGGCGGCTGCGGCGCGACCCGGCGCAGCTGTTCGAGTGGGTCAAGTTCCGCTCGCATCTCTCGCGCGGTGTGACGCTGGGCACCATGCTGCAGGACGAAGCCTTTCACTTCCTGCGCATCGGCACCTTCCTCGAGCGGGCCGACAACACGGCGCGGCTGCTCGACGTCAAGTTCCACGCGGTGCAAAGCGAGTTCTTCGGGGCCGCCAGCCGCAAGGACCTGGAATACGACTTCTATCACTGGTCGGCGATCCTGCGGTCGGTGTCGGGCTTCGAGGTGTACCGCAAGGTCTACCGCAACGTGATCCAGCCCGAGAAGGTCGCGGAGCTGCTCATCCTGCGCGCCGACATGCCGCGCTCGTTGGCGGCCTGCATGAACGAAGTGGTGCAGAACCTGGGCTGCGTGTCGAACGAGCAGTCGCACGAGACCTTGCGACGCGCCGGCCGGCTGCGCGCCGACCTGCAGTACGGCCGCATCGACGAGATCCTGTCGACCGGCTTGCATGCCTTCTTGACGCAGTTTCTCGATCGCGTCGGTGAACTGGGGCTGGGGATCAGCCGCGACTTCCTGGTGCCGGCGCAAAGCTGAGGGGCAGGCCCCCTTGTCCGCGCCAGGCCCTTGTCGTCCCCAGCAGCACCAGCCCCGGACCGGAGACCTCCAGCAGATGCGTTTCGCCATCCATCACGCCACCCACTACGAGTACAGCAGCGAGCTGGAGCACGGGGTGCAGGTGGTGTGCCTCACGCCGGCGACCTCGGCGCACCAGCGTGTGCTCGAGTGGCAGGTCCAGGCGCCGGGGCGCTTGTTCGCGAGCGTCGACGGCTACGGCAACCTGACCCACACCTACACGCTGCCGCCGCGCATGCGCAAGGGCACGATCCGGGCGCATGGTCTGGTCGAGACCACCGCCTGCCACGAGCTGGTCGACGCCGAGCAGGCGGTGTCGCCGCAGCTCTATTTGCGCACCACCCCGTTGGCCGAGCCGCACCGCCGTGTCGCCGATTTCGCCGCGCCCCACCTCGACGGAGGGCCCGCGGTCGAGCGCCTGCTGGCGCTGGCCGCCGCCGTGATCGAGCAGGTGCGTTATCGCCCGGGGCACACCGGGGTGCAGACCACCGCGCTGGAGGCCTTCGACTGGGGCAAGGGCGTCTGCCAGGACCAGGCGCATGTGTACATCGCGGCGTGCCGCAGCCACGGCGTGCCCGCGCGTTACGTGAGCGGCTATTTTCATGCGCCCGATGCGCCGGAACTGGCCAGCCACGCTTGGGTGGACGTGTGTGTCGACATCGCTGCACGTCGGTGGGTGAGTGTCGACGTCACGCATGCCTGCCTGATGGACGAGCGGCATGTGCGGCTGGCGGTGGGGCCCGATTACGGCGCCTGCCCACCGGTCAAGGGTATTCGTCGTGGCGGCGGCGACGAGAGGATGCAGGTGCACATCGACATCCGCAGCGTGTGACGGCTGCACCGCGCCGCGGTGCAGCGGCATCACCCCTCCGCTGCGGCGTCAGTGCGTCGTTGGACGGGCGGCGTGGAGCGCGCCCACCGTGCGGCCCAACTCGATCACCGCCATCGCGTAATAGCTCGACCAGTTGTAGCGCGTGATGGCGTAGAAGTTGGGCGTGCCGGCCACATAGCTGGGCGCGGCGTCGCCGTTCTGCAGTTCGATCAGGGCCAGCTTGCCCTCGAAGCGGCGTCCTTCTTCCGACAGGCTGGCGCCGTGCTGCGCGAACTGCTCGGCGGTGAAACTGGGCAGGATGTCGGGCACCAGCAGTGCCGCACGGTCGCGCACCTCGACCGGCGCGGCCACGTTGAAATAGGTGGGCTGGCCGCGCTGCCAGCCGAACTCGGCCAGGTAGTGCGCGACACTGCCGATCACGTCGGCCGTGCTGTGGCGCAGGTCGACGCGCCCGTCGCCGTCGAAGTCCACGGCGTATTTGTTCCAGCTGCTCGGCATGAACTGCGGCATGCCCATCGCGCCGGCGTAAGAGCCGCGCACCGTCAGCGGATCGAGCCCTTCGCTGCGGCACAGCACCAGCAGCTGCTCCAGCTCCTGCCGGAAGAACGCGGTGCGGTCGCGCCGCCCGGGCGGGAAGTCGAAGCTGAGGGTGGCGAGCGCGTCGAGCACACGGAAGTTGCCCATCTGCTGGCCGTAGATGGTTTCGACACCGACGATGCCGACGACGATTTCGGGCGGCACCCCGTACATCTGTTCCGCCTGCCGCAGCCAGCGCTCGTTCGCCTCCCAAAAGGCGAGGCCGGCGCGGATGCGCTTGGGTTCGACGAAGCGGGAACGGTAGGCGGCCCAGTTCTTCGCGGTGCCGGCCGAGGGCGGCATGATGTAGCGCGCCACCGCCGGGATGAAGCGCGACTGGCCCAGCACGTCGCGCACCCACGCGGCGTCGAGTTGCTGGCGCTGGGCAATCTCGTCGGCCAGGCCCATCACGTCGGCTCGGCCGCCATAAGTGACGACGTCCGGCGCATCGGGCGAGTGGCGGTTTTGAGCGAACGCAGTGCTGCAGACGAGCGAAGTGGCCAGCAGCCAACGGGCAAGGGGCCGCCGGCGGGGACGCGGGGCGAGGCAGGTCTTGTCAAGCATGGTCAAGGTGGGCAAGGGCCCGCCGCAGGTCGCGCGCGAGCGAACGTGTCAGTGTAGAGGCGCCGCGGCCGCCGGCCGGAGGGGGCCCGTAGCGCTCGGCTTCGAGCCGGTTCAACAGGGCCGCAACGCCTGCGGCCCGCTCGCCGAAACGTTGCAGCGCCCGCTGCGCCAGTTCTCGGGGGGGCGTGTGTGGGCCGGATTCGAGGCCGGCATCGGCCAGGCGCATGCGCATCCGGTGGTACAGCCGCAGCCACGGGTCCTGGCGCTGGCGTCCCCACCAGGCCCAGACGGCCCCGCCTGCGGACGCAGCGGCGACCAGCAGCGCCAACAGCAAGGCCAGGTCGCGCCAGCTGGGGGTGTCGAAGCCCAGGCCCTTCAACAGGTCGCGCTGGCGCCCCTGCGAGTAGTTCAGCACCCATTGGCTCCAGGCATTGTTGAGGGCGTCCCATCGGTGCTGCAGATGTCGCCAGGCGGTGGGGTCCACCGTGTCGAAGACCGAGGACACCAGGCCTTGGTTGGGCCGCAGGCTCGGCGGGCGCGTCACCCGGGCGGGGGCCGCGGCGGCGGTTGGATCGGCGCGCACCCAGCCCTGACCTTGCTGCCAATATTCCGCCCAGGCATGGGCAAAGCTGTTGCGCACCAGGTAGTAGCCGTCGACCGGGTTGCGCTCGGCGCCCTGGTACCCGGTGACGACACGCGCCGGCACGCCGAGCGCGCGCATCACGACGACAAAGGCGCCGGCGAAGTGTTCGCAAAAACCTTGCTTGCCGTCGAGCCAGAACTCGTCGATGGCATGTCGACCACGCTCATCCCCGTAGATTCCCGGGCTCAAGGTGTAGGCATACCCCTGCGTGCGGATGTGACGCAGCACGGCCTCGGCCAGCGCACGGGCATTCGCCTGTGCAAGGCGCGGGTCTTGGCGCAGCGCGGCCGCCCAGGCCAGCGTGCGCGGGTTGTAGCCCGCCGGCAGCTCGAGGTACTGCTGCAGGCCGGGCACCGAGGCTTCGGGACCATGACGGAAGTTCGAGTAGGCGGTGGCGGCGAAACGCCGGCGCTCCATCAGGGGACGGGGAAGGCCCCACTGCAGGTCGTCGTAGCGGCGCACCCGCAGGTCGTCGTCGGACTTCACGTCGGAGGTCACTTCCAGCAGGGCCAGGACCGGCACCCGCGTGGGCTCGACGGTGACCTCGTACTGCCACGGACGCCCCGTCAGCTGCAGCGCCGCGGCGACCCGCTGTTCGGGCCGCCAGTCGTTCCGCCGCGCCGGCAACCACTCGCGTCCGTTGAACTGGGACAGCACCGGGCCACGGAAGTACATGGCTTCGGGGGGCGGCTCCTGGCCGTTGAAGCGCAGGCGCATCGCGACGGTGTCGTCCAGCGCCAGCTCGGCCACGGTGCCCATCGCCATGACATCGGACAGCCCGGTGCGGCTGCCCGACGCATCGCTCGGCACACCCCACAGTGGCCCGAAGCGGGGGAACAGCAGGAACAGCGCCACCATCACCGGCGCGCCGAACAAGCACATGCGCGCTGCCAGGCCACCGGCGTTGCGCAGGCTCGGATGGCCGACCGGCATATGGGCCAGCACCAGCGAGGTCAGCAGCCCCCACACCGCGACCACCATCGCGACCGCCAGCAGCAGCGACTGCGAGTACAGGAAGTGCGTCAGCACCAGGAAAAAGCCGAGAAAAAACACCACGAAGGCGTCGCGCCGCGCACGCAGCTCGAGCGTTTTCAGGGCCATCAGCACCACCACCATCGTGACCCCCGCCTCCTTGCCGACCAGGCTGCGGTGGCTCAGCCAGGTGGCGCCGAGCGAGGCCAGCAGCAACAGCGCCAGCATCCAGCGTGACGGCAGCGGGCGGCCCGCAAGCGCGAGCCATGCACGCCACAGCAGCACCACACCGGCCAGCGCGGAGCACCACACCGGCAGGTGCGCCACGTGGGGCCCGACCACCCAGGCGATCACGGCGAGCAGGAACAGGGTGTCTCGGGTTTCGCGGGGCCAGTGCGCCCAGCGGGACCACCAACCGCCGCGGGAGGTGGAGGAGGACATTACGTTGACAGCTTGCATGTCCGGGGGGCCCTTAGGGCGGGGGAAAGCAGGGTATTACCAGGCGCCATGCCAGGGCCGAATGGGAGGCCGCAGAGCCGGCGGTCGGCGTGTGCACAAGGGCCGGGGAAGCGGCGGCACGACGTCGGTGCGGTGGTGGCGGGACGGGAGATCACCTGCGCAGTACAGCCTTGGTTTCATGTCGACGAGCGGTGCTAGCCGGCGAACAATGCCAGCTGCTCCAGACAACGGCGGCGGTGCGCCTCGCCATGTTCCGGAGCAATCTCCCGGCCCGGCAGCCGCAGCCCGTAGACCATGTCGAGCCGGTCGGCGAGCATCACCCACGCCGCCAGGCGCGACAGGCGCGCCTCGATGCCCGGCACGGCGGCTTGCTGGTAGTCGATCCACAGTTCCTGGCGGGACGGCGCCGACGTGTCTCGGCTGACCATTTCGTCGCTTTTCGCGACCTTCTTCCACACCACCATCTTCAGCGGATCGCCGCGTCGGTAGGCCCGCACCCCTTCGGTTTCGCCGCCCTGAGCCTGGCGCGCGCTCATCGGTCCGCCGGGCATCGGCAAGGCGCCGGGCAAAGGCGGCGCCTGCACTTCCGGCGCCGGGTAGACCAGCAGCTGCGACGCCGGCCGCCAGACCGACCAGACGCGGAAGATCCCGAGCGGAAAGCGCGTCTCGGCGGTCAGGGCCGGCACCGGGTGCAGTCCACGCGCCTGCGGCTGGAAGCTGACATGCGTCACGGCCTGCGCCTGCGGCGGCACATCGGTCCAGCTCCAGCCGTCGATGCTGCCGGGCGTGTACACCCGCAAACCGATGCCGTAGCGGTTGCGCCGGTCTTCGCTCGTGAGGGTCACTTCGAGCGTTGCCGGCTCGCCACAGAAGACGGGCGCCGGCGGCTTGAGGCGCAGTGTCAGCCCGCGCAGGGTGCCATGGGTCACGTACATGCCGGCGACGCCGGCACCGGCCAGCAGGAAGGTCAGCAGATAGCCGAGGTTGAGCTGGAAGTTGATCGACGCCAGCAGCAACACCAGCAAGGTGAGGGCGAACATGACGCCCGGGCGGGTGGGCAGGATGTAGACGTTGTGCTGGGTCAGCAGCTGCGTGTCGGACAGGGGGATGCGCGCTTGCCACCAGGCCTGGAAGCGCCGCTGCACCCAAGCCAGCGGTGTGGCCGGCAGGCGGCCGAAGGGCGTGGTGGTGGCCATGCTACTGCGGGCAGACGCGGTCACGGGTTCAAGGCAGCGGCACGGCCTCGATCATGGCTTGCACCTGCTCGGCGCGGCCGCGCCCGCTGCTGGCCACCGGCATCAGGCGATGGGCGATGGCTTGCGGCAGGATGGCCTGGATGTCGTCGGGTGCGACATAGCTGCGCTGCGCGAGTAGCGCACGCGCCTTGGCGGCGCGCAGCACGGCTATGCCCGCCCGGGGACTCAGGCCTTCGACGAACCAGCGGCCGGAGCGCGTGGCGGCGATCAGGTCCTGGAGGTAGTCAAGCAAGGGGTCGGCGGCGTGCACCTGCAGCACCGCCTGCTGGGCGGTCCGCAATTCCGCCGGTGTCATCACGGGCGGCAGGTGTTCGATCGCGTGGCGGCGGTCATTGCCGGCCAGCAGCTGGCGCTCCGAGGCCCGGTCGGGATAGCCGAGCGTGATGCACATCAGGAAGCGGTCGAGCTGCGATTCGGGCAGCGGGTAGGTGCCGAGCTGGTCGCTCGGGTTCTGCGTCGCGATCACGAAAAACGGCGACGGCAACGGACGGGTTTCGCTCTCGGTGGTGACCTGGTGCTCTTCCATGGCCTCGAGCAAGGCACTTTGCGTCTTGGGCCCGGCACGGTTGATTTCGTCGGCCAGCAGCACCTGCGTGAACACCGGGCCGGGGTGGAACACGAAGGCTTCCTTGCCGCGCTCGTAGACACTGACACCGACCAGGTCGGAAGGCATCAGGTCGGCCGTGAACTGAACCCGGGAAAAGCGCAGCCCCAGCGACACCGCCAGCGCGTGGGCCAGCGTGGTCTTGCCCACACCGGGTACGTCTTCGATCAGCAGGTGGCCCCCGGCCAGCAGGCAGGCGACGCTGTCTTCGACCTGGCGATGCTTGCCGACAATGATCGTGTTAACCTGATCTAGCAGCCGTTGCAGCTGCGCATGCACAGAGGCGCTCATAGCGGGCACCTTAACCGAAAACACGACTGTTCGACGGGGACGAGTTCAAATGGCGACCGGCTTCTATAGCCATCCCGATTGCCGGCGGCACGACATGGGGACGGGCCACCCGGAGTGTCCTGAACGACTCGACGCCATCAACGACTTTCTGCTGGCGACCGGCCTGGATGTGGCGCTGAATCAGCGCGAGGCGCCCGAAGTGGCGCTCAGCGACGTGCAACTCGCCCACAACGCCGGCTACGTCGCCAACCTGCGCGACCTGATGGCGCAAGTGGCACAGAGCGGCGAGCGGCGGGCGGTCGACCCGGACACGGTGATCTGCCCGCACAGTTGGCCCGCCGCGCTGAGGGCTGCCGGCGCTGCGGTGGCAGCCACTGACGCGGTGCTTGACCGGCAGCTGGAAAACGCCTTTTGCGCGGTGCGGCCGCCCGGCCACCACGCCACGCGCAGTCAGGCGATGGGCTTTTGCTTCTTCAACAACGTCGCGATCGCGGCGCGCCACGCGCTCGACGTGCGCCGCCTCAAGCGGGTGGCGGTGGTCGACTTCGACGTGCACCACGGCAACGGCACCGAGGAGATCCTGACCGGTGACGACCGGGTGCTGATGGTCAGCTTCTTCCAGCACCCGCTGTATCCCTACAGCGGCACCGAGCCCGCGGCCGACAACATGGTCAACCTGCCGGTGCCGGCTTACACCAAGGGCATGGAGATCCGCGAACTGGTCGAGGCGATCTGGATCCCCCGGCTGGAGCGTTTCAAGCCCGAGATGATCTTCATCTCGGCCGGCTTCGACGCCCACCGCGAAGACGACCTGGCCCAGATGGGCTTGGTCGAGGCCGACTACGAGTGGATCACCCGGCGCATCAAAGACGTGGCGCAGCGCTATTGCAAGGGACGCATCGTCTCGTGCCTCGAAGGCGGCTACAACCTGAGCGCACTGGGCCGCAGCGTCGGTGCCCATCTCAGGGTGCTGGCGGGCGTCTGACCGACCGACGGCGGCGCGAGAGCCTCGCCAGCCTCTGACCGGCGGCCGCGCGCAAGCCAACGGCGGCGGCGCCTGCGGCACCAGGACGGCCCCACACGGCTGAAGGTGGGCCGTCCGACCTCGACATCATTCGGTTCGGCGCTTGCCGCGCGTCGCCCCCCGCCTTGAGCCCCGGCGGCGCTGCCCGCGCGGCGCCCGGCACCGTCACCGCTCAAGCCGGCTGCGCGAACAACTGCGCGGCGCGGCGCTCGAGTTCGTCCGGGGGCACGTCCTCAACGTGGGTGGCGATGTGCCACTTGTGCCCGAACGGATCTTTCACGCTGCCGCTGCGGTCGCCGTAGAACTGGTCGGCGACTTCCATCGTCAGGGTGGCGCCCGCGGCGACCGCACGCTCGACGACGGCGTCGACGTTGTCGACATACAGCATCAGCGTGGTGCCGGAATCGCCGATGGTGGCGGGGCTCAGCGCGTTCCACTGGGGCGACTCGTCGTGCAGCATCACCACCGAGCCGCCGATGCTGATTTCGGCGTGCGCGATCAGGCCGCCCGGCATGTTCATGCGCATGTTCTCGACGGCGCCGAAGGCCTTCTTGTAAAACTCGATCGCGTCGGCTGCGCCCTTGATGGTGAGGTAGGGCGTGATGGAGGTGTAGCCATCGGGGATGGCCTTGACTGCTTGTGACATACGGACTCCCTCGGGCGAATGGGTGGCAGGGGCCGCCCGCCAACGCCGGCCCGGACGCCGTCGGCGGGTGGTACTACTGTATGGATGTACAGCATAGCGAGCGTTGGAACGATACGCAAGCGCCGTTCGGCAGCCGAGGACGGCAGCGTCCGGAGGCCCTGAAAGACAAACGCCCTTGGCGCAGAGCGCAGAGGGCGTTTGGAGCGGGGCCTCGGAGGAGGCCCGGGCCAGTGGCCGGCGGTCAAGCGGTGGCGACGGGGATCTTGCCGATCTTCGCCTGCCACTCCTTTGGGCCGGTGATGTGCGCCGAGGTGCCGCCGGCGTCGACCGCCACCGTGACCGGCATGTCCTTGACCTCGAACTCGTAGATTGCTTCCATGCCCAGGTCTTCGAAGCCCACCACACGGGCCTGCTTGATCGCCTTGGACACCAGGTAGGCTGCCCCGCCCACCGCCATCAGGTAAGCGCTCTGGTGCTTGCGGATCGCCTCGATCGCGACCGGTCCGCGCTCGGCCTTGCCGACCATCGCGATCAACCCGGTACGCGCCAGCATCATCTCGGTGAACTTGTCCATGCGGGTGGCGGTGGTCGGGCCGGCCGGGCCCATCACTTCGTCGCGCACCGGGTCGACCGGGCCGACGTAGTAGATGACGCGGTTGGCGAAGTCCACCGGCAGCGACTCGCCCTTGGCCAGCATGTCCTGGATACGCTTGTGTGCCGCGTCGCGGCCGGTCAGCATCTTGCCACTCAACAGCAGCGTGTCGCCTGGCTTCCAGCTCGCCACTTCTTCACGCGTCAGCCGGTCGAGGTCGACTTTTTTCGACTTGTTGTAATCGGGCGCCCACTTCACGTCGGGCCACAGGTCCAGGCTGGGGGGCTCGAGGTAGGCGGGGCCGGAACCGTCGAGCACGAAATGCGCATGGCGGGTCGCCGCGCAGTTCGGGATCATGGCCACCGGCTTGGACGCGGCGTGCGTCGGGTAGGTCTTGATCTTGATGTCGAGCACGGTGGTCAGGCCGCCCAGGCCCTGCGCGCCGATGCCCAGCGCGTTGACCTTCTCGTACAGCTCGATGCGCAGTTCTTCGAGCTTGTTCTGCGGGCCGCGCTGCAGCAGGTCGTACATGTCGATGTCTTCCATCAACGACTCTTTCGCCAGCAGCATCGCCTTCTCGGCGGTGCCGCCGATGCCGATGCCCAGCATGCCGGGTGGGCACCAGCCGGCGCCCATGGTCGGCACCGTCTTGAGCACCCAGTCGACCAGCGAGTCGCTGGGGTTCATCATCACGAACTTCGACTTGTTCTCCGAGCCGCCGCCCTTGGCCGCGACGATCACGTCGATCGTGTTGCCGGGCACCACTTCCATGTGGATGACGGCCGGCGTGTTGTCCTTGGTGTTCTTGCGCTCGAAGTGCGGGTCGGCCAGCACCGAGGCGCGCAACTTGTTGTCGGGGTTGAGGTAGCCGCGCCGCACGCCTTCGTTGACGGCATCGGCGATCGAGCCGGGGAAGCCTTCGAACCGCACGTCCATGCCGATTTTCAGGAACACGTTGACGATGCCGGTGTCCTGGCAGATCGGGCGACGGCCCTCGGCGCACATCTTCGAATTGGTCAGGATCTGCGCGATGGCGTCCTTGGCGGCCGGCGACTCCTCGCGCTCGTAGGCGCGCGCCAGATGCTGGATGTAGTCGGCCGGGTGGTAGTAGCTGATGTACTGGAGCGAGGCGGCGACGCTTTCGACCAGGTCGTCGTGTCGGATCGTGGTGGTCATGGTGTGAGGAGTAGTGCGGGGCAGCCTGGGATTATCGCGCGGGCGGCCGCGGGCGCTCCCGGCCCGCGGCGCCGGCGGGCGGTCGCGATCGCCGCTCGCGTGTGTTTGTCACGCCTGCGGCTCGTCCGGGCCGACGCAGCCGGCCGCGTCGCCCGCCCGGCCGCCCAGGCGCCCCTCGTCGACCGCATCGACGACTACGGCCCCGGCGACGCAGACGCCGTCGGAAAAGCGGCAGCACTGTAGAAGTTGCCAGCAGAGTCTTGCGAGCCGAGATAGTAGTGTGCGCAAATGGTGATCCACAGATCGATACCCGTGATCCATAAAGCGAACAACAAGGTCAGGCGGTCGAGCCTGCGCCGGGAGGGCTCTTCCAGTACAGGCGTCGCCTTCCGCGGCGGGTGCGGCCTGCTGGGACCGTCCCGGCCTGCCGTCGCGCCGTGCCGTTGTGTCAGAACCAGTTGCCAGCCCGCAGGGCCAGGCCGTGCAGCCGATGCCGGCCACGCCACCCACCCCGCGCTCGGGTCTCACGCCTCGCGCCGTCCGACCGGCGTCGCCGCCGTCCGGCTCCGTCCGTCGGCCCACCCGGCGCGGCAGCGCTAACCCGCCGTATCAAGCGTTTCGTCCACGTGCCGCAAGAGTAAGCCGTTCGTAAGAGGGTCGCACTAAGGTGCCGCGCACATGAACGGTGCGCCTCTCGTTGGGCGATCGACCCGGCGCCATTCATCATCCATTGCCCCGAAAGGAGACGGTCATGTCGACCCCCGTGCAGGAACCCAAGGTCTACCTCCCCCCACAAGAACTGGTGAAGAGCGCGCACATCTCCGGGCTCGAGGCGTACCAGCGGCTCGTCGCCGAGGCGCAGCAGGATTACACCGGCTACTGGGCACGCCTGGCGCGCGAGTTCGTGACGTGGCAGACGCCGTTCACGCAGGTGCTGAACGAGCGCGACGCGCCGTTTTTCAAATGGTTCGAAGACGGACGGCTGAACGTCTCGTACAACTGCCTCGACGTGAACGTCGAGCGGGGCCTGGGCGACAAGACCGCCATCATCTTCGAGACCGATGACGGCCAGGTCACGCGCGTCACCTACCGCGAGCTGCTGGCGCGCACCTGCCAGATGGCGAACGCGCTGCGGTCGCGGGGCATCCAGAAGGGCGACCGTGTTGTCATCTACATGCCGATGTCGGTCGAAGGTGTCGTCGCGATGCAGGCCTGCGCCCGCATCGGGGCGACCCACTCGGTGGTGTTCGGCGGCTTCTCCGCGCAAAGCCTGCGCGACCGCATCCAGGATGCCGGCGCGGTGGCGGTGATCACCGCCGACGAGCAACTGCGTGGGGGCAAGCAATTGCCGCTCAAGGCCATCGTCGACGAGGCCCTGTCGCTCGGCGGCTGCGACACGATCCGCGACGTCGTCGTCTACCGTCGCACCGGCGGCAATGTCGGCTTCAATGCCCCGCGCGACAAGTGGCTGCACGAACTGCTCGACGGCCAGCCCGACCGCTGCGAGCCGGCATGGGTGGAAGCCGAACATCCGCTGTTCCTGCTTTACACCTCGGGCTCGACCGGCAAGCCCAAGGGGGTGCAGCACTCGAGCGCCGGCTATCTGCTGCACGCCGCTCTGACGACGAAGTGGACCTTCGACCTCAAGCCCGACGACGTGTTCTGGTGCACCGCCGACATCGGCTGGGTCACCGGCCACACCTACATCGCCTACGGCCCGCTGGCCAACGGCGGCACCCAGGTGATGTTCGAAGGCGTGCCGACCTATCCGGACGCCGGCCGGTTCTGGAAGATGATCCAGAACCACCGCGTCACCATCTTCTACACCGCGCCGACGGCGATCCGGTCGCTGATCAAGGCCGCCGAGGCCAACCCGGACGTCCACCCCAAGCGCTACGACCTCACCTCGCTGCGCATCCTCGGCTCGGTGGGCGAGCCGATCAACCCGGCGGCCTGGGAGTGGTACCACGCCAACGTGGGCGGCGGCCGCTGCCCCATCGTCGACACCTTCTGGCAGACGGAGACCGGCGGTCACATGATCACGCCCTTGCCGGGCGCGACCCCGCTGGTGCCCGGCTCCTGCACCTTGCCCTTCCCCGGCATCGTCGCCGACGTGGTCGACGAGACCGGCAAGGACGTGCCGTGGGGGCAGGGCGGCATCCTGGTCGTCAAGCGGCCCTGGCCCGCGATGATCCGCACCATCTGGGGTGACCCGGAGCGCTACAAGAAGAGCTACTACCCGGCCGATTTCCAGGGCAAGTACTACCTCGCCGGTGACGGCGCCATCCGCGATGCCAAGACCGGCTATTTCACGATCACCGGTCGCATCGACGACGTGCTGAACGTCTCGGGCCACCGCATGGGCACGATGGAGATCGAGTCGGCGTTGGTCTCGCACACCGAGTTGGTGGCCGAGGCCGCGGTGGTCGGCCGGCCCGACGACACGACCGGCGAAGCGATCTGTGCCTTCGTGGTGCTGAAGCGGCCGCGCCCGACCGGCGAGGAAGCCAAGCAGATCGCCAAGGCGCTGCGCGACTGGGTGGGCAAAGAGATCGGCCCGATCGCCAAGCCCAAGGACATCCGCTTCGGCGACAACCTGCCCAAGACCCGCTCCGGCAAGATCATGCGCCGGCTGTTGCGCTCGATCGCCCGCGGCGAGGCCATCACGCAGGACACCTCGACACTCGAGAACCCGGCCATCCTCGAGCAGCTGTCGCAGACCAATTGAGCCCGGCGGCCGCACCCCGCCACCGCGAGCCGGGCGGGTGCGAGCCCGAGCGGTCCTCGCCCTCGGCTGTTTCGCCGTGGGGGTGACGCCGCCGCCGATCTCGTGAGCCCGGTGTCGTGCCGGGCGAGGGCCTGGTCGCATGTCGCGCCCGTGCCGAGGAGGGCTCGGGGATTAGACTTCGCCGCCTGACTTGCATCTGCGCGACGATGTCGTCCCTGCCGTCCTCTCCCTACGCCCTGATCGATTTCATTTCGCCTCGCGGCGGTGCCCCGCTGCGCGGCATGCTGACGCACCTGCGTGAGGTGTTGAGCGCGACCCGCCTCGAGGACGTCGCCAGCGTGATCGACGCCGCCTGGCAGCAATCACAGCAGGGTGCGTGGTGCGTCGGGTATGTCCGCTACGAGGCGGCGCCCGCCTTCGAGCCGCGGGCCGAAGTGCGAGCGGCCGACGGACCCCTCGCCTGGTTCGCGGTGTTCGAGTCGCTCCAGGCGTGGCCGGAGCAGGCCGACACGGGCCCGTATGCGGCGATGGACTGGCGCGACGACACCGACCCGGCCCGATTCGCCGCCGACATCAGCGCCATCCATGAGGCCATCGCCGCCGGCGAGGTCTACCAGGTCAACCACACCACCCGGCTGCGCAGCCCTTGGGCGGGAGAGCCGCGCGCGCTGTTCGACGCCTTGCGGCGCGCACAGCCCCAGGGCTACCTGGCCTGCATCGACTGTGGCGACGGCCGGCAGATCCTGTCTTTGTCGCCCGAGCTGTTTTTCGACTGGCAGCCGCCTGGCATCTTGTCGCGCCCGATGAAGGGGACGGCGCCGCGCGGCGCCACGCCCGAGCAGGACCGGGCGCTGGCCGAGGCGCTGGTGGCGTCGGAGAAAGAGCGTGCCGAAAACCTGATGATCGTCGACCTGATCCGCAACGACCTCTCGCGTGTGGCCGAACCGTTCAGCGTCGGGGTGCCGCGGCTGTTTCATCCGGAAGCCTGGCCCACTGTGTGGCAGATGACGTCGGACGTCGAGGCCCGCACCCGGGCCGGTGTCGGCTTGGCCGAGGTGTTCGCCGCCCTGTTCCCGTGCGGCTCGGTCACCGGGGCGCCGAAGCTGCGGGCCATGCACTGGATCCGGCAGCTGGAGGCAGCACCCCGCGGTGTCTATTGCGGTGCCGTCGGGGTGTTGCGGCCGGGCGGTGCGGCCACGTTCAACGTCGCCATCCGCACGTTGGAGTTGCACCAGGGGACCGCGGTGTGTGGCATCGGCAGCGGGATCACCGCCGACGCGGCGGTGGGCGCGGAGCAGCGTGAATGGAAGGTCAAGCGCGGCTTCCTGGAGCGTGGGGTGCGGCCGTTCCAACTGCTCGAAACGCTGCGGCTGGAGCGCGGGGTGTACGGCCGCCGCGACCGGCATCTGGCGCGGATGGCCGGCGCCGCGCAGCATTTCGCCTACCCGTTCGACGCCGGTGCCGTCGCCGCGGCCCTCGACGCGCTGGCAGCCGCCCATGCCGAAGGGGTGTGGCGAGTGCGGCTGCTGCTCGACGCCGCCGGCGCCGTGTCCGCCGAGGCGACGGCCCTGCCAGCGACGCCGGAACATCCGCAGGTGCAACTGGCGCAGGCGCCGATCGACGCCAGCAGCGAGTTCGTTCGCTTCAAGACCACCCGTCGCGAAGCCTATGACCAGCACGCGCCGCGGGAGGCGGGCGTGTTCGACACGTTGCTGTGGAACGAGCGGGGCGAGCTGACCGAGTTCACGCGCGGCAATCTCGGGCTGCGCCTGCAAGGCCGCTGGTACACGCCGGCGCTGCACTGCGGCCTGTTGAACGGGGTCTACCGCGCCGAGCTGGTCGAAGCGGGACAGTGGGTCGAAGCCACGCTGACGCCGGCCGACCTGGCGCGGGCCGAGGCGGTGGTGTTTGTCAATGGTTTGAGGGGGTGGGTCGAGGTGACCCTGCTGGACGACGGCGTGGCGCCGGAAACGACCCCGCCATAAAAAACAAACCCGCCCTTGCCGAGGCCGGCAGGACGGGTCGCATCAATGTTCTGGCCGGTGCCGCGGCACCGCGAGTGCTCACTTCACCGACATCACCCATTGCACCAGTTGCTTGGCTTCGGCCTCGCTGACCTGCGCATTGGCGGGCATCGGGACCGGACCCCAGACGCCGGCGCCACCCTTGATGATCTTTTGCGACAGCTTGTCCACGGCGTCCTTTTGCCCGGCGTACTTGGCCGCGACATCCTTGAAGGAGGGGCCGACCAGCTTTTTGTCGACCGCGTGGCAGGCCATGCAGTTTTTCTGCTGCGCCAGCTGTTGGCTGGCAAAGGCCGGTGAGGCCAGCGTCGCGCCCAGTGCTGCAACGAGAGCGAGTACGTGTTTCATTACGTCCTTTCGGTCCACGTGGGGTTGGTTTACATTTTGTTCAACGCATTCTATGCGCCGTGGTTGACCGGTCTCACCGTGCTCCCCGGGCGTTGCCGGAGAAAAGTCATGTGGTTTGTGGTGTTGGGTTTGCTGTTGATCGTGATGAAGTGGCTTGACTTCGGTCCGGTCGGCGGCTGGGCGTGGTGGTGGGTGCTGTCGCCCTTCGTCGGCGCCGTCCTCTGGTGGGCCTGGGCCGACTGGAGCGGCTATACCAAGCGCCGCGAGATCGACAAGATCGACGAACGCAAGAAGGAACGGCGCCGCAAGAACATGGCGGCGCTGGGCATGGAAGAGCGCCGCCGGCGCTGAACGCGGATGGCGGCGGCGGGGCTGGGCCGACGCCCGCCGCCGCCGCGGAGCCTCATTCGAACTTGTCTAGCACGGCACCCGAGCTGGCGCTCGACGCGTTGCGCGCGAACTTGGCCAGCACACCGCGGGTGTAGCGCGGGGCCGGGGCTTGCCACGCCGCGCGGCGGCGGGCGAGTTCTTCGTCGCTCACCTGCAACTGCAGCAGCAGCTGATGAGCGTCGATCGTGATCGAATCGCCTTCCTGCACCAGCGCAATGGTGCCGCCCACGGCGGCCTCCGGCGCCACGTGGCCGACCACCATACCCCAGGTACCTCCGGAGAAACGGCCGTCGGTGATCAGGCCGACCGACTCGCCCAGACCCTGGCCGATCAAGGCGCCGGTGGGCGCCAGCATCTCGGGCATGCCCGGCCCGCCCTTGGGGCCGAGGTAGCGCAGCACCATCACGTCACCGGCCTTGATCTGGTTCGCCATGATGGCGGCCAGGGCGGATTGTTCGTCGTCGAACACGCGCGCCGGGCCGGTGATGACCGGGTTCTTGAGCCCGGTGATCTTGGCGACACAACCTTCGGGCGCGAGATTGCCGCGCAGGATGGCCAAGTGCCCTTCGCGGTAGAGCGCTGCGTCGATGCTGCGGATCACGTTCTGGTCGGCCGACGGCACGTCCGGCACGTCGGCCAGGTTCTCGGCCACCGTCTTGCCGGTGATGGTCATGCAATCACCATGCAGCAGCCCGGCGTTCAGCAGCAGCTTCATCACCTGCGGGATGCCGCCCGCGCGGTGCAAATCCACCGCCAGGTATTGGCCCGAGGGTTTCAGGTCGCACAGCACCGGCACCTTCTTGCGCATGCGCTCGAAGTCGTCGATCGTCCACTCCACCTCGGCCGCATGGGCGATCGCGAGGAAGTGCAGCACCGCATTGGTCGAGCCGCCGGTCGCGAGGATCACTGCCACGGCGTTCTCGATCGCCTTGCGCGTCACGATGTCGCGCGGCTTCAGGTTGCGCTTGACGGCTTCGACCAGCGCGCGGGCCGACGCCTTGGCGGACTCGACCTTTTCGTCGTGCGGGTTGGCCATGGTCGACGAATAGGGCAGGCTCATGCCCAACGCCTCGAAGGCCGAACTCATGGTGTTGGCGGTGTACATGCCGCCGCACGAGCCGCTGCCCGGGATGGCCCGGCGCTCGATCTCGCAGAAGTCTTCCTCGCTCATCTTGCCGGCCGAGAACTGGCCCACCGCCTCGAACACGCTGACGATGTTCAGGTCCTGCCCCTTATAGCGGCCGGGCAGGATGGTGCCGCCGTACACGTAGATGGACGGCACGTTGGCGCGCAGCATGCCCATCATGCCGCCGGGCATGTTCTTGTCGCAGCCGCCTACCACCAGCACGCCGTCCATCCACTGGCCCTGCACGCAGGTTTCGATGCAGTCCGAAATCACTTCGCGCGACACCAGCGAGTACTTCATGCCTTCGGTGCCCATCGCCATGCCGTCGCTGATGGTCGGGGTGCCGAAGATCTGCGCGTTGCCGCCGGCTTCCTTGATGCCTTCGACGGCTGCGTCGGCCAGCTTTTGCAGCCCCGAGTTGCACGGCGTGATCGTCGAATGGCCGTTGGCCACACCGATCATCGGCTTGCTGAAGTCGTCGGCCTGGTAGCCCAGGGCGTAGTACATCGAACGGTTGGGCGCGCGCGCGACGCCCTCGGTGATGTTCTTGGAGCGGCGGTTGTAGCTCATGTCTTCCTCGTGGGGTCGGTAGGTCGTCCAGAGCGCAGTATGCGACGGTCGCTAGCTGTGCTCCAATATATCTTTGATGGCTTTTTAATACACCACATGAATTACAGCGGCAGGTCATGAGCGGCGTTTTCGAGTTGCGGCAGTTGCGCCAGTTCGTCGCGCTGGCAGAGGAACTGCACTTCGGCCGCGCGGCGGCCCGCCTGCACATGACGCAGCCGCCGCTGACCATCGCGATCCGCCAGCTCGAAACCGCGCTGGGTGCGTCGTTGTTCCACCGCACCCGGCGTTCGGTGGTGCTGAGTCCCGCCGGGGCGGCACTGCTGCCAGAGGCCCGTCGCCTGCTCGCCGACGCCGACCGGCTCGGCCCCTTGGTGCGCGCCGCGGCCGAGGGCCAGCTCGGGCGGCTGCGGCTGGGATTCGTCTCGAGTGTCGGGTACGGGCCGCTGCCGGGCTGGCTGAAGAGCTTCCGCGAGGCCTATCCCGGCGTGCAGCTGGCCCTGAAGGAGGCAACGCTCGACGTCCAACTCGCCGCCTTCGCCGCCGGCGAGATCGACGCCGGCTTCGTGCTGCATGCGGCGGGCGCCGCGCCCCCGCCCGGTTTCGAATCGCTGCGCGTGCTGCACGAGCGGCTGGCACTGGCGGTGCCGAGCGACCATCCGCTCGCCGCTGGTACCACGCCGGACCTGCGCGCGGCACTGGACGAACCGCTGGTGATCTTCCCGCGGCCCATCACGCCGTCGCTTTATGATGCGCTGCTTTCGTTGTACAGCGCCCACCAGGCCGTGCCGCAGATCGCTCAGGAAGCGATCCAGATGCAGACCATCGTCAACCTGGTGTCGGCGGGCATGGGCGTGGCCTGGGTGCCGGAGTCGGTCACCCGGTTGCAGCGCCCGGGCGTGGTGTACAGGGCCTTGCCGGCCAGCGGCCTGGCGTGCGACACCAGTTTGATCTGGCCGGTCTCGCGCCAGCCGGTGGTCGACCGCTTCATCGACCATGTGCGCGTTCAGGCCGCATCGCCCTGAGGGGGCAGCGGGCGCGCGCGTGGCATCACAAGGAATTCAGCGATGCTGGTGCATCCCCAGTTCGATCCCGTCGCCCTCAAGCTCGGCCCCCTGGCCATTCATTGGTACGGCCTGACCTATCTGGTCGCCTTCGGGCTGTTTCTGTGGCTCGCCTCCCTGCGGGTGCGCCAGCCTTGGTACACGCAGGCCGGCTGGACACGACGCGACGTCGAAGACCTGCTGTTCTACGGCGTGCTGGGTGTGGTGGTGGGCGGGCGGCTGGGCTATGTGCTGTTCTACAAGCCGGGCTATTACCTGTCGCATCCGCTGGAGGTGTTCGCCGTCTGGCAGGGCGGCATGGCCTTCCATGGCGGCATGCTGGGGGTGCTGGTCGCGATGGCCTTGTTCGCGCGCGTTAGGGGCCGCCGCTTCTTCGACGTGACCGACGTGATCGCGCCTTGTGTGCCCACGGGCCTTGCGTCCGGGCGCATCGGCAACTTCATCAACGGTGAGCTGTGGGGCCGGCCGGCCGACCCCGGGCTGCCGTGGGCGATGGTGTTCCCTCAGTCGGGCAGCGAGGTACCACGGCATCCGTCGCCGCTCTACCAGTTCGCGCTCGAAGGCCTGCTGCTGTTCGTGCTGCTGTGGCTGTACGCGCGCAAGCCACGGGCGACCGGGCAGGTGTCGGGCGCCTTTTTGTTCGGCTATGGCTGCTTTCGCTTCATCGCCGAATACTTCCGCCAGCCGGACAGCTTTCTCGGGCCGCTGGCGTTGGGGCTGAGCATGGGCCAGTGGTTGAGCCTGCCGATGGTGGTGGCCGGTGCACTGATTTGGTTCTGGGCGCGCCGCCGAGGTGCATGACGGCCGGCGCGTCGGTTCGCACCCCGCAAGAAAGAACGGTCTTCGCGCCACCGGGAGCGAAGACCGCGAAGAGGGCCTGAGCCCTGAGGAGATAAGGAGCAATCGCCGAACAACCGGCGGTACGGAACGAAAGCAAGTGCCGGGCCAGGGAGCCGTCGGTGCAGCGCCGCCGGCCGGCGGCGACCCGGCTCAGGCCGCCAAGGCTTGTGGCTGCCCGTGGCGGGTGTAGAGGAAGTCCAGCACCTGCTTGCGGCATGCCACGTAGCCGGGATGCTCCGCCAGCGCCACGCGGTCGCGGGGACGCGGCAGATCGACCGTCAGCACCTGGCCGATGGTGGCGGCGGGCCCGTTGGTCATCATCACGATCCGGTCGGACAGCAGCACGGCTTCATCGACGTCGTGCGTCACCATCACGACCGTGCTGCGGGTGCGTGCGACGATTTTCAGCAGCTCGTCCTGCAAGTGCGCCCGGGTCAAGGCATCGAGGGCGCCGAACGGCTCGTCCATCAGCAGCACCTTCGGTTCCATCGCCAGCGCCCGCGCAATGCCGACCCGCTGCTTCATCCCGCCCGAAATCTCGTGCGGTCGCTTCGCCGTCGCCGCCGCCATCCCGACCAGCTGCAGGGCTGCGTGGGTGCGCTCACGCAGCTGGGCCTTGCGCTCCTTGGCGCCGAACACGCGCTCCACCGCCAGGTAGACATTGTCGAAACAGGTCAGCCAGGGCAGCAAGGAATGGTTTTGGAACACCACCGCCCGTTCCGGCCCGGGTGAGCGGATCTCACGGTTGTCGCACAGCAGCGCGCCTTCCGTGGGCGACAGCAGGCCGGCAATCAGGTTCAGCAAGGTCGACTTGCCGCAGCCCGAGTGCCCGATCAGGCTGACGAACTCGCCTTTGGCGATTTGCAGGTGGATGTCGTGCAGGGCATGGAAGCGTCCCTTGGCAGACGTGAACACCATCTCCGCGCCTTGGACGTCGATGTAGCGGTTCATGGGCAGCTTCTCCTTCACTCTTCAAAACAAAAACGGCGGGCGACCAGGATCAGTGCCTGTTCGAGCAGCAGCCCGACCGCGCCGATCGTGAAGATCGCGATCAGGATGTGCTGCACGTTCAGGTTGTTCCATTCGTCCCACACCCAGAAGCCGATGCCCACCCCGCCGGTCAGCATCTCGGCGGCGACGATCACCAGCCAGGCAGTGCCGACCGACAGGCGCACACCGGTCAGCATGTAGGGCAGCACGGCCGGCAGCAGGATGCGGGTGGCGACCTTCCATTCGCTCAGGCTCAGCACCTTCGCGACGTTCAGGTAGTCCTGCGGCACCCGTTGCACGCCGACCGCGGTGTTGACCACCATCGGCCAGATCGAACAGATGAAGATGGTCCAGATGGCGGCCGGGTTGGCCGACTTGAACACCAGCAGGCCGATGGGCAGCCACGCGAGGGGCGACACCGGCCGCAGCAGGCTGACCAGCGGCGACACCATGCGGTTGAGCACGGTGAAGCGGCCGATCAGAAAGCCGAGCGGGATGCCGACCAGGGCCGCGAGGCCGAAGCCCAGGCCGACGCGCTGCAGCGAGTACAGGATGTTCCAGCCGATACCCTGATCGTTCGGCCCGTTGCGGTAGAACGGGTCACCGAACACCTTCACGGCTTCGGCGAAGGTGGCGGCGGGCGTCGGGAAGGCGCCTTGGCCATTGGTGGCGAGCGCCCAGATGCCGACCAGCAAGGCCAGGCCGGCCAGCGGCGGTAGCACCCGCCACCACAGGGCCGCCCACTCCACGCTGCGGTGTCGAGACGGTGGGATCGGTACGGGGGTGGCGGGGGCGGTGACGACGGGCGCCGCCACCGGGCCTGCCGGCGCCCGGGCCGCGGGCGTTTCGTCTGCCCGCGTCGCCACGGAAGGATGGAAGACTGCACTGACCATGATGGTGTTCTCCTGTGCGTGGCCGGACTCAGGCCTTGACCTTGAAGCCGTCGGCATACTTGGCCGGGTCCTTGCCGTCCCAGACCGTGCCGTCGATCATCTTGACGCTGCGCATGGCGTCTTTCGGCACCGAGACCTTGGCGAGCGTCGCGGCCTGTCGGTACAGCTCGATCTGGTTGACCTGCCGGGCCACGCCAAGGTAGTCGGGGTGGCTTTTGATCAGTCCCCAGCGCTTGTGTTGCGTCAGGAACCACATGCCGTCGCTGAGGTAGGGGAAGTTGACCGAGCCGTCGTTGAAGAACTTCATGTGGTTGGGGTCGTCCCAGGTCTTGCCCAGGCCGTTCTGGTAGCGGCCCAGGATGCGCTGGTTGATCGCGTCGACGCTGGTGTTGACGTAAGCCTTGTCGGCCACCGTCTCGGCCATCTTCAACTTGTTCTGCAGGCCGGCGTCGATCCATTTGCCGGCCTCGAGGATGGCGGCGATCACGGCGCGGCAGGTGTTGGGGTACTTCTTGGCGAACTCGGCCGTCGTGCCCAGCGTCTTCTCCGGATGGTCTTTCCAGATGTCCTGCGTCGTGACCGCGGTGATGCCGATGCCGTCCATGATGGCCCGGTGGCCCCACGGCTCACCGACGCAGAAGCCGTCCATGTTGCCGACCCGCATGTTGGCCACCATTTGGGGGGGCGGCACGGTGATCACCTTGGCCTGCTGGAACGGGTTGACACCGTAGGTCGCCAACCAGTAGTACAGCCACATCGCGTGCGTGCCGGTCGGGAAGGTCTGCGCGAAGGTGTATTCGCGCTTGTCGGTGTTCATCAGCTTGGCGAGCGAGCCGCCGTCGACGGCGCCCTTGTCCGACAGCTTCTTCGACAAGGTGATGGCCTGGCCGTTGTGATTCAGATTCATCAGCACGGCCATGTCCTTCTTGGGGCCGCTGACGCCCAGGTGCACGCCGTACACCAAGCCGTACAGCACATGGGCCATGTCCAGTTCACCGTTGACCAGCTTGTCGCGCACGCCGGCCCACGAGGCTTCCTTGGTGGGGACGATCTTGATGCCGTACTTCTTGTCGAAGCCGAGCACGGACGCCATCACCACCGAGGCGCAATCGGTCAACGGAATGAAGCCGATGCGCACTTCTTCCTTCTCGGGCTTGTCGGACCCCTGTGCCCAGACTGCGCTTTGCAGCCCCGGCACCATCCCGGTGGCGGCCACGGCCGCGCCGGCTTTCAGCACCGTGCGCCGACCCAGGCGCCGCTGTTGCGACTCATTCATCTTCATGCGTCTCGACCTCATGTTCATCTCGGGCACCAAACAAAAAAAGGCGTCCTCACACGTCCGTCGATGACGGAACGGTGGGGACGCCTTCGTCCTGATGCGGAAGACTCGACCTTGAGGCCCCGCATCGTCTGGAGATCGCCGTTGATCTCCGGACCCTCTCAATGCAAGGGGTATGCCAGGTGTTGAGAACGGCCTGCACAGTCGCGGCGGGCTGCAGAAGCCCCGGGTCGGTGCGCCGGGCACCTGGTCCGCACAAAGCCCGTGCGCCGGGTGCGGTGTGCGTGCACCGCGGTGTGACGGTCTTCAGCCGAGGATGTCGGCGACGTCGAGCAGGCGTTGCGCCACCTCGGCCAGCCGCAACCCTTTGTCCATCGCCGTCTTGCGCAGACGCTCGTAGGCCTCGCGCTCGTCGCAGCCCTGGCGGCGCATCAAGATGCCCTTGGCGCGTTCGATGGTCTTGCGCTCGTGCAACTGCGTCTTGGCATCGGCCAACTCGCGTCGCAAGGCTTCTTCGTGCTGGAAGCGCGCCATCGCGACGTCGAGCACGGGTTTGATGCGTTCGGGCGCCAGCCCGGCGACGACGTAGGCAGTCACACCGGCGGCAATCGCATCCTTCACATGGGAAGTGTTGGTGTCATCGGTGAACAAGACGATGGGCCGACGCGCATCGCGGCTCGCGAACACCACATGCTCCAGGGTGTCGCGAGCCTCGCTTTCGGTGTCGATGATCACCATGTCGGGCTGGATCTGTGCCAGCCGCTCGGGGAGATAAAGGTCGGGCGGCAGCACCGCGACGATGTTGTAGCCGTTCTCCAGCAGTCCGATGCGCAGGCTGCGCGAGCGCTCCGCCTGCCACCAGGCCAGCGCGTCCGACGGATCGGGCGCCAGCGTTTCCGGGGCGACGATCACGATGCGCAGGGTGGGGGAGGGGGCCATGCCGGCCGGGTGAGCAACATCCACGCCAAGTGTGCGTTGCGCCGGGCGGGGGGGCGCGGTTTGCGTGGGCGGGAGGGGGTGGCCACCCTGGGGTGGCCGTGTGGCAAGGCCCTCAGGTGCGCGGCGTTCGAGTCCCGGTCACCGTGCGGCGCAGCCAGGCGAACGGGCGGGCGGCCATCTGCAGCGCAAGCGGTGTGCCGGCGCGCTCGCGCTCCATCAGCACCCCGCGCTGACCCAGTTGGGCGAGAAACACGCGGACGACGTCGCGGCTCAGGCCGCTGGCACGCACGAGCTGCGCGAGCGGCACGAAGCCTTGCGACATCTGGTGCAACATGCGTTGGTAGGCTGTGCGCTGGTACGCGACCGGCAACTCGGGCCAGCCGGACAGTTTGTATTCCTTCATGGGCCAAGCACTTTCGGAGTGGAGCACCGTGAAGCGATGCCGGGGGCGAGCCTAACCGCACGACGATCGGCGGCCTATGACATTCGTCACAGGTTGTGCGCCCCAGGGGTGACGAAGTGTGTCGTGTTCCACACTCCGCCGGCGTCGGCCGCGGGGTCCGGGGACGGCCCTGGACGCCGGCCCGGCTACACTTTGTCCCATGTTGGTCCTCGGTATCGAATCGTCCTGCGACGAAACCGGCGTCGCCCTGGTCGACGCCGACGGGCCCGGCGTGCCGCGCCTGCTGGCCCACGCGCTCCACAGCCAGATCGAGATGCACCAGGCTTACGGCGGTGTCGTGCCCGAACTCGCGTCACGCGATCACATCCGCCGGGTGCTGCCGCTCGCGCGCCAAGTGCTCGCCGACAGCGGCCGGGCGCTGGCGCAGGTCGATGTGGTGGCCTATACCCGCGGGCCGGGTCTTGCGGGGGCGCTGCTGGTCGGCGCCGGGGCGGCCTGCGCGCTGGCCGCCGCACTCGGCCGGCCGGTGTTGGGGGTGCACCACCTGGAAGGCCATCTGCTGTCGCCCTTCCTGTCGGCCGATCCACCCGAGTTTCCTTTCGTGGCGCTGCTGGTGTCCGGCGGGCACACGCAGTTGATGCGGGTGGACGGGGTGGGGCGCTACGAACTGCTGGGGGAAACCATCGACGACGCGGCCGGTGAGGCGTTCGACAAATCGGCCAAGTTGCTGGGCCTCGGCTACCCGGGAGGGCCGCAACTGGCGCGCATGGCCGAGTTCGGCGATGCAACCGCCTTCGACCTGCCCAGGCCGCTGCTGCACAGCGGCACGCTCGACTTCTCGTTTGCCGGCTTGAAAACGGCGGTGTGGACGCAGGCGCGCAAGCTGGGCACCGAGGTGTGCGAGCAAGACCGTGCCAATCTCGCCGCCGCGACGCAGGCCGCGATCGTCGAGGTGTTGTTGAAGAAGTCGCTCAAGGCGCTCCAGTCGACCGGTCTCAAGCGTCTGGTGGTGGCCGGCGGCGTGGGAGCCAACCGCGCTCTGCGCGAGCAATTGAACACCGCGTGCGCACGGCGTGGCGTGCGCGTGCACTACCCGGAACTGTCTCTGTGCACTGACAACGGCGCGATGATTGCGCTGGCCGCCGCCATGCGGCTGCAAGCGGGTCGTGCCGAGGCTCGGCGCGACTATGCGTTCGACGTCAAGCCGCGTTGGGATCTGGCGGCGGTTTGAGGCCGCCGCCGCGGCACGACCCCCTGCGAGCCACTGCGAGAGACGGCCACGAAAAAGGGCGCCCGCACGGGGCGCCCCTTCAGCAGGCCGTGACGCAGCGCCACGCACAAGGCGCGTCGCGACGTGACGGGCTCTGCTTCAGTTCACCGCGATTTGCACCGGTTGATGTGCGGCGACCTTGGGCAGCGTGAGGGTCAGCACCCCCTTGTCGAGCGACGCGCGAGCGGCCGACTGCTCCACCGCCACCGCCACCGGCAGCGTGAAGCTGCGCGCGTATTTGCGCGGGGCGCGCTCACGGTAGACGAGCCGCTGGGCCTCACCCTGCTGGCCTTCGACCTTTTCCTCGGCCTCGAGCTGCACGCGCTTGCCTTCCACGGTGAGCTTGACGTTTTCCTTTGCCACACCGGGCAGATCGACCGTGACCAGATAGGCGGCATCGGTCTCGACGACGTCGAGCGCCGGCACCTGGGCAGCAGACGACGTGGCAGTGACCGCAGCGCGGGTGTCAGCCATGAAACGGTCGAACGCACGGGCGAGTTCGGGACGCAGCACGGCGGAACGGGAGACGGGCATCACAAACATAAGCACCTCATAAAATCATCTGGCTGAACGCGCGTGTCGCCCGTTTCAGCGCTGGTGGTTTCGCTGCGACCATCGCAGCTCCATGTCGCTCGAGTTGGGAGCGGCATTTTCATTTTTCAAGATGCGCCCTCAACGTTCGCCGCTGCTCTTCCGTCTCGCTTCCGTGCTGCTCGGCCTTGCGGCCTCGGGCGCCCATGCCGCACCCGAGCCCATCAAGCTGGCCCTGATCGAGGGCCTGTCGGGCAGCTTTGGCAATGCCGGTGAGGCGGTCCACCGCAACCTGGTGTGGGCGGTGGAGCGGGTCAATGCGCGTGGGGGCGTGAAGTTGCCCGGTGGCGCCCGGCCGCTGCAACTGCTGCGCTTCGACAGCAAGGGCACCACCGAAGAGGCCTTGTCGATGTTCCGCGCCGCGGTGGATCAAGGTGTGGGCTTCGTGCTGCAGGGCAACAGCTCAGCCACCGCAGCGGCGCTGATCGACGGGCTCAACAAGCACAACCAACGTGAACCGCAGCGCCGCGCCTTGTTTCTCAACTATTCGGCCGTCGACCCGGTGCTCACCAACGAGAAGTGCAGTTTTTGGCATTTCCGCTTCGACGCACACGCCGACATGCGTTTGGCGGCGTTGATGGATGTGCTGGCGGCCGACAACTCGGTGAAGAAGGTCTACCTGATCGGCCAGGACTACAGCTTCGGCCAGCACGTGGTACGCAAGAGCCGCGAGCTGCTGGCACAGCGCCGGCCCGACATCGAGGTGGTCGGCGAAGAATTGCACGCGATGGGGCGCGTCAAGGATTTCCTGCCTTACGCCGCCAAGATGAAAGCGGCAGGCACGCAGGCGGTGATCACCGGCAACTGGGGCAACGACCTCACCTTGTTGATCCGCGCCGCTCGCGAAGCCGGGCTGGAAGCCAAGTTCTACACCTTCTACGGTAATGCGCTCGGGGCGCCGGCGGCCATTGGCGAAGCCGGCGTCGGCAAGGTGCTGGCGGTGGCCGAGTGGCACCCCAATGTCGGCACCGCCGCGTCCGACGCCTTCTACGCCGCCTTCCGCCAGCGCTTTCCACAGCCTGCCGACGACTATCTGCACGCCCGCATGCAGGCACTGGTCGAAGTGCTCGCGCAGTCGATCGAGAAGGCCGGCAGCACCGAAGCCACGCAGGTGGCGCGGGCGATGGAAGGGCTGCGCTACGACGGTCGGCACCTGGGGGGCTTTCATGGCGGTCAGGTGCGCGCCGAAGACCATCAGTTCATCCAGCCGCTCTACGTGAGCCAGATGCAGCGCGCCGGCGGTGGGGGTGTGCGCTTCGACAATGAAGGTTCGGGCTACGGTTTCAAGACGGTCCGCTATCTGCCGGCCGAAGCGACTGCGCTGCCGTCGAGCTGCAAAATGGCGCGGCCCTGAGAGCGCCCGACGGGCCGGCGGCCGCGCTTTTTGCACTTGCCGTATAATTCTCGGCTTCGCAGCGGCGGGCCCGTCTTTGGGGCCGCAAGTCGCCCCGGATTCGGGGTGGCTGGCTGTGAAAAAGCACGGCGTGGGTTGGTTTCACCCGCGACCGCAAGTGGAAAACGAAACCGTGGGCTCCAAGTATCGAGGCGGGCTGCGGTTTCCATTCAAGGAATCTGAAATGTCCGTTGCAGATATGAGCAAGGCCGACATCATCAAGGCCAACGCACGCGGCGCCGCCGACACCGGCTCACCCGAAGTGCAGGTGGCCCTGCTGACCGCCCGCATCAACGAACTCACCCCCCACTTCAAGCAGCATGCCAAGGACCACCACGGCCGCCGTGGTCTGCTGAAGATGGTGAACCGCCGCAAGCGCCTGTTGGCCTATCTGAAGGACCGGGACGCCGATCGCTACACCGCGCTGATCCAGAAGCTGGGCCTGCGCAAGTAAGCGTCGAAACGTGAAAGAGAGCCTGTCTGGGATCGCCAGGACAGGCTCTTTGTTTTTGGAGTCGAGCCTAGGAGAAGCGTTGCTGTGTCATTCCAAGGGGGTTGCAGAGTCAGCCCCGCTGGAATGGCATCGCGCTTCGCGGTCTCGCTCCGGGCCAAGCACGCAGCCACAATGCGTGTGCATCACTGGAGACAGCCATGAGCATGTTCAATAAAGTCACCAAGACCTTCCAATGGGGCGGCCGCACAGTCCGCCTGGAAACCGGCGAAATCGCCCGTCAAGCCACCGGCGCCGTGCTGGTCGACATCGAGGACACCGTGGTTCTGGCGACCGTGGTGGCGGCCAAGACCGCCAAGCCCGGCCAGGACTTCTTCCCGCTGACGGTCGACTACATCGAGAAGACCTATGCCGCCGGCAAGATCCCGGGCAGCTTCTTCAAGCGTGAAGGCCGCCCGAGCGAACTCGAAACCCTGACCTCGCGCCTGATCGACCGCCCGATTCGCCCGCTGTTCCCCGAGGGTTTCTTCAATGAAGTTCAGGTGGTCATCCACGTGATGTCGCTGAACCCCGAGGTGGACGCCGACATCGCCGCGATGATCGCGACCAGTGCCGCGCTGTCGATCTCCGGCATCCCGTTCAACGGTCCGATCAGCGCTGCGCGTGTGGGCTACATCAACGGCGAATACGTGCTGAACCCGGGCAAGACCCAGCAGACCCAATCGCGCCTCGACCTGGTGGTGGCTGGCACCGAAGCGGCCGTGCTGATGGTGGAGTCGGAAGCCGACCAGCTGTCTGAAGACGTGATGCTGGGCGCCGTGGTGTTCGGCCACGAGCAGGGCAAGATCGCGATCAATGCGATCCACGAACTGGTGCGCGAAGCCGGCAAGCCCGAATGGGACTGGCAGCCGCCCGCCAAGGACGAGTCCTTCATCGCCAAGGTGACGCAGCTGGCCGAAGAGAAGCTGCGCGCCGCCTACCAGATCCGCTCCAAGCAAGCCCGCACGCAAGCCACCCGCGAAGCTTATGCCGCGGTCAAACAGGCGCTGACGCAAGACGGCGGCGAGTTCGACGAAACCAAGCTCGACGGCCTGCTGTTCGACATCGAAGCGCGCATCGTGCGCAGCCAGATCCTGGCCGGCGAGCCCCGCATCGACGGCCGTGACACCCGCACCGTGCGCCCGATCGAGATCCGCACCGGTGTGCTGCCGCGCACCCACGGCTCAGCGCTGTTCACCCGGGGTGAAACCCAGGCCGTGGTGGTCGCGACCCTCGGCACCGAGCGCGACGCCCAGATCATCGATGCGCTGAGCGGCGAGTACTCCGACCGCTTCATGATGCACTACAACATGCCCCCGTTCGCGACCGGCGAGACCGGCCGCGTGGGCAGCCCCAAGCGGCGCGAGATCGGCCACGGCCGCCTGGCCAAGCGGGCCCTGATCCCGGTGCTGCCGGCCAAGGACGAGTTCGCCTATGCGATCCGCGTCGTGTCCGAGATCACCGAGTCGAACGGTTCGTCGTCGATGGCCTCCGTGTGCGGCGGCTGTCTGGCGCTGATGGACGCCGGCGTGCCGTTGAAGGCGCACGTGGCCGGTGTCGCGATGGGCCTGATCAAGGAAGGCAACCGCTTCGCGGTGCTGACCGACATCCTCGGCGATGAGGATCACCTGGGCGACATGGACTTCAAGGTGGCCGGCACGTCGAGTGGCATCACTGCGCTGCAGATGGACATCAAGATCCAGGGCATCACCAAGGAAATCATGCAGGTCGCGCTGGCGCAGGCCAAGGAAGGCCGCCTGCACATCCTCGGCAAGATGGTCGACGCCGTCGGCGGCGCCAAGACCGAGGTGTCGCAGTTCGCGCCCCGCCTGTACACGATGAAGATCAACCCGGAGAAGATCCGCGACGTGATCGGCAAGGGCGGCGCCACCATTCGCGCGCTGACCGAAGAGACCGGCACGCAGATCGACATCGCCGAAGACGGCACCATCACCATCGCATCGACCGACACCGCGATGGCCGACCTGGCGAAGAAGAAGATCGAAGAGATCACCGCCGAAGTCGAGGTGGGCAAGATCTACGAAGGCCCGGTCACCAAGATCCTCGAGGGCATCGGCGCGCTGGTCAACCTGCTGCCCGGCAAGGACGGCCTGGTGCACATCAGCCAGATCGCCAACGAGCGCGTCAACAAGGTCACCGACTACCTCGAAGTCGGCCAGACCGTGCGCGTGAAGGTGCTCGAGACCGACGAGAAGGGCCGTGTGAAGCTGTCGATCAAGGCGCTGCTGGACCGCGGCTACGCGCCCGACCAACAGCAGCAACAGCAGCAGCAGTAACGCTGTTCCCGCCCGGCACGCTGCGCTCGCGGTGTGCCGGGTTCGTCCATTCCGCTACTGCGTACGCTCTCCCATGCAAGCCATCGAGATCACCAGCTACGGCGCGCCGGACGTGTTGCGCCCCTGTCAGAGGCCCGATCCTGTCGCCGGCTCCGGCGAGGTGTTGATCCGGGTGCGGGCGGCCGGTGTCAACCGGCCCGACGTGCTGCAACGCAAGGGTCACTATCCGGTGCCCGCCGGCGCCTCCGACCTGCCCGGCCTGGAAGTGGCCGGTGAGATCGTCGCTGGCGACGCAGCTGCGATGGCTAAAGCGGGCCTGAAGCTCGGCGACCGGGTTTGTGCGTTGGTGCAGGGCGGCGGGTATGCCGAGCTGTGCGTCGCCGCGGCGGCCTTGTGCCTGCCGGTGCCCGACGGCTGGAGCGACGTCGAGGCCGCCGGGTTGCCCGAGACCTTCTTCACCGTCTGGTCCAATGTGTTCCAACGGGCGCGCCTCGCGGCTGGCGAGACGCTGCTGGTGCAGGGCGGCACGAGCGGCATCGGCGTCACGGCGATCCAGCTGGGCAAGGCCATGGGGGCGACGGTGTATGCGACGGCGGGCAGCGACGACAAGTGCGCCGCCTGCGTGAAGCTGGGCGCCGACCACGCGATCAACTACCGCACCCACGACTTCGCCGCCGAGGTCAAGCGATTGAGTGGCGGCCGTGGGGCGGACGTGATCCTCGACATGGTCGCCGGCGACTACCTGCCGCGCGAGATCGACTGCCTGGCCGACGACGGTCGGCTGGTCATCATCGCGGTGCAAGGCGGCACCAAGGCTGAACTCGACATCGTCACGCTGATGCGCCGGCGCCTGACCGTGACCGGCTCGACACTGCGGCCGCGGCCGGTGTCGTTCAAGGCGGCGGTGGCGCGCGAGTTGCGCGAGCGGGTGTGGCCGTTGTTGGCGCAACGCAGGATCACGCCAGTGGTGTTCAAGACCTTCGCCGCGGCCGATGCGGCGCAGGCCCATGCACTGATGGAATCGAACCAGCACATCGGAAAGATCGTGCTGACCTGGTGAGCGCCGCAAGGCGACTACGTAGAATATTGGGCTTTTTGAGCGGGAAGGGAGCGAATCGATGCGCCGCAAACTGGTCGTAGGCAACTGGAAGATGCACGGCACGCTGGCCAGCAATGCTGAACTGCTGGGGGGCGTGCGCGCTGCCGAGCCTTTCGTCTGCGAGGCGGCGGTGTGCGTGCCGTTTCCTTATCTGGCCTCTTGCGTGCTCGCACTGCAAGGCAGCCATATCGGGCTGGGCGCGCAGGACTGTTCGGCGCACGAGCAGGGCGCCTACACCGGCGAGGTGTCGGCCACGATGCTGCACGACGTCGGCTGCCGCTACGTGATCGTGGGCCACTCCGAGCGCCGCGCCTACCACGGTGAGAGCGACCAGCTGGTGGCCGACAAGGCCAAGATCGTCGTCAACAAGGGCATGATCCCCATCGTGTGCGTTGGCGAAACCTTGGCCGAACGCGAAGCCGGGCAGACCGACGCGGTGGTCAAGCGCCAGTTGTCGGCCGTGATCCACACGCTGGGTCATTGCGTGCCGCAGATCGTGGTGGCTTACGAGCCGGTCTGGGCCATCGGCACCGGCAAGACCGCCTCGCCCGAGCAGGCGCAAGAGGTGCACGCACTGTTGCGGGCGCAGTTGCAAGCCGCGACGTCGCACGCCGACAGCATGAAGATCCTCTACGGCGGCAGCGTCAAGCCCGACAACGCCGCCACCTTGTTCGCGCAACCCGACATCGACGGTGGCCTGATCGGCGGGGCTTCCCTGAAGGCCGCCGATTTCATCGCGATCTGCCGCGCAGCGCTGTGAGCCGGCGACGACGGCTCGCCCCCATTTCTGGAGATTCTTGATGCAGTTTCTGACCACCGTGATCCTCGTCGTGCAGTTGCTGTCTGCGCTGGGCATGATCGGCCTGGTGCTGGTGCAGCACGGCAAGGGCGCCGACATGGGCGCTTCGTTCGGTAGCGGCGCCTCGGGCAGCCTGTTCGGTGCCACCGGCAGCGCCAACTTCCTGTCGCGCACCACGGCGGTGTTGGCGACCGTGTTTTTCATCTGCACGCTGGCCCTCGCGTATCTGTCCAGCTCGCGGCCTGCGGAGGCGCCGGCGGCAACCGTGCTCGAGCGCGCTCCGGCCCAGGCGCCGGCCGCAAGTGCGAGTGGTGCATCGCAGATCCCCGGTGCCGCACCGGCAGCCAGCGCCGTTGAAGCGCCTGCCTCGGCCGCCGTGGTGCCTGCGCCCGCTGCTTCCGGTGCCGCTCAGATCCCGACGAAATAACTTGATCGAAATGCCCGACTCCATTGAGAAGGGCAGGGATTCGAGTTAGAATCCAAGGCTGTTCGGCAAGCTACTGTTAAAGCTGCCACTGAAGGGTGATCAGAGCGGGCACTACCTGTTGCGTTCTGAGTCAGCAGGCACCGCGGTCGGCGACCGCGGGTCAGCGTCCTCGCCGAGGTCGTTGCCTGTGCCGGATGTGGCGCTTCCCTCATGCAAGCCGAGCAGTTTGATGGCCCGGGATCTTTCCTCTTGGCCTGGTGTCGAACCAGGGCAGGGTTCAAGGAAGGCAGGCCCGGGCTCTCAGGCCGACGTGGTGAAATTGGTAGACACGCTATCTTGAGGGGGTAGTGGCGAAAGCTGTGCGAGTTCGAGTCTCGCCGTCGGCACCAAAATTTCAATCGATGCGGTGATCATCCGGTGCCGCATCGGGCGCCCTGGACGCAACAGCCGAAGGGGGCAACCGCAGGGACAAAGTGGGCGTGCTGGGCAGCGGTCTGACCGCTGGGAACAGCGCGCCTTATTTTTGCCATGCGTTTGAGCCGGATCTGTGAAGACTTTCGCGCAGCCAGCCACACTCCGTCACAGCGAGCCACGCGTCAAGCAACAGTAGCAGCCAGCCGTCCACGAGCAGTCGACCCGAGACCAGCCTCCAAGAGCATCATGAGCCTCGACCAGTACCTCCCCGTCATCCTGTTCATCCTGGTCGGCATCGCCGTCGGCGTTGCACCCCAGGTGCTCGGTTTCCTGCTCGGCCCCCGGCGGCCCGACGCGGCGAAGAACTCGCCCTACGAGTGCGGCTTCGAAGCCTTCGAAGACGCCCGCATGAAGTTCGATGTGCGCTACTACCTGGTGGCCATCCTCTTCATCTTGTTCGACCTCGAAATTGCCTTCCTCTTCCCGTGGGCAGTGGCGTTGCGCGATATCGGCCAGCCAGGCTTTCTGGCCATGATGATTTTCCTGGGCATCCTTGTCGTGGGCTTCGTCTACGAGTGGAAGAAGGGTGCCCTGGACTGGGAATGACGCGAGGTAAGTTGGTATGAGTATCGAAGGCGTTCTCAAGGAAGGCTTCATCACCACCACGGCCGACAAGCTGATCAACTGGTCGAAGACCGGCTCGTTGTGGCCGATGACCTTCGGGCTGGCCTGCTGTGCGGTCGAGATGATGCACGCGGGCGCAGCCCGTTACGACATCGACCGTTTCGGCATGTTGTTCCGTCCCAGCCCCCGCCAGTCCGACCTGATGATCGTGGCCGGCACGCTGTGCAACAAGATGGCACCGGCCCTCCGCAAGGTCTACGACCAGATGGCCGAGCCGCGCTGGGTGCTGTCGATGGGATCGTGCGCCAACGGCGGTGGCTACTACCACTACAGCTATTCGGTTGTGCGCGGCTGCGACCGCATCGTGCCGGTCGACGTCTACGTGCCCGGCTGCCCCCCGACGGCGGAAGCGCTGCTCTACGGCATCCTGCAGCTGCAGGCCAAGATCCGGCGCGAAAACACGATCGCGCGCTGATGCGCGCGGCGTACACGGGACATCCTATGGCAAACAACCTGACGCAGGCCACCCTGCCGACCGGGGTGAGGTCATGAGCAGACTGAATCTTTTGCGCGAACAACTCGACGCGGTGCTGGGCGGCAAGCTCAAGCGCGTCGAACAAGACCTCGGCGAGCTGACGATCACCGTCTCCGCCGCCGACTACCTCGAGGTAGCGGTGACGCTGCGCGACCACCCCGAACTGCGCTTCGAGCAGCTGATCGACCTGTGTGGCCTCGACTATTCGTCGTATGCCGACGGTCGCTACGAGGGTCCGCGCTACTGCGTGAGCACCCATTTGCTGTCGATCACCAAGAACTGGCGGCTGCGCCTCAAGGTGTACGCGCCCGACGACGACCTGCCGGTGGTGCCGTCTGTCAACGAGGTCTGGAACGCGGCCAACTGGTTCGAGCGCGAAGCCTTCGATCTGTTCGGCATCGTCTTCGACGGGCACCTCGACCTGCGCCGCCTG
This sequence comes from Caldimonas brevitalea, assembly GCF_001017435.1. NCBI lineage: Bacteria > Pseudomonadati > Pseudomonadota > Betaproteobacteria > Burkholderiales > Sphaerotilaceae > Caldimonas > Caldimonas brevitalea. The sequence continues at coordinate 1,973,122 of NZ_CP011371.1, forward strand.
CTGACCGACTACGGTTTCATCGGCCACCCCTTCCGCAAGGACTTCCCGGTGACCGGCCATGTCGAGATGCGTTACGACGCCGAGCAGAAACGCGTGATCTACCAACCGGTGACGATCGAGCCGCGCGAGATCACGCCCCGCGTGATCCGCGAAGAGAACTACGGCGGCCTGCATCACTGAGCCCGAGGTCCCCACGTGGCAGAAATCAAGAACTACACCCTGAACTTCGGTCCTCAGCACCCGGCGGCGCACGGCGTGCTGCGGCTGGTGCTGGAGCTCGACGGCGAAGTGATCCAGCGGGCCGACCCCCACATCGGCCTGCTGCACCGCGCCACCGAGAAGCTGGCCGAGTCGAAGACCTTCATCCAGTCGCTGCCCTACATGGACCGTCTCGACTACGTGTCCATGATGTGCAACGAGCACGCCTACTGCTTGGCCATCGAGCGGATGATGGGCGTCGAAGTGCCGATCCGGGCGCAGTACATCCGCGTCATGTTCTCCGAGATCACCCGGCTGCTGAACCACCTGCTGTGGCTCGGCGCGCACGGGCTCGACTGCGGTGCAATGAACATGTTGATCTACTGCTTCCGAGAGCGTGAAGACCTGTTCGACATGTACGAGGCGGTCTCCGGCGCGCGCATGCACGCCGCTTATTTCCGCCCGGGCGGCGTCTACCGCGACCTGCCCGACACGATGCCGCAGTACAAGGTCTCGAAGATCAAGTCGCAGAAGGTCGTCAACAAGCTCAACGAGAACCGCCAGGGCTCGCTGCTCGACTTCATCGAAGACTTCACCAACCGCTTCCCCAAGCACGTCGACGAATACGAGACGCTGCTGACCGACAACCGCATCTGGAAGCAGCGCACGGTGGGCGTCGGCGTGGTGTCGCCCGAGCGCGCCTTGAACCTCGGGTTCACCGGCCCCATGCTGCGCGGCTCCGGCATCGCATGGGACCTGCGCAAGAAGCAGCCGTACGACGTCTACGACCAGATGCAGTTTGATGTGCCGCTCGGCACCAACGGCGATTGCTACGACCGCTACCTGGTGCGTGTCGAGGAAATGCGCCAGTCCAACCGCATCATCAAGCAGTGCGTGGAGTGGCTGCGCAAGAACGCCGGGCCGGTCATCACCGACAACCACAAGGTGGCGCCGCCGTCGCGTGTCGAGATGAAGTCGAGCATGGAACAGCTGATCCACCACTTCAAGCTGTTCACCGAAGGTTTTCACGTGCCCGAGGGCGAAGCCTATGCGGCGGTCGAGCACCCCAAGGGGGAGTTCGGCATCTACCTCGTCAGCGATGGCGCCAACAAGCCCTATCGCCTGAAGATCCGTGCGCCCGGATTCCCGCACCTGGCCGCGATGGACGAAATGTCGCGCGGCCACATGATTGCCGACGCCGTGGCGATCATCGGCACCATGGACATTGTGTTCGGAGAGATTGATCGATGATCTCGGAAGCCACCAAGCAGCGCTTCGCGCGCGAGGTCGCCAAGTACCCGGCAGACCAGAAGCAATCGGCCGTGATGGCCTGTTTGTCCATCGTGCAGCAGGAGCAGGGCTGGGTCTCGCCCGAGGCCGAGAAGGACGTCGCCGACTACCTCGGCATGCCGCCCATCGCGGTGCACGAGGTGGTGACCTTCTACAACATGTACAACCAGCGTCCGGTCGGCAAGTTCAAGTTTGCCGTCTGCACCAACCTGCCGTGCCAGCTGCGCGGCGGCAAGGACGCGGCCGACCACCTGAGCAAGCGGCTCGGCATCGAGCTGGGCGGCACCACCGCCGACGGCTTGTTCTCGGTGCAGGAATGCGAATGCCTCGGTGCCTGCGCCGATGCGCCGGTGATGCTGGTCAACGATCGGCAGATGTGCAGCTTCATGGGCCCCGAGCGCCTCGACGCGCTGGTCGATGAGCTGGCGCAGCAAGCCCAGCAAGGGGTGAAGTGATGTTGAACCTCGCCAAGTTTCAGGCCACCGGCCAGGAGACCTGCTTCCACGGCCGCCACATCGGCGCGCAGATCTACGCGGGTCTCGACGGCAGCAACTGGCGCCTGAAGGACTATGAAGCGCGCGACGGCTACAAGGCCTTGCGCAAGATCCTGACCGAGGGCCTGACGCCCGACCAGGTGATCGCCGAGGTCAAGGCCTCTGGCCTGCGCGGACGCGGCGGTGCGGGCTTTCCGACCGGCCTGAAGTGGAGCTTCATGCCGCGCCAGTTCCCGGGCCAGAAATACCTCGTCTGCAACTCTGACGAAGGCGAGCCGGGCACCTGCAAGGACCGCGACATCCTGCGCTACAACCCGCACATCGTGATCGAAGGCATGGCCATCGCCGCCTATGCGATGGGCATCCCCGTGGGCTACAACTACATCCACGGTGAAATCTTCGAGGTGTACGAACGCTTCGAAGAGGCGCTCGAGGAAGCGCGTGCCGCGGGCTATCTCGGCAACAACATCATGGGCAGCAACTTCAGCTTCCAGCTGCATGCGCACCATGGTTTCGGCGCCTACATCTGCGGCGAGGAAACGGCGCTGCTCGAGTCGCTCGAAGGCAAGAAGGGCCAGCCGCGCTTCAAGCCGCCGTTCCCGGCCAGCTTCGGCCTCTATGGCAAGCCGACCACGATCAACAACACCGAGACGTTTGCCGCGGTGCCGTGGATCATCCGCAACGGCGGCGACCCCTACCTGAAGATCGGCAAGCCGAACAACGGCGGCACCAAGATCTTCTCGGTGGTCGGCGACGTCGAGCGCCCGGGCAACTTCGAGATCCCGCTCGGCACGCCGTTCTCCAAGCTGCTCGAACTCGCCGGTGGCGTGAGTGGCGGCCGCAAGCTGAAGGCGGTGATCCCCGGCGGATCGTCGGCCCCGGTGTTGCCGGCGCACATCATGATGGACCTGACGATGGACTACGACGCCATCTCGAAGGCCGGCTCGATGCTGGGCTCGGGCGCCGTCATCGTCATGGACGAGACGCGCTGCATGGTCAAGTCCTTGCTGCGGCTGAGCTATTTCTACATGCACGAGTCCTGCGGCCAGTGCACGCCGTGCCGTGAAGGCACCGGCTGGCTGTGGCGCATGGTCGAGCGGGTCGAGAACGGCAAGGGCCGTCCCGAAGACCTCGACCTGTTGAACTCGGTGGCCGACAACATCCAGGGGCGCACCATCTGCGCGCTGGGCGATGCGGCCGCGATGCCGGTGCGGGCGATGCTGAAGCATTTCCGCGACGAGTTCGCCTATCACGTCGAACACAAGACCTGTTTGGTCCCGGCGCACGCCTGAAGGACGAGTAGATGACCGTCTTCACGCCGACCCGACCGCTGCCCGCGATGGGCGCGCGCGTCGTCGTGCTGACGGTCCTGCGAAAGACACACCACCATGGTTGAAATCGAACTGGACGGCAAGAAGGTCGAGGTGCCCGAGGGCAGCATGGTCATGCATGCGGCCGAAAAGGCGGGCACCTACGTGCCGCACTTCTGCTATCACAAGAAGCTCTCGATCGCGGCGAACTGCCGCATGTGCTTGGTCGACGTCGAGAAGGCGCCCAAGCCGATGCCCGCCTGCGCCACCCCGGTGACGCAAGGCATGATCGTGCGCACCAAGAGCGACAAGGCGGTCAAGGCCCAGCAAGGGGTGATGGAGTTTTTGCTCATCAACCACCCGCTCGACTGCCCCATCTGCGACCAGGGCGGCGAATGCCAGCTGCAAGACCTGGCCGTCGGCTACGGCGGCTCGTCGTCGCGCTACACCGAAGAAAAGCGTGTGGTGCTCGCCAAGGAAGTGAGCCCCATCGTCTCGCTGGCCGAGATGTCGCGCTGTATCCATTGCACCCGCTGCGTGCGCTTCGGCCAGGAAGTGGCCGGCGTGATGGAGCTGGGCATGATCCACCGCGGTGAACATTCCGAGATCACCACCTTCGTCGGTGCGACGATCGACTCGGAACTGTCGGGCAACATGATCGACCTGTGCCCGGTCGGCGCCATCACCAGCAAGCCGTTCCGCTACACCGCCCGCACCTGGGAGCTGTCGCGCCGCAAGTCGGTCAGCCCGCACGACTCGACCGGCGCCAACCTGGTGGTGCAGGTCAAGGGCAGCAAGGTGATGCGTGTGCTCCCGCTCGAGAACGAAGAGGTCAACGAGTGCTGGCTCGCCGACCGTGACCGCTTCTCGTACGAGGCGCTCAACAGCGACGAACGGCTGACCATGCCGATGCTGAAGCAGGGCGGTCAGTGGAAGGCGGTCGACTGGCCGACCGCGCTCGAATACGTCGCCAACGGCCTCAAGCTGATCAAGGCCGAGCACGGCGCTGCCGCCATCGGCGCGCTGGCCACCCCGCACAGCACCGTCGAGGAACTGCACCTGCTGGGCCAGCTGGTGCGTGGCCTCGGCAGCGAGAACATCGACTACCGCACCCGCCATGCCGACTTCGATACCAGCAGCGGCGGCGTGCGCTGGCTGGGCCTGCCGATCGCGGCGCTGTCGACCCTGCAGCGCGTGCTGGTGGTCGGCTCCTTCCTGCGCAAGGACCATCCGCTGTTCGCGCAGCGGCTGCGCCAGGCCGCGCGCCACGGTGCACAAGTGCACAGCCTGGACGCGGTCGAAGACGATTGGCTGATCACGCTGGCGAGCCGCACCACGGTGGCGCCGAGCGCGTGGCCGCAAGCGCTGGCGGCGATTGCCGCGGCGGTCGCGGCAGAGCGCGGCGTGCCGGCACCGGCCGAGGCCGAAGTGACTGATGCGGCCCGTGCCGTGGCCGCCTCGCTGTTGAGCGGCGAGCGCAAGGCTGTGCTGCTCGGCAATGCCGCCGCCCAGCATCCGCAAGCCAGCACGCTGCTGGCGCTGGCGAACTGGATCGGCGAGCAGACCGGCGCGTCGGTCGGCTACCTGACCGAAGGGGCGAACGCCGTCGGCGCGCAACTGGTCGGTGCCGTGCCGGGCGCGGGCGGCTTCAACGCCGGCCAGATGTTGTCGCAATCGCTGAAGGCTTATCTGCTGCTGAACGTCGAACCTGAGCTGGACGCCGCCGACGCCTTGCGCGCGGCCAAGGCCGTGCAGGGCGCCGAGATGGTCGTGGCGATGACGGCCTTCCGCACCGCGGCGGTCGAATACGCCGACGTGCTGCTGCCGATCGCGCCGTTCTCGGAAACCTCGGGCACTTACGTCAACGCCGAAGGCCGCGTGCAAAGCTTCTACGGTGTCGTGAAGCCCCAGGGCGAGACGCGGCCCGGCTGGAAGGTCCTGCGCGTGCTGGGCACCATGCTCGGCCTGCCGGGCTTCAGTGCCGAAACCTCGGAAGAGGTGCGGGCGCAGGCGCTGGGCGACGTGGCCCAGTTGGCCAGCCGCCTGAGCAACAAGACGAATGCGGCGGTGCGCGTTGCGCCGGCAGCAACTGCGAACGCCTTGGAGCGTATCGCCGAAGTGCCGATCTACTGGAGCGACGCGATCGTGCGGCGCGCCCATTCGCTGCAGCTGACCAACGACGCCATGCCCCCGGTGGCCGGCCTGCCGGCTGCCTTGTGGGAGCGCCTGGGCCTGAAGGACGGCGACGCGGTGCGGGTCAGCCAGGGCGAGGCGTCGGCCGTGCTGCCGGCGCGCCTGGAGCGTGGTTTGCCCGCCAACACCGTGCGCGTGCCGGCGGGCCATCCGCTCACCTCGGCGCTGGGTGCGATGTTCGGCGGTCTCGACGTGGCCAAGGCCTGAAGTCGGAGTTGAAGCATGCTTGAAACCCTCAACACTTACGGCCTCTCGACCCTCGGCGGCGCCTGGCCGGTGGTCTGGACCCTGGTCAAGATCGTCGCGCTGGTGCTGCCGCTGATGCTCTGCGTCGCCTACCTGACGCTGTGGGAGCGCAAGGCCATCGGCTGGACCCAGATTCGCCCGGGCCCCAACCGGGTCGGCCCGCTGGGCCTGCTGCAGCCGATCGCCGATGCGGTGAAGCTGATCTTCAAGGAGATCATCCAGCCGACGGCGGCCAACAAGGGCTTGTTCTTCGTCGCGCCGATCATGACCATCATGCCGGCGCTGGCCGCCTGGGCGGTGGTGCCGTTCGGCCCCGACGTGGCGCTGTCGAACATCAACGCCGGCCTGCTGTTCCTGATGGCCATCACCTCGCTCGAGGTCTACGGCGTGATCATCGCCGGCTGGGCCTCGAACTCGAAGTACGCCTTCCTGGGCGCGCTGCGTGCGTCGGCCCAGATGGTGTCCTACGAGATCGCGATGGGCTTCGCCTTCGTCGTCGTGCTGATGGTGTCGGGCAGCCTGAACATGAGCGACATCGTCAACAGCCAGGCACACGGCTGGGCGGCCGACAAGGGGCTGACCTTCTTGTCGTGGAACTGGCTGCCGCTGCTGCCCATCTTCGTCGTCTACGTGATCTCGGGCATCGCCGAAACCAACCGCCACCCGTTCGACGTCGTCGAAGGCGAGTCGGAAATCGTCGCCGGCCACATGATCGAGTACTCGGGCATGTCGTTCGCGATGTTCTTCCTGGCCGAATACGCCAACATGATTCTGGTGTCGGCGCTCGCGTCGCTGATGTTCCTGGGCGGCTGGCTGCCGCCGGTCAACATGGCGCCGTTCACCTGGATCGCCGACTGGCTCTGGCTCGGCATCAAGACCTTCGTCGTCGTGACGATGTTCCTGTGGGTGCGCGCCACCTTCCCCCGCTTCCGCTACGACCAGATCATGCGCCTGGGCTGGAAGATCTTCATCCCCGTCACGCTGGTCTGGCTGGTGCTGGTGGGTCTGTGGATCGTGTCGCCCTGGAACATCTGGACCTGGGTCCCCGGAAACTGACGAGGTAATCACACCATGTCTGCAGTAGCTTCCATCAAGGGCTTCCTCAACAGCTTCATGCTGACGGAGCTTTTCAAGGGGCTGGCTCTGACCGGCCGGCACTTCTTGTCGCCGCACATCACGGTGCAGTTCCCCGAGGAAAAGACACCGGCCAGCCCGCGCTTTCGCGGCCTGCACGCACTGCGCCGTTATGAAAACGGCGAAGAGCGTTGTATCGCCTGCAAGCTGTGCGAAGCGGTGTGCCCGGCGCTCGCGATCACGATCGAGTCCGACGTGCGCGCCGACGGCACCCGCCGCACCAAGCGCTACGACATCGACCTGACCAAGTGCATCTTCTGCGGCTTCTGCGAAGAGAGCTGCCCGGTCGATTCGATCGTCGAAACGCACATCCTCGAATACCACGGCGAAAAACGCGGCGACCTCTACTTCACCAAAGAGATGCTGCTGGCCGTGGGTGACCGCTACGAGAAAGAAATCGCGGCCAACAAGGAGGCGGACGCCAAGTACCGATAAGCAGCCCGCCGCTTGTCTGCGGGCTGCCTCCCACCTGCGATGCGGGGAGGCAGGCAGCCCTCAACCCGAGAAAAACATGGATACCAAGACCGCGATCTTCTATGTGTTCTCCGTGATCCTGCTGTTTTCAGCGTTTCGCGTGATCACTGCCCGCAGCACCGTCCATTCGGCGCTGTTTCTGGTGCTGGCCTTCTTCAACGCCGCCGGCGTGTGGATGCTGCTGCAGGCCGAGTTCCTGGCCATCTCGCTGGTGCTCGTCTACGTCGGCGCGGTGATGGTGCTGTTCCTGTTCGTCGTGATGATGCTCGACTTCAACGTCGACGCGGTGCGGCAGAACTTCTGGAAGCACTTCCCGGTCGCCGGGCTGATCGGCGCGGTGATCGCGTTGGAGATGGCGGTCGTGCTGCTGGGCGGCTTCAAGCTGGTCGACGCGCCGCAAGCCACCGCCCAGGCCGTGCAGATGGGCAACACCCGTTTGCTGGGCATCGAGCTGTACAAGAACTACCTCTATCCGCTCGAAGTGGCGGCGGTCATCCTGCTGGTGGCCATCGTGGCCGCGATTGCGCTGACGATGCGCAAACGCAAGGACTCGCGCTACATCGACCCGGCCGACCAGATCAAGGTCAAGAAGGGCGATCGCCTGCGCATTGTGCAGATGCCGGTCGAGGTCGAGACGCCTGCCGCAGCGGGCGGCCAGGCAGAAGCTTCCACTGGGGGACAGGCATGACGCTGACACTCGGACATTATTTGTCGCTGAGCGCGATCCTGTTCGCGATGGCGGTGATCGGCATCTTCATGAACCGCCGCAACCTGATCGTGCTGCTGATGGCGATCGAGCTGATGCTGCTGGCGGTCAACCTCAACTTCGTGGCCTTCTCGCATTACCTGGGCGACATGGCCGGCCAGGTGTTCGTGTTCTTCATCCTGACGGTGGCCGCCGCCGAGTCGGCGATCGGCCTGGCGATCCTGGTGGTGCTGTTCCGCAACCGCTCGACCATCGACGTCGAAGAGCTCGACACCCTCAAAGGCTAAGCCGCGGGAGCCCATAACAACATGACGCAGCTCTCTCAAAACATGCTGGTGGCGGTGCCCTTGGCGCCGCTGGTAGGCGCCATCGTCGCGGGCCTGTTCGGCAAGGCCGTCGGCCGGCGCGGCGCTCACACCATCACCATCCTCGGGGTGTTCATCGCCTTCGTGCTGTCGGCGCTGACGCTGAACGCCGTCGTCGACGGCGCCCGCTTCAACGCCACCATCTACGAGTGGATGACGCTCGGCGACCTGAAGATGGAGATCGGCTTCCTGGTCGACGGCCTCACCGCGATGATGATGTGCGTGGTGACCTTCGTCTCGCTGATGGTGCACGTCTACACCATCGGCTACATGGAAGAAGACCCGGGCTACCAGCGCTTCTTCTCCTACATCTCGCTGTTCACCTTCTCGATGTTGATGCTCGTGATGAGCAATAACTTCCTGCAGCTGTTCTTCGGCTGGGAGGCGGTGGGCCTGGTGTCGTATCTGCTGATCGGGTTCTGGTTCAAGAAGCCCTCGGCCGTGTTCGCCAACATGAAGGCCTTTTTGGTCAACCGGGTCGGCGACTTCGGCTTCATCCTCGGCATCGGCCTGATCGTCGCCTATGCCGGCACTCTCGACTACGCGCAAACCTTCGCGCGCGCCGGCGAGATCGCCCAGCTGACCTTCCCGGGCAGCGACTGGATGCTGATCACGGTCATCTGCATCTGTCTGTTCATCGGCGCGATGGGCAAGTCGGCCCAGTTCCCGCTGCACGTCTGGCTGCCCGACTCGATGGAAGGCCCGACGCCCATCTCGGCGCTGATCCACGCGGCCACCATGGTGACCGCGGGCATCTTCATGGTGGCCCGCATGTCGCCGCTGTTCGAACTGTCGGACGCCGCGCTCAACTTCGTGCTCGTGATCGGCGCGATCACGGCGCTGTTCATGGGCTTTCTGGGCATCATCCAGAACGACATCAAGCGGGTGGTGGCGTATTCGACGCTGTCCCAGCTGGGCTACATGACCGTGGCGCTGGGCGTGTCGGCCTACTCGGTGGCGGTGTTCCACCTGATGACCCACGCCTTCTTCAAGGCCCTGCTGTTCCTCGGCGCCGGCTCGGTGATCATCGGCATGCACCACGATCAGGACATCCGCAACATGGGTGGCCTGCGCAAGTACATGAAGATCACCTGGATCACCTCGCTGCTGGGGTCGCTGGCGCTGATCGGCACGCCGTTCTTCTCGGGCTTCTACTCGAAGGACAGCATCATCGAGGCGGTGCACGCGAGCCATCTGCCCGGTGCCGGTTTTGCCTACTTCGCGGTGGTGCTGGGCGTGTTCGTCACCGCGTTCTATTCGTTCCGGATGTATTTCCTGGTGTTCCACGGCGAAGAGCGCTTCCGCCACAAGCCCTTCCCGCCGGAAGACGACGAGGCGCACGCCGATGGTCATCACGACCACGATCATGTGCACGAGCCGCACGAGTCACCGGCCGTCGTCACGGTGCCGCTGCTGCTGCTGGCGATCCCGTCGGTGGTGATCGGTTATTTCACGCTCGGGCCGCTGGTCCACGGCAGCTTCTTCGCCGACGCCATCACCGTCGACGCGACCAAACATCCTGCGATGGCTGAGCTGCAGTCGCACTTCCATGGCGCGATGGCGATGGGCCTGCATGGCTTCATGACGGCGCCGTTCTGGCTCGCGCTGGCCGGTGTGGTCACCGCCTACGTGTTCTACATGCTCAAGCCGGCCATCCCGACGATGCTGCGGCAGCGCCTCGGCTTCCTCGTCCGCATCATGGAAAACAAGTACTACATGGACTGGATCAACGAGAACATCGTTGCGGCCGGTGCCCGGCTGCTCGGCCGTGGCCTGTGGAAGGGCGGCGACGTGGGCCTGATCGACGGCGTGGTCGTCAACGGCTCGGCCAAGCTGGTCGGCCTGACCGCCTCGGTGGTGCGCTTGTTCCAGTCCGGCTACATCTATCACTATGCGCTGGTGATGATCGTCGGCATCTTCGCGCTGCTGACCTGGCAGCTGTGGCCCTTCCTGCAGTCGTTCGTGACGCGCTGAGCGAGGGTAGAACAACATGAATCTTCTGAGCCTCGCGATCTGGACGCCCATCGTCATCGGCTGCGTCCTGCTGACCTTCAACCGCCCGCAGCTGGCCGGCACCGTGCGCTGGCTGGCGCTGATCGGCGCGCTGGTCAGCTTCGCCATCACCTTGCCGCTGCTGAGCGGCTTCGACACCGGCAGCGCCGCGATGCAGTTCGTCGAGAACGCACCGTGGATCGCGCGCTTCAACGCGCGTTACCACCTCGGCGTCGACGGCCTGTCGGTGTGGTTCGTGCTGCTGACCGCTTTCATCACGGTGATCGTCGTGATCGCCGGCTGGGAGGTCATCACCGAACGCGTCAACCAGTACATGGGCGCCTTCTTGATCCTGTCCGGCCTGATGGTCGGCGTGTTCTCGGCGCTCGACGGCCTGCTGTTCTACGTGTTCTTCGAAGCGACCCTGATCCCGATGTACATCATCATCGGCATCTGGGGCGGCCCGCGGCGCGTCTACGCGGCCTTCAAGTTCTTCCTGTACACGCTGCTCGGCTCGCTGCTGATGCTGGTCGCGCTGGTCTATCTGTACTACCAGTCGCGCAGCTTCGACATCCAGACCTGGCACACGATGCGCATCGGCCTCGACGCGCAGAAGCTGCTGTTCGGCGCCTTCTTCCTGGCGTTCGCGGTCAAGGTGCCGATGTGGCCGGTGCACACCTGGCTGCCCGACGCCCACGTCGAGGCGCCCACCGGCGGCTCGGTGGTGCTGGCGGCCATCATGCTGAAGCTCGGCGCCTACGGCTTCTTGCGCTTCTCGCTGCCGATCGCCCCCGATGCGAGCCGCGAGCTGACCTGGATCATCGTGGCGCTGTCGCTGGTCGCGGTGGTCTACATCGGCCTGGTGGCGCTGGTGCAGCAAGACATGAAAAAGCTGGTGGCGTACTCGTCGATCGCCCACATGGGCTTCGTGACGCTGGGCTTCTTCATGTTCAACGAGCTGGGCATGTCGGGCGCCATCGTGCAGATGGTCTCGCACGGTTTCGTCTCGGGCGCGATGTTCCTGTGCATCGGCGTGCTCTACGACCGCGTGCACTCGCGGGAGATCGCCTCCTACGGCGGTGTTGCCAACACGATGCCCAAGTTCGCCGCCTTCGCGGTGTTGTTCGCGATGGCCAACTGCGGCCTGCCGGGCACCGCCGGTTTCGTCGGCGAGTGGATGGTGATCCTGGGCACCGTGAAGAACAACTTCTGGCTCGGCGCGCTGGCCGCCACGACGCTGATCTTCGGTGCCGGCTACACCTTGTGGATGGTCAAGCGGGTCTATTTCGGCCCGGTCGCCAACGACGACGTGGCCGCGCTGCAAGACCTGAACGCACGCGAGTTCGTGATGCTCGCGGTGCTGGCCGTCGCGGTCTTGTGGATGGGCCTCTATCCCAAGCCTTTCACCGACGTCATGCACCACTCGGTCGTCAACCTGCTGCAGCACGTGGCCCAACCGAAGCTCTGACCTGACGAGGCCACAAGATGAACGAAATGAACTGGCTCGCGATCTACCCCGAGATCCTGCTGCTCGCGCTGACCTGCGTCATCGCGATGGTGGATCTGTTCGTCAAGCATCCGCAGCGTGCGCCGACCTACTGGCTGACGGTGTTCTCGCTGGTCGCCGTCGGCGCCCTGCAGCTCTCCTACATCGGCGACACGCGCACGGTGTACGGCATGAACCGCATGGTCGTCAGCGACCCGATGGGCAATTTGCTCGAGTTCTTCGCCACCATCGCCACGCTGGTGTCGCTGGTGTACGCCCGGCCTTACGCGGCCGAGCGCGGCATGCTCAAGGGTGAGCTGTTCACGCTCAGCCTGTTCTCGCTGCTGGGCATCATGCTGCTGATCTCGGCCAACAACTTCCTGACCATCTACCTGGGCCTGGAGTTGATGACGCTGTCGCTGTATGCGCTGGTCGCCTTGCGTCGTGACCATGCCGGGGCGACCGAGGCGGCGATGAAGTACTTCGTGCTGGGCGCGCTGGCCTCGGGCTTCTTGCTGTACGGCCTGTCGATGATGTACGGCGCGACTTCGTCGCTCGACATCCCGACCGTGCTGGCGCGCATCAACGCCGGCAACATCAACGAGCAGGTGCTGGTGTTCGGCATCGTCTTCGTGGTCGCGGGCCTGGCCTTCAAGCTGGCCGCCGTGCCGTTCCACATGTGGGTGCCCGACGTCTACCAGGGCGCTCCCACCGGCGTCACGCTGCTGATCTCGGGCGCACCCCAGCTGGCTGGCTTCGCGATGGCGATCCGTTTGCTGGTCGACGGCATGTACGGTCTGGCCGAGCAGTGGCAGCACATGCTGATCGTGTTGGCGGTGGCCTCGCTGGTGGTGGGCAACCTTGCCGCGATCGCGCAGACCAATCTGAAGCGCATGCTGGCCTATTCGACGATTGGCCAGATGGGCTTCATGCTGCTGGGCCTGTCGTGTGGTGTCGTCACCGGCAACACCGCGTCGGCCGGCAACGCCTACAGCTCGGCGATGTTCTACGCCATCACCTACGTGCTGACCACGCTGGGCACCTTCGGCCTGATCGCGCTGCTGTCGCGCCAGGGCTTCGAGGCGGAGGAGATCGACGACCTCAAGGGCTTGAACCAGCGCAGCCCCTGGTATGCGGCGGTGATGGCCATCTTCATGTTCTCGCTGGCCGGCGTGCCGCCCGCGGTCGGCTTCTTCGCCAAGCTGGCGGTGCTGCAGGCGCTGGTGTCGACCAATTTGCCGCTGTACATCTGGCTGGCGGTCATCGCCGTGCTGCTGTCGCTGATCGGCGCCTTCTACTACCTCCGCGTGGTCAAGGTCATGTATTTCGACCAGGCGACCGACACGGCGCCGATCCGCACCAGTTTCGACGCCCGCGCGGTAATGTCGCTCAACGGTGTCGCGGTGCTGGTGTTCGGCCTGCTGCCCGGTGGTCTGATGACACTGTGCGTTAACGCCATCCGCGACCTCGCGGGCGGTTAAGGACCCTCCTTGGACACACTCGCGGCTTCGGTCTGGCTGGTGCTGGCGGTTGCCGTGGTGGCCGCCAACCTGCCGTTCGTCAATGAGCGCCTGTTCGCCATCGGGCCACGGCGCTCGCCCCACAAGGCCCTGGCGCTGCGGCTGTTCGAGCTGCTGGTGCTGTTCGGGGCCGTGCTGGGCCTGGGCTTCGGGCTCGAAGCCCGCATCGGCCAGCGCCACGCGCAGGGCTGGGAGTTCTACGCGGTGTCGGCCTGCTTGTTCCTGACGCTCGCCTTTCCCGGCTTCGTGTGGCGCTATTTGCGGCGCCACCGCGGCTGATCTTCCTGCCACCCCCCACCGTTCCCCCTCAAAGGACGTATGACGCCCGCTGCCGAAGAAGACAGCCATCTGGCCGAACTGTGCGTGGAGACCCAGCAGGTCTACCGCGGCCACTTCCTCGACGTGCGGCGCGACAAGATCGCACTGCCCGACGGGGCCACTTCGCACCGCGAATACATCGTGCACCCGGGCGCGGTGATGATCGTGCCGCTGCTCGACGACGGCCGGCTGGTGCTGGAGCGGCAGTTCCGCTACCCGCTTGGCCAGGTGATGATCGAGTTCCCGGCCGGTAAGCTCGACGCCGGCGAGCCCGGGCGGCAGTGTGCCGAGCGCGAGCTGCTCGAAGAGACCGGCTACCGGGCGCGCGAATGGGCGTACGCCGGCGTGCTGCACAATGCCATTGCCTATTCGAACGAAGGCATCGAGATCTGGTTCGCGCGTGGGCTGGTCGCGGGTGACAAGCAGCTCGACGACGGTGAATTTCTGGAAGTCATCACCGCGACGCCCGAGCAGCTCGACGACTGGATACGCGACGGCCGGGTGACCGACGCCAAGACGATGATCGGTCTGCTGTGGTGGCAGCGTTGGCGCGCCGGGGCGTGGCCGCTTGACTGGATCTCGCACGACAGTGCGAACTCGGGACGACAACCGTGATGTTATGAAGGTCTGGAATCTGCAATGCCGACACGAACACGGCTTCGAAGGCTGGTTCGCATCGGAAGACGACTACCGGTCGCAACTCGAGCGCGGCCTGCTCGTCTGCCCTTATTGCGGTGACGGCGAGATCACTCGCATGCCCAGCGCTCCCAGGCTGAACTTGTCCCATGCCAAGGCGCCGCCGGCGGCGCAGGCCTGCAACAACACCACGCCGCCCGGGCCCGCCAACGAAATGGCCCCGCAGCAGCCACCCACGCCGCAGGCGCTGCAGGCACTGTTCCTCAGGGCCGTGCGGCATGTGATCGCGAACACCGAAGACGTCGGCGAACGCTTCCCCGAGGAGGCCCGCCGTATCCACCACGGTGAAACCGAAGCGCGTGCCATCCGCGGCCACGCCACACGGGAGGAAACCGAGGCGCTGATCGACGAGGGCATCGACGTCGTGCCGCTGCCGTTGCCCGACGCCCTCAAGGGGCCGCTGCAGTAGGGCGGGCCGCCGCGCCCCGAAGGGCGGTGGCGCCGCCTTTTCAGCCCCCTGCGCTCAGGCGCTCAGCGTGCGGCCCGGGTTCAAGCGGCCCTGCGGATCGAGCGCCCGCTTGATCGCACGCATCAGCTGCAAGGCCACCGGCGATTTGCGCCGCTCCAGTTCGTCGCGCTTCAACGCGCCGATGCCGTGCTCGGCCGAGATCGATCCGCCGTGCGCCACCACCGTGTCGTAGACCACCTCGTTGACGGCTGCCTCGTGCTCGCGCAGGAAGTCGGCCGCGGCGCCGCCCTCGGGCGCCTGCACGTTGTAGTGCAGGTTGCCGTCGCCCAGGTGGCCGAAGTTGACCAGCCGGGCGCCGGGAAAGCGCGCCGCGATGGCCGCGTCGGCCTCGGCCACGAAGGCCGGAATGCGTGACACCGGCACCGAGATGTCGTGCTTGATGTTCAGACCCTCTTCGGCCTGCGCCAGCGGGATCGACTCGCGCAGATGCCACAAGGCGCGCGACTGCTCGAGGCTCTCGGCGATCGCGGCGTCGCTGATCAGTTCACGTTCGAGGGCGGTCTCCAGCATGCTTTCGAACAGCCCGCGCGCATGCGCTTCGGACTCGGTGTCCGACTGCTCCAGCAGCACCATCCACGGCGACGCCGCGAGCGGCTGCGGCAGCTGCGGGAAATGCCGTGCCACCAGCTGCAAGGCGAACGCGCCCATCACTTCGAAGCCGGTCAGGCCCGAGCCGAGCCGGGCCTGCGCGAGCTGCAACAGCGCCACGGCGTTGTCGAGCGACGGCAGCGCCGCCAGCGCGGTGACCCGCGCCGCCGGCTGCGGATAGAGCTTCAAGGTGGCGCCGGTGATGATGCCCAGCGTGCCCTCGCTGCCGATGAACAGGTCGCGCAGGTCGTAACCCGTGTTGTCCTTGCGCAGGCCCGACAGCCCGTCCCAGACCTCACCGGCGGCCGTCACGACCTCCAGCCCGAGGCACAGCTCGCGCGCATTGCCATAGCGCAGCACCTGCGTGCCGCCGGCGTTGGTGGCCAGGTTGCCGCCGATGGTGCAGCTGCCTTCGGCCGCCAGGCTGAGCGGGAACAGCAGGCCCTGGGCGGCGGCGGCTTCCTGCACCGCCTGCAGCACACAGCCGGCGTCCACGGTCATCGTGAGGTTGGCAGCGTCGATCTCGCGCACCCGGTTCATGCGTTGCAGGCTCAGCAGCACCTGCTCGCCGCTCTGGTCGGGCACCGAGCCGCCGACCAGCCCGGTGTTGCCGCCTTGCGGCACCAGGCCCACGCCGAGGGCGGTGCACGCCTTCACCACCGCCGCCACTTCTGCGGTGGACCCCGGCCGCACCACCGCCAGCGCCTTGCCGCGGTAACGCTTGCGCCAATCCAGCTCCCAGGCGGACAGATCGCCGTCGGTCAGGACGTGGGCCGCGCCGACGGCGGCGCGCAGGGCATCGAGCAGGGCGGCAGTGTTCATGTGCGCGGTGTGGGGCTTGAGGGGGGTCAGGTGGGTGTGGAGGCGGCCGCAGAGACAGGCGCATGGCGCAGCCGCCAGCGTACATGCAGTGCGCAGGCGCCAAACAACAGCAAGCACAGCAGCACTTCGACGCCGGCGAGCACAGCGCTCGGGCCGCGGTCGCTGGTGGCGCGCACGGCACCCTCGGCGAAGTAGATCCAGACCAGCAGGCTGACCCAGCGGTAGGTGTACATGCGTCGCTTGAGCAGGCCGGCCAGCGGCAACCACAACGGCAGCACCTTGAGGGCCAGCCAGCTGCCCCCGGGCCGCAGCGGTGCCCACCACAACTCCCAGCCGACGCCGAGCACGATGAGCCCGAGCAGGCTGGCGACAGCGAGCGCGCGCGTCAGGTTGGGGACGGACGTCGAATTCATCAATGGCATGATAACGGCCATGAATTTCCCCCTGGGACTGCGCCATTCCTCGCGCCAACAGCTAGGACGCCTGCTGCAGACCTTGCATCGCTGGCCCTGGATGGACACGCTCAAGACCTTGCGGCTGCGCTTCCGAGAAGACCGGCTGGGCTTGACCGCGGGCAGCCTCACGTTCACCACCATCATCGCGCTGGTGCCGTTCTTCACGGTGACGCTGGCGATCTTCACCGCCTTCCCGATCTTCGCCCGCTTCCAGGTGGCGCTCGAGAAGTACTTCATCGAGAGCCTGATCCCCGACGCCATCGCCAAGCCGGTGCTGCGGGCTCTGACCCAGTTCGCGGCCAATTCCAACCGGCTCGGTACCGCCGGCCTGGTGATATTGGTGTTCACCGCGCTGGCGCTGCTGCTCACGATCGACCGCACGCTCAACAGCATCTGGCGGGTGCGCAAGTCGCGCCCGATCGCACAGCGGGTGCTGCTGTACTGGGCTGCGGCAACGCTCGGGCCCTTGATGCTCGGCTCCAGCCTCAGCATCACCTCATATTTCCTCAGTGCGTCGCGCGGCTTGGTCAGCACGCTGCCAGGCGGCATCAGCGCGATGCTCAACGTGCTCGAGTTCGGGCTGCTGGCCGCCTCGATGGGCGCGATGTTCCGCCTCGTGCCCAACACCCACGTGCGGTGGTCCCACGCGATGGTGGGCGGGCTGTTCGTCGCGATCGGCTTCGAGGTGGCCAAGAGCCTGCTGGCCCTGTACCTGCGCCGCGTGCCGACCTATTCGGCGGTCTACGGCACCTTTGCGACCGTGCCCATCTTCCTGGTCTGGATCTACTTCGGCTGGGTGATCGTGCTGCTCGGCGCCGTGATCGCGGCGTACGCGCCGAGCCTGCAGATGCGGGTGGTGCGCCGGCCGACCACGCCGGGTCACCGTTTCCACCTCGCCGTCACCGTGCTGCGCGAGCTGCTGCAGGCGCGCGGCCAGAGCTACCACGGGCTGTCGGCGGCGCAGTTGGCGGAGCACCTGCGCACCGACCCGCTGCAGATCGAGCCGGTGCTGGAAAAGCTGATGGCGCTCGACTGGGTGGCGCGCCTGCAGGAAGAGGGCCGCGAGGGCGCGCGTTACGTGCTGTTGGCCGAGCCGGATCGCACCACCGCGCAGCCGCTGCTGGCCGAATTGCTGCTCGACCCGAGCCCGACGCTGCGCGGCTTCTGGGAGCGTGCCGGCTTTGCACGCATGACACTGGCCGACCTGCTGGGATAGGCGCCGGCCTGCAGGCGCCGGCGGGCGTGAGCCGGGACTCAGAGCTTGATGCGCCCGGTCCAGATGTCCTTGTACATCACCCAGTCCCCCATGAAGCTGTAGAGCGGGCGCTTGAACGACGCCGGCCGGTTCTTCTCGAAGCCGAAGTGGCCGACCCAGGCGAAGCCGTAGCCGCAGGCCAGGCCGGCCAGCAGCCACAGCGGCTGCCCGGTGGCCAGCAGCGTCGCGAGGCAGGCCAGCGCCAGCGTCGAGCCGGCGAAGTGCAGCCGCCGGCAGCGGCGGTCGCTGTGCTCGCTGAGGTAGTAGGGATAGAACTCGGCGAAGCTGGTGAACGACCGCGGGTCGATGCCTGCGTCAGGCGCACGGGCAGTAGTGGGTGTCATCGGTCAAGCCTCCTGAGGCAGCGGCAGAAAGGACTTGATCGCATTCAACACCCCATCGGGCGCCTCGGCCATCAGGGCATGCCCGGCCGGCAGCCGCACGACGTCCGCGCGCAGCAGGCCGGCCAGCGAGGCGGCCGCCTTGGGCGAGGTCATCTGGTCCTGCTCGCCCAGTACCAGCCGCACCGGGCAGCGCAGCCGAGCCGCGGCGACTTCGCCGCCGGTGTAGCGGTCGCAGACGCCGAAATCGTGATGGAACAGGTTGGCGCCGTAGCGCGCGGTATGGTCGGCCTGCAGGCGTCGCATCAAGGCGCGGCTCGCGCCGTGCAGCCAGCTGCCAGGGCCGGGCGCCGACGGTTTGGGCGCCAGCGTCGAGTGCGAATAGGCGTTCACCTGGTCGATCGCGCGCTCGGGCGTGGCGCGGGCGGTGTCGAGCAGGGCCGAAGACACCTTCATCGGATAGGTGGTGCCGACCATCACCAGCGCGGTGGCCCGTTCGCCCAGCAGGGCGGCGGCTTCGAGCGCGACCAACGAGCCCATGCTGTGGCCGACCAGCGCCGCACGCGCCGCGCCGACCACCGTTAGCAAAGACTCGATCCACGCCGCCAGCGAGGCCACGTCGGGCAAGGCCGGCCCGTCGCTGCGGCCGTGCCCCGGCAGGTCGACCGCGAGCACGCCATGGCCGTGGTGCGCCAGGTAGCGGCTTTGCAGCGACCAGACGCTGTGGTCGTTGAGGGCGCCGTGGATCAGCACCACACAGGGGAGGGCGGGGTCGAAAGGGCGCCCGCCGGTGTAGGCATAGGCCGCACGGCCGTCGAGGTCGAAGGTCATCGGCCGCTCCCGAGCTTCTCGGCCGCCTTCAGCGCGCGCCCGAGGTCGTCGATCAGATCGTCCGCGCTCTCCAGGCCGATCGACAACCGTATGGTGCCTTCGCCGATGCCGGCCTGTGCGAGGGCCGCGGTGTCCATCCGGAAGTGGGTGGTCGAGGCCGGGTGGATCACCAGCGAACGGCAATCGCCCACGTTGGCCAGGTGCGAGAACACCTTCAGCGTCTCGATGAAGCGCCGCCCCTGCTCGCGCCGGCCCTTGAGGTCGAAGCTGAACACCGACCCGCAGCCGCGCGGCAGCAGCCGCGCGGCGAGCGGCTGGCTCGGGTGCCCGGGGAGTTCGGGGTAGCCGACCGACTCGACCATCGCATGGCCGCGCAGGAATTCCACGACACGCCGGGTGTTGGCCACATGCCGCTCCATGCGCAGCGGCAGCGTTTCGACACCCTGCAGGATCAACCAGGCCGTGTGCGGGCTCATGCAGGCCCCGAAGTCGCGCAAGCCCTCCCGCCGCGCGCGCAGCAGGAACGCCCCGACGGTGCTCTCTTCGGCAAAAACCATGTCGTGGAAGCCGGCATAGGGCTCGGTGAATTCCGGGAAGCGCCCCGAAGCTACCCAGTCGAACTGCCCGCTGTCGACCAGCACACCGCCCACCACCGTGCCGTGACCCGACAGGAACTTGGTGGCCGAGTGGTAGACCAGGTCGGCCCCGTGCTCGAAGGGCCGCATCAGATAGGGGGTGGTGAAGGTCGAGTCGACCAGCAATGGGATGCCGTGCTCATGGGCGATGGCCGCGACAGACGGGATGTCGAGCACGTCCAGGCCCGGGTTGCCGAGGGTTTCCCCGAAGAACAAGCGGGTATTGGGCCGCAGCGCCGCGCGCCAGGCGTCCAGGTCGCCGGGCCGCACAAAGGTCGTCTCGATGCCGAAGCGCCTCAGCGTGTAGTGCAGCAGGTTGTGCGACCCGCCGTACAGGGCCGCGCTCGCGACGATGTGCGCGCCGGCGCCCATCAGCGTGACAACCGCCAGGTGCAGCGCGGCCTGGCCGCTGGCCGTCGCGATCGCGCCGACGCCGCCTTCGAGCGCCGCGATGCGCTCCTCGAGCACCGCCGTGGTGGGGTTGGAAATGCGGGAATAGACGTGGCCGGCGCGCTCCATGTTGAACAGGGCTGCGGCGTGGTCGCTGTCGTGAAACACGAACGAGGTGCTCAGGTACAGCGGCACGGCGCGCGCGCCGGTGGCGGGGTCGGGGGCGCTGCCGGCGTGCAGCGCGAGCGTGTCGAAGCCGGGGTCGGAATATCCGGGCACGTTGTCTCCTGTGTGACGAGGCCTTGTGGGCCTGTTCGGCGATGCTTGCGGATGGATTGGTACCAGCCGTTACTACCGGGTCTTGTGCCCGACATTGTGGGCTATATTGAGACGTCGATTTGCCCGCCCGGCGCGGGCTGCAGCCAGGAGACACCCCATGAAAGTCAGTGACATCCTTCGGGTCAAAGGTGGCACGTTGTTCACCGTTTCGCCCGATCAGCCGTTGGCCGAAGCCTTGAAGGCGATGGCCGAGCGCGACATCGGCTCGCTCGTCGTCATGGAGCATGGCGACCTGGTCGGCATGTTGACCTTCAGGGAGGTGATCCAGGCGGTGGTTGGCAACGGCGGTGCGGTCGGCAAGACCATCGTGCGCACCGTGATGGACAACGCGCCGCTGACGTGCACGCTCGAGACCGAGATCGACGAGGTGCGCCGCATGATGCTGGGCCGCCACGCGCGCTACATGCCGGTGCTCAACCAGCGCACGCTGATGGGCGTCATTTCGTTCTATGACGTCGCCAAGGCGGTGGTCGACAGCCAGGACTTCGAAAACCGCATGCTCAAGGCCTACATCCGCGACTGGCCCGGCGCCGACGGCGGCGAGCCGGTGCAGACGCTCTGAGGCCACCGGCGTGCGCCAGCCGCACGCCCCGGCCGGCAACGGCCGTCGAGGGTGAGGGGCCCGTCGGGTGGGCCCGCGTAGAATCGACCACCACCGCAACACGCTAGCCGCGCGCCGCCCACCGGTGCGCGGTCTTGCTTTCACGTCGCACGATCTATGTCCGGCAGCACCCTTGGCCTTTTGTTCCGCGTCACCAACTTCGGCGAATCGCACGGCCCCGCCATCGGCTGCGTGATCGACGGCTGCCCGCCCGGCATGGAGCTGTCGGAAGCCGACATCCAGCCCGACCTCGACCGCCGCCGCCCCGGCACCTCGCGCCACGTCACGCAGCGCAACGAGGCGGACGCGGTCGAGATCCTGTCGGGCGTCTACGAAGGCAAGACCACCGGCACCCCGATTTGTCTGCTGATCCGCAACACCGACCAGCGCAGCAAGGACTACGGCAACATCCTGCAGACCTTCCGTCCGGGCCATGCCGACTACACCTACTGGCACAAGTACGGCATCCGCGACCCGCGCGGCGGTGGCCGCTCGTCCGCACGGCTCACGGCGCCCACCGTGGCGGCGGCTGCCGTCGCGAAGAAATGGCTGAAGCAGCAGTACGGCACGACGTTCCGCGGCTGCATGACACAACTCGGTGAGATCGCGGTGCCGATCGAGGCCTGGGACGAGGTGCCGAACAACCCGTTCTTTGCCGCCAACGCCCGCGTCATTCCCGAACTCGAGGCCTATATGGACAGCCTGCGCAAGGCCGGCGACTCGGTCGGTGCGCGCCTGCACGTCGAAGCCTCGGGCGTGCCGGTCGGGCTGGGCGAGCCCCTCTACGACAAGCTCGATGCGGACATCGCCCACGCGATGATGGGGCTCAACGCCGTCAAGGGTGTCGAGATCGGCGCCGGTTTCGCCTGCGTGGCCGCGCGGGGCAGCCAGCACGGCGACGAGCTGTCGCCCGAGGGCTTCGGCGGCAACAACGCCGGTGGCGTGCTGGGCGGCATCAGCAGCGGGCAGGACATCACCGTCTCGATCGCCATCAAGCCGACCAGCTCGATCCGCACGCCGCGCGCCTCGATCGATGTCGCCGGGCAGAGCACGCAGGTGGAGACCTTCGGCCGTCACGATCCCTGCGTCGGCATCCGCGCGACGCCGATCGCCGAAGCGCTGCTGGCGCTGGTCGTGATGGACCACGCCTTGCGCCATCGCGCGCAGTGCGGCGACGTGCGCGTCGGCACGCCCGACATCGCGCGCCAGCAGGTGCCCGGCAGCGCCGGCTGAGCGAGGGATCAGCCTTGACGGCGCCTGCGACGCCTGCCGGCGCCGCCCCCGGCGCTTCGCTGTGGGCTTTTGCGGTGCTGTCCGCGAGCTACTTCGCCTTCATCGGCTACTTCAATCCCTATCTGCCGCTGTGGCTCAAAGACCTGGGCTTCAGCACGCTGGCGATCGGCGCGCTCGGCTCGGTGCAAGGCATCACCCGGGTGGTGGCGCCTTACAGCTGGGGCTGGTTGTCCGACCGCACCGGCCACCGGGTGTGGTTGATGCGCATCGCCTCCGGCGCGGCCTTGCTGTGCGCGCTCGGCCTGCTGCTGACACCGCGCTGGGTCGCGCCCAGCCTGCCCTATGTCGGCGCCGTGTTGTTCGCGATGTTCGCCAACACCAGCGCGATGATGCCGATGGCCGAGGCGGCGGTCGCCCAGCGGGTCAGCACCGGGCGCGGCCTCGACCTGCGCCGCTACGGACGGGTGCGGGTGTGGGGCTCGATCGGCTTCATCGTGACGGTGGTGGTGTTCGGCTTTTGGTTCGAGCGGCACGGCATCCGGCCCTTTGCACTGGGTGCCGTGCTGCTGCTGCTGGTGCTGGCCTGCGCCTGTTGGGCTTTGCCGGGCGCTCCCGACAGCGCGCACGGACGCGAGCCCGCGCCGTCGCTGAAGCCCGTGCTGGCACAGCCGGCGGTGCGCTGGTTTTTCGTCTCCGCCTTCTTGATGCTGCTCGCGCATGTGGCGCTGTACGGCTTCTTTTCGCTCCATCTCGATGCGCTGGGCTATGACAAACGTGTGCTCGGCATGTTGTGGGCGGTGTCGGTGCTGGCCGAGATCGCGTGGTTCCTGCTGCAGGGGCGCTGGGGGGCCGACTGGACGCCGCCGACGTGGATCGCGGTGGCCTGTGCCGCCGCCGCGCTGCGCTTTGCGCTGACCGCCGCGCTCGGGGCCAGTCCTGCCGCCCTGGTGGTGGCGCAGCTGCTGCATGCGCTCACCTTTGCTGCACACCACAGCGCCTGCATCGCCTTCATCAACCACCATTTCACCGGCCGCTTGCGCGGCCGTGGGCAGGCGCTCTACACCGTGCTCGGCTATGGATGCTCCGGTGTGCTGGGCGGGGTGGCGGGCGGCGCCTTGAGCGAGGCGGCCGGTTTCGCCGCCGTCTTCTGGGCCGGGTCGGCCAGTGCGCTGTTGGCCAGTGCCGCGGCACTGCGCAGCCGGACCGCGGCGGCCCAAGCCAGCGGTGAAAACCCTGAGCGACCGGTGTAACTACACCGGGCTCGAGCGGCTCCGGTTGCACCGAGTTGATCCTCCAGACACTACTTACACAACAAGCCTTCGGTACTCGCCTGGCAGTGCGCGCGGAGGTCGAATCCTGACTAATGTTCGACCCGGTTCACCCGACCGCTGGACAGGGGCGCTGAGACCCCACGTCCTGACATGGCCAACTACAGGAGACAAACTTGTCGTACCGTTCTTGCACCTCCGTGCAGGGGCTCGCTCGCCCCATGCCCCGTTCGTTTGCCCGCGCCGCTGTCGCGCTGGGTGTTGCCAGCTTGCTCGGCGCGGCGCCATGGGCTGCCTCGACGGCGCATGCGCAGGCCTCCGCGCGCACAGCTTTCGTCCACTTGTTCGAATGGAAGTGGACCGACGTCGCCAAGGAATGCGAGACCTACCTCGGTCCCAAGGGCTTTGCCGGCGTGCAGGTGTCGCCGCCGAATGAACACAACTGGGTCACCAGCGGCAACGGCGCGCCGTATCCCTGGTGGATGCGCTACCAGCCCGTCAGCTACAACCTGGACCGCAGCCGCAGCGGCACGCGCGCCGAGTTCCAGGACATGGTGAACCGCTGCAACGCGGTGGGCGTGGGCATCTATGTCGACGCCGTGATCAACCACATGTCAGGTGGCAGCAGCGGCACCTCGAGCGCTGGCCGCAGCTGGAGCTACCACCACTATCCGGGGCTCTACAGCGGCTACGACTTCCACTCGCCGGTGTGCGCGGTCAACAACTACAGCAACGCCGACAACGTGCAGCTGTGCGAGCTGTCCGGCCTGCAGGACCTGCACACCGGCACCCCGTATGTGCGAGGCAAGATCGCCGACTACCTGGTCGGGCTCGCCAACATGGGGGTCAAGGGCTTCCGGGTCGACGCGGCCAAGCACATCAGCCCCGGCGACCTCGGCGCCATCATCGACAACGTCAATTCGCGGGTCGCCACCCGTCCGTACTGGTTCCTCGAGGTCATCGGCGCCCCTGGCGAAGCCGTGCAACCCGAGCAGTACTTCGGCCTGGGCGGCGGGCAGGTCAACGTCACCGAGTTCAACTACGGCAAGCAGCTGTATGGCAAGTTCGCCAATGGCCGGCTCGCCGACCTCGAAACCTTCGGCCCGACCTGGGGCCTGATGCCCAGCCACAAGGCTGTCGCCTTCGTCGACAACCACGACAAGCAACGCGGCCACGGCGGCGGCGGCAGCTACCTCACCTATCACGCCGGCTCGACCTACAACCTCGCCAATGTGTTCATGCTGGCGTGGCCCTACGGTTATCCGTCGGTGATGTCGAGCTATGCCTTCAACCGGGCCAGCGAGTACGACACCAGCTTCGGTCCCCCGCACCACAGCGGCGGTGCCACCAAGGGTCCGTGGGATGGCAACGTGTCGAGCCCGGCCTGCTTCAACCAGCAGATTGGCGGCTGGGTCTGCGAACACCGCTGGCGACCGATCGGCAACATGGTGGGCTTCCGAAACGCCACGCTGGGCACCTGGGCGGTGACCGACTGGTGGGACAACGACCACAACCAGATCGCCTTCGGCCGCGGCGACAAAGGCTTCGTCGTGATCAACAAGGAAGGCGCGGCGCTGACGCGCAACTTCAAGACCAGCCTGCCGGCCGGCCGCTATTGCGACGTCATCTCGGGCGACTACCTCAACGGCAGTTGCACGGGCCAGGTGGTCACGGTCGACGCTGGCGGCTACGCGACCTTGACCGCACCGCCTTACGGTGCCGCGGCGATCCACGTCGGCGCGCGCATGAGGTAGGGCGGCCAGCCACCGTGCGCTGACCCCGTGCCCGCTCCCGAGTCATTCTGAGATGAAACACTTCGGCGGGCGGGCACCTGGGCCGTGCGGTGACGGCGGCGTGTCATGTGTTGCGGAACGTGCTCGCGGGTGAACGATCCTTGTATCTCGCGCGGCCGTCGCTAGGGTTGCTGTGGACCCTGTCGCCGGCTGCAGGGCCGGCAGGCTGTACACCCATCAGCCGGACGACACGTCATCACAGGAGCAACGCCATGACGGCTTTTCTATCCTGCCGTACGGCTTTTGCCGCCGGCGCCCTGCTGTTCTGCTTCGCAGCGCCGGTCGCGGCCGCACCCCCCGGTCCGTTCACGTCCACCGTGCTGGTCACCAGCGATCCGGTCGACCATCCCGGCCAGATCACCGACACCGGCCTGAAAAACGCCTGGGGCATCTCCTATGCGCCGTCGGGCCCGTTCTGGGTCTCGTCCAGCGGGGCCGGCACCTCACCGCTGTACCGGGTCGATCCGGTCACCCAGGCCACCACCAAGCTGGACCTGACCGTCGCCATCCCTGGCGCGGGCGTCACCGGACAGGTGTTCAACAAGGCTGCGGCCACGTCGTTCGGCGGCAACGTGTTCCTCTTCGTCAACGGGGACGGCACCGTCTCGGGCTGGCGGCCGGCGCTGGGCACCAGCGCCGAGACGCTCGTGCCGGCCGCGGCGAACCGGTCCTACACGGGTGCCGCCTTCGCCACCGTGGGCGATCACGGCTACTTGTATGCGTCCAACGTCGGCGCGGGGACGATCGATGTGTACAAGGGCAGCGACGCGGCGCCGGCCCTGGAAGGCAGTTTCGTCGACCCGGGTCTGCCGGCCGGCTATACACCGTTCAACGTGCAAAACCTCGCCGACACCTTGTATGTGAGCTATGTCGGGCGTGAACCCGGCAGCGACGGTGTGATCAACCGCTTCGACCTGCAAGGCAACTTTCTGGGCCGTGTCGCGGACGGCGGGCCGCTGAACGCACCGTGGGGGCTGGCGATCGCGCCGTCGTCCTTCGGCGACTGGGCCGGGGCGCTGTTGGTGGGCAATTTCGGCGACGGCCGCATCAGTGCCTACGACCCCGACAGCTTCGCCTTGCTGGGCCAGTTGCAGGGCGCCGACGGCCAGCCGCTGGTGCTGGACGGCCTGTGGGCCTTGACGCCGGGCAACGACCAGGCAGCGGGCAGCAGCAGCCTGCTGTACTACTCGGCCGGGCCGGAGGGTGAGACGGAGGGGGTGTTCGGCGTGCTGAGGCCGGTCCCCGAGCCCGGCACGTGGCTGATGATGGCCGGCGGACTGGCGATGCTGGCGTTCGCGCGTCGCTCTCGCCGAGGTCAGGCCTGAGCGGCAGCTACCTCAGGACGGCAGGGCCGACAGCGCCACGTAGACCGTGCTCAGCGTGTGATAGTCGGTCTTGCCGGTCGCACTCTTCTCGTTGCCGATCGGCCGGTTGTCGGCGCCCAGCACGTGGTACCAGGCGCCGTGCTCGTGGTCGATCAGATAGTCCCACATGTAAGACCAGAGCCGGTCGAACCAGCGCCAGTACACCGGCAGGCCGGTGCGCTGGCCCAGCAGCGCGGCCGCCGCCATCGTCTGCGACTGCACCCAGAAGAACTTGCGACCGTCGTGCAGGCGGCCGTCGGGCGCCATGCGGTTGTACATGCCGTTGCGCTGGGTGTCCCAGGCCCGGCTCATGGTCGCGTCGAACAGCGCCTGGGCGCGCGGCAGCAGCCAGGGCTGGGGCCGCACACGGTCGAGCAGCAGCAACAGCTTGGCCCATTCGGTCTGGTGGCCGAAGCGAAAGCCCCAGGGCCGGAAGGTGTCGGCGCCTTCGTCGCGGTGGTAGTCCCAATCGGGCTGCCATGCGCTCGTGTAGCGCTCCCAGATGAAGCCGTCGGTCAGCTCCGACAGGTCCACCGTGATGCGCTTGCCGACCGCTTCCGCGCGGTCCAGATAGGCCGCGTCGCCGGTCGCGTCATGGGCGGCCAGCAGGGCTTCGAAGATGTGCATGCTGGTGTTCTGCCCGCGGTAGGGCCGCCACCGCCCATCGGGTGCCGCCTCGTCGGCATAGAGGCCGGCGGACGGGTCCCAGAAGCGGGTTTCCAACTGCTGCCAGGTGTCGGCCAGCCAGCCGGCCGCTTCGTCGATGCCGGCCTTCACGGCCACTGCATACGCCATCATCACAAAGGCCAGGCCATAGGCGAGCTGGCTGTCGTCGGCAACCTGGACATCGCGGCCGCCGTCGGCCCGGTCTTGCACGCGCAAGGTCCAGTGGTAGTGGCCGGTGGCCGGGTCACGGTGGGTGTCGCGCAACGACTTGAGCCCGTGGCGTGCCGCTTCGAGATAGCTGGGCGCGCGGAAGCTCAGGTAGGCGAGCGCGTAGTTGTAGACGATGCGGGCCGTGTTGACGAGCCGCCGACGCTGCGGGTCGTAGGGGCTGCCATCGTCGCGGAAGTATTGGAAGTAGTCGCCTCGCTTGTCGATGCAGCGCGGGTGGTAGAACGCCATCGTGTGAAAGATGTGTTCTTGCAGGAAGGCGGGCGAGCGGAAGCGAGGCAGGGTTTGCATCGAGGCAAGCGCGGCAAAGGCACGCAACGCAAGGAAGAGCCGGGCAGGACCGGGCGGTCGTGTCGCGGGCATGGGGCCCGCACCGCGCAACCGCCGGGGCTGGCCCTGGTGGAGCAGCGGAACCGGTTCCGACGCTGGCCGGATCGAGCCTTGCATGGCGCGATGCGGTGCATCTCATGCACCGTGATCGAGACGAGGAGCTTATCAGCGCCCGTCTCGACCCGTGTTGCGTAACGTTAGCCGAGGCGCTGCTGGCTCGCGGCGTCGAACAAGTGCACGTCGTGGGCCGACCACGCCAGGTGCACCCGGTCACCGACCCGTTGTGTCACCTTGCCGGGCACCCGCGCCACGATGTGGCCGAGGGCGGTGTCGACCATGGCGTAGGTCTCGGGGCCGGTCGGCTCGAGCATGCTGAGCTGGCCGGGCAGCCCGGTGTCGGCGAACTGCAGCGCCTCGGGGCGCAGGCCGTAGGTGACACCGCCGCCGCTGGCGCGCTGCAGCGCCTGACGCTGCTCCGACAGCAGCGTCAGCTCGACACCGTGCGCGCTGAGCCCGCCGTTGCCGCCGCGTGAGGCTTCCAGCATGTTCATCGCCGGCGAGCCGATGAACTCGGCGACAAAGCGGTTGGCCGGGCGCGAGTAGATGTCGTCGGGCGTGCCGAACTGCTGCACCTGGCCGTCCTTCATCACCGCGATGCGGTCGCCCAGCGTCATCGCCTCGACCTGGTCGTGCGTCACGTAGACGGTGGTGGTGCGGGTGCGCTGGTGCAGCAGCTTGATCTCAGCGCGCATCTCCACCCGCAGCTTGGCGTCCAGGTTCGACAGCGGTTCGTCGAACAGGAACAGCTTGGGCTCACGCGCCAGCGCGCGGCCCATCGCGACCCGCTGGCGCTGGCCGCCCGACAGCTGGCCGGGCTTGCGGTCGAGCAGATGTTCGATCTGCAGCATCTTGGCGACGCGCTGGATGGCGGCCTCGCGCTCGGCCTTGGGGACCTTGCGCATCTCGAGCCCGAAGGAGATGTTCTGCGCGACGTTCATGTTGGGATACAGCGCATAGCTCTGGAACACCATCGCGATGTCGCGGTCCTTGGGCAGCGCGTAGGTCACGTCGCGGTCGCCGATGTGGATCTGGCCCGAGGTGGGGAAGTCGAGCCCAGCGATCATCGACAGCAGCGTCGACTTGCCGCAGCCCGACGGGCCGACCAGGATCAGGAACTCGCCCGACTCCACTTCGAGGTCGATGCCCTTCAGGATCTCGATCTGGTGGTAGGCCTTGCGGACGTTGCGGATTGAGAGTGCACCCATGATGTTCTCGCTCTTTCTTTCTTTTCCTGATCAACCTTTGACGGCACCGGCGGTCAGGCCGCGCACGAAGTATTTGCCGGCGATCACGTAGATCGCCAGGGTGGGCAGCGCGGCGATCATCGCGGCCGCCATGTCGACGTTGTATTCCTTCACCACGCTGGAGGTGTTGGCCAGGTTGTTGAGGCCGACCGTGACGGGCTTGGAGTCGCCGCCCGAGAACACCACGCCATAGAGGAAGTCGTTCCAGATGTTGGTGAACTGCCAGATCAGCGTGACGACCAGGATCGGCGTCGACAGCGGCAGCACGATGCGCCAGAAGATGCGCCAGAAGCCGGCGCCGTCGAGCATCGCGGCCTTGATCAGCTCGTCGGGCAGGCCCACGTAGTAGTTGCGGAAGAACAGCGTGGTCGACGGAATGCCGGCCAGCACGTGCACCAGCACCAGGCCCCAGATCGAGCTGGAGATGCCCAGCCAGCCGAGCACCTGCGACATCGGCAGCAGCACCACCTGCATCGGCATGAACACGCCGAACAGCATCAGGCCGAAGATCACCTCGCTGCCGCGGAAGCGCCACTTGCTGATGATGTAGCCGTTGATCGCGCCGAGCGCGCTGGACACCAGCACCGCCGGCACCACCATCAGCGTGGAGTTCATGAAGAAGGGCTTCAGGCCGCCGCAGTCGGTGCCGGTACAGGCGCTCGACCACGCCTTGGCCCAGGCGCCGAGCGAGGGGTTGTCGGGCAGCGCGAGCAGGCCGCCGGAGCGGATTTCGTTCATGTCCTTCAACGAGGTCACGACCATCACGTACAGCGGGCCCAGAAACATCGCGGCAAAGCCCAGCAGCAGCGACCAGATCACGAAACGATGGAAGTTCTGCATGGTCTCTGCCTCAACGCTTGGTGCGCAGTTCGGAATAGAGATAAGGCACGACGATGGCGGCGATGGTCGCCAGCATCACGGTGGCCGATGCGGCGCCCAGGCCGATCTGCCCGCGCGAGAAGGCCATCGAGTACATGAAGGTGGCCGGCACGTCGGTGGCGAAGCCCGGGCCGCCGTTGGTCAGCGCGATGACCAGGTCGAAGCTCTTGATCGCGATGTGCGCCAGCACCAGCAGCGTGCTGAAGAACACCGGCCGCAGGCTGGGGATGATGATGCGCCAATAGATGCGTGGCAGCGAGGCGCCGTCGACTTGGGCCGCCTTGATGATGGAGTCGTCGATGCCGCGCAGCCCGGCGAGGAACAGCGCCATCACGAAGCCCGACGATTGCCATACACCGGCGATCACGACGGTGTAGATGGCGCGCTCGGGGTTGATCAGCCAGTCGAAGGTGAAATTCTCGAAGCCCCACTGGCGCACCACGTTCTCGATGCCCAGGCCCGGGTTCAAGATCCACTTCCAGGCGGTGCCGGTGACGATGAACGACAGCGCCATCGGGTACAGGTAGATGGTGCGCAACGCGCCTTCGGCCCGGATCTTCTGGTCGAGCAGGATCGCGAGGAACAGGCCCAGCGCCATGCCGCAACCGATGAACAGGGTGCCGAAGATGCCGAGATTGGTCAGCGCCACCCACCAGCGCTCGCTGTCGAACAGGTTGACGTACTGCTCGACGCCGACGAACTCGTAGTTGGGCAGCAGCCGCGAGGCGGACAGCGACAAATAGCCGTTCCAGGCGATCAGCCCGTAGATGAACAGGAACGACAGCAGGAAAGACGGCGCCAAGACCAGCTTGGGCAGCCAAGGCTGGTTCGGCCGGGGAGTCGCAGGCGATGACATCCGGTACTTTCGAAGTGGCGAGGAGAAGGAAGGGGACGGGGCGCCGCAGTGGAAGGGACTGCGGCACCACGTCGTTTCACCTTGGCGCTCGAGGCGCCAGGGCGCCGGCCGGCATGGCCGGCGCGTGACCCGGGCCCTGCAAGGGCCGCAGAGCGCGGCCCGGCCCGGCGGTCAGGACATCACTTTTGCTTGGCGGCGGAGGCGATGCGGTCCATCGCTTCCTTGGGCGTCATCTTGTCGGTGTTCCAGAACTGCGACACCGCGTCCTTGATGGCGCCTTCAGCCGCCGAAGGCGCGGCCATGCCGTGGGCGATCGACGGCAGCAGGGCGCCCGACTTCGAGCTGGCGACGAAGTCGGCCGACGACTGCTTGGCGCAGTCGTCGAACTTGGCCAGGTCCATGTTCAAACGCACCGGGATCGAGCCCTTGTTCAGGTTGAAGACCTCCTGGAACTCGGGCGACATGATGGCGGCGGCGAGGTCCTTTTGCGCCTTCACGTTCGCATCGTTCTTGAGCTTGAACATCGCGAAGCTGTCGACGTTGTAGGTGTAGGCCTTGCCCGTGCCCGGTGCCGGCGAGCAGACGAAGTCCTTGCCCGGCACCTTGCCGGCGGCCAGGAACTCGCCCTTGGCCCAGTCGCCCATGATCTGCATGCCGGCCTGGCCGTTGATGACCATCGCGGTGGCGAGGTTCCAGTCGCGGCCGGCCGCGTTGCGGTCGGTGTAGTCCTTGACCTTCTTGAAGGTGGCCAGCACCTTTTCCATGGTCGCGCTCTTCAGCGTGCCCTGGTCGAGCTGCACCAGCGCCTTCTTGTAGAAGTCGGTGCCGCCGACGCCCAGCGCGACCGCTTCGAAGGTGGTGAAGTCCTGCCAGTTCTGGCCGCCGTGCGCGACCGGGATCACGCCGGCCTTCTTAAGCGCTTCGGCCGCGGTGAAGAACTCGTCCCAGGTGGTCGGCACCTTGACGCCGGCCTTCTGGAACACCGCCGGGTTGGCCCACAGCCAGTTGACGCGGTGCACGTTCACCGGCGCGGCGACGTAGCTGCCCTTGTACTTCAGACCGTCGGCAATCGATTTGGGCAGCAGCGTGTCCCAGTTGTTGGCCTTGGCGACATCGTCGATCGGGGCCAACACACCTTCACGCGCCCATTCCTGGATCGAGGGGCCCTTGATCTGGGCCGCGGCCGGGGCGTTGCCCGACACGACACGCGACTTCAACACCGTCATGGCCGAGTCGCCGCCGCCG
Organism: Caldimonas brevitalea; assembly: GCF_001017435.1. Taxonomy (NCBI): domain Bacteria; kingdom Pseudomonadati; phylum Pseudomonadota; class Betaproteobacteria; order Burkholderiales; family Sphaerotilaceae; genus Caldimonas; species Caldimonas brevitalea. The sequence goes on from NZ_CP011371.1 coordinate 2,005,436, forward strand.
CCCGCCACCGCAAAGTCGCGCCAGGTGTGGCCCAGCGCCAGCAGCTTGCCCTTCAGCGCGGTGGCCGCCTTGGCCTCGCCGCCCGAAGTCCACCAGTGCAGGACTTCGACCTCACCCGCTTGCGCAGCGGTGGCGCCCATCAGGCCAGCGGCAGCCAGTGCGCCGGCCAGGCGGCGGACAACCAGATTCGATGTGGACATCGTTGTGCTCCTCGTCATTCAAGTAGTGGATAACGGCCCGGCCGATGGCTGGCTGGATCCGCGGCGCAATGTTAAGGCGACGTTAAAGTTGCAGCAACGGGACATTAACTCGGGACTTACCCTAGTGTCCCGATCCCACGTCCGACGGTGCGGGCGTACCGCGAGCAGGGGCGATATCGCCCGGTCGCCAACGCGCGGGAGTCAGCCGCCGCACAGCGCGCGGGACTGAGGCGCAGCAATCAGCCTGCCAGCGGCAGCTTGAGGGTGACGCGCAGACCGTGTGGCGACACCGGCGCCAGTGCGACGCTGCCGGCATGGCGCTCGACGATTTCCTTCACGATGGCCAGGCCCAGTCCACAGCCGCTGCCCTCGTGCGTGGCGCGCACGAAGCGCTCGAAGACGCGCTCGTGGATGTGCGGGTCCGGCGGCAGGCCGGGCCCGTCGTCCTCGATCTCGATCAGCGCCTGCGTGTCGACACGCCGGCAGCGCACCGTCACGGTGGCGCCGCGGCCGGCGTAGCGGATGGCGTTGTCGATCAGGTTCTGCAGGGCTTCGCGGATCAGCAGCGCGTTGCCCAGCACCTCCAGGGCGCGTTCGTCACCGTCGTCGCAGCCGAGGTCCACGCCGGTGTGCAGGGCCCGGGGCACCTGCTCGGCCGTCAGCTCGCGCGCGAGCTTCTGCAGGTCGAAGCGGCTGCGCGCCTGCACCGCGGCCGATTCAGGCTCGGCACGGGCCAGCGTCAACAGCTGGGCCACCAGATGGGCGGAGCGTGTGGCGCTTTCCTGCACCCGTTGCAGCCGCGCCTTCTGTGCCGGGTCGCTCGCTTCGGCCAGAGCCAGTTCGGCTTGCGATTTCAGGCCCGCCAGCGGCGTGCGCAACTGGTGTGCGGCGTTGCTGATGAAACGCTTCTGGCTGTCGACGCTTTCGCGCACCTCGGCCAGCAGGGTGTTGAGCGCCTTGGCCAGCGCGCGCACTTCCTCGGGCGCGGAATCGAGCTGGATCGGCGCCAGGTCGTTCGGCGCCCGGTCTTCGACCAGGTTGCGCAAGCGCGCCAGCGGTGCGAGGCCGGTGCGGATGCCGCCCCAGACGATCAGCGACATCAGCACGATCAGGCCCGACAGCGGCAACGCGGTGTCGATCAGGATCTGCCGCGCCAGCTCTTCGCGGCTGGTGCGGCTCTTGGCCAGCTGCACCAGCATGCGTTGCGGCTGGTCTTCTTCGCCATAGGCGAGGTAGAGCGCGGCCACCCGCACCGGCACGTCGCCGACCATGCCGTCGTAGAAATACGGCAGGTCGAGCTGCAGATGGGGGATCGGCGGCGGTGGCGGCAGCCGGTTGTTGCCGAGGATGAACTCACCCGGCGGCGTGCTGACCATGTAGTAGACGCGGTCGTCCGGGTCGGCCTCGATGATGGCTTGCGCCGCCTTGGGGAAGTCGATGAACAGGCCGTTGCCGATCGGCTTCACCTGTTGCGCCAGCGCGCGCGACGACTGGTACAGGCTGCGGTCGATGGCGCCGTTGGCATAGCGCGCGGCCAGGTGGTAGGTGACATAGGCGGCCGCCAGCCACAGGATCAGCTGCGGCAGCAGCAGCCACACCATCAGGTGGCGGCGCAACGAGCGTTGCCCGGGCGCCAGGCGCAAGCGCACCTGGAGCCGGTGCCAGCGGGGCAGGGTCACGTCGCGGCCCGTTGCCGGTGCTCGAACGCCAGGTGGGCGGGGCCAGGGTTCACGCGGCCGCGTCCAGTTCGAGCAGGTAGCCCAGGCCCCGTACGGTGCGGATCGAGATGCCCGACGGTTCGAGCTTGCGGCGCAGGCGGTGGATGTAGACCTCGATCGAGCCCGGCGCCGCATCCGCGCGGCCGCCGCCGGCCTCCGGACGTTCGGAGGCCCAGCTTTGAGCGATCTGGTCCTTCGTGACGACCTTGTCGCGCTGGCCCAGCAGCAGGTCGAGCAAAGACCATTCGCGCGGCGAGAACTCGACCACCTCGTTGTCGATCGTGGCGCGCCGCGCGTCCCGGTCGAAGCTCAGCGCGCCGACCTGCTGCACCGCCGCGGCCGACGGCTTGGCGCGCCGCAGCAAGGCGCGCAAGCGGGCTTCCAGTTCCGGGAAGTCGAACGGTTTGGTGAGGTAGTCGTCGGCCCCGGCGTTGAGGCCCTCGACGCGGTGCTCGAGGTCGCGCAGGGCGGTCAGCAGCAGGATCGGTTGGTCGGGCTTGGTGGCACGCGCGCGCTTGAGCACCGTCAGCCCGTCGACCATCGGCAGCCCGATGTCGAGCACGGCGATGTCGAAGTGCTGGCGCAGCAACAGGTATTCGGCCACGGCGCCGTTTTCGGCCGTTTCGACCTCGAAACCGGCGTGTTGGAGGTTGGCGGTCAGGGCGTCGCTCAGGATGGCGTCGTCTTCGGCGAGCAGGATGCGCATGGCCGCGACTTTAATGTTTCCTTTACGAGGCCGCCTCGGGGGGAGCCCTCATATCGGGATGGGGCAGGGTTTTGCGGGGGGAGGTTGCCCAGAGGATGCTCTCTGTAGTGATCGCAGGCGCCAGCTCGTGGGGCTTTGGCCGTGGACGGTCAGTCGCGCTGCAAGAACTGGGCGGGTTCACGCGCCGTATGTGCGACCGCTGCGACGAGGACTTCTTCGGCGCGAGCACGGTACAGGAGCCGAAACGGAAAGCGTTTCAAGACCACGGCGCGCAGGCCGGAAAGGGGCTCGACGCAGCTATACCCATGAGGGTTGTTCAGCACCAGGCACTCCGCCTCCTGCACCGCTTGCATGAAGCGCCGCCCCAGACCAGGCGCGCGGCGCTCGTAGTACTCGACTTGATCGAGATACTCGGCGCGCGCCAACGGCAGGTAGCGCAGCACCACCGCGCGCTACTGTTTCAGCCGGCCCAACGCCTGCGCATGCACTTCTTCCGCAGGGATTGCCTCGCCCTGCCCCCGGTCGTACTCCGCCAGGCGGCGAGCCGCTTCCTCGTTCCAGCGCCTTTCAATGTCCGGTGTGGCGGCCGAGGCCTCGAGGGACTGCAGCAGGTGCAGGGCCAACTCGGCACGCTCCTCCTCAGTAAGCGAGCGGATCTCGTCGCGAATCTTTGCCAAAGAGTTCATGGGTTGGACGGGAGCAACGGTGGTTGGCAGGGGGTTGGGCGAGCGTAGTGGCGACCTGATCCGGATGCAATGGTGCGCTCCGAAGCACTACCGCGAGCTGAGCGTCGATGCTAGGTGACGCGAGTCTAACTTCGGGTTCGGTGCGAATTATCGCCCCCTCAACACTCCACGATGTTCACCGCCAGGCCGCCGCGCGCCGTTTCCTTGTATTTCGTCTTCATGTCGGCCCCGGTCTCCCACATCGTCTTGATGACCTTGTCGAGCGACACATGGTGCACACCGTCGCCGCGCAAGGCCATGCGCGCGGCGTTGAGCGCCTTCACCGACGCGATCGCATTGCGCTCGATGCAGGGGATCTGCACCAGGCCGCCGACCGGGTCGCAGGTCAGCCCCAGGTGGTGCTCCATGCCGATCTCGGCCGCGTTCTCGACCTGCTCGGGGGTGCCACCCAGCACCGCGCACAAGGCGCCGGCGGCCATCGAGCAGGCCACGCCGACCTCTCCCTGGCAGCCGACCTCGGCACCCGAGATCGACGCGTTCTCCTTGTAGAGGATGCCGATCGCGGCGGCGGTGAGCAGGAAGTCGGCCACACCACGGTCGGTCGCGCCGGGGACGAAGCGGCTGTAGTAGTGCAGGACCGCCGGCACGATGCCGGCCGCGCCGTTGGTGGGGGCCGTCACGACCCGGCCGCCGGCCGCGTTCTCTTCGTTGACGGCCAGCGCATACAGGTTGACCCAGTCGAGCACCTGCAGCGGGTCTTTCAGGGCCGCTTCGGGGTGGCTGGTGAGCTGACGGTAGAGGTCGGCGGCCCGGCGGCGCACCTTGAAACCGCCCGGCAGCGTGCCTTCGGTGCGGCAGCCGCGGGCGACGCAGTCCTGCATCGCGCGCCAGATCTTCATCAGCCCGGCCTCGATCTCGTCGGGCTGGCGCCAGTGTGCTTCGTTGCGCCACATCACCTCGGCGATGCTGCAGCCATGCTGTCGGGTCAGCGCCAACAGCTGCTCGCCACTGTGGAAGGGCAGCGGCAGCACGGTGGTGTCGGGCGCGACGACCTTGTGGCGGCTGCCGTCGGCGGCCACCTCGTCGCTGACCACAAAACCGCCGCCGACCGAGTAGTAGACGCGTTGCAACAGCTCACCGCCGTCGGCGTCGTAGGCCGCGAAGCGCATGCCGTTGGCATGGAAGGGCAGGCTCTGGCGGCGCAGGAAGACGATGTCGGTCTTCTCGTCGAAGCTCACCGGGTGCAGGCCCAGCAGCGGCAAGCGGCCGCTGCGGTAGTCCTGCAGCAGCGCGGGGATGAGGTCGACGTCGACCGTGTCGGGTTCGTGCCCCGCCAGCCCGAGCAGCACCGCCTTGTCGCTGCCGTGGCCCTTGCCGGTGGCGCCCAGCGATCCGTACAGCTCGCCGACCACGCGCGCGCAGCGCTCGAGCAGCCCCTGCTGTTGCAACTGCAGCACGAACATCCGGGCCGCGCGCATCGGCCCAACGGTGTGCGAGCTGGACGGACCGATGCCGATCTTGAACAAATCGAAGACGGAGACTGCCATGGGGAACCTCTAGTGCCGGGGGATCAGGGGCGGATCTTCAGGGGTCGGTGGACGGCCAGCAGAGCAGCAGCGCCCGCGCCGAAAAGACGTCGCCGCCGTCATGGCAACGCCGCCTGCAGCGCTCGCACCACCTCGTTGCGGCCCGCCGGCTGCAGCAGGCCGTCGACGTGCCCGTCCCCCTCCAGCACGAGCCACTGCTTGGGCTGCGGCGCAGCCGCATAGAGCACTTCGCCGTGGCGGAACGACACGACGGGGTCCAGACGCGCGTGCAGCAGCAGCAGCGGTACCGGCAGCCGGGCGATGGCGGTCACCGGGTCATGTTCGGCGCCGGGCAGGCCGAGCACCAGCACCGGCGCCAGCCAGCCGAGCGGACCGGCAGAGCCGGCCGCCTCGCGCGCCACGCCGCGATAGCTGCTGAAGGCGCTCTCGATGATCAGGAGGCGCACGCCGCCCGGCGATTGCGCCACCGCCCGCACCGCGGTGGCGCCGCCCAGGCTTTGGCCCAGCACGGCCAGCCGGGTGTGGTCGACGTCGGCCCGCTGGCGCAGGTAGTCGAGCGCCGCCACCGTGTCGGCCACCACACCTCGCAGGCTGGGCTGGCCGGTCGACTGACCGTAGCCGCGATAGTCGAAGCTGAGGACGTTGTAGCCGGCCGACGGCAGCCACGCCACCAGCGGCAGGTGGTTGCTGACGTTGGCCGCGTTGCCGTGTGCGTGCAGGACGCTGCCCCGCGCGCGGCCCTCGGCGGGTAGCCACCAGCCGTGCAGCTGGGCGCCTTCTGGGCCGGCGAAGCGCACTTCTTCGGCGCGGACGCCGAGGGCCTCGGGTGTGCTGTAGATCCGCTGGTCGGGATAGAAGAAATAGCGCTCGATGCAACCGGCGAGCAAGCTCATCGACAGCCCCGCCAGGGCCAGGCGCGCGAGCCGGCGCAGGGCGGGGCGCCTGCCGGGCGGTGTGGCATTTCGGGTTGCGGCCGGCATGTCAGGGGCGTGGCCATCCACGTGTGTCGGGTGCCGGCCGCGCGCGCGTTCACGCCAGCGAGGCCTTCAGATCGGCGGCGAACTGGTCGACCGCTTCGGGCGTGGTGTCCCACGCGCACATCAGGCGGCAGCCGCCGCCGGCGATGAACTGGTAGAACTTCCACCCCCGCGCATACAGGCTCTCGGTGGCCGCCTTGGGCAGTTGTGCGAACACGGCGTTGGCCTGCGGCGCTTGCAGCACCGTCACGCCCGGCAGCTCGCGCACCGCCTGGTAGAGGCGCTGTGCCATCGCATTGGCGTGGCGCGCGTTGCGCAGCCAGACGTCGTTCTCGAGCAGGCCGACCCAGGGCGCCGAGATGAAGCGCATCTTCGACGCCAGCTGGCCGGCCTGCTTGACGCGGTAGGCGAAGTCTTCCGACAGCGCGTGATCGAAGAACACCACCGCTTCGCCGATCGGCAGGCCGTTTTTGGTGCCGCCGAAACACAGCACGTCGACGCCCGCGCGCCAAGTCACCTCGCTCGGGTGGCAGCCCAGGCTCGCCACCGCATTGGCGAAGCGCGCGCCGTCCATGTGCACCTTGAGCCGCTGGCGGCGGGCCACCTCGGTGATGGCGCGCACCTCGTCCACCGTGTAGACGGTGCCCAGCTCAGTGGCTTGCGTCAGGCTCACCACCTTGGGCTTGGGGTAGTGGATGTCGCTGCGCTTCGTGACCAGCTGCTCCACCGCCTCGGGCGTGAGCTTGCCCAGACGGGCGGCCGGGCTCTCGGCTTCCGCCGTCAACAGCTTGGAGCCGTTGGAGAAGAACTCGGGGCCGCCACATTCGTCGGTCTCGACGTGGGCCACCGGGGTGCAGATCACCGAGTGGTAGCTCTGGCACATCGAGGCCAGCGCCAACGAGTTGGCCGCGGTGCCGTTGAAGACGAAATAGACGTCGCACTCGGTCTGGAACAGCTCGCGCAGCATGTCCGTCGAGCGCTGGGTCCAGATGTCTTCGCCATACCCCGGCTGGTGGCCGCTGTTGTTGGCTTCCAGAAACCAGTGGGTCGCCTCGGGGCACATGCCGGCGTAGTTGTCGCTCGCGAAGTGCTGGCGCAGCGCTGCAACGGTGGGACTGCTCATCACGACTCTCCTGCTGCCGGTGTCACTGGTACTCGGCCACCGGCACGCAGCTGCAGAACAGGTTGCGATCACCGTAGACGTTGTCGACCCGACCCACCGGCGACCAGTATTTCTGCCGCCGCAGGGCCGGCACCGGATAGGCGGCGTCTTCGCGGCTGTAGGCGTGGGACCATACGCTGGCGAGCAGCACCTGCGCGGTGTGCGGCGCGTTTCTCAGCGGGTTGTCGTCCTGCGGCCACTGGCCTTGTTCGACGCGGCGGATCTCCTCGCGGATGGCGATCATCGCGTCGCAGAAGCGGTCGAGTTCGGCCAGCGATTCGCTTTCGGTCGGCTCGACCATCAGCGTACCGGGCACCGGGAAGCTGAGCGTGGGCGCATGGAAGCCGTAGTCGATCAGACGCTTGGCGACGTCTTCGGCGCTGATGCCGGTGCTGTCCTTGAGCGGGCGCAGGTCGAGGATGCACTCGTGGGCGACACCGCCGCTGTGGAGCTCGCTGCCGCCGCTATAGAGGATGGGGTAGTGGGGCCGCAGCCGCGCGGCGATGTAGTTGGCGTTCAGGATGGCGCATTCGGTGGCCGCGCGCAGGCCTTCGGCGCCCATCATGCGCACGTACATCCACGAGATCGGCAGCACCGCGGCGTTGCCGAGCGGCGCGGCGCTGACGGCGCCCACCTGGCCTTCGCTGCCGATGCCGGCGGTGCGGTGGGCCGGCAGGTAAGGCACCAGGTCCTGCACCACGCACACCGGGCCGACGCCAGGGCCGCCGCCGCCGTGCGGAATGCAGAAGGTCTTGTGCAGGTTGAGGTGCGACACGTCGCCGCCGAACTCGCCCGGCGCGGCGACACCGACCAGTGCGTTCATGTTGGCGCCGTCGACGTACACCCGCCCGCCATGCTGGTGCACCAGCTCGCACAGCGCCTTGACCTCGGTTTCGAACACGCCGTGGGTGGACGGGTAGGTGATCATCACGGCAGCCAGCTTGTCGCTGTGCTGCTCGCACCTGGCGCGCAGATCGGCGAGGTCGACGTTGCCGTCGCGGTCGCACTTGGTGACCACCACCTGCATGCCGACCATCTGCGCGCTGGCCGGGTTGGTGCCGTGGGCCGACTCGGGGATCAGACAGATGTTGCGGTGGCCCTCGCCGCGTGCCTCGTGGTACGCCTTGATGACCAGCAGACCGGCATATTCACCTTGCGAGCCGGCATTGGGCTGCAGCGAGATGCCGGCATAGCCGGTGGCCTGGCACAGCCACTGTTGCAGCTGCTGGTCGAGCAGTTCGTAGCCGGCCAGCTGGTCACGCGGCGCGAAGGGGTGGATGTGGGCGAACTCGGGCCAGGTGATGGGGATCATCTCGCTGGTCGCGTTCAGCTTCATCGTGCACGACCCGAGCGGGATCATGGTGCGGTCGAGCGCCAGGTCCTTGTCGGACAGCGAGCGCAGGTAGCGCAGCATCTCCGTCTCGGAACGGTGGGTGTTGAAGACGGGGTGGGTCAGGTAGGCGCTGCGGCGCTGCAGTGCGGCGGGCAGCAGGGTCGGCAGGCCGGCTTCGAAGCCCTCGAAGGACGGCAGGGCCTGGCCCTGGGCCACCACTTCGGCGAACACCTGCCACAAGGCGGACAGGTCTTCGCGCGTGGTGGTTTCGTCGAGCGTGATGCCCACCGCGTCGGGCCCGGCGCGGCGCAGGTTCATGCCGCGGCCGACCGCGTCGACCAGCAGCGGGTCGGTGCGCGAGCCGGTCAGCACCGTCAGCGTGTCGAAGGCATGTTCGTGCTTGAGCTTCCAGCCGAGCGCCTGCAGGCCTCGCGCCAGCACCGCGGTGTAGGTGGCCACGCGCAGCGCGATGCGCTTCAGGCCCTCGGGGCCGTGGTAGACCGCGTACATGCTGGCCACGACGGCCGGCAGCACTTGCGCGGTGCAGATGTTGGAGGTGGCCTTCTCGCGCCGGATGTGCTGCTCGCGCGTCTGCAGCGCCAGGCGGTAGGCCGGCGCGCCTTGTGCGTCGACACTGACGCCGACCAGACGCCCCGGCAGCGAGCGCTTGAACTCGTCCTTGCAGGCCAGGTAGGCGGCGTGCGGGCCGCCGTTGCCCATCGGCATGCCGAAACGCTGGGTGGTGCCCAGCGCGATGTCGGCGCCGAGTTCGCCGGGGGAGGCGAGCAGCGTCAGCGCCAGCAGGTCGGCCGCCACGATGGCCAGGCCGCCGCGCGCATGCACCTCGGTGATGACCGGGCGCAGGTCGCGCACCCGGCCGCACACGCCGGGGTATTGGAACAAGGCGCCGAAGCACTCGGTCTGGCCCGCCTGCTCGGCCGGGCCGGTCAGCACCGTGATGCCGAGCGGCTGCGCGCGGGTGCGCACCACTTCCAGCGTCTGCGGCAGCACGTCATCGGCGACGAAAAAGGTGGTGTTCTTGGACTTGCCGACACGCGCCGCCAGCGTCATCGCTTCGGCAGCCGCGGTCGCTTCGTCGAGCATCGAGGCGTTGGCGATCGCCATGCCGGTGAGATCGCAGACCATGGTCTGGAAGTTCACGAGCGCTTCCATGCGGCCTTGCGAGATCTCGGCCTGGTAGGGCGTGTAGGCGGTGTACCAGGACGGGTTTTCGAGCACGTTGCGCAGGATCACCGCCGGCGTGTGGGTGCCGTGGTAGCCCTGGCCGATGAAGCTCTTGAGCACGCGGTTGCGGCCGGCCAGCGCCTTCAGTTCGCGCAGCGCTTCGGCTTCCGACAGGGGCGTGGGCAGATGCATGCCCTGCGCGCGGCGGATGGCCGTGGGCACGATGGTGTCGATCAGGGCCTGCCGCGAGGCGGCGCCGATCACCGACAACATCTTGGTTTCGTCTTCGCGGGCGATGCCGATGTGGCGTTCGACGAAATCGTCGTGGGCTTCGAGTTCGGACAGGGGGGCGTGGGCGGCGGTCAGCATGGCAGGCTTTCGGTCGGCGCCCGGGACAGCGGCAGCAGTGCTGCCCCCGGGCGGCGCGGGCGGAAGGGGAGGAAGGAAAAGATCAGCTGTTCTGCACCAGCTGTTCGTAGGCGGGGCCGTCGAGCAGCGCGTCGAACTGCGCCCGGTCGGACAACTTGATCTTGAAGAACCACCCCTGGCCGAGCGGGTCGCTGTTGGCGAGCGACGGGTCGGCGCGCAGGGCCTCGTTCACGTCGATCACGCTGCCGCTCACCGGGGCATACAGGTCGGCTGCCGCCTTGACGGACTCGACGACCCCGGCGATGGCCTTCTGCTCCAGCGTCGCGCCGACGGCGGGCAGGTCGACGAACACCACGTCACCCAGGGCGTCCTGGGCGTGCTGGGTGATGCCCACCGTGGCGATGTCGTCGTCACCGGTGAGCTCGATCCACTCGTGGTCGGGGGTGTATTTCACGGTCATGTGTGCAGCTCCTGCTGTTCTCGGAAAGGGGAATCGGGGGCGGGGGTAGGCAGGCGCCGGCGCGCAGGCGCCGCACGCCACCTCGGGGCGTCAGCCGCGGTGATACCGATGCGGGGCAAATGGCATTCCGCGCACCTGCATCGGGAGGTGGCGCTCGCGCACCACGGCATAGACCGTGCCGCCGGGCGCCGTGTGGTTGACCGGCAGGTAGGCCATCGCGATCGGCTGGTTGACGCTCGGGCCGAGGGTGCCGCTGGTCACATGGCCCAGCGCGTGGCCGTGGCTGTCGACGATCTTGGTGCCTTCGCGCACCGGCGCGCGTTCGAGGCCCACGAGGCCGACGCGCTTGTTGGTGGGGCCGTGTGCGAGCTGGTTGGCGAGGGTCAGGGCGCCCGGGTAGTGGCCCTCGCGCGCGCCGCCAGGGCGGCGCACCTTCTGGATGGCCCAGGTCAGCCCGGCTTCCACCGGCGTGGTGTTGGCGTCGATGTCATGCCCGTACAGGCACAGACCCGCTTCGAGGCGCAAGGTGTCGCGCGCGCCAAGGCCGGCCGGCGCGACCTCGGGTTGGGCCAGCAGCGCGCGCGCCAGCCCCTCGGCCTGCTCGGCCGGCACCGAGATTTCGAAGCCGTCCTCGCCGGTGTAGCCCGAGCGGGTCACGAAACAGGCGGCGCCGGCCAGCTCGAAGGTGTTGCCGCTCATGAAGGTCAGGCTGGTGACGTCGGCGTTCAGCCGGGCCAGCGCCACGGCCGCCTTGGGGCCTTGCAGCGCGAGCAGGGCGCGGTCGGGCAGCGGCTGGATTTGGCAGCGGTGGCCGATGTGGGTGCGCAGATGGGCGATGTCGGCGTTTTTGCAGGAGGCGTTGACGACCAGGAACAGGTCGTCGGCGCGCCGCGTGATCATCAGGTCGTCGAGCAACCCGCCGTTGGGGTTGGTGAAGAAGCCGTAGCGTTGTTTGCCCACCGGCAGGTCGACCACGTCCACGGGCACCAGCGATTCGAGTGCCCGGGCAGCGTCGTCGCCGGACAGCCGCAGCTGGCCCATGTGGGAGACGTCGAACAGTGCAGCCGCTTCGCGGCACTGCTTGTGCTCGGCGATGATGCCGGCGTATTGCACCGGCATCTCGTAGCCGGCGAACGGCACCATGCGGGCACCGAGTTCGAGATGCAGGGTGTGCAGCGGGGTCTTGAGCAGGGCGGTGGTGTCGGGCATCACGGTCTCCGAGGGCATAAGGCATAACCACTGCACGAGTTCGTTGCAGTGGGCTGCCCTCGCTGTCCGCTTTACCTGAGAGATTGGCCGCGGCGCTTGCTCAGCGCAGACGGCTTGCCCCTTCGGTGGGCCCCCTCGTCGGCTGACTTGCAGCGTCGACCTGGGGCCTCTCTCCAGTGAGGATCGTCCGGGTGGGGACGAGCGTCAGTCCTTTTGCCTGAGCGTTCGAGCGGGGTTCCGCTCTGCGCCTTCGGCGGCTTCCGGGGAAGCTCTCTCCTGACTGCGCCGCAGTATAGCGGCGCCTGCGGCGATTGGGGCAGGAGTGGAAACGGTCCGGAAGCAAGCCGACCGGCGGCACGCCGGCAAAAACGAGCCAGACAGCCAGGGCCGGACCATTCTGCATCGCTTGCCCACTCGGCGCACCCGGCGCACGGCAAAGGCTCGCGCAGCACCGGTCGGGCGACCACGATGCGAGAAGAGAGGCGGGAGCGGGGAGGTCGGAAGAGGAGGGAAAGGAAGAGGGCGCGCGACCACCGGGAGACGGTCGGCCGGCGCGCCGGAGGGGCGCGCCGCCCGCGCAGGCGGGGCCTCGCCCCGCCTCGCTTACATCCCCGAGTAGTTGGGCCCGCCGCCGCCTTCCGGCGTCACCCAGACGATGTTCTGGGTCGGGTCCTTGATGTCGCAGGTCTTGCAGTGCACGCAGTTTTGCGCGTTGATCTGCAGGCGCTCGCCGGCACCGCTCTCGTTCGGGACGAACTCGTAAACCCCCGCCGGGCAGTAGCGGCTTTCGGGCCCGCCGTATTTGGCGAGATTGATGTTGACCGGGACGCTCGCGTCCTTCAGCGTCAGGTGCGCCGGCTGGTCTTCGCCGTGATTGGTGTTGCTGACAAAGACCGAGCTGAGCCGGTCGAAGGTCAGCTTGCCGTCCGGCTTCGGGTAGGTGATCTTGGCGCACTCGGCCGCCGGCTTCAGATAGGTGTGGTCCGGCGCCGGGCGGTGGATCGTCCACGGTGGGGCCTTGAAGCCGAGCTTGGGCAGCAGCCACTGCTCGATGCCGTTCATCACGGTGCCGACGTACAGGCCCTTCTTGAACCACTGCTTGAAGTTGCGCGCCTTGTCGAGCTCTTCGTAGAGCCAGCTCTTCTCGAACGCGGCGGGGTAGGCGCTCAGCTCGTCGTGCTGACGGCCGGCCGTCACCGCGTCGAAGGCGGCTTCGGCGGCCAGCATGCCGGTCTTGATGGCGGCGTGGCTGCCCTTGATGCGGCTGACGTTGAGGTAGCCGGCCTCGCAGCCGACCAGCGCGCCACCCGGGAACACCGTCTTGGGCAGGCTCAGGATGCCGCCGGCAGTGATGGCGCGGGCGCCGTAGCTGATGCGCTTGCCGCCTTCGAGCACTTCACGGATGCGCGGGTGGGTCTTCCAGCGTTGCATCTCCTCGAACGGGCTGAGCCAGGGGTTGCTGTAGTCGAGGCCGGTGATGTAGCCGAGCGTGACCTTGTTGTCCTCCATGTGGTAGAGGAAGCCGCCGCCGTAGGTGCTCGGGTCCACCGGCCAGCCGGCGGTGTGCAACACCTCACCGGGCTTGTGACGGCCGGGCTCGACTTCCCAGAGTTCCTTGATGCCGATGGCATAGCTCTGCGGGTCTTTGCCGGCGTCGAGCTTGAACTTGGCGATCAGCTGCTTGCCGAGGTGGCCGCGCGAGCCCTCCGCAAAGACGGTGTATTTGCCATGCAGTTCCATGCCGAGCTGGAAGCTGTCGAGCGGTTCGCCGTGCTTGCCGAGCCCGAGGTTGCCGGTGGCGACGCCCTTGACCGAGCCGTCGTCGTTATAGAGCACTTCGGCTGCCGAGAAGCCCGGGAAGATCTCGACGCCCAGGCCTTCGGCCTGCTGCGCCAGCCAGCGGGTCACGTTGCCCAGGCTGATCACGTAGTTGCCGTCGTTGTGGAAGCACTCGGGCAGGATCGGGCTCTTGAGGGCACCGCCTTCGGTCAGGAACAAGAAGCTGTCCCCGGTCACCGGCTGGTTCAGCGGCGCGCCGAGTTCCTTCCAGTTCGGAATCAACTCGTTCAGCGCGCGCGGGTCCATGATCGCGCCGGACAGGATGTGGGCGCCCGGCTCGGAGCCTTTTTCGAGCACGCAAACCGAAACCTCCTGGCCTTTTTCAGCCGCCAGTTGCTTCAGGCGGATGCCGGTGGCCAGGCCGGCGGGGCCACCGCCGACGATCACCACGTCGTATTCCATCGATTCGCGGGGACCGTACTGCTCCAGGATCTGTTGCGGCGTCATCGTCTCGTTCCTTCAATCGTATTTATGTGGGGGCTCGAGTGGGGGCTCGACGCGAGCTTCCCGCAATTCTATCGGGCCGCGGCAAAAAAACGAACGACCGTTCTATTCTTTGCACGAGGGGATGTCTCAATCTTGCACTGCGCGGGGTGTTGTCCTGCACCGCGGTTGGCCCGGATGTCCGGGCAGCGACACCTGATCACAGTCCGCTGCCGTTATCCTTGCGGCAGTACGCGAGGCCCGCCAGCGGCCCCGCTTGGTCACGACGTATACGAAGCAAAGAGGTGGTAGCGATGGCATACAGCATGGATCTTTCGGGGCGCGTGGCGCTGATCACGGGCGCCTCCAGCGGTCTGGGGACGCAGTTCGCCAAGACCTTGGCCGCGTCCGGCGCGGCGGTGGTGCTCGCCGGTCGGCGGGTCGAGCGCCTGAAGACGCTGCGGGCCGAGATCGAGGCCTCCGGCGGCGACGCGCATGTGGTGGGCCTGGACGTCACCGACATCAACAGCATCCGCTCGGCGGTGGCGCATGCCGAAACCGAAGTGGGCGGCATCGACATCCTGGTCAACAACTCGGGCGTCAGCACCACGCAGAAGCTGACCGACGTGACGCCCGACGAATACGACTACATCTTCGACACCAACACCCGCGGCGCGTTCTTCGTCGCCCAGGAAGTCGGCAAGCGCATGTTGGCGCGCGCGCGCGGGGCGGCCCCGGGCACCTACACCGGGGGGCGCATCGTCAACATCGCGTCGATGGCGGGCCTGCGTGTGCTGGGACAGATCGGCGTGTACTGCATGAGCAAGAGCGCGGTGATCCATATGACGCGCGCGATGGCGCTGGAATGGGGTCGCTTCGGCATCAACGTCAATGCGGTCTGCCCGGGCTACATCGACACCGAGATCAACCACCATCATTGGGAAAGCGAGCAGGGCCAGAAGCTGATCAACATGCTGCCGCGCAAGCGGCTCGGGCAGCCCAAGGACCTGGACGCACTGGTGGTGATGCTGTGTTCCAACGAGAGCCACTTCATCAACGGCGCGGTGATCTCGGCGGACGACGGTTTCGGCGTTTGACGACAACGGCGGGACCAGATGCGCATCGAGATCCCCGAGAACAAGAAGCTGACCTATGAGATGCGGATCCCGATCCGCTGGGGCGACATGGACGCGATGGGCCACGTCAACAACGCCGTCTACTTCCGTTATCTGGAAACGATCCGCATCGAGTGGCTGCACTCGCTGGGCGGCGCCCCCGACCCGGCGGGCCAGGGGCCGGTGATCGCCAACGCCTTCTGCAACTTCTATCGCCAGCTCGAATACCCGGGCGAGGTGTTGGCCCGGCACTATGTGGCGAACCCGGGCCGTTCCAGCTTCGACACCTTCATCACGCTGGAACGGGCCGACACGCCGGGAACCTTGTATGCGGCCGGCGGCGCCACCACGGTGTGGATCGACTTTCCGCAACAGAAGTCGGTGCCGCTGCCCGAGTGGCTGCGGGCGGCCATTTCCTAGGGCTGCTAACCTCCCGGGATGAACTCCCGGCACACCGCGGGCCGCCGGCCCGACCGCGACTGGGTGCTGGAAGCCGTGCGCCGCATCGAGGCCGACTTCCAGCGTTCCAGCGACACCCATCTGATCCCGTTGCGATTGCCCGGCTTCGCCGGCATCGATCTGTATTTCAAGGACGAGTCCAGCCATCCTTCGGGCAGCCTGAAGCACCGCCTGGCGCGTTCGTTGTTTCTCTACGCCTTGTGCAACGGCTGGCTGCACGAAGGCAGTGTGGTGGTCGAAGCGTCGAGCGGCTCGACGGCGGTGTCCGAGGCGTATTTCGCGCGGCTGCTGGGGTTGCCGTTCGTGGCGGTCATGCCCGCCACCACCTCGGCCGAGAAGATCGCGGCGATCGAGTTCCAGGGCGGGCGTTGCCACCTGGTGGACGATCCGACGGCGCTCTACAGCGAATCGCGTCGACTGGCAGAGGAACTGGGCGGCCACTACATGGACCAGTTCACCTACGCCGAACGGGCCACGGACTGGCGGGCCAACAACAACATCGCCGAGAGCATCTTCGGCCAGATGCGTTTGGAGCCCCACCCGGAGCCGACCTGGCTGGTGTGCAGTGCGGGCACCGGCGGCACGGTCGCGACGCTGGGGCGCTATGTGCGCTATTGCCACCATGCCACCCGCGTCTGTGCCGGCGATGCAGAGCGTTCGGTGTTCTTCGACCACTACATCAGCCGAGACCCGACTTTGACCCTCGCCGAAGGGTCGCGCATCGAAGGCATCGGGAGGCCGCGTGTCGAGGCGTCCTTCCTGCCCGATGTGGTGGACGCGATGGTCAAGGTGCCCGACCTGTGGTCGATTGCCGCGATGCATGCACTCTCGCAGCGGCTGGGGCGGCCGGTGGGTGCCTCCACCGGCACCAATGTGGTGGCCGCGCTGGCCTGTATGCAGGCGATGCGCGCGCAGGGGCAGGCAGGGTCGGTGGTGACGCTGCTGTGCGACGGCGGGCAGCGCTATGCCCACACCTACCACGACCGACGCTGGCTGGAAGCCGTCGGCTGGGTCTGCGACGACGAGCAGCGGGCGATGGCGGCATGGATGGATCAGGCCGTCGTGCCGGCGCCGCTGGCCGAGCGCTGGCGGCTGGCCGGGGAGCTGGCGCCCCTGGGCGCGGCCTGATCCACGCTGGGCGCCCGGGCTCCCCCGTCACCTCAGATCGCAAGCAGCCGCTGCACCAGTTCGGGAGTCGTCGACGCCTTGTACTTGCGCATCAAGCGGGCGCGGTAGATGTCGACGGTACGGTGGCTGATCTCGAGCGTCTTGCCGATTTGCTTGCTGGTGCGGCCCTCGATCAGCAAGGCCGCAACCTCGCGCTCGCGCCCGGTCAGCTCGGCCTTTACGGCGCGGCGCGCTGAGAGGTCTTCGAACGACCAGATGCCGGCCGCGTGCGGCGAACTGCGCTCCATCGCCCTGCCGGTGACGTGGCACCAGAACAACTCGCCGTCGCCCCGTTTCATGATGCGGTCGTCGGCATAACGGCCGCTGGCATTGAGGATGGGCGCGATGCGCTCGCCGGTGCGCTCGAACTCGTCCGGGCTCGGGTAGAGCACCTGGAAGGACTGGCCCGTCAGCAGTTCGCGCGAGGTGCGGAACATCTCCGCCAAGGCCTGGTTGCAGTCCACGATGACGCGGTGGCGCGACAGCACCAGGCCGACCGGGGCGAGTTCGAAAGCAGTGCGGTAGTCGATCGGATCGGACATGGCGGCGACACCCGACGGGCGCACAAGCGGGAAGCGACGCACGCGCGGCGATGCCTGCGCGGGCACAAGGGTTGCGGCGCCATCGAGGGCGTCCCCTTAGGCGATTCTACGTATGCCGATAGGTAGTACGCTGTGGGCCGTCCACCACTCCGTTGGCTCGAAAGGAGACTCAGATGAACAAGGTGTATCCGAGCGCCGCCGAGGCGCTGCAGGGCATCGTCAAGGACGGCCAGTTGATGGCCGTGGGAGGCTTCGGCCTGTGCGGCATTCCCGAGGCCTTGATCGACGCGCTGCAGGCGTCGGGCGTGCAGGGGTTGACCGTGATCTCGAACAACGCCGGCGTCGACAACTTCGGGCTCGGCAAGCTGCTGGCGACGCGTCAGATCCGCAAGATGATTTCGAGCTACGTCGGCGAGAACAAGGAGTTCGAGCGTCAGTACCTGTCGGGCGAGCTGGAGCTGGAGTTCACGCCGCAGGGCACGCTGGCCGAGAAGCTGCGCGCCGGCGGCGCCGGCATTCCGGCCTTTTTCACCCGCACGGGGGTCGGCACCATCGTGGCCGAAGGCAAGGAGGTGCGCGAGTTCGATGGCGTGCCGTACGTGATGGAACGCTCGCTGGTACCCGACGTGTCGCTGGTGAAGGCGCACATCGCGGACAAGTCGGGCAACCTGGTGTTCCGCCGCACGGCGCGCAACTTCAACCCGAACGTGGCGATGGCTGGCAAAGTGACGATCGTCGAGGTCGAGAAGATCGTCGAGACCGGCGAGTTGGACCCTGACCAGGTGCACCTGCCCGGCATCTTCGTGCACCGCATCGTGCTCAACGCCCAACCCGAAAAACGCATCGAGCAGCGCACGGTGCGCGCCGCCGCGAAGCCCGCCGCCTGAGGAGAACCGCAATGGCTTGGAACCGTGACGAAATGGCAGCCCGTGCCGCGCGAGAACTGCAGGACGGCTTCTATGTGAACCTGGGCATCGGCTTGCCCACCATGGTGGCGAACCACGTGCCGGCCGGCATGGAGGTGTGGCTGCAGAGCGAAAACGGCCTGCTCGGCATCGGCCCCTTCCCGACCGAAGCAGAGGTCGACCCCGATCTGATCAACGCCGGCAAGCAGACCGTGACGACGCTGCCCGGCTCTTCGATCTTCTCGTCGGCGGACTCCTTCGCGATGATCCGTGGCGGCAAGATCAACCTGGCCATCCTGGGGGCGATGCAGGTGAGCGAGAAGGGCGACCTGGCCAACTGGATGATCCCGGGCAAGATGGTCAAGGGCATGGGCGGTGCGATGGATCTGGTGGCCGGCGTCGGGCGTGTCGTGGTGCTGATGGAACACACCGCCAAGAACGGCGAGCACAAGCTGTTGCGGCAGTGCTCGCTGCCGCTGACCGGAGTGGGCGTGGTCAACCGCATCATCACCGAGCTGTGTGTGCTGGACGTCACCCCGGAGGGCTTCCGCTGCGTCGAGCTGGCGCCTGGAGTGACGGCGGACGAGATCCGGCAGAAGACCGGGTCCGAGGTGAGCTTCTCCGCGCAGCTGGCCTAAAAAGGCGCGCGGGCGAGTCAGGTCGGCCGGGTCAGCGCGCTGGGCCGGCCTTGCTGCCGGCCTCGGCGCCGGCTTCCCGCCAGACACCGTCGATCAGCAGCTGGTGCGGCCGGAACTGCGACTTGTAGGCCATCTTGCGGCTCTGCTCGATCCAGTAACCCAGGTAGACGTACGGCAGCTTCAGCTGCCGCGTCTGCTCGATCTGCCACAACACGTTGTACGTGCCGTAGCTGGTGTTGGGTTCGGGCTCGTAGAAGGTGTAGACCGCCGAGAGGCCGTCGTTCAGCACATCCAGTATGGACACCATCTTCAGGGCGCCCAGGCTGCCAGGCGGTGCCGGCTCGCGGAACTCGACCAACCGGGAGTTGACGCGGCTTTGCAGCAGGAACTGCGTGTACTGGTCGATGCTGTCGTGATCCATGCCGCCGCCGCTGTGGCGGCCGGACTGGTAGCGCAGATACAGCTGGTAGTGCTCGGGCACGAAGCCCAGCCGCAGCACCCGCGACTGCAGGTGCCCGTGCGCCTTGACGGCGCGACGCTGGCTGCGGCTGGCGTGGAAGGTGTCGACGGGGATGCGCAGCGGCACGCAGGCACGGCAACCGTCGCAATAGGGGCGGTAGGTGAACATGCCGCTGCGCCGGAACCCTTTGGCGACCAGCTCCGAATACGTCTCGGCCTGGATCAGATGGCTGGGCGTGGCCACCTGGGAGCGCGCCATCCGCCCCGGCAGGTAGCTGCAAGGGTAAGGCGCGGTCGCATAGAACTGCAAAGCCGCGAGCGGAAGGTCCTTCGGGTGCGTCACGGTGGCAAGGGGGTGTGAGGGAATGCCGCCGCTGCGGCAGGCGAGAGCCGCGCGTCCAGCAGCTCCCAGATGCTCGGATCATAGTGCCAGCTCACGGCCGGTTGCGTGACGGCCTGCCGCACATGCGCTAGGAAGTCGCGCCGCGGGATTTCCCGCGCGCCCATCGACACCAGGTGTGCAGTCCGCTGCTGGCAATCGATCATGGCGATGCCGCCGCGCCGACACAGGGCCACGAGGGCGGCGAGCGCAATCTTGGACGCGTCGGTGCGGTGCGAAAACATCGACTCGCCAAAAAACATGCGGCCCAGGTTGACGCCGTAAAGCCCGCCGACGAGCTGGCCGTCCATCCACGTCTCGATGCTGTGGGCGCCGCCTGCCCGGTGCCAGGCGCGGTAGGCGCCCAGCATCTCGGGCACGATCCAGGTGCCGTCCTGCCCGTCGCGCGGGGTGCTCGCACACGCCCCGATCACGCGGTCGAAGGCGCGGTCGACGCGGATCTCGCAGCCCGGGGTGGAAAGAAAGCGGGCCAGGGTCTTGCGCAGCGAACGGTGCAGCCGGAACTCGTCGCACCACAGCACTGTGCGCGGGTCAGGGCTCCACCAGAGCACAGGCTGACCGGCGCTGTACCAGGGAAACACACCTTTGGTGTAGGCGTCCCGCAAACGCTCCACCGTGACCTCGCCGCTGGCGGCCACCAGTCCCGCCGGGAGGTCGGGAACATGCGCCACCGTTTCGGGGT
Organism: Caldimonas brevitalea; assembly: GCF_001017435.1. Lineage (NCBI taxonomy): Bacteria > Pseudomonadati > Pseudomonadota > Betaproteobacteria > Burkholderiales > Sphaerotilaceae > Caldimonas > Caldimonas brevitalea. Next base: position 2,025,617 of record NZ_CP011371.1, read on the forward strand.
CGGGCACCGGGGCCAACGGGGAGGAGAGCCAGGGGATCAACTCGGGCCGTGCAAAGGTTGTTGGGCCCCCATTGTGAACCGGGTCGCCGGGCCCGGCGACCCGTGCGGACTCGATGCCCGACCATGGCCTGCAACTTCCTCTTCAATTGGCACCGCCTTCTATGAAATCGCTTTCAAAAATTCAGCCAGGAGTTCAGGTGCTGTTTAGGAAATGCTAAGCATCTGTCGAGAATTTTTCAGGTTGAACATCGGGATTTCTCCTCAAACTGTGCGGTAGTTGCTTCTCTTTCCCACGGATTTCCACCTAATTGACTTCGTTCTGCTACCAAACTAAATTTCCCCAGCAAGATTTATGAAAACGCTTTCATTGCCGGCTAGGAAGGGTGGCTGGTGATGCGAGTGACGACGCGCCGAGCGCGCAGGTTTCGTCGTCGCCATCAGGGTTTTCGCTGAAAGCGTCTGTCGTAGGTGACGCGGGCAGCACGGGGTGGTGGAAGCCTGGGTTCGGGGCTTTCAGGGGGGCGTCCCCCGGGGAAAGAGTCGGCCAGGAGCCGAGTGACATACATCAAAGAGGAGTACAAATGTCTTCCAAACAGTTTCGGCTCACCGCCGTGGCCCTGGCCCTGATAGGGGCCGGGGCCGCCTGCGCGGCGGATTTCGAGTTCACCGGCTACTCGCGTGCCGGGGTGGGGGTGAACACCAAGGGTGGCAAGCAGGTGTGCTACGGCCTGGCCGGCGCCGACACCAAATGGCGCTTGGGCAACGAATGCGACTACGTCATCGAGCCGAGCCTGGTGGCCACGGTCGCCAAGAGCGACGAATACGGGGTGTGGAAGGCGCATTTCATGCCGTCCGCCTACCGCGCGTGGGGCCAGAGTGAGTTCGACAACTACGACGAGAGCGGGTCGGGCAGCTATGAAGGCACCGATGAACTCGTCACCCGCTTCGGTCAGGTGTATTTCTATGGCGAGCTGCCGCAGCTGAACGGCGGCCGGGTGTGGGCCGGACGTCGCTTCTACGACCGCGTCCAGCTCGGCATCAACGACCAGTTCCTCGAGAACCACGACAGCGACGGCGCTGGCATCGAAGACGTCAACTTCGGCTTCGCCAAGTTCAGCTACGCCTTCTTGAGCAACCCGCGGGCGGGCAGCGTGCCCAAGGACGCCGCCAGCAACTCGTCTGCGAACAGCATCGACTACGAGCACGCCCTGCGCCTCACGGGCATCAAGACGATCGCGAACAGCGAACTGGCGATCTACACGGGCTTCAGCAGCACCGCGACAAGCGAGAACCAGCTGACCGGTGTGGAGCCCGACGACAAGAAGAGCGGCCAGCGTCTGGGCCTCTATCACGTGACCAAAGGCACCTTGGGGGGCGCGACCTTCATCGGCTTCAAGTACGACCGTCACATGGGAGCCGATCGCCAGTGGCGCGTGGTGGCGCAGCAGCAAGGCCTGGTCCCGTCCCTCAAGACGGCCTGGGACGCGATCGCCGAATACCGCACCAAGAAGAACGACGGTGTCGAAGAGAAGTGGTACTCGATCGGCGGTCGTACCGACACTCAGATCTCGGGGCCGTTCCGCTTCCTGGCGGAGCTGGGCCACGATCAGGTGAAGCCTGAGGGTGGCGACACGCAGAACCTGACCAAATTCACGCTGGCCGTCGCGGCCTCGGCCGGCCCGAACCACACGTCCCGCCCGACCGTGCGTCTGTTCATGACGCACGCGCGCTGGAACGACGCGGCGAAGTTCAGCACGGTCGGTGTGCGTGAAGTCTACGGTGACAAGAAGAGCGGCACGTCCTTCGGCATCCAGGGCGAAGCCTGGTGGTGATCGCAACGGCGCTGTGCGCCTGATCAGCGACCCGAAGGCCGGCGGCAACGCCGGCCTTTTTCGTTGTGATCGTGATCGTGGTGCAGCCGCCCGGGTGTCGTCCGGTGCTCGAGACGAAAAAAGCAGCCCGAAGGCTGCTGGCAAAGAAGAGGTGCCGATCAGAGAAAGATCTTCGAGGTTCCCCAACCGCTGGATCCGACCCTGACGGTCCCCCGCGACGGAGGTGTCAATGCGTGGGCACCGCGCGGCCGTCTTTGTCGAACACGAGGGCGCGGCCGGCGACGGGCACCAAGCCGACCGGATCGCCCCGTTGCAGGCCGTGGACCGAGCCCGGCAGTTTGACGGCCAGCTCACGCTCGACGCCGTCGACCCGGACATAGGCGATGGTGGCGTCACCGAGATGCTCGACCAGATCGAGGTGCGCCTTGAGGCCGGTGCCGGGCGCGGCGAATTCGAGATGCTCGGGGCGCACCCCGAGCGTGAGTTGGCCGTCGAGTGCGGCCGTGCTCGCGCTGCCCCGGGGCAGCAGCCACTCGCCGGCGTTGCCCACCTGCAGCCGCAACTGGTCGCCTGGCTCGCCTGCCAGGCGGCATGGCAGGAAGTTCATCTTGGGGGAGCCGAGAAAGCCGGCGACGAACAGGTTGGCCGGGCGTTCGTACAGCTCGAGCGGCGTGCCCACCTGCTCGATGCGGCCGCCGTTGAACACCACGATCCGTTCGCCCAGCGTCATCGCTTCGACCTGGTCATGGGTCACGTAGATCATCGTGGAGCGCAGCTCCTGGTGCAGCTTGGACAGCTCCACCCGCATCTGCACCCGCAGGCCGGCATCCAGGTTGGACAAGGGCTCATCGAACAAAAACACCTTGGGCTTGCGCACGATGGCGCGGCCGATCGCGACGCGCTGGCGTTGCCCGCCGGACAGGGCCTTCGGCTTGCGATCGAGCAAGTGGGTGATCTGCAGGATCTCGGCGGCCTTGTCGACGGCGCCCTTGACCTGCTGCTTGGACTGGCCGGCCAGCTTCAGGGCAAAGCCCATGTTCTCGGCCACCGTCATGTGCGGATACAGCGCATAGCTCTGGAACACCATGGCCGCACCGCGTTCGGCCGGCGGGACGTCGTTGGCCAGTTCATCGCCGAGGTAGAGCTCGCCGTCGGTGATTTCCTCGAGGCCGGCGATCATCCGCAGCAGGGTCGACTTGCCGCAACCCGACGGGCCGACGAAGACGATGAACTCGCCGTCGCGGATGTCGAGGTCGACGTGCTGCATGACGATCGGCCCTTCGGCATATTGTTTCTTGATGCCGCGTAGCTTCAGACCGGCCATGTTTCAAGGCTCCAGGTGAGGTGGGTGGGACACATCGTCAGCCTTTGACGGCGCCGGCGGTGAGGCCTTCGATCAAGCGGCGCGAGTAGATGACGAAGATCACCAGCAGCGGCAGCGTCGTGATGGCCGAGCCGACGCTGATAGCTGCCAGCGTTGCGCCGGTCGTGCCCTGCAGCGAGCGCAGCACCAGCGGCGCCGTGAACATCTCCTGGTCGCGCATGACCAGCAGCGCTCCGAAGAAGTTGTTGTAGGCCGTGATGAAGGTGACCAAGCCGAGGGTGCCGAGTGCCGGCCCGATGAGGGGCAACACGATGCGCCAGTAGATGCCGAACTCGGTGCAGCCGTCCATGCGGGCGGCTTCGATCAGGTCTTTCGGCACCCCCGAGCCGATGTACTGCCGCATCAGAAACACACCGACGGCCGTGCAGGCGGCGGGCACGATGAGCGCGCGGGTGGAGTTCATCCAATCGAGTGCCGACATCAGCATCACGGTGGGCACCGTGCCGAGGAAGCTGGGCAGCAGCAGCGTGGCCATCACGAAGCCGAACAGCGCGTCCTTGAAGCGGAAGTCGTACATCGCGAACGCATAACCGGCCAGCGAGCAGAAGAACAGGTTGAGCGCGGTCGTGGCCACGGCGATCCACAACGACAGGCCCATGCTGCGCCAGAAGTGGGGCCGCCGCTCGACCAAATCGTGGAGGTTGGCGAGCAGGTTGTCGCCGAACCACAGGGGGGGTGGCAACGACAGGATGTCGCTCGTGGAATGCGTCGCGAAGACGAACATGAAGTAGAAGGGCATCAACATCACGAGCGCGCCCGCGAGGACGAGGCCGTAGGCGGCGGCGGTGCCCGGGTTCAGCTTGTTCATCTCGTGCTGCCTCAGTCGTTCTTGCGACCGAAAATCTTGTTGTTGACGTAGGTCAGGATGCCGATGAAGACGAACAGCAGCCACGCGAGTGCGGAGGCGGTGCCGAAGTCGCCGTCGTTGAGTGCGTAGTTGGTGATGAGCATCGACGAGGTTTGTGCCGCCTTGCCCGAACCGCCGGTGCCACCGGTGAGGATGTAGGGTTCTTCGAACAATTGCAGGCTGCCGATGAGCGTGAGCGTGACGGCGAAGAACATCATCGGCCGCAACATGGGCACGGTGATGTACCACAGCTGCTGCCATTTGTTGGCGCCGTCCATCGTCGCGGCTTCGTACAGGTCTTTCGGTATTGTCTGCAAGGCGGCCAGGTACAGCACCGTGTTCCAGCCGACGTAGCGCCACCACACCACCACCGCGACGGTCCAGCGCTGGTACTCGGAGCTGCCCCAGTCGATCGGCTCGGTCGGCAGCAGCCAGGCCAAGGGCTTGAGGCCGCCGAGGTCCCAGTTGCCGAGGCCGGTCAGCGTCAGGTTGACGACGCCGAAATCGCGCGAGAAGAGGGCCGTGAACACCATTGCCACCGCGACGGTGTTGGTGATGAACGGCAGGAAGTACATCCCGATGACGGGGTTGCGGAAGCGCTTGAACTGGGTGTGGATGAAAAAGGCGAGAGGGATCGCCACGAGGTGTTGCGGAATGCCGCTGAGCACCCCGATCCAGAGCGTGTTGTAGAGCGCGCGCCAGAAGTCGCGGTCGTAGAGGTCGGCCCAGAACGCCGAGGTGAACGCCTGGGACCATTCGATGCCGTCGAGCTGTAGCAAATAGGTGTAGTTACCCCAGCCTTCGAACACCATCGCTTCGAGGCCGGCGGTTGCTTCCCAGCGAAAGAACGACACGTAGGCCGAGAACAGCAGCGGGAACAGCCCGAAGATCGCGAACAGCACGAAAAACGGGCTGATGAACAGGTAGGGCGCCCAGTCCCATGGCTTCAGCCGGCGTCGGCGGCGGGCCGGTCGGCCCGCCGAAGGTGCCGGGGCGACGACGGCATCAAGCGCCAAAAGAGGGCTGGCAGACGTTTTCGGGTTCATCGACGAACTCTCGCCGACCGGCTTGGAGCGGACGCCAATTTCATCACCATTTCCTCGGCTCTGCTGTAGTTCTGAAAGCGCTTTCAATTTGGCCAGCTGCCCCCGCTCGTGTCAATAGTTCTACGCTCGAACGAACTGAAAGCGAGGGACTTCCCTAGCGGGGACTTCCCTAGCAGCCTCACCGCCGCCGCGGACTGGTGGATTCGCGGACGACCAGCTCCACCCGTAGCGGCTCTAGCGCATAGGGCTGACCCTCGATCATCTGCACCACGGTATGGCCGGCCTGCCAGCCCACTTCATAGGCGGGTTGGCGCACAGTGGTCAGTGGGGGAACGCAGTAGGAGGAGTAGGGCAGGTCGTCGAAACCCACCAACGAGACGTCTTCGGGCACCCGGATGCCGCGCCGATAGAGGGCCAACCGGGCGCCATAGGCGCTTTGGTCGTTGGCGGCGAAGATGGCGGTGAAGCTGGCCCGGCTCTCCAGCAGTTGATGGATGGCCAGCATCCCGGTCGCCTCATGGAAGTCGGCCTTCGCCACGAGCGACTCACGGAACACGATGCCTGCCTCACGCAACGCGTCCTGGTAGCCGACCAGGCGTTGTTGCGCGTCGTGGTGGTCTTGCGGACCCGAGATGAAAGCGACGTCCTCATGACCGAGTTCGATCAGGTGACGGGTCGCCTTGTATGCACCCAGCCGGTTGTCGACGGTGATCGAAGGCAGGTCGAGGGTGGCGGTGGCACGGCCCACCATCACGATGGGCAGCCTGCGCGCCACAGCCTGGACGTCCTCATCGCGGATGTGGCCGTGCATCATCACGACGCCGTCGACCCTGCGCGCGGACAGCAGAGACAAGCGCTCGGCCTCCTCGGCCGAATTCCAGTGGCCGCTGACAAACAAGGGCGCGTAGCGAGACTCTGCCAGCGCATCTTCCACGCCGCGCAGCGCCTCATTGAAGAAGGGGCTGGCGATGTCCTGCGTGAGCACCCCGACAGTCGAGGTGCGACCGCTGGCCAGGCTGCGGGCCACCATGTTGGGGCGGTAGTTGAGCTGCGCGATTGCCGCTTCGACGGCTTGCCGGCGAGCCTCGCTCACCCGTGCTGAGCCGTTCAAGTAGCGCGAAACAGTGCTGGGGGAGACGCCGGCGATCCGTGCCACTTCACCCAGCGTCGCGGTATCGTTTGCAGTCAGGTCTGGCATGGCCGGCACTGTGGCACTCCTTGAAATCGCCGTCAAACCAGCGGCCGCAGCGCGCGAGGGAGCGCCTTGGCAGTTCGCGACCGGAGTTCCTCAAGTCCCCCGACCGGACACGTCGTGTGCGCGTGGCACGGCGCGCGCCGCAGGGCCTGCATCTGTTCCTTGTACATATATAGGCCCACGGCTTTGCCTCTCCCCTCCGAGGCGCATTGGTGGACGGTGCGGCGAACAGCAGTCCCACGGACAATTGAATGGAACTTGGAGCAGGGAGATTTGCCTGCTGTCCATGACCTGCCTGGGCGCCGTCTTTCACCGAGGCGCCTATGTCGCTGGCAGAACAAGGTCCGTCGACGGGCGCCCGGCCTCCGTCCTGAAGCACGACGCGAATCGGAGAGGCTCGCTGCACAGGAGAGACGAACCCGGCGTTAGGCGAGCTACAGGAGCGTCAGAGGACCGAAGGACGGGGCGGTGTGGGGACGCGAAGTTGTCGCAAGGCAGGCGCGCCGAGACGGAGAGATCTCCTTGCCCACTTGCGTCCCTTCTCGAAATCCTGCTATAGTCACGTTCTTCGCTGATCACGGCGCTGCAAACGAAGGTAACTGAGGAAGAGATTCCAAGGGAACTGCGGCGAGAAGGTCGAATCGTAGAGAGTTCTCCGGTAACGGAGCTTGAGCGGCAGACTGAAGTGGTGAGTGAAGAAAGTGAAGCAGAGTAGTTGACAGGGTTTTAAAAATTCTTCATAATCTCGCTTCTTTGCTGATGACGACGAAAGACGAATCAGCGAACTGAGAAGTGTGCAGTGTCACCGAGGTGGCGCGAGACGCGGATCAGATGCTCTTTAACAAATAACAGCCGATAAGCGTGGGCGTTTGAAGGCGAGTGCCAAGGCTACCCGGTCGCAAGACTGGGTGCCACAAACGCTCACGGAGAAGAAGTGAAGTTCACTTCAATTCCGTTTTGAGCAAAATTTCAAGATCGAACTGAAGAGTTTGATCCTGGCTCAGATTGAACGCTGGCGGCATGCCTTACACATGCAAGTCGAACGGCAGCACGGGAGCAATCCTGGTGGCGAGTGGCGAACGGGTGAGTAATACATCGGAACGTGCCCAGTAGTGGGGGATAGCCCGGCGAAAGCCGGATTAATACCGCATACGACCTGAGGGTGAAAGCGGGGGATCGCAAGACCTCGCGCTATTGGAGCGGCCGATGTCAGATTAGCTAGTTGGTGGGGTAAAGGCCTACCAAGGCGACGATCTGTAGCTGGTCTGAGAGGACGACCAGCCACACTGGGACTGAGACACGGCCCAGACTCCTACGGGAGGCAGCAGTGGGGAATTTTGGACAATGGGCGCAAGCCTGATCCAGCCATGCCGCGTGCGGGAAGAAGGCCTTCGGGTTGTAAACCGCTTTTGTCAGGGAAGAAAAGTTCTGGGCTAATACCCCGGAGCGATGACGGTACCTGAAGAATAAGCACCGGCTAACTACGTGCCAGCAGCCGCGGTAATACGTAGGGTGCGAGCGTTAATCGGAATTACTGGGCGTAAAGCGTGCGCAGGCGGTTGTGCAAGACAGATGTGAAATCCCCGGGCTCAACCTGGGAACTGCATTTGTGACTGCACGGCTAGAGTGCGGCAGAGGGAGATGGAATTCCGCGTGTAGCAGTGAAATGCGTAGATATGCGGAGGAACACCGATGGCGAAGGCAATCTCCTGGGCCTGCACTGACGCTCATGCACGAAAGCGTGGGGAGCAAACAGGATTAGATACCCTGGTAGTCCACGCCCTAAACGATGTCAACTAGTTGTTGGACGGCTTGCTGTTCAGTAACGAAGCTAACGCGTGAAGTTGACCGCCTGGGGAGTACGGCCGCAAGGTTGAAACTCAAAGGAATTGACGGGGACCCGCACAAGCGGTGGATGATGTGGTTTAATTCGATGCAACGCGAAAAACCTTACCTACCCTTGACATGCCAGGAATCCTGCAGAGATGTGGGAGTGCTCGAAAGAGAACCTGGACACAGGTGCTGCATGGCCGTCGTCAGCTCGTGTCGTGAGATGTTGGGTTAAGTCCCGCAACGAGCGCAACCCTTGTCATTAGTTGCTACGAAAGGGCACTCTAATGAGACTGCCGGTGACAAACCGGAGGAAGGTGGGGATGACGTCAGGTCATCATGGCCCTTATGGGTAGGGCTACACACGTCATACAATGGCCGGTACAGAGGGCTGCCAACCCGCGAGGGGGAGCTAATCCCAGAAAACCGGTCGTAGTCCGGATCGCAGTCTGCAACTCGACTGCGTGAAGTCGGAATCGCTAGTAATCGCGGATCAGCATGCCGCGGTGAATACGTTCCCGGGTCTTGTACACACCGCCCGTCACACCATGGGAGCGGGTTCTGCCAGAAGTGGTTAGCCTAACCGCAAGGAGGGCGATCACCACGGCAGGGTTCGTGACTGGGGTGAAGTCGTAACAAGGTAGCCGTATCGGAAGGTGCGGCTGGATCACCTCCTTTCTGGTAACACAGAAGCACTCAAATTCTTGCGCCCACACTTATCGGCTGTTGTTGTTGACGACAGTGAGTGAACGTGAACCGGCAGGCGGAAGCTGGCGGGGCTGACGAGAGTTGGTCCTGGGTTGACGCGAGCCGCAGACGCGCTTCACGCAGAAGTGAAAACGGGTCTGTAGCTCAGTCGGTTAGAGCACCGTCTTGATAAGGCGGGGGTCGTTGGTTCGAATCCAACCAGACCCACCATCCTTCTGCATGAGACATGTTGGGGGATTAGCTCAGCTGGGAGAGCACCTGCTTTGCAAGCAGGGGGTCGTCGGTTCGATCCCGTCATCCTCCACCACCGCCGCCAAAAGGGCGGTCACTCTGTTCAGAACGTTAACGCGAGCAATTGGAAGATTGCTGGCGTTAGCGGTTCGTGAGAACGGCTGTTGTTCTTTAACAATTCGTAGAGTCGAATCAGCGTTGTTGGCGGAAACCGCTTCATGGCGGACCGTGCCGCCAACAACATTTGATTGCGTCACCAGACTTCAATTCGTGAATTAAAAGCGAGTTTGAAGACGGCATAACGCGTAAATACTCAACTGAGCGAGCCATCGCTCAGACAGTCCTTGACGACGCTGAGAGGCGTCAAAGTTATAGGGTCAAGTGACTAAGTGCATGTGGTGGATGCCTTGGCGATTACAGGCGACGAAGGACGTGATAGCCTGCGATAAGCTTCGGGGAGCTGGCAAATTAGCTGTGATCCGGAGATTTCCGAATGGGGAAACCCACCCTTAGGGGTATCGCATACTGAATACATAGGTATGCGAGGCGAACCGGGTGAACTGAAACATCTCAGTAGCTCGAGGAAAAGACATCAACCGAGATTCCGAAAGTAGTGGCGAGCGAAATCGGACCAGCCTGCACGTTTTAGCAGTCGACTTATCAGAACGGCATGGAAAGGCCGGCCATAGCAGGTGATAGCCCTGTATGAAAAAAGTTGGTTGTGGAACTAGGCGTGCGACAAGTAGGGCGGGACACGTGAAATCCTGTCTGAAGATGGGGGGACCATCCTCCAAGGCTAAATACTCGTAATCGACCGATAGTGAACTAGTACCGTGAGGGAAAGGCGAAAAGAACCCCGGGAGGGGAGTGAAATAGATCCTGAAACCGCATGCATACAAAAAGTCGGAGCCCTCCGGGGTGACGGCGTACCTTTTGTATAATGGGTCAGCGACTTACATTCAGTGGCAAGCTTAACCGAATAGGGAAGGCGCAGGGAAACCGAGTCCGAATAGGGCGTTCAGTCGCTGGGTGTAGACCCGAAACCAAGTGATCTATCCATGGCCAGGATGAAGGTGAGGTAACACTTACTGGAGGTCCGAACCGACTAGTGTTGCAAAACTAGCGGATGAGCTGTGGATAGGGGTGAAAGGCTAAACAAACTTGGAAATAGCTGGTTCTCTCCGAAAACTATTTAGGTAGTGCCTCAAGTATTACCATCGGGGGTAGAGCACTGTTATGGCTAGGGGGTCATGGCGACTTACCAAACCATTGCAAACTCCGAATACCGATGAGTACAGCTTGGGAGACAGTGCACCGGGTGCTAACGTCCGGACACAAGAGGGAAACAACCCAGACCGCCAGCTAAGGTCCCTAAAATTGGCTAAGTGGGAAACGAAGTGGGAAGGCTAAAACAGTCAGGATGTTGGCTTAGAAGCAGCCATCATTTAAAGAAAGCGTAATAGCTCACTGATCGAGTCGTCCTGCGCGGAAGATGTAACGGGGCTAAGCCAGTTACCGAAGCTGCGGGTGCACAGCAATGTGCGCGGTAGGAGAGCGTTCTGTAAGCCTGTGAAGGTGTCTCGAGAGGGATGCTGGAGGTATCAGAAGTGCGAATGCTGACATGAGTAGCGTTAAAGGGGGTGAAAAGCCCCCTCGCCGTAAGCGCAAGGTTTCCTACGCAACGTTCATCGGCGTAGGGTGAGTCGGCCCCTAAGGCGAGGCAGAGATGCGTAGCTGATGGGAAACAGGTCAATATTCCTGTACCGATGTGTAGTGCGATGTGGGGACGGAGAAGGTTAGCTCAGCCGGGTGTTGGATGTCCCGGTTTAAGCCTGTAGTCGTGCCTGGTAGGCAAATCCGCCGGGCTTAGATGAGGGGTGATGACGAGGCGGCTTGCCGCTGAAGTGAGTGATACCCTGCTTCCAGGAAAAGCCACTAAGCTCCAGCTACACACGACCGTACCGCAAACCGACACTGGTGCGCGTGATGAGTATTCTCAGGCGCTTGAGAGAACTCTGGAGAAGGAACTCGGCAAATTGACACCGTAACTTCGGAAGAAGGTGTGCCCTTAGTAGGTGAACCTGTACAAGGGGAGCCAAACGGGGTCGCAGAGAATCGGTGGCTGCGACTGTTTAATAAAAACACAGCACTCTGCAAAGACGAAAGTCGACGTATAGGGTGTGACGCCTGCCCGGTGCCGGAAGGTTAAGTGATGGGGTGCAAGCTCTTGATCGAAGCCCCGGTAAACGGCGGCCGTAACTATAACGGTCCTAAGGTAGCGAAATTCCTTGTCGGGTAAGTTCCGACCTGCACGAATGGCGTAACGATGGCCACACTGTCTCCTCCAGAGACTCAGCGAAGTTGAAATGTTTGTGATGATGCAATCTCCCCGCGGAAAGACGGAAAGACCCCATGAACCTTTACTGTAGCTTTACATTGGACTTTGAACAGATCTGTGTAGGATAGGTGGGAGGCTTTGAAGCGGTGCCGCTAGGTGCCGTGGAGCCGTCCTTGAAATACCACCCTGGTGTGTTTGAGGTTCTAACCTTGGCCCGTGATCCGGGTTGGGGACAGTGTATGGTAGGCAGTTTGACTGGGGCGGTCTCCTCCCAAAGCGTAACGGAGGAGTTCGAAGGTACGCTAGGCACGGTCGGAAATCGTGCTGATAGTGCATAGGCAAAAGCGTGCTTAACTGCGAGACTGACAAGTCGAGCAGATACGAAAGTAGGACTAAGTGATCCGGTGGTTCTGTATGGAAGGGCCATCGCTCAACGGATAAAAGGTACTCTGGGGATAACAGGCTGATACCGCCCAAGAGTTCATATCGACGGCGGTGTTTGGCACCTCGATGTCGGCTCATCTCATCCTGGGGCTGTAGCCGGTCCCAAGGGTATGGCTGTTCGCCATTTAAAGAGGTACGTGAGCTGGGTTTAAAACGTCGTGAGACAGTTTGGTCCCTATCTTCCGTGGGCGCTGCAAGATTGAGAGAGCCTGCTCCTAGTACGAGAGGACCGGAGTGGACGCACCTCTGGTGTATCGGTTGTCACGCCAGTGGCATTGCCGAGTAGCTAAGTGCGGAAGAGATAACCGCTGAAAGCATCTAAGCGGGAAACTCGTCTCAAGATGAGTCTTGCCGGGGCCTTGAGCCCCCTGAAGAGTCGTTCAAGACCAGGACGTTGATAGGCTGGGTGTGGAAGCGCAGTAATGCGTTAAGCTAACCAGTACTAATTGCTCGTGCGGCTTGACCCTATAACTTTGATGTGCCTCACAGCCTTCAAGGTGGAGTCTTTAAGCTGTTATGCCAGGTAGCACGCCAACGCGTCGCTCACCTCTGGTACGCAATCAAATTCTGCTGATTCACTGCAGCGCCATTAAAGAGCGCTGCAGTTCAAACTCTACGAATTGGTCGTCTTGCACCACGCCGCCTCCCGCGGCGCCGCACGACGGCAACCAGTTATGCCTGATGACCATAGCGAGGTGGTCCCACTCCTTCCCATCCCGAACAGGACAGTGAAACGCCTCAGCGCCGATGATAGTGCGGATTCCCGTGTGAAAGTAGGACATCGTCAGGCTGTTATCCCTCAAAACCCCACCCACTCTCGCAGTCGGTGGGGTTTTGCTTTTGCGGATGAATATCGCCGCCGACTCGGCGCAGTTCCCGGGACGTTAGATGCTGGGGGCCGGCGAGCAGAAAACTAGGGCCACCTCTGGTGTGCGCGCTAATGGCGTATGTCCGGAACGCAGATCACGCAGCCGTGGGCGGGCTAAGGCGGCCAATGATCAAAGCAACGGCGATTTCCGTCAGTGGCGCCGCCCTTCCCATGGCTCACCGGCAGGCAGACGCACTTTCCCTCCCGCTCCACTTTCTGCCCCTGGCCCTCTACGTCGCGTCCGCGAGGCTCGTCGTAGCGGCGCCGGCCCCCGGCTCCACTCCCACGGCCGAGTCGAGCAATGGGCCTCCCGTGCTCCTCGCACAGCCGACTCACCAGCGGCGAAGATCGATGGACACAATTAGCGTACCGTCGACGGAACATGAAGCAGCGACCCCGGTCAGAATGCACACATTGAGAAGGAGTGTGCATGCTTCGTCGTTTGATCCTGACCTTATTGCTTCCCGTCATGCCCGTCGCCGCCGTTGCCGCTGTCTCGGCTCTGCCAGCTGGGGTGACGCGTGTTGCGAATGTCGAGGGCATAGAAGAATATCGGCTCCCTAACGGGCTGCAGGTTTTGCTGGTACCGGACGCCTCCAAGCCGAGTACCACGGTAAATGTCACCTACCGCGTCGGTTCGCGTCATGAAAACTACGGCGAGACCGGTATGGCGCATTTGCTGGAACACCTGCTGTTCAAGGGCACGCCGCGCCACCCCAACGTCTGGGCCGAGTTCACGAAGCGCGGGCTGCGGGCCAACGGCTCCACCTGGCTCGATCGCACCAACTACTTCGCCAGCTTCTCCAGCAACGACGAGAACCTCAAGTGGTACCTGGGCTGGCAGGCCGACGCGATGGTGAACAGCTTCATCGCGAAGCGCGATCTGGACACCGAGATGACAGTGGTGCGCAATGAAATGGAGATGGGGGAGAACAGCCCCAGCCGGATTCTGTTTGAAAAAGGGTTGGCCACAATGTACCAGTGGCACAACTACGGCAAGAGCACCATCGGTGCGCGCACCGACGTCGAGAATGTCGATATCGGCCGGCTGCAAAACTTCTATCGCACCTACTACCAACCCGACAACGCGACGTTGATCGTCGCCGGCCGTTTCGACCCGGCCCGCACGCTGAGCTGGATCGCCGACGCCTTCGGCAAGATCCCCAAGCCCAAGCGCCAACTGCCCTTGCTCTACACGCTCGACCCGGTGCAAGACGGCGAGCGCAGCGTCACGCTTCGGCGGGTCGGTGGCGTGCCGATGGTCTACGCGATGTACCACATGCCGCCCGGCGGCGACCCTGACTTCGCGGCCGTGAACGTGCTCGACCTGATCATGGCCGACGCGCCCTCCGGCCGTCTGCACAAGCGTCTGGTCGAGGGCCAGCTCGCCGCCGCAGTGTTTGCGTTCTCCCAGGAACTGGCCGACCCCGGCTTCTCGGTCTACGGCATCCAGCTGGCGCCAGGCCAAGACCTGGCCAAGGCGCAAGACGCGATGCTGAAGACGCTCGAAGCGGTGGCCAGCCAGCCCGTGACGGAGGAGGAGCTGAAGCGTGCGCGCTTGAAATGGCTCAAAGAATGGGAACTCGCGTTCTCCGATCCCGAGCGTGTCGGTGTCGCGCTGTCCGAGGCCATCGCAGTCGGAGACTGGCGCGTCTTCTTTCTGACCCGCGACCGTGTCCGCAAGCTCACGCTGGAACAAGTGCAACGGGTGGCTCAGTCGTACCTGGTCAGTGCGAACCGCACCTTGGCCTCCTATGTGCCGACCGAAGCCCCCCAGCGCGCCCCGGCGCCCAAGCGGGTCGACCTTGCGGCCATGCTGCAAGGCTACACGGGCGACACTGCCGTCACCCAAGCCGAGGCATTCGACGCGACGCCTGCCAACATCGAGGCGCGTACCCAACGCTTCTCGCTGAAGAACGGTCTGCAGGCCGCGGTGTTGCCGAAGGGCACGCGAGGGGCCGTCGTGACGGCGCAGCTGAGCCTGCGTTTCGGCGACGAGCAGAGCCTCAAAGGCCGAGCCGTGCAAGGCGAGCTGGTGGCTGCGATGCTCGACAAGGGCACTCGACAGCTGTCGAGGCAGCAGTTGCAGGACCGGCTGGATGAGTTGCAGGCCGAAGTGGCGGTGCATGGCGGCACCACGGGCGCGTCGGTCCTGATCCGCACACGGCGCGAACGGCTGCCCGAAGTGATGGCCGTCGTGGCGCAGATGCTGCGCGAGCCGGCGTTCCCGGCCGAGGCCTTCGACGAAGTGCGCCGGCAAGCGCTGTCCTCGTTGGAAGCGGAGCGCAAGGACCCGGACGCCATCGTCAACAACGAACTCGACCGCCGCTTCAGCCCCTATCCGGTGGGCGACGTGCGGCACGTTTTGAGTTTTGATGCGCAGCGGGCGGCCCTGGAGCAGGTGAAGCTCGACGATTTGCGCGACTTCCACCGCCGTTTCTACGGTGCCTCGACGGCCCAGTTCGCAGCCGTCGGCGATTTCGATCCGGCTGCCCTGCGCCAGGCCCTCGAGGCCCACTTCGCAGACTGGAGCGCGCCGCAGACCCACGCACGGGTGCCGCAGCCTTATCTCGAGGTCAAGCCGGAGCAACTCAGCTTCACCACACCCGACCGGCAGAATGCCTATCTGCGCGTCAGCCAGGCCATCCCGGTCAAAGAGCTGGATCCCGACTACCCGGCTCTCGTGATGGCGAACTACCTGTTGGGGCAGGGCGGCAACTCGCGGCTGTGGTTGCGGGTGCGCGAGTCGGAGGGGCTGTCGTACGACGTGCGCTCGGGACTGCAATGGAACGCGTGGGAGCCCAACACCTTGTGGACTGCCACCGCCATCTTCGCGCCCCAAAACCGGGCCAAGGTCGAAGCGGCGGTGCGCGAGGAGATTGCGCGCGCGCTGAAAGACGGCTTCACGGCGGCCGAACTCGAGCAAGGGCGTCAAGGCCTGTTGAGCTTCCGCCGGCTGTCGCGCGCGCAAGACCGCAATCTTGCCGGCACCCTGGCCGAGAATCTCTACCTGCGCCGCGACTTCAAAGTGAGCCAGCAGGTGGACGAGGCCTTGACGCGGGTGACGCTGGCCGAGGTGAACGCCGCCTTGCGCAAATACCTAAAGGCCGACCGCTTTGTGATCGGCGTCGGCGGCGACTTCAAGCCCTGAAGCGCGGTGCAGTACAAGGCCGTCCATCGGCCCGAGCGCTGCGTGAGGCGGCCGCGCGCCTCACGCAGCGTCCGCCGCAGGGGCCCCACCACGCCCCAGCGGCGGAGCCAACGGCGAAGCGGCGGGGCCGCCGCCCCCATCCGCGTCACTCGGTTTCTGCCCCCATCACCTTGAACGGCGTGCGCTCACGCAACTCGTCGACGTACGCCGCCATCCCCGACCGCTCCCGCGCGAGAAAACGCGCCACCGCATCCGAGAACGCCGGGTGGCTCAACCAGTGGGCCGACCACGTCTCGATGGGCATCAGCCCGCGTGCCATCTTGTGCTCGCCTTGCGCGCCGCCTTCGAAGCGCTCGTAGCCCTGCGCAATGCACCACTGCAGCGGTTGGTAGTAGCACGCTTCAAAGTGCAGACAGGGGATGTACTCGACGCTGCCCCAATACCGCCCATAGGCGCGCCGGCGCTCGGGGTCGACGGCCACGAGCGACGCGGCGACGCGCTTGCCCTCGCGCTCGGCGATGAACAGCAGCCAATGCTCGGGCATCGTGTGCGCCATCAGCGTGAAGAAGCGGCGCGTCAAATAAGGCGTGGAGTGGTGGGCCCGGTAGGTGGCCCGATAGCAGGCGTAGAAGAAGTCCCAGTCTTGCTCGGTGATCTCGCCGCCCAGCCGGGCCTGGAACGTCACCCCGGCGTCTGCCACGCGGCGCCGCTCCTGCAAAATCTTCTTGCGCTTGTCGCGCTGCAGTTCCGCGGCGAAGTCGGCGAAATCGGCAAAGGCCGTGGGCGCCCGATTACGCCAGTGAAACTGCACGGTGCTGCGCAGCAGCCATCCGGCCTCGCGGGCGGTCTCGCGGTCGGCTTCGTCGATGAATAGCAGATGGGCGGACGACAGCTCGTTGTCGCGCGCCAAAGACTCGACGGCCGCCAGAAGCGCCGTCCGGGCGCCGGGCTCGGTCGCGAGCAGTCGCGGGCCCGGCACCGGCGTGAACGGCACCGCGTCGAGCAGCTTGGGGTAGTAGTCCAGCCCATGCTCCTCATAAGCCTGCGCCCAGGCCCAGTCGAACACGTACTCTCCATACGAGTGGCTCTTCAGGTACAGCGGGCAGGCGGCCATCAGCTGCGGCGATGCGCCCCCCCGCCACACCGTCAGGAAGTGCGGCGCCCATCCCGTCTCGGCGGTCGCACTGCCCGATCGGTGCAGCGCCAGCAGATAGGCGTGGCGCATGAAGGGGCCTGCCTGGGGCGACGCGGCGACGAGTGTGTCCCACGCCGCTGCGTCCAGCTCGGCCGGATCCTGATGGAGGCGGATGACATAATCGTCCGAGCCCTTGATCACCTGCATCTTTTGATTCATTGATGTCAGCACAACACCCTGTGAAATTGGCCGTCGCACAGTTCAACGCAACGGTGGGCGATCTCGCCGGCAACGTCCGCAAGATCGTCGACATGGCGCGCCACGCCTACGCGCAAGGTGCGCGCGTGGTGCTCACGCCCGAGCTGTCGCTGTGCGGCTACCCGGCCGAAGACCTGTGGCTGCGGCCGGCGTTCATGCAGGCCTGCGCCCAGGCGCTGCAAGACTGCGCCGCACAACTCGCCGACCTGCCGGACCTGCATGTCGTCGTCGGGCACCCTCAGCCCGCAGCCGACGACGATGTTAGGACCAAGTCCCTGAGCGTGCAGCGGCGCTTCAATGCGGCCTCGGTTGTGGCAGGGGGGCGGGTGCTGGCGACCTACGCCAAGCGCGAGCTGCCCAACTACCAGGTGTTCGACGAACGTCGCTATTTCGCCTCCGGCCGTGACGCCGGCCAGCCGCCGGTGGTGTTCGAGGTGCAAGGTGTGCGCTTCGGCCTCAACATCTGTGAAGACGCCTGGTTTGCCGAGCCGGCCGAAGCCGCCCGTGCTGCCGGGGCCGAAGTCCTGCTGGTGCTCAACGCGTCGCCCTATCACCTGGGCAAGGTGCACGAGCGTGAGGCGCAGATCGGCGACCGGGCGCGCGCTTGCGGTTTGCCCATCGTCTATGCGCACCAGGTCGGAGGCCAGGACGAGTTGATTTTCGACGGCGCGTCGTTCGCCGTTCAGGCCGACGGCAGCCTGGCCGCCCGCGCGCCGATGTTCGAAGAAGCCGTGCTGGTGCTCGAGGTGAACGGCAGCCGCCTGCACGGTTCGGTCACGGACGTGCCGTCGCTCGAGGCGCAGGCCTGGGGGGCACTCGTCACCGGCGTGCGCGACTACATCGGCAAGAACGGCTTTCCCGGTGCCATCATCGGCCTGTCGGGCGGCATCGATTCGGCGCTGGTGCTGGCCATCGCGGTCGACGCCCTCGGCCCCGAACGGGTGCGGGCGGTCATGATGCCCTCGCCCTACACGGCCGACATTTCCTGGCTCGACGCGCGCGAGATGGCGCGCCGCCTCGGCGTGCGCTACGACGAAATCGCCATCTCCGAAACCTTCGAGTCGTTCCGGCGCAGCCTCGCCCAAGACTTCGCCGGCCTGCCCGAAGACGCGACCGAAGAGAACATCCAGGCCCGCATCCGCGGCACGCTGCTGATGGCCTTGTCCAACAAGCATGGTGCCATCGTGCTGACCACCGGCAACAAGAGCGAGATGGCGACCGGCTATTGCACCCTCTACGGCGACATGGCCGGCGGGTTCGCCGTGATCAAGGACGTCGCCAAGACCCTCGTCTACCGCCTGGCGGCATGGCGCAACCGCCAGCCGACCCGCCTCACAGACGGCACGCAAGGTGAGGTCATCCCCGAGCGCATCATCACGCGGCCGCCCTCCGCCGAGCTGCGCCCCGACCAGACCGACCAGGACAGCCTGCCGCCCTACGACGTGCTGGACGCCATCATGCAGCGGTACATGGAGGAGGACCAGAGCATCGAGGACATCGTGGCCGCGGGCTACAGCCGGGCCGACGTGGAGCGCGTGACGCGGCTGCTGAAGATCAACGAATACAAGCGCCGCCAGGCGCCGGTGGGCATCCGCATCACGCACCGCGCCTTCGGACGTGACTGGCGCTACCCGATCACGTCGAAGTTCCGCGCTTAAACTACGCTCAATCCCTCGTCTCGACATACGGAGCCCCCATGAAGCAGATCACCGCCATCATCAAACCCTTCAAGCTCGAGGAAGTGCGCGAAGCCTTGGCCGAGGTGGGCGTCACCGGGTTGACTGTGACCGAGGTGAAGGGCTTCGGTCGCCAAAAGGGCCACACGGAGCTCTACCGTGGTGCGGAGTACGTGGTCGACTTTCTGCCCAAGGTCAAGGTCGAGGTCGTCGTGAAAGACGCTGACGTCGAGCGCTGCATCGAAGCCGTCGTCAAGGCGGCCAAGACCGGCAAGATCGGGGACGGCAAGATCTTCGTGACCGCGGTCGAGCAAGTGGTGCGCATCCGCACGGGCGAGACCGACGAACAGGCGGTCTAAGACCCGCTGGGCCGGTTGGCCAGGCCGCGCGCGCCAGCCGCAGCCGAGATGTTCTACAGGAGCCCGCCCGATGGCGGGCTCTTCTGTTTGCACGGTGGCGCGGCGATCGGTGCCGACGGGCCAGGACCGGCTCAGATGCGGCTGTAATCGTCCGGCTCGGTGGCACCGGCCGCCAGCCGGTGAAGGCCGGAGAGCAGCTCGGAGGCCGCGGTGTCGACCTGCAGCAGCCCCTGCTGCGCAGGTGGGACGAAACCCTCGTCCACCGCATGCTGCAAGAACCTCAGCAAGCCGTCGTAATAGCCCCCGATGTTCAGCAGCCCCAGCGGCTTGTCGTGATAGCCGAGCTGGCGCCAGGTCCAGACCTCGAACAGTTCCTCGAAAGTGCCGATGCCGCCGGGCAGGGCCACAAAGCTGTCGGCCCGTTCGGCCATCATCTGCTTGCGCTGGTGCATCGTCTGCACCACGTGCAGCTCGGTCAGCCCACGATGGGCGAGTTCTCGGTCCAGCAGCGCCTGCGGGATCACGCCGACCACCGTTCCTCCCGCCGCCAACGTCGCGTCCGCGACGATGCCCATCAGCCCCGCGCGACCGCCGCCATAGACGAGGCGCCAGCCGCGCCGCCCGATTTCGCTGCCGACATCCCGGGCCGCCTGTTCATACGAGGGCGAGCCGCCAGGCCGCGACCCGCAATACACACACACGGAAAAAGCGTTCATCCGGCGATCTTCTCACGTGGTGACCCGCGGCGCAGCTGCACCCCCTCCCCGGGCGGCGAGAGGTCCGCGCGCCGGGCGACTCAGCGCCGAGCGGTGGCAGGGCGGGGGCGCACAGGCACCGGTTCCGAGTGCAAGAGCTGGGTTTGGCACAACACATCGTGCCAGTACTGACGCCGAGGGTGCAGCAGTGCGAGCCCGGCGTACAGCAGCACCCACGCCAGCATCGCGCCGAACAAGACCCCTTTGCCTTGCCACGAAAACAGCCAGCTGGCGCCCAGCGACGGCAGGAACCAGACCCAGCTGCACACGAAGCGCAACGACGCGCGCCCGTAGCCCACCGGCTCGCCCCGCAGGTTGACCAGGCGGATCCGCCAGGTCTTCATCGCCAGCGTCTGCCCGCCGTGCGACCAGAACCAGACGAAGTACAACGCCAGTACGCCAAACATGAAAGCTTGCAACTCGTGGCGGCCTTGCAGTGCATGGCGCTGCTGCGTCAGCGACGAAAACAGCAAACCGGCCAGCATCACGACGCCGAACAGCAGCACCCCCTCGTAGATGAAACAGGCCAACCGCCGGCGCAGCGGCGGAGCCATGTGCAGCGGGGACGACGGGGTGGGGGCGGGTCCGGACTGGCTCATTTGCGCCGCGCCGGCGCCTCGCCGGTATCGGTCGCGACACCTTGCGGTCCGACGCGCGGGAGCAGGGTGTTGGCATCGACGAAGTCGGGCGTCGCGGCAATCTTGGGCATGCCCGCCTGCTGATGCCACGGCGGCGCGGGCCGCTTCTTGATGGAGGTGGTGGTGGCGCCGGGGCGGGCCTGCAACATCACCGGGGACAACGGCACCGTGGCCGGTCCCGTAGCAGCCGGCGGCTTGGTCTTGTCCGCTGCCGCGGCCTTCACCGGCTTGCCGCCGGCGGTCTTGCCCGCGGGGCCGCCCTGCGCCTTACGCGCCAGCTTCAGGCGCTCTTCCTCGCTGAGCGCCTGGTAGGCCGCCCAGCGGTCGCGCCGTTCTTCGGCCGACGACAGGTCTTTCGCGTCACGGTAGTTCACCCGGGCCGTGCGCCGCTGTTCGGGCGACAAACGTACCCATTCGGTCATGCGCTCCTGCAAGCGCGCTTGTTCGCTCGGGCTCAAAGAGGGAAACCGCGACGCGATGCCCATCCACTTCTGTTTGCGGGGTGCGTCGATGCCGGCCCACTCGCGCTGGAGCGGGCGCAAGGCCGATTGTTGCGCCGGGCTGAGTTCCGACCACGACGGCCCGCCGGCACGCGGTGCCGTCGCCGCCGGTACCGCGCGCTGGCCTTCGGCCTGTCCGCCGGGAGGCGCCGCGCTCGCCGTCATGCCGGCCATCAGGCAGGCGACCGCCACTGCCAGGCCTCGCCGGCGGCGGGTCACCCAGCGCCGCCGCCCGTGGGCAGGGTGGTTCATGGCTGCCGGTCCCGCAGGAACTCGGCGAACCCGGGATCGGTATAGGCCGCCGGCGGCAGGTCATCGGCCAGCAGGGCGGAATCGATGTCGGCGGCTTCTTCTGCCTGCTGCTCGTCATGCAGCTGTTCGATCAGGAACAGCCCGGCGAGCAGCAGCACCAGCGGCAACAGCGACGCGATCGACCACCACCACGGCTTGTGAGCGTCTTTCCCAGGGCCGCCCAGCGCAGCCGCATGGCCCACACGCACCAGCGCCGGCGCCTGCGCGGCAGCGGTGGCGGGTTGTTGCTTGCGGCGGGCAAGCGCCTGCTCGCGTGCGAAACGCAGGCGCTCGCTCACGTCGGCGGGCAGGTCCTGCGCGGACAGGGACAAGCTGGCCCCAATGCGGTGCGCAAAACGCGCTTCCAGGGCCTCGAGTTCGGCGTCTTCCAGGGCGGTGGTGTTTGACTTCATGGCGCAATTCCCTTTGCCTTGAGGGCGCGGGCCAGGGCGGAAACGGCTCTCGAGCAGTGGGTCTTCACACTGCCTTCCGAACAGCCCATGACAGCAGCTGTTTCGGATACATCGAGTTCCTCCCAGTAACGCATCAAAAAGGCTTCCCGTTGACGCGTCGGCAGCTTCCCGACTTCGACTTCGATCGCTTGCAGGATCTGGGCCCGGGCGACCGAGTCGGCCGCACTTTCGGTGCCGCTTGACTGATCGAGCGCCTCCAGCGTTTCCAGCAGGTCGAAGTCACCGTCCGGATCACCCGACTCGAACGACTGAAAACTCTGCATCACCGCGTTGCGCACCTTCTGGCGGCGAAACCAGTCGGTCGTCGCGTTCGACAGGATGCGCTGGAACAGCAGCGGCAATTCCGCGGGGCTACGGTCCCCGTACTTCTCGGCCAGGCGGATCATGGAGTCCTGGACGATGTCGAGGGCGGCGTCGGTGTCGCGCACGGCGAACAGCGTGCGCTTGAAGGCCCGCTTCTCGACGCCCTTGAGGAATTCGGTGAGTTCTGATTCGCTGGCCAAGGGGCGGGAGCGCTAGCGCAGGAAAACGGGGGACTCGCCCGGGCTCACGCAGGGCGCCCGCAGCAGGGCAGCCTGGCCACACCCGGCACGGCGCGAGGCGCCCGCCGAAGGCGGCGCCTGTACGCGGGCAGGGGCTCGGGTGATGAGGACGCGACGTCTTTGCACTATCAGCGACTGGGAATGAGACGAAAAATTATCGCATTGATGGGAAACGCGTCCTAAAACGGCGGCGCACCGGGCACGAGAACGCCAAAGTGCGATAATGCCGGCTTGCAAAACACACGGGTCTCAACTCGGACGCCCGACCCGGGCCTCCTCGTTCATGACCGCGCAGGCTCCAAATCCGCCTCACGAGGGCGAGTTCACTTCGGTGAACGTAGAGGAGGGGCACCGATCGTTTTTCGTTAGAGAAATTCAGAAAGGTTCTTAATGGACATGTCTGCCGCGGACCACAAGCGCGCCGCCGCTTCGGACGGCAAAGCCTCCCCGCACAACACCCATTCCCCTGAGGAGCTGAACGGCTCCGACATCCTGGTGCGTTGCCTCCAGGCCGAGGGCGTCAAGTACATCTGGGGCTACCCCGGAGGTGCCGTCCTCTATATCTACGACGCACTCTATAAGCAGCAGACCATCGAGCATGTGCTGGTGCGCCACGAGCAGGCCGCGGTACACGCCGCCGACGGTTATGCGCGCGCCACCGGCGAGGTCGGCGTGGCCCTGGTGACGTCCGGGCCCGGTGTGACGAACGCCATCACCGGCATCGCGACCGCCTACATGGACTCGATCCCGATGGTCATCGTCACCGGTCAGGTGCCGACGCCGGCCATCGGCCTCGACGCCTTCCAGGAGTGCGACACGGTTGGCATCACGCGGCCCATCGTCAAGCACAACTTCCTGGTGAAGGACGTGCGCGAGCTGGCCAAGACGATGAAGAAGGCCTTCCACATCGCCCGTACCGGCCGTCCCGGCCCGGTGGTGGTCGACATCCCGAAGGACGTGTCGCTCAAGGTCACCGCGTTCGAGTATCCCGACAGCGTCGAGATGCGCTCCTACAACCCGGTGCGCAAAGGCCATGGCGGCCAGATCCGCAAGGCGGTACAGCTGTTGATGAGCGCCAAGCGGCCCTATATCTACACCGGCGGCGGCGTCATCCTCGGCAACGCCTCGGCGGAGTTGCGCGAGCTGGTCGACCTGCTCGGCTACCCCTGCACCAACACGCTGATGGGCCTGGGCGCCTACCCGTCCAGCGATCCGAAGTTCCTCGGCATGCTGGGCATGCACGGCACCTACGAAGCGAACATGACGATGCAGAACTGCGACGTCCTGCTCGCCGTCGGTGCCCGCTTCGACGACCGTGTCATCGGCAACCCGCGCCATTTCGCGTCGGTCGAGCGCAAGATCATTCACGTCGACATCGACCCGTCGTCGATCTCCAAGCGTGTCAAGGTCGACATTCCGATCGTCGGCGACGTCAAGGACGTGCTGCAGGAGCTGATCGCGCAGATCCGCGAGCAGCAAAGCCGCCCCGACGTGCAATCGCTGTCGAGCTGGTGGGGCCAGATCAACGAGTGGCGCAAGCGCGAGTGCCTGAGCTACAAGCGCTCCAACGAGGTCATCAAGCCCCAGCAGGTGGTCGAGACCCTGTGGGAGCTGACCAAAGACCGCGAAACCTACATCACGTCGGACGTCGGCCAGCACCAGATGTGGGCGGCCCAGTTCTACCGCTTCGACGAGCCGCGCCGCTGGATCAATTCCGGCGGCCTGGGCACGATGGGCGTGGGCCTGCCCTATGCCATGGGCATCAAGCTCGCCAAGCCCGATGCGGAGGTGTTCTGCATCACCGGCGAAGGCTCGATCCAGATGTGCATCCAGGAGCTGTCGACCTGCCAGCAGTACCAGACGCCGGTGAAGATCGTCTCGCTGAACAACGGCTACCTGGGCATGGTGCGCCAGTGGCAGCAGCTCGATTACGGCGGCCGCTATTCGCACAGCTACATGGACGCGCTGCCCAACTTCGTCAAGCTGGCCGAGGCCTATGGCCACGTTGGCCTGCTGGTCGAGCGGCCTTCCGACGTCGAGCCGGCGCTGCGCGAAGCCATGAAGCTGAAGGACCGCACCGTCTTCCTCGATGTCCGCACCGACCCGACCGAAAACGTCTGGCCGATGGTGCAGGCAGGCAAGGGCATCACCGAAATGCTGCTGGGGTCCGAAGACCTGTGAGGTGAATGAGAGGCCGGCAAGGGCGCTGCCGTTACCGCGGGGCGTCAGGCGCCGGCCCTCCCACCGCACCGGCTCGGGCTGGAACAAACCACTTTTCGATCGGACAGCGTGCCAAGGGCCGCCGGTTACCGCCGTCGGCCTGAAGAGTACGAACCACGACGACTTATGAAACACATCATTGCAGTGCTGCTGGAGAACGAGGCCGGCGCCCTCTCCCGCGTGGTAGGCCTGTTTTCGGCCCGCGGCTACAACATCGAAAGCTTGACGGTCGCCCCGACCGAAGACCCCTCGCTGTCGCGCATGACCATCGTCACGAGCGGCTCCGAAGACGTCATCGAGCAGATCACCAAGCACCTCAACCGGCTGATCGAGGTGGTCAAGGTGGTCGACCTGACCGAAGGCAGCTACACCGAGCGTGAGCTGATGCTCATCAAGGTGCGGGCGGTCGGCAAGGAGCGCGAAGAGATGAAGCGCATGGCCGACATCTTCCGCGGTCGCATCATCGACGTGACCGAGAAGACCTACACCATCGAGCTCACCGGCGACACGAGCAAGCTCGACGCCTTCATCGAGGCGATCGACCGCGCCGCCATCCTCGAGACCGTGCGCACCGGTGCCAGCGGCATCGGCCGCGGCGAGCGCATCCTGCGTGTGTGAGCCGCAGCAGAACCGAAACAACGAAGACCGTGAACGAGTGAACAGGTGATGCCGTGAACATGTGAGGTGGGGCATTCGACGCGGTTGACACTCGTTCACGCGGTCGCTCGGTCACCTGTTCACAAGATTTTTTGGAGAGAACCCAATGAAGGTTTATTACGACAAGGACGCCGACCTGAGCCTGATCAAGGGCAAGAACGTCGCGATCATCGGCTACGGTTCGCAGGGCCACGCCCATGCACAGAACCTGAACGACAGCGGCGTGAAGGTCACGGTCGCGCTGCGTCGCGGCGGCGCTTCCTGGAACAAGGCCGAGAAGGCCGGCCTGAAAGTGGCCGAGATCGCCGAGGCGGTGAAGTCGGCCGACGTCGTGATGATGCTGCTGCCCGACGAGCAGATCGCAGCCGTCTACCACAGCGAAGTCGCCCCCAACATCAAGCAGGGCGCTTCGCTCGCCTTCGCCCACGGCTTCAACGTGCACTACGGCCAGGTCGTCCCGCGCGACGACCTCGACGTGTGGATGGTCGCGCCCAAGGCGCCCGGCCACACCGTGCGTTCCACCTACGCCCAAGGCGGCGGTGTGCCCCACCTGATCGCCGTGCACGCCGACAAGACCGGCAAGGCCCGCGACCTGGCGCTGAGCTACGCTGCGGCCAACGGTGGCGGCAAGGCTGGCGTGATCGAAACCAGCTTCCGCGAAGAGACCGAGACCGACTTGTTCGGCGAGCAAGCCGTGTTGTGCGGCGGCACCGTCGAGCTGATCAAGGCCGGCTTCGAAACGCTGGTGGAAGCCGGCTATGCGCCCGAGATGGCCTACTTCGAGTGCCTGCACGAGCTGAAGCTGATCGTGGACCTGATCTACGAAGGCGGCATCGCCAACATGAACTACTCGATCTCCAACAACGCCGAGTACGGTGAGTACGTCACCGGCCCGCGCGTGGTGACCGAGGACACCAAGAACGCGATGCGCCAGGCCCTCAAGGACATCCAGACCGGCGAATACGCCAAGAGCTTCATCCTCGAGAACAAGGCCGGTGCCCCGACGCTGCAGTCGCGCCGTCGCCTGACCGCTGCCCACCCGATCGAAGTGGTGGGCGAGCAGCTGCGCGCGATGATGCCCTGGATCAAGAAGAACCGCCTGGTCGACCAGTCGAAGAACTGATCGTCGCAAGCAAGCCAGCCCCAGCTGTACGAGCCGCGAGGATTCCTCGCGGCTTTTTCATCTGGGGCTGTTGTATTCTCGCCCCATGCAGTGCCCACACCTCCCGCCGCGTCCGACGTGGCGCCAGGCACCGCACGGGGCACCCCGCAGCGGTCCTCGCTGCGTGCCTGCTTGCCTCCTTCGCGACGTTCCGACCCCGTAGACATGAACCATTTGCATGACCCCGATGACCTGCCAGCGGCCGAGGTCGTCGCGCGCCCGCGCCGCAAGGGGATCTACATCCTGCCCAACCTGTTCACGCTGGCCGCGCTGTTCGGCGGCTTCTATGCCGTGGTGATGGCGATGAACGGTCGCTTCGACCTGGCCGCCATCGGCGTGTTCTGCGCGATGGTGCTCGACAGCCTCGACGGCCGGGTGGCGCGCATGACCAACACGCAGAGCACCTTCGGCGAGCAGATGGACAGCCTGTCCGACATGGTGTCCTTCGGCGCGGCACCGGCGCTGATCGTTTATGAGTGGGCACTGCAGGGCCTGGGCAAGCTGGGCTGGATCGCCGCCTTCGTCTACTGTGCCGGCGCGGCGCTGCGGCTGGCTCGCTTCAACACCAACATTGCCGTCGTCGACAAGCGCTTTTTCCAGGGGCTGCCCAGCCCGGCGGCCGCCGCGATGGTCACCGGCCTGATCTGGGTGATGGACGACCTCGGCTTCAAGGACGTCGCGCTGAACGAGCCCTGGCTCAAGTGGACCGCTTTCGGCCTCACGCTGTATGCCGGTCTGACGATGGTCACCAATGCGCCGTTCTACAGTTTCAAGGATGTCAGCTTCCGGCGCTCGGTGCCGTTCATCGTGATCGTGGCGATCGCCTTGTCGTTCGCCGTGATTTCCTACCACCCGCCGCTGGTGTTGTTCGCGGTGTTCCTCGCTTACGGCTTTTCCGGCTATGCGGTCTATTTCATCAAGAAGGCCAAGGGCAAGCCGGTCAGCGTGATCGCGGTGTCGACCGACGAGCCGGACGAGAAGGGCTTGCATCAATGAGGTGCGCGGCTGGCACGGCCTCGTGATATATTGACCCTCATGACGACGCGCCTCGCCCCCCACACGCTACTGCCTCTAGCAGTGTCACGGGCACGCTGATGGCTCACGTCTAAGAGTTTTCTCGTCAACGGCCCGCCAGCTACAACGCTCGCGGGCCGTTTTTGTTTTTGCGCATCGCTGCGCTGTGTACCGGTTGGTTCGCGCGGAACGCGGCAACACCACACACCCACGGAGTCCACCATGGCCGACAAGCTGATCATTTTCGACACGACCCTGCGTGACGGCGAGCAATCGCCCGGCGCCTCGATGACGAAAGACGA
Organism: Caldimonas brevitalea; assembly: GCF_001017435.1. Classification (NCBI taxonomy): domain Bacteria; kingdom Pseudomonadati; phylum Pseudomonadota; class Betaproteobacteria; order Burkholderiales; family Sphaerotilaceae; genus Caldimonas; species Caldimonas brevitalea. Next base: position 2,053,473 of record NZ_CP011371.1, read on the forward strand.
AAAGCTGCGCATCGCGCGCCAACTCGAGCGGCTGCGTGTGGACGTCATCGAGGCCGGCTTCGCCGCCTCGTCCAATGGCGATTTCGACGCGGTGAAGGCGATCGCCGACGTCGTGAAAGACTCCACCGTCTGCTCGCTCGCCCGCGCCAACGACCGCGACATCTCGCGTGCCGCCGAAGCGCTGAAGGGGGCCGCGTCGGCCCGCATCCACACCTTCATCGCGACCAGCGCGCTGCACATGGAGAAAAAGCTGCGCATGACGCCTGACCAGGTGTACGAGCAGGCGCGGCAGGCGGTGCGGTTCGCCCGCAACCTCACCGGCGACGTCGAGTTCTCCCCCGAGGACGGCTACCGCTCCGAGATCGACTTCCTGTGCCGCGTCCTGGAAGCGGTGATCGCCGAGGGCGCCACCACGATCAACATTCCCGACACCGTCGGCTATGCGGTGCCGGAGCTGTACGGCAACTTCATCAAGACCCTGCGCGAGCGCATCCCCAATTCCGACAAAGCCGTCTGGTCCGTGCACTGCCACAACGACCTCGGCATGGCCGTCGCCAACTCGCTGGCGGGCGTCCAGATCGGCGGTGCGCGGCAGGTCGAGTGCACCATCAACGGCCTGGGTGAGCGGGCCGGCAACTGCTCGCTGGAAGAGGTGGTGATGGCGGTGCGCACCCGCCGCGACTACTTCGGCCTCGAACTCGGCATCGACACCTCGCAGATCGTGCCGGCCTCGCGCCTGGTCTCGCAGACCACCGGTTTCGTGGTGCAGCCCAACAAGGCCGTGGTCGGCGCCAACGCCTTCGCCCATGCCTCGGGCATCCACCAGGACGGCGTGCTCAAGGCGCGCGACACCTACGAAATCATGCGGGCCGAAGACGTGGGCTGGTCGGCCAACAAGATCGTGCTGGGCAAGTTGTCCGGCCGCAATGCGTTCAAACAGCGCCTGCAGGAGCTCGGCGTCGAACTCGAGTCGGAGGCCGAAGTGAATGCTGCCTTCGCTCGCTTCAAAGACCTGGCGGACCGCAAGAGCGACATCTTCGACGAAGACATCATCGCGCTGGTCAGCGACGAGAGCGTCACCAGCGAGCAGGAGCACTACCGGCTGCTGGCGCTGTCGCAGCGGTCCGAAATGGGCGAACGGCCGCACGCCCGGGTGGTCTTCGCCGTCGGCGAACAAGAGTTCGCGGCCGAGAGCGACGGCAACGGCCCGGTAGATGCCAGTTTGAAGGCGATCGAATCCAAGGTGAAAAGTGGTGCCGAAATGTTGCTGTATTCGGTCAATGCGATTACCTCGGGAAGTACAGAATCTCAAGGTGAAGTCACGGTACGCCTTCAGTTGGGCGGCAGAGTGGTGAACGGCGTGGGGGCTGACCCTGACATCGTCGTTGCCTCGGCAAAGGCCTATTTGGCCGCGCTGAACAAGCTGCACAGCAAGGCAGAACGCGTGGCGGCGCAGGGCTGAGACCCGAGCGTCGTTCGCACCGGGCTTAGTTGTGACTTTAGGAACAGCGCGTAAGCTTTTGATGTTGCGCAGCTTTTTCTGATCCCCTACACTCGATTGGCCTGGCTGTTGGAGGTTGCCGTGTTTTCGTTGCGCAAGCTGTTTGGGTCTCGTTTAGCGGTGTCTGTCGTAGCCGGTTGCCTGTTGATGTCCGGTATGCAAGCCGGTGCGCTGGCCGCCAAGAAGAGCGATGGCAAGCGCGCCACCGCGGCGGCATCCAAGAAACAAACAAAAACCACTAAACGTGTTGCACGCGGCGCCGCCGCGCAGCGCGTCAAAGTTCGTTTGAGCGCCGCCAAGGCCACCCGGGCCGCGGCGCATCTCAATGCCATCCCGCGCCGTACTGCGGCCGTCCTGTCGCCCTCGCGCCTGTCTTACGGCCAGGCCTACGGCCTGCACGAGACGCTCGACCCGCTCGCCCTCAAGTCGAGCGTGGCGCTGGTGCTCGACCAGGACACCGACGAAGTGCTGCTCAGCAAGAACTCGCAAGCGGTGCTCCCGATCGCGTCGATCACCAAGCTGATGACCGCCCTGGTCGTGGTCGAGGCCAAGCAGCCGCTCGACGAGGTGCTGACGATCACCGAAGCTGACATCGACACCGAGAAGGGCAGCCATTCCCGTTTGTCGCCCGGCACGGCGCTGACCCGCGGCGAAATGCTGCACCTGGCGCTGATGTCGTCCGAAAACCGTGCGGCCAACGCACTCGGCCGGCACTATCCCGGCGGCCTCGCCACCTTCGTGACCGCGATGAACCGCAAGGCCGCCGAGCTGGGCATGCACGACACCCGCTATGTCGAGCCGACCGGCTTGTCGAGCCGCAACCAGTCGAGCGCCCGCGATCTGGCCACCTTGGTCAAGTTCGCCTACCGCTACGACCTGATCCGTGAGCTCTCGACCTCGCCCGAGTACCAGGTAGCGGTCGGCAGCCGCCAGCTGCAGTTCCGCAACACCAACGGGCTGGTGTTCAACCCGTCGTGGCAGATCGGTCTGCAGAAGACGGGCTACATCGCCGAGGCAGGCCGCTGTCTGGTGATGCAGGCCTACATGGGCGGACGCCAGCTGATCATGGTGTTTCTCGACTCCACCGGCCGTTACTCCCGTATCGGCGACGCCGAGCGCGTCCGCAAGTGGGTGCTCGAAGAGATGGCGCCCGTGGCCGAGCCGACCCGCCCCACGGTCCCGGTCAACACGCCGTCGCAGCACACGCCGCGCGTGACGTCCTGAGCCTTCGGGCCCTCCCGGTATCTGCAGCGAAGCCCGGCCTCTGGCCGGGTTTTCGTTTGTAGGCCCGGTATGGTCGCAACCTTGGAGGCGCAAGGTAGGCGGCCGGCCCTCTCATGCATCACGCCATCGGCGTACAGGAAGCCGTGGATCTCGGGGCCCCAGGGCGTGCTGCCGCCGGTCTACGAACTGCCGACGCCCCCAGGCGTCCGCGTTGAAAAGCCGACCACCTGGCCGCTGTCGTTGATCGCGTGAGCCTGACTGTTGCCGCCCAGCGTGCCGAGCGGCTTTACGGCGCTACCGTCGTAGAGGAACGCCTGATGCCCGGTGCCGCCCGGTAGATCGGCAGCGCCGAGCACGTGGCCGAACGAGTTGAGACCGTAGCCTGACGACGGCTGGACCGCTTCAGGACGCCAGTTTGCGCCGCCGCCTGGACGCATGACCTCCGCCGAGGACCGCCAGTCCGCAGCCCATCAACGCGTAGGTGCCGGGCTCCGGGATCGGGATGCAAGAGACTGAATATTGCGCGAAGTTCGGGTCGACGAGCTTGGCCGACAGGGTCAACGTGGCGTCGGTCCAGGCGATGCCGATGTCCGAGTTGGAGGGCAAGTTGTCCGCCAGGCTGACGAAGGTTTCCACGTCCAAGTTGTAGGTGTAGATTTTTCCCGGCTCCAGCGATACCGTGGTCGTTTGCTTGTCCTGGTGCACGAGTTGTGCATCGTGCACGTGGTCCGGGCCCACTTGCTCGAAAGTCATCGACCCGGGGCCGCCATACGTTGCGTTGACCCAGTTGTGCGATGGGCTGGGGCTGTGGCGCCAGATCAGCTCGGCCGTCAGCATGACCGAAACCGATTCCGGTAGCGGCTTTTCTTTTGTGCAGCCTGCTCCACACTGCTGATCGATCTTGCGGCTCACGGTCAAGATCCCCACCTTCCCGTTCTCTTTCGAGTCCTGGCCTTTCAACACACGGGTCACCTTGCTTTGGGCCGTCGCGGGCAAGTGGCCTAAATCCCAGTGCCCGACCAAGGCCGCGCACGTTGCTGTTGCCGCTCCAGCGAAGGTGTCGCAAGAAGGCGCGCTGCCGCTGGCGGCCGCCGGAATCGTCAGGCCGCTCCCGAGCAACACGGCAGCGACGAAGGCGTGCTTGACGTTGGACTTCACTTTCATCTCTCCTAAGAAGACAGGCCGGGCACAGTCAGGACGCGTCCTCTGCAGGGACGCGCCAAGAACTCGCGCTCAAAGATTCCCGTCTCCACAGAAGACGAGGCCGTCGGATGATCGTGGCAGGTGTGCGCGTCGTGAGGCGCAGATCAGAACCATCTCGGGCACACATTCACTGTAGTCGCCGCCCTTCAAAGTGCTCCCCCGATCCGCGGGAGGTGCCCCTGCAATCGAGGGGGGGAGGCACCAACACACCGAACAACGGCCAACTGCCGGTCTTCAGCACCACCATGCCACCGCCTGCAGATCCGCATCCAACGTGTCTTCGAGCAAGCGGCGTTGCTCGGCATTGAAGTGCTCGCGCCCGGCGGCGAACTTCAGCCGCTTGAGCGTCGCGTTCTCGTGCGTAAGCTTGTCGATGGTGGCCTGCTTGTGGCGGACCTCCACCCTACGGCGCAAGTGCTCCCCGGCGTGGCCTCGGCGCGCGAAGGCGCAATGGCCGAGCGGCGTGAATGCCGCGGCAGGGCATGAGGCGGAGCGACCAGCGCTGCGTGCTCGCGCGAACCGCCCGATCCAAGATGATCGGCTGCTATCCCCGATATTTACGAGGGTTTACAACCCGAAGCCCCCCTAAGCGGGGGAAGTCGGCCTTCGAGCCGCCACCTGCTCACTACACTGCCTCCAACACAAATCGGCGCCCGCCTGCACGTTCTTCAGCCTGCACGGCGGCGCGTCCCTCAGGGAGGTTTCCAGTGGACATTGGTCATGTCACTGCCGCGCTGTTGGCCGGCGGTTGGGTGCAGTCATGTCGGTCGCTGCCGCGACGGTTGAGGAATCGCGTGCCAGCATGCTCCCGTGGGCCGAGGACCGCGCTGTGAGCCGATTGCGAGCCCTGATCGAAGGACGCCAGCACGCGCGTCTGCTGCTGCTGAGCTTTCCCAATGGCGACGCGCCGACCGCCGAACTGCTGGTCGAGCGCCTGCACGCAGCCGAGTCGCTTTCGCGCGACTACCGCTACACGGTCGAACTCCTAAGCGATGACGCCAACATCCCGCTCGAAGAACTGCAAGGCAAGCTGTTGTGTGTGTCGCTGGTGCGCGCCGACGGCGGCCTGCGCCACTTCACCGGCCGGGTCCACACCTTCCGCCACGTCAAGACCGACGGCGGCCTCGCCTTCTATGAGGCGGTGCTGGTGCCCTGGCTGTTCTTCCTCACGCTGAGGCAGAACAACCGCTTGTTCCACAACCAGACCCTGCAGCAGCAGGTGCAGACGCTGCTGGCCGACTACGGGCCGCTGCCGGTGTGGGAATGGAAGGTCGCCGGCGAGCAGCCCCAGTTCACGATGTGCACCCAGTGGGACGAGACCGACCACAACTACCTCCACCGCCGCCTCGAAGCCGCCGGGTACGTGACCCGCTATGAGTACAGCGACAAGGGCGAGACCTGGGTCGTGATCGACGACACCCGCACCGCCGACCCGATCGACGGCACGGCGCCCGAGATCCGCTTCCACAGCAACAGCGGCGCCGAGGACGAAGACGCCATTGCGCAATGGAGCCCGCGCCGCCAGTGGGCCTCCGGCCACTCGGCGATCAGCGGCTTCGACTTCAAAGACCCGACCCCGGTGCATGTGGGCCTGCCCACCGTCAACCCGCAAGGCGACATCCCCCAGCTCGAAGTCCACAGCTACGAAGGCCACTACGGCTACAAACACCGGGCCGGCGCCGAGCAGTTGGCGCGGCAGCGCATGGAAGAGATCGAAGCGCGCGGCAAGGTGTACGAAGCCCAGGGCAACTGTGCCCGCGTGATGCCCGGCCGCTGGTTCAAGCTCACCGACCACTTCGGGCACAGCGGCGACGACGCCGAGTTCCTGATCCTCGAAGCCGAGCACGAGGCCCGCAACAACTACCTGCAGGGCGACGACGCCGTCGCCGAGTACAAGAACACCTTCCGCTGCCAGCACAAGGCCGTGCCGTGGCGGCCCGGCCGCGGGTTCAACAGCAAGACCACCTTGCTGACAGTGCCGCAGACGGCCACCGTGGTCGGCCCCGAAGGGGTCGGCAGCCTGCACGTGGACGAATACGGGCGCATCCAGGTGCAGTTCCACTGGGACCGCGACAACAGCGGCAGCTGCTGGGTGCGCGTGGCGACCAACTGGGCCGGCGGCGAGAACGGCCTGATCAGCCACCCCCGCGTCGGCTCAGAGGTGGTGGTGCAATGCCTGGACGGCAACCCCGACCACTTCTTGGTCACCGCCTGTGTGCACAACCAGGCCTATATGCCGCCGTGGAAGCTGCCCGAACAGCGCGCGCTGACGGGCTTCCGCAGCCGCGAGCTGACGCCGGACGGCGGCAACAGCGCCGGCGGGCGCAGCAACCACGTCCTGCTGGACGACACCGAGAGCGGCATCCAGGTCCAAGCCAAGAGCGACCACCAGGCCAGCCAGCTCAGCCTGGGCCACATCACCCGCATCGAAGACAACACGGGGCGTCGAGATGCGCGCGGGCAGGGGTTTGAGCTCAGGACCGACGGCCACGGCGCCGTGCGCGCCAGGCAGGGCCTGCTGCTCACCACCGAGGAGCGCCTGAACGCCCGGGCCCACATCACCGACATGGCCGAGACGGTCGAGCGCCTGACGCAAGGCCAGGACCTGCACCAGAGCCTGTCGGAGGTCGCCAAGGAGGCGCAGGCGCACCAGCCCGGCGACCAGGACGCAGTCGTCAAGGCGCTGCAGGCCCAGACCACCGACATCAAAGGCCAGGGCGGCAACCCAAGCCAGGGCGAGTTCCCCGAGTTCCAGGCGCCGCACCTGACGCTGGCCAGCCCGGCCGGCATCCAGACCACCACCCAGGGCTCGACCCACGTGGTGAGCACCGAGCACAACGCGCTGACCAGTGGCGCACACACCAGCGTCAGTGCCGGCAAGAGCTTGCTGGTGAGCGTCAAGGACGCCGTGCGCCTGTTCGCGCACAAGGCCGGCATGAAGCTGGTGGCGGCCACCTCGAACATCGACATCACGGCCCTCAAGGACAGCATCAACCTGCTGGCCAAGCTCAACATCACGCAGACGGCCAACCGCATCACGATCACGGCCAAGGAAGAGGTCGTGATCAACGGTGGCACCAGCTTCACCAAGTGGAGCGGCTCCGGCATCGTGCATGGCACCTCGGGCCCCTGGCGTGTGCAGGCCACCGGCTTTTCGCACACCGGCCCCGCCAGCATGGGCTCGCCCAGCCTGCCGCAGGCCACCCAGTTGCCCAAGGGGCAGCTGGACCTGTTCCACCGCTACGTGAACGCCACCGGCGTGCAGCGGCAGGGCGTGAGGCAAGGCGAGTACACCGTGATCGACTCGGAAGGCGGCACGCACGCCGGCCAGCTCGACGCCAACGGCCACGCCAGCGTGGCCGGGCTGCCGATGGGCACCGCCCAGATCGTCTATGGCAAAGATCCGCGCGACCCCTGGGACATGGGCAATTACTTCGGCCAGCCGGAGTGGCCGCTCGAGCCGCTGGCGTCGTCCGCGGCTTCGACGTCGACGGCCGCAAGTGGTGGCGGCAGCGCATCCTCGGCGAGTGCTTCTTCTTCTGCCACACGCGCCGGCGGTGCCCTGACCGGGGTTGCGGCAATGGCCGGGGCCCTGAGCCAGGCCGCTCCCGCGGTGCAGGCAGGTCAGCAGGCGGTGGCTTTGGCCAAGGCGGTGCAGGGCGGTGGCGCTCAGGCGCTGCTGGCCCCCATGGCGCAGCTCGGCCTGCAGCAGGCGGCCAGCCGCGTGCCAGGCGCCGCCGCCGTGGCCCAGGCCGTCGGCAGCCTGACGCAGGAGGGCCAGCCCCAGCAGCAAATGCTCGCGGCGCTGATGCGCCCAGCGGGCCTGCCGCAAGCCGACAACTTGCCGGGCGCCTTGCCTCGCCAACCCTTGAGCACCCCTGCCGTCTCACCGGCCCTCGACGACCTCCGCGAGTTCGCTGCGGGATAAGCAAGTCCATGTCAGAACCGAAGCAAACCCCCGCGGCCGAACGCGAGCCGCAAATCGCGGTCGTCCCGCTCAGCGCCATTGCCCAGGAGGACGTCGGCGCAGGCGCCGCCGCCTTCGACAAGTGGCTGCGCAAGATCAGCCACGACTACGTGACCCTGGAGCGGCTCAGCACGGTGGCCGGCGGCCTGCCGGTGATCGGCAACATCATGGCCTTGATCGACGCCGTGATGGACGTCGTGCGGGTGGTGGAGAAGTACGCCAAGAAGGAGGCCGCGCACTTCCTCGATTGGGTCAGTCTGGGCATCAACCTGATCGGCGTGATCCCGGTGCCGCTGGGCATGAGCGCAGCGCGCATGAGCCTGCGGCCGGCGCTGCACCTGGTGCGTCAACAGCTCGCCCGGGGCACGCAAAACTTGGGCGAGGCCCTGGTGGCGGTGTTGGTGACCCACCTCAACGCCCGCATCGCCGGCGAGATCGAGACCTTCGTCGACAAGGCGATGGGCCAGCTCCCCGGCATCTTGGAGAAATGCGCGCAAAAGACCGATGAGATCGCCGACAGCCTGGTCGACGTGCTCAACCGCTGCATCGGCAACAAGCCATTGTTCGATGTCGCGCCACCGGTGACGGCCGAGAGCCAGGTGCACAACCCCAAGGTCGAGAGCACCTGGGGCCGCATGCTCGGCGCGATGGCGCGGACGCAGAAGCGGGCGGCCAACTACGTGGCCCGCAAGGCGACCCACCGCCTGCCCGAGGCCGCCAAGGCCGGGGTGACCGGCGTCATCGCGGCGTTGACCCGCATGAAGGGCGAGTTCCGGGCGACGCTGACGGGCCTGGCCAACGAGAACACCGAACAAGGCATCCAGTGGCTGTTGAAACGCCTGCTGGACGCCGTGCGCCGGCACAAGACACCGCGGGCGGCGATGGTGCCGGCCCACAAGGGCGCTGAGGTCAAGCAGGACAAGCCGGGCTACGCCCTCGAGACCGTGGGCAAGCAGGCCCCAGCGCGCAAGGCGCCGAAGCCGAACCGAGCCTGCCCGGCCGAATCCGCGACCGCCCATTCGATCAGCTTCGCGACCGGCGCCGAGAGCTTCACCCATACCGACTTCGTGCTGCGCGCGCCCCTGCCGATCGAGTGGAGCCGCACCTACCGCAGCGACCTCGGCGCCTACGACCAGGGCAACCTGGGCGCGCGTTGGGTGACGCCCTACAGCACCCGCGTGGACGTGCAGGGCGAGGGCCGCCAGCGTGGCCTCGTCTACCACGGCGTCGACGGCCGCAGCCACCGCTATCCCTGGCTGGAAGTGGGGCACCGCCACCACGACGCGGTCGAAGAGATCACGCTCACCCGGCTGACCGAAGGCCTGCTGGTGCTGGACTTCGGCAAGCCGAAACCCGAGGGCCAGCCGAGCGACTGGCGCGAGAGTTATGAGCTGGTGGACACCTGCGCCGGCAAGGTGAAGACGCACGGCCGCCAGCACTTCCGCTTGGCGGCGCTGCACGGTCGCAACGGTGTCTCGATCGGCCTGCGCTACGACCATCACGTGGCCGGCGAACAGGTGCTCAGCGACATCGTGAGCAAGCAGGGCGAAGACATCCTGGCGCACGTCGGCGTGCAGCCCGATGCCGAGAGCGGGCGTTTCGTCGCGCTGTGGGAGATCAAAGACGGCCAGCTGGTGCGCCAACTCGCGGCCTATGACTACGACGCCGACGGCGACCTGGTGCAAGCGCAGGACGAGAACGCGGCGGCCTGGCGCTACCAGTACCAGGACCACCTGGTCACCCGCTACACCGACCGCACCGGGCGTGGCATGAACCTCGCCTACGACGGCACGGGCCCGCATGCCAAGGCGATCCGCGAGTGGGCCGACGACGGCAGCTTCGACACCCGGCTCGAGTGGGACCCGAACATCCGGCTGACCTATGTCACCGATGCCTTGGGCCACGAGACCTGGCACTACTACGACATCGACGGCTACCCCTACCGTGTTGTCCACCCGGACCACCGCGAGGAGTGGTTCTTCCGCGACGCCGCAAAAAACGTCACCCGCCACATCCATCCCGACGGCAGCACCGACGACTACCGCTACGACACCTTCGGCCACCTGGTGTGCCAGGTGCGGGCCGACGGCAGCGAGATCCACTTCGAATACGACGCCGCCGGCCGTTTGACCGGCATCCGCGATCCCGAAGGCGGCATCTGGAAGCGCGACTACGACCCGAAGGGCCGTTTGACCGAGGAAACCGATCCGCGTGGCCACAAGACCCAATACGCGTACGACGCCGCGGGCCGGCTGGTCAAGGTCACCGACGCCAAGGGCGGCGTCAAGAAGCTCGCCTACACGGCCGACGGGCAGTTGACCCGCTACACCGATTGCTCCAGTCGTTCCACACAATGGGAGTACGACGAGCGCGGACGTGTCCTGAAGAAGACCGATGCGGCCGGCAACGTCACGCAGTACCGCTACACCCCCATCAGCGCCGAGGCGCTGGCCCGAGCGACGGCCGGCGAAGACAACCACCCCGGCCGGCTCGAGGCGATGACCCACGCCGACGGCAGTGCCGAGCAGTTCCAGTTCGATGCCGAGGGTCGGCTGCTGGTCTACCGGGATGCGTTGCAGCGCAGCACCCGATATCGCTACACAGCCGCAGGCCTGGTGGCCGAGCGCATCGACGCGCTGGGGCAGCAGCTCGGCTATCGCTGGGATGCGCGCGGGCGCCTGCTGGAACTGCGCAACGAGAACGACCAAGCCTACCGCTTCCGCTATGACGCGGTGGGCCGTCTGCTGGAAGAAGTGGGCTTCGACGAGCAGCGCACCGAATATCGCTACGACGACGCGACGGGCGTGCTGGCCGAGGTGATCGAGCCCGGCCTGCGCAAGCACCTCGCGTTCGATCGCATGGGACGGCTGGTGCAGCGCAAGGCCACGTTGCAGGGGCAAGACGAACAGGTCGAGACCTTCTCGTACCACCCGAGTGGTCGACTGGCGCAAGCCGAGAACCGGGATGCCAAGCTGCAGTGGTTCTACGACGAAGCCGGCAACCTGGTGCGCGAGCACCACCACTACCAGGGCGAGTTCCACGCTGAAAAACGCACGGCGGTCTGGCGCCACCGTTACGACGAGCTCAACCAGCGCATCGGCACGACGCGGCCCGGGGGGCACACGCTCGAGTGGCTGACCTATGGGGCCGGCCATGTGCACGGGCTGATGCTCGACGGCCAGGACGTCGTGGGTTTTGAGCGTGACGCCTTGCACCGCGAAGTGCACCGGTTGCAGGCCAACGGCCTGGAGCAGCGACAGCGCTTCGACCCAGTCGGCCGGCTACTGGAGCAGCAGGTGGCGCGGCCCCAGCATCTGGGGGGAGCCCAGAACGGCGAGGGGGACTTCACCTACCGCGATGGGGCCGAGATCGGCACGTTGGCGGCGATACGGCGCCGCTACCGCTATAACGAGGCGGGGCAGCTCAGCACCATCACTGACAGCCGTCGTGGCCACATCGACTACCGCTATGACCCGGTGGGTCGGCTGCTGCAAGCGAACAGCGCGCTGGGGGCGGAGACGTTTGCGTTTGACCCCGCCGGGAACATCGCGGTGCCCACAGATGACACGGCCCGTGAGGCCCACGCTTCCGTCTCGAGGGTGTTGGACAACCTGCTGAAAGACTACGCGGGGACCACTTACCGATACGACGAGCGCGGCCACCTGGTCGAGCGTGTGCAGGGCGGCCAGCGCTCGCGGTTCGAGTGGGATGGTTTTGGGCGATTGGTCCGGGCGATCACGCCACGGGGCGTGACGCACTTCTGCTACGACCCCTTGGGGCGGCGGCTGGGCAAGCGGAGTGATGCGGGCGTTGCGAACGACGGTAGTGCGCAAGCACTGGAGACGGCCACGTTGTATGGCTGGGACGGCGACACGCTCGCTTTTGAGACACGCGGCCCCTCTGCAGGAAACCCGGACGGTGTACTCACAGTTCACTACGTCTACGAGCCGGGCCATTTCGCGCCGCTGCTACAGGTGAGGCGAGGTGTCGCGCTGCAGCTGCCGCCGACGACCGACGTGAAGGCCTTGATGGCGCGCAACGGCGGTGCCTATGACGTCGACCTGGACCCGCTATGGAACGGCGAGCTGGACGAGCAGGTGGTGCCGTTTGCCGAGGAAGAGATCGCCTTCTACCAGTGTGATCACCTCGGCACGCCGCAGGAGCTGACGGACCACCAAGGGCAGGTGGCCTGGGCCGCTCAGTACAAGGCCTGGGGTGAGGCGAAGGAGGTGATCAGTGCGGCGGCGCGCAAGGCCGGGATCGCCAATCCGCTGCGGTTCCAGGGGCAGTATTTTGATGAAGAGACCGGGCTGCACTACAACCGGTATCGGTACTACGACCCATCGTCAGGCCGGTTTGTCTCGAAGGATCCGATCAAGCTGCAGGGCGGGGTGAACCTTCACCGGTTTGCGGCCAATCCCGTCCAGTGGATCGATCCGCTTGGACTTGCTCCCGGAAAGGCCATTGTTCGCCAATACCATGGGGACGGGAGAACCGGACATTACACGGTCGAAGTGATCGAACCTTCCACGGCGTCCCGCATGCACACGCACCAGGTGCAACTGAACAAAGCACTGGACACCACGATCGTCGACGAACGTAGGCGCAGAGTGATGGACGAAGACAGTATCGTTCACAGCGCCGAGATCCCGTTGCCAGACGCAGACTCGGCTCACAAGTACCAGCGCTCTCAAATCGGGAAGGACACAGGAACCTACGACGTCCATACCAACAGTTGTCTGACCCACGTCGCCAATGTCCTGCGGGCAGGAGGAGAGCCGGTTCCCGAAGGCGCGGGAGGACAGATGCGGTACATGAGGAAGAAGGGGTTCAAAGTCAAAACATCAGAAGACTGACCGGACAGTATTCACGTCAACGCAGCACGTAATGTGTCTTAAGACATGAGCTACATCATTTGCGAGAAGCACGGCGGCAAGATCGGTGAACAGGTATCCCGTTCTGTCAGGGCCGCGATCATGGGTGGCGAGCCACCTAGAAGAATTATCCCGGTCACATTGCGAATCGACGATCTGGAGATCCCGTCTTACATCGGCGAGTGGGAGGTGGAGCAATTCGAGAAGCTGCTCGAAGCGAAGCTGACCCAGGGTAAATTTTTTGATATCTTGACGGATGAAAAGCTGGACGCTTTCCTCGAAACCACAACTGTGGTGTGTATGGGATGTTTGAAGGACTACCTCGCCAGAGGAAACGAATCCGCAGGGGCGACATGACGCCTTTTCTTGTTTTCCATCTGAACAGACGAGCACGAGCAAGAGTGTTATCCGCCTGACGCGCGTCGTGCAGGCGGAGTAGTTGCCTCTGAAGACCCCAGGAAGCAGGGCGCGTATTTCAAGCAGCAGGGGTTCGAACCAGGTCTTGGGAGACCAAAGCAATGACCATAGTGTGTTGCCGTAAGCACGGATACAAGGGTGGGGCGAAGGTATCGAAGCTGTTGTCCGAGCGGCTGAGCCAGGGCCTCGACTTCACCGAAAACATTCGCGATTTCTCTTTCGTTTGCGATGACTACGAATGTCCCTTCTATGGCCTGAGAGAGGAAATCGATCAGATTCCGGATGACCACAGCGAGGGGGTCTTCGAGGTGCGAAGCGACGAGCGGCTCCACGAGCTGCTGAGCCGTATCACCGTTGTCTGTGTCGCTTGTTTGAAGGACGCCATGAAAGGTCTGCCACTGCCGGAGCGGTAACAGTCAGCGCGGGTGCCTGTTCTGTTTTGAATGGATACATCGGCGGGGCGGATCCGTCGCGCGGCGAAGACTACGTCGACAAGGCCTTTGGTGACTCAGAGAAGGAATAACAAATGAGCGAAGCGATGCCTCAGCCCTCGGGCTCCGGCGCACCTCAAGCGCGCGAGCGGCAAACCGCCATCGCGCCCCTGAACACTCTCGCCCTCGAAGACACCGGCGGTGCCGCGAAGACCTTCGACGCCTGGCTGCGTAAAGTCACCAACCACTACGTGACGTTGGAGCGGCTGCTGACGGTGGCTGGCAGTGTCCCGGTGGTGGGCAACCTGATGGCCGTCGGCGACGCCATCGTCAACGTGGTGGAGATCGTCGGCAAGTACGACCAGAAGCAGCCCGTCGAAGTGCTGGACTGGGCCGGCCTGGGCATCAACCTCGTCGGCGCCGTGCCCGCCCCCGGCACCACCGCCGCGCGCATGAGCCTGCGGCCGGTGTTTCATCTGGTCAAGCAGGAGCTGCGCAAGAAGGCCCTCGTGCAAGGGGTGGCCAACGGCCTCAAGCAGGACATCGGCGCCACGCTGGTCGCCGTGCTGATCGACCACCTGAACGACGAAATCGCGGGCGATTTCGAGACCTTCGTGCAGAAGGCGATGGGGCTGCTGAAGGAGATCCTCGACAAGTGCGCCGCGTTCATCGACGAGCTGTGCAACAACCTCATCGACGTCCTGAGGCGCTGCCGCGACAACCAGCCGCTGGTCGATCTGCGCCCACCGCCCAAGCCGCCCAAGCGCTTGCGCGACCCGAGGACAGACAGCACCTTCGAACGGATGCTCGCGGCGGCCAAGGAAGCGGCTGAGGAATTCGATCGGACCGTGTCCAACACCGCCATCAAAGCGGTCAACACCGGCGCCAGTGCTGCGCTGTACTTCCTGGACGAGGCGGACAAGCAAAGGCTCAACACCGCCATCGCGCAGCTCACCGACCTTAAGCAGGGCTTCCGCAGCGCCACCGCGCGGCTGTGCGACACCGGCGTCGAGATGAGCATGATGTGGATGCTCGTCCGGCTGATGCAGGCGCTGGCGAACCGCAAGAAGCGCGGTGGCAGCGTCTCCTTGAACGCCGAGAAAGGCGCCCAACATCACGCCGACAAGCCCGGCGGCACGGTGGACGGCACCAACAGCCAAGTGCCGCCCCGGCAGGCTCCCAACGACTGCAAGGCCTGCGCATCCAAAAGCAAGACCGGCGGCTCGATCAGCTTCGCCACCGGTGCCGAGAGTTTTACCCACACCGACTTCGTGCTGAACGCGGCGCTGCCGATCGAGTGGAGCCGCACCTACCGCAGCGACCTCGGCGCTTACGACCAGGGCCCCCTCGGCGCCCGCTGGTTGACGCCCTACAGCACCCGCGTCGACGTGCAGGGTGAAGGCCGTCATCGCGGCCTGGTCTACCACGGGGCCGACGGCCGCAGCCACCGCTATCCCTGGCTCGAAGTGGGGCAGAGCCACCGCGACCCAGTGGAAGAGATCACGCTCACGCGGCTGACCGAAGGCCTGCTGGTGCTGGACTTCGGCAAGCCGAAACCCGAGGGGCAGCCGAGCGACTGGCGCGAGAGCTACGAACTGGTCGACACCTGCGCCGCCAAGGTGAAGACACATGGCCGCCAGCACTTCCGCCTGGCGGCGTTGCACGGCACCCATGGCGCGTCCATCGGCCTGCGCTACGACCATCACGTGGCCGGCGAACAAGTGCTCAGCGACATCGTGAGCAAGCAGGGTGAGGCAACCTTGGCGCACGTCGGCGTGCAGCCCGACGCCGAGAGCGGTCGCATCCTCACGCTGTGGGAGATCAAAGACGGCCAGCTGGTGCGCCAGCTCGCCGCCTACGACTATGACCCCCACGGCGACCTCATCCAGGCGCAGGACGAAAACGCCGCCGCGTGGCGCTACGAGTACCAGTACCACCTCGTCACCCGCTACACCGACCGCACCGGCCGCGGCATGAACCTGCGCTACGACGGCACCGGCGTCAACGCCAAGGCGGTACACGAGTGGGCCGACGACCGTAGCTTCGAGACGCGGCTGGAGTGGGACCGGAACATCCGCTTGACCTACGTCACCGACGCACTGGGCCAGGAGACCTGGGTCTACTACGACATCGACGGTTATCCCTACCGCACCATCCACCCGGATCAGCGTGAGGAATGGTTCTTCCGGGACAACGCGAAGAACCTGACGCGCCATGTCCACCCGGACGGCAGTGCGGACCACTACCGCTACGACGAACACGGCAACCTGATCCAGCACGTGCGAGCCGACGGTAGTCGGGTGCATTTCGAGTACGACACTGCCCATCGGCTGACCGGCGTGATGGACCCCGACGGCGGCGTTTGGAGGCGCGACTACGACCCGCAGGGCCGCCTGACCGAAGAGACCGATCCGCGGGGCAACAAGACCCAGTACGCCTACGACAAAGCCGGGCGGCCGACCAAGGTGACCGACGCCAAGGGCGGCACGAAGAAGTTGGCCTACACCGCCAGCGGGCAACTGGCGCGCTACACCGACTGCTCGGGGCGCACGACACAGTGGGAATACGACGCACAAGGGCGGCTCGTGAAGAGCATCGACGCGACCGGCCAAGAAACGAGATACCGCTACACCCCGGTCACGGCTGAAACCCTGCACCGAGCGCAGCAAGCCGAGGACCGCGGCAACCACCCGGGGCAGTTGGAAGCGCTGATCTATGCCGACGACAGCGAAGATCACCTATGTCACGACGCTGAAGGGCGGCTGCTGATCCATACCGATGCGCTGAAGCGCACCACAGCCTACAGTTACACGGCCGCCGGCCTCGTTCGGCAGCGTATTGACGCGCTGGGCCAGCGGCTGGGTTACCGGTGGGACAGGCTGGGCCGGCTCGCCGAACTGCGCAACGAGAACGACCAGCCCTACAGCTTCCGCTACGACCCAGTCGGCCAGTTGCTGGCGGAAACCGGCTTCGACGGCAAGACCACCGAATACCGCTACGACGACGCCACCGGTATCCTGCAAGCCGTGGTCGACGGCAGCGTCACCACCCAGCTTGAGTTCGACCCGATGGGCCGACTGCTCCAGCGCAAAGCCAAAGCCCCCGGCAGAGACGAGCAGGTCGAGAGCTTCACCTACTACCCGGGCGGGCAACTCTGCGAAGCCAAGAACGAGCACGCCAAGCTGCAATGGTTCTACGACCCAGCGGGCAACCTCGTGCGGGAGCACCACCACTACCACGGCGAGCACTTCCCCGAAAAGTGCACCGCGGTGTGGCACCACCGCTATGACGAGATGAACCAGCGGGTGGGGACCACCCGCCCGGACGGCCACAAGCTGGAATGGCTGACCTACGGTTCGGGCCACGTGCACGGGCTGGTGCTGGACGGACAGGACGTCCTGGGCTTCGAACGCGATGCGCTGCACCGCGAGGTGTACCGATCGCAGGGCAACGGGCTCGAGCAGAGCCAGCGTTACGACCCGGTCGGCAGGCTGCTGGAGCAGCAGGTCAAGCCCAGCGGCCATCGCATGCCTGTCGAGATGGACGTGGCGTACAAGAACCTCCACAACGGTACCGGTAGCGGGGCGGCCGCAATCCTGCGGCGCTACCGGTACGACAAGGCGGGCCAGCTCGATCACATCGAGGACAGCCGCCGCGGGCGGCTCGAGTACCGCTACGACCCGGTGGGACGCCTGCTGCAGGCCACGAGCGTGCTGGGCAAGGAGGTCTTCGCCTTCGACCCGGCAGGCAATATTGCGCCGGCCCACGACCCGGACGCCGCACAGCGTCCATCCGGGCCGCGCGCGGTTCCCAAGCTGCTGGACAACCTTCTGAAGGAGTACGCGGGTACGAGTTACCGCTACGACGAGCGCGGCAACCTGGTCGAGCGTGTGCACTTCGGGCAGCGCTCGGGGTTCGCGTGGGATGCGTTCAATCGCATGACCAAGGCCAACACACCCGAGGGCAACACGAGCTTCGCCTACGACCCCCTCGGGCGTCGCATCTTGAAGCGCAGCGAACGGAACAACCCGCACGGCGGTGCGCCGCTGGTCGAGACCACTGTGTTCGGCTGGGACGGGGACACCCTGGCTTTTGAAAGCCGGCAGCCACAGGGCCAGCATTCAGGGCAAACCCAGACGGTGCACTACATACACGAGCCGGGTGGGTTCGTGCCCTTGCTGCAGGCGCGCAGGAGTGGAGCCGTTCAGCTTTGCCCCACCACGGATGTGAAGGCATTGATGACCGCCAACGGGGGTGAGTACCACACTGAACTAGACCCTCTGTGGAACGGCGAGCTTGAGGCCGAGGCGGTGCCGTTCGACAAGGCGGAGATCGTGTTCTACCAGTGCGATCACCTCGGCACGCCGCAAGAGTTGACGGATCACGAGGGAAAGATCGCTTGGGCCGCGCAATACAAGGCTTGGGGGTTGGCGAAGGCCGTCATCGGCGAGGCGGCGAGGAAGGCCGGCCTCAGTAATCCGATTCGGTTCCAAGGGCAATATTTCGACGAAGAGACAGGGCTGCACTACAACAGGTATCGGTACTACGATCCTGTCACCGGAAGATTTGCCAGCAAGGATCCGATTGGATTGATCGGTGGCACTAATCTGCATGAATTCGCGCCGAATACGACCGCATGGACGGATCCTCTTGGGTTGGCAAGAAGCTCCAAGGCTGGCCGATATCACGGCAAGAAGCCGAAGTACACTAACCCCGGGCACCATGATCCTTCATCCGGCGGATTTAGAGGCAGCAGCGGTGGGCGAAAGACGTCCGTGCTCCCATGCCATCACGAAGAATTGGCGAAGCGCTCCATTCCAGACGCCGATGGCCACCACTGGTATGCAGTAGATGAACTAGGTGTCTACCATCGTTTCGGAAACAGTAACGATGGAACCATGCACTGGAACGGCGATTCGACCCAGAATGGGGGTTTCCCCGTTCCACCCGCAGTCAAAAAGAGACTCGATCAGATTCACAAAGACGGGAAGTCGGTAAAGAGATGCAAGAGCTAAGCTACAAGCTGGTCACGAGCCAGTCCGTCGACCGCAGCTACTGTTTTGTAGATGAGCTGGTCCTGTCGGTCTATGCTAATTCTTTCGGAGCGAGCGACGTCACTTCCGAGGCCAAGCTGGTGCTCTCAGAAGCAGATCGTCTACTGAAACGTCTGGATCTTCAGCTTCAGCATCTCCAATTCAGCGAATCCATACTCGGCGGAAAATCAGATGCCGAATTGTTCTCCACGCTTCACCAGGCGTGCTGGGAGACAGGGGAATGGCCCGCGATCTATACGAGGGGCGACGCCCCGGACCCAACGACTTATATTGGGTTGCCGATGGCAACAGAGATATTCGACGGGGAGGAGCTTTACGCTGTGCTGCAGCAACAAGATCTTCGCTTGATTTTCAAAGGAAGATCTGATGCCTCACCCAGAAGCACCGTTGTTGATTACGGTAGCTATTGCGGCACTTGGCGTAAGATCCGTGAAGATCTGGCAGAGAAAATTGCGCAGACAGCGGCTAGGAATTAGGGCCTCTTAAGAAAAATCTGCAAAAGCAATTCATGACGTGGCTGTGCGGCGAGCAAGCGTAGGGGCGGTGGACCGATGCGCAAACCGGCTGGAAATCGGCCGGCGTGGTCCACCAGTTACTCCGCGGTGAGCGCTCCGACGCGGTACCAAATGTCAAGGTGAGAGGAAACACATGTCTAACGTAATTCGCTTAGGCGACCGCACCAGCCACGGCGGCATCGTCGTCGCCGTCGGCGCCACCCATCACACCGTGCAGGGTATCCCCGTCGCTCGCTTGGGCGACAAGTGCATCTGCCCGAAAAAGGGTCACAAGAACTGCACCATCGTCGAAGGTGACCCCGACTTCACAGTCGACGGCGTGCCGGTCGCCTTCGACGGGCACAAGACCAGTTGCGGCGCAACGTTGATCGCTTCCCTCAGCAACTTCAACAAAGGTTGACCAGGAGGGCGCCTGCGGCCTCAGCTCGTTCAGCTGCTCGGTGTGGCAGAGGTGGGTAAGTCCCGGCTGAATATGCCAGGCAAGGCCGCGCCGCCTCCCCACTCACCCCCGATGCCCCAGCGCCGCCGAAATCTGCGCCGCCGTCGCCGTCAGCCGCTCCATCCAACTCTCTTCCAGCCGATCCGCGGGCGCCGAGATCGACAACCCCGCGACCAGCTTCCCCTGGTCGTCCCGAATGCCCGCGGCCATACACCGCACGCCCAGTTCCAATTCCTCGTTGTCGCGCGCCGTACCTTGCTGTTTCACGCGCGCCAGTTCCCGCTCCAGCGTCGGCAAGTCGGTGATGCTGTTGCGCGTGTGTCCCGCCAAACCGGTACGCGCCGCATAAGCCCGCACCCGCTGCGCATCGTCGTGCGCCAAAAACAGCTTGCCCACCGAAGTCAGATGCAACGGCGCCCGCCCGCCGACCGCGCGCACCACCTGCATCCCCGAGCGCTCGCTGTAGGTGCGCTCGATGTAGACGATCTCGTCCCCCTGCCGCACCGACAAATTCACCGGCTGATGGGTCAGCTTGTGCAGTTCACGCATCGGGGCGAGCGCGGCGTCGCGCACGTCCAAACGCGCCTTGACGAGATTGCCCAGCTCGAGCAACCGCATGCCCAGCCGATAGCTGCCCGCTTCCGGGCGGTCGACATACCGGCCGGCGGCCAGGTCGTTCAGGATCCGGTGTGCGGTGGAAGGGTGCAAACCGGTCTGTTCGCTGATCTCCTTCAACGACACCGGGTCGCGATGCGCCGCCAGCACGTCGAGCAGCGAGAACATGCGCTCCAGGACCTGGATCGTCGGAGAACTTCCCTCGGTCTTTTTCATGTGCACGATTTTCGCTCACTTTGGCGACATTTTGCATGGCGAAAATCCACGTGGCGATCCCGCCTTGGGTGAGCATAATCGCCGCATGAGAGTCGGCTTTCTGATCACCTGCCTTGTCGATCTGATGCGCCCGAGCATCGGCCTGGCCGCCGTGAGGCTGTTGGAAGCCGCCGGCTGCGAGGTCGAGGTGCCGATGGCGCAGACCTGCTGCGGCCAGCCCGCCTACAACTCGGGCGACCATGCCACTGCGGCCGCACTGGCCCGCAAGCTGCTCGAAGAGTTCGAACACTACGACTATGTGGTCACGCCGTCCGGCTCCTGCGGCGGCATGGTCCGTACCCATTACGCCGACCTGTTCAAAGACGACCCCGACCTGAGCTGGCGTTACGAGCGGCTGCGCCCCAAGGTCTATGAGCTGACCGACTTCCTGGTGCGCGTGCTCGGCTGGCAAGACGTGCCGGGGCGTTTCGACGGCACCGTGACCTACCACGACGCCTGCGCCGGCCTGCGCGAGCTGGGCGTGAAGCAGCAGCCGCGCGAACTGCTGGCGCGCACCGGCGCCACCGTCACCGAGATGGCGCAGTGCGAGCAGTGCTGCGGCTTCGGCGGCACCTTCGCGGTCAAATACGGTGCCATCTCGACCGCCATCGCCGACGAGAAGTGCGACCAGATCGCCGCCACGGGCGCGCAGGCGGTGGTGCTGGGCGACCTCGGGTGCATGCTGCACCTGGAAGGCCGCATGCGCAGGCGTGGCAATGTCAGCACGCGCGTGATCCACATCGCCGAAATCCTCACCGGAGAGGTCTGATCTCGATGCAAGTCCAGAGCATGCATTTCCATGCGCGGGCCGGGCAGCGCCTGGCCGACGCGCGGCTGCAGAACAACCTGAAGAAGCTGTCGACCAAGTTCGTCGCGGCCCGGGCCGATGCGGTGCGCGACCTGGAGGCCTTCGACGCGATACGCGACGAGGCGGTGCGCCGCCGCAGCGCCGCGCTCGCCAAGCTCGACGTCTGGCTGGAGCAGTTCGAGCGGGAGGCCACCCGTCGTGGCACCACCGTGCTGTGGGCCGAGACGCCGGCCGAGGCGGCGCAATGGGTGGTGCAGATCGCCCAGCGGCACAACGTCACGCGGGCGACCAAGAGCAAGAGCATGGTCACCGAGGAAATGGCGCTCAACAAGGCGCTGGCCGCGGCCGGCGTGCAGGTCACCGAGACCGACCTGGGCGAGTACATCCTGCAGATCAACGACAACGAGCCGCCCAGCCACATCATTGCCCCGGTGGTGCACAAGGACAAGGAAGAGATCCAGCGCCTGTTCGAGAAGACCCACGCGCGCGAGCGGGTGCCAGGGCATGTGCCCGAGATCCCCGAGATGACACGTGAAGCCCGCGAAGTGCTGCGCTCGCGCTTTTTGGCCAGCGAGATGGGCATCACCGGCGGCAACTTCCTGGTCGCCGAAACCGGCTCGGTCGCGCTCGTCACCAACGAAGGCAACGAAGGGCTGTGCACCGCGGTGCCCAAGGTGCACGTGGCCATCACCGGCGTCGAGAAAGTGCTGCCCACGCTCGAAGACCTCGCCACCGTGATGCGCTTGCTGCCGCGCTCTGCGACCGGCCAGGTGATCAGCAACTACTTTTCGCTGTTGACCGGCCCGCGCGGCCCCGGCGAGCGCGATGGGCCGGACCACATGTACGTCGTGCTGGTCGACGGCGGGCGCACGGGTTTGCTGGGCGGCGAGTTCGAAGAGATGCTGCGCTGCATCCGCTGCGGTGCCTGCATGAACCATTGCCCGGTCTACCAGAAGGTGGGCGGCCACAGCTACGGCTGGGTCTACCCCGGGCCGATGGGGTCGGTGCTGACCCCCAGCTACGTTGGCCTCGAGCAGACCCTCGACCTGCCGCACGCCGCCACCTTGTGCGGCCAGTGCCAGGTGGTGTGCCCGATGAAGATTCCCTTGCCCGATCTGCTGCGCAAGCTGCGCGAGCGGCAGTTCGAGCGCGGCCTGCGGCCGTGGCACGAGCGCCTTGCGCTGCGGCTGTGGGGCTATGCGGCGCGCCGGCCGCGCCTGTACCGATGGGGCGCGGCCATGGCGGCCCGCGTGCTGAAGTGGGCCGGGCAAAGTGGCCGCATCCGGCGCCTGCCTTTGGCGGGCGGCTGGTTCGACACGCGTGACCTGCCGGCGCCCGCCGGCAAGACTTTCAAGGAGTTGTACGCTGAACGCCGCCGTTGATGCCCGCGTCTGGCCGCGGCGGTGGCGGTCGGTGTTGCTTGCCTGGCTGCTGCCGCTGGCGTGCGCCGCGGCCCCCGCCGCCGCCGCGGCAGACGAGGACGACGGCATCGCCCAACGTGCCGTGGCAGCGTCCGAGGCGCCCGCCGTCGCATCTGCGCCGTCGGCCCCTGCGGCCCCAGAAGCATCGGCCCCCGCGGCCTCTGCCGCCGCCTCAGCAGCCCCCGCCCGCCCGGTGCCGGTACCGGTGCGCGCCCCTAAGGCCCGGGGCCGATTGCAGGCACGCGACCTGGGGTTGGTGATCAACACGGCCGACCCCTATTCGGTCCAGGTGGGCGAGTTCTATGCAAAGGCGCGTGGCCTCGGGCCCGACCAGGTGCTGCGCGTCAGCCTGCCCGCCAAGCCGGTGTTGACCCCGGAAGAGTTCGAGACCCTGTCGGCCCGCATCCAGGCGCGCTTCGCCGGCGCCGACCGGCCGGTCCAGGCGCTGGCGCTGGCCTGGAACCAGCCCTACGCGGTGGGCTGCAACTCGCTGACCGGGGCGCTGGCCTTCGGCTACGACGCGGGCCTGTGCCGCAACACCTGCGCGGCGGGCCGTTGGTCGAGGTATTTCAACTCCGCCTCCGGCAGACCCTGGAACGACCACACCTTGCGGCCGTCGATGTTGATCGCCGCCGGCAGCGTCGACGCGGCCAAGGCGCTGATCGAGCGGGGCGTGGCGGCGGATGCCAGCCTCGGCCGCCGCGGCGCGCCCGACGTCCATGCCCATTACGTCACCACGTCCGATGCTCATCGCTCGGTGCGGTCGGTGCTGTTCCCGCTGGCCGGGCGCCTGCCCGGCTTCGGCGTGCAGGTGCATGTGCAGCGCAGCGAGGCGCTGCGCTCAGCCGAGCGCGTCCTGCTCTACATGACCGGGGCCGCCCACGTGCCGCATCTCGACAGCATCGACTTCGTGCCGGGCGCGCTGGCCGACCACCTCACGTCGTTCGGCGGTTTGCTCGACGACAGCCGGGGCCAGATGAGTGCCATGGTGTGGCTGCAGGCCGGCGCCACGGCGAGCTACGGCACCGTCAGCGAGCCTTGCAATCACTTGCAGAAGTTCCCGCATCCGCAGCTGTTGCTGCTGCACTACCTGCAGGGCAGCACCGCGCTGGAAGCCTATTGGAAGAGCGTGGCCTGGCCGCAGCAGGGTGTGTTCATCGGGGAGCCGTTGGCGGCGCCTTTTGCGCGTCCGACTCCCTGAGCGGCACGGCGCCCGGCGGGTGGCGGCCGGTGGCGCTGGCAGGCCGCGCGAGGCGGTTCAGCTGAAGGCGCGCCGCGCCGCCTGCACGCCGGAGCGAACGGCGCCTTCCAGCGTCGCGGGGTAGGGGCCCTGGACATAGTCGCCAGCGGCCCACAAGCGGGGCGCAATCTGCGCCGGCGGGCGGCTCAGGCCGGGCGTACACAAGAAGGTGGCGCGCTTTTCCATCATCGTGCGCACCAGCCGCAGCGGCGGGCGGAAGTAGCGGCCCAGCGCGAGTTCGGCCTGGGCCAGCACCGCCTGCCCGGCGGCTTCCGGGCCGCGGGCCGCCCACGGCGCCGCGCCGCTGATCACGAAGGCGAGCAGGCCCTGCGGCCCCTGCAACTGCCCGAGGTCGAAGACGAACTGGGCCGGCGCCGCGTCGTTCGCATGCAAGGCCATGATGGGTTGCGGCAGCCGGGTGCCGCTGCCGCGGGCGTAGACCGTGATGATGGGCTCGAAGGGCAGGGCGTCGGCGCAGGCGGCCCACTGCGGCGCCACCGGTTGTGCCAAGCGCGCGGCCTCGGACGGGGAGCAGGCGAGGATGACCGCGTCGTAGCGCGCGCCGTCGAGCCGCCAGCCGGCGCCGTCGGGCGCCAGCTCCATCACGCGCTCCCCGCGGCGGACGGTCGCGCCGGCATCGAGCAGCCACTGCCCGGCGCTTTCCGGGAACAAGGCGCTGAGATCGCTGCGGGGCAGCAGCAGGTCCGAGGACCCCCGCCCGTTGAACAGCGCGTCGCGCAGCACCCGCAGGAACACCGTGGCACAGGCCTGGTCCGCCGGCGTGTTGAGCGCGGCGACGCACAGCGGGTCGATCAGCTCGTCGCGCACCCGCTTGGGCAGCCGTGCGCACAGCTGCGCCACCGTTTGCCCCCGCCTGGCACGAAAGCCCCCCACCAGCCAGACCGCACAGCTGCGCAGCAGCGCGAGCTTTTCGCCCCAGCGCCAACTCGCGTGCTTGAGCACGGCGCGAACAAAGGCCGGCACGGCGGCGCCGGGCTCCAGGAACAGGCCGGAGCCGTCGGGGTAGCCCACCCTGAGGGGCATGCGCAGCAACTGCAAGGTGGTCTTGACGCCGACCTGCCGCATCAGCCGCAAGGTTTCGGTGTAAGCGCCGATCAGGATGTGCTGGCCGTTGTCGAGCGGATAGCCCTCGACGTCGACCCGGCGGGCCCGGCCGCCGAGGTGGCGGGCCATCTCGATCAGGGTCACGTCGTGCCCTTCGTCGATGCCTTGCACCGCGGCAGCACAGCCGGCCCAGCCGCCGCCCACGATCGCGAGTGTGCGCGCCATGCTCAACCTCCCCGCCAATGGGTGCGCCACGCGATCCACAGCTTGCGCAGCGGCGTCAGGGCGATACGTTGGTGCAGCACCTGGAAGTCGGCGGCCTCGATCTCGCGCAGCAGCGTCCGGTAGATGTTCGCCATCATCAGGCCCGGCTTCTGCGAGCGGCGGTCGGCCTCCGGCAGCAGCGCCAGCGCCTCGTCGTAGCAGCGGTGCGCCCGTTCGGCCTGAAACCGCATCAAGGCCGTGAAGCGGTCGCTGTAGCCGCGGTTGAGGATCTCGTGCGCCTTGACGTCGAACTGCTGCAGCTCGCTGACCGGCAGATAGATGCGGCCGCGCCGCGCATCGTCGCCGACGTCGCGGATGATGTTGGTGAGCTGCAAGGCCTGGCCCAGCTTGTGCGCGTACTGCACCGTCGCCGCCTCGGTTCGGCCGAAGATGCCCGAGGCCACTTCTCCGACGACGCCGGCCACCAGATGGCAGTACTTCTGCAGGCCCGCAAAGTCCAGATAGCGGGTTTGCTCCAGATCCATCTGGCAGCCGTCGATCACCGCTTGCAGGTGGTCCTGCGTGACGCCGTAGGTCGCGGCATGCGGCATCAGGGCCAGCATCACCGGATGGGCCGCCTGGCCGGCGTAGGCCTGTGCGACCTCCTTGCGCCACCACAGCAGCTTGGTCTGCGCCACATGGGCGTCGGTCACCTCGTCGACGACATCGTCCACCTCGCGGCAGAAGGCATAGAAGGCGGTGATCGCCGCGCGCCGGGGCGGCGGCAAGAACATGAAGGCGTAATAGAAGCTGGACCCGCTCGCGGCCGCCTTGTCTTGTACGTATTGTTCTGGGGTCATGTCGGGTGATCGTCCGAGGCGGCAGGGGCAGGGGCAGAGTCAGAAACGGGGGCAGAAACGGGGGATGGGGTGGTCGCTGGGGACGCCGCCGGCGTGTGGCGCCACGCGCGCCACAGCAGGGTGGGGGCGTCGCGCGCGCTCAGCACGGGCCGCTGATGCAGCGTGTCGTAGTCCAGCCGTTCGATTTTCTCAAGGATGCGCAGCCCTCCCTGCACCACCAGTCGCAGCTCCCAGCCCATGCGCCCCGGCAACCGCCGTGTCAACGGTGCGCCGCTGAGCATCAGCTCGCGGGCCCATTGCACCAGGGCGCGCACCAGGCCCCGGGTGCCCGGCGTCTCTTGTTGCGCCATCAGCGCACCGACCGGCACCTGGTGTTCGCGGCAGGCGTCGAGGGGGATGTAAAGGCGGTCACGAGCGGTGTCGATGCTCAGGTCCTGCCAGAAGTTGATCAGTTGCAGCGCGGTGCAGATAGCGTCCGACTGCGCCTGCGAGGTCTCGTCGTGGACGTCGCACAGATGCAGCAGCAGCCGCCCCACCGGGTTGGCCGAGCGGCGGCAATAGTCCAGCAGTTCTTCCCGGCTCAGGTAGCGGTGCTTGACGACGTCCTGCTCGAAAGCGCTGAGCAGGTCTTCCAGCAGTTCGACCGGCAGCCCGAACTCGCGCTGTGCATGTTGCAGCGGTTCGAACACCGCACGCCAGCGGGCACCGGGGGCGAGGCCGTTGCAGGTCGCCAGCAGCTCGCCCCGATAGGCGGCCAGGTCGGCCAGGCGTTGCGCGGCGTTCTGCGGGCCTTCGTCGGCCAGGTCGTCTGCGGTGCGCGCATACCAATAGATGGCTTTGACGGCGGGGCGCAGCCGGGGCGGGCACAACGCGGAGGCGACGGGGAAGTTTTCGTAGTGATTGACGCTCACGGGCGGGCATTGTCCACGTTCCCGGGGACTTCCTGCGGGCAAGCGTCACGCCCGGGGCGCCGTTGGCCCTGGCGAGGTTTGACACACCGGGCAAACGTCAATACATTACTGACCGGTCAGTCAGTTAAACCTAGATCTGGAACTGCGAGCCGACGTGCGCCGTCGTCGGCCGGTCCTCCAGTCCGCCATCCGAGGGTCTTCCATGCGCCTATTCCACCTGCCACTCCTCGCTCCCCTCGCACTCGGCCTCGTGTTGGCCGGGTGCTCCAAGCCCGAGCCGGCGCCCGAGCCCGTGCGAGCGGTCCGGACCATGACCGTGGCCCAGGCCAATGCAGGCGTTTCGCTGGAATATGCGGCAGAAGTCAGGGCGCGCACCGAGTCGCGGTTGGGCTTCCGGGTGCCCGGCAAGATGGTGCGCCGCGCCGTGGACCTCGGCGACACCGTCAAGCGCGGCCAGGTGCTGGCGCAGCTCGACCCGCAAGATCTGCGGCTGAGCCAGCAAGCCGCCGGCGCCGCGGTCGTGGGCGCCAAGGCCAACCTCGACCAGGCCGAAGCCGATTTCAAGCGCTTCAAGGAACTGCGCGACCAGGGTTTCATCAGCTCGGCCGAACTCGAGCGGCGTGACACCGCGCTCAAGTCGGCGCGCGCACAGCACCAGCAGGCCGTGGCGCAGGCGAGCGCGCAGGGCAACCAGGCGGGTTATGCCG
Source organism: Caldimonas brevitalea (assembly GCF_001017435.1). Lineage (NCBI taxonomy): Bacteria > Pseudomonadati > Pseudomonadota > Betaproteobacteria > Burkholderiales > Sphaerotilaceae > Caldimonas > Caldimonas brevitalea. The sequence continues at coordinate 2,081,184 of NZ_CP011371.1, forward strand.
CGCTGACCGCGGATGCGCAAGGCGTGATCACCGGCGTGGAGGCGGAGCCCGGCATGGTGGTCGCCGCCGGCACGCCGGTGCTGCGCCTGGCCCACGACGGCCCGCGCGACGTGGTGTTCTCGGTGCCAGAAGACAAGGTGGCATTGTTCAAGACGCTGGAGCGTCAGGGCGCGGTGCTGCAGGTGCGGCTGTGGAGCACCGAAGGTGCGCCGCTGCCGGCGAAGATTCGCGAGATCGGCGCGGCGGCCGACCCGGTCACGCGCACCTATCTCGTCAAGGCCGACATCGGCCGCAGCGACGTCAAGCTCGGCCAGACCGCCAGCGTGCAGGTCGCGCTGCCGCAGACCACGCTCGCCACCAAGCTGCCGCTGTCCGCATTGCGCGAGAGCGGCGGGCAGACCGCGGTGTGGTTGCTCGACCGCCCGAGCATGACTGTCAAGCTGCATCCGGTGAAGGTGGCCGGCGCGGACGGCAACCAGGTGCTGGTGGCTTCCGGTTTGCAGCCCGGGCAGGTGGTGGTGACGGCCGGCGTGCATGTGCTGACCGACGGCCAGAAGGTCAAGCTCTATGCCGAGCCGCGCACGGCGGCCCAGGCCGGGGGCGCCACCGTCGCCGGCGGTGCCGCTGCCGCGGCGCGTGCCGAAGCGGCGGTGGCTGCACAGCAGCAGCCGTCGACGGTGAAGTCCGCCAACTGAGCCGGGGCGAGCAGTGCAAGCACACGACCACGACACCACTCCCGCCTCCCGCTTCAACATCTCCCGCTGGGCCCTCGAACACCCCGCACTGACGCGCTACCTGATGGTGGTGCTGCTGGTGCTCGGCGTGGCGGCCTACTTTCAGCTGGGGCAGGACGAAGACCCGCCGTTCACCTTCCGCGCCATGGTGGTGCGGGCCTACTGGCCCGGCGCCACCGCCGAGCAGATGGCCCAGCAGGTCGCCGACAAGATCGAGAAGACGCTGCAGGAAGTGCCCTATGCGGACAAGATCCGCAGCTACGCCAAACCCGGTGAAGCGCTGATCATCTTCCAGCTGAAGGAAACCTCGCCTCCCAAGGAGGTGAACAACGTCTGGTACCAGGCGCGCAAGAAGATCGGCGACATGCGCGGCACGCTGCCGCAAGGCATCATCGGCCCGTTCTTCAACGACGAGTTCGGCGACGTCTACGGCTCCATCTACGCCTTGTCGGCCGACGGCTTCAGCTATGAAGAACTGCGCCGGCAGGCTGAAGAGGTGCGACAGCGGCTGCTGAAGGTGACCGACGTCGCCAAGGTCGAGTTCTTCGGCATCCAGGACGAGAAGCTGTTCATCGAGGTGTCGCAGCGGCGCCTGGCGCAGCTGGGCATCGATTTCAACCAGGTCATCGCGCAGCTGGGCGCACAGAACGCGATCGAAGGCGGCGGCGTGCTGCAGGCCGAGGGCGACAACCTGCAGGTGCGCATCGCCGGCCAGTTCAATTCGGTCGAGGACCTGCGCGCCTTCCCGATCCGCGCGGCCAACCCGGCCACCGGCGCTGCCAACACCTTACGCCTGGGCGACATCGCCGAGATCCGCCGGGCCTATGTCGACCCGCCGCAGGTCAAGGTGCGGCACCAGGGGCAGGAAGTGATCGCGCTGGGCATTTCGATGGCCAAGGGCGGCGACATCGTCGCGCTCGGCGAGAACCTGCAGGCGACAGCCGCCGAGGTGCGGCGCAACCTGCCGGTGGGCATGGAGCTGAGCCAGATCCAGGACCAGCCGGCGGCGGTGTCGCGCTCGGTGGGCGAATTCGTTCAGGTGCTGATCGAGGCCGTGGTGGTGGTGCTGGCGGTCAGCTTCATCAGCCTCGGCCTGCACACCAGGCCTCTGCGCATCGACGTGTGGCCCGGCCTGGTGGTGGCGATCACCATCCCGCTGGTGCTGGCCATCACCTTCGTGACGATGTTCTATTGGGGTGTCGGCCTGCACAAGATCTCGCTCGGCGCGCTGATCATCGCGCTGGGCCTGCTGGTCGACGACGCGATCATCGCGGTCGAGATGATGGTGCGTAAGCTCGAAGAGGGCTACGACAAGATGCGCGCCGCCACCTTCGCCTACGACGTCACGGCGATGCCCATGCTCACCGGCACCTTGATCACCGCGGTCGGTTTCTTGCCGATCGGGATGGCGAAATCGATGACCGGCGAGTACACCTTCGCGATCTTCGCGGTGACGACCGCGGCACTGCTGATCTCGTGGCTGGTGTCGGTGTATTTCGTGCCCTACATCGGCTCGCTGCTGCTCAAGACCCATGCCCGTCAGCCGGGCGAGGCGCACGAGCTGTTCGACACGCCGTTCTACAACCGCTTCCGCTCGCTGGTGAACTGGTGTGTGGCGCACCGGTGGATCACCATCGCCCTCACGCTCGGCTCGCTGGCGCTGGGTGTGGTCGGCATGTCGCGGGTGCAGCAGCAGTTTTTCCCGGATTCCAGCCGGCCGGAAATTCTGGTCGACCTGTGGCTGGCCGAAGGCTCCGGCTTCGCCGCGTCCGAAGAGGTCGTCAAGCGATTCGAGGCGCGCGTGATGAAAGAGCCGGGCGTGCAGGGCGTCACCACCTGGGTGGGCAGCGGCGTGCCGCGCTTCTACCTGCCGCTCGAACAGATCTTCCCGCAGACCAACGTCAGCCAGTCCATCGTGCTGCCGGCGTCGCTGGAAGACCGCGAGGTGCTGCGGCAGCGTCTGCCTGCACTGCTGGCCGAGGAGTTTCCGGAGGTGCGTGCGCGGGTCAAGCTGCTGCCCAACGGGCCGCCGGTGGCGTACCCGGTGCAGTTCCGCGTGATCGGCCCCGATGTGACGGAGCTGCGCCGCTGGGCCGACGAGGCCAAGGCGCTGTTGCGCCAGCACCCCGACATGCGCCAGGTCAACGACAACTGGAACGAGTCGGTCAAGGTGCTGCGGCTGGAGGTCGACCAGGACAAGGCGCGGGCGCTCGGCGTCACCAGCCAGAGCATCGCGCAGGCCTCCCGCACGGTGTTCTCGGGCACGACCATCGGCCAGTACCGCGAGGGCGACCGTCTGATCGACATCGTGCTGCGTCAGCCCAAGGACGAGCGTGACGCCATCACCGACCTCGGCAACGCCTACCTGCCGACCGCGAGCGGCCGCTCGATCCCGCTGACGCAGATCGCCAAGATCAGCTACACCTGGGAGCCCGGCGTGCTGTGGCGCGAGAACCGCGATTTCGCGGTGACAGTGCAGGGCGACGTGGCCGAAGGCGTGCAGGGCCCGACCGTCAGCACCGCCTTGTGGCCGCAGCTGAAGGAGCTGGAGGGGCGCATGCCCCCCGGCTACCGCATCGAAATCGGCGGCACCGCCGAGGAGAGCGGCAAGGGCCAGAGCTCGATCTTCGCCAACATCCCGGTGATGCTGTTCCTGACCTTCACGCTGCTGATGCTGCAGCTGCAAAGCTTCTCGCGGTCGCTGCTGGTGTTCCTGACCGGGCCGATGGGCATCGCCGGTGTCGCCCTGGCGCTGCTGCTGCTCGGCCGGCCGTTCGGCTTCGTCGCGATGCTGGGCGTGATCGCGCTGATGGGCATGATCATGCGCAACTCGGTGATCCTGATCGACCAGATCGAGCAGGACCGCTCGCGTGGCGTGCCCACCTGGAACGCCGTGGTCGAGTCGGCCGTGCGCCGCTTCCGCCCCATCGTGCTGACCGCGGCGGCGGCGGTGCTGGCGATGATCCCGCTGACGCGCAGCGTGTTCTGGGGGCCGATGGCGGTCGCCATCATGGGCGGGCTGATCGTCGCCACCGCGCTGACCTTGCTGGCCCTGCCGGCCATGTACGCAGCCTGGTTCCGCGTCAAACGGCCCGAGGCTGAACGACAGGCGCCGGCTGCGGGCTAAAATAGCCGGTTCGCCGGATACCTGGCCCACCGGATGCGGGTGGGCCTGAAGGGGGAGCCAGGGCTCCCCCTTCGATATTTCGATTCAGCGCGCGGGTGGCGAAATTGGTAGACGCACCAGGTTTAGGTCCTGACGCCAGCAATGGTGTGGGGGTTCGAGTCCCCCCCCGCGCACCACATTCAAACGAGAGAGATCACCATGGCCGTGACTGTTGAAACCCTCGAAAAACTGGAACGCAAGATCACGCTGACACTGTCGGCGGACCTCATCAACAACGAGGTGGAGTCCCGCCTGAAGCGTCTTGCGCGCACCGTCAAGGCCGATGGTTTCCGTCCCGGCAAGGTGCCGATGAGCATCGTCGCGCAGCGTCACGGCTACGCCGTCCAGTACGAGGTGATGAACGACAAGGTCGGCGAAGCGTTCGCCCAGGCCGTGTCCGAGGCCCAGTTGCGCGTCGCCGGCGCGCCGCGTATCACCGAGAAAGACAGCTCGCCCGAAGGCCAGCTGGCGTTCGACGCCACCTTCGAGGTCTACCCCGAGGTCAAGCTCGGCGACCTGTCCGCCGTCGAGGTCGAGCGGGTCTCGACCGAGGTGAGCGAAGAGGCGATCGACAAGACGCTCGAGATCCTGCGCAAGCAGCGCCGCAGCTTCGCCCAGCGCCCGGCCGCCGACGCCGCCGCTGACGGCGACCGCGTGACGATCGACTTCGAAGGCAAGATCGACGGCGAGACCTTCGCCGGCGGCAAGGCCGAAGACTTCCAGTTCATCCTCGGCGAAGGCCGCATGCTGGAAGAATTCGAGAAGGCCGTGCGCGGCATGAAATCGGGCGAGTCCAAGACCTTCCCGCTCAAGTTCCCCGACGACTACCACGGCAAGGACGTGGCCGGCAAGGAAGCCGACTTCCTGGTCACCGTCAAGAAGATCGAGGAGCAGAAGCTGCCCGAGATCAACCAAGCCTTCGCCGAGTCGCTGGGCATCCCGGAAGGCTCGATCGACGCGCTGCGCGCCGACATCAAGAAAAACCTCGAGCGCGAAGTGAAGTTCCGCGTCCTGGCGCGCAACAAGAACGCGGTGATGGAAGCGCTGGCCCAGTCCGCCGAGCTCGACCTGCCCAAGTCGCTGGTGCAGAACGAGGTCGACCGCATGGTGGCCGGCGCCCGCGCCGACCTGAAGAACCGCGGCGTCAAGGATGCCGACAACGCGCCGATCCCGGCCGAGGTGTTCCAGCCGCAGGCCGAGCGCCGCGTGCGCCTGGGCCTGGTGGTGGCCGAGCTGGTCAAGGCCAACGGCCTGCAGGCCAAGCCCGACCAGATCAAGGCCCACATCGAAGAACTGGCGCAAAGCTACGAGAAGCCGCAGGAAGTGGTGCGTTGGTACTTCGGCGACAACCAGCGCCTGGCCGAGGTGGAAGCCGTCGTGCTCGAGAACAACGTGACCGAGTTCGTGCTGGGCAAGGCCAAGGTCACCGACAAGCAGCTGCCGTTCGACGAACTGATGAGCGCCTGAACGAGCCAGCGGCTCGGCAGGTGAGGGCGCCCTTGGGCGCCCTTTTTCGTTCTAAGCCGGTGCTCGTCGCAGCGCGCGACGGCCCGGCGCGGCCGCCTGCCCGCCCGCGAGCCGGGACCGGGCAATCTTGGGAGATCCGTGGGCCTGGGCCTTGTCGCTTCATAATCTGCCCCCAGATCCCCAGCACAAAGAAGGACGGAAGGATTCCATGAGCGCACTGGATACGCAGAACCTGGGCATGGTGCCCATCGTGATCGAACAGTCGGGCCGCGGTGAGCGCGCCTACGACATTTACAGCCGTTTGCTGCGCGAGCGGGTGGTGTTTCTGGTGGGTCCGGTCAGCGACCAGACGGCCAACCTGGTGGTCGCCCAGCTGCTGTTTCTCGAAAGCGAGAACCCCGACAAGGACATCTCGCTCTACATCAATTCGCCGGGCGGTTCGGTCAGCGCCGGCATGTCGATCTTCGACACCATGCAGTTCATCAAGCCCGATGTGTCGACGCTGTGCATGGGCATGGCCGCCAGCATGGGCGCCTTCCTGCTCGCCGCGGGGGCCAAGGGCAAGCGCTATGCGTTGCCGAACTCGAGCATCATGATCCACCAGCCGCTCGGGGGCGCTCAAGGGCCGGCGTCCGACATCGAGATTCACACCCGCGAGATCCTCCGTCTACGGGAAAACCTGAATCGCATCCTGGCAGACCGCACCGGGCAACCGCTCGAAAAGATTCAGAAAGATACCGACCGTGATTACTTCATGTCGGCGGACGAGGCCAAGAACTACGGCCTGATCGACCAGGTGCTCGAAAAGCGGGGCTGACAGCGCATGGCACGACCCCGGCCCAAACCCCCACGAACCCTAGTGCGCGAGCGGTTATTGGGGTCGAACAGGGGTGCCGGCGTGCGACTTCGCACGCTTCGGGAGCCGAAAAAACAAGACGCGCAGCGGGGCCTATTTTGCTTGCAAGGCCCCGTTTTCATTTGACTTATCATCCTCCTAACTCCCAGCTCCCCCTGACGCCATGCCCGAGAAAAAAGGCTCTTCCAGCGAGAAAGTTCTGTACTGCTCCTTCTGCGGCAAGAGCCAGCACGAGGTGAAGAAACTGATCGCCGGTCCGTCGGTGTTCATTTGCGACGAATGCATCGACCTGTGCAACGACATCATCCGCGACGAGGTGCCGGCTGACGGCGCCGACGCGAAGGCAGCGCGCGGCGACTTGCCGGTGCCGTCGGAGATCAAGTCCATCCTCGACCAGTACGTGATCGGGCAGGACGCCGCCAAGCGCACCTTGTCGGTGGCGGTCTACAACCACTACAAGCGCCTGAAGCACATGGGCGGTGGTGGCAAGAAAGACGAGGTCGAGCTGGCCAAGAGCAACATCCTGCTGATCGGGCCGACCGGCTCCGGCAAGACGCTGCTGGCCCAGACGCTGGCCCGCTTGCTCAACGTGCCCTTCGTGATCGCCGACGCCACCACTCTGACCGAGGCGGGCTATGTCGGCGAGGACGTCGAGAACATCATTCAGAAGTTGCTGCAGAACTGCAATTACGACGTCGAGAAGGCGCAGCGTGGCATCGTCTACATCGACGAGATCGACAAGATCTCGCGCAAGGCCGACAACCCCTCGATCACCCGTGACGTGTCGGGCGAGGGCGTGCAGCAGGCGCTGCTGAAGCTGGTCGAAGGCACGATGGCGTCGGTGCCGCCGCAGGGCGGCCGCAAGCATCCGAACCAGGACTTCCTGCAGATCGACACCACCAACATCCTGTTCATCTGCGGCGGGGCCTTCGACGGCTTGGAGAAGGTGATCCAGAACCGCTCCGAAAAGTCGGGCATCGGCTTCGGCGCCAACGTCAAGACCAAGGCCGAGCGCAGCATCAGCGAGGTGTTCCGTGAGGTGGAACCCGAAGATCTGATCAAGTTCGGCCTGATCCCCGAACTGGTCGGCCGCCTGCCGGTGGTCGCCACGCTCGGCGAGCTGACCGAAGACGCGCTGATCCAGATCCTCACCGAGCCCAAGAACGCGCTGGTCAAGCAATACCAGAAGCTGTTCTCGATGGACGGTGTGGAGCTCGAGATCCGCCCGTCGGCGCTGGCCTCGATCTCCCGCAAGGCGCTGGCTCGCAAGACCGGGGCACGCGGATTGCGATCCATCATGGAGCAGGCGCTGATCGACACGATGTTCGACCTGCCCGCCCTCGACGGGGTGGCGAAGGTGGTGGTCGACGAACACACCATCGAAGAAAGTACCAAACCATTGCTCGTGTATCGCGAGCAAGCCAAGGCGAGTGCGTGAGAGCCCGACCGCCGGTCGCCCGACCGGCGGTCGTGAGAGCGAGTCTTGTAAACGAAGTCTCAGGCCTTAAATCGGTTTGAGAAAGAGAGGTAGCGATGTCTGGACATCCCGTTTTGCCCCCCGATCCCATCGAACTGCCGCTGCTGCCGCTGCGCGACGTGGTGGTGTTCCCGCACATGGTGATCCCTTTGTTCGTGGGGCGTCCCAAGTCCATCAAGGCGCTGGAGTCGGCCATGGAAGCCGGGCGCCAGATCATGCTGGTGGCGCAGAAGGCCGCCGGCAAGGACGAGCCGAAGTCCGACGACATGTTCGAAGTGGGCTGCGTGTCGAGCATCCTGCAGATGCTCAAGCTGCCCGACGGCACCGTGAAGGTGCTGGTCGAAGGTTTGCAGCGTGCCACCACCGTGCGCATCGATGACAACGGCGAGCATTTCGTCGCCGAGGTCAAGCCGGTGCCCCCGGGCGTCGACACCTCGCCCGAGATCGAGGCGTTGCGCCGCGCCGTGACGCAGCAGTTCGACCAGTACGTCAAGCTCAACAAGAAGATCCCGCCCGAGATCCTGACCTCGATCGCCGGGATCGACGATGCCGGCCGCCTGGCCGACACCATCGCTGCCCATTTGCCGCTCAAGCTCGAAAGCAAGCAGGCGGTGCTCGACCTGTTCTCGGTCTCCGAGCGCCTCGAGCGCCTGCTGGAGCAACTGGAGCACGAAGTCGACATCCTGCAGGTCGAAAAGCGCATCCGCGGCCGCGTCAAGCGCCAGATGGAAAAGAGCCAGCGCGAGTACTACCTGAACGAGCAGGTCAAGGCGATCCAGAAGGAACTCGGCGAAGGTGAAGAAGGCGCCGACCTGGAAGAGCTCGAAAAGAAGATCGAGGCCGCCCGCATGCCCAAGGAGGCACGCAAGAAGGCCGAGGCCGAGCTCAAGAAGCTGAAGCTGATGTCGCCGATGTCCGCCGAAGCGACCGTCGTGCGCAACTACATCGACACCCTGGTCAACCTGCCCTGGAGCAAGAAGACCAAGATCAAGCACGACCTCGGCCATGCCGAGGAGGTGCTCAACGAAGACCATTACGGCCTCGAGAAGGTCAAGGACCGCATCCTTGAATACCTCGCGGTGCAGCAGCGCGTCGACAAGGTCAAGGCGCCGATCCTGTGCCTGGTCGGGCCCCCGGGTGTTGGCAAGACCTCGCTGGGCCAGTCGGTGGCGCGAGCCACCGGGCGCAAGTTCGTGCGCATGGCGCTCGGCGGCGTGCGTGACGAAGCCGAGATCCGCGGCCACCGCCGTACCTACATCGGCTCGATGCCGGGCAAGGTGCTGCAGAGCCTGACCAAGGTCGGCACCCGCAACCCGCTGTTCCTGCTCGACGAGATCGACAAGCTGGGCATGGACTTCCGCGGCGACCCCTCGAGCGCGCTGCTGGAAGTGCTCGACCCCGAGCAGAACCACACCTTCAGCGACCATTACATCGAGGTCGATTTCGACCTGTCCGACGTGATGTTCGTGGCCACCTCGAACTCGCTCAACATCCCGCCGGCGCTGCTGGACCGGATGGAAGTGATCCGATTGTCCGGCTACACCGAGGACGAGAAGGTCAACATCGCCCAGCGCTATCTGCTGCCCAAGCAGATGAAGAACAACGGCGTCAAGGAAGAGGAACTGAACGTCACCGAAGGTGCGGTGCGCGGCATCATCCGCTACTACACCCGTGAAGCCGGTGTTCGTTCGCTCGAGCGCGAGATCTCCAAGATCTGCCGCAAGGTCGTCAAGGGCCTGACCCTCAAGAAGTACGAGGGCCAGGTCGAGGTGACCGATGAAAACCTGAACGACTTCCTGGGCGTGCGCCGTTATCAATACGGCATGGCCGAGAAGGAAAACCAGGTGGGCCAGGTGGTGGGCCTTGCGTGGACCGAAGTCGGCGGCGATCTGCTGACGATCGAGTCGGCCGTGATGCCGGGCAAGGGCAACATCATCCGCACCGGCTCGCTCGGCGACGTGATGAAGGAATCGGTCGAAGCCGCACGCTCGGTGGTGCGCAGCCGCTCGCGCCGTCTCGGTATCAAGGACGAGTTGTTCGAGAAGCGCGACATCCACATCCACGTGCCGGACGGGGCGACCCCGAAGGACGGCCCGAGCGCCGGTATTGCGATGACGACGGCCTTCGTGTCGGCGCTGACCGGCATCCCGGTGCGGGCGACAGTCGCGATGACGGGCGAGATCACGCTGCGCGGTGAAGTCACGGCGATCGGCGGTCTGAAGGAGAAACTGCTGGCGGCTCACCGCGGCGGCATCAAGACGGTGCTGATCCCGGAAGAGAACGTCAAAGACCTGCAGGACATCCCCGAGAACGTCAAAGGCCAGCTCGAGATCGTGCCGGTGAAGTGGATCGACAAGGTCCTCGAGGTCGCGCTGGAGGCGATGCCGACGGCATTGCTCGAGGAAGAGCCGGCCAAGGTCGAAGCGGCAGCCAAAGAAACGGCGACCGCTGACGCCGCCGCTGCCGGCGATGTCATGAAGCATTGACGATGCGGTGGACAAAATCTGGCGGTGCCGCTTGCGCACCCTCAGATTTTTGTTCTATACTGCGAGCTTCAGCGAAACGCAGAGCAAGAACGACAACAACACGCAGCGCGGCACCCGCCAGACGCAGCAAGTCGGTTGAAGTTCTCAGCGAAGCGCCACACTGAAGCCATGCGGGAGTAGCTCAGTTGGTAGAGCGCAACCTTGCCAAGGTTGAGGTCGCGAGTTCGAGACTCGTCTCCCGCTCCAGGTTCTGAAGGGAAGCGTCATTGATCGTCGATCTGTGCAGCTTCCCTTTTTCATTGCGACCGTGGTTTAAGGTCGAAGCTTGTTTCGCAGCGCCGGCTCCGGCGTTGGCAGCCACAGCTGTGGCGGGGTAGCAAAGTGGTTATGCAGCGGCCTGCAAAGCCGTCCACGCCGGTTCGATTCCGGCCTCCGCCTCCAAAAATTCCTTGTAGATCAAGCAGTTAGAAAGCAGCCCTCCGGGGCTGTTTTGCTTTCTGCCTCTCATTTCCTGGTGGAACGCGTTCATTCGGGTATCAAGGCCACCCGGCGACCGCGCGATTAGGCCGTCCACGCGAGTATCTCGACGAGGCGCAGCAGGGCGCTTCCATGTATGGACGCATGCGCGGAGCTGATCCGTTGGAGGACGTGAGCCATCCCCTTCTACGTGATCGCTCTGCAACCACGGCCTAACGCGTCGGCACGCGACCGCGCTCAGAACGTGTGGGGATGAGCCAGCAGGCCGACCGCGAAGGCCTTGGGACCGATGGCGACTGCCACGCCGAGACCGCAGATCGATTCCACCACCTGCACGCCGGCCTGTGCCAGCCGCCCCTTCACCGCCGCGTAGGGGGCAATGCGCCGCAGTTCCTCCAGTGGACCGCCATAAGCAACGCAGACGATGGGCGACTGCAAACCACGCGCTGCCTCGCGCTCGATCACCTGGCACAGCTGCTCGACGGCGGGCTCGAAGCCGCGCGCCTTGCCGACGGGGTGACTGTCGCCGGCTTCGACGCGGATGATCGGTTTCATGTCGAGTATCGTGCCGACGCGGTACTTGAACCAGCCGACGCTCTGGTCACGATTGGCCTGCTTGCTCCGCTCGTACATCGTTTCGAGGTCGTTGGGCACGAAATAGCCGACGACCGTCGACACCATGCGCTCCGCAAGCTCGATGAGCTCGAGGAAGCTGCCGCAGCTAGGTGCCTGCTGTGCCAGGTACGCCACCAGCGCGGCATACGCGGCGGAGACGTTGGCGCTGTCGATCACGCGCATACCGAACGGCGCCTTCATGCCGCGCTGGAAGCGCGGCGAAACTGCCTCGCGCACGATCTCGCCCTCGACGGCCCGTGCATTGGCAAAACAGTTCGAGCGCGTGCGCATCGTCGTGATCACGAACACGAACTCGTATTCGAAAATCAATTTGTCGAGGAACAGGGACTTGAACTCCCCGCTGGAAAACGGCGTCGATGTCGACTCGGCCGCATGGGCCCTGTCGAGTGTCTGCAGCCATTGCAATGTCGCCGCGGGGTCGCGTTCGTCGCGCACGCGCGTGTTGCCAAGCTGGATATGGCTAGGCACCACGGTGATGGCGTATTGCTGGAGATACTCCGGCGGCAGATCGCAGCTGGAGTCGACGACAAACCCGACGCGTATGGACACGGACGCTCTCCTCGCACGCAGCTTGTGCGGCACTGCAGGCCCTGCTGCCAAGACCACCTGTAACATTCTAAAAGGCGAGTGATTTGCCGCGCGATGACGAGCCGTCATCGCGCTACTGCTGTCGGAAGAACACCGAACGGCTGAGCTCAGATGCAGCGCCGGCACCCGCCGCGGAGTGATCCAGCATCGGGTGTGCCTGCGGTTCAGCGTCGGAGGAGTAGCAACCCCACAACCTTTGGTATGATTGCGCCTATTCGAGCCTGCAAAGCCGACCACATCGGTTCGATTGCAGCCTCAGGCTCCAGAAATCCAGGCGTTGACCCATGCCTGGTGCACGTCGTGCAAAGCCCCGCTCGCCGGCGGCGACGACGGGGCCACAAGACTCCACGCGGGAGTAGCTCAGTTGGTAGAGCGCAACCTTGCCAAGGTTGAGGTCGCGAGTTCGAGACTCGTCTCCCGCTCCAAATAGACGATCCAGGGAAGCCGTGTCGGACCGAACCGAAGGTCCGCGCCGCTTCCCTGTTTTCGTTGGGGCGCTTGCTGTCTGGTTGTGACGCTTGCTGTCGTCGCCTGGCTCGAGGGTAGGGCCTCGGCCCTACTGCCGGCCGCCTGCTCCGAGGGTCGATCCGGCCCTACCGCCCGCCTGCTCCTGGTTCGCCACCAGCGTGCGTCGCACCGCCTACGCGTGCGTACGTCGCCGTCCTGTCGCGACCGTCGTTGCGCGGCAGGGTGCGATCACCGTCGCGGTCCTCCCCGGGTCACGTGGTAGCGGAAGCACTGCTTGCATGCCGCACGTGACCCTCACGCCACGACCCCTCTCTCTCTCGCCACCGAGACCCGCACCGTGAAGCCCAAGGTGCGGTCCCATCGCCCACCAGCATCTCATCTCACGGCGACCCACCGGCATCGTTCGACTGCCACCCGTGCGCCGAGGTCTCACTCCAGCTCCGGGCTGCCACCTCGACGCGCGAGCGCCGCGTCGTTCAGATCGCGTACTCCGCGTCGGCCGGCTCTTCGGTGTCGAGCCACGCCGATGCCGGCATGCAGGTGTCGACCGCAGTGGGCAGCACGTAGTCGGGGATGGTCGCGTCGTCGCTGTCGTCCAAGGCCTGCATCACGTGGTACGCATTGGCCTGGCAGACGCCGCTTTGCGGCTCTACCAGCGCAGTCTCGTCAGAAGGACGGCTGCCGAGGTACAACACGAGCAGCGGTCGGAAGGGCATGTACAGGCCTTGGCGAACGGCTTGCTTCAGATCGGCCACGGTGGCCGCTTGAGGCAGGTCGTAGAAGTCGTACTCGCCGGTCGGCTTGCCGAGGAATTGCACGTGGATTCTCATCATCACACCCTCCGTCATCCCGAGGAATTGAAGATCGTGGGGGACGGCAAGCTCGCAACGCGGGCCAGGGTGCGCCTGGAATCTCACATCGGCTTGCCGCCATCTATAGGTCATTGTTGGCAACGCCCCGCGACGTGTCATTCCCTAAGGAGTGGGGATGCCGATGCTTGGAAAGTCAGGATTCTTCGCATATGAAGAGGCCTTCGAACCCCCCAGACACGGCCCGAAATGGGGCGTTTTGGCCCCAAAACCTAGGTGTTCCGACAGGGGTTGAAGGCGTCTCTCGACGCTCTTGCGGACCTCCTACGAATCTTCGTATACGAACATTCGTAGGGGCGCGGAACACGCCGTTGTGGCGTGCTCGCCGCAACTCAACGAGTCGCAGCGTCGGCCGTGCAGGCCTGGATCATCAAGGCCGCATTCAAGAACGTGCTGCTCGACGTCTTGACCACTTTCGAGCGCGACAAAATCAGCAGGTCGACGATGGCGTCGATCACGCTCAGTGCGCTGCGGTTGATGTTGCACGCATAGACCCGGCCGCTCTGGTCGGCAGTCTGCTGGGTCCAGCCGCCGTCGACCAGCTTCTCGACGTGCGCGCTCTTGTCGTGGATGGCGACGTTGGGCAGGACACGGAAGCGCTCTTCGACCGTCTTGTCGTCGGAGCAGACGAAGAAGCGGCGGTCGGGGCACTTCGCGATCAGATCGTAGAGGTTGTTGTCGTCGGCACCATGTGCGCCGAAGTCGGTCTTGCGGATCTGCACCCCGAAGAATTCGCCAGGCGTTTGCGTCTGCACGAAGTGCTCGGCGCGCGCCATGATCTCGGGCCGGAAGCGCAGCGCCAGCACCTGCCGGCGCACCGCGGCGAACTCCATGTAGGACGGGATCAGCGCGGTGTAATAGAAGACGTCCTTGGGGCTGCTCTTCACGTAGTCGAGCAGCGCCGATTGCGACGGCAGCTGCGTCGGCGACGCATTCGGCACGTTCATGCCCAGATGGTCTTCCACCATCAGGTGGTGGTAGCGCTCTTTCTCGTCGACGAAAGTGCGCAGCTCGCGGCGCACCACCGGGTGGGCCATCTCGGCAAAGATTTCTTCATAAGCCGCGCCGCACCAGTTGTTGGTGGGCCACACGATCACGGGGCTGAGGTCGGCCGCCTCGGCCAGGATCAGCCCAGAGATCAACGCGTTGTAGCGGTTGCCGAAGCCGCCGTCGCAATAGATGTAGATCGAGCGCGTCACGAAAGTCTCCCGCGTCAGAACGGGTTCATGCAGATGTCAGGCACCACCGGGCAGTTCGGCCGGTCGAGCGGCCCGGGGATCGGGTCCGACGAATAGGTCGGGAACTGGTCGAGGTCGCGGCGCAGAAAGCTCAGTTCCAGCACCTTGGGAATCGGGACGCCTTCGACCAGCACCACACTTTGGTAGTTGTTGGCGTGCAGGTGCACCGGCGCGTGGTGGGTGGTCAGCTTTTCGAAGGTGCGGCGCACCTTGGCGAAGAAGGCCGGGTCGTTCAGGCGTTCGAAGTCGTGCACCTCGCAGGCGATCACGTCGAACAAGGCCAGTTGCTCGGGCGTCACGCTCTCCAGCACCTCGTACTCGCCGCCTTCGATGTCGAACTTGAGCAAGGCGCGCTTCGGCGCCAGCGCGCGCAACCGCGTCAGGATGTCGTCGAAGCTCAGGAACGGCCCTTCGGTGATGCGGCCCCAGCCCTGCTTGGCAAAAATGAAGTTCGCGTGCTGCTGCGGCGTGCCTTCGACCGTGTGGTCGAACTGCAGGATCTTGGCGCCGCGCTCGGCCAGTGCGAAGTCGAAGCTGACGTCGGGGCCCACGCCGATCGACACCACCGCATCGCAGTGCAGCACCGTGGCGGGCACCACATATCCGCCGTCATAGGCGTTGCCGAGGCGGATCTTCGAGGTGCCGCGCATCGCCCAGGGCTTGATCAGCTTGATGAGGTCCAGCACGTCTTTCTGGCCGGGCTTGTTCACAGGGGTCACGGTGGGCTCCAAAGGCGAGGAAAAGGGGGAGGGAGGGGGAGTGTTCAATCGACCAGCGCCAGCAGCTCTTCGGCTGCACGGCGCCAGGTCATGGTGGGCATCAGCGCGGCACGGGCGCGCTCGAAGGCGGGGCGGGTGAGGGCCTGGCCGGTCGCGAAGGCGTGCATCGCCTCGACCAGTGCCGGCAGCCGCGGTTCGCGATAACGCGCGACGATGCCCGCCCGCGGGTCCTCGCGCGTGCCGGCGTCGCTGGCGACGCGCAAGGCCACGTCGGGCGCGCAGAAGTCGTCGGTCGCGCCGCCGTCGGTCACCACGGCCGGCGTGCCGCAGGCGATCGCCTCGAGCACCGGGAGGTTGAAGCCTTCGGCCCGGTAAGGCGAGACATAACAATCCGCCACGCCGTACAGCAGCCGCAGCTCGGCCTGGCTCAGGTTCACGCCGACCACCTGGATCGCGGCCAGCGTGTCGGCCGTGAACAGCGTCGGATGCCGCGCGCACAAGTCCTTCAGCACCTGCTCCATCGAGATGCCGTAGAGACCGCGCTGATCCTTCAGGATCAAACGCACGCGCCGGCCTTGGCGGCGCAACGTCGCAAAGGCGATCAGCACCAGGTCGACCCCCTTGTTCCAGGTCGCGACACCGAGGTTCAGGAACACGGTCTCGTCGTCCGCCAGCCCGAGGTTGGCGCGATTCACCGCGCGCTCGGCCGGCGTCAGCGGATGGAAGGTCTCGGCGTACACGCCGTGTGTGACGACCCGGATCTTGTCGGCCGCAAAGCCGTAGTCCACCAGCCGGTCGCGCGACCAGTTCGTCGGCGTGACGATCAGGTTGGCGTCGCGGGTGTAGGTGCCCCGGTCGGCACTGCCGTCCTCGAAGCTCTTGGGCGACAGGCCCAGCTCGGTCACCATGAAGGTCAGCGTCTTGACCGTGCTGGCGGCGTCGGCGCGAAACGGCGAGCTGATGCGATAGATGCAGTCCGGCCGTTCATCCACGGCCGGTGCCGGCAGCGAGTCGATGCGCGCGCTGTCCTCGCCCGAAAAGCCCGCGCTGTGCGTCTTGGCATTCCAGTGCGGCATCGCGAACGGCAGGTCGCGGTGCCGCAGCCGCACACCGCCGAGCTTCTGCAGCTCGAGGATCTGGCACTGGTTCACCAGCGCGAACGAGTGGTTCACGCCGCGCCAGCCTTCGATCAGCAGTGTCTTGCCGTGTGCCATCAGGGTGCCACCACTCAGAACGGGTTGATGCACAGGTCGACGCGGCCCGGGATGTTGGGACGGTCGAAGGGGCCCGGGATGGGGTCGTGCGAGAAGCTCGGGAAGTGGTCGAGGTCGTGGCGCAGGTACGCGACTTCCAGCAGCAGCGGGATGGGGATACCCTGCACCAGCACCACGCCCAGCGCGTTGTTGGCGTGCAGGTGCACCGGCACGTGCTGCGCGCTCAGCTTCTCGAAGGCGCGCTTGGCGCCTTCGTAGAAGCGGCGGTCGTGCAGCTTCTCGAAACCGTGGAACTCGCAGGCCACCACGTCGAAGAAGGCCAGGTGCTCGGGCTTGATCGCCTCCAGCACTTCGTATTCGCCGCCTTCGATGTCGAACTTCAGCATCGCGCGCTTGGGCTTGAGCGCCTGCAGGTGCGCGAAGATGTCGTCGAAGCTCAGGAAATCGCCCTCGGTGCGGGCGCCCCAGCCGCGCTTGTGGAAGATGAAGTTGGGGTGCTGCTGCGGCAGGCCCTCGACCGTGTGGTCGTACTGCAGCACCTTCGCGCCGCGCTCGGCCAGCACCAGGTCGAAGCTGACGTCCGGGCCCACGCCCACCGAGACGATGGCGTCGCAATGCAGCACCTGGGCCGGCAGCACGTAGCCGCCGTCGTAGTCGTTGCCGATGCGCACCTTCGACGAGCCGGTCATCGTCCAGGGACGGACCAGCTTCAGCAGGTTGAGGATCTCGATCTGGCTCGGCGCGGTGTTGGCGTCCATGCGGGGCGTTCTTTCAGGGAAACAAGGCGGGGGTGGGCAGGCGGCGTGTCGGCGCGCGTGCGGGCAGGAGAATTCGTTGCTCAGCAGTGTGGCGTGCGGCGCTCTGGGCGTTCGCCCGAACAAGGCGGCGGAAGCGGCGCTATTCCGCCGCCTGTGGCACAGGTCACGGTGCGGGCGTGGCCGCCAGCCAGTCGGCCAGGCCCTGGCCCAGCGATCGCAGCTGTGCATGGGCCGAAAACGCGTCGTAGAGCGCGTTGATGTAGGCCACCTGCAGGTTGTAGTACTCGCCTTCGGCAGCCATCACATCGAACAGCGAGCGGCGGCCCAGCTGCGACCACTGCTCGAGCGTGAAATCGCGCACACGGTCGCTGTCGCGCAGCACCTCGGCATAGCTGCGCGCGCGTTCCAGCGCCGCGCCGGCCGCCTCGTGCAGTTCGCGGGCACGGGCCTGGCGTGTCGCCAGCACCGCTTCGCGTTGCCGCTCGGCCGCGTCGGCGCGGCGCAAGGCAGCGCTGGCAGCGGCCAGGTTGGCGCCGCCGTCGTAGAGCGGGTAGTTCACCGACACCCCGGCCTGCCAGGCGCCGCTGTCGCGTTCCCGGCCGGCGGTGGCACTGCGGCTCAGCTGCCAGCTCAGCTGCGGCTTGCGCCCGGCCGACACCGCGCGGGCATAGTCGCGCGCGGCCTCGGCCTGCCGCTCGAGTTGCTGCAGCTCGCGGCCGCGGTCGATGCCGTGCACCACGGCGGCCAGCGGCGGCCGCGCATAGAGCGGCACGCTCAGGTCAGTCTCGGGCAGCGCCACATCGCCGAGCAGCTTGCGCAGGCGCTCGTCGATCTGGCGCACCTGGGTGGCGACGCCGTCCACCGCGATCTGGGCCTGCGCCTGGGTCTTGCGGGCCTGCACCAGTTCGCTGGCGCGGCCACGGTCGACCGCGACGATCTCTTGCAGCGCCCCGGCGAGGCACCCCATCTTGCTCACGTATTGCCCGTAGACCTCGGCCTGCAGCCGATAGCGGTGGCGTTCCAGCGCCGTCATCAGCGCTTCCAGCGCCACCTGTTCCTGCAAGCTGTCGGCCTCCAGCGTGGCGGCTTCGGCCAGCCGGGTGCGCCACGCGGTCAGGTGCTCCTGGCGCCCACCGTCGTAGAGCAGGCCGCTGACGTTGAGCGACACGCTCGCCTGCTGCTGGCTCTGCTCCGGCACGCCGCTGACGCGCGAGGCGGTGTGCCCGGCCATGCCGCTGAGAGCTGCTTGCGGACGCGCGCCGGCACGGGTTTCGTCGAGGTCGGCGGCGGCCGCCTCGGCGCTCAGCCGGGCGGCCTGCACGTCCGCGCTGCGCTGCTGTGCCCGCAGCACCAACGCCCGCAAGGGCGCCTGTGCCGGGCCGGGCGAGGCGGGCGCGGTGAGGCCGGGCAGGGCGGCATCGGCGCCGCCGGTGCAAGGCGCGGCGACGGCGGTGGCCGGCAGCACGACGGCGATGGCCACCGTGCAGGCGAGCCGCCTCCGGTGATCGCCTCGGCGAGACAACAACAAACGACGCACCCCCACGCTCAACGCTCCCGGAAGGCTTCCTGCGACTTCATCACCGGCAGGAGCAAAAAGTCGAGCACGCTGCGTTCGCCGGTGCGGATCTCCACGGTGGCCGTCATGCCGGGCAGCACCGGCAGCGCCTGGCCATGTGCACGCAGCGTCGAGACGTCGGTTCGCACCATCGCGCGGTAGTAGCTGGCGTCGGCGCCCTGGCTGCGCTGCTCTTCGCCAAGCACGTCGGGGCTCAGGTATTCCACGGTGCCCTTGAGCCCGCCGTAGGTGTAGTAGTCGTAGGCGCTCAGCTTGACCTCGGCGGGCAGGCCGACGCGCACAAAACCCACCTCGGCCGGCTTGATGCGCGCCTCGACCAGCACGCCGCGTTCGATCGGCACGAGCTCGAGGATGGCCGCCCCCGGCGGCACCACACCGCCCAGCGTGCCCAAGCGGATGTTCTTGACCAGCCCGCGCACCGGTGACTTGAGCGTGGTGCGGCGCAGCACGTCCTGCTTCACCACCATCTGCTCGTCGAGCTGGGCCAGCTCGGTCTGTGCCCGCAGCAGCTCGGTGCTGGCGTCCTGGCGGAAGCGGTTGATGCGCTCCTGGATCTGCAGTTCCAGATCGTTCGACTGGCGTCGCAGCCGCAGGATTTCCACCTCCGACAGCAGCCCTTTGGCGGCCAGCCGCTCCGACATCTGCAGTTCGTGGCGCGCCAGCTCCAGGCTGCGCCGGCTCACCGAGACCGCCTCGTCGAGCGCCCGGCGTCGCGCCGCATAGCTGGCCATCTCGTTCTTCACCAGGCCCGGCACCGCCTGCAGCTCGGCCGAGAAGCTCGGCGTGCGGCCCACCGCTTCGGCGCTGAGCCGCGCGATGGTGCCTTTGACCGCCAGCAGCTTGGCGCGGCCTTCGTTCTGCTGCGCCTCGACGCGGGTCGGGTCCAGGCGCAGCAAGTCCTGGCCGGGCTCGACCTGGTCACCTTCGCGTACCAGCATCGCCCCGAGAATGCCGCCCTCCAGGCTCGAGATGACCTGCTCGCGGCCCACCGGAATCACCCGGCCCTCGGCCTTGGTGATGCGGTCCACGCGCGCCAGCGCGGCCCAGCCGATCGCGCTGGCGACGGCCAGCAGGATCAGCAGCAACGCCCACGAGGCGCGCGGCGTCGATTCGCTCAGCTGGGCCTGTTTCAGGCCCGCGAGAAAGGCTTCGTCGCCGGGGTAATAGCGTCCGGTGGTGGTGCTCATTGGGTAACCTCCGTGCTACGCACTGCGGTGGGAGCCCCCTTCGGAGCGGCCGGGCGGGGGCTCATTCGGTAACCTCCGTGCTGCGCACTGCGGTGGGAGCCCCCTTCGGAGCGGCCGGGCGGGGGCTCATTGGGTAACCTCCGTGCTACGCACTGCGGTGCGAGCCCCCTTCGGAGCGGCCGGGCGGGGGCTCATGCCGCCGCCTTCTCTTGTGCCTCGGCAGCCGCTTCCGGCCGCTGTGCCGCGGGCGCCTGGCCCGACAGCAGCGCCATCACCTTGGCCTTGGGACCGTCCGCGACGATGCGGCCGCCGTCGACCACCACCACCCGGTCGACCAGGCTCAACAGTGCGGGACGGTGGGTGACGACCACCAGCGTGCGCGGCCCGATGGCCGTGCGCAGGTGGTGGATGAAGCTCGCCTCGGCCTGGGCGTCCATCGAGCTGGTCGGCTCGTCGAGCAGCAGGATCTGCGGTTGGGTCACCAGGCAGCGCGCCAGCGCCACCAGCTGACGCTGCCCGCCCGACAGCAGGCTGCCCATCTCGCCCACCGGCAGGTCAAAGCCCATCGGGTGGGCCGCGGCGATCTTGTCGAGCCCGGTCAGCGTCGTGACGGCGGTGAACTGCTGGGCGTCGGCGTGCGGCCGGCCCATCAGGATGTTGTCTTTCAGCGTGCCCTGGAACAAGCGCGGCTCCTGCGACACGAAGCCGAGCTGGGCACGGAAGTCAGCGGGGTCGATCTGGCGCAGGTCCAGGCCGTCGGCTTCCACATGGCCTTCGCTCGGCAGGTACAGCCCCGCCAGCAGCCGCAGGATGGTCGACTTGCCGCTGCCGATCTTGCCCAGCACGGCCACCCGTTCGCCGGGCTGGATCACCAGGTTGACGCCCTTCAGCACCAGCGGCGCATGGGCCCGGGTGCCTTGCGGATAGGCAAAACTGACACCGTGCAGGCCGATGCGGCCTTCCAGCGTCGGGCGCGGCAGATAACGTTTGCCCGGCTCGCGTTCGGTGGGCCAGCCCATCAACTCGTCGAGCGCCCGCAGCGCGGCGCGCGCGCCCTGGTAACGCGAGGCCAGGCTGACCACGCTGCCCAGCGGTGCGATGGCCCGGCCGGCGAACATCACCGCGGCGATCAACGCGCCGCCGGTGAGCTGCTGGTCGTGGATCAGGTGCACGCCCCAGACCAGCATCACCACCGTGACCAGCTGCTGCGACACCATGGCGACGTTGTTGACCCAACTCGACAGCGCCCGCGCCTGCAGCGCCGAGTGGGCTGCTGCGGCATTGGCCTGTTCATATCGCTGCAGGAACTGGCCCTGGGCGCCGGCGGCGCGCAGGTCTTCCAGGCCCTCGACGGCCTCGATCAGCACGCCGTGCAGGTCCGCATGCTGCTTCATGTTGGCGCTGACGTAGCGGCGCAGCACACTCTGCACGCCCCACGACAAACACAGGATGACCGGGATGGCCAGCAGCAGCACACCCGCCAGCGGCCCGGCGACGAACCACGTCATCGCGACGAACAACAGCACGAACGGCACATCGGTCAGCGCCGACACGGTGGCCGAGGTCGAGAAGTCGCGCACCACCTCGATCTGGTTCAGATAGTGGGCGAACGACCCGGCCGATTCGGGTCGGTGTTCGAGCCGCAGGCCGAGCGTCTGTCGGAACAACGCCGAGCCGAGCGCGAGGTCGGCCTTCTTGCCGGCCAGGTCGACCAGATAGCTGCGCAGCTGCCGCGCGGCCAGGTCGAAGCCGATCGCCAGCATCGCACCGGCCGCCAAGGCCCACAGCGTCACCATGGCCTGGTGCGGGATCACACGGTCGTAGACGACCGACGTGAAAAATCCGGTCGCGAGCATCAGCACGTTGCTCAGCAGCGCCGCCAGCATGGCCGCGCGGTAGTACGGGGCGTAGCGCTTCAGCGTGCTCCACAGCCAGTGGCCCTGAGGGGCCGTGTCGACGGTATTGGCATCGGTCGCAGGCCGCGGGCTCGCCACCAGCACGTGGCCGCTGTAGTCCTGCAGCAGCGTGTCCTCGGTCACCTCGGCGCAGCGCTCGCCCTGGCCGGGCAACAGCACTTCATAGCGGACCGCATCGCGCCGGCGAGCCGGGGGGAGCCGCCGCACCACCACCACCGCCTCGCCGCTGCGCATCAGCAGCACCGCCGGCATCAGCAGCGACAGCAATTGCGGCAACGGCCGCTCGACCACCGCCGCGTTGAAGCCGGCCTCGTGCAGCACTTGCACCGCCTGGTCGGGGCGCAAGGCGCCGTCGAGCGGCACACCGGCCAGCAGCGACTGCGGCGTGCGCTCCAGGCCGTGCCGTCGGCACAGCCAGACCAGTGCCTGCAGCAGCGCGTCGGGCGCGCCGTTCGGGCCGGAGGCAGGGGCGTGTTGCAAGGGGGCTCCTGAGGGGGCGTGGAGGAAAAAGGGGAGTCGACGAGCGGAAAGCGTCAGCGCACCAGGCTCGCCAACGCGTCTTCCAAGTCTTTCACGAGGCCCGGCACGTCGAACAAGGAAGAAGCGGCGGAATGCTCGGCCAAATACCGCTTGTAGGAGGCCACCCGCTGCGGCTGGCGGCCCAGTTCGACGGCGCGCCGTTCGTACTCGGCAAAGCTGGTGGTCACCAGGTCGGGCAGGCCCACGTTGTTCAGCAGGCTGCCAGCCATGCGCGAGATGAAGGTGCGGCCCGAGCAGGTCAGCAAGGGCGTGCCCATCCACAGCACGTCACTGGCAGTGGTGCCGGCGTTGTAGGGGAAGGTGTCGAGGAACAGGTCGGCGAGCTTGAAGCGCGCCAGATACTCGGCCGGCGACACGCGCGGCGCGAAGATCAGCCGTTCGCGGGCGATCCCGCAGGCATCGGCCATCTGCAGCATGTTCTCCTGTGCCCAGCGGTTGTCGGCCAGCAGCCACAGCACGCTGTCGGGCACCTGGTCGAGCACCCGCATCCACAGGCGGAACAGATCTTCGGTGAACTTGAAGTTGTTGTTGAACGAGCAGTAGACGAACTTGTCTTCCGGCAGGCCGTAGGTGGCGCGCTGCGGCGTCGGCGCCACCTCGCGCTGGCGGTCGCTCACCTGGTAGCAGCGCCGCACATACAGCGGCTGCTCGGTCATGAAGGGGGTCAGTTCCTCGGGCACGACATAGCGGTCGCACAGCACGTAGTCCACGCCCGGCACGGCCGAGGTGCCCGGGAAGCCGAGATACGACACCTGCACCGGCGCCGGGCGCAGTCCCAGGATGCCGGGGCGCGCGCCCGAGGTGAGGCCGTGCAGATCGACCAGGATGTCGATGTCGTGAGCGCGGATCACTTCCGCGGCGGCGCGGTCGTCCAGGTGGCCGATGCGCACGTGGTGGTCCATCGCTGACAGCAGACGCTGGCGCAGCGGCGAACCGTCTTCACGCGTCCAGCAAAAGCCGTACACCTCGAAGCGATGGCGGTCGTGCAACTCGAACAGCTCGGCGGTCAGCAGGCCCACCGCATGCAGGCACAGATCGGACGACAGATAGCCGATGCGGATGGGGCCCGGGCGGCGCTCACCGCGCGGCGGCAGCGGCTGCGCCACCGGCGGGACGCGCTCGTGCACGAACTGCTTGGCCACGAGCAGCTGCAGCGCCGGGTCGTCCGACGCGCTCAGCATCGCCAGCGGCGACGTGGCCATCAGCAGCTGGTGCCGGCTGACGCCCGGGGGGGTCTGTTCGGCCGGCCAGGCGCACTGCTTCTGGCGGATGTGCACATAGTGCTGCAGCACCTTGGGCTGCGTGCTGCACACGGCCAGGCTGCGTTCCATGTAGGCCTGCGCCTCGTCGTAACGTTTGTGCTGTTCGAGCGCACGGGCCAGGTTGTTGAGGGCATGCAGTTGCAGCTCTTGGTCGGCCTGCGGCGAGCGTTCCAGCATCGTCAGCACGGTGCGCCAGGCGGCGAGCGCTTCTTCCAGCCGGCCCTGGTGTTCGAGTTGGTGGCCCAGGTTCAGCTGCGCCTGCACGAAATCGGGCTTGATCTGCAGCGCCTGGCGGTAGGCCTGCTCGGCCGCCGCATGGCGGTTCAGCGTCCCCAACACCGTGCCCCAGTTGAAAAAGCCGATGAAACGGTGCGGCGAATCGGTGCGCGCCAGCCAGGTTTCGTACAGCGCCAGCAGCGCGTCGGTCTGGCCCTGCTGGGCGAACTGCTGGGCCTGCTCGAGCAGCTCGGGCAGCGTCATCTTGCCGCGCGACGCCAGGGCGATCGCGCGGGCGACCGGCGTGTCGGCAGCGGGGGCCGCGGTGGGCGCGGCTGTGGAATCGGTCACGATCATCGGCGGGTGTCCTCGGGCTCGGCGGCATGCCTGCGGCCCGCTGCACGCGCAGCGAGCCCCGTCCAAATGCTAGGGGGCGGGCCCGCGGGCGAGGCCATGAAAAGCGGCCGCTTTGCCGGCCAATTCGCCGCCGCCCGCGCCCGCTCATAAGCACATGCGCAGAACTTCGTTCAGGCCCGGGCTGGCTGTCCCTAGAGTCGCGGGCTTTCCACTCGGGTGCGCGCCGCGCCTTTGCATGATCCGACTCCACCAGCTGAGCAAAACCTTTCACC
The DNA here is from genome assembly GCF_001017435.1 of Caldimonas brevitalea. NCBI lineage: Bacteria > Pseudomonadati > Pseudomonadota > Betaproteobacteria > Burkholderiales > Sphaerotilaceae > Caldimonas > Caldimonas brevitalea. The sequence continues at coordinate 2,105,663 of NZ_CP011371.1, forward strand.
GCGACGGGCAGGGCGTCGAGGTGCTGCACGACGTCGACCTCGAGATCGCCGAGGGTGAGGTGTTCGGCATCATCGGCCGCTCAGGCGCCGGCAAGAGCACGCTGGTGCGCATGTTCAACCTGCTCGAGCGGCCCGACCGCGGCAGCGTCCGGATCGACGGCGACGACATCATCCGCTTCGACGCCGCCCGTCTGCGGCGCTGGCGGCAGCGGGTGGGCATGGTGTTCCAGCATTTCAATTTGCTGTACGCGAAGACGGTGGCCGACAACCTGCGCTTCGCGCTGCGGCTGGCCGGCGGCCACAGCCCTCGCGAGGTGGAAGCCCGCGTCGACGAACTGCTCGAGCTGGTCGGGCTGCGCGAGCACCGCGACCGCTATCCGGCACCGCTGTCCGGCGGGCAGAAGCAGCGGGTCGGCATTGCGCGCGCCTTGGCCAACCGCCCGCGCCTGCTGCTGTGCGACGAGGCCACCTCCGCGCTCGACCCCGAAACCACGCAAGCGATCCTGCGGCTGCTGGCCCGCATCAACCAGGAACTGCGGCTGACCATCGTGCTCATCACGCACGAGATGGACGTGGTGCGCTCGCTGTGCGACCGTGTCGCGGTGCTCGAGCGAGGCCGCGTGGTCGAGGTCGGCGAGGTGGCCGATGTGTTCCTGTTTCCGCAGCATGCGGTGACCCGCCGGCTGGTCAGCGAGTCGCAGGCCACAGCCGAACTCGATCCGCTGGACCTGCAAGGGCCGGCAAGCGGCGGGCCGCTGTTGCGCCTGACCTTGCTCGACGAGGCGGCCACCCGCCCGGTGCTCAGCCAGTTGTCGACCGAAACCGGCGTGCCGCTGAACATCGTCCGCGGTGCGGTCGGGCAGTTGAAGGGGCGGCCTTACGGGCAGTTGCTGGTGCGCCTGCCCGATGCGGCGGCGCTGGCCGCTTTGAGGCCGGCGCTGCAGCGCCACCGGGTCGAGCACGAACTGCTGGCCGTGCACTCGCGCTTGCCCGCCGACGAGGTCGCGGCATGAACTGGGACGCACTCCACTGGCCCGAGATCGGCGAGGCGACGCTCGACACCTTGACGATGAGCGGTGTCTCGCTGCTGTTCACGGTCTTGCTGGGCCTGCCGCTGGGCATTGCGCTGTTCCTCACGGGCCCCGGCCGGCTGCTCGAACAGCGCGCCGTCTATGCCGTGCTGTCGCTGGCCGTCAACCTGCTGCGCTCGCTGCCCTTCGTGATTTTGCTGATCGTGATGCTGCCGCTGACCGTGTGGGTCACCGGCACGTCGATCGGCGTGCCCGGCGCCATCCCGCCGCTGGTGGCGGCTGCGGCGCCGTTTTTCGCGCGCCTGGTCGAGAACGTGCTGCGCGAGGTCGACCACGGCGTGACCGAAGCCTGCCTTGCGATGGGCGCCCGCGTGCACCAGGTCGTGCTCGGCGGCCTGCTGCCCGAAGCCTGGCCCGGCGTGCTGGGCGCGATCACCGTCACGGCGGTGGCCTTGCTGTCGTATTCCGCCATGTCGGGTGCCATCGGCGGGGGTGGCCTGGGCGACCTGGCGATCCGCTACGGCTACCAGCGCTTCCAGACCGAGGTGATGGTCGTCACCGTCGCCGTGCTGCTGCTGCTGGTGCAGGCCGTGCAGTGGACGGGCGACCGCGTGGTGTTGCGCTGTACGCGACGCTGAACGCCTGCCATCACCTCATTCGCCGCCGCCGGGTCGGCACCGTCACCCGGCACTCCTGCTCCTCCAACACCTCAGAAGGGAATATTTCATGTCCAAGCAACTCCTCACCTGGCTGGCCGCCGGCCTGCTGGGCCTCGGCGGCGCCCACGCCGACACCCTCAGCGTGGCCGCCAGCCCGGTGCCGCACGCCGAGATCCTCGAATTCATCAAGCCGCGTTTGGCGCAGGAGGGCGTCGAGTTGCAGATCAAGGTCTTCGACGACTACATCCAGCCCAATGTGCAAGTGGCCGAAAAGCGCCTCGACGCCAACTTCTTCCAGCACAAGCCCTATCTCGACGAATACAACAAGAGCAAGGGCACCAAGCTGGTGCTGCTGACGCCGGTGCACATCGAGCCGTTCGGCGCCTATTCACGCAAATACAAGTCGGCCGCCGAACTGCCCGAGGGCGCGACCATCGCGGTGCCCAACAACCCCGCCAACACGGGCCGGGCCTTGTTGCTGCTGGCCGGCCAGGGCCTGATCACGCTGAAGGACCCGGGCAACATCCTGGCGACCGAGCGCGACATCGTGTCCAACCCCAAGAAGCTCAAGATCCGCCAGCTCGACGCGGCGGCGCTGCCGCGCGTGCTCGACCAGGTCGACGCCGCCATCATCAACACCAACTACGCGCTGCAGGCCAAGCTGGTGCCCACGCGCGACGCCATCTTCTTCGAGCGCGGCAAGTCGTACTACGCCAACGCGCTGGTGGCGCGGCCCGACAACCAGGACCGCGAGGCGATCAAGAAGCTGTCGGCGGCGTTGAACTCGCCCGATGTGCGCCGCTTCCTGGAAGAGAAGTACCAAGGCGCCGTCGTCCCGGCGTTCTGAGGCAGGCAGACCGGCGCCGGCGCGGCTTTTGCTGCTTCTGAGAACGAGCGGGGTGCCGCCCGAATGGCGGCGCCTTCCCACCTTCACAGAACGAAAGGCCACACGATGACGAGTCTGTACGACAAGCTGGGCGGCGAAGCTGCAGTCGATGCTGCGGTGGACCGGTTCTACGACCGGGTGCTGCGCGACGAGCGCATCAAGCACTTCTTCGAGGGCATCGACATGCCGCGCCAGCGCCAACACCAGAAGATGTTCCTCACCTATGCCTTCGGTGGCGCGCCGGCCTATGGCGGCGGCGGCCTGCGGGCCTCCCACGCGCCGCTGGTCGCGCGCGGCCTGAACGACACCCATTTCGACGCGGTCATCGAAGACCTCGCCCTGACGCTCAAGGACATGGGCGTCGCCGACGACCTGGTCGACGAGGTCGCGCTGGTCGCCGAAACCGTGCGGCCCGACGTGCTCGGCCGCTGACGCGCCCCCGGCCCCCAAAAAGAGAAGGCCGCCACCGCATGACGCGGGGCGGCCTTCTCGCCGTTCGCTCGCGGCCCGGTGTAGACCGGGCCGCGGCGGGGCGTGCTTACAGCAGCGGCTGGTTCTGCTTGTCCTCGACCAGCGGGCTGGTCGTGTCGAGCAGCGCCATGTGGTGCTCGCGTACCGGTGCGCTCGGCGCCGGGCTAGCCAGCAGATCGCTGCCACGCTCGGCCAGCACGTCGCCCGTGCCCACCGCGAGTTGCGTCGATCCTGCCGCAGCCGTTTGCGTCGCGACCTCGGTCGTCTCGCTCGCCGCTTCGGTGGTCGCCGGGGCGCTCGCCGAGTTGTCGCGGCGGAACCAGACGTCGGCCATCTGATGCTGCTGGCCGTCGGCGGTCGTGTAGCTCGACACCAGGGCCAACAGGTTGCCGTTGTCGGTCTCGGCGCTCGCGGTCGCGTCCAGGCTCAGCTCGACGATGCCCAGCTCCTGCAGCGTCTTCAGCTCGCCGGCGTCGGTCTTGCCGTCGGTGTCCCCGTCCACCCAGACACGCAGTTCCGAGTAGTGGGTGTCGGCTGCGCTGATCTTGCCGTCGCCGTTGCTGTCCTCCTGCGCCAGGGCGCTGTAGCCGTCACCGGCACGCTGACCGGAGGCCGTTTGCGTGGCGGTACCGTACAGCTCGCGGCCGTCGTTGATCTGGCCGTCACCGTTGAGGTCCCTGACCAGCAGACCGTCGGAGGCCGAGGCCCAGCCGACCGAGGTCACGTTGCCGGTCGCGTTCAGGTCGAACATCACACCGTTGCCGACCGCCACCGTCTTCACGCCGTCACCGTTCAGGTCGAGCACGATGGGCGAGGTCGACAGCAGCGCATCGAGCTGGGTCCCGGACATCGCGGCGACCTGCGTCGTCGTGAAGGCCGAGGACTGCTCCATCGACAGCGCGGCGAGGTCGGCGGTTTCCATCGCGGCGACCTGCGTCGTCGTGAAGGCCTGGAGGTCGACCGTCTGCAGCGCAGCGAACTGCGTCGTCGTCAGGGCCGCCACGTCGGTGGTGCTGAGCGCCGCGATGTGGGCCGTCGTCAGGGCTTGGATCTGCCCGGTCGTCAGCGCCGTCATCTGCTGGGTGCTGAGCGCGTCGATCGCCGCCGTCGACAGGGCCGCAATGCTGGCCGTCGTCAGCGCTGCCACATCGGCGGTGCCCATCGCGGCGACGTGAGCCGTCGTGAGGGCGGTCGCCTGGGCACTGTTCAGGGCCGCGAAGTCAGCGGTTTCCAGGGCCACCAGCTGCGTCGTGCTCAGGGCTGCGACGTGAGCGGTGGTCAAGGCCGCCACGTGCGCCGTCGTCAGCGCCGCGACTTGCGTGGTCCCGAGGGCCGCGATGTCGGCCGTGGCCAGCGCCCGGATCTGGGCGGTTGCGAAGGCCTGCAGGTCGGCCGTCTCGAGCGCCGCGACTTGCGTCGTGGTCAGCGCATCGATCTGGCCGGTCGTCAGGGCCGCCACCTGGGCCGTGCCGAACGCCACCACCTGGGTGGTGCTGAGGGCGGCGATACCGGTGGTGCTCAGCGCACGCAGGTCAGCGGTCTCGATCGCGGCGACCTGGGCCGTGCTCAGGGCCGCCAGCTGGGCGCTGCTCAGCGCTGCAGCCTGTGCCGTGGTCAGGGCGCGGATGTCGGCCACCTCGATCGCTGCCGCCTGCGTGGTGCTCAGCGCAGCCACTTGCGCGGTGGTGAGCGAGGCGACCTGGGCGGTCGTCAGGGCTGCCACCTGGCTGGTGGCCAGGGCTGCCACGTCGGCGGTCTGCAGCGCGGCCACCTGGGCGGTGGTCAGCGCAGCGACCTGCGTGGTGCCGAGGGCCGCCACCTGGTTGGTCCCCAGCGCCACCACCTGGGCGGTGGTCAGCGCGGCCACTTGTGCCGTGCCGAGGGCGGCCACGTGGGTGGTGCCGAGGGCCGCGATGTTGGCGGTGGTCAGGGCGCGCAGGTCAGCCGTTTCGATGGCGGCGACCTGCGTGGTGCCGAGGGCGGCCAGCTGGGCGCTGCTCAGCGCTGCAGCCTGGGCGGTGGTCAGGGCGCGGAGGTCCGCCACCTCGATCGCCGCGAACTGGGTGGTGCTCAGGGCGGCCACTTGCGTGGTGCCGAGGGCGGCCACCTGGGCCGTGGTCAGGGCCACCACCTGGGTGGTCGACAGGGCCGCCAGGTCAGCGGTCTGCAGCGAGGCCACCTGGGCGGTGGTCAGCGCGGCGACCTGGGTCGTGCCCAGCGCGGCGACCTGGGCGGTCGTCAGCGCCACCACTTGCGCGGTGGTCAGGGCGGCCACTTGCGCGGTGCCGAAGGCCGCCACCTGCGTCGTGCCGAGGGCGGCGACGTTGGCGGTGGTCAGGGCACGCAGATCAGCCGTCTCGATCGCCGCCACCTGGGCCGTGCTCATCGCGGTCAGCTGGGCGCTGGTCAGCGCCGCGGCTTGCGCGGTGGTCAGGGCGCGGATGTCGGCCACTTCGATGGCTGCCGCTTGCGTGGTGGTCAGCGCGGCGACCTGGGCGGTCGTCAGGGCGTCGACCTGCTGCGTGGTCAGCGCGACGATGTTGGCCGTGGCCAGCGAGGCGATGTTGGCCGTGGTCAGGGCGCGCAGGTCGGCCGTTTCGATCGCGGCGATCTGCGTGGTGCCGAGGGCGGCCAGCTGGGCGCTGCTCAGCGCTGCAGCCTGCGCGGTGGTCAGGGCGCGGAGGTCCGCCACCTCGATCGCCGCGAACTGGGTGGTGCTCAGGGCTGCCACTTGCGCGGTGCCGAGGGCGGCCACCTGGGCCGTGGTGAGGGCCACCACCTGGGTGGTCGACAGGGCCGCCAGGTCAGCGGTCTGCAGCGAGGCCACCTGGGCGGTGGTCAGCGCGGCGACCTGGGTCGTGCCCAGCGCGGCGACCTGGGCGGTCGTCAGGGCCACCACTTGCGCGGTGGTCAGGGCCGCCACTTGCGCGGTGCCGAAGGCCGCCACCTGCGTCGTGCCGAGGGCGGCGACGTTGGCGGTGGTCAGGGCCCGCAGGTCGGCCGTCTCGATCGCCGCCACCTGTGCCGTGGTCATCGCGGTCAGCTGGGCGCTGGTCAGCGCCGCGGCTTGCGCGGTGGTCAGGGCGCGGATGTCGGCCACTTCGATGGCTGCCACTTGCGTGGTGGTCAGTGCGGCGACCTGAGCGTTGGTGAGCGCGCTGACCTGCTGGGTGGTCAGCGCGGCGATGTCACCGGTCGCCAGCGAGGCGATGTTGGCCGTGGTCAGGGCGCGCAGGTCGGCGGTTTCGATCGCGGCGATCTGCGTGGTGCCGAGGGCGGCCAGCTGGGCGCTGCTCAGCGCTGCAGCCTGGGCCGTGGTCAGGGCACGGATGTCGGCCACTTCGAGGGCGGCGAACTGCGTGGTCGTCAGCGCGGCGACCTGGGCGGTGCCGAGGGTGGCCACGTGGGCGGTCGACAGGGCCACCACCTGGGCGGTCGACAAGGCCGCCAGGTCGGCCGTCTGCAGCGCGGCCGTCTGGGCGGTGGTCAGCGCAGCGACCTGGCCGGTCGTCAGCGCGGCGACCTGGGAGGTCGTCAGCGCCACCACCTGGGAGGCGGTCAGCGAGCTGACCTGCGTGGTGCCGAGGGCGGCCACGTGGGTGGTGCCGAGGGCCGCGATGTTGGCGGTGGTCAGGGCACGCAGGTCGGCCGTCTCGATGGCGGCGATCTGCGTGGTGCCGAGGGCGGCCAGCTGGGCGCTGCTCAGCGCTGCAGCCTGGGCGGTGGTCAGGGCGCGGAGGTCCGCCACCTCGATCGCCGCGAACTGGGTGGTGCTCAGGGCGGCCACTTGCGTGGTGCCGAGGGCGGCCACCTGGGCCGTGGTCAGGGCCACCACCTGGGTGGTCGACAGGGCCGCCAGGTCAGCGGTCTGCAGCGAGGCCACCTGGGCGGTGGTCAGCGCGGCGACCTGGGTCGTGCCCAGCGCGGCGACCTGGGCCGTGGTCAGGGCCACCACTTGCGCGGTGGTCAGCGAGGCCACCTGGCCGGTGCCGAGCGCCGCCACCTGGGTGGTGCCGAGGGCCGCGACGTTGGTCGTGCTCAGGGCTGCCACGTCGGCGGTGTCGAGCGCAGCGACCTGGGCCGTGGTCATCGCGGTGAGCTGTGCGCTGGTCAGGGCCGCGGCGTGGGCCGTGGTCAGGGCGCGCACGTCAGCCACCTCGATCGCGGCGACTTGCGTCGTGGTCAGCGCGGCCACCTGGGCGGTGGTCAGGGCTTCCACTTGAGCCGTGCCGAGCGCGACCACCTGTGCGGTGCCGAGCGCGGCGATGCTGGTGGTGCCGATGGCCCGCAGGTCGGCCGTTTCGAGGGCGGCGACCTGAGTGGTGCCCAGGGCGACCACCTGGGCGCTGGTCAGCGCTGCGGTCTGGGCCGTGGTGAGGGCGCGCAGGTCGGTCGTCTCGATGGCGGCCACTTGCGTGGTCGTCAGCGCGGCGATCTGTTGCGTGCCCAGGGCGGCGATTTGGGCGGTGCCCAGGGCCACGATGTTGGCGGTGGCCAGCGAGGCGATGTTGGCCGTGGTCAAGGCGCGCAGGTCGGCCGTCTCGAGGGCGGCGATCTGCGTGGTGCCGAGGGCGGCCAGCTGGGCGCTGGTGAGGGCCGCGGCATGGGCCGTGGTCAGGGCGCGGACGTCGTTGGCTTCTAGCGCGGCGAACTGCGTCGTGCCGAGGGCCGCCACTTGCGCGGTGCTCAGGGCGGCGACGTGGCCGGTCGTCAGGGCGACGATCTGGTTGGTTGCGAGGGCCGCGATGTCGGCGGTCTGCAGCGCGGCCACCTGGGCGGTGGTCAGCGCGGCCACCTGGCCGGTGCCGAGGGCCTGCACTTGAGCCGTCGTCAGGGCCACCACTTGCGCGGTGGTCAGGGCGCCCACCTGGGCGGTGCCGAGGGCGGCCACCTGGGTCGTGCCGAGGGCGGCGACGTTGGTGGTGCTCAGGGCGCGCAGGTCGGCGGTGTCGAACGCGGCGATCTGCGCCGTGCTCATCGCGGTCAGCTGGGCGCTGGTCAGCGCCGCGGCTTGTGCGGTGGTCAGGGCGCGGATGTCGGCCACTTCGATCGCTGCCGCTTGCGTGGTGGTCAGCGCGGCCACCTGGGCGGTGGTCAGGGCTTCCACCTGCTGGGTGGTCAGCGCGGCGATGTCACCGGTCGCCAGCGAGGCGATGTTGGTGGTGCTCAGGGCGCGCAGGTCGGCCGTCTCGATCGCGGCGATCTGGGTCGTGCCGAGGGCGGCCAGCTGGGCGCTGCTGAGCGCCGCGGCTTGGGCCGTGGTCAGGGCACGCACGTCGGCCACTTCGAGGGCGGCGAACTGCGTGGTCGTCAGCGCGGCCACCTGGGTGGTGCCGAGGGCGGCCACCTGGGCGGTGGTCAGCGCGGCGACCTGGGCGGTCGAGAAGGCCGTCAGGTCGGCGGTCTGCAGCGCGGCGGCCTGGGCGGTCGTCAGCGCGGCGACTTGGCCGACCGTCAGGGCGGCGGCCTGGCTGGTCGTCAGGGCCACCACTTGCGCGGTGGTCAGCGCGGCGACCTGGTTCGTGCCGAGGGCGGCCACTTGCGTGGTGCCGAGGGCCGCGACGTTGGTGGTCGACAGCGCGACGAGGTCGGCGGTCTCGATGGCGGCCAGTTGGGCGGTGCTCATCGCCACCACCTGGGCGCTGCTCAGCGCGGCGGACTGGGCCGTCGTCAAGGCCCGCACGTCGGCGGTCTGGAGGGCCGCCACTTGCGTGGTGGTCAGCGCTGCGACCTGGCCGGTGGTCAGGGCTTCGATCTGGTTCGTGCCCAGCGCGGCGATGTGGCCGGTCGCCAGCGAGGCGATGTTGGCCGTGGTCAGGGCGCGCAGGTCAGCCGTTTCGAGGGCGGCGATCTGCGTGGTGCCGAGGGCGGCCAGCTGGGCGCTGGTCAGCGCGGCGGCATGGGCCGTGGTCAGGGCGCGCACATCGGCCACTTCGAGGGCGGCGAACTGCGTGGTCGTCAGCGCGGCCACCTGGGCGGTGCCCAGGGCGGCCACGTGGGCAGCGCTCAGCGCCACCACCTGGGCGGTCGACAACACGGCCAGGTCGGCCGTCTGCAGCGCGTTGACCTGCGCGGTGGTCAGCGCGGCGACTTGCGTCGTGCCGAGGGCCGAGACCTGGGCGGTCGTCAGGGCCACCACTTGCGCGGTGGTCAGGGCGCCGACCTGGGCGGTGCCGAGGGCGGCCACCTGGGTCGTGCCGAGGGCGGCGACGTTGGTGGTGCTCAGGGCGCGCAGGTCCGCGGTTTCGATCGCGGCGATCTGGGGCGGTGCTCATCGCCACCAGCTGGGCGCTGGTCAGCGCGGCGGCCTGGGCGGTGCTCAGGGCACGGATGTCGGCCACTTCGATGGCCGCGGCTTGCGTGGTCGTCAGCGCGGCGACCTGGGCCGTCGTGAGGGCGTCGACCTGCTGGGTGGTCAGCGCGACGATGTTGGCGGTCGCCAGCGAGGCGATGTTGGCCGTGGTCAGGGCGCGCAGGTCGGCCGTTTCGATCGCGGCGATCTGCGTGGTGCCGAGGGCGGCCAGCTGGGCGCTGGTCAGCGCGGCGGCCTGGGCGGTGGTCAGGGCGCGGATGTCGGCCACTTCGAGGGCGGCGAACTGGGTCGTGCTCAGCGCGGCGACCTGGGCCGTGCCGAGGGCGGCCACCTGGGCGGTGGTCAGCGCCACCACCTGGTGGGTGGCCAGGGCAGCCAGGTCGGCAGTCTGCAGCGAGGCCACCTGGGCGGTGGTCAGCGCGGCGACCTGAGCCGTCGTCAGCGCGGCGGCATGGGCGGTCGTCAGGGCCACGACTTGCGCGGTGGTCAGGGCGGCCACCTGCCCGGTGCCGAGGGCGGCCACCTGCGTCGTGCCGAGGGCGGCGACGTTGGTGGTGCTCAGGGCGCGCAGGTCGGCGGTGTCGAACGCGGCGATCTGGGCCGTGCTCATCGCGACCAGCTGGGCGCTGGTCAGCGCGGCGGCTTGCGTGGTGCTCAGCGCGCGGATGTCGGTCACTTCGATGGCCGCGGCTTGCGTCGTGGTCAGCGCGGCGACCTGGGCGGTGGTCAGGGCGTCGATCTGCTGGGTGGTCAGCGCGGCGATGTCACCGGTGGCCAGCGAGGCGATGTTGGCCGTGGTCAGGGCGCGCAGGTCGGCCGTTTCGATCGCGGCGATCTGCGTGGTGCCGAGGGCGGCCAGCTGGGCGCTGGTGAGCGCAGCGGCCTGGGCCGTGGTCAGGGCGCGCACGTCGGCCACTTCGAGGGCGGCGAACTGTGTGGTCGTCAGCGCGGCCACCTGGGTGGTGCCGAGGGCGGCCACCTGGGCGGTGGTCAGCGCCGCGACCTGGGTGGTCGAGAAGGCCGTCAGGTCGGCGGTCTACAGCGCGGCCGCCTGGGCGGTGGTCAGCGCGGCGACCTGGCCGGCGGTCAGGGCGGCGGCCTGGGAGGTCGTCAGGGCCACCACTTGCGCGGTGGTCAGGGCTGCGACCTGGGCCGTGCCGAGGGCGGCGACATGGGTGGTGCCGAGGGCGGCGATGTTGGTCGTCGACAAGGCGCGCAGGTCGGCGGTCTCGATGGCCGCCAGCTGCGTGGTGCTCAGGGCCGCCAGCTGGGCGCTGGTGAGCGCGGCCGCCTGGTCGGTGGTGAGCGCGCGGATGTCGGCGACTTCGACGGCGGCGATCTGCGTGGTCGTCAGCGCGGCCACCTGTTGGGTGCCGAGCGCGGCGACTTGCGCCGTGCTCAGCGCGGCGATGTCGGCGGTGCCCAGCGACGCGATGATGGCGGTGCTCAGGGCGCGCAGGTCGGCCGTCTCGAAGGCGGCGACCTGCGTCGTGCTCAGGGCGGCCAACTGGGCGCTGCTGAGCGCGGCAGCCTGCGCCGTGGTCAGGGCGCGGATGTCGGCGACCCCGAGCGCGGCCACCTGGGTGGTACCGAGGGCGGCGACCTGGGCGGTGGTGAGCGCGCTCACCTGGCCGGTGGTCAGGGCCACCACTTGTGCGGTGCTCAGGGCCGCCAGGTCGGCGGTCTGCAGGGCGGCGACCTGGGCGGTGGTCAGCGCCGTCACCTGGGCGTTGGTGAGGGCGGCGGCCTGGGTGGTCGTCAGCGCCACCACTTGCGCGGTGGTCAGTGCGGCGACCTGGGCAGTGCCGAGCGCCGCGACATGGCCCGTGGCCAGCGCGGCGATGTTGGTGGTGCTCAGGGCACGCAGGTCCGCGGTTTCGATCGCGGCCAGTTGCGTGGTGCTCAGGGCGGTCAGTTGCGCGCTGCTGAGGGAGGCGGCCTGCGTGGTGGTCAGGGCGCGGATGTCGGCCACTTCCAGCGCGGCCACCTGGGTGGTGCCGAGGGCGGCCAGTTGCGCGGTGGCGAGCGAGGCGATTTGCCCGGTGGTCAGGGCGGCCACCTGGCCGGTCGTCAGGGCCGCGACGTCGGTCGTCTGCAACGCTGCCAGCTGCGCGGTCGTCAGGGCGGCCACCTGGCCGTTGGTGAGGGCCGCGACTTGGGTGGTGGTCAACGCCACCACCTGGTTGGTGCCGAGCGCGGCGATCTGGGCGGTGCCCAGCGAGGTCAGCTGGGTGGTGCCCAGCGCGGCCACGGCGGTGGTGCTCAGCGCGCGCAGGTCGCCGGTCTCGATGGCGGCCAGCTGCGTGGTGCTCAAGGCGGTCAGCTGGGCGCTCGACAGCGCGGCGGCCTGGGCCGTGGTGAGGGCACGAATGTCGAGGGTTTCGAGGGCGGCGGCCTGGGTGGTCGACAGCGCGGCGACCTGCTGGGTCGTCAGGGCGCTGACTTGCGCGGTGCCGAGCGCGGCGATCGCGGACGTCCCGAGCGAGGCGATGTTGGCGGTGCTCAAGGCGCGCAGGTCGGCGGTTTCGATCGCGGCGATCTGCGTCGTGCCCAGGGCGGCCAGCTGGGCGCTGCTGAGCGCGGCGGCCTGGGCAGTGGTCAGGGCACGGACGTCGGCCACTTCCAGCGCGGCGAACTGCGTCGTGCCGAGGGCGGCGACTTGGGCGGTGCCGAGCGCGGCGACCTGTGCGGTGGTCAGCGCGACGATCTGGTTGGTGGCCAGCGCGGCGAGGTCGGCGGTTTGCAGCGCGGCCACCTGCGCGGTGGTCATCGCGGCGACCTGGGCGGCGGTCAGGTTGGCGGCCTGGGTGGTGGTCAGCGCGACCACTTGTTGTGTCGTCAGCGCGGCGATCTGCGCCGTGCCGAGAGCCGCGACCTGGCCGGTGGCCAGTGCGGCGATGTTGGTGGTGCTGAGGGCGCGCAGGTCGGCGGTTTCGAAGGCGGCGATCTGGGTCGTGCTCAGCGCGGCCAGTTGCGCGCTGGTCAGCGCGGCGGCCTGGGCGGTGGTCAGGGCACGCAAGTCGGCGGTTTCGAACGCGGCGGCCTGGGTCGTGCTGAGGGCGGCGATCTGGCCGGTGCCGAGGGCGGCGACCTGGGCCGTCGTCAGGGCCGCAATGTGCGACGTGGCCAGAGCGGCCACGTCAGAGGTTTGCAGTGCGGCGACCTGGGCGGTGCCGAGGGCGGTGACCTGGGTTGTGCTCAGCGCGGCGACATGCGCGGTGCTCAGCGCCACGACCTGCTGCGTCGACAGGGCCGACACCTGCGCCGTGCCGAGGGCGGCCACTTGGGTTGTGCTCAGCGCGGCGACCGCGTTGGTGCTCAGGGCCCGCAGGTCGGCGGTCTCGAGCGCGGCGATCTGCGTGGTGCTCAAGGCTGCCACTTGCGCGGTGCCGAGCGCGGCGGCCTGCGCGGTGGTCAGCGCCCGCAGGTCGGAGGTCTGGATGGCGGCGACTTGGGTCGTCGTCATCGCGGCCACTTGATTCGTGCCGAGTGCGGCCACCTGCGTGCCGCTGAGCGCGACGATCTGGTGCGTGCCCAGCGCCGCAAGGTTGGCCGTCGAGAGGGCCCGAATGTCCACCGTTTCGATGGCCGCCACCTGTGCGGTCGTCAACGCAGCGGCCTGCGCCGTCGAGAAAGCCACCCAGTCTTCGGTGGTGAGACCCGCGATCGATGTGGTCGAGAGCGACGCGATCTGCGTGGTCGAGAGTGACGGGATTAACGAGGCCATTCAGCAATCCTCAAGTGGTATGCAAACGCGTAATCAATGAAGCCGGGGGGCTTCCTGGCCGCGGCCGGCAGAGATCGGGTCCGGACCTGCCCGGTGCTCCCCAGCCTGCGCGCGATAGTTGGTAACTAAAACCTTCAGGGTATGGACGGCATATCGACGGCCCTTAGAAAAACTTGATCTGCAGAATTGGCCGTTCCGATCGCCAGGCGCAGCCAGGTGGCAGAACCGTGTGAAAGCGCACGGGGCTTGGCCCTGCGGCTTTGGCGCCCCTACCGGGCGTCGACGCGGACGTCCGGCGCCCAGAACAGGTCTGGGCGGGTCGGGGGGGTAGAAAAGGCGGTCCATCAGCAAGTCAGGGCGACCTTCTGTTGCATTTGCTTAATGGTTGGGGCTGGACAAGCCGCGACGTTTGTCACGCAGGGAAGACCTGCGTGCTCCGGCGGCAAGGGACGACGCCGGCGTGGCGGAGGGGCGGGGGGAAGGGAAACGACGACGTTTCTTCAGCGCCGGGCCGCGGGTGTAAGCGCGCACGCCGGCTGCGGGCAGGATGGCGCGCCCCCCGAGATGGAGCCCCCCCAGGGTGGGGTGGGGGAGTGGCAGCGGGCCGGGGCCTTCGTTATCCTTCGCGCACTTTTCAGATCACCGACCTCTGCCGATGGACGCCCACCTGCTCGACCCCATTTCCGACCACGACCCCTGCGGCAGCGACATGTCGTTCTCGGCGGAGTTCGACGCGATCCAGGAGATGCGTCGTGAAGACGACCCCAGCCTCGACCAGGGCGAGTGGGTGACCACCTTGAAGGTGGCCGACTGGCGCGGCGTCGAGACAGCGTGCGCCAACTTGCTCAAGACCCGCACCAAGGACCTGCGCCTGGCGATGTGGTGGTGCGATGCGGCGGCGCGCAACCATGGCTACACCGGCCTGGCCGATGGCCTGGAACTGAGTGCGCAGTTGTGCGAGCGCTACTGGGACTCGATGCATCCCGAGGGCGAGGACGGCGATTGGGACCAGCGCATCGGCAACCTCGCCTGGCTGCTGCAACGGGTCGTCGTGCTGTCGCGGGAGCTGCCGGTGACGAAGGGCGCCACCGGCAGCTTTTCGCTGCGCGACCTCGAGGCCGCGCGTGCCTTGCAGACGCAGATCGACAAGCACCCGCACGAGGCGGAACAACTGAGCGAAGGCCGCGTCACGCTGGACGCCTTTGCGCGTGCGCAGCGCGAGACGCCCAAGGCGTGGCTGCTCGAGACTTTGGCCGCGGCCAACCGCGGGATGGAGGCGCTGCAAGAACTGCAGCGTGTGACCGATGCCCGCCTGACCGACGAAGGGCCGAGCTTCGTGCCGGCGCGCGACGCACTGGCGTCCGCGCGCGACGATTTGCAGCGCTTGGCCCGCGAGGCCGGCGCGATCGAGGGCTCGGCGGGCTCGCAGAACGATGGCGCCCCGCCCGCAGGCTCGACCGGCATCGAGGTGACCGACGCCGCCGGCGCCCCAGCGCCCGGGACCGGCGGCCAGGCCACCGCGGGTGGGCCGCTGCGCTCACGGGCGCAGGCCTTGCAGCAGTTGCGCGAGGTGGCCGATTACTTCCGACGCACCGAACCTCACAGCCCGGTGGCCTATCTGGCCGACAAGGCCGCGCGCTGGGGCGAGATGCCTCTGCACGTGTGGCTGCGCACGGTGTTGAAGGACCCGGGCGCGTTGACCCAGGTCGAAGAACTGCTGGGCCTCAACGCGCCGCAAGACGGCAGTTGAGGGCAGGGCGGGTGGCCACACGCCTTCGGCCGCTCCGAGGTGCTGGCCCTTCGCGCGTCGCCCCCGAGGATGCGCCCGGCTGCGACGCATTGCACTTGGCGCGCTGATCTGTGAAAACGTCACGGCCGGGGCGACCTGCTGAAGCACCGACCACGACGAAGGAAATCATTCGATGCTGTCCATCCTGACCTGGAACACCCAGGGAGATCCGCGCAACGACCCCGAGAAGGACGCCATCCTTCAAAGCCTGTGCCTGACCTACGACGTCGTCCTGCTGCAAGAGTGCGGACGCCTGGCGGAGCAGCGAATCTACGCGGGCAAGCAGATCCACGGCCAGGCGCAGGCCGGCGCGCTGAATCCACGCTGCTCGACCGCGGTGGTCGCGAACGGTTGTGTCGGTGCCGGCGTCTGGACCGGCAGTTCCAGCGGACGCTCCGCCGTCTGGGTCAAGATCCGCGACGTCGTCATCGCCTCGATCCATTGCGAGTCGGGCGGCATCGGCATGACGGACCTGCGCCGTTGCATGCGGCAGATGGCCACGATCGGCCCCAAGATCATCATCGGGGGCGATTTCAATTGTTCGTTCGCTCCCGATGAAGAGCTGGTGAATGCGGGGACGACGGGCAGACCGGTCGAGTTCTCGCTGCACACACAGCCGCGCCCCACGCACTCGGGCGGCGGCATCCTCGACCACTTCGTGTCGGTTGGCATGCAGAACGTCGGCGTGCGACGGCAGCGTCTGCCGCGCTCGGACCATGACGCGGTGAGCGCTACCTTTCGGTAGGCCGCGTTGACGGCGACGTTGCTGTCGCTCCGTTTGACGGCTCCCGTTCAAAAGACGGTGGAAGGTGTTTGACAGCAGAGGCCGGCCAGCCTCAAAAACTGAGATCAAGATCTCAAACCTTGCGGAAGGAGATGCTGGTGGAAATGCCTGACAAGACCATCGATCACAGCACGCTTCGACGGCTGGTCGACGCCGGGGCGAACATTGACGCCGAAGTGGTAGGCGCCGGCGCTGGCTGGGGCATCGTCATCAACTATGGACGTGCCCGTCAGACCTTGGCTGCGACCCGAGGCGAGCCACGCACTTTCCGCCGCTTCGAGACATTGGCTAGCTACCTGAAGGATCTCGGTATCACGCGGTACCGGGTCGATGCGGCACAGTTCGAGCCGCATGAAGCGGCCACGAAAACCGGCGACAAGCGTAGTGCCGCAGCCTCTGCTCGCATGCGACGCGCGCACGAAGCCGCGCTTTATGACGAGTGGTACCGCGCGCAGGTGCAAGAGGCTCTGGACGATACAACCCCGGCAGTTCCGCATCAGCAGGTGATGGATGAGATTCGCGAACGGATAGAGCAGGTGGTAGGCCCGCGGGACACCAAACCCGCACGTTGAATGGTCCGAACTGGCGCGCCAGGACCTGGCCGCCATCGTCGCCTACATCTTGGAGCGCAACCCCCTAGCAGCCCGGGACGTTTATGACGAGATCGTCAAACAGTCTGACCTCCTGTTGCAGCACCCGGAGATTGGACGACCCGGTCGAGTATCAGGGACCCGCGAGCTCGTCATCAGCGGATTCCCATATGTGATCCCATACGCCATCCGAGACAACGAGAGCATCGTACTGCTGCGCGTTTTTTGCACACAGCGCGGCAATGGCCTCCAAAAGGCGAGCGCTGAGGGCTGCAGCCTTTAGTGGGGGTACCGATAGCGCGCAGCCGGTTCGCTAACAGCGAACCGAGACGTCAAAGTCCGCCCCCTCGTCACTGCGACCCTTTGGCCTGAACCGCACGACCGACCCGCCTTGTGGCGACCTGTGGCGACTTCAACTCGACGAGGGCTACCGCGCTCTAACGGATGGCCTCAAGCCGGCTCGCACGAAGTCACTGACTGACCCGGAACTCGATCCGCCGGTTGCGGGCCCGTCCATCCGGCGTCTGATTGCTCGCCACCGGCCGGTCCGGCCCCGCGCCCGACACATTGATGCGCGCCGCGTCGATGCCCTTGCTGCGCAAATACTCCTTCACCGCATCGGCCCGGGCAAACGACAA
This sequence comes from Caldimonas brevitalea, assembly GCF_001017435.1. Lineage (NCBI taxonomy): Bacteria > Pseudomonadati > Pseudomonadota > Betaproteobacteria > Burkholderiales > Sphaerotilaceae > Caldimonas > Caldimonas brevitalea. Next base: position 2,122,551 of record NZ_CP011371.1, read on the forward strand.
CGCGATGTTGGCGTCGCGCGCGCCTTGTGCGTCGGTGTGGCCGATGATCTCGATCTTGCGGGCGGCCACCTTGGCCAGCGCCGGCACCATCTCGTCGAGGATCTTCACGCCCTCGGGCTTCAGCACCGAGCTGCCGGCTTCGAACTCGATGATGCGGTTGGCCAGCGCGTCGTCGACCAGGTTCTGCTCGCTGGCCGCCACCCGCAGCCCGTTGCGGATGGTGTAGGTGGGGTTCAGGCTGGTCGCCATCGTGCTGGCGATCTGCTGGCGCTGGGCTTCGTTGGCGACCTCGCCCTTGAGGTCGATGTTGTTGCCCTGGATGGCCAACTGCCCGCGCGTCACCTGCTTGAGGTCGGGGCTGAGCACCTTCTGCACGTAGTTCGACCAGTTCGGCGGCGCCACCACCGCGCCGACCTGGATCTGGTCGACCACCCGGTCGCTGCCGTACAGCTCGCGCAGCCGCGCGAGCACGACCGCGCGGGTGGCTTCGTCGGGCACCGTGCCGCTGGCCACCACCTGGTTGGGGGCGGCGCCGGGGCCGGTGATCAGGGCGGGGGCGGCCTGTTGCGAGGGCTGCTGTTGCTGTTGGGCGAGCGCCCCGACGGGGAGCAGCGCGCCGGTCAGCAGGGCCGCGTACAGCGGACGCAGGAAGGCGGTGGTGGGGGTGATCTGGGTCATGGTGGGCTGCTTCACTCGCCGAGGAAGGCCTCGCGGTAGGTGTCCAGCGCCTGGCGCAGCGACAGCTGCGGCTCGCGCAAATAGCTCGAAAGTTTCTTCACGCCGTAGTCTTCGTCGACATAGTCTTCGACCCACTGGCTCTGCGAGAACTCGACGTTGTCGTTCAGCGTGGCTTGCGGGTCGAGCACGGCGCGCAGCGTGCGCGGCGACGCGCCGTTGAAGCCGATCACGAGCGAGGGGCGGCCGTCGACGCGGGTCACGAAGATGGCCAGCTCGAAGTCGCCGCGCTTGAGGAAGCGCGACACCAGTTCCAGCCACAGCGTGGCGACGAACGGGCGGTACAGCGGGTCGTTCACCAGCGGCAGCACCAGGCCCTTGTCGAGCCGCACGCTGCCCTGCGCCAGCACCGGCTGCAGCAGCATGCCCAGCGCCAGCAGCGTCTGGCGCATCGAGATGCGCTGGCCGGCCTGTTCGAGCATGGCTTCGAGGCCGCCCAGCGTCTGCATCTCGAGGAAGTCGACAAAATTGGCCTGGTAGGCGCGCGGCACCACCTCCAGGTCGACGCTGGTGTGCGCCAGCTGCTGCTGCACTTCAGTCACGTCGGCGGCGTCGTGGGCCAGCCGCGTCGAGTTCTCGAAGCGGGTCCACAAGCGCGTCAGCGCCAAGGGGCTGCGGGCCATGAAGTCGAGCGGCTCGCGCACTTCGAACGAGCCGGCCGTGATGAAGGGAAAGCGCCGCCCCGACGAGTCCTGGCTCGGGATCAGGTGGCCGGCCAGGCCCACCGTGCTGCGCGAGCCGAGAAAGGCGAACTGCACCGGTGGCGCCGCGTCGTAGACCAGCTTCCAGCGCGGGTCGGTGGCGAGCAGCTCCATCGTTTGCGACAGCCAATGGTCGAGCGTCTGGATCAAGGCCGTGCTGTTGGCGCTGCGGATGAAGTCACCGCGTGACGGGACCTTGCCGAAGTAGACGAGATTCACGGGAACGCTGGGGGTGTTCATTGCGGGGCGCTCCCGTTGGCGGTGGTGGCGGAAGACGTGGTGGTGGTCGCAGGGCTCGCGGGCGTGCCGGCGGCCGGCCCGGCGATCACGCTGGGCAGGACCGCACCGCGCAGGCTGGTTGCGCCCTGAGCGGCGGCGCCGGTGTTCTGCGCACCCGCGGCCGGCGCTGCAGCGCCCGGCGTGCTGATGATCTTCAGTTGCAGCGTGACGGCGTGCCGGCCCGACGGCCACTTCAGCTCGTGCACATTCGCGTCGAGCCGGCGCCGCTGCGCGGAGTTGACCATCCTCTCGAGCCCGAAACGGCCCGGGTAGTTGAGGAACTCGATGGTCTGGCCGTCGAAGGTCTGCCCGGTGATGCGCACGCCCGGCGCGCCTTGGGTGGACGGCCAGACGAATGGCGTCCAGGCTGCCGCGGTGTTGCGGTAGCGCAGGACCTGGCCGTCGATCTCGACCGTGTATTCGGTCAGGCCCGGGGCCGCTTGCGGCAGCAACTGGAACACGGTCTGCTCTGCCGACGCGCCGCCACCGCCGCCGCCCGAAGCGGCGCTCGCGCCGGCCAGCGGTGCGACCCAGCCGGCAAACTGCGTGGTGAACTCCGGCGCAAGGCGCACGCCCATGTCGGCCCAGGTGCGGGCGGTGAGCTGGTCACCGCGGCGGGTCACCAATGGCCCCAGGGTTTGCTCCGAGAACTTGGCGATGGCGCCCTCCGGTCCGAACACCTTGGCGATGTCGGCCGGGCCGGCCTCGACCTGCGCCCCGCGGGCAAACGGGTACTTGGACGCCAGCGTGCGCTGGAAGGGCTCGTAGACCTGCGCGGTCCAGACGCGGTTCAGCTCGCCCTCGGTCGGCCGCACCACCACGCTGTAGGCCTGCATCAGCGGGCGCACCAGCAGCGGTCGCAAGGCGGCCTTGGCGGTGTCGGTCATGCCGGTGCCGTTGAGCATCTGCTCGTCGACCAGCTTGAGCGCCTCGGCCAGTTCGGAGCCGTTGCCTTCCAGCGTCTGCTGCATCAGCTGGCGGCTGGCGGGGCCGGGGTCGCCCTGGTTCTTCATCTGGTTGAAGCGGCTGCGCACCTTGGCCAGCGCGTCGAGGTAGCTGCGCATCAGCGTCGGCGAGTTGTCGGGCCGCATCATCAGCCGGTTCAACACGAAGAACTCCTTGCCGATCGGGCCCATCGGCACTCCGGCTTGCGGCGTGTTGAGGTTGATGTCGACCTGCACGCGCGAGGGCGTTTGGCGCAGGATGGTCTGCTTGAACCACGCCACCACGCCGCCCTGCGAGCGCTCGAGCTTCTCGTTGAGCAGCGACGGGTTGTCCCAGGAGGTTTCGTCGTAGAGCGCCTGCATCAGCCGGCCGATCGGCGAGTTGGCCGGGTCGCCGAGGCGGTTCATCCGGGCGACCGCCTGGTCGAAGCTGCCGAACTCGGGAATGCTCACGCCCTGCATGAACTTCTGCCACTCGCGCACGTACTCGGTCTTGTACATCTGCACCAGGGCTTTCTGGATCTGCTCGGGGCTGCCTTCCAGCGTCAGGTCGTCGACCACGCTGCTCTTGAGCACCCAGTCGTCGGTCTGCAGCTCTTTGTAGGCCGCGTCCTTGATCGCGGCCTGCACGTATTCGTCCCAGGCGCGGCGCGTGAAGGTGCCCGAGATGGCGTAGCTGCCGGCGATCACGTCCTTGTCGGCCTCACCGACCAGGCGGGCGACGGTGACCGGGGCGAAGCGCGTCGAGGCGCGGGCCTTGATCTCGGAATAGACGCGCTCGCGCGCCGGCATGCCCTTGACCACCCGGCGCAGGTTCTCGCGCGTCTGGTCGAGCACCGCCAGGTTGTTCTGCACCTGCGGGAACTGCGGATCGCCGAGCTGCGTCACCGTGAACGAGATCAGGCTCTCGGCGCTGCGGATCATCTGCTCGCGTGGCATGCCGCCGCGGTTGGTCTCGAGCCAGCCGCGCCAGAAGCGCGTCAGCTGGTCGCTCAAGTGGCCGGCCTCGGCCCGAGTGCGATCCCCCAGCATGATGTAGCTCTTCAGCGCGTTGTAGGCGTCCGTGACGTTGGACGCCGACGCGGCGGTGTAGTGGCCGGGCGTCGGCTGGGCGCTGACGTTGGCCGTGGCCGGCGTTGTATTGGCCGGCTGTCCGCTCGCCGCGGCCGGCGTGCCGCCCTGCAACGGCCGCAGCTCGGCGGCATTGGCGTTGACTTCGGCCAGATAGGTTTCGATGCTCGACGCCACCGGCTGCAGCAGCACCTCCTGGACCCCCGCGTAATACTCGCGCTTGAGCTGCGATTCGATGCGGTGGCCCTGGTAGAGGCCCAGGCTCAGCGACCAGGGGCGCTCGTCGCGGTAGGCCTGCAATTGCACCAGCCGGTCACGCAGCACCTCGAGCGCTTCCAGGCGCGACTGCAGGTCGGTGCGGTTGGCCTGCAGCTTGACCACCTTGTCGAGGTCGGCCTGCACGTTCTCGACCAGCTGGCGGTTGCCGGCATACGACCAGGTCCAGGCGGCCAGCGCGAGGCCCAGCGCCGCAACGCCGCCGAAGAAGGCGGCATAACGCCAACGCAGCTTGTTGCGGCTGGCGTATTGCTTGACCAGGTTGCGGTCGGCGAACACCACCTTCGAGAACAAGTCCTTCAGGAAGAAGCCGGTCTGCGAATACACCTCGGCGGTGGTGCCGTGCTGCAGCTGCAGCCCGAAGCGTTGCGCGACCCGCTCGCTGGAGCGGCTGGTCGAGCTGCCCTGCTGCACCGCGCTGGTGAAGTAGAAGCCCCGGAAGATGGGACGGAACTGGAACGGGTTTTCTTCGAACAGCGTGGTCAAGAAGGTGCGCAGCGTCGGCTTCAGCGAGGCGAACTCGAGCGGGAAGGTCAGCACCCCCGGCGGCAGCTTCTCGCCACGGTGCAGCGACATGCGGGCCACCGACGCCGCCTTCAGGCCTTCGTAGAGTTCTTCAAAATGGCGCTCGAACTGCGTCACCGCGTCGAGCTTGCCGTCGCCGTCATAGGGCAGGGTGGCGCCCCAGGCACGCTCGCGTTCGCCCGGGTCGCGGTCTTCGAAGAATTCGGCAAAACCGGCCACCAGGTCGGCCTTGGTGAAGACCACATAGACGGGCGCGAACACTTCCAGCTGCTCGGTCAGCTCCTGCACGCGCTGGCGCAACTGCTTGGCGAGCTGGATCGAGAACTCGGGCTTGTTGCCGGCCAGCTCGGCGAGGCTGGCGGCGATCATGATGCCGTTGATGGGCGCCTTGGGCCGGTGCTTCTTGAGCAGCGACAAAAAGTCGCGCCACTCGTCGCGGTCTTCTTCGTGCACCGAATAGCGGCCGGCGGTGTCGAGCAGGATGCCTTCGGTGGTGAAGAACCAGTCGCAATTGCGGGTGCCGCCGATGCCCTGGATGATGGTGCCGCTGTTGTCGGCGAACGGGAACTGCAGCCCCGACTTGGCGATCGCCGAGCTCTTGCCGGCGGCCGGGTTGCCGATCACGATGTACCAGGGCAGCTCATAGAGCGCCGCCGTGCCGGAGGTCTGCCCGAGCTTGGAGGTCTTGATGGTCTTGACCGCCTCGAGCATGCGTTCGCGCAAGGCTTCGGTCTCGCCGCGCTGTGCATTCGGCGTGCCCTTGACGGCGCGGTCGGCCTGGTCGTGCAGCGCCTGCTCGAGGCCTTCGGCAGCCTTGCGCGCCCGGCGGCGCTTCAGGTACCACACGGTGGCCCAGACGGCCACGATCAACCCCAGCGCCACCAGCGCCCAGATGAGCCCGATGCGCAGCGTGTTAGCGCCCAGCAGCAGGAATGCGGCCAGCGCGAGCAGGCCGATCACGCCCAAGGTCCTGGGGTCTAGAAGAAAGTCCCGAAGTCGTTGCATGGTGACGAGAGTCAAGTATCGGTAGGCCGCGGTCAGGCGGCGGGCCCGGCGCCAGCGCCAGGCTCGGGATTCAGCGTCAGCGCGAAGGCGGCGCGGTCGTGCGGGTGCATCGCAGTGGTCACGAGCACAGGCTGTTCCTCGCTGCGCACGCTTTCGGCGGCGAGCGCGAGGCAGCACAGGCCGCGGGCCACGCCCAGGTCGCCACAGGCGAGGCCGAGCCGGACCACCTGCTCGCCGGCGTCGAGGTCGGGCAGGTGCTGCAGCATCACGTCGGCCAGCTCGCTGCTGCGGCTGGCGCGCAGGTCGACGTCGCTGATGACGCGGCCGCATTGCGCCGGCTCGAGGGCGGCCGAACCCATCGCGGTTTCGGCGGCTTGTGCCAAGGTGCTGCCGTCGATGCGGCCTGCGGCGTCGGCCGACTTGTCGCGCCGGCGTATCGCCACCGGCTGCAGCCGTGGCACGCGGGCGGGGTCGGCCTGCGTGACCGGCCAGGTCGGGGTCGCCAGCAACACGGCGGCGCCGGCTTCGCCGGGCACCACACCCTTGGGTTGCCGGCTGGTCTGCAGCGCGCCCTCGCGCAGCAGCAGTTGCACGCGCGCTTCGTCCAGCGACGAGTCGCACGCCAGCGCCACCAGCAGGCCCGGACGCTGCTCGCGACGCCAGGCGGCAAACTGCTGCTCGACATGCACGAACAAGGCTTCGGCGCTGCCGGCGGCGTGCACCTGCACCTGCCACACGTCCTGTGGCAGCGGCTGGGCCTTCAGGGTGCGGTGCAACCACAGGCGTGCCAGCGCCTGCTCGGGTTCGCTCCAATGCTGCGGCAGCGCCCACACCAGCGCCACGGCCGGTGCGAGACGCGCGCCGCGGCCGGGCGCCAGGCTGTCAGGCGGCAGCTGCTGGGCTTGCCACTCGGCGGCGCAGGCCTCGAGCACCTCCTGCAAGGGGGCTTCGAGCAATGCCAGTGCGCGCACGAAAGCCGGCGACGGCTCCAGGCCCTGCCACTGGGGCTGCCGCGCCACCAGGGCGGGCAGCAGGTCTTGCAGCGCGGCGTCGACCGGCGCGGTGTCGAGGTCGGCCGCACGTGCGGTCAACAGCGGGAAGCCCTCGTCGTCGCGCAGCTGCGGGTCGAGTTCGGGCAGCGTCTTGGCTTCGGCCAGCGCCGCCAGCGCGCCAGCGGCGTCGGTTGCGATCGACAGGGTCAGTGCCGAAGCCAGCACCAGTGCCGGTTGCGGCCTGTCCTGGGCGGCCGCGGTGGGCGCGGCGGCGCCCGCGGCAGAGGCAGAAGCAGCAGCCGCGCCGGCGGGCACGGCGACCGCCGTCCCGGCACGACGTGACAAGGCGCGCCGCCCGGCCCACAAAGCGACCACGGCCAGCAGCGGCAGCACCAGCAGGTAGAGCACCAGATCGCTGGTGGTCACCATGCGCTGGGTGCGTTGCCAGTGCCAGATCGTCAATGCCCAGACGGCCACCGTGACGGCGGCCATCAGGGCTACGAGCTTGAGTGATTTGTGCATGCGGCGGCTCTCTGTCGCCGGCTCAGATGTCCGTGCTGTTGCTCTGGCTGGCGATCAAGGTGGCGCCGCAGGCGGTCTTGTCGCCGTGGCGGGCGGCGGGCTGGCCGTCCACCAGCATGGTCGGGTCGCCGGTGACGATGACGGTGGTGCCGCCATGGCCCTTCTTCGGGCAGGTCACCTTGTCGCCGACCCGCGCCAGCCGCTTGCCGTGCGTGTCGCTCGCGCCGGAGGCCTCGATCACGGTGCCCCCATGGCTGGTCTTGTCCCCAAGGACGATGAAAGGTTTTGCCATTGCTCAGTCCCTCCCTGCGCAACGAATATTCGTGTGCGCAGCAGTCTATCCAGGTTATCTAGTGACGTGTTACTACTGGTTTCTAGGTTTAACACCTGGTCGCCGCAATTCCACGTGCCCCAAATCTCGCATCTTCCACGCGCCGCCCCAGGTCAGCCCCAGTGATGCGGCGACTTCGCCGTACAGCTCGTAGCCCCGCATCGCCCACGGGTCGCGCTCGCTGATCACGAGCTTGCCGTTGCGATAGAAGGCGCAGTCGGCCGCCAAACCGAACTGGTGGTAGCTCTGGTACGGCCCGGCGTGGGTCACATGCGTGCCCATGTTCTGCAGCATGGCCTGCCGCTCGGGGCTGCGGTAGCCCTCCAGCAGCGCCATGTCGTAGCCATGCTGTTCCTTCATGATCTTGAAGGCCATCAGCAGGCGCTGGCGGAAATCGTGGTCGAGCAGTTCCCACTTGCGGTCGGCGCTGGACAGCAGCGGGCGGCTTTGCTGCACCTCGGCGGTGGTGAACACCTCGGGTGGCAGTGCTGGCGGGGCCACCAGCTGCTCGCCTTCCAGCAACTGGCCGACGAGGGTGGGGTTGTCGGCCAGGTCGACGTAGCCCTCCGGCTGGTGCCGGTCGCGCAGCAGATAGACCACGGTGGGCGGTATCAACAGCAGGGCCACGGCCGCGCTCCACAGGGGCCAGCGGCGGCGCATCCAGCTGACGCCGGCACTCGCCGCGGCCGCCGCCTGTCGTGAGGTGTGGTCGCAACCGCGCTGCCAGCGTGAGGTGGACTGCCGGACCGCCGCACGGGTCGCGCCGGCCAGCAGGCCGAGTCGCGATGCCACCCAGGCGCGCGGCTCGGGCAGGAACACCAGACCGAGCAACGCGCAGGCGAGCACGAAATAAATCACGACTGCGGGCAGCATGAAATGGTAACCAAGGTTTTCCACAATGGGCTGCAGAAGCAGGCGTCTATAGAATCGCCTGCGCTTGCCAGGCGGTCATTCAGACCCGCCGGCTTCGAGGGAGAAAGTGGCTTGAACCACAACACCGAACCGCCCGAAAACGGGCCCTGGGCGCGACCGAGCTTGTTCGCCGACGACGCCGCCAATTCCCGCGACGCAGCGGCCGCAGAGCGTGGCCCCGTCAAGATCCTGTCCACCATCGACACGCGCAGCAAAGGCGCCGGGCGCGCCGCCCGCCGCTCGCCGTCGCGCGGGCCGCGCACGCCGTGGCGGGCCGGGCTGGCGGTGGTGGCGGTGGGCGCCGTGTTGGGCGCCGCGTACTGGGCCTTCAACGCGGGGAGCTTCGACGACGCAGCCGGCCCCATCGAGGTGGCGCAGCGGGACACACGGCCGGCCTCGCCGGCCAGCGCGGTTGCCGCGTCGGCCGCAGCGGTGGTTGCTGCGTCGCAGCCTGCCGCCCCCGCGGCAACCGATGCCGCCCCGACCGTGGCTGCTGCTGCAGAACCGCAGGCCGCGCGGATCGAGAACGTCGTGGTGGCGACGGCCGCCTCCGACGCTGTCGCTACAGCAGCGGCCAGCACCGCGTCGGCCTCTGCACAGGACCCCTTCTCTTCGCTGACACCGACACGCCAGACCCGCGCGACCAGCGGGGCCGCCGCGGCCTCGAAGGCCTCGGGCACGAAGGTGGCCTCGGCCGGCACGCCGGCGCAGCGCGTCTCGGCCAGCTCGGAGCCCGCCCGCGTCGCCAGCGCTGCCCCGGCCGCCAACCGCAAGGCGCCGGCCCGTGATGCGAATGCACGGCTCGACGCTGACATCGACTTGCTCGAAGCCATGGTGTCGCACATGGCCGGCCGCCGCGCCGCTGCGGTGCCGGTGCGTGCACCCGCGCCTGCAGTCGCGGCCGCCGTGACCGCCGGCAGTGCCCCGGCCGGTGCCGGGCGCGAGGTGGTGTTGCAGCAGGAACCGCCGCTGCCCACCAGCGAACTGGTGCGCCGCTGCATGACGCTGGGCTGGCTCGAGTCGCAGCTGTGCCGTGCACGCATCTGCTCAGGGCAGTGGGGCGTCGACGCCGCCTGCCCCACCGCGCAGCAGGACACCAACTTGCTGCGCTGAGGCGCAGCAGCAGCGTCGGGCCGTCGCGGCCTGACGGCCTCGTGCGGGCTGGGCTTCATCGTCGTCGCGTCCGGTCGGCTCAAGGCAACGTGATGGTCAAGTGGGCCGCCTTGGGCGGCAGCTTGATCAAGTCCTGGTAAGCCGACAGCTCGCTGCGCGTGCTGCTGCCGAGCGACCAGCGCAGCCCCAGGAAGGCCACCAGGCCCAGCAGCGCAAACACCGACCCGATCACCCACAACGGGACTTCGTTCTTCAGCGTGTGCCTCACCTGGTCGGGCGGCGCCCAATGCGGCGCGAAGCCGGCGCGCTGACCCTTCAGGTGCGAAATCTCGTCGCCGAGGCGGGCCGTCAGGTAGTTGAGCTTCTCGGTGCCTTCGAGCAGATACTTGCCCTGGAAGCCCAGCAGCAAACACATGTGGAACACCTCGAGCGTCTGCACGCGTGCAGCGCCCTGGCGGCGCAGCTCTTCGAGGCGCTCGAAGAAGTTCTCGCCGGCCAGTTGCTCACCGAAGAACTGCAGTTGCAGCGGTTGCCGCTCCCAGGCATCGCGCACCTTGAACTGCGACATCAACACCGCCTCGTCGACCAGCGCGCAAAAGGCGTACTTGGCGAGATAGACGTCTTCGCTCGGCGCCTTGAGCCGGTCGGCACCACGCTCGAATTCCTTCAGGAAGTCCTTGACCTTCTCGCGGAACAGCTCGGCGTCGAGCGGCGCATGTTTGTTCTTCAGCAGGAACAACATGTAGAAGCCGTCGTACATCAGGTCGAGCAGCGTGCGAGCCTCGAGCGGCGAGCCGCTGCGGGCCATGACAGGCGCACCGCCTTGCGCGAACAGCGACGGCGGAGTGGTGGCGTTCGGGTTCATGAGTTGACTGCGATCAGTTCAAGCTTCAGTTCCGCCCAGCCCTGCGGCACGTAGATCGAGATGGCCTGCGCCTGCAGCATGCGCTCGTACAGCGCGCCGCGCGGCTCGAGCGCGAAGTAATAGCTGCCCGGACGCACCGGGATGGCGGCCGGTACTTGCGGCGCGTGGCTGACGCGCACGCCGGGCATGGCCGACAGCACCAGCTTGTCGACATCGTCCGGGGCACCGAGCTTGAAGCGCATCGGCACCGACTCGACCAGTTCGGCCGGCGGCATCGACGCACTCACGCCCAGGTAGAGGCTGGTGGTCGGCGTGACCTGCTCGGAGTCGAGTCGGCCGAGGTGGAACGACGGCTTGGTCTCGTTCAGCGCGATCGAGAAGTAGCGCGTCGAGATGACCGTCTCGAGCAACTCGCGGATGATGTGGTCGAGCCGTGCAAAGGCCGGCCCGGGGTTGGCATGCTCATAGGCCGGCAGGTCGGCCAGCGTGAAGCCCTTGGAGAAGGTCAGCAGCGCGCCGGCGAGCTCGAGCAGGCCCTGGAACAAGCGCTCGGGGTGCAAGCCGGGGTGGCGCAGCAAATGCGACAACGAGGCGAAGCTGGAACTGGCGGTGTGCAGCAACCAGAACGACGCGACGTCGCCCGAGCGGAACTCGATGATGTTCTTCGACGGCTCGCGATGAAAGCCGTAGAGCGCGTCGACCTTGGCCTGCAGCACGTCGAGCAAACGACGCAGCGTCAAGTGCAGGGCGGGCGACGCCTGGATCGACACGCAAGGCGGCACGAAGCGGCCGTCGGCTTCGAAGCCACCGGTCGAGGTGCGGCGCACGCGCAGCGCCGGCAGGCTGACGAGGTGGTCGCGCGGCTCATGGTCGGCCAGCAGCCGGGCCGACTTCTTCAGCACCGCCACTTCGGCGTCCACCGCGTCGGTGTACCAGTCGGGCGCCGACTCGTTGCGCTGGAAGTAGCGCGCGCTGGTGTCGGGCGTTTCCTGCGGGCCGGTGAAGTTGCTGCCCATGCTGCGCAGCGGTGCCATCGCGAGGTGGAACACCACCTCGGTGCCGGCGCTGCCGAGCGACTCGAGCGAGACCGGCGGTGGCAGGTCGTCTTCAGCCGGCGCGCTGTAGAGCTCACCGTCCGGGAACACCACCTGCAGTTCCAGCAGGCGCAGCACGCCGGCCTGCAGCGCGTCGTTGTCGAGCTTCAGGTGGCGCACGCCCCATGCATACGGGTGCAGCACCCGCGCGAACTGCGCCAGGCGCCACTCGTGATACGCGTCTTGCCGCTGGAAATGCTGGGGCCGAAGAAAGAGGCCTTCACCCCAAAGTAGCTTGGCAGAATGAATCAAGGTTGTTTCTCACAGACGGGGGGCGCTGATCGCCTCCCGGTTCAAGGGCACTGCCCCGGGCTCATCGACGCGACGCTGCTGGCCGTGTTGACCGGCGCGCCCATCGACACGCTGAGGCTGCAGGCGTGGGCGCCCATCGTGATGCCGGTCTTTTGTGCCGGCTCGGCGGCGAAGGCGTATTTCCAGCGCTGCGGCGCGGGCGCCCGAAGCAGTGCCACCACACCGATGTAGGACGCTTCGCGGTCGACCTTGTCTTGCGTTTCGTAGCGTTGCCCTGGCACCAACTGCAGGTCGCGAACTTCGACCACATCGTCGCCCAGGTGTTCTTTTTCGCGCGCCGGGTTGCCAAAGGCGTCGTAAGGCGTGCTGAGGAACGCGTCTGCACTCTTCAGCTTGTAGATGCGCATGACCAGCGACAGCGATTGCCCACTCGGGTCGACATTGAGCGAATCGCTGGCCTGGATGCGCAGCGTCACACGCCGCGCGGGCAGGGCGCTGTCGGGCAACTCGGGCGCCTTCTTGACCAGCCCCGTCACCTGCAGTGCCTTGTCTTTCGCATTGCCCACGGCCTCTACGGCCTTGCCCGCCGTCTCGCAACCGGCGAGCACGAGCAGGCCGGTCACGAGGAAACCCCGCGTGATCAACCGTTCGAGTTGTCCCGTGCGTGACTGCATCAACCGACCTTCCCTCAGCCCTTGCTTGTTCGCGATGTTGCGACTTGGCGCGGCAGTTTAGCGGCGGGGTTTTGATCGCGCACCCCCTCCATTGGATGGACCTACGTGAGTTGCGGTAGCAATGCGCAAATAGTTGTAACACACCCAAAGAGGGGGGTGCGATCGGTTAAGGAGATGCGTTCTAATCCGCTGCGAAACGACGTACAGCGCTCTGCACACGGCAGCTGCACGCGGCAAGAGCAACAGTGAAGCAGTGAAGAATTGGTGAGGGGGTCTCCTTGTCAGACCAGATGAAACGCGGGCGTTCGCTCGCAGCGACGCTACTTTTGGTGGGTTTTCTTGCGGGTTGCATGACGACCGCACCCAAGAACGACAAACCGCCGGTCGTGGATCTCCAGCAAACGCTGGACGAAGCCAACGCCGCACAACAGCGCAACGACAACAACAAGGCTTTGTCGCTCCTCAGCGAGGCAGCACAGGCCCATCCCGGCAGCAAGCAGCCGTGGTTGCGCACGGCTCAATTGCAGTTCGAAGCGATGAACTACGGGGCCGCCATCGTGGCAGCCCAGGAAGTTCTGCAGCGCGACACCAGCGACCTCACCGCCCGCAGCATCATCGCGGTCAGCGGCCTGAGGGCGTCTGCCGCCGCGCTGGCTCATTTGCGCCAGGCGAATTCGGTCAACGGCTCCACCCGGACCGAAGCCGAAGTCCTGGCTCGCACGATCCGCGAGGCACTGGGCGAGCCCGTGCTGGTGCCTCCGCCGCCCGGCAGCCGTGCCGGTAACTCATCTCAGGGGGGCAGCACCCGCCGCGCACCTCGCGCCGCACCGGCAGCCCAGCCACCGGTCGAAGCGCCGCCCCAACAGCCTGCAAGCACCGGGGGCCGCAACCCCTTCGGCGCCTTGCAATGACCCAGAACTGAAGGAATCACCATGGCCAAGAAAGACAGTGTCCAGAAGCGCCTCGAGAAGGTCCGCCCGCCCCGCGTGCAGCTGACCTATGACGTCGAAATCGGCGACGCCATCGAGCAGAAGGAAATTCCTTTCGTCACGGGCGTGCTGGGCGATTTCACAGGCCAAGCCAATCCCGACAAGCCGCAGCCGCGTCTGAAAGACCGCAAGTTCGTCAATGTCGACCTCGACAACTTCGACGAAGTGATGGCAGGCATGGCGCCCGCTGCGTCGTATCGCGTCAAGAACAAGCTGAGCCCCGAGGGTGGCGAGTTCGCGGTCAACCTCGAGTTCAACAAGCTCGAAGACTTCCGTCCCGAGAACGTGGTCGAGCAGGTCGAGCCGCTGCGCAAGCTGCTGGAGGCCCGCACCAAGCTGGCCGACCTGCGCAACAAGCTGGCCGGCAACGAGAAGCTCGAAGACCTGCTGGGCGAAGTGTTGAGCAACACCGAGCGCCTGCAGCAGCTGGGCCAGGAAACCAAGCAGGACAAGGAGTAAGCCATGAGCAGCGGTCAAGTCGCAGCGCAACAGGCAGCAGCGGCCAACGTCGTCGAAGGCGAACGCAGCCTGCTCGACGACATCGTCGGCCAGAGCAAGGTGGCCAAGTCGGCCACCGAGCATGCCCGGGCGAAAGACATCATTGCCGAGCTGGTGCGTGAAGTGCTGCAAGGCACCGTGGTGGTGTCCGACAACCTGTCGGCCACCATCGACGCCCGCGTCGCCGAGCTCGATGCCCTGATCTCCGAGCAGCTCAGCGAGGTGATGCACGCGCCGCAGTTCCAGAAGCTGGAATCGTCGTGGCGCGGCCTGCACTATCTGTGCAAGCACACCTCCACCAGCTCCATGATGAAGATCAAGGTGCTGAACGCGACCAAGAAAGAACTGGTCAAAGACTTCAACACCTCGATCGACTTCGACCAGAGCACGCTGTTCAAGAAGGTCTACGAAGAAGAGTTCGGCACCTTCGGCGGCTCGCCTTTCGGTGCGCTGATCGGCGACTACGACATCAGCCGTCAGCCCGAAGACATGTACTTCGTCGAGCAGATGTCGCACGTCGCGGCCGCGGCGCATGCGCCCTTCATCTCGGCGGCGTCGCCCGAGCTGTTCGGCCTCGAGTCGTACACCGAGTTGGGCAAGCCGCGTGATTTGTCCAAGGTGTTCGACACGGTCGAATACGCCAAGTGGAAGTCGTTCCGCGAGAGCGAAGATTCGCGCTATGTCGGCCTGACGCTGCCGCGCTTCCTCGGCCGCCTGCCGTACAACCCCAAAGACGGCACCACCGTCGAGGGCTTCAACTTCGTCGAAGACGTCGACGGCAGCGACCACAGCAGCTACCTGTGGGTCAACACCGCCTACGCGATGGGCGCTCGTTTGACTGCGGCGTTCGAGAACTACGGCTGGTGCGCGGCGATCCGCGGCGTCGAAGGCGGCGGTTTGGTCGAAGACCTGCCGACGCACACCTTCAAGACCGACGACGGCGAAGTGGCGCTCAAGTGCCCGACCGAGATCTCGATCACCGACCGCCGCGAAAAAGAACTCAGCGACCTCGGCTTCATCCCGCTGGTGCACTGCAAGAACACCGACTACGCGGCCTTCTTCGGTGCCCAGTCCACCCAGAAGCCGAAGAAGTACGACCTGGCATCGGCCAACGCCAATGCCTCGTTGTCGGCGCAGCTGCAGTACATGTTCGCCGTTTGCCGCATCGCCCACTACATGAAGGCGATGATGCGCGACAAGATCGGCAGCTTCGCATCGGCCGCCAACGTCGAGAGTTTCCTCAATCGCTGGATCTCCCAGTACGTCACGTCCGACGACGCTGCATCGCAGGAGACCAAGGCGCAGTTCCCGCTGCGGGAAGCCTCGGTCCAGGTTTCCGAGGTACCTGGTCGTCCGGGTGTCTACCGGGCGGTCTCGTTCGTTCGTCCGCATTTCCAGCTGGACGAGCTTTCTGTCTCCCTGCGCCTCGTGGCAGAACTGCCGAGTGGCAGCAAGGGTTGACGTTCCCCCCTAACCAACTATCCACAGCGGAGGTTTATCGAGTATGGCAAAAGACATTTACGTCGAGTTCAAGGGTAGCGACATCAAGGGTGACTCGCGCGACACCAAGCACAAGGAAACCGTTGAGGTTTACTCGTGGAGCCATGTGGTTCGCCAGCCCAAGTCCTCGACGTCTTCCACCGCCGGCGGCCACACGGCTGAGCGTTGCGAACACGGCGAAATGGTGTTCACGAAGGACATCGACGGTTCCACGCCCAAGCTGCTGCAGGCTTGCTCGGCCGGTACCGTGGTCAACGACGTGATCATCTATTTCTACCGCGCCCATGGCGGCAAGAACAACGTCGGCAGCCCGTCCGATTCGCAAAACCGTCACCAGTACCTGAAGGTCGAGCTGAAGAACGTCATCGTCGCGTCCGTCGCGCCGACCGTCTCCGGCGAAGGCATCCCGGCCGAGACCTTCACGCTGAAGTACTCCGCCGTGCGCTGGACGTACGACGAGCTGAACATCGGCGGCGACAAGTCCGGCAAGGTGAACATCACCGGCGCCTGGGACCTGGCCAAGAACGTGCCCAACTTCAGCTGATCCAGCTGGCCTGACACGGCGAGAAGGCGGACTCGTCCGCCTTTTTTTTCTTCAGCCCGCCGCGTCGATGTTGTCCTCCTTGTCTGTTGGTTCCGATCCCTTCCGCCACGCCGCCACCCGCGCCATGTCTCGCTACAACCCGAGCCTGATCGAAAAACTGCTGGACGACGAGCCCGACGTCGCGTCCGAGTACGCCGTCGTGCAGATGTCGATCGAGCAGATGAAAGACAGCGTGGCCCGCGACGTGGAGGCCTTGCTGAACACGCGTTGTGGCCTCGGGGCCGACGTGTTGCAGGACTATGCGCACGCCAAGTCGTCCATCCTGTCGTTCGGCATGATCGACTTCGCCGGCCTGAGCCTGGCCAGCCCGCGCGACCGTGAGCTGATCTGCGAGTCGATCGAGACAGCGATCCGGGCGCACGAGCCGCGTTTGCGCGATGCCCGCGTGTCGCTCGAGCTCCAGGAGGCGTCGCTGCACAAGCTGCATTTCTCGATCCAGGCCTTGCTGGTGGTCGACCTGGCGCGTGAGCCGGTGAGCTTCGACGCCTTGCTGACGCCGACCACCCAGCAGTATTCGGTGCGCCGCGCACGCCGCAGCAGCGCCACCACGGCGTGAGGGGCACGAGATGGAAGAACTGCTGCCCCACTACGAGCGCGAACTGGCGTTTCTGAGAAGCCACGCCAAAGACTTCGCGCAACGCTATCCCAAGATCGCCGGCCGGCTGATGATGGCCGGCGACGTCTCCGAAGACCCGCACGTCGAGCGTTTGATCGAGTCGTTCGCGCTGCTCGCGGCTCGCGTGCACAAGCGCCTCGACGACGACTTCCCGCTGTTCACCGAGACGCTGCTCGAGGTGCTTTATCCGCACTACCTGCGGCCGTTCCCGTCCTGCTCGATCGCGCAGTTCAACCTCGGCACCAGCGCCGGCCAGATGAGCAACGGTGCGCGCGTTGAGCGCCACTCGCTGCTGACCACGCGGCCGGTGCGCGGCGTCGCGTGCAAGTTCCGCACCGCCTACGACGTCGACCTGCTGCCGCTGCGGCTGTCGAGCGCCAGCTTCCGCATGGCGGTGGCCGCGCCCGAAGGCACGCGGCTGCCGCCCAAGGCGACTTCGGTGCTGTCGCTGCAGCTCGAGCTGTTGTCGCCGCAGTTCAGCTTCGATGCCCTGATCGGCAAGAGCTTGCGCATTTATCTCGACGGCGAAGCCTCGCAGGTCAGCGTGCTGCGCGAAACCTTGTGCGCGCGAGTGGCCGGCATGATGGTGCAAAGCACGCCTTACGGCCCCTGGAGCGGGCCGTACCGTCAGCCGATCACGCTGGCCGGTTTTGGCGACGACGAGGCGTTGATCGACTTCGATGCCCGTTCGCACCAGGCCTATCGCCTGCTGACCGAGTTCTTCGCCTTTCCCGAGAAGTTCAATTTCGTCGACATCCCGCTGCCGAAGGCCCTCGGGGCGGTGGGCAATGCCCGTTCGCTGACGCTGCACCTGATGCTGTCCGGCGTGCGGGCCGATTCCGACGAGGCGCGGCTGCTGGAAACCATCGGCGCGCAGAACTTCCAGCTCGGCTGCACGCCGGTGGTCAATCTGTTCGGGCAGAACGCCGACCCGATCCGCGTCACCCACACCAGCGCCAGCTACCCCTTGCTGACCGACAGCCGCCGCGCCTACGCCTATGAGGTGTCGGCGGTGAAGAAGGTGTTTCGGGTGCAGCAGACGCCGCAGGGCGAGACGGTCGAGGAGTTCCGGCCCTTCTATTCGCTGCGGCACGACGAGCTGGCCCGGGACGATGGCAACGGCAGCATCGGCGGGCGCTACTGGTACACCCACCGTGATGCGGTGGTGGCCGAACACAGCCCCGGCTACGAGCTGGAACTGTCCATCGTCGACGTTGATTTCGACCCCGCCTCGCCGCAGACCGACACCTTGTCCATCGAGGTGATGGCCACCAACCGCGACCTGCCGACCCTGCTGTCGGTCGGCAACCCCGGCGGCGACCTGTTCCTCGAAGGCGGCAGCGTGGCGCGCGAGATCCGGCTGCTGCGCAAGCCCACCGCGCCGCATCGCTTCGAGCGGGGCCGTGGTGCGCTGTGGCGTCTGATCTCGCATCTGTCGCTGAACCATCTGTCGTTGAGCGCCGGCGGTGTCGACGCGCTCAAAGAGATGCTGCGCCTGTACGACCTGCCGCGCAGTGCCGTGAACCAGCGCCAGATCGACGGTGTGGTGGCGGTCGATTACCGCTCGGCCACCGCGTGGCTGCAAGGCAACCCATTCGCGACCTTCGTGCGCGGCACGGAAGTGCGTCTGACGGTCGACGAAGACAGCTTCGTCGGCACCGGGCTGCGCTTGTTTGCCACCGTGCTCGACCATTTCTTCGGTTTGTACGTGCATGCCAACAGCTTCACCCAGCTGACGCTGGTGTCGGTCCGCACGCAGGAAGAGATTTTCAAATGCCCGCCCCGCAACGGCGACCTGCTGTTGGTGTGATCGATCGGCTGCTGGCCGATCCCCACCGCTTTCAGTTCTTCCAGGCCGTCCGGCTGCTGGAGCGCTGGTCTGCGAAGACCTATCCGCAGCCCCAGGCTTCCGGCGCGCCGCTGCAGATCGTGTTCCGCAACTCGATCTCGCTGTCGTTCCCGGCCAGCGAGATCGAACGCCTGGACGTGCAGCGCCGTGAGGCGGACGTGTCGTACACCGACACCGGTCGCCTGAGCAGCCCAACCGCCGGTAGCAACACCGGCTCGGGCGGCACGGGAGCGACCGCTGATGATCTGGCCGTCGACAACGGTGGCCACAGTCGCCACGCGGCAGCGATTGGCGACGCCCAAGCCGCCACGGCGGCAGGGGAGGGTGGCGGCACGCAAGGGCATAAGGCCCCCCGCCCAGGCCGTATCGAACGCATCGAAATCACGCCCGCCTTCATGGGCTTGCTCGGCAGCAACGGCAGCCTGCCGCTCTATTACACCGAGACGCTGGCCCGGCGTGAGCTGTTCCAGAAAGACAAGGCGGCGCGCGCCTTCCTCGACGTGTTTCAGCACCGCGCGGTCTCGTTGTTCTACCAGGCCTGGAAGAAACACCGGCTCGGTGTGCAATACGAAGCCGACCGGCGCAACCGCTTCCTGCCCGCGGTGCTGTCCATTGCCGGCCTGGGCCAGTCGGCGCTGCGCGAGCGGATGGACGACGACGGTGTGCACGACGAGTCGCTCGCCTTCTTCGCCAGCACGCTGCAGCACCGCCCCATCTCCGCAGGGCAGATGCAGCAGGTGCTGTCGTCGTATTTCAAGGTGCCGGCCCAGATCGACCAGTTCGTCGGCCGCTGGTACACGCTGCCGCCCGCCGGCACCACGCAGCTCGGCACGCTGAACGGCGTGCTGGGGCAGAGCGCGGTGATGGGCGAACGCGTCTGGCAGCGCGATTTGCGTTTGCGGGTCGTGCTCGGCCCGCTCGAGCGCGCCCGCTTCCAACGCTTTCTGCCCGGCCAGGGCGGTGCCAAGGCACTCGAAAAGCTGTTGACCCTGATGACCGGCGTCTGCCTCGAATACGAAGTGCGGCTGCAGTTGCGCAAGGAAGACGTGCAGGGCGTGACGCTGAGCAGCCCGCGCGCGGGCGCCGACGCGGCATCAGCCCCTGCGCAAGGCCGGCTCGGCTGGGACTCCTTCTTGCAGACCCGGCCCTCCGGCCGCCACCGCGACGACGTCGCCTACGAAATCCACGCGTCGGCCTGAGGCACTGCCCACGCTGCCGACCTCCTCCGATCAAGCTTTCTTCGATCTCATGTCCACGCATCTCAAGACACTGATCTCCAAGCTCAACCCCACGACGCGGCGTGCTGCCGAGCGGGCGGCCAATCTCTGCATGTCGCGGGGGCACTACGAGGTGGACCTGGAGCATTTGTTTCTGGCCCTGCTCGAAGATCCGCGCTCCGACTTCGCGCTGCTGTGCCGTCGTTTCGAAGTGTCGTCCACGCAGCTGCAGAGCGACCTCGAGCGCGAGCTGGCGCAGTTCAAGACCGGCAACACCCGCACGCCGGTGTTCTCGGCCCATCTGCCGGTGCTGTTCGAGCACGGCTGGCTGATCGCGTCGCTCGACTCGCACACCGCCCGGGTGCGCAGCGGCCACTTGCTGCTGGGCCTGTTGACCGAGCCCAGCCTGAGCCAGATCGCCTTGCGCGGCTCCAAGCTGTTCTCGAAGTTCCTGCCCGAGGACCTGAAGCACCGTTTGGCCGAGCTGACGCAGGGCTCCGAAGAAGCGGCCGAGGTCACCAGCGTGGCGCCGGCCGCCGACGCCGGCGGCGAGCCGGGCGAGTCGCCCGTTGCCACGTCCGGCGGCGCCGGCAAGACCCCTGCGCTCGACCAGTTCACCACCAACCTGACCCAGCGCGCCCGCGACGGCAAGGTCGACCCGGTGATCGGCCGCGACGCCGAGATCCGCCAGATGATCGACATCCTGATGCGGCGGCGCCAGAACAACCCCATCATCACCGGCGAGCCGGGGGTGGGCAAGACCGCGGTGGTCGAAGGCCTGGCGCTGCGCATTGCGCAAGACGACGTGCCGCCGCCGCTCAAGGGCGTGGCGCTGCACGTGCTCGACATGGGCCTGTTGCAGGCCGGCGCGTCGGTCAAGGGTGAGTTCGAAAGCCGCTTGAAGAACGTCATCGACGAGGTCAAGCGCAGCCCGCACCCCATCATCCTGTTCATCGACGAAGCCCACACGATGATCGGCGCGGGCGGCCAGGCGGGCCAGAACGACGCGGCCAACCTGCTCAAGCCGGCCCTGGCGCGCGGTGAGCTCCGCACCATTGCCGCCACCACCTGGGGCGAGTACAAGAAGTACTTCGAGAAAGATGCGGCGCTCGCGCGGCGCTTCCAGGTCGTCAAGGTCGACGAGCCGACCGAGCCGGTCGCCGCGGCAATGCTGCGCGCGATGGGCCCGCTGATGGAGCGCCACTTCAACGTGCGCATCTTCGAAGAGGCGATCACCGAGGCGGTGCGTTTGTCGCATCGCTACATCAGCGGCCGCCAGCTGCCGGACAAGGCCATCAGCGTGCTCGACACGGCCTGCGCCAAGGTGGCGCTCGGCCAGAACTCGACGCCGGCTGCCATCGAAGACGCGCGCCGCCAGCTTGAGCAGCTGGCGCTCGAGACCAGCGCGCTCGAACGCGAAGCCGCGCTGGGCCAGGTGCATCCGCAACGCCTCGAAGAGCTGCGCGTGAAACGCGAAGCCGTGCAGGCCCAGCTGACTGCCGACGAAGCGCGCTGGGAGCAAGAAAAAGCGCTGGTGCTAGAGATCCAGCAGCTGCGCGCCGAACTGGAGCAAGCCAAGCCGCAGCCCGCAGCGGCCGACGTCGCAGCAGGCGCGAGCGCTGAAGCCAACGCCGCCGAGGCCAAGGCCGAGCCCAAGCCCAAGAAGAAGGCTGCCGCGCCCGCTTCGACCGTACCGCCGGCCCTGCAAGCCAAGCTCGACCAGCTGGCCGCGCTGCAAGGCGAAACCCCGCTGGTGCCGATGCAGGTGGACGCCCACGTGGTGGCCGAGATCGTCGCGGCCTGGACCGGCATTCCGCTCGGCAAGATGGTGAAGGACGAGATCAAGACCGTGCTGCGTTTGCAGCCCGCGCTGGAAGAGCGCGTGATCGGCCAGTCGCACGCCTTGCAGGCGGTGGCGCAGCGGGTGCGCACCGCACGCGCGCAGCTCGAGGACCCGAACAAGCCCAAGGGCGTGTTTTTGTTCGTCGGCCCGAGCGGCGTGGGCAAGACCGAGACGGCGCTGGCGCTGGCCGACATCCTCTACGGCGGCGAGCGCAACATCATCACGATCAACATGAGCGAGTACCAGGAGGCCCACACCGTGTCGGCGCTCAAGGGCTCGCCCCCCGGCTACGTGGGGTACGGCGAAGGCGGCGTGCTGACCGAGGCGGTGCGGCGCAAGCCCTACAGCGTGGTGCTGCTCGACGAAATCGAAAAAGCCCACCCCGATGTGCTGGAGCTGTTCTTCCAGGTGTTCGACAAGGGCGTGATGGACGATGCCGAAGGCCGCGAGATCGACTTCCGCAACAGCATCATCATCCTGACGTCCAACGTCGGCTCGTCCTCGATCATGCAGGCCTGCTTGAACAAGCCGGCCGAGGAGATCCCCGACGCCGACGCGCTGGCCGAGATGCTGCGCCCGCAGCTCTACAAGGCCTTCAAGCCGGCCTTTTTGGGCCGCATGAAGGTGGTGCCGTACTACCCGCTGTCGGACGACATGCTCGAGCGCATCATCCGCCTCAAGCTCGACCGCATCGCGCAGCGTGTGGCGGTCAACCACAAGGCGCGTTTCGAGTACGACGATGCGCTGGTCGAGGCGGTGCTGGCGCGCTGCACCGAGGTGGACACCGGCGCCCGCAACGTCGACCACATCCTCAACGGCACCTTGCTGCCCGAGGTGGCCGAGACGGTGCTGGCGCGCATGGCCGAAGGCTCGGCGCTGGCCAAGATCAAGGTCACGGCCGGCAAGGACGGCCAGTTCAAGTACCGGGTGACGTGACCGACTGACATCGCCTGCGGGCGGCGACGCACGCTGTAGGGAGGCTGCATGAACCATCACAACAACAGGGCCCTGGCATGACCGATCTGTCTTCGATGCTGGCCGCCGCACAGGCGGTGCTGGCCGGCTACACCCAGCACGACCGCTTGCTCAAGCTGCACACGCGGCTCGGCCCCAACGTGCTGCTCGCCGAACGCGTGTGCATCACCGAAGGCATCGGGCCGAGCGGGCCCGATGTGGGTTACCGGCTCGAACTGACCGCCCTCAGCGCCGACACCCACCTCGAGCTGAAACAGCTGCTCGGGCAGCCCGTGCTGCTGGAGCTGCTGACCCAGGCCAGCCGCCACGACCTGCGCCCCTTCCACGGCCATGTGACGGCGTTTTCGCTGTTGGGCTCCGACGGCGGCCTGGCGCGTTACCGGCTCGAAGTGCAGCCCTGGCTGGCGTTTTTGGCCCACCGCCACGACAGCCGCAGCTTCCAGGGCAAGACGGTGATGGAGATCGTCGAACAGGTGTTCGCCGGCTACCAGCAAGGGCACGCCGCATTGGCCCCGGCCTGGCGCTGGGAGCTGGCCGACCGGGCGGTGTATCCGCAGCGTTCGCTCTGCATCCAGTATCAGGAAAGCGACCTCGCGTTCGTCGAACGTTTGCTGCGCGAAGAAGGGCTGTACTGCTGGTTCGAGCACCAGGGCGACGCCCGCTCGCAGACGCTGGGCCAGCACACGCTGGTGATCGCCGACCACCACCATGCCTTCAAGCCCAACCCTCAGCCGCACGTGCGTTACACCCAGCCCGGGGCCACGCTGAAGGAAGACAGCCTGCGCAGCTGGAGCAGCGAGCGCCGCGTGCAGACGCAAACCGTGTCGCTGGCGAGCTGGGACTACCGTAGCACGCAGCTGCGGCCGGTGAGCGCGGCGGCGGTGGAGGCAGTGGGTGGCATTGCCGCCGAGTGCACCGATGTGCCGGGCGTTTATGCCTATGAAGACACGGCCCAGGGCCAGCGCCTTGCGCAGCGCCAGCAGGAAGCGCTGGACGCGCGCGCCCGGTTGTACCGGGGCAGCGGCACGGTGCGCACCTTCAGCCCCGGCAGCACCTTCACGCTGCGCGATCACCCGCACCACGACGGCGGCGACCAAGACCGTTTTGTGCTGCTGCGCGTGGTGCACCGCGCGCGCAACAACGTCGCGGCCGACCACAAGGCGCAACTCGAACAAGTCCTCGGCGCCTTGCCGGGCAGCGAGAGCACGCCTGCCGGCGGCAACGACAGCGACGAACCCTTGTACAGCGCCGAGGTGATCGCGCTGCGTGCCGACGTGCCGGTGCGCGCGCCGGCGCTCGACCTCGTCTACGACGACCAGGCCGGGCTGCGCAGCGTGGTGCAGCACCGGCGCCCGCTGGTGCACGGCACGCAGACGGCAATCGTCGTGGGCCTGGGGGCACCCGTGCACACCGACCGCGACCACCGCATCAAGGTGCAGTTCCACTGGCAGCGCGGCGCCAACGGCAGCCACCGGCTGCAGGCCGAGGGCGGCGACGACAACGCGCCGGCGTCGGACGCCAGCGGCACCTGGGTGCGCGTCGCGACGCCGTTGGCGGGCGCGAACTGGGGCACGGTGTTCACGCCGCGGCTGGGCCAGGAAGTGCTGGTGAGTTTTCTGGACGGGGACATCGACCGGCCGGTGGTCATCGGCAGCCTCTACAACGGCCGTGGGCAAGACAACGCACAGGGCAACCAGGTGAGCGGCGGCGCCGCGGGCGCGACCGGCAATGCGCCGGCGTGGTTCCCTGGCAGCCAGGCCGCTGGCCGGCACCAGGGCCACCAACATCCCGCGGTGATGGCGGGCTTCAAGACCCAGGAACTGGCGGCCAGCCAGAGCGGGGCAGGGGGCTACAACCAGCTGGTGTTCGACGACAGCCCGGGCCAGGGCCGGCTGCAACTTGCGAGCACGCAGCACCGCAGTCAGCTCAACCTGGGCCACGCCGTGCACCAGGTCGACAACCAGCGGCTGGACCCGCGCGGCCACGGCAGCGAACTGATCACCGAAGCGAGCGGCGCCCTGCGCGCCGGCAGCGGCCTGCTGATCAGCGCCGAGCTGCGCGGGGCTGGTTCCACCGGTGCCACGCAGCAGCTGGACACGCGTGAGGCTGAACAACAGCTGCAGCAAAGCGCCGAGCTGACGACGTCGCTGGCCGACACTGCGCAGAAGCACAAGGTGCAACTCAAGGACGAGCCGGCGCCGAAGGACCAGCCGGTGCCGATGGCGCAGCAGGCCTTGCGGGAGAGTTTGGAGACGACCGATCAGCGCGGTGACGCGGGCAGCGGCAACCAGCCGATTGGCGGTGGCGCCGGGACGGTGAAGGCCTGGGGCCGTCCTGAACTGGTGGTGAGCGCGCCGGCCGGCATCGGCCTGTACAGCCCCGCGAACACAATCTTCAGCGCCGGCAACACGGCCAGCTGGGTGGCGGGGCAGGACATCACGCACAACGCGCAACGCAACCATGCGGTGGCGGTGAAGGGCGGGATCAGCTGGTTCACGTACGGCAAAGCCACCAACGCGAACAAGCCCAACCAGGAAACTGGCATTGCGTTGCACGCGGCGAGCGGCAGCGTGAGCACGCAAAGCCAGAGTGCGGCGACCAAGCTGACGGCGGACAAGGCGGTGGAGGTCAGCAGCACGCAGGCGTCGATTCAGATGGGGGCGCCGAAGCACATTCTGCTGACAGCGGGTGGCTCGTCGATCCGGATCGAAGGCGGGGATATCACGCTGACGACGCCGGGGGCGGCGCGGTTCAAGGGGAGTATGAAGGAGTTGACGGGGCCGGCTAGTGCGAGCAGTCAGCTTGAACTCCCGCCCGTGAGCAAGCTGGCGGAGTGCCCGACTGCCCTCGCCGATGCCGCCGCGGCCGGTGCGAGTGCGATTTGACGGGGCGCCATGTATCCCTTGGCTCCGAACCCATCACCAGCGGCTGGCTCGGCGTTGACCGATCCCGCGCGCGGCCAGCCGTCGACGAGAACGGGTGACCGCGTGGCCGGCCAGACCGACATGAGTTCGAACGACGCGAACGGCGCGACGTTGGTAACTGCCGGCGGAAAACAGG
Organism: Caldimonas brevitalea; assembly: GCF_001017435.1. Taxonomy (NCBI): domain Bacteria; kingdom Pseudomonadati; phylum Pseudomonadota; class Betaproteobacteria; order Burkholderiales; family Sphaerotilaceae; genus Caldimonas; species Caldimonas brevitalea. The sequence continues at coordinate 2,147,993 of NZ_CP011371.1, forward strand.
CCATCCACCCGCATTCCTTGCAAGAGTTGCAAGCGGTGCTGGATCCGATGGCGCAAGTCTTCGTATTGGTCGACCCCCTGGTGAGCGAACCTTTTGCGCTCGAGGAACCGGGGACGCTGGCCGGGCTACAAGCGCAACGGGAAGCCTTCTGGCAACGTCCCTTGACCCGCATCGAACTCCCAGGCCGGGTGGCCTTGCCTGTTCATCACCATCCGTATCTGGTCGAACTCCAAGGCCGGACGGATCCGCTGTTGGCTGAGACCTTTGAACGGGCCCAGGCAGATCGCGTCCGCGCGCGGGCTGATGGGCTTGATGGCGTCGGGATGTCGGCACAGCCAATTGGCGGCTGGCTGCAATGCAGCCTGTATGGCGAACAGTTGGCCCAGGTGCTGCTTCCCTTGCTGCAGGTCAACACCGAAGCGCGCACCGATGCCAAGTACCTGCGGTTGACCGATCGGCGTGTGCTAGCACTGCTGCGCAGTGTGGTGGGCGATGCTCGCATCGAGTGCTGCTTCGGCGCTCTGCAAGCGTGGGCGTCACTTGACGTACACGGACACATCACCGTGCTGCGCAGCCACGGGGCTATCGCCGAGAATCAGACTCCTCCCCGGCTTCGTTTGAGCCGTGAAGAATGGCTGCAGATGATGCAAGGCGCATCGTTGCACCGCATTCTGGACATGAGCCTGGGGGCACTCGAACAACAGGCCGGCCTGGCCTCGCGACTAGAGGCGGCACCGCGATATTCGGCGGCGCTCACCCATCGGCCGGGAGCCGAGCTTTTTGGGCCAGCCCAGGCCGCTCTAGCCTGTGCGAACGAGGCTGCTCAGCGGTGGCCCCATCGTTTCACGGGCCCCCAAGACTTCATCGTGTGGGGCGCTCTGAGTTTGCTGCACCGCTCGCTGCGGAGCGTCAAAGGCGTCCCACCGTCCGTCGATGAGCTGATGCGGGACCAGGGCACGCCGGACGAGCCGGCCGAGCCTTTGCGCTACCAGCATGCTGAAGTGAGTCGACGAGCGCGCGATTCAGCGCACGATTAACCTTGCACCGCCCATGACGAGCAAATCTGCCAAGTGTGAAACCTGCAACAAGAGTGCGTTGTCCCTGCTCTTGCTCCGCCCCAGCCCGTTGGCCAAAGACGCCCGCTTGAGTCCCCCGGACGCCGGCAGGCTGCAAAGCGACGAGGCGGCTATGGCCAACCTGTTGCCCGAGAGACGTCCCTCCGAGAGCCGCTTTGCGCTGCGGCTGTTGCGCCGTGGCTATGTGTACGTCTACATCGCCAGTCCGCCTCCGGGTGTGAAGAACTGGCTGGTGTATCGCGTCACCGATCAAGCCGACTTGTTGCCGGAGGGCCATTCCCTGTTCGTGCCGCGGAAGGCCGACGCGACGTGCTCCACCGCCGGGCACAACACGACGGGGATGAAGTTGCTGAGTCTGCCGCGCGCGCACCTGCTGAGCGACCTGTGGATGGCCTACAGCGGGAATCTCTGGAGTGATGCCCTGAAGGCCAGAAACGCGGCGAACCCCAACGCGATGCAGTATGTCTCGCTCGACGGCTGTTCGCCCAACACGTTCAAGCCCACGGTGGATAAGCTCAAGGGCACGGTCCTCGAGTGCGCGCTCACCAGCGGCGGGTTCGGCGGGCCTCAAGAGCATGACTTCCCGTTCAACAGCGTGGCTTCCGAAGTGGATCGCCTGGTGCAAAACCTGCAGCGGGCGGCCGAGTGCCACCCGAAGACCAAAGGCAAAGAGCTGGCGGTGGTGCTGCGCGACCCGGTGGGGGTTGCGGCGGAATTGAATGCGCTGCGCATGCGACGCCAGGATCTGGCGAAACAGGAACTGCTCAAGCCCGAGATCGCTCACCCGCTCAACAGCTCGAACACCTTGCTGGGCTTGGAGAAACTTGTCGGCGATGTGCGGGCGGTCAACAACCTGGCCCCTTTGGTGACCAAGGGCACCTATGAAAGTCTCAAGCGCCAGGGGGGGCCCCGCATACAGCAGGCCACCTGGGAGCCGATCGCCTCTACGCCGGGATGCCCACCGGCGAGCTCCAGCCTGGGCCGGTTGTGGTACCCAGGCCGGAAGGAAAAACTAGCCGAGCAGTCTGCCGCCTTCGGCAAGATCGCCTGGAAGCAGGTCCGAGACGAGTTCAACGAAACGAGCCGCTCCGACTGGATGAAGAAGTTCGATGCGGACATGAAGACGGCGCACTATCAGCCGCTCGAGCGCTTCGAACTCGACTGGCTGGCGGCAGCGCGGGACGGCCGCACCCAGATGTATTTTGCGCTGCACTTCGACGACAGCGATCCGAACGACCCCAAGCAATTGCATTCGCCCGGCTTGCGCTACGCGGAGGAAAGCGGGCTGATTCATCAACCGCAGCCGTTGACCACCGGCGCGGCGCTCAAAGAGTATTTGGCGCTCTACGACCAGCCGATCGTCGACCCCAAGGCCGTTCCTTTGCGCGCCCTGATGGGTAATCAGGGCGAAGTCGTGGCGACTGTGCACAAGGAGTTGCTGGGCGACCCCAACGCAGAAGTAGAAGGCGGGATGCGGGACAAGACAGTCGACCTCATCAAGGGGCTGCTGTCGGACGTCGCGGGTGAGCACTTCAAGACCCGCTACTCCTGGCTGACCAATGCGCTGTGCGGTCTGGCACTTGGCAGCGTCAACAGCTACAGCGCTGCTGTGAGCGCGGCCGTTTCCACGGCGGGGCTCGGCGCAGTCAAGCCAGTGGTAAAGGCAGGGAGCAAGGCCTGGGCGACCCGTGTGTGGGAGCTGGCGGCCTGGAGCCGAGGCCTCAACCATGCGCTGCAGGCCTCGCTGGGCAGCACGCTCAAGATCCCCGTGTTGCTGTTTCAGCACGTGTCGCTGGAGAAGGCGGCCCAGTTGCTGGGGCACCCGAACCGGGTGGGCGTGGGGGGCGGCACGGTGCTCGCCTTGCTGACGGACACCGAGGAAATCAGGGCGGCTGGCGGCGATCTGGACACCTTGTTCAAGAACGCGCCGCAGGGACAACTGTCGACCGGCGTCGACGCGACACAGCGGATCGGTCACTTGAAAAACGGCACGGTGCTCGCGTCGGGCGACGCCCTGAAGAAGGCCTACGCCGAGAAAGGCGCGCTGTTCGACCGGCTCTATGCGGAACAATCCGCAAGGACTCGAGCGTTGCCGGGTAGCTTTCGCCAGACCATTGGGGCGGCGGGCGGGTCAATGCTGTCCATAGATGCGCGACTGGCGCTCGCAGGCGTGATCGTGCAGGTCATCGGCTTGATGCATGGCCTTGCTGCGGTGGAGACCGCACAAAAGGCCGTGGTCAAAGCGGCTGCAGGCGCCGACCGGGCCAAGGCGGAGGACACCCTGAACATGGCTCGCTTGGGCCTGTACGACAGCATGGCCGGACTGATCGGCGGGCTGATGGACACCGCTCGTATCGGCGGCGAGGCAATGAGTTTGTCGCGTCAGGCGGCGGGAAAGGGTGTGGCCCTGCCTCGCAACATCCCGATCAATGCGTTGCGGTTTGGGATACAGGTGGTGGGAGTGTTCGGTGGGGCGCTGAACGCGTATGTGTCCGCAGTTAAAGCAGGGGAGGCGAGGGCTGAGGGCAACTACGTGAAACAGATGCTCTATCTCGGCGCTGCTGGAGCGTTCTTTGGTACTTTAGGCACGTCAAGCGCTTTAGCTGCTGGCGTGGCCGCGGAATTTATCATCGCGCGTCAAATCGGCGCCGCGGGTATGCAGGCCGTAGCCGAACGCGTAGCTGTGCGCGTTGGCACGGGTGTAGTGGCCGAAGCTGCGGCGGCCGCAGGGGCAGTGACTTTCGCAGGCACGGTTGCCACGGTGGGCGTCGTGCTGCTCGGGATCGGTCTTCTGTGCCAGGTGGGAGCTGCTGTGATCGAGCCGTCTGCGCTTGAAAAATGGGCGAGCAAGACCTACTTCGGTAAGGGACGAGAGAAGTATCCCCAGCCTGATTGGACAGCCGAGCACAACGGGTTGCTCGAAGCTCTGGGCATGGCGGCCAAGCCGAAGGAAGCCCAGGCTGAGGCTGCGCAACAATGTGCAGCATGAAACTCCAGCAACACGGCGAACACGTCAAGCCCGCCTACCGACCTCAGCCTGGACAAACGCTGAGCACCGCCGGTGAAAGTACCGATGAGGCAAGGCCTGGCGGACAACTGTCAGGACTGGTCCGGCGCTTTCCCAAGACCGAGCGGGCCACCGAAGACGTTACCACGCTGAACTGGGTCAAGTCCGTTTATGGACAAGCGCTTGAGTACACCGGCATCGATCGCAGCACGCGCGGTGGCATTTTGCTTTGGGGTGTTATCGGCGCAGCGGGTGGAGTGTTTGCAGCATGGACCCTCGCAGGTATGCCTGGGCAGTACCCTTGGAACCCAAACTGGATCGACTATCTAATGGCCTTTCCAATGGGAGTTTTTTTCCTTCTCAGCGGTTTGGCATTTTTCGTGTGGACCGCCCGAGCGGAGCTCTTTAGACCCAACGACGAACCCATCATCTTCGACCGCCAGCGTCGCAAGGTGTACCGTGTGATGCAGGAGGTCCAGCCAGGCTGGCGAGGCATCTTCAAGCCCTGGCCCTTCGTGGCTACCAGCTACGAGTGGGACCTGATCGATGCCGAGCACCATGCCATCGTGGGCAGCACAGGCAGCGGCGTGACGCGTTATCACGCGTTGGTGATGGTGGTCCGCAAAAGCGTCGACGATGCCAACATCATCAGCAGCTTCAACGTGGGTCAGGCGGTGACGATGACCGAACGCACCGTCCCGATGGTGTGGGAGCACATCCGCCGTTATATGGAAGAAGACGGCCCGCCGCTGCCAGAAGGTGAAACCCTAGGCCGCACCGCACCGCCACAAGGCTGGTGGCAAAGCATGGCCGCAGTAGGATGTTTTGGCCCCGACTATTTCAAGTGGTGGCGCAACTTCCCGATCTACACCTTGCTGTTCCATGTGCTCTTCCCGGTGTTCGTGCCGCTGAATCTGCTGTGGGGCACCTGCAACTGGCTGAGTTTCAAGACGGCCGTGCCAGTGAATTGGCCGCGGGAAGTGCTAGAGACAGTCGGGCCACCGCTAGCAGTTTGAGGCGAGGTCTCAGCATCAACAAAGGTCGCTGGGAGATTGGGAAGTGGTTCGCGAAGCTGGTTGCGGCGGTATGGATCTTCGTCATGGTCGTAATTTCCGTTTTTTATTGGATTCGGCCGCTGCCAGATCCCACGTACATCGAATGCATGCTGTGGATGGGGCTAGCGACGGGGGGTTATTGTCGTTCCTTGCGGGTTCCTTGCATACCGCTCCAGTATTGAGGACGGGTTGTACGCAGAACGTATAATGAAAGTTCTTGGTTTCAAGAATCCGAAGGTTGTCAACCTGCTGCCGTTTTCTATCGCCGAAACGACTTTGAAGGATTGGTACCCCAGCGGGGAGTATCAGACCTACCTCTTGCGAGAGGCCCTGCGAGCATATGGTTCGTTGAGCAAAAAGCCGCCTGCTTGATTCACTGACCTCGGTGAGCGCGCTTGAAGCCATGGTCGCGTACTTGAAAGAATCCGCGGCCAGGTGCATGGCTGACTGGGAGAGCTTACAAGGCGAGGTACATGGAGGCGCAACGCTCAAGGATCAAAAGCTCCTTTACAATAAATATCAATTAGCCCAACTGTTAAAGGAGAGCCCCATGCCCGTGCGCGCCACCGACGTTGTGCCGATCAGCGAAGCGCCGGCCCGCCTCACGGAGCTGGCCGAGGACGTAGTGGGCCGGGGGACCGAAAAGGTGTTGACGAAGAACGGCGCCAGCTACGTCGCACTGGTCGATGCTCGCAAGCTGGACTACTACCATGCCCTCGAAGCCGAGCACGCCGGGCTGCTCCTGGTCCAAGCCGCTCTCGAGGGGCTGGAAGATGCCGCCGCAGGCAAGGTCCTGGATGAAGCAGAACTCGACCGTGCACTGACAGCCCTGCCGCCACAGATCGACAAGAACGCCTAAGCCGGCATGACATTGCCAGCCAATGCGCGCATCCAAGCTGCGCAATCGTTTGTTCGCAGCGTCCGCACCGTTCTCGAGTTCTTGCACCGCCAGGATGGTGTCAGTGCCGTCCGGCGATACGCCGTATTGCTGGCTCAGCTGAACGAAGCGCGCGAACTCCTGCGAGGGAACCCTGCAGCCGGGCGCCCCGCTCGCTTCCTGCAGGCGCACTCAGTGCAGGGCCGGGTCCTGGCGGAACGGGCTGCGGCCTTTGCGGCGGCACACGGAGTGCCGCATCTTCGGGAGCTGGTCCTCAAGCCGTATGTGCTGCTCTACGCGCACGGCGACGACCTTGTTCTGCTATTGGCGCTGAAACACGAACGCCAGTTGGTCTTCGACCTCGCCTAGGCGAACGTATGGATCAATGGGCGCCGTCATAGACGGGGCAGCGGTCCTCGACGCGTTGATGCAGAAGCGCCGGAGGCAGGCGCGTTCGTCTTGTCGGCGCCCGGCTTGGGCACCGCCTCCAACCTCTAATCGCCATGCAGCGCGCGGTGGGTCAGCATCTCAGCCCTTCTGCGCGCCGCCCCACAGCAGCGACACCCCGCGGCGGGGCGGCGCTGTTGTGTCTCCTTCAGGCAATCACCCGCTTCGGCGCCGTCCGCACGTGCGTCGCATACAGCGTCAACCCCGTGAACGACAACCCACCCACCAGATTCCCCAGCACCGTCGGAATCTCATTCCAGATCAAATAATCCATAAACGAGAACTTCGCACCCGTCAGCAGCCCGAACGGGAACAAAAACATGTTCACCACCGAGTGCTCAAACGTCATGTAGAAGAACACCATGACCGGCATCCACATCGCCAGCACCTTGCCGCCCACGGTGGTGGAGATCATCGCGCCGACCACACCGGTCGACACCATCCAGTTGCACAGCATGCCGCGGATGAAGAGCGTGAGCATGCCGGCGGCGCCGTAGTGCGCATACCCCAGCGTGCGCGACTCGCCGATCACCGAGATGGCGGCCCCCACCTTGCCCGGGTCGGTGTTGAACCCGAAGGTGAAGACCGTCGCCATCAGCACGGCCACCGTGAAGGCCCCGGCGAAGTTGCCGATGAACACCAGGCCCCAGTTCCTGAGCACCCCGCCCACCGTGACGCCGGGCCGCTTGTCGATCAGCGCCAGCGGCGCCAGCACGAACACACCGGTCAGCAGGTCGAAGCCCAGCAGGTACAGCATGCAAAAACCGACCGGGAACAGCAGGGCGCCGAGCAACGGCTGGCCGGTCTGCACGTTGATCGTCACGGCGAACACGGCCGCCAGCGCCAGGATGGCGCCGGCCATGTAGGCGCGGATCAGCGTGTCGCGCGTCGCCATGTAGACCTTGGATTCGCCGGCGTCGACCATCTTGGTGACGAATTCTGAAGGGACGAGGTAAGCCACGGAGTTGTCTCTCTCAGGGATGATGATGTTGTGTAAAACGGGTGCGGCGAGCAGCAGTATCAGTAGTAGTCGCAGTCGCCGCAGGCGGCCTCAGACCGCCACCAGCACGGTGTCGTTCTCGATCCGCACCGGGTAGGCCGTCACGGAGTTCTCCGGCGCTTCCAAACATTCGCCGCTTTGCAAGTCGAAGTGGTGCTTGTAGATCGGCGACGCGACCACGACACGTTCACCCAGCGTGCCCACCAGCCCGCGCGACAGCACGCTCGCCTTGGCATTCGGGTCGAAGTTGTCGATCGCGTAGACCTCTTCGCGGCCCTTGATGCGGAACACCGCCACCTGCCGTTGGTTCACCAAGGCGCACACGCCGGTGTCGGGCAGGATGTCGGCGATGGAGCAGACGGGTCTCCATTGGGGGGCGTCATTGCGGTTCATGGTGTCGCTCTTCCTTCTTTACTTCAATTTCTCTCAAACTCAAACTGGAAACTCAAACGGCTTGCTCGGCGAGATCGCGTGCTGCTTCGGCGCGCTCGTCGGGCGCCGCCGGCCGGATCTGGCCGCGCTCCTCGACGAAGATCACATGCGGGTCAGGCTGGTCGCTGTTGACGAACTGGCGGAAGCGCTTGCGCACCTCGGGCTGGGTGATCGCGGTCTTCCATTCGCAGGCGTAGGTGTCGACCACGTGCTGCATCTCGGCTTCCAGCTCGGCGGCCAGGCCCAGCTTGTCGTCGACGACGACTTCCTTGAGGTAGTCCAGCCCACCTTCGAGGTTTTCACGCCAGACGCTGGTGCGCTGCAGACGGTCTGCGGTGCGCACATAAAACATCAGGAAGCGGTCGATGTAGGCGATCAACTGCTCTTTGCTGAGGTCGGAGGCGAGCAACTCGGCGTGGCGCGGTTTCATGCCGCCGTTGCCGCAGACATACAGGTTCCAGCCCTTGTCGGTGGCGATTACGCCGACGTCCTTGCCCTGGGCTTCCGCACATTCGCGGGTGCAGCCCGACACGCCGAACTTGATCTTGTGCGGCGCGCGCAAGCCCTTGTAGCGGTTCTCGAGTTCGATCGCGAGGCCGACACTGTCGCCCACGCCGTAACGGCACCAGGTGGACCCGACGCACGACTTCACGGTGCGCAGCGACTTGCCATACGCGTGGCCCGACTCGAAGCCGGCGGCAATCAACTCCTCCCAGATCGACGGCAGTTGCTCCACGCGCGCACCGAACAGGTCGACACGCTGGCCGCCGGTGATCTTGGTGTACAGGCCGTACTTCTTGGCCACTTGCGCCACCGCCATCAGGCCGTCGGGCGTCACCTCGCCGCCGGGCATGCGCGGCACCACCGAGTAGGTGCCGTCTTTCTGGATATTGCCCAGGAAGTAGTCGTTGGAGTCCTGCAGGCGGGCGTGGTCCTGATTCAGGATGAAGTCATTCCAGCACGAGGCGAAGATGCTGGCGGCCACCGGCTTGCAGATGTCGCAGCCCAGGCCCTTGCCATGGCGGCCCAGCAGGTCGTCGAAGCTGCGGATGCCTTCCACCTTGATCATGTGGAACAGCTCCTGGCGCGAATAGGCGAAGTGTTCGCACAGGTGGTTGTTCACCGCCAGCCCGCGCTTTTTCATCTCCACCTTCATGATCTGCGTCACCAGCGGCACGCAGCCGCCGCACGAGGTGCCGGCCTTTGTGCAGCTCTTGAGGTCGCCGATGGCCGTCACGCCGTTGCCCACGGCCTCACAGATCTGGCCTTTTGAGACGTTGTTGCAGGAGCAGATCTGGGCCGACGCCGGCAAGGCGTCGGGGCCCAGCCCGGGCTTGGCCTTGCCGTCGCTCTGGGGCAGGATGAGGAATTCGGGCGACTCGGGCAGGTCGATGCTGTTCAGCATCATCTGCAGCAGCTCGCCGTATTCGGTGGCGTCGCCCACCAGCACGGCGCCCAGCAGCTTCTTGCCGCATTCCGAGACGACGATCTTCTTGTAGACCTGCTTGCGCTCGTCGGTGAACTGGAACGAGCGGCTGCCGGGCGTCGCGCCCATCGCGTCGCCCACGCTCGCCACGTCCACGCCCATCAGCTTGAGCTTGGTGCTCATGTCGGCGCCCTGGAACTGCGCCGGCTGCTGGCCGGCCAGGTGGCGCGCCGCCACCCGGGCCATGTCGTAGCCGGGCGCCACCAAGCCGAACACCAGCCCGTTCCAAAGGGCACATTCGCCGATGGCGTAGATATCCGGGTCGCTGGTCAGGCAGTGGTCGTCGATGGCGATCCCGCCGCGCGGGCCAACCGTCAGGCCGGCCTGGCGCGCCAACTCGTCGCGCGGGCGGATGCCGGCGGAAAACACCAGCATGTCGGTTTCCAGGTGCGAGCCGTCGGCAAACACCAGGCGATGTCGCGCCTGCTCGCCGTCGACGATCTCGAGCGTGTTCTTCTGTGTGTGCACCTGCACGCCGAGGTCTTCGATCTTCCGGCGCAGCATGGCGCCGCCCGCGGCGTCGACCTGCAGCGCCATCAACCGGGGCGAGAACTCGACCACATGCGTTTGCAGCCGCATGTCGCGCAGCGCCTTGGCGCACTCCAGCCCCAGCAGGCCGCCGCCGATCACGACGCCGCTCTTGGAGCGAGCGCCGCACTCGAGCATCGCTTCGAGGTCTTCGATCGTGCGGTACACAAAACAGTCCGGCCGGTCTTTGCCGGGCACGGGCGGCACGAACGGGTAGGAGCCGGTGGCGATCACCAACTTGTCGTAAGGCAGGGTCTCGCCGCTGCTGGCCTTCACGGTCTTGCCCGCCCGGTCGATCGCCACCGCGCGGGCGTTGAGCTTGAGCACCAGGTTGTGACGGTCGAAGAAACCGGGTTGCACCAGCGACAGGTCGTCCGCCGATTTGCCCGAGAAGAACTCCGACAGGTGCACACGGTCGTAGGCCGGGCGAGGCTCCTCACAGAGCACGGTGATTTGCGCACCCTGCGGTTCGGCGTCGAACAGGCTCTCGAGAAACTTGTGGCCCACCATACCGTGGCCGATGACGACGATCTTCATGGATTGACTTGGTCCTAAATTGGGCAAACCGGGACGTCTCGCTTTGTCAGGCACAGCAGCAGCACACTCACGGCGCAGCCCTACGTGAGGACAGGCACCGCAGGGCGGGTGAGAGCCTGGGGCGAGGGACCCTGCAGGATCAGCATCAGTGCACGTCGCTATGCAGGCGCTGCACTACGGCGTGCAGCGTGACGCTGGTCAGTGGCACGCAAGGCGCCTGGGTCGAACGGGACTCTTAGCGCAAGGTCTGTGCCAGCGGAGTTGGTGCGTCGTTGTCCGTTCCAGTGCGGTCGCCAGCGCAAAAGTGCCGTGGCAAGCACTCCCATGGGGCGCAAGTGGTGCGGCGGTGCACCGGGTTGGCGCATTCGCATCGGGGCATGGCGACCCGGCCACGGCTCTGTTACACCGGGCGCATCATCGGTGCGCTGGAAGGCGCCGCACCGGTGCGAGAGCCGGTTTCGCCGTCCGCAGCGGTCGGCGACCTGCACGAGGAGTGAACATGAGCACGATGGTCGAGGTGGCTGTCGTCGGCGCGACACACCACCGACTGTCGCAAAAGCGGATGCAGTCTTGCGGTGCCAGTTCGCTCGTCGTTCGCGACGTTGCGGGTCTCGGTGGCCTGCCTAAGGGCCGGCGGTATCGCGGCGAGTGCATGTCCATCACCGCGACGGCGTAGACCACGCCGACGGCACCGCAATCTTGTGCTGCAGGCAATAGGCCGGCATCCGCTGCCGCAGGCTGACCCTGCGCTGCCCGTCAACGATGCTCATGATGAGCCGTGCCCCCGGGAACAGGTCCCCACCGTCAAGAACGAGGACTGTCACTGGTCACCCGCGATCTCCGTGAGTCTCCGGTCGAACTCGAGTGACCCTGGCGGCGTCAACTGTGGTTCGTGATGTGCCAATGGAGCGCTGGGCATCAGGCACCGATGGCACGAACGCCTCTGCAACTGCCCGTTCGGAATGGATGGCAATGACCCAGCGCGCTTGTTGGGAGGTCGTGCTTCGATGGCGAACGTGTGTCTGCTGCGAAGTGGACGGTCAGGAACCTCGCTCACGCAGTCGACGGTGGAACGGACGCGACGAACCGATGCCGTCTTGGTGAGATCGGGAACCCGGTCGAAGCGCGACGCAACGCTGTCGACGCTACGAGGACTTACGCCGATCCCGTGCAGCCCCTCGTAAATTGATGGACCTATCCACTCGACAGGGAGCCCAGCATGCCCTTCACCCGATCCGTGTCCGTCGGCCTGCTCTGGGTCGCCGCCTGCGGAGCCCCGGCCGTTTCCGCGCTCGCCGCCGAAGCCTCGGCGACGATGGATCAGTTTCGGTTCCAGGTGCGCGACCTTGACCTGACCGATGGCGTCGACGCGGGCTACCGCCTCCACGAGTCGCGAACCGTGCTGGATGGATCGCTACGCCGGCCGGACGATTTCAATGGCGGGCCGGTGCCCGGCTCCGGCCAGCCCTTCTTCCAAACTGCCACGTGGGAGCAGACTTGGCGGCTCGAGGCTGGAACCGCGGCGCGGGCTGCGGTGGGCAATGGGTGGTTGAGTTCGTCTGGCACCAGTGGTGACCAGCAGGGCGAGTTCTGGGCAGGATCGACCATCACGACGCCGGCATCGTACTCGGGCAACTTCCTGCTCGCCCCACATAGCGAGCTGACGATCTCGATCGACTACACCCTCTGGACCCAGGTGTCCGGGGGGCGCTCTGCAGACGGTACGACGGAAACGGCCGGCGCCCGCGTCGAGGCCAGCGTCGAACATGGTCACTGGTCATCGCCGACGACGCTGGCGGCCGATGCGCAGGAGATCGGGCTGCCGCGCGCGCCCGTCGCGCTCGGGTCGTTTGACGACCTTCGTGCCAACGGCCGTCTCTTGCTGACCATCACGAACACGGACGAGTGGGAGAACTTGTACTCGTTGGAACTGCGAACCTCGGCCTGGGGGCAGGGTATCGACGTCGCTGCCGCGGTGCCGGAGCCCGACACCTGGGCGCTGAGTGTCGCAGGGCTGCTGGCGATAGGCGTGAACGCGCGCCGCGCCAAGACGCGGGCAGGCGCGCGCCGGCGCATCAAACGAGCTTGCAGGCCCAGTGCACACGGGCCCTGCCCATCCGCGCACACGACGGCCTGACCGGGCGCGCGGCGGGCAGGGCGGATCGCTCGCCCTGCCGTGAACGTGAATGTTCAACATAGCTGCACCCATCGCAGTTGGCAAGCATCTCGTGAACAACGACTGCACCCGCCTTCTGCAGCAGAGCCTTGCGGCGCGGTTCTCGCGCGCCGGGGGCAGAGGGGTGACAGATGACGCAAGCGGGCCGGGCCACCAGGCCTCGGAGAACTCACAGTTGCTGCCCCATGACACCCGCCATACCGTAGCCGCGGCGAGCGCACGCGAGCCGGTCGTTCCCGCGTCATCCCCGTGTTTTTCCCAAGGCGTACTTGCGTCCGGACGCGCCAAGCTCGCCTTTCACGCGACGGATGGGAGCGCCGATTGCTGCCGTTCAGCACGCAGCGGCAGTGCCGCCGGTGCCGAGTCATGCACTGCCGTCGAACCCATCGCCGCGGCCATCCAACCAGGAAGGGGAGACACGATGCTGATGAGAATCATCGCCGGTGATCACTATCGCAAAACGCGCTGGCATGACGAGAAGGGCAACTTCACGGGGTGGAAGACGCTGGCCTTGCATTCGCTGCCGGCATTCTGGACGGCAGCGCTGCGGGTGGCGGTGGGTTACCGCCCCGAGCTGCCGTGGATCGCGTTCTCGTCGATCGCGCGGCTGCAAAAGTTTCTCACCCCCGAGTCGCGCGTGCTCGAATTCGGTTCCGGCATGTCCACCCTCTGGTACGCACGCCACGCCGGCCAGGTGTGCTCGGTGGAAGACCACCGCGGCTGGTATGAACGGGTGGAACAGCTCATCCAGCGGCGCGGCCTGCGCAATGTCGAATACCGGCTCGCGGAGCAGCGCGACGAATACGTCAGCTTCAAGCGCGACGATCCGACCGGTTTCGACCTGATCATGGTTGACGGAAAATTCCGCAGCGAGTGTGTACGGTCTGCCACCTCGTTGCTTCGGCCCGGCGGCATCCTCTACCTCGACAACTCCGACAAGGACTCCAGCGGCCGTGGCGGCGACATGCGCCTGGCCGAAGAGCGCGCACTCGCGTTCGCACGCGAGCGCAACGCCCCTGCCGCCTACGTCACTGACTTCGCGCCGACCCAGTTGCTGGCGTGCCAGGGTCTGATGATCCAGCTGCCACGAGCGACCGACAAGACGACACACTGACGGCGCTCGGCAAAGCCGCAGCGGCGGGCGGTGTGCCCCCGCTGCGAGCCTTCGTGTCCTGTCTCAGACCTTCAGGTTGAAGCCCAGGTCCACCTCCGACGCCGGCAGGCCGCGGATCCCCCAGTTCTCCAGCGCGGGCTCGTGGAGCACGATCGTGATGTCGCTCGGCTGGATGCCCAGCGCGCCAAAACGGCTGACCACGCCGGCGTACAGCTGGCGCTTGGCTTCGAGTGAGCGCCCGGGGAAGACCTGAAACTCCACGAAGGTGTAGTTCTCCGTCTTGCCTGGCGGCACCGGAAAGTGCTCCGGTGTGTGCTCGACGTAGCGAATCTGCTTGTCGTCTTCCGGCAGTTTGAAAGCGATCAGCTGCGCCTGGTACACCGCGTCGATGAGAGCGCGGACCTGTTCTGGCGGACGGGGGCGGCAAACTTCAATCTTCACGATGGGCATGCGGGTCTCGTGTTGTAGGTGATGTTGGTGAGGGCGGCCGATGCGACCGCTTCGCCACTTTACGAAATCGACCCTGCGCCACACCGACCGGCCGCCGAGCCCAGTGGCAGAGGGCCGGCCGCTCCGTTGGTGCATCGCGGCGCGCCGTTTGCCGCCGGCGGTTCGAATGGGTGCCCGAGCGGAGTGCCCAGCATGACGACTGCCGGCGGGAGCCTTCCATACTTCGCACGCCCAAGGCCAGCGCACGTCTTCAACGTCGTGACGATGGTCTGGCTCGAACACGATGGAGGCTTGCAGATGCGAGAAGCAGGGAGTGCCATCCGCGCCGGATGGAAGGTGACGACGACGCTGGTGTGCACGGCCGTGCTGGCAGCCTGTGGGGGCGGTTCGTCCGGCACCCAGACGCCGGCGGCCACCAACACCACGAACGGCAGTAGCAGCAACACCACCAACACCCCCAACACCGCGGACGGTGCCAACCCGTTCCCGAGCGTGCCGGACACGCCGGTGCAGCCCGCAGCGGTGACGCCGGCCGCGGCCTACCAGGTGCGCAACGGCAAGCTCTACGATCCGTGCGGAGAAGAAGTCGTGCTGCGCGGCGTCAACAAGATGGCGGTGTACGCCGACCGCGCCGGCAACTCGTTCCCCGAGATCGCCAAGACCGGTGCCAACGTCGTGCGCTTCATGTGGATGACCGAGGTGCCGGCGTCCGAGGCGGTACAGACGCTGCAGCGTGCCGTCGACGCCGGGCTGATCCCGATGTGGGACCTGCACGACGCCACCGGCGACTTCGCCAAGCTGGCCCAGGTCGAAGCCTTCTGGACCCAGCCCGCCACGCTGGCCGTGTTGCGGCAATTCGAGTCCCGCCTGCTGCTCAACATTGCCAACGAGGCCGGCAACGTCGTGAGCGACGACGAGTTCGTCGCCACCTACACGCGCATCATCGCCAAGCTGCGCACGGCCGGCCTGCGCATGCCCTTCGTGATCGACGCGGCCGGCTGGGGCCGCAACGTCGAGCAGTTGTTGCGCATCGCGCCGCGCCTGCAGACGGCCGACCCGCTCCACAACCTGGTGTTCTCGTGGCACGTGTACGACTCGGGCGCCAACCAGGCCACGCGCATCACCTCGGCCTTCGATGCGGCGGTGGCGGCACGCATCCCGCTGATCGTCGGCGAGCTCGGCAGCGTCACGCCGGGCGCCTGCACCCAGGCCGTGCCCTACCAGCACGTCATCCGGCAGGCGCAGTCCAGAGGCCTCGGCTACCTGGCCTGGTCGTGGGACAACTTCAACAGCGACTGCAAGGCCGGTGACAGTTCGGCCTTCGACATGGTCGGCGACGGCATCCACCTGTCCACACTGAAACCCGGGTGGGCCACCGAGGTGGTGCTCAGCGATGCCGCCAGCATCCAGAAGACGTCGCGACGCAGCCACTTCCAAACCAGCCGCGGCGCCGGCAGCTGCTCGCCGATCCAGACGCCCCCTCCGCCGCCTCCGCCTCCGCCCCCGCCCCCGCCGCCCACCCCGACCGGGTGGGTGAAGGTGGCCGACGAGGGCGGCTCGTTCACGCTGCCGGCACCGCGGCTGGTGCGCTATGGCGCCGGCGCCAGCTGGATCGAGAGAACGCTGTCGGGCACCGTCGCGTGCAACAACGCCTTCTTCGGTCGCGACCCGCTGGTCGGCACCGTGAAGCAGTGCGACGTGCAGCAGGGGACCGGCAACCCACCGCCGCCGCCGCCGCCACCGCCACCGCCGCCGCCACCGCCACCGCCCAACCCGACGCCCGGCCCGACGCCCGGCCCGACGCCCGGCCCGGTCGGCGAGCGTCCCTCCCGACCGGAGGAGGCCGCACGGTTCCTGAACGCCGCCACCTTCGGTGCCGTGGAAGCCGACGTCAACCGCCTGATGGAGGTCGGCTACAACAACTGGCTGCGTGAGCAGATGAGCCTGCCGGCCAGCTCGGCACAGCAGCGCGCGGTGGCCGCCAACCAAGCCCGCAACGCGCCGCACAACCAGTACCTCGACGTCCAGACGGCGATCTGGACCAACGCGATCACCGGGCCCGACCAGCTGCGCCAACGGGTGGCCTTCGCGCTGTCGCAGATCTTCGTCGTCAACGCGCAGAACGCGACCCCGACCCTGCAT
This sequence comes from Caldimonas brevitalea, assembly GCF_001017435.1. Lineage (NCBI taxonomy): Bacteria > Pseudomonadati > Pseudomonadota > Betaproteobacteria > Burkholderiales > Sphaerotilaceae > Caldimonas > Caldimonas brevitalea. The sequence continues at coordinate 2,164,320 of NZ_CP011371.1, forward strand.
TGGTACTACGAGGGCACCGCGCAGTACTACGACGTGCTGGCGCGCAACGCCTTCGGCAACTTCCGCACGCTGCTGCAAGACGTCGCCCTGCACCCGCAGATGGGCTTGTTCCTGTCTCACCTGGCCAACCAGAAGGAAGACCCGGCGACCGGCCGGGCGCCCGACGAGAACTTCGCCCGCGAACTGTTGCAGCTGTTCTCGATCGGCCTGTACGAACTCAACGAAGACGGCAGCTTGCGCCTGGTCAACGGCCGGCCGGTCGAGACCTACACGCAGGACGACGTCAAGGGCCTGGCCAAGGTCTTCACCGGCTGGAGCTTCAACGCCGGCCGCAGCAGCGACGACGATTTCTGGGGCTGGAACTTCAGCAACTCGTCGATGCCGGCGTCTGCCCGCTGGCAACCGATGCGGCTGTATGCGCAGCACCACTCGCCGTCGCAGAAGACCTTCCTCGGCACCACGGTGGCCGCCGGCACCGGCGCCGAGGCCGCCCTCAGGCAGGCGCTCGACCGGATCTTCCAGCACCCCAACGTCGGCCCCTTCATCGGGCGCCAGCTGATCCAGCGGCTCGTCACCAGCAACCCCAGCCCGGCCTACATCCAGCGTGTCAGCCGTGCCTTCGGGAACAACGGCAGCGGTGTGCGCGGCGACATGGCCGCGGTGGTGCGGGCGGTGCTGATGGACCCCGAGGCACGCGACCCGGTGCGCCCCAGCCACCCGCAATGGGGACGGCTGCGCGAGCCGGTGCTGCGCGTCACGGCGTTCTTCCGGGCCGTCGACGCCCGCGCCCGCAACGGCCTCTACACCTTCCCGTGGACCTGGGACGACAGCAGCATCGGCCAGGCGCCGCTGAGCGCGCCATCGGTGTTCAACTTCTATCGCCCGGGCTACACACCGCCGCAGACGCCGATCGCGAGCGCCGGCCTGGTGGCGCCCGAGTTCCAGATCACCAACGAGGTGTCGACGCTCGGCTGGGCGCGCAGTGTCCACCACATGCTGCAGTACCCGGCCAATACGCCGAGCGACTTCCCCTTCACGGCCGAGATCGCGCTGGCGTCCGACCCCGCCCGGCTGGTCGACCGCCTGGGCCGTTTGCTGACCGGCGGCACCTTGAGCGATGCCACCCGCCGGCTGGTGCAGGACGCGGTGGCCTCGGTGCCCGCCACCAGCCCGGCCGGCCTGCGCAATCGGGTCAACGTGGCGCTGACGCTGCTGTTGTCCTCGACCGAATTCCTCGTCCAGAAGTGAGAGGCCTGCCATGACCCAGTCCGCATCCCGCCGCGAGTTCCTCAAGCGTGCCGCGTCCTTCGCCGCCCTCGGCGCCGGCGCGCCGGTCGCGCTCAACCTGGCCGCGCTCGGCGCCGCCTCGGCCCAGACCGCCGGCGACTACAAGGCCATCGTGTGCCTGTTCCTGCTCGGCGGCAACGACAACGCCAACACGCTCATCCCCTACGACACGGCGGCCTACAACGCCTATGCGGCGGGCCGCACCAACCTCGCGCTGCCGCGCGCGGGGCTGACGCCGATCACCGCGCCGGCGCTCGGTGGGCGTCAGGTCGCGCTGCCGGCCAGCCTGGCCCCGCTCGCGCCGCTATACAACGAGCGCCGCTGCGCTTTCGTCGCCAACGTCGGCCCGCTGGTCGCACCGACCTCGCTCGAGGACTATCGGCAGCAGCGGACCCACGTGCCCGTCAAGCTGTTCTCTCACAACGACCAGCAGTCCACCTGGCAGTCGTTCGCTCCCGAGGGTGCGCCATCGGGCTGGGGCGGCCGCATCGGCGACCTGCTGGCCAGCCGCAACAGCCAGCGCAGCTTCACCGCCATCACCCTGTCGGGCAACACCGTGTTCCTCACCGGCACCACCGTGCAAGGCACGCGCGTCAACCCGGAAGGTGCGCTCGACGTGAGCCAACTGCACCCGCAGGGGCCGGCCGGGCAGCTGTTCGGCTCGTCGCAAGCGCTCAACGCCTGGCGCCAGATGGTCGCGACGACCGAGCGCAACAACCTGCTCGAACGCGAGTATGGGCAGGTGCGCCGGCGCGCCATTGCGGTCAACAGCCAGTTGGGCACGGCGCTGCAGGGCACCGCCTTGCCAGGCTCGGTGCAGTTCCCCGGCGGTGAACTGGGGCGGCAGCTGCAGATGGTCGCGCGGCTGATCGCCGCGCGCGCGTCGCTGGGCGCCGGGCGGCAGGTGTTCTACGTGTCGATCGGCGGCTTCGACCACCACAGCGGCCTGCTCGGCTCGCACCCGGACTTGCTGTCCGGCGTGGCGGCCGGCGTGGTGGCGTTCGACCGGGCCATGGTCGCGATGGGCTTGAGCCGCAACGTCACCTTGTTCAGCGCCTCCGAGTTCGGCCGCACCCTCGACTCCAACGGCGACGGTTCCGACCACGGCTGGGGCGGGCACCACTTTGTGGTCGGCGGGGCGGTGCGTGGAGGCGACGTCTACGGCCAGTTCCCGACCGTGGCCCTGCGCGGTCCCGAGGACGTCGGTCGTGGCTCGCTGTTGCCGACCACCTCGGTCGACCAGTATGCTGCGACCTTCGGCCGCTGGCTGGGGGTGAGCGACACTGACTTGCGCACCGTCACGCCCAACCTCGGCAACTTCTCGACCCCTCACCTGGGCTTCCTGACCTGAGCCCCTGCTGCGATGCGATTGTTGCTTGCGATCTTTCTGCCTTTCACGGTGTTCTTCACCATCGGCCGCCCCCTCGCCGGGGTCATCTGTTTGATCCTGCAGGTGACCTTGATCGGTTGGTTGCCGGCGGCGATCTGGGCGGTCTATGCCCTCAATGAGTACAAGACCGACCGCAAAATCCGCGAGGCGCTGGCGCGGCACCGCGGCTGACCGTTGACGAAGCTTCGATTCCCGCTTCTGTCACCGGCAGCCGAAACAGGCGTCGCCCGGGCCGGCTGGCACCGGTTCCACTTTTGCGCGCCGCAGATGCCCGCCGGCCGTCGCCTGAGATCTCCTGTGTGTCAGCGACCGGGCGCGACCGCTATACCGTTACCGCACCTCAACGGAACAAGACAGACGCGCTTTCGTTGTCTTGCAACCATTCGCGAAGATCCGACAGGACGCGCTTGTCGACCGATGTGTTGCACAGGCGGCTCGCATCGGAGAGCGGCGACAGTTTGACGCTCTGAGAGTCGCGCCCCATGTCGCTCGGGGTGCCGCCGACACGCTTGGCCACGTAGTAACGGGTGGACGAAGTGCTGCGGTCATAGTCGCCCAGGTGCCCCACCAGCTCGACATGCAACCCCGTCTTTTCGTAGACGCTCTTGACGGCGTTGGCTCGCAGCGGGATGGCCGACTTATGACCGGCCTTCGGGAAGGTGTGCTCGACACCGGCGAAGTGATCCTTGGGCTCCGCCAGCCACACCCGTCCGTCGGGCTCGACGATCAGCGCACCGGATGCCGCCTGCAGTCCCTTGGCGGGCTTGAAGACAGGGTCGACGAACGGAATGTGTCGCGTCTTGATGTGCGCCCACTCTGCGTCTGTTTTCGGTGCCTTCCAGGAAGCAAGGTCAACGCCGTGCAGCTTGCCGCCGATCTCGATCTCGGGGTCACGCTCGAAGGTATGCACGGCGCTGCGGTCGAGCAGCGTCGCCTGTGCCTTGGCGGCCCTGCGGTCGTCTTCGAGTTTTGTGCGCAGGTCGTCGATGATGCGGCGGTCGACGCCCATGTTGCAGAGCCGCTGCGCGTCCTCCAGCGTCGCCAGCTTCATGCTCTGCGATTCCCAGCCCATGTCGGACGGCGAGCCACCGACGCGTTTGCCGATGTAGTAGCGCGTGGTCGATGTCGTGCGGTCGTAGTCGCCGAGCATGTCGGTGATCTGCACATGCAAACCGGTTTCCTCATAGGCCTCCTTCATCGCGTTGGCCTTCAGCGAGAGGTCGGCTTCGAGCTTGCCTTTCGGCAGTGAATGCTCGGTGTCGGCGAAGTGATTGCTGGGCTCGGTGACCCAGATCCGGCCGTCGTCTTCGACGATCAGGATGCCGGACGCGGGCTTGCGGCCGGACGCCACCTTCATCTTCGGCTCGCTGAACGGCGCGGACATGTGGTCCGACAGCGCCTGCCATTCCGGGTTGGACGTCGGCGGGTGCGACCATTTCTTGAAGGGCACGCCCGCGTGCTCGCGCGGCACCTTGCTGCCCGGGGTCACCGTGACGGTGCTGTTCGCGTGCTTCCAGTGCGACGAGGGCGAAGGCCGGGTCGGGTGGTGCAGGACCTTCAGCTTTCCGTTCTCGTCCGGCTTGGGGTGGAAGTGCGGCAGCCCCGCGTCCAGCTCGGCGACGAGCCAGTTCTTCCGGGCGATCAAGGTATCGGCCAGGGACTTGCGCTCGTCCTTTGATCCCGGGCCTTGTGTCATGCAAAGCTGCCTGACGAGGGCGTCGTCCACGTGCTTCAGCTGCGTGATGCCGGCCTCGATTTCGCTTCGGCGCAGGTGACGGAAGGCCTGTGCGCTTTGCCGGTTCGGCCCGTCGAGCAACGTGACGATCTCCTTCGCTTCGGGGCCAAACGCCGCGCCCTTCGGCGCACCCTGCGCGCGGTAGAGCAAGGCGCCGCCCGTGTCGATGCGCACGGCGTTGTTGTCCTTGTCGACCTTCAGGTTGTCGAACTCGAGCCCGATCACGTCCCAGTTGGCCAGCCATGCGTCGGCGACGAAGCCACGGTGCAAACCATGGATCCTGCCGTTCGCGCCGGCCATCGCGTGCACGTCCATCATCCGCGACGCCAGGGCCGGTTGTCCGCCCCGCGTCACATGCTCGATCTGGGGCGCCTTGATATTCAGCATCGAATACAGCTGCGCCGCCAAGGCCTCGTTCTTCAGGTGATCGGGCGACCCTTGCTTGACATACCAGCGCACGCCTTCGGGGTCCCTGAAGATGCCGCCGACATTGGAGCCGAGTTGCTTGCTCTCCTGGACCCATTTGTCGGTGGCGCGGGGCTGACCGGCCACTTCAGACCAGGGCCGGCCGTAGGCCACCATGTCGATGGCATAACCACCGGGGGCCGGCTTCATGCCCCGAATTTCATAGCGATTGGTGATGTCGAGAACGATCTCATGTTCGCTTTCGATCTTCCCGGTGCCCGGCAACATGCTGGTCCGCAGCGTCACACCCTTTGCGCCGTTCTGATAGCTCTCCGGCCGGCCGCCGAAAACGGTGATGTTCAGCATGACGGCCGACTTCTGAGCCGTCTCTTCGGCCTTTGCGAATGCCTTCGCGATGGGCGCATAGGTGGTCGTGCTGGCCACACCGGTGCCAGTGAAGCTGCCGTCCGTCCGACGGAATCCATGGATCAAGGAGTGCGCCACGCTGCGACTCGAGATCCCCGGCGGCGTCTTCAGCACGGTGGCCAGAATGCTGTCCGGCAATGACAACCCGCGGTGGACCAGTTTCGATCCGCCTCGTGGGGCGATGTCGACCGAATACAACGGAATGGTGTTGCGCAGTTCGGCGAACTGTGGCCGTTCGCAGGCGCCGGTCGTGTAAAGCGTCAGCAAGTCGTGGAAGTGGCGGCCAGCGTCGGAGTGCAGCCCTCTCTCTTGCGCGTCGACGAGCGCCAGTTCTTCGTCGGTCTTGAAGGCCGCCTTCATGGACACCCCCAGTTTCGCCAGCTTCGCCGCGTCGGCTCCCCGGCCCTTGGACGTGAAGTTGGTTGTGCGGCTGGTCGTGCCCAGCTTGGGGAAATTGGACAGCGGCCCGACCGTCGAGAACAGCGGCGCCGGTTTGAACTTGCCCGGGTCGGCAGCGCTTTTCGGCGCCGCCGACTGTGAGGCGGAAGGATCGAACTGTGCGACAGGGGCGTGATGTCCGGCGATCTTTGGTGGGGGCATGGGCGTACTCCAGGCTCGAACGGGTGACAGGTGTTCCGCGTCGACTGTCTTGAACGGAGCGAGTCGGCCAGCCGACCCAACGCGCGGAGTTCTCGATGCGGTTCTGAGGTGACGGTTCGATGCTAGGAGTCGACCTACCCGGCGCGATGCTGCCGGGGCGACGTTTCATCAGCGTTTGCGAAGCGGAATGTCGCCGGACACGAGGGGTACTTGAAATGACGCGCGCTGAGCCGCGGGCACGGTCAGGGTGCGCCCAGTACGACCCTGGCCAGCTCCGTGTCCGGACTGTGGTGGTACCGATTCCATTTTTCCGCGACCCTCTTCGCCCCGTCGTGCATCGCTTCGCTCGGTCGGAGGGGCGAGGGGTGTCACCGTCCTACGCTGGGTTGCCTGGCCAGCACATCCCATCCATTGACTTCAAAAGGAACCCAGCATGACTCGCACATCCGGCTATCCAGGCCCGTCGAGCTACGGCGGCCCCTCCAGTTACTCCCAAGGCGGATCGCCCTCATCTTCGTCGTCTTCTCAAGGCCCGGCGTACTCGCACTCACGCTCGCGGCATTCGTCTCACGGCGGGCACTCCTCTTTGCAGCCCCGGTCGCCGGCGCTGTCGTCCAGAGAGCCTTCCCCGTCCGCGGCCTACGGCTCGTCGAGCCACCGCGGGATACGGCCGCATTCGGAAGATGTCGGCGAGCAGTTCTTGCTAAACCTCCCGGATCGAGGCCACACCGTGGCCACTTATGACGGGCAATCGAGCCGGCCCGGCTACTACCGCTTCACGACCAGCCACGGCGAGGAACTGCGGGTGCCCCGGGAGATGGTCCTGGGCTACCGGCCCAGGGTGGCGCATATGCACCCGCCGGGGGAGATCCGCCCGCCCGAGGAGAACCTGGCCGACCGATCCCATGTCAACCTGTCCGACGGCAATCTTTCCTACTCGCTGGCGCAGATCCGCCACGACCGGTCGCAGGCCGACCGGATCGCCGCCACCACGTACGGGCCGCACTCGCAACACCAGGACTACCAGGACAACGCGCACCAGCTGAACATGCTCGGCGTGCCGATCGTGCCCAACGTCGACATGGCCGCTCCCTCGACGGCAGGCCGACTCGGCCATCTGCCGCCCGACGCCCACATGCACTTCCAGATGCCGCGTGTGCCGCAAGGCACGTCAGGCTACTCGACGCAGCGCCTGGTGCACGACACCTTGGGCATGCCGCACCAGATGGGCGCGCCCGGGATGACGGTGAGCATCACGGCCCCCGATCCGTCGCAGTACAACCGACCGGGCACCCACAACCGCATCTACGGACTGGAAAACGGCAGCGCGGCCCAAGGCACGTACATGCACCAGACGTCGGCCGTCAGCGGCGCCGACCAGCATCTGGAGCAGTACGGCTATGAGCACAGCCAAACGACCACCAACCAGTCGACCAGTGCGGCCGACTATCGGCGGACCTACGGCTACGAGTACCGGCGCTGATGAGGTGCGGCGCCCGGGCAATCGTCTGGCCTCAGGTGTCAGCGATGGGCCCCGGGCGTCACCACCGGCGCATCCCTGCCGGCCCGGGCCCCTTGCCCGGCGCCGGCTTTGCTTTCAAGGCGCTCCCAACGCTGCGGTGGCCAGCTCGGTGTCCATGTACTCGGTCAGCTGGCGCAGCCGGCCGTCGACGATCCGGAACACCATGCAGTAGTCGTTGTCGTAGCGCTTGCCGGTCTTGGTCGTCACCTCGCCGCTGCACTCGACCACCACATGCTCACCCTCGGCGATGAAACGGTGCGCTCGGTTCACATAGGTGTCGGCGAACCGTTCGAACAAGGGCCGCAACAGGTCGCTCACCACCGCTTGCTTGCCCTCCCAGCGCCGCGACCAGGTGGACCGGCCGGGGATAACCCAGCAGAAGTCATCGGCCATCGCGTCGACGAAGGGCCGGCCGTTGCCCTGGGCCAGCGCTTCGAAGATTTGCTGCATCAGTCGTTTGTTGTCGTGGTTCATCGTGTCGTCCTCCGGCTTGGGGGTGGTGATGCGGGAAGTCGCATCGGGTCGAGCGGCGGCCGCTTCCCGCTGTCCAGCCATCGCTCGTAGAAATCGATCTTCGCGTCGAGCAGGCCCAGCGCGGCGCTCCACTCGGCCAGCGTCTGCTGCACACGCTCGCGGTGGGCACACAGCAGTGCGCGGCGCTCGTCCAGCGTGCTGCGGCCCTGTTGCACCAACGCGGTGTAGCGGCGCATCTCCCGGATCGGCATGCCGGTGCGCCGCAGCCGGTCCATCAGCCGCAGCCAGCCGACGTGCTGCTCGGTGTAGAGGCGACGCCCGCCGCCGTCACGCATCACGCCCGGCACCAGGCCCTGGGCTTCGTACCAGCGGATGGTGTGCACGCTGCGGCCGATCTCGGCCGCCAGCGTGCCGATGTAGAGGGTTTTGCTCATCGTTGTGCGCTCCAGGTTCGAATTGAATGTGCTAGAGCGCACTCTAGGTCAAGGGGGCGGCGCGAGCTTTTCGCCCCCGGTGTGTCCGCGTCGCCGCACTGCCTGCCAGCACCACGTCGCGACCAGCCCGAGCGCGACCAGCAGATTGGGCGACAGCAGGGCGCGCCCGCGCGGATAGGCGGCCAGGTGGGCCAGGTGGTACAGGCCCATCAGCCCGAGCAGGCAGATGGCGAAGGACAGCACCCAGCGGTGGGGCCACGGCTTGCGTGGATGCCCGACGCAGGCCATCGGATTGGGGCGGGCGGCAAAAATGAGCAGCACGACCAGCAGCGGCGCATGGCCGATCGCGTCGAGCACACCGGCCAGCGGGATCGCGCCCACCAGCAGCGCCAGCAGCACCAGTGACGACACGCGTGCCGACAGCCCGCCGAACACCAGCAGGAAGGCGAGGCAGAACTCGACGAAACCGGCCGACATCACGACGAACTGGCTGTCCAGGCCCATCGTGACCTGCCGCAGCTGGTGCTCGAGCAGGTCGTAGGACCATTCGGGATACACCCATTTCTCGATGCTGACCCACATCAGGCTGAAGCCGACGCTCAGGCGCAGCAGGTCGAAGCGCAGCACCGCGGAGGTGTCACGCTGCAGGGCGTCGAGCACCAGAAAAGCGGCAATGCCCACGAAGTAGAGGTAGTCGAGCAGGTGGAACCAGCCGTAGCTCCACACGGCGCAGGCGTACAGCACACCGATGCCCGCCGCGGCCACCGGCACGCTGGACCTCCATAGCACCGCCACGGCCACCGTGAGCTGGACTGCCGGCACCCAGGCGGCGCCGCTGGTCAGCTCCGGCGTCAGGAGGAAGGGGCGGTCCTGTGCATACCAGGGCACGCAGACGAAGTAGACCGCCACCCCCGCCCGCAAAAGCGCGGACGCCGCCGCAGCACCGCTGGCGCCCGACAGCAGCGCCGGCGGCGGTCGCCCCTTGCAGCGCCGCCGCACCTGCTTGTCGACGGTGAACACCGTGGCCATCACCACCAGCGCGGCGCAGAACAGCGCGGCGAACAGCGGCGACGCGACCACCTGGGCAATGTCCAGCGGCGACGAGACGCAGTTGACCACTTTGGAGAACCACTTCACATGGGCCTCGCCCGGCACAGGGCACGACGCCGCCCCTCCGGCGCAAAGCAGGGCCATCACCCGAGGGGCACGGCGGACGGTGGTTGAACGCAGCATGGTGGCACCCCCTGAAGACGAAGGTTGCGGGCGCGGAGGGTGGGCACGACGGGTGGCGGCCAGGCCTGCCGGTGCATGCAAGGCCGACGGCGCAGCGCTGACCCACGAGGGGCCGGCGCCGCCAAGGCCCGCCTCACAGCTCTCCGTAGGAATGCAGACCGGAGAGGAACATGTTGACGCCGAGGAAGGCGAAGCTCGTGACCAGCAGGCCCACCAGGGCCCACCAGGCGGCGAACTCGCCGCGCAAGCCCTTCATCAAGCGCATGTGCAGCCAGGCGGCGTAGTTGAGCCAGACGATCAAGGCCCAGGTTTCCTTCGGGTCCCAACTCCAGTAACCGCCCCAGGCCTCGGCGGCCCACAGCGCCCCGAGGACGGTGGCGATGGTGAAGAAGGCGAAACCGATCGCGATGGCCTTGTAGATCAGGTCGTCGAGCACTTCGGCATCCGGCAGGCGTGCGCCGATGAGGTTGCGGCAGCCGACCACGACGGCGAAGAAGATCACGACGCCCCCGAGCATCCGCACCGTCGAGGCCACCGCAGCGGCAGACGCCGCCGGCACGACGCCGAGCGCCGACAGGCCCAGCAGGGCCAGGAGCACGGCCGACGGCCCCAGCACCAGGCCCCACAGCAAGTGGGCTCGGGGTGCGCTCTTGAGGAGCGCGGCGAGCGCCACCATCGCGGCCAGCGCAAAGGTGCCGTAGCCGACGAAGTTGGCCGGCACGTGCAGCTTCATCCACCAGCTTTGCAGCGCAGGCACCAGCGGCTGGATCTGTTGGGCACCGCGGGTCACCGTGTACCACAGCAAAAAGCCGATGCCGGCGCTGACCACCAGCATCACGAACGCGCCCAGCGAGCGGATGTTGGCGCCAGCTTGTCCGTCGGCTGCCGCGTGGCGTGCGTACAGCGCCTCGAAATACAGCAAGAACAGCGTGGTCAGCCAGCTGAACAGCACAAACACTTCATACAGGTTGGACACCGGGATGTGGCCGACGCCGGGCCCCATCTGATGGCTTTCATACCAGCGCACCAGCGTGCCGACCAGCGCCATGAAGACCCCCGCCCAGGCCATGCCGGCGCCGATGCGCTGGGCCGCGCGGCCGTTTGCAGCCGCCGCCGGCGCGCCGAACAGCCCGATCCAGTAGAACAGCGTGCTGAGGCCGAACAGCAGCGCCATCCAAAGAATGGCGCTCTGGCTGGAGAGGGCGTACTTGAGCCAGAACGCCTGCTCCGCCTGCCCCAGGTCGGCGCCGTGCAGTCCCGGCGTGCGCTCGTACAGGGCCACGGCCGTCAGGCTGGCCAGCGTGACGCCAAGCACCAGGTGGCGCAACGGGCTCCAGTGCCAGCCCAAGGCCAGCAGGACCACGCCGGCCAGCGCCAGCACGGCCTGGTCGTACACGTCCATCGACGCACCGAACCGGGTGTAGGCATAGGCCTGCCCGAGCACGAGCAAGGCCGCATAACCCCAGTCGTAAGGCGTTCGCCGGCGCCACCGGTCGCGCCGGGAGCGACGCTGCAGGTCGGGGCTCGGGTGGGGGAGGGTGGTGCTGTGGTTCATGTCGTCTCCTGACAGGGGAGCGGGTGAGACGCCCGTGCCGGGGCGGGGGCTGCGAGCAGGAAGGTCGAGAGCTGCTCGAACTCGCGCTCGAGGTCGAGGGTGCGGCGGTTCGCCGACATGGCGCACGCCAAGCGGGTGCCGGCGCTGCCGCTCTCCGCGGTGGCGGGCTGCAGCCAGACCCACAGCCGCCGCTCGCGGATGTAGAGCATCGCGAACACGCCCGCGACCAGCAGCGCGCTGCCTAGGTAGACAAGCGTGGTGCCCGGTGCGCGCGCCACCTGGAACACGCTGGCCTGAACGTGCTCGAAATCGTCTAAGGCAAAGATGGCCGGCGCACCATAGAGAAACGAGTCGGACAACGACAGCGCCGCCTGGGTCAGGAAGCGGCGACCGGCTGCGTCGTTCGGCGCCAGCGCGGCCAAACCGTGCCGTTCGCGCGCCAGGTTGTTCAGCTCGAACAGCGTGCCGTCGACCAAGCGCAGCAACAGCTCGGCAGCCTGCGTCTGCTCGGCGGGGTCCACCTGCCGTGTCACGACCTCGGTCAAGGCCTGGAACCCGGCAAACGCGGTGTCTTGCGGCAGACCCGGCGCGGCACCGGCGAACAAGGCGAGGGCGCCGGCCGCCGAGTTCACCAGCGATTCGGGTGGGTCGCCGCCGGTGGCCCGGGCCGCGTGTCGCTGTGCGGCCCGGGTTCGCAGTTCGGGGTCGGCCAGGGCCCAGCGCAAGCGCATCCAGCCTTGCAGGCTGCCGTCTTCGTCGGCGGGCACCCGCAGATAGCGGAAGGTGTCGCCGGCATCCCGGCGCTGGCCGAACAGAAACACGCGCTGCCCGTCGACCTCGACCGGCAGCATGTAGTTCTGGTACTCGCGCGCCTGCCCGGACGCATCGCGCAGCTTGTAGCTGACCGAGGGGCCGACGTTGCGCAACTGCTGGGGCTTCGCGCCCTTGTCGCCGGCGCCCAGGTGCTGCTCGATGCGCGCGGCCACCGAGACGCCCGCGGCGTCGGCATCGTCGCTGCCGCCGTCGGCCGTGCCCATGTCCTGCACGTTGATGACCCGCAGGTCGGTCAATTCGAGCGACACCGGCAAGCCGTTGCGGGAGAACGCCTCCGGCAGGTTCAGGTGGGCATGCACTGCGCCGTGCAGTTCCCATCCCTTGCCGTCTGCGGGCAGGCCCATGCGGGCGTCGAGGGGCCAGGCACGCAGCGTGAGCCGGGAGCCGCCGTCGGCGAAGCTCGACTGGTAGATCGCAACGCCGCGGTAGATGAAGGGTCGGTTCACCTCGACCGTGGCCGGCACTTCCGCACCCGACTGCGGATCGTGGATGACGATGTCGCTCGCGAACAAGCGCGGCATGCCGGTGTCGTAGTACTCGACCTTGAACCGCTTGAGCGCGACATCGAAGGGCAGCGGCTGCATCACCATGCCCTGCGGCAGATTGATCACCGCAAGGCTCGCGCGCTCCCCCTCGGTGACCCGCAGGTTGGCCCGGAACGCGGGGGTGTTCAGGCCCATGCGATGTGCCGGCGACAAGGCGCCCGCGCCGCCTTGCGTCGGCACCACACCTTGCGCCCACATCTGCAGCCGCACCAGCAGGTCACCATCGACCAGGCCGCCGAGGCAGATCAGCACGATGGAGCTATGGGTCAGCAGATAGCCCAGCCGCTGCATCGCGCCCTGCTTGGCCGCCACCATCACGCCGTTCTCGCGCACGTCGAGCCGGTAGCGCCAGCCGCCGTCGTGCAGTCGCTGCGTGACGCGGGCCAGCGCCGTCTGCGGGTCTTCGGCCCGCCATCCGGTGGCCTTGTGGCGGTGCGCCGCAAGGCTTTGTTCGCGCACCTGCTCCTTGAAGGTGCGCACGTCGACGAGGATGCGGGGCAGGTTGCGCGCCACACACAGGCTGGTCGACAGCACCAGGAAACCCAGGATCATCAAGAACCACCAGGCGCTGTAGACGGCGTAGATGTCGAGCCGGCCGAACAGGGCCGACCAGAACAAGCCGAACTGGTCGACGTAGCGCTGCCCGGGCTGCCCCTGCGGCACCACACTGCCGATGCCCGCGGCGATGCAGATCACCACCAGCAGCGAGATCGCGAACCGCATCGACGACAGCAACTCCAGCAGCGCCGCCTTGCGCCCGGCCGGCATGGCCTGCGGGCTAACCTCGAACGTGTTGAGGGCCATGAGCCTGTGGCTCGGGCCGAAGAACTGCCTGCTCGTCACGACACATCCCCTGTGCTTGAAGCTCGCGGCCTCACCGCGGCTCGACTCTGTGGCTGCCGTGGCGACGGCGCGTCGCACACGGCAGCCCACGCGGACCCACCAGATCCGCACCCGGCAGCTGCCGTGGCCGGCGGCTGCCGTCTCACACCACCGCGGCTCAGTCGCGGTCCAACACTCCGTTGGCGTCGCGGTCCACGCCGATGCGCGTGCCGTTGCCCGGCGGCACGCAGGTGAAGGTCAGCGGCGTCGCGGCACTGCGGGCTTCGGCGAGCAGGCCTTGCAGCGACACCGCGGCGTCACCGCGCCGGTCGGGCACGAAGCTCGGCTGCGCGCCGCTGACGTTGGACATCACCCAGCCGCGCGTGCGGTTGCCGATCACACCCTTGGCCACCAGCTCACACTCGGGCCGGGGCGCGGTCACCTGCGCGCGTTGCACGAGCAGGTTCAAACGCGCCTTGATGTCGGCCTGGTTGGCATTCGACGCGGTCACCGTCACCTGCTGACCGACCACCGGGTTCATGTCGGACGGGAAGGCCAGCACGAACTGCTCCAGTTGGTCGCGCTGCTTCGCGTTCAGTTGGATGAACACCAGCGTGTCGAGGAAGCTCGACACCGACCCCTGGGCGCCCGCGTTCTCGTAGCCGAAGCCGCGGATCTGGTCGCCGGTTGCCCGCGAGCGCGGGAAGTTGCGCGTGAACATGCCGACCTTCTGGTACATGTTGCGCAGCTGCGGAACCTTGAAGTCCTCGTCCAGGCGCGGCCCTTCGATGCTCATCAGCGAGCTGGTGCCGAACTTGCCCTTGGCGGGGTCCAGCACGTGGCAGCTGTTGCAGGTGGCCGGCCCGGTCGAGGCGACCTCGTTGTAGACCTTCTTGCCGGTCTCCTGGATGGGCGTCAGCGTGTTGTCGAGGTTGGGTACCGGGTTGGGCGGGTACAGCAGCTTGAGGGCGAAGCGCGCGAACGACGTCATGTCGGTGTCGTTCAGCTGTGATTCCCGTCCCAGCAACACATCGAAGGCGATGTTGAAGTCCTTGAAGGCCCGTTCCTCCAGCGTCGCGCCGGGTGAAGCGCCGGTGCGGTCGCCGCGCCAGTGCATCGGCCCATTGCCAACCAGCCCGCGCAGGCTTTGTGTCGTCATCGGCCCCTTCATCGGGTGGAAGGTGGGCTTGCGCAGGAAGGCCGGAATGCGGTCGGGATAGGCGTTGGGGCTCTTCGCGACACTGCCGTCGGGGTTGCCGAGGTCCCAGGCCAGGTGGTCCATGTCACCGAAGATGTGGCAGCCGGCGCAAGACGAGTCGCCGCGGCTGGACGTCAGGGCCGCGTCATAGAGGAAGCGGCGACCGGTGACCACATCGTGCGGCTCGGGGTTGAACATCTTCACATGCGCGCTTTCGGTGAAGGTCCCGGTGTTGACCACCGACAGGCCGTTGTCGAAGCGCGTCGTCACGAAGGCTCGCCCGCGTGGCGCGTCGAGTACGACGCCGGTCGGCGCGCCTCCGGTCAGGGTCACGTGGTTGGCCGGCGAGGGTGTGAAGCTGTCGGTGTCCAGCTGTGCCGTCGAGAAGCGCGCGAGCTTGTTGGAACCCATCGCCGCGAGGTAGAGCATGTCACCGGCCGGGCTGATCGCCATCTCCAGCGGCGTTGCCAATGCCGCCGCTTTCTCGGCTGGCGTTCCCAGGGGCTGCGAATAGCTGGTGATGTGCTTGTTCAAATGTCGCGGTGTCACGCTCGCACCGTCGATCACCGTGATGCGGCTCTCGACGAAATGGCCTTTGACCGTGGTGCTGCGCGTGCCTGCACCTTCGAAGCGCGTCAGGTTCAGCGCTTCCTGGTTGCTCACGTAGACCTTGCCCGATTGCGGATGCACCGCGAGGTTGAACAAGGTCGTCCCCACGCCGGTCACCTTGTCGATGACGCGTGGCGTGCTGCCGGTCGCGTCGATCACGAACACATCGTTGTCGGGCAGGTTCAGCTTGACGCGATCGTTCCAGGTCTTGGGCGGGGTGTTCGTTTTCGGGTCGCCGCTGTCGACCCACTCGCCCTTGGCGTTCTTCTGGACGATCAGGCTGGTGTTGACCTGGTTGGTGCCGTCTGCCGCATGAGAGGGACCGGCCTTGTCGAGGGCGCCGCCGAGCGGGCTGCCTTCCAGCACGGTGGTCTTGTTGCCGGAGTTGAGCACGGCGGTGTAGACGCGCGTGCCGTCGGCATTGCGGGCCAGCCCGCGCAGCGTGTCGCCGAACATGTTCAGGACGGTCACCGGCGTGCCGCCTAGAGCCGTGCCCGGTGCACCGGTGTTGAACACCCACACGTCGGCGCGTCCGACCCCCGGCGTCGACAGCTTGGGATCGAACTTCGCGTTCTGCCCTCGGTGCGCGGCGGTGATGAAAGCCCAGCGGTTGTCCGGGCCGGCAAACACGATGTCGCGCGGCTCGTCGCCGACCAACAGGGTGTTGACGACGCGGGCCGGCGATGCCGACACGTCGACGACGCTGATGCTGTCCGACAAGTGGTTGACCACCCACAGCTGCCGGTCGTTGAGCAAGGCCACCGCGACCGGCTCCAGGCCGACCGGGATGGCTTCGAGCGGCACCGGCTTGGCACCGGACACGTCGAAGACTTCGATGCGACTGTCTGGCGTGTTCACCACATACAAGCGCCGCCCGTCGCTCGACAGCGCCATCGGGCGCACCGGCCCGCTTTCAAAGGTTGCGAACTCGCCCACGGCGGGCGGGGCGGCAGCGCCGGCGGCGAGGGGGACGCCGGCGAGCACCGCGGCACAGGCGGCGATGAGGCAGCCGCCCAGCCCGCGTCCGAGGGGCGCGAGGCCTGCTGGCTTCGAGTGGATCTTCATGGTCGAGACTCCTGCTATCAGCTTTCAGGGAGAGGAAGGACCTGGCGGATCAGGCCAAGGTCCCGCAGTGCACCGACGGCCTTGCCCCACCGCGTGCGCAGGGCGGCGCACGCAGACGGCACAAGGGCTGTCGGCAGGGACATCGACGTCGGCTGGACGTCGGCATCGGTGTCGTGTGGCACGCCGGCGTTGCCGCTTGGGCGCCACTCAACTCGGCATCACCTCATGCGATGAGGCGCATGCGCTCCGCGGGTGAGACGCGCAGCTGTAGATCGACGCTGGTGGCCGGCAGGCCACGGCCGAGCAGGCGCGCGGTCAGGGCCTCGTAGCGCTGGCGAGCCTCGGCGTCACGCCGGCGGCGCTGAAGATCGGCACGGCCGGTCTTGGCGCCGGCGGCGAGCTGGGAGAAGCGGAGGGTCTCGAACGAGAGACGGCTCGGAAGGGTTTGAGTCCATCGCCTGCAGCTCGCGACGGACAGAGTCTGGAACACCTTTGCGATCACGTGCTGCAGGGGCTGCAGGAGGCGGGCAAGTCGAAGCGCTCTCATGGCTGTTGTCTCCACATACGTCGTGCTGGACGCGCATGCATGCATGCGTGCCTTGCCGACTGCCGGCTCACGGTCGAAGCGCCGTTTACCGGACTCTCGTTGCGGAGGGCGAAGCACTGTTCGCACGTCCGTGCTCAACGAGCGGATGCAGGATGGATCAGTGAATGAAGCGCGACAATGATCGGCATCGGGGACGTGTGATGAAGCAAGGCACTGTGATCACCGCACGCCCGTGCAGCGTGACGAGCATGCAGGGCATACATCGAGACGCGGGCCGCTTTACAGGGGCGTCAGAGGCGCGTCGGCTCACCTGCACCGCCCGTTCTTGCGCATGCTACGGGAGTGATTCCCGCGCAAGCCTCGCACCTGTGCATCATCGAGAAGGCTGCTGTGTCCTTCATGTGATCGACAACCGTTTCAGACAACAGGCAAGTTTGCTTAAACTGTTTTAGCACGGCCGTGCTTTGAAGCCCGCCGGCCAGCGCTGCCGCCGGCATCGGCGAGCAGCGCTGGCCCGGTCGGTGGGTTCAGAGCGGGGCGGGACGCAGCGATTGGGCGGGCAAGGAGGCTTTCAACCCGGCGTATTCGAGACCGGCGAACACGACCACCGTGAAGGCCTGGACGAGCACGAAGGCTACTCCCAGTGGGCTCGGCGAGACATGAGTGCCGAGCAGCAGCGCGATACAGCCCACCGCCCAGCCGAGGTTGCCCACGACCAGCAGCAGGATGATGGACTTCCACACCGATGGGCGAGTGGCGAGCATCGAGAGCAAGCCGGTGTAGCCGCACAGGAACACGCCGGTGCCCACCAGCAGGGCCTGAGGCAGCGCAAGCCAATCGGCCAGGGACTGCGGTAGCAGCAGCTGGAGCGCCGCGACGGCACCGGTGACCACGGCGTCGGAGATCAGGGCGAACTTGAGCAGGGGAGCCGGTTGGATCGAGGTCATGAGGTTCTCCATCGAGGTAAGAAACGAGAGGGGGTCGTCGTGACGAGCCTCCTGCGGCTCGTCTGAAGCAAGTGTCGGCAGCGCCGCGCGGTGCGGCAATTACCTCGGAGGTAAGCAAGACGGTGGTGAAGGCCTGCACCGGGATTCGATGACCTGCGAGGTCATCGGCAACCCACGGCGGGCGCGGCAGAATGCCCCCGGCCGGCGCCCGAGCGAGGCACTGGCCTGCATGTTGGAGAGAAGGAACTGAGATGAGCGCGACCGGAACGTCGAGCGCCGCGGTGCGCGATCCCTACTTCAGGGACTTTGCGGCTGCCCTGCGCTATTGGCGCACCAAGCGAGGCTACAGCCAGCTGCGGCTGTCGACCGAAGGCAAGATATCGCAGCGGCACATCAGCTTTCTGGAAAGCGGCCGCTCGCAGCCCAGCAAGGAGATCATCCTGAAGCTCGGCATGGTGCTGGACATTCCGCTGCGGCAACGCAACGTCATGTTGCTGGCGGCCGGCTATGCGCCCGCCTATCAGGAACGCAGCTTGTCGGACCCCGAGTTGCACGCGGTGCGGCAGGCGCTGGATTTCATGCTGGCGCAACACGCCCCGTTCCCGGCCCTGGTGGTCGACCGGCTCTGGAACCTCGTGATGGCCAACCCGCCCGCCGTCGAGATGATGGTGTGGCTGCTCGACGTGCCCGCGTCGCAGGCCCCGGCGGCGTTCGAGGGCGCCAACGTGCTGAAGCTGATGCTGGACCCGGCCGGCGCGCGCCGCCACATCTGCAACTGGCAGGCGGTGTGCGGCGATCTGCTGCACTGGATACAACGCGAAGCCCTCGGCGACGGGCCCGACAGTGAAGCAGCCCGCCTGCTCGAGGAGCTGGTGGCATTGCCCGGCATCGACGCCGCCACCCGGACGCCCAACCTCGACACACGGGCACTGCCGTTTCTGCCCGTGCACATCCGCAAGGGTGACGTAGAGCTGAGCCTGTTCACGACCATCGCGACGCTGGGCACACCGCACGACGTGACGGTGCACGAGCTGCGCATCGAATCGTTCTTTCCGGCCGACGACACGACACGCGCCTGGTTCTACCGATCGGCGTGACGCTGAACCAGCCGGGGTCGGCAGAAGCGGGCGGTATTTCCCTGCCTGTTCCCGCGAACGGGCGAGGCGCGCGTTGGGCACACTGGCCGGTTGCCACCGTCCTCGGCCGGTCGAACGTCCCTTTGCCGCTCTCACTGTCGTGCCCGCATTGCCTCACCGTTTCCTGCTGTCCCGCGTCGGCCTGAAGGCCAGGCTCGCGTTCGCGGTGGCGGCGGCCATGTTGCTGCTGCTGGCGGCCGTGGTGGCGGTCGGCTTGCACGTGCTCGAGCGCGACATGCGCAAGAGCATCACCGACTACCAGACCACCGTGGTGCGCCACACGCGCGAAGAGCTCGACGAGAAGATCGGGCAGCGCAAGGACGCGATGGGACTGGCGGCGGCCGTGTTGTCGCGGCGCAGTGAAGGCGGTGTGCCCACGGCCGAGCAGTTCCGCCGGCACATGAGCGAGCGGCCGGTGCTGGGCAAGCTGTTCGACGAGGTGTTCGTCATCGATGCGCAGGGCGCGCTGATCGCCGACGCACCACAGCGGCCGGGCCGCATCGGGCGCTCGTTCGCCGACCGCGATTACTTCGTGCAGGCGATGGCGGGCCGCACCAGCGTGTCGCCTCCGCTGTTCGGCAGAGCCACGAAAGAACCGGGTGTGGTGGTGGCGGCGCCGCTGCGCGATGCCGAGGGCGCGGTGGTGGGCGCGTTGGTCGGTGTCCTGTATCTCAACGGCGAGAGCTTTCTGGCCAAGCTCGGCAACACCCGCATCGGCAAGGGTGGCTACTTTTTGCTGATGACGCGCGACGACAAGCGGCAGGTGGTGATGCACCCGCAGCGGGACCGTATCGGCTCGGCCATGGACAACGCTGCGCATCTGCCGCACGCCCGGGCCGCCACGCAGGGGTACGACACCACGCTGGAAGGCACGACACGCGACGGCACGCCGGCCTTGTTCACCTTTCAGCCGCTGCAGTCCGTGCCGTGGTCCCTGGCGGCCGTCTACCCGTCGCAAGAAGCTTACGCGGCGCTCGAGGACCGTGAAGCCGACATCTTCTGGGCGGCGGCCTTGCTGGCCGTCGGTGCCGGCCTGGCGGCATGGCTGATCAGCGCGCGGCTGCTGCGCCCGCTGGTGGAGTTGAAGGCCGAGATGCAGATCCGCCGCCATGACCCGGATGCCGCAGCGCGGCAGCTGAGCGTTTCGACGCCGGAACTGGCCGAGGTGGTGGCGGCCTACGATGAGCTGATGTTGCACAAGCGCAAGAGCGATGCGGCCCTGCGCGAAAGCGAGGACCGCATCCGCGGCATCCTCACCCACGCACCTCACGCCTTCATCAGCATAGACCAGCACAACCGGGTGGTGGAGTGGAACCGCCAGGCCGAGCACTTGTTCGGCTGGGAACGTGAAGAAGTGATCGGCCGCAATCTGTCGGCACTGATCGTGCCGGAGGACCAACGCGCAGCCCACGACGAAGGCATGCGCCGCTTTGCGCAGGCCGGCACCGGCCCGGTGATCAACCGGCGCCGCGAGCTGGAAGCCTTGCACCGGTCGGGGCGGTTGCTGTCGCTCGAAATGTCGGTGGCCGCGGTGCGCGGGCCCGGCGGCTATTGCGCCAACGCCTTCATCCAGGACATTGCCGAGCGCAAGCAGCAGGACTCGACGCTGCGCGAGAGCCAGAAGCGTTTGCGCCTCATCACCGACAACCTGCCCGCCTTGGTGTGCCACATCGATCGTCTGGAGCGGTTCACCTTCGCGAATGCGCACGTGGCGCGGATGTTTGGCGTCGAACCGGCGTTCCTGCTCGGCAAGACGGTCAGCGAGGTCCGCGGGCGGCGCGCGTACGAGGCCATGCAGCCGCACTTCGACGCGGCCTGGAAAGGCAAGTCCGCGACGATCGAGCATGAGGTGACGGCGCGCGGCGAACACCGCTGCCTGGAGACCAATTTGATCCCCGACCATGCGTCCGACGGGTCGGTCCAGGGCCTGTATGCGATGAGCTTCGACGTGACCGAGCGCAAGGCTGCTACGGCACGCCTGGAGCAACTGGCGCGTAGCGACACGCTGACCGGCCTGCCCAACCGGCACCAGTTCAACGAAAGGCTGGCAGAGGCGGTGGCGCGTGGCAGGCGGTCAGGCAAGCCATTGGCGCTGATGTACCTCGATGTCGATCATTTCAAGTCGATCAACGACAACCTGGGCCACGGGATCGGCGACGAGGTGCTGCAGGAATTCGGCCGTCGCCTGTCTGCCTGCGTGCGCGCCACCGATACCGTCGCACGGCTGGGCGGCGACGAGTTCACGGTGATCCTGGAGGGGCTCAACAGCGCACAGGAGGCCGACCAGGTCGCGGAGAAAATCCTGCAGGCCGTGCGCCGGCCCTTCATGCTCGGACCCCGTTCGCTCGCCGTGACGACCAGCATCGGCATGGCGGCCTGCTGTGATGGCCAGACCAGCCCCGAGCAATTGCTGGCGCAGGCAGACCAGGCCTTGTACCAGACCAAGGCGCAGGGGCGCGACGGATACAGCCGTCGCCAAGGCGCCGCAAGCGGCGCCACCGCTGCTGCTGCGGCTGCGTAGCCTGCCGCCCGCCAGCGGAGCCTTGCGCTCAGCGGGTTTCCACGCTTGACCGGCAGGTGCGGTTGTCTGCAACCTGCTGCCCTGCAGCAGTTGGTGCTTGCCGCCCGCTGCCAGGAGGGAGGCTGCGATGGACACGAAAAACGCAACCCGGGAGGAGGCGCCGAGGGAGGGGCGGATGAGGCCCGACCCCGGCGAAGTGCTGGCCGAGCAGCGCCGGCTGCGTGCGGCCCTGCTCGACCGTCGCGCCGCAGTCGATTGGCCGCAGGCGCGCGAGTTGGCCTGCCACCTGCTGCTGCGGCTCGACGATGCCGATGCCTGCTGGCGCTTTGCCACCGAGTGGCTGTGCGAGCACCTCGACGTGGACCGCGTGGACGGCGGTTATGCGCACCCGGGCGCCGCCACCTATCGGCTCGCCCACGCGCAGGCCCGGCGCGAGGACCCTGGCATCCCTTCACTGGAAGGCATCACGGTCGACAACCGTGGCGCCGCGATGTTGTATTTGTGGGCCTCGCAGCGCGCGGTGGTCTTCGACGATATCGCCCAGACCGCGAGCTTCACACCCACGCTGCGTGCCGACCTGTTGCGCGCCGGCACGCGCAGCAAGATCGCCATCGCCCTGTGGGCCGACGGCCGGCCGCTCGGTCTGTTGTGCATCGATCATGTGTTGCGTCAGCGGGAATGGCGCCAAGCGCTGTTCGAGCGCTTTGGCGGCGCGGCCACGCAAGTCCTGGCGCCGGTGCTGTGGGCGGCGGCACGCCTGGGCGAACCGCGGCGCAGTGTGGCGTACGAGTCGCCGGCGGCAACCCCTTCGGGCGACCCGGTCGGCTGGTCGATGTTGACACCTGCCGAGCGTCGCGTGGCCGCGCTGGTGGCCGAAGGGCGCAGCTACAAGGAGATCGCGCGGCAGCTCAACCGGTCCTTCTCGACGGTGGATCACCAATTGCGCAGCATCCGCGAGAAGCTGGGAGCGTCGTCGACGGCACGCGTCGCGGCCTTGCTCGCGGGGCGTCGCTAGTGAGGGGCGGCGGCTACCAGGCACCCGAGCGACTGGGGCGTACCCTCACACGCCACCACGTCGCCTTGGACTCGTGGTCGCCCCGTGCGGTGCGCCCGAGGCAGCGCGCCGAGGCCGGACAGACCCGTCGAAGATGCGGAACACCATGCCCCCGGACGCTAGGCGATCCAGGTCACCGGCGTGCCGCCCGGGGCTTGCTTCATCATCGCGAATCTTCGCGATGGGCAAGGCCCGCACCGTCGCATAGGCTGTGTGCGGAAGGCGGCGCCTTGTGCGTCACCCGCCTCGAACGACAGGAGCCATGCCATGAGCAGTCTTGCCAGGTCCGAGCGCCCCGTGCGCCTGCTGACCGATGCCCCCGCCGACCTGCCGCCACCAGTTGCGCACCTCGGGCCGCACGACACCCCCTTCGTCCGCTTTTTCGACAAGCTGGACGTGCAGTTGCTGCAGGTCGACATCCTGGCCGGGCTGTGGGTCGTGCGCGCGCGGTTCGAACCCGGATTGACACTGCCGCGTCACCGCCACACCGGCGAGGTGCTGGCGCTGACCTACTCGGGCGCCTGGCTGTACCTGGAGCATCCCGATTAGGTCAACCGTGCGGGCTCTTATCTGTTCGAGCCGGCCGGCTCGATCCACACCTTGCACGCGCCGGTCTCCAACCCGGGTGTGACCGAGGCCTGGTTCGCGATCCGCGGCGCCAACCTCAACCTCGACGACGACGGCCGCGTCGACAGCGTCTGGGATGCCCGCTACATCCACGACACCTACCAGGCCCTCTGCGAGCAGCAGGGCGTGGCCCGGCCCAACGTCATCCGTCGCTGATCCACCCCGCGGGAGCCCACATGCCCACCCTCCACGTCAACGGTATCGACCTCCATTACGAAGACCAGGGACCCCGGGACGCACCGGCGCTGGTGTTGAGCCACTCGCTGTTCTTCGACCATCGCATGTTCCAGCACCAGGCCCTGGAGCTGGGCCAACGGCTGCGCGTGGTGCGCTACGACGACCGTGACCAGGGCCGCAGCGGCCGCAGCGCGCTGGCCAGTGTCGACATGGACACCTTGGCCGACGATGCCGCGGCGCTGATCGAGGCGCTCGGTTTGCAAGGCTGCCATTTCGCGGGCAACTCGATGGGGGGCTTTGTCGCGCTGCGGCTGGCGGCACGCCGCCCGGAGCTGCTGCGGGGTTGCATCGTGATGGGGTCGAGCGGCGAGGCCGAGCACCGGCTGGACGAGTTCGGATCGCTGGTCGAAGCCATCCGCACCGAGGGCACCGAGCCCTTCATCGACAGCCTGATGTACATCATGTTCGGCGACAGTTTCGTGGCCGACCCGGCGCGCGCGCAGGAGCGGGAGTTCTGGCGCCGGCACATGATGGGCCTCGGTCCTGATATCGCCCGCGCGGCGCACGGTGTCATCCATCGTGCCGGCGTGCTGGACGAACTGGGCGACTGCCCGGTGCCGCTGCTCGTGATCGCCGGCGAGCAGGACCATGCCTATGAGGTCGAGCTGTCGCGCCACATCGCGGCCGCTGCGCCGCGGGCGGAGCTGGTCGTGGTGCCGCATGCGGGGCATTCGGTGGCGCTCGAGCAACCGGGCGTGGTGAACGCGCGCATCGAGGCGTTCGTGCGCGACACGGCTGGCAGATAAGGGTTCGAGCACGGCCTGCGGACAGGGAAGGTGCGGCCCGCGGTCAACGAGCGCCGGCCGAATTCTCCAGCCTTCAAGGCAGCGTGCCGGGCTTGCCGCCGCCGCACGCGCCCGACGCCAACCCACCCAATCGGGCGGGTGTTGGCGTTGCATCTGAAGGAGTAAGCTCGCGCCGCTGGTGATGCTTCGTGCACACCGCGCGGCCCGCCGTCAGGCGGGGCGCATCGACGTGTCTGCCTGCAAAGGAGCCTGGGCTGCGAGCTGCGCCCGGGCGAGTTGCGCCTTGCAGGGCCGGCACCGCAGGGGCAGTCCAAGCGCGCGCCGACGCACAGGTGCGCAAGTAGACCGCAACAGGGCAGCGAGACAGGCCATCTCCAGAGCCGACCGCTGCGAGGGAGAGCTGCTTGAGACATCTGATGCTGGCCACGGCCATGGGCCTGGCCTTGGTGCTCGTCGCGCGCCACGAACACTACGCCGCGTTGCTGGTGGGAGGCACCGGCCTCTACGTTTACTTCGCCTGGGGGCGGTCGCTCGCGGCGGCGCAAGCGCGCCGTCGTCGCCCGCGGCCGGTCGTCTACCGTCACCTGCACGGCGGCGACGCGGTGGACGATGACGCGGGCGCCGACGATCTTGCGCTGCGCGCGGCGAGCACGCGGCGGCGTGCCGCTGACCCACGGCGCGACGACGACATCGACCTGCACGGTGCCAGCCGCTGGGACGCGCGGCAATGGACCGCAGGGGCGACGCCGATGTTCGAAGACGCGCCCACCCAGGTTCGGGCCT
Source organism: Caldimonas brevitalea (assembly GCF_001017435.1). NCBI lineage: Bacteria > Pseudomonadati > Pseudomonadota > Betaproteobacteria > Burkholderiales > Sphaerotilaceae > Caldimonas > Caldimonas brevitalea. The sequence goes on from NZ_CP011371.1 coordinate 2,189,052, forward strand.
CCTGCTCCGCCACGGACACCGGCGGCGGGTACGACCGCGGCGACAACAACAACAGCAGCAGCAGCAGCAGCAGCAGCAGCAGCAGCAGCGACGGCGACAGCAGTTGCGGCGGGTCGTCGTCCGACAGCGCATCGTCTTCGGATTGACGTGCGCCCAATGCCGGCGCCACCGCGGCGCCGGCCGTTGTCGACATTCAGCCTCAGCTGCCGGTGGCCCACGACGCCACCCCATCTCGTGCAGCGAGGCCAGGGAGGAGGGTCACGATGCACTCACATGCGCTGCTGGATGCCGCGCTCGCTTGGCTCAATGGCGAACAGCGTGGCCAGGATGCCCACGCCTGCTTCGCCACCGACTTTGCGACGCACCGCTTGTTCGTCCCCGGGCAGCAGGAGGACCGGCAGGCCGACGGCGCGGCCCCGCTGCAACTGCAGTTCCTGCAGCAAGACGGCTGTCACCCGGTGCTGTTCGCCTTTGTCGAGGCCGGCGCGCATTTGCGCTCGCCGCACCACGCGCAATGTCCGGTCGTGGAGTGCACCGGCGCGGTGTTGCTGGGCCTGACGCAACACTTGAAGTTCGACCTGTCGCTCAGCGACGGCCGCTACGTACTGAGTCTGCCCTACGAGAGCCTCAACCTGTTGCGCAGTACGGTGCTGCTGACCTCCGGCGCCACCGGGTCTGTCACCCCCGCTTCGCTGCAACTGCCCGACATCGACGCGTTCTGCGCCGAGGTGCTGCGTTATTGCGCCACCCAGCCCGGCATTCATCGCTGTTGGGTCTGCCATGTCGTCGCGTCCGGTCAGATCCGCAATGTCGGCCTGTTGCTGCAAGCCGATGCGCCGGCAGAGCACCACACCCACTTCGCCCGCGCGGCGCAGCAGCTGCTGCCGCCCGGCACGATGTTGCTCAACCTCGATCCGCCCGGGTTTTTCGAGGACCACTTCGGCCCTCGCTTGCGTGAACACCCGCCGCTGTTCCTGCGCGAGCGCAACGAAGACTGGTGGAGCCGCTTACGGCGGCGCTGGCAGCGGCCGGTGGTGCCCGTGATCATGATCGACGTGGTCGGCGATTCCCCATGCCCACCCGGGCCTCCCGATTGACAGAGCACGACGAAAGGGCGGCGCCAGGCCGCCCGGCGGCATGGCCGGGCACCGGGCCGCCTCAGCCTTGGGTCTGCGCCTTCTCGCTCTCGCGCGGGTACACGGTGCGGCCGTACAAGCGCCGGTCGAACAAGCGCCCGAAGGTGAACAGATTGCCGAGCAGGCCGCCCACGCTCGACAGCTGGTTGACGGTGCGCAGCGCTTCCAGCGCGAACTGCTGCACCACCACCCGTTCGCTCACATGCTCGCCTTCCTGCACCTTCGACAGCCGGTGCAGCACGTAGAGGCCGAACAAGGTGGCGACGACGAACAAGAATTCCCAGTGGGTGAACGACACCACCGCCCATTCATTGGCGCGGCTGGCCGCCGTCCAGTCGAGCACCAGCGAGAGTTTCAGATGTGTGCTTTCCAGCCATTGCGCGAGCGCACCCGACAGCAGCGGTGCCAGTCCGCCGACCACCGAGCCGACCAGGCTGATCGCGGCGAGGTAGGCGGTGCCTTGCCCCTGCGGCGCCAGCTTGAGCCCGATGTTGCCGTTGGCCAGCCCGATGCCGCCCGCCGCCGCGCCCATCACCATGTGCAGCAGATACAGCAAGGGCAGTGTCAACGCGTGGCGGTTGGGCTCGGCGGTGAACACCAGCGCGAGCATGCAGGCGAACCAGGCCGGCATGGCGACCGACAAAATCGCCTTGTTGGTGAGCCGGTCCGAGATGCGCCCCCAGGCGTACAGCGTCAACGCGTTGGCGACCTGGCTGGTGACCCACAGGGTGGTGACCGTGCTGAGCGGAAAGCCGAGCTGCTTCATCAGATACACGGTCAGGAACGGCGCCGCGAAGCTCGACGCGACGTTCCAGCTGCCCATGAAGAAGAGGAAGTTGCGGAAATTGCGGTCCTGCAGCGGCTGCTTCAGGCGCGACCAGACGCTGCCGTGGGGGCTCACCGGGCCCATCTGCGGCTCGGGCACGCGCGACAGATACCACGAGCTGACGAAACCGGCCAGGCCGGCGGCCGCGAACGAGATCGAATAGGCGTGGATCTTCTCGGTCAGTGGCAAATGGTCGACCAGCAGGCCGGCGCTCAGCGTGCCGACGCAGGAAATGGCCGTCGACCAGAACAGCCGGCGTGCGAAAAAGTTGCCCAGGCCTTCGCGCGGCAGCAGCTGGTGCAGCCAGGAGTTCAATGAACACCCGGTGATCGAGCCGAGCGCCGAGATCGTGAACTGGCCGATGACCAGCAGCGCGAGCTGGGTCGGCATGTCCGACATGAAGGGCAGCAGCGCCAGCGCCACGATCAAGATGCGCGCCGTGGTGACCGCGAGGATGGCGATCTTGCGGCGCTGGCGAAAGCGCTCGACCAGCGCGATCGCCGGCAGCTGCACCGCCTGGGCGATCAGCGGGATCGCCGCCAGCAGGCCGATGTGGAAGGGGCCGGCGCCCAGCGCGAGGGCAAAACCCACCAGCACGACACCACCGTAGAGCGAGCCGGCCAGGCTGGCCCAGGCGGCGTCGCGGACCAGGGCATGCTGGCCGCGCTGCAGATCGGCCAGGGACACATGTTCGTCAGGGCGTAGAGGCATACACGGGCGCCAGCAAGACAAGTACCCGAGATGGGTCTTGCTGTTGCAGAACTGCGCGCCGCGGAGCCGCCCCCGCCGCGCCACGGCCTCTGTGCACGCCGTTACAAGCGCGGCAGCCGGGCGGGCGGACCCTTGCGAGGGTCAGAAGGGCGCGGTTTCCTCGCCGCCCAGTGCCTCGATCAGGTCGGGGATTAGCTTGGACATCTCGCCGGTGGCGATGGCGGCGTTGGCGTCGAAGGCCTCGTCCGGGTTGTCCATCTGGCGGCCCTCGAATACGACGTCGAGGAAGTCGAGCTTCTTCAGCTGCATCATGTCGGTGAGCAGGAAGGACACGCGGCCCTCCCAGGTCATCGCCAGCCGGGTGGGGACCTTGCCGACGTTGATGTGCTGCCGCACGTCGTCGTTGTCGAGCGGATGGCGCGAATAGCGCACCACCGACTTCATCTCGTCGGCCGATTTCAGCTCACACTCGCGGTCGACCGTGAAGGCTGCGGGCGGCTCGCCGTTGAGCAGCCAGTCCGACATCGCGACCGCGGGCGATTCGGCCGTGTGCAGCTGCGACACGGCAAATCCGTCGAGGGATTTGACGAGCAGCGTGATCACTTCTTCCGCCTTGGTGCTGCTGCTCGTGTCGAGCATCAGGAAGCGGTTGACCGGGTCGATCCAGACGTTGATGGCCGAGATCTTCGTGAAGGCCATCGGCAGCAGTTCCAGGACCGCCTGTTCCTTGATCTCCTTGGTCTGTTTTTTGCCGGGTTTGCGGCCGGTGGTCTGTTCGATCTGCTGCGCCATCTCGTCGGTGCGCCGTTTGACGACCGAGCCGGGCAGCACTTTCTGCTCGATCTTCAGCCGCAGCAACAGCTGCCCGCCGATCGACTCGACCAGCGGGCCGTGGTCGACGCCGCGCGGCTCGACCCAGCCCACCGATTGCGGCTGCGACGCGCCGCATTCCACAAAACGGGCCTTGGACAGGGCCTCTTCGATCTGCTCCAGGGTGGCCGACCATTCCGGCCCGATGCGATACACCGTCAGGTTCTTGAACACGTAGGACTCTCTCTACTGGCATGCACGGCGCTGCGGCGCTGTACCGGCGCGCCCCAAGGGCGCGCCGGTCGCGTCGTCTGGTCGCCGAAAAGGCGCTGATTGTCCACGTTGCGCGGCCTTCTGCGCCGCGCGGGTGCGTCTCGGGCGTATCGAACGTGACATCCTTTGCTGCGGCGGCCCGCCGCGCCGGCGGCCTAGACCCCACGCGTCGGTGGGGCGGTGCAGCAGGTGCTATGTCGTCGCCGTTCCCGGTCGGGGCCCATCTCAGCACGCCCATCGTGCTGAAGGACGGCACCCCCTACGGCACCCTGTGCTGTTTCAGCTGCAGCCCGAGCGAGCAGCTGCGTCATGCAGATCTGAAGAATCTGCGGTATTGCGCCCAGCTGGTCGCCCGCAAGCTCGAGTTGACCGGCGCGCCGGCCGGTCGCACGCCGACCGCAGCCAACCCGAACTGGACCTTGCAGCCTGTGCAGCGGCGGCCTTGAGCCCCGGCCCTCGGCAGAGCGGGCGATAATGCCACGCTCGAAGCAGCGCGCACGGCGTTTGCTCTGTGTGCTGCTGGCCTGCGGCGGTGACGCCGGGCCGACCTGGCCCGAGTGGTGAAATCGGTAGACACAGCGGACTTAAAATCCGCCGCCCTTCACCGGGCGTGGCAGTTCGACTCTGCTCTCGGGCACCAAGCATTCTGGCCGGCGGCGTCACGGCGTCTTCCCTGGGCACCCCCAGCCCTTGCGCGCGCCCCCGGCTTTGGCTGCCTCCCGCTGTCAGTCTCCGGCGACATGACCGCAGATGCGCCAGGCACTCGCAAAATCTGCAGTGGTATCAGCCCCTCAGGCCGGTGGCATTTCCGGTTGGGTGCCGATCGCGCACTCACAATCACCCGCGCCGGAGTGGCGGCAGGTTGGACACACGCAGGGGGATGTCGAGATGGTGTTGCTGGAAGATTTCAAGAGGCACACGGGGCTTGCGTTGATCTTCCTGGCGGCCGGCTTCATCGGCGGTCTTCTCACCTACCGCCATGTGGCGGGCATCTTCAACGCGGACGTGGTGCTGAAGAACTCCTACATCTACAAGTCGGAGATCGAGAGAACGCACGTGCCGGTCGAACGGTACAAGCTGCTCTCCGAGGACCTGAAAGACCTGCGCTCGGAGAGCGAGAAGCTCAAGGCGCTGCTGGTGCAGTCGCAGCTGGCGGTGTCCGCGCTGTCCGGGTCGGTCTGCGACCGCTTCACGCAGGAAGCCAACAGCCTGATGGTCGAGCAGCAAAGTGTCGAGCGCCAGATCCAGCAGGCGCTGGACACCGGCTCCCTGCTCGGCGGCACCAAGGCCGATTCCGACATGGAAGCCGACGGCAGGAAGGCGGCGGAGCTGCGTCGCTACTCGGCGCAGTTGCAGCAGCAGTTGATGCAGGTGCGCGGCGAAATCGCGCGCTGCGGGAACGGTCGCGGCAACACGGTGGCCGGCGCGGGCCAGTAGCGGCCCACCTTCAGGCCGGCGCCGCGCACCCGGCCGGAGCGCCGCAGCAGGTGCGCGCGGGCGGGTCTGCCATATCAGGCCGGCGCAGGCGATCGAATTGTTCAATCCACCTGATTGGAATTGCCACCGATGCCACCCCTTCAGCGCAGCGCTGGGCCGCCGAAATAGCGGGTGGATGGCGGCGAACCGGCCCATGGGGGGCCGGCGCGCGCCGCCGCAACGGAAGCCTCATGTCTCTCCATCAGTTCCGCATCGGCCCACGCCTGGCGATCGTCTTCGGGTTTGTCATCGCGCTGTCGATCCTGTCCAACGTGCTCGCGCTGCGCAATCTCGCCCAGTTGCAGGCCAACCTCGACGACATCGTCAACGACAACTACGTGAAGGTCCGGCTCACCCGGCAACTGGGCCAATCGATCCAGACGGTGACCAGCATCATCACGCACGTCGTGTTCCTTGACGACCCTGCGCGGGTGGAGCAGGAGAGGGCCAAGCTGCCGGCGGCGCGCGAGTTGTACGTCACGTCGCTGAAGGCGCTGGAGCAGATGCCGACGGACGCCACCGGCAAGGCCAACCGTGCCCGCATCGCGGACACGATCGCCAAGGCGCGGGGGTTCAGCGGCAAGATCCTGGAGCTCGCCGCCGCCGGCCAGCGTGCGGAGGCGGCGCGCTTGCTGGTGCAAGACTCGATGCCGGCGACCGACGAGGTGCTGGCCGCGATCGCCGCCAACATCGCCTACCAGGAGCACAACAGCGCGGCGCAATACCAGGCGGCAGCCGACGACTACCGCACCGCGCGCACCACGATGATCGTCTCGGCGTTGCTGTGCGTGCTGCTGGCCGCCGTGGCCGCTTTCACCCTCACCCGTTCGATCACGCGGCCGCTGGCGCAGGCGCGTCAGATGTTGCAGAAAGTGGCCGAAGGCGACTTGTCGAACCGGGTCGAGGTCGACCGCCGCGACGAAGTCGGCGAGCTGCTGAACGGTCTGCGCACGATGCAGCACAAGCTCTCGGAACTGGTGCAGGACGTGCGGCGCAATGCCGATGGCGTCGCCACCGCCAGCGTGCAGATCGCGCAGGGCAACCAGGACTTGAGCGGCCGCACCGAGCAACAGGCCGCGTCGCTCGAGCAGACCGCCGCGTCGATGGAAGAACTGAACAGCACCGCCCGCCAGAACGCCGCCAATGCGAACCAGGCCAACGACCTGGCGCGCGCCGCGTCGGCGGTGGCGCAGCGCGGCGGCGAGGTGGTGGGCCAGGTGGTCAGCACGATGCGCGAGATCAACGACTCGTCGCGCCGCATTGCCGACATCATCGGTGTCATCGACGGCATCGCCTTCCAGACCAACATCCTGGCGCTTAATGCGGCGGTCGAAGCAGCGCGTGCCGGTGAGCAGGGCCGCGGCTTCGCGGTGGTGGCGACCGAAGTGCGCAGCCTGGCGCAGCGCAGTGCCGGCGCGGCCAAGGAGATCAAGTCGCTGATCGGGGCGAGCGTCGATCGGGTCGAGGTGGGCACCGGCCTGGTTGACCAGGCCGGCCACACGATGAGCGAGATCGTGCAGGGCATCGCGCGGGTGACCGACCTGCTGGGCGGCATCGCGGTGGCCAGCCAGGAGCAGACGCAGGGCATCGAGCAGGTCAGCGCGGCGGTCAGCGGGATGGACCAGGTCACGCAGCAGAACGCGGCGCTGGTCGAACAGGCCGCGGCAGCCGCGGAGAGCCTGAAGGGGCAGGCCGGCGCGCTGGTCAGCACCGTCGGCGCCTTCCGCCTGGCGCAAGAAGGGCGCGCCGGCGCTGTGTGACGCGGAGGCGTGCGCCTGGGGGACGGCGGGGCCTTGATCTCGGCCGTCGTGCCCCCAGGTACCCGCGATGATCCCGTTTTCCGTACTCGACCTCGCACCCATCAACCAGGGCGGCAACGCCCGCCAGTCGTTCCAGAACACGCTGACACTCGCGCAGCACGCCGAGTCCTGGGGCTACCACCGCTACTGGCTGGCCGAGCACCACGGCATGCCCGGCATTGCCAGTGCGGCCACGGCGGTGCTGATCGGTCATGTGGCCGGCGGCACCTCCACCATCCGCGTCGGCGCCGGCGGCATCATGCTGCCCAACCACTCGCCACTGGTGATCGCCGAGCAGTTCGGCACGCTCGAATCGCTGTACCCCGGCCGCATCGACCTCGGCCTGGGCCGCGCCCCCGGCTCCGACCCGGTCACGGCCCGGGCCTTGCGGCGCGACCTCGCCACCGATCCCGAAGCGTTTCCGAGCGACGTGCTCGAGCTGATGGACTACTTCGCCGGCAACGCCGACAGCGGCGTGCGGGCGGTGCCGGGGGCCGGGCTGTCGGTGCCGATCTGGATCCTCGGCTCCAGCCTGTTCGGAGCCCATGTGGCCGCCACGCTCGGCCTGCCGTATGCGTTCGCGTCGCATTTCGCGCCGGCGCAGATGATGGCGGCGATCGCGACCTACCGCAGCAAGTTCCGGCCGTCGGCGCAATTGGCGCAGCCCTACGTGATGCTGGGCTACAACGTGTTTGCCGCCGACACCGACCAGGCGGCGGCGGACCTGTCCACCTCGCTCCAGCAAGCCTTCGTCAATCTGCGCCGGGGCCGGCCGGCGCCGCTGCCGCCGCCGCAGCCGGGTTACCGGGACCAGCTCGAGCCCGCCGCGCAGGCGCTGCTCGACCAGGTGCTGTCGTGCTCGGCCGTCGGGTCCCCTGACACCGTTCGGCGGCAGATGGCCGACTTCATCGAACGCACCGGAGCCGACGAGCTGATGATCACGTCGCAGGTCTACGACCCGGGCGCGCGGCTGCGCAGCTACGAGATCACCGCCCAGGTCCGCGCCAGCCTCGACACCGGGAACTGACCAGGCCTGCGCGCAAGGGCTCTGGCATCATCGGCGACCATCCACCGTCGCCGAGGAGACCCGATGGCCTGGTTCCCGCAGGATGCATTGAACGACGGCGTGCGCAAGCGCGAAGTGTTCGCCTGGGCGATGTACGACTTCGCCAACTCCGGCTACACGACGGTGGTGCTGACGGCGGTGTTCAACGCCTATTTCGTCAGCGTCGTGGCCGGCAATGCCCCGTGGGGCACCTTCGCGTGGACGGCGTCGCTGGCCGCGTCCTGCGCCGTCGTGATGCTGACCATGCCGACGCTCGGCGCCTATGCCGACCTGCACGCGGCCAAAAAGCGTTTGCTGGCCGTCACCACCACCGGCTGCGTGCTGTCGACGCTGGCGCTGGGGCTGGTCGGCCGGGGCGATGTGGGATGGGCGGTGGTCGCGGTGATCGTCTCCAACACCTGCTATGCCTGGGGCGAGTCGCTGACCGCGTCCTTTCTGCCCGAACTGGCGCGCGCCGACGCCCTCGGCCGGGTGTCGGGCTGGGGATGGAGCTTCGGCTACTTCGGCGGCATGCTGTCGCTCGGCCTGAGCCTCGCCTATGTGCTGTGGGCACAGGCGCGGGGTCAAACGGCCACCGAGTTCGTGCCGGTCACGCTGGTCATCACCGCCGCGGTCTACGGCCTGGCCTCGCTGGTTACGTTCGCCTGGCTGCGCGAGCGGGCGCTGCCGCAGACGCTGCCCCCGGGCAGTTCGGGCCTCGCGGCCTCGCTGCGCCGGCTGGCGGCCACCTGGCGCCACGCCCGCGATTACCGCGACTTCGTCTGGCTGCTCGCGTGCACCGCGTGCTACCAGGCCGGCATTGCGGTGGTCATTGCGCTGGCGGCCGTGTATGCCGAACAGGTGCTGGGGTTCCAGCAGACCGACACGATGGCGCTGGTGTTCCTGGTCAACGTCGCGTCGGCCCTGGGCGCCTTCGGTTTCGGCTACCTGCAGGACCGGGTCGGCCACAAGAGCGCCTTGGGGTGGACGCTGGTGGGCTGGCTGGTGATGACGGCGCTGGCGGTGGCCGCCACGTCGGCGCCGGTGTTCTGGGTCGCCGCGTTGATCGCGGGCTTGTGTATGGGGTCCAGCCAGTCGGCCGGCCGGGCGCTGGCCGGCGTGTTCGCACCGCCCCGGCACCTGGCCGAGTTCTACGGCCTGTGGACCTTCGCGGTTCGGCTGGCGGCCATCATCGGGCCGGTCACCTATGGCGTGGTGTCGTGGCTGACGGCCGGCAACCACCGCCTGGCGTTTCTCTCGACGGCGCTGTTTTTCGGCGCCGGGCTGGCGCTGCTGCGCCCGGTCGACGTGGCGCGGGGCCGCGCCGCGGCACAAGGCACCGCGCTGCAGCGCTGAGGGGCGCGGGGCGGGCAGGACTCAGGGCAGGGCCTGCACCGCCACGTCGAAGTCGAGCCACTGTGCGGCGATGCGCTGCAGCACCGCGACCTCGCCGCTCGTGTAGGCGCGCACCGGCTGCACCGGCCTCTCGGGCAGCGCCCCGTGCATCTTGACGAACTGCGTCACGGTCTGCCGCGCGACCGGCTCGGCGGTGTCGATCAGCCGCACCCCGGGGCCGAGGGCCTGCTGGATCAGCGGTGCCACGAAGGGGTAGTGGGTGCAGCCGAGCACCACGGTGTCCACCCCGGCCTCGCGCAGCGGCTGGCAATGGCTCGCCACCAGGTCGCGCAGCGCTGCAGACGCCAGGTCGCCTTGTTCGATCGCATGGGCCAGCCCCGGGCAGGGCTGCAGGTGGAAGCGCGCCTGGCCTTCGAAACTCGCAAGCAGCTTGCGGAACTTCTCGCTGCGCAGTGTCCCGCCGGTCGCCAGCACGCCGACCTGGCCGTTGTGGCTCAGGCCCACCGCGGGTTTCAGGCCCGGCTCGACACCGACGAAGGCGGTGTCGGGGTAGCGCTCGCGCAGGTCGCGGCTGGCGGCGGCGGTGGCGGTGTTGCAGGCGATCACGATGACGCGTGCGCCTGCAGAACGGAAGAACTCGGTGAGGTGGCGCGAGCGGGCGATCACATAGTCGTCGCCGCGCTCGCCGTAGGGCGCGTAGCCGGAGTCGGCCACATAGTGCAGCGGCACGCCGGGCAGCAAACGGTGCACGGCGCGCAGCACCGACAGCCCGCCGACGCCGGAGTCGAACACGCCGATCGGCGGTGTGGCAGCAGCACCTGGGGTAGGCAGCATGGGAGCGTCGGGCAGCGAGAGGTCTCTTTTCGGGGTATGGGCCGGCGCTCGGCACGGCCGCGGGAGTCTAGCAGCGGCGCGCAGGGCGAACGTGAACCAAAGTGACGCGCACGGCTCCCACCAGAAATTGCTCACGCGCGCGCCTGCACCGGGGGGCTGGACGAACCTCCCCCGGCTTCAGATAGAATCGAACGATCGTTCGTTTTTTTGGCGCGGGGCCCCTATCCGGAGCGCCGAGTCGCCTGCGCGGCAGCCTACCGAGTGCACCGCAACATAGAATCCCGAGTTACGTTTACGTCAATCAAAGGAGAACGTCGCAATGAAGGCACTGGTACCGGTCAAGCGCGTCGTCGACTACAACGTGAAAGTTCGCGTGAAGTCTGACGGCACGGGGGTGGACATCGCCAACGTGAAAATGAGCATGAACCCCTTCGACGAAATCGCCGTCGAAGAGGCCACCCGCCTGAAGGAGAAGGGCGCGCTGACCGAAGTCGTGGCCGTGTCCTGCGGCGTCACGCAAGCGCAGGAAACGCTGCGCACCGCGATGGCCATCGGTGCCGACCGCGGCATCCTGGTCGAAAGCACCGAAGAACTGCAGCCGCTGGCCGTGGCCAAGCTGCTGAAGGCGCTGGTCGAGAAGGAAAAGCCCGACCTGATCATCCTCGGCAAGCAAGCGATCGACGACGATTGCAACCAGACCGGCCAGATGCTGGCTGCGCTGCTCGACCTGCCCCAGGCCACCTTCGCCTCCAAGGTCGAAGTGGCCGACGGCTACGCCACCGTCACGCGTGAAGTCGACGGCGGCCTGGAAACCATCAAGCTGAAGCTGCCCGCGGTCATCACGACCGATCTGCGCCTGAACGAGCCGCGTTACGTGACGCTGCCCAACATCATGAAGGCCAAGAAGAAGCCGCTCGAGACCGTCAAGCCCGCCGACCTGGGTGTGGACGTGGCGCCGCGCATCAAGACGTTGAAGGTCAGCGAGCCGCCCAAGCGCGGCGCCGGCGTGAAGGTGCCCGACGTGGCCACGCTGGTCCAGAAGCTGAAGAACGAAGCCAAGGTGATCTAAGGAGTTGATGATGACTGCACTGGTTATTGCCGAACACGACAACAACTCCATCAAGGGCGCGACCCTCAACACCGTGACGGCCGCGGCCCAATGCGGCGGCGACGTGCACGTGCTGGTCGCCGGCGCCAATGCCGCCGGCGCCGCCCAGGCCGCCGCGCAGATCGCCGGCGTCACCAAGGTGCTGCATGCCGACGGCGCCTCGCTGGCCGAAGGCCTGGCCGAGAACGTCGCGGCCCAGGTGCTGGCGATCGCCGGCAACTACAGCCACATCCTGTTCCCGTCCACCGCTGCCGGCAAGAACGTCGCGCCGCGCGTGGCCGCCAAGCTGGACGTGGCGCAGCTGTCCGACGTCACCAAGGTGGTGAGCGCCGACACCTTCGAGCGCCCCATCTACGCCGGCAACGCGATCGCCACGGTGCAAAGCGCCGACAAGGTCAAGGTGATCACGGTCCGCACCACCGGCTTCGACGCCGCTGCCGCCACCGGTGGCTCGGCTGCCGTCGAGAGCGTGGCCGCTGCCGCTGATGCCGGCACCTCCAGCTTCGTCGGTCGTGAAGTCACCAAGAGCGATCGCCCCGAGCTGACCGCCGCCAAGATCATCGTCTCCGGTGGCCGCGCGCTGGGTTCCAGCGAGAAGTTCACCGAGCTGCTGACCCCGCTGGCCGACAAGCTCGGCGCCGCGCTGGGTGCCAGCCGTGCCGCCGTCGACGCGGGCTACGCGCCCAACGACTGGCAGGTGGGCCAGACCGGCAAGATCGTCGCACCGCAACTGTATGTGGCCTGCGGCATCTCCGGCGCCATCCAGCACCTGGCCGGCATGAAGGACTCCAAGGTGATCGTCGCGATCAACAAGGACCCCGAAGCGCCGATCTTCAGCGTTGCCGACTACAGCCTGGAAGCCGACATCTTCACGGCCGTGCCGGAGCTCGTCAAAGCGCTGTAAGCCCCTGTGGCGCAGCACAGCCCGTTCGCCCGCACCCTGGGCAACGGGCTTTTTTCCGCCTGTAACCCGATTTCACCCTGCAGAACCAAGGAGACGCCATGAGTTACCAAGCCCCCGTGAAGGACATGCTGTTTTGCATGCAGGAACTCGCCGGCCTGGAAGACGTCGCCAAGATGCCCGGTTTCGAGGACGCCGGGCTCGAGACCGCCCAGGCGGTGCTCGAGGAATGCGCCCGTTTCAACGAAGGCGTGATCGCACCGCTGAACTTCGAGGGTGACAAGAACCCCGGCGGCTGGAACCAGGGCAAGGTGAGCACCGCGCCCGGCTTCAAGGAAGCCTTCAAACAGTACGGCGACGGCGGCTGGCAGGGCCTGCAGCACCCGAGCGAGTTCGGCGGCCAGGGCCTGCCCAAGACCATCGGCGCCGCCTGCATCGAGATCAACAACAGTGCCAACCTGAGCTTTGCGCTGTGCCCGCTGCTGACCGACGGTGCCATCGAAGCGCTGCTGACCGCCGGCACGCCCGAGCAGCAGAAGCTCTATCTCCCGAAGATGATCTCGGGCGAGTGGACCGGCACGATGAACCTGACCGAGCCGCAGGCCGGTTCGGACCTGGCGCTGGTGCGTTCCAAGGCCGTGCCGCAAGGCGACGGCAGCTTCCGCATCAGCGGCCAGAAGATCTTCATCACCTACGGCGAGCACGACATGGCGGACAACATCGTCCACCTGGTGCTGGCCCGCACGCCGACCGCGCCCGAGGGCGTGAAGGGCATTTCGCTGTTCATCGTGCCCAAGTTCCTGGTCGGCGCCGACGGCTCGCTGGGCAAGCGCAACGACGTCTATTGCGCGTCGATCGAACACAAGCTGGGCATCAAGGCCAGCCCGACCGCGGTGCTGGTCTATGGCGACGACAAGGGTGACGTGGGCCCGGGCGCCATCGGCTACCTGGTCGGCGAAGAGAATCGCGGCCTCGAGTACATGTTCATCATGATGAACGCCGCGCGCTTCGCGGTGGGCGTGCAGGGCATCGCGGTGGCCGAGCGGGCCTACCAGAAGGCAGTGGAATACGCACGCGACCGCGTCCAGTCGCGGCCGGTGGACGGCTCGCAGCCGGGCTCGGCCGCGATCATCCACCACCCCGACGTCAAGCGCATGCTGATGACGATGCGGGCCTACACCGAAGGCTGCCGTGCGATGGCGATCACGGCCGCGGCGGCCTACGACGCGTCGCACCACCATCCGGACCCGGAAGTGCGCAAGCAGAACCAGGCCTTCTACGAGTTCATGGTGCCGCTGGTGAAGGGCTACAGCACCGAGATGAGCCTGGAGGTCACCAGCCTGGGCGTGCAGGTGCATGGCGGCATGGGCTTCATCGAGGAGACCGGTGCGGCGCAGTACTACCGCGACGCCAAGATCCTGACCATCTATGAAGGCACCACCGCGATCCAGGCCAACGACCTGGTCGGCCGCAAGACCGCGCGCGACGGCGGCCAGACGGCCAAGGCCGTCGCACGCCAGATCGAGGCCACCGAGGCTGAACTGGCGCGTCGCGACAGCGTGGCCGCTCGCGCGACCTTGCAGCGGCTGAAGGCCGCCCGCGAGGCCTTCCTGCAGGTGGTCGAGTTCGTCGCGGGCAACGTCAAGGCGCGTCCGAACGCCGTCTTCGCCGGCAGCGTGCCCTACCTGATGCTGGCCGGCAACGTCGTGGCCGGCTGGCAGCTGGCGCGTGCGCTGCTGGTGGCCGAAGACCGCGTGAAGGCGGGCGAGCAGGTCGACTTCATGCAGGCCAAGATCGCGACCGCGCGCTTCTATGCCGAGCACCTGCTCGCCAAGGCGCCCGGTCTGCGCGACAGCATCGTCGACGGTGGCGACAGCGTCACCGCCCTCGCCGCCGACGCGTTCTGACCTTCTTGCCCTGCAGGGCGCGGCGCTGCGAGGCGCCGCGCCGATGTCTGCCCGCTTCCGCGGCCGCCTCGACGGTGCCGCTTTTCCCCAGGAGAGACTTGTGCCTTTGCCTCCCGTGCTCCAGAACCTGTCACTGCCGGTGATCGGCTCGCCGCTGTTCATCATCAGCAACCCCAAGCTCGTGATCGAGCAGTGCAAGGCCGGGGTGATCGGCTCGATGCCCGCGCTGAACGCCCGCCCCGCATCGCTGTTGGACGAGTGGCTGGCCGAGATCACCGAGGCCTTGGCGGCACACAACCGCGCCCACCCGGACCGCCCGGCGGCGCCGTTCGCGATCAACCAGATCGTCCACAAGTCGAACGACCGGCTCGAGCACGACCTCGAACTCTGCGTGAAGTACAAGGTGCCCGTCATCATCACGTCGCTCGGCGCACGCCCCGAGGTGAACCAGGCGGTGCACAGCTACGGCGGTGTGGTGCTGCATGACATCATCAACAACGCCTTCGCCCGCAAGGCGATCGAGAAGGGCGCCGACGGCCTGGTCGCCGTGGCAGCGGGTGCCGGCGGGCATGCCGGCACGACGAGCCCCTTCGCGTTGGTGCAGGAGATCCGCGAGTGGTTCGACGGCCCGCTGGCCTTGTCGGGCGCGATCGCCAACGGCCGCTCAGTGCTGGCGGCGCAGGCGATGGGCGCGGACTTCGCCTACATCGGCTCGGCCTTCATCGCCACCGAAGAGGCCCGCGCGACCGACGCGTACAAGCAGATGATCACCGAGAGCACCAGCCAGGACATCGTCTACTCCAACCTGTTCACCGGCGTGCACGGCAACTACCTGCGCGGCTCCATCGTCAATGCCGGGCTCGACCCCGAACATCTGCCGGAAAGCGACCCGAGCAAGATGGACTTCGGCGGCGAAGGCGCCAAAAAAGCCTGGAAGGACATCTGGGGCTGCGGCCAGGGCATCGGTGCCGTCAAGGCCGTCGTGCCGGCCCGCGTGCTGATCGAGCGCCTGCGCAGCGAATATCAGGCGGCCAAACAGCGCTTGTGCGCGGCTTGAACCCGAGCGCTTTGCAACTGACGCCGCGGCGCCTGTCACGGCAGGCCGCGGCTGCGCCGGTAGCCGAACGGCGTCCGGTGCCGTACCGGCTCGTCCTTCGGGCGAGCGTCGAGGGGGCTGGCGCGGCCCTCTGACACCTGCGCCTGCGTGCGGCCGGGCCCGGCAGAGCCGTTGCGCTCGACGTGAGGCTGGACCTGAACGCCGGCAGCGGGCGGGCGAGAGTGGGGCGAGCCGCCGTCCGGCGGCGTCCGTTCGGGTGCGGTCATGGCGTGGTGCTTTCGGAGTGGAGTGGCGTCGCAGCATGCCGGCACTGCTCCATCGCCAGGCCGGTACATCAGCTTGAGTGTGCGCCGGGCTCCGGTCGGTGCGCTGGCCCACCCGCGCGCGTGTCGGACATGCCCTCGACTCCGGGTTCCTCGGCCGCGGCCGCGTGGCGTGCTGTCCGAGGTGGGCCCGTAGAATGACCCTGGTGACGGCCTTGTTCGCGCGGCATGCGCCGGTCGTCGCCCGCGGTGTGCGGCACCGTAGGTTGCTGCTGTAAACCGGTGCAGCGTCCCGGCCGCGCCGTGCCGCCGGTCTCGACGAGGGCCTGCCATGTCTGTCCCCCAACTGCCATTCGACGCCGCTCTCAGTCAGAACCAACTGCTCGCGGTGTTGCCCCGCGAGGCGTGGGAGCGCCTGAGACCCCATCTGGAGGTGGTCGAACTCGGCTTGGGTCAAGTGCTCTATGAGCCCGGCAGGACGATGTCGCATGTCTACTTCCCCCACACCGCCATCGTCTCCTTGCTCTACGTGCTCGAAGACGGCGCGTGTGCGGAAATCGCGGTGGTGGGGTACGAGGGGCTGGTGGGCGTCGCCTTGTTCATGGGCGGCGACAGCACGCCGAGTCGCGCTGTCGTCCAGAGTGCCGGCCAGGCGGTGCGCTTGCCCGCCAGGGTGCTGCGCGAGGAGTTCGACGCGGCGGGTGCCGTGATGCACTTGCTGCTGCGCTACACCCAGGCCTTGATCACGCAAATGGCACAGACCGCGGTCTGCAACCGCCATCACACGCTGGAGCAGCAGTTGTGCCGCTGGCTGCTGTTGAGCCTCGACCGGCTGCATGGCAACGAGCTGGTGATGACGCAGGAGCTGATCGCCAACATGCTGGGCGTTCGGCGCGAAGGGGTGACCCAAGCCGCCGGGCGTTTGCAGCACGCGGGGTTGATCCGCTACAGCCGCGGCCACATCACGGTGCTCGACCGTGCCGGCCTGGAGGCTCAGGTGTGCGAATGCTATGGCGTCGTGAAGCAGGAGTGCGACCGGCTGCTGCCGCCCCGTATTGCGAGTTGAGGGACTTCAGC
This sequence comes from Caldimonas brevitalea, assembly GCF_001017435.1. Lineage (NCBI taxonomy): Bacteria > Pseudomonadati > Pseudomonadota > Betaproteobacteria > Burkholderiales > Sphaerotilaceae > Caldimonas > Caldimonas brevitalea. The sequence continues at coordinate 2,205,631 of NZ_CP011371.1, forward strand.
TGCGCATCAGCGCCAGCCCCACCACGAGGCCGACGGCCGCGGACGCCACGATGGCACCCCACGGGTAGACGCGGACATAAGTGTCGACATTCCGCGCTGCGTTGGTCGCTCCCGATGCAATCGCGTGTTCCCAACGCTGCACCCCGGCTGCGCCGCGCTGCCATGGGGAGCCATGCGTCGTGGACGCTGGCGTCTGCAAAACATCGTCCGGCGGGGGGATGGTATCGGTATGGGTGGCTGTGACGAGGGGGTCAGGGCGGTTTGCGCCAGAGGCGCCGTCGGCGCGCGTGGTGGCCGGCGAGGGGGTTGAATCAGTCATGGTTTTTCCCGTCAGTTGGGTGTCCAGAAACTCGACGGTGCGGCATTGCGTTCTTTGCCAGCGTGGCTCCAACGCTCTACCGTGATGCTCCTTTCATGGCCCGCGGCTCACGCATTGGCGTCAGGAGCTGAGCTGATGGTCAGCCGGCATCCGCCGGAGCAGCAGGATGCGTTGAGAGAGCCCGTCGTCTCCATGACGCAGATGCTCTGCGTTTGGTTCGATGTCGTATGTGCGTTAGCGCACCCTCAGGCCGGCGCCTGCAGCGACGCAGTGCTGCGGCGGCCTGGCGATCGTCAGCGCTGTAGTGTGCGCTGCCGCACCGAGCGGGGGTGCAAAGCAGCGCACGCTTGAAGTCTGGGCAGGCGTTGTCCCCGGCTCTGTGCTCCGCGAGAAGGGGCGAAGGATGGCGCAGCCGGCGAGCTTCGCTGGTCACGTCTGGTCGTGGCGGCTCGCTGGTGCTAGCCGACGGAGGACCATCCTGCGTTCCATGACAGAACACATTCTTGATGAGAGCACATCATGAACACCCCAACATCCCTGTCTCCCGAGTCGCCGTCCGTGCCTGCGCCCGAGGGTCTCCCCACGGGAAGCGCGGCATCGCCGTCGGAGCGCGAGCGTCTGATGGCCGAGTTCTCGATCGTCTACAACGGCCGGCACTATCAGTACGACCGATACCGGTATGACCACCTTGCGGATGCCGTGAACTACGCGCGCTTGCGGCGCCTGGTGCCACCTGACAAGGACGAGGAGGCCGACGCGATGCCGGCCCCCGAAGACGTGCAGCCCCCCGACGAGGCGCAGCGCCAGCTGATGTCGGAGTTCGACATCAGCTACGAGCACGGTCTCTATCGGTTCGGACCGTTTCGCTACGAACGCTGCAGCGACGCCGTCGCCTACGCGCGCTTGGAGCGCGGGCGCGGCGGCGGATCGCAACCCGCGGGCCATCCGCAGCGATAGCGTCTGGCGGCAGTCAGGCCGGTCGCGACAGGCAGGGCCGGCCAGGACGGTACGGGCCTGCCCGCATAGCCAGGCGCGGCGGTGGCGGCCCGCCTCATCGCCGTCGCCACAACATCTTCATGTAGCGGTTGCCGTCGGCCAGCTCGTCGAGCATCTGCTCGAGTCGCTTCAACTGCGTGGCGTCGGTCTTGGCCCGTGTGATCCAGCCGATGTAATCGTTGCGCTGGTAGGGCGGGCGTTCTTCGTAGGCCTTCATCAGGCCTCGTTGCTCCAGTGCCTGCTTCACAAACCCGGGCATCGGGTGCAGCGCACGTTTCAGCCGCGAGGGCGGTGAACTCATCGTTGCGAGCTCCTTTCAGGTGTGTTGTGCAAGCCGGAAGGGAGGGGGGGACCGGCGCGAGGAAGAAATGGAGCTGTCTTGGCAGCTCTTCGTCGGGCCAATATACTGGATGGAAATACAGCTTTGCTATCCCCCCAAATGGTGTCCGACCGACCTCCGCCCGCCGCCCTCAAGGGCAGAGGCACGCCTGTTCGGATCGCGCACCGCTTCGAGAAGGCCGAGCGCGATGGTTTCGACGATGGTTGGGGCACGCTCGATCAACTCGCCGATCTCGCGCCGCTGCCGCCCGCCACCTCAGTGATCGAAGAGCGGGTCAAGTCGGTGCTCACCGCGAATGACTCGCCCGACATCCCTTTCGAGCTGTCGATCAATCCCTACCGGGGCTGCGAGCATGGCTGCATCTATTGCTATGCGCGGCCCACGCACAGCTACCTGAATCTCTCGCCAGGGCTCGACTTCGAAACCAAGATCGTCGCGAAGGTCAACGTGGCCGAGCGCCTCGAAGCAGAGCTGGCACGGCCCAGCTACCGGCCGTCACCGATCAACATCGGCTCGGCCACCGATGGCTACCAGCCGGTGGAGCGCAAGCTGCGCCTGACACGCAGCGTGCTCGAGGTGCTGACGCGCTGCGCCCACCCCTTCACGATCATTTCCAAATCCTCGGGTGTCGAGCGCGACCTCGACCTCATCGTGCCCGCAGCCCACGCCGGGCGGGCGTGGGTGTCGATCAGCGTGACCAGCCTGGACGCGCAGCTGATGCGCATCCTCGAACCGCGTGCTGCGGCACCGGCCAGAAGGCTGCAGACGGTCAAGGTGTTGTCGAGCGCGGGCGTTCCGGTCGGCGTCAACATCGCGCCCATCATTCCCTTCGTCAACGAACCCGAGATCGAACGCCTCGTGGAGGCTGCCGCCGAGGCGGGTGCGGGGTCGATCCACTACACCGTGCTGCGGCTGCCCTGGGAGGTCAATCCGCTGTTCCAGCAGTGGCTGGCGCAGCACTTCCCGGACCGTGCCGAGCGGGTGATGGCGCGTGTGCGCGACCTGCACGGCGGCCAGGACTACAAGGCCGATTTCAAGGCCCGCATGAAAGGCTCGGGCTTGTGGGCCGGCTTGATTGCGCAACGTATCGACAAGGCGGTACAGCGCTGTGGCCTGACGCGCCACGTCAAGGCGCTGGATGTGTCGGCGTTTCGGCCGCCGCAGCGGGGCGGGCAGGGCAGCCTGTTCTGATGGAAGGGCTGCCGGGTGAGGGGCCGGTCCCTGAAGTGGGGTCGGCCCGCGGATGAAGGCGCTGAAAGAGGGCCGTTTCAGCGGCGCTGGCTGCGCAGCGTGAGAGGGGGGCGGGTCAGGGGTTGCCGAGCGCGCCCCCTTACGGGCTGTTGTCTGCAGCCGCCCGCTTTGGCCGGGCGGGCTGCTAGCGGTCTGATGCCTACTTGGCCTTCGCGGTCGCGCACTGGTTGAACTCGGTCTTGCGGTTCGCATAGTCCGCACAGAAGTCGTTTTGCCCGCTCGCCGACTTGATCGGCTTGCCTTGATAAGTGGCCTTGATCTCTTTGCTGGCCGTGACGTCGAGCCGGTCGTTGGCGCAGGCCTTCAGCGCGGCCTCGCGGCAAGCTTGCTCCGACGCCGCTGCCGCCGGCTTGACGCAGGTCTTCTTGCCGTCGCATTTGGCATAGCTCTCGGTCTCCTTGCCCGGGCAGGCGGTGCGGTTGTACTGGATCTCGCATCCACTTGTCCCTTGTGCGTGGGCGAAGGTGGACACGACCATCGACAAAACAGCCGCGAGGCAGAAAGAAGTCTTGCGCATGTTCCCGATCTCCTGGTGAGGTGCTGCAGCAGCAGCGGAAGGCGGACGCCTGAAGGCGCCCGTCAGGAGCGGCGGATTATCGGAACGTGCCCCCTGTCATATATGAAGAATTGAAGGGCGACGTAAGCCGCGTCACGCGGTGTACACGGACTGCTGTTTCAGCTGCGGCGGACTGGCCGCCCGAGGCCACCGCTTGCACGGGCGGCCACACGCCAGCGGTGCTGGCGGCTTCCGTCGCGGTGCTCGTCTGCGCCTCGCCAAGGCGCTCAGCGGCTCGAGTTCGGCGAGCGGTTGCCGCGCCATGCGGATTGATGCTTTTACCCTGCGCTGTCTGGCCGTGCACTCGAGTCGTCGATCGATGACATGCGGCGGCCGACACACCGAAGGGGACGACGTGAATTGGCATGCCTGCCACGTAAGGACCTGTTGAAGCGTCAGACAGCAGTTGGGCGTGGTGAGCGACCGGCCTGGTGCGCCGCGACATAGGGGCGCCTTCGGGGCGGATATCCTTGCCCCTGCAATCGAGGGGAACTGGCGTGAAATTGACCGTGACCTTGGCGACGGCTGTCGTCTGTGTGCTGTTTTATCTGGTGCTGTCGCTGCGAGTGGTGTCCGCACGCCGGGCCTCCCGCTTTGCGGTCACGGGGCCCGTGAGCGACGTGCTGACCATGCGCATCCGCACCCACGCCAACTTCGCCGAGTACGTGCCGCTCGCCTTGTTGATGCTGGGCTTGCTCGAACTGGCCGGTGCCGCGCACACCGCCCTGGTGGTGCTGGGAGCACTGCTGGTGGCGGCTCGACTGCTGCACGCGTACGGCCTGCCGCGTCCGGCGCCCAATCCATGGCGTTTTCTCGGCACGGTCGGGACCTTCGGTGTCCTGCTGGCCGAAAGCGTGCTGGCGCTGCAATTGCTGCTGGCGTGAGCGCCCGGTTCGGTGCGCGGCGGTGCGCGCGCGGCCGGTTCGACGACCGGCTTCGATGCTCGCCGTGACCGACGCGCAGCCGGCCCGCATGAGTGTCGTGGGGGCCAAATAAGAGGGGTGCCGGACGCCACATGGACGACGAGTCGGGTCGGTGTTGTCGCCAGAGAGGGCAGCAGCAACGAAAAAGGCCACCCGAGGGTGGCCTTGTGCATCGCGCGCCGGCTTACTTGAACAAGTCCTTGACCCGATCAGTCCAGCTCTTCGCATTGGGCGAGTGGCGGTCGCCGCCCTTCTTGAAGGACTCGTCCAGTTCCTTCAACAGCTTGCGCTGGTGTTCGGTCAGCTTCACCGGCGTCTCGACCGCCATGTGGCAGTACAGGTCGCCGGGGTAGGCTGAACGCACACCCTTGATGCCCTTGCCGCGCAGCCGGAAGGTCTTGCCGTGCTGGGTGCCCTCGGGCAGGTCGATCTCGGCCGCTCCGCCCAGCGTCGGCACCTCGATGCTGCCGCCCAGCGCTGCGGTCACCATGCCGATCGGCACCGTGCAGTGCAGGTCGTCGCCGTCGCGCTCGAAGATGTCGTGCTTCTTCAGGCGGATCTCGATGTAGAGGTCGCCCGGGGGGCCGCCGTTGGTGCCCGGCTCGCCGTTGCCGGCCGAGCGGATGCGCATGCCCTCGTCGATGCCGGCGGGGATCTTCACCTCCAGCGTCTTGGTCTTCTTCAGCTTGCCCTGGCCGCTGCAGGTGACGCAGGGGTCGGGAATGATCTTGCCGCTGCCGTGGCAGTGCGGGCAGGTCTGCTGGATGCTGAAAAAGCCCTGGCGCAGGTGGACGGTGCCGGAGCCGGCGCAGGTCGGGCAGGTCTTGGCGCTGGTGCCGGGCTTGGCACCGCTGCCGTGGCAGGTCTCGCATTCTTCCCAACTGGGGATGCGGATCTGCGCTTCCTTGCCGTTGGCCGCCTCCTCGAGCGTGATCTCCATCGCGTACGACAGGTCGCTGCCACGGTACACCTGGGCCCCGCCAGCGCCGCGCCGACCGCCAGCACCACCACCCTGGCCACCGAAGATGTCGCCGAAGATGTCGCCGAACGCCTCGGCGAAACCGCCGAAGCCTTCCGGGCCGCCGCGGAAGCCGCCGGCCCCCATGTTGGGGTCGACCCCGGCGTGACCGTACTGGTCATATGCCGCGCGCTTCTTCGCGTCGGAGAGCATCTCGTAAGCCTCTTTGGCTTCCTTGAACTTCTCCTCCGCCTCCTTGGCTTTCTCACCCTGATTGCGGTCAGGGTGGTACTTCATCGCCAGCTTGCGGTAGGCCTTCTTGATGTCGTCCTCGGAGGCGTTCTTCGCCACGCCCAGGACTTCGTAGTAGTCACGCTTTGCCATGGTCTTCTCTGTCCGAAATCGGTATGTCTGCTGGCTGTCTTCAAGCGGCCACCGGCGGCCGGCCCGGCTCGGCGATGCAGCCGAAGTGCACGTGGACGGTGTCGCTCATCATCAGGTCGCAGCGCTTTTCTTCTGACGGACGCAAACGCAAACGCAAGAGAGGCGGGGGGACGCCGGTCTCTTGCGTTCGCGGGCGGGCGGTACGCCCGGGCTTACTTCTTGTCTTTCACTTCCGTGAACTCGGCGTCGACCACGTTGTCGTCAGCCGGCTTGCCGCTGCTGGCACTGGCGCTGGCGCTGGCGCTCGCACCAGGACCCGCCTCGGCGCCCGGTGCCGCCCCCGCAGCCGCACCCTGGGCCTGCATGTCGGCGTACATCTTCTCGCCCAGCTTCTGGCTGGCGGTGGTCAGGGCTTCGGTCTTGGCTTCGATGGTCGCCTTGTCGTCGCCCTTGAGCGCTTCCTCGACGTCCTTGATCGCAGCCTCGATCTTCTCCTTCTCGCCGGCGTCGAGCTTGTCGCCGTACTCGCTCAGCGACTTGCGCACGCTGTGGACCAAGGCGTCGCCCTGGTTCTTGGCCTGCACCAGCTCGAGCTTCTTCTTGTCTTCGGCGGCGTTCAGCTCGGCGTCTTTCACCATCTTCTGGATCTCGTCCTCGGACAGGCCCGAGTTCGCCTTGATGGTGATCTTGTTCTCCTTGCCGGTGCCCTTGTCCTTGGCGCTTACGTGCAGGATGCCGTTGGCGTCGATGTCGAAGGTCACCTCGATCTGGGGCACGCCGCGCGGCGCCGGCGGAATGCCTTCGAGGTTGAACTCGCCCAGCATCTTGTTGCCCGAGGCCATCTCGCGCTCGCCCTGGAACACCTTGATCGTCACGGCCGGCTGGTTGTCGTCGGCGGTCGAGAAGGTCTGCGAGAACTTGGTCGGGATGGTCGTGTTCTTGGTGATCATCTTCGTCATCACGCCGCCCAGGGTCTCGATGCCCAGCGACAGCGGGGTGACGTCGAGCAGCAGCACGTCCTTGCGCTCACCGCCCAGCACCTGGCCTTGGATGGCGGCACCGACGGCCACCGCCTCGTCGGGGTTGACGTCCTTGCGCGGCTCCTTGCCGAAGAACTCCTTGACCTTCTCCTGCACCTTGGGCATGCGCGTCATGCCGCCGACCAGGATCACATCGTCGATCTCGCTGACCTTGACGCCGGCGTCCTTGATGGCGATGCGGCAGGGCTCGATGGTGCGGGCGATCAGCTCTTCCACCAGCGCTTCGAGCTTGGCGCGGGTCAGCTTGATGTTCAGGTGCTTCGGACCCGACGCGTCTGCCGTGATGTAGGGCAGGTTGATGTCGGTCTGCGAGCTGTTGGACAGCTCGATCTTGGCCTTCTCGGCGGCTTCCTTCAGGCGCTGCAGCGCCAGCACGTCCTTGCTCAGGTCGACGCCTTGCTCTTTCTTGAACTCGGCGATGATGTAGTCGATGATGCGCTGGTCGAAGTCTTCGCCACCCAGGAAGGTGTCGCCGTTGGTCGACAGCACTTCGAACTGCTTTTCACCGTCGACGTCCGCGATCTCGATGATCGAGATGTCGAAGGTGCCGCCGCCGAGGTCATACACCGCGATCTTGCGGTCGCCCTTGTCGGTCTTGTCGAGGCCGAACGCCAGCGCGGCCGCGGTCGGCTCGTTGATGATGCGCTTGACTTCGAGGCCGGCGATACGGCCGGCGTCCTTGGTGGCCTGGCGCTGGCTGTCGTTGAAGTAGGCCGGCACGGTGATCACGGCTTCGGTCACCGGCTCGCCGAGGTAGTCCTCGGCGGTCTTCTTCATCTTGCGCAGCACTTCGGCGCTGACCTGCGGCGGCGCCATCTTCTTGCCGCGCACGCCCACCCACGCGTCGCCGTTGTCGGCGGCGACGATCTCGTAGGGCATCAGGTCGATGTCCTTCTGGACTTCCTTCTCGGTGAATTTGCGGCCGATCAGGCGTTTCACCGCGTAGAGGGTGTTTCTCGGGTTGGTGACAGCCTGGCGCTTGGCGGAGGCGCCGACCAGGATCTCGCCGTCTTCCTGATAGGCGATGATCGACGGCGTGGTGCGCGCACCTTCGCTGTTCTCGATCACCTTGGCGGTGTTGCCCTCCATGATGGCCACGCAGGAATTGGTGGTGCCGAGGTCAATACCGATGATCTTTGCCATGTTGTGACTCCTTGAACTCTGAATTTCGGTTGTCGCGTACTTATGGATAACAGCGGCTCTTTTCAAGGGCCTGCGGCTGCGCCGATGCGCATATACAGGTCCTCGACCGCTTTCGTGAACGCCGGCAGGCCCGGCCAGCTGGTGATGCGCCCCAGCTTCTTGCCACGATGGAAGAAATAGAAGCTCGGCACGCCGTGCAGGCTGAAGCGGCGCCCCAGCTCGGTGTCGGTGTACACGTTGGCTTGCAGCCAGTGCAGCCGCAATGCGCTCAATTCCGCCGCCTTCGGCTCGGCCGCTTGCTTGAACCGTTCGCAGTTGAAGCAGTGGTCGCCCCAAAAGTAGACCGCCACCAGCGCGTCGCCCGCCGCCGCCAGCGCCGCGTCGAAGCCGGCGGCGGCGACCGGCTGCATCTGCAAGCGCGCAAACAGGGCGTCGCCCGACCCCTCGTGGGTCACGGCGTGCGAGGCGGCGGAACAGGGCGCGAGCGGCACGGCCGAGGGGTCACTTCGGCGCGGAGACGGTCACCAGGGCCGGCCGCAGCACGCGGTCGGCGATCAGGTAACCCTTTTGCAGCACCGCGACCACCGTGTTGGCTTCCTGGTCGGCCGGCACCACGCTGATCGCCTGATGCTGGTGCGGATCGAACTTCTCGCCCGCCTTCGGGCTGATCTCCAACACCTTGCTGCGCTCGAGAGCCTGTGAAAGTTGACGTAGCGTAGCGTGAACCCCTTCACGGAGCTGCTCTTGCGTCGCGGCCTGGACGGCCAGTGCCGCCTCTAGACTGTCCTTCACCGGCAGCAGGCTCTCGGCAAAACTTTCCACCGCGTACTTTCGAGCCTTCGACACTTCTTCTTCGGCTCGGCGGCGGGTGTTCTCGGTCTCGGCCTTGGCGCGCAGGTAGGCGTCAGCCACCTCCGCGTGCTTGGCTTCGAGTTCGGCCAGCCGTTGTTCCGGCGAGAGCCCGTTGGAGCCGCTGGCAGCGGCGGCGGTAGCGGCGTCCCCTTGGGGGGTGGAGTTGAACATTTGATCTGCTTGAGGTTTTTGAGGTTCTGTCATGGCACGTTCCCACCAAAGCGCAGGACATGAGGCCGTTCCCCCGGGATTCAAGGGGCCGGCGTCGGCATCCTCGTGCATCTGGTGCACTGCGCCGCCTCGGGCGCGACGGTCGGCATTGTGCCGCCAACTGGCCTCCTGACCGCTCCATGGGAAAAAATCGCCGTTCAGATGGTCACATCAGCCGTCCGGCGGTACCGAGTGCAACAGGCACACTGTTAGGCCGATAAGCGGCGAAAATGCGGGTTTGCCCTGACGGGCTCGATCAACAACAACAGGCATGCACAAGTCCATAGGCACTGACAACGCGGCATTGCCGCCGACCGGACCGGCGACCACGGTGGCTCCCAGCGACCGGCACGCCGAGGTGGCATTGCGCGCCAGCATGGTGCTGATGGCGCCGGTGGCCCGCTGGCTGATTCGCAACGGCGTTCAGTACGGCGCGTTCGCGACGGCGCTGAAGTCGGTGTTCTTGCAGGTCGCGCGCGAGGAAATCGAAGGCAGCGGGCGCAAGGCGACCGATTCGGCACTGAGTGTGTTGTCCGGCGTGCACCGCAAGGACGTGCGGGCGCTGACCGGCAACGCTGCGCGCGAGCGGCGCGCCAAGCCGCTGTCGCTGGTTTCCCAGGTGTTCACGCGCTGGGTCACCGACGTGCGGTACCGCGAAGACGACGGCACCCCCAAACGTCTGCCCCGGCTCGGCGAGCAGGGGTCGTTCGAAGCGCTGGCGCGCGAGGTGTCGTCAGACGTGCACCCGCGCACGCTGCTCGATGAACTGGCACGGCTGGGCCTGGTGAAGTTCGACGGTGACGTCGTGGAGTTGCTCACCGCCGCGTTCGTTCCGGCCGCCGACTATGAAGAACTGGCCGCGCTGCTCGGTGAAAATGCCGCCGACCACATCGCCGCCGCCGTTCAGAACCTCACCACCCCCCAGCCGCGTCTGCTGGAGCAGAGCGTCTACGCCGACGGCCTGAGCGTGGGTTCGGTGGGCGAATTGGGGCAGCTGGCGCGCGAACTGTGGGGCCAGGCGTTCCAGCGTATGGTCGTCGAAGCCCAGTCGCGTTGCGACACCGACCGCGAGGTCACGGAGAGCCACCGAATGCGATTCGGTGTGTATTACTACAGCGAGCCGGTGCGCGATGAGCGTGGGCCGCAGGGTTGAACGGAACCACATGACGATGAAGATGTATCAGCGGCGTCTGTCTTGCCTCGCGGCGGCCCTCCTGATGGGCCTGACCATGGTCTCGTGCGGTGGTGGCGGCGGTGGCGTCGGGTCCGGCGGCACAGGCGAGGCCATGAGCTACAGCGAGGGCACGATCACCGGTTTTGCCAGCGTGATCGTCGACGGAACCGAGTATTTCGACGACGATGTTCGCTCGATGGTGGAGCGCCAGCCCGGCACACTGGAGCCCGTGGACGCCCAACTGGGCCAGTTCGCGCAGCTGGAGTTCGAGGACGACAAAGGCCGCCTGGAGGCGCGGGCCATCCGGCTCGACGCCGCGGTGGTGGGCCCGGTGGCGTCCGTTTCGGCCACGTCGTTCGAGGTGATGGGCCAGACGGTGCACAGCAACAACGATGCAGATCTGGGGCCGGTGACGGTGTTTGCCGGCGTGTCGGGCCTCTCCGGCCTGGAACCGGGCGACCCGGTCGAAGTGCACGGTGTGCCGCGCTGGAACAGCGCCGCCGGCCGGTTCGACGTGCAGGCCACCCGCATTGAGCGGCTGGCGAGCGCACCCGCGTCGCTGCGCGTGGCAGGGGTGGTGTCGGAACTGCGCACGATCGGCGAGCTCAGCTTCGAACTCGGCGGTCTGCGCGTCAACGCTGCACAGGCTCGGCGGCTGCCGGGGGGCAAGAGCCCGTCCGAGGGGGATCGCGTGGTGGTGTGGGCGACGCAGCTCCCCGTCAATGGCCGCCTGACCGCCACGGCGGTGCGCACGCTGGTCATCGAGGTTGAAGAGGGCGGTTCTGCCCGCATCGGCGGTAGCGTCACGGATCTGGACGAGGACGAAAAGCGTTTCCGGCTGGGCGGGTTGACGGTGCGGTACGACAACGCCAAGGTGACCCCGGCCGATGTGGAGCTGTTCGAGGGTGCCTACCTTCGGGCCGAGGGTGTGTACAGCCGTGACGGCAGCCTGAACGCCACGCAGCTGCACATCAACCGCAAGCCGACCGGTGACGAGCCGCGCGGTGTCCTGTTGAAGGGTGAAATCACCGATTTCACCGGCGTCGACTCGTTCAAGGTGCGCCGCACCGAGGTCGATGCCAGCGGCGTGCGTCGCCTCGAGGAGTGTGGTCTGCGCTCGCTCGGCAACGGGCTGGAGGTCGAAATCGAAGGTGAACTGCGGGACGGGGGGCGTGGCCGCGGATCGGTCGTGTGGGCGACCCGGATCGAATGCACCGACTGACCCTGCTCGCGCGTCATCCCGCTGCATGACGCAGACAACGGGCGCGAAAGCGCCCGTTGTCGCTTCAAGGGCCGGCCGATGCGACCCGAGCCCGTCCGAGCCGGGCAGTGGGTCCGCCGCTAGTGTCCTGTCTCAGAAATACGTGGCATTTCGACGGGCCGAAACGGGGATGAGCGCAAGGCGCGAAGCCGGGCAGATACCGGGTGGTATCTGCCCGGCTTCGCAACGCGGCGATCGCCCCGTTTCGGCCCGCCCCGCAGGGGTTCGGCCAGATGGCGCACCCGCGATCATCACCATCTGACCGAATCGAAATGCCACGTATTTCTGAGACAGGACACTAGGAGCCCGGCTCGTCATCCACGCTGGCGCTCCAGCGGTTCCAGTCGGCCAGCTGGCGCCGGTCGCGTTTGGTCGGACGGCCCTGGTCGATGCTCTGCGAGGGGTCGGCCAGGAAACGCCGGTTCTTGGCGAACTCTTCGCGTGCCTTCACGCTTTCCGGCGTTTCTTCATAGAGCTGTTGTGCGACCGGCGCGGGCCCGCGGACATCGCTCAGCCCGCGCACGACGACGGTGCGCTGCACCTGACCCTGGCGCAGGCTCACCGTGTCGCCCACGCGCACCTCGCGCGAAGGTTTGGCCGCCAGCTGGTTGACCTGCACCCGCCCTTTGTCGATCTCGTCGGTGGCGAGCGACCGGGTTTTGAAGAAGCGCGCGGCCCACAGCCACTTGTCGAGACGAACACCTTCCATGGCCGCTATTGTCGCGCGCCCGGCGGCGCCGGTGGCGACGGCGTGGGGAAGACCACCACGGCGTCCAAACCCGCGCAGCGGCCTTGCTCGCTGCGGTTGTCCAGCGTCAGCTGGGCGCCCAGCGACTGGCAGATCTCGCGGCAGATCGTCAGGCCCAGCCCGCTGCCGCTGTTGGGGTGGCTGGTGTGGAACGGCTCGAACAAGTGCTCGCGCTGCGCGCTGCCGATGCCGGGCCCGCTGTCGCGCACCAGCAGTCGTGCGCGCGCTGCGTGAGAGGCGACGACCACCTGCAGCAGGCCGCCGGGCGGCGTTTCGCGGATGGCGTTGTGCAGCAGGTTGCGGGTCAGCTCCTGCAACATCCAGTGGTGGCCGCGCACCGGGGCCGCGTGCGCGTCGAGCTCGAAGTCCAGCTGCCGGTCGGCGATCAGCGGCGACAGGTCGAGCGCGACGTCGCGCACCACCTCGGCCAGGTCGAGCACCTCGGTCTGCGCCTGCCCGTGCACCTGCTCCACCTTGGCCAGCGCGAGCATCTGGTTGGCCAGGGCCACCGCCCGGTCGACCGTCTCGCTCATCGCTTGCAGCGTCTGGACCGGGGGCACGTCGCCGCGCAGGCCGTTTTGCACCTGCGCCTTGAGCACGGCGAGCGGGGTGCGCAGCTGGTGGGAGGCGTCGCGCACGAAGCGCAGCTGGTGGCCGACCAGGCGCTGCAGGCGTTGCATCAGGTCGTTCAGCGCGGTGACCACGGGCTGCAGCTCGCGCGGGGTGTCAGCGGCGACCAGCGGCGACAAATCGGCCGCATTCCGAGACAGCAGCTGCCGGCGCAGCGACTGCACGGGCCGCAGCGCGCGCGTGACGACCAGCGAGGCGACGCCCGCCACCACCGCGATCAGCAGCGCCTGGCGCCACAGGGTGTCGACCAGGATCTCGCGCGCCAGCTTCTCGCGCACCTCGAGTGTTTCGGCCACTTGCACCAGCGCCATCCCGCGTGCATCGCGCGAGGCCACCGGCTGGTAGAGCGCGGCCATGCGCACCGTCTCGCCGCGGAACTGCACGTCGTAGAAGTCCACCAGCGCCGGGTAGGCGGTCTGCTGGGGGATGCGGCCGCGGTACACCGGCAGGTCCTCGTACCCCGACAGGAATTGCCCGTCGAAACCGTTGATGCGGTAGTACATGCGCGCGTTGTTGGAGGCTTCGAAGATCTCCAGCGCTGCATAGGGCACCTCCACCACCAGCCGGCCGTGTTGCAGCTGCAGCAGCTCGCCGATCGAGCGGGCCGACGCGAGCAGCGAACGGTCGTAGGCCAGGTTGATCGAGGCCAGCGCGCTGCGGTAGAGCGTGACGGTGTCGACCACGACGAACAGCGCGATCGGCGCGATGATCCACGCGAGCAGGTAGCGGCGCAGCGAGTGCGGTGCGCGCAAGATCAGCTCCGCGATCAGTGAGACGCCGGCTCGGCCTTGAGCAGGTAGCCGAGCCCCCGCAAGGTCACCAGCGACACGCCGGAGCCGGCGAGCTTCTTGCGCAAGCGGTAGGCCACCACCTCGATGGCCTCGAACTGGATCGCCGACTCCATCGGGAACACCAGCCGAAACAGCCGCTCCTTGGGCACTGCGTGCCCCGGCTTGGCAATCAAGGCCTTCAGCAAGGCCTGCTCGCGCGGCGTCAGGTCGAGCACCTCGTTGCCGAGGTAGAACGCGCCGGAGTCGCGCTCGAGCCGCAGCCGGCCGCACTGCAGCGCCATGTCAGCGTCGCCGTGCGCGCGGCGCAACAGGGCCCGCACGCGTGCCTCCAGTTCGTCGAGGTCGAAGGGTTTGGCGAGGTAGTCGTCGGCGCCCGCGTTGAGCCCCTGGATTCGGTCGCCCACGGCACCGCGGGCGGTGAGCACGAGGATGGGTGCGGTGACCCCTTGCGCGCGCGCCTTCTGCAGCACCGCCAGGCCGTCCATGCCGGGGATGGTGAGGTCCAGCAGCGTCAGGTCGGGTGGGGCATGGCGCAGCCGCTGCAAGGCGTCGGTGCCGTTGCCGCACACCTCCACGTCGAAGCCGCGCCGCTCCAGGGCCAGGTGCAAGGCCCGGGCCATCGAATCGTCGTCTTCGACCAGCAGCAGTTTCATCCCCTGAGTGTGCAACGAAGCGCGGGGGCCTGCCTCGGCACTTCCGAGGGGGCGACCGACAGCTGTTTGACAGCCAGGCGGGCCCATTCGACAGGCGCCTGACAGACGCGGCGCAGATCCCCGGGCTTGCCCTGATCGTCTCGTGGTGGGGGCGCGCGCACGATACCTGCTCGCCAACCAGAGCTATCAAGAGGAGATCCCCATCATGCGTCGAACCTTCCTGCAGCGCCTCGCGCTGTGCGCCGTCAGTGCCGTGTTCGGCTCGTCCGCCGCGCTGACCTCGACCGCCGCCCAGGCGCAGGACAGCTTCAAGATCATGATCGGCGCCAACCCGGGCGGTGGCTACGACCAGACCGGCCGGGGCTTGGGCAAGGCCCTGCAGGAGGCCAAGGCCGCCAGCTCGGTGACCTATGAGAACAAGGGCGGGGCCGGCGGCACCATCGGCCTCGCGCAGTTCGTCAACGCCACCAAGGGCGACCCCAACGCGATGATCGTGGCCGGCGCGGTGATGGTCGGCGCCATCGTGCAGAACAAGCCGCCGATCACGCTCGAGAACGCCACACCGGTGGCGCGCCTGCTGGCCGAGTACAACGTGTTCGTGGTGCCGGCCAACTCGCCGTTCAAGACGATGAAGGACGTGGTCGACCAGCTGAAGAAAGACCCGGCGAGTGTGAAATGGGGTGGCGGGTCCAAGGGCTCGGTCGACCATGTGAGCGTCGGCATGATCGCGCGTGAGGCCGGTGTGGACGTCGCGAAGATCAACTACGTGCCGTTCAAGGGCGGCGGCGAAGCGACCGCCGCCATCCTGGGCGGTCACGTGAGCGTGGGCACCAGCGGCTATGCCGAGCTGGAGGAGTTCATCAAGGCCGGCAAGATGCGCGCGCTGGCCGTGACCGCGCCGCACCGTCTGCTGGGCAGCAACGTGCCCACGCTGCTCGAGCAGGGCCTGAACGTCAGCATCGGCAACTGGCGGGGCGTCTATGGCGCCTCCGGCATCACGCCGCAGCAGCGTCAGAAACTGGTCGACGCGGTCACCCGCGCGACCAAGACCAAGGCCTGGTCCGACGCGGTGGGCGCCAACAAATGGACGCCGGCGCTGCTGACCGGCGACGAGTTCGCGCGCTTCGTCGACGAAGAGCATGCGCGGCTGCGCGCCTTGATGGTCAAGCTCGGCATGGTCTGACCCATGCCGTTCGGGCCCCGGCATGTGGGGCCTGTGAGCCGCCCGCTGCGCCCAAGGCGCGGCCGCCGGCGCGAACGGGACATTCTTCGATGAAGCACCTCTCTCAACAGCTGGTCGGCCTGGGCGCGATCGGGCTCGGCGGCCTGATCGCCGTCGGCAGCTTCGCGCTGAACGACGAGGCGGGCTACGCCGGCGTCGGGGCGGCGTTCATGCCCCGCGTGGTGGCTGCGGCCCTGGTGCTGTGCGGCTTGTGGCTGGTCTACGAGGCGGCCAGCGGCGGCTTTCGGCAGATCGAAAACCACGACGAGACCGCGCGGCCCGACTGGCGCAGCCTGGCCTGGCTGTCCGGCGGCCTGCTGCTCAATGCCGCACTGATTTCGCGTGCCGGTTTTGTCGTCTCGTGCGCACTGCTGTTCGTGCTGGCCTCGCGCGGGTTGCGCCAGGCGATGGGGCAGGCCACCGGGGCCGGGCAGCTACTGCGCGACGCGGCGGTGGGCGCGGCGATCTCGCTGCCGACCTACTGGCTGTTCACCAAGGGCCTGGGCCTGGCCTTGCCGGGCCTGACGACCAGCGGCTGGATCTGAGCGAGCGGCAAAACCATGGAACTCTGGCAAAACCTCTTGGGTGGCTTCGCCACCGCGGCCACCCCGGTCAATCTGATGTGGGCCTTCATCGGCTGTTTCGTCGGCACTGCAGTGGGCGTGTTGCCGGGCATCGGCCCGGCGCTCGCGGTGGCCATGCTGCTGCCGCTGACCACGCAGCTCGAGCCGACGGCTTCGATGATCATGTTCGCCGGCATCTACTACGGTGCGATGTACGGCGGCTCGACCACTTCGATCCTGCTCAACACGCCGGGCGAGACCGGGACCATGGTCACCGCGCTCGAAGGCAACCTAATGGCCAAGAGTGGGCGTGCCGGCGTGGCGCTCGCCACGGCGGCGATCGGCTCGTTCGTGGCCGGCTCGATCGGCACCGTGCTGGTGACATTGTTCGCGCCTGGCATCGCCGACTACGCCTTGCAGTTCGGCCCGCCGGAATACTTCGCGTTGATGGTGCTGTCGTTCACCACCGTCTCGGCAGTGCTCGGCAAAAGCACCTTGCGCGGGCTCACCAGCTTGTCGCTCGGCCTGGCCATCGGCCTGATCGGCATCGACCAGATCTCGGGCCAGGCGCGCTACACGCTGGGGGTGCCCGAGCTGGTCGACGGCATCGAGGTGGTGCTGGTCGCGGTGGGCTTGTTCGCGGTGGGCGAAACGCTCTACCTGGCGCTGTACCAGGGTCGCGACCGGGAAACGCGCAACGTCATGTCGCGGGTGCGGATGAACGCGAGCGACTGGCGGCGTTCGGTGCCCGCGTGGCTGCGCGGCACGCTGCTGGGCTTTCCGTTCGGGGCGGTGCCGGCCGGCGGCACCGAAATTCCCACCTTCATCTCGTACGGGCTGGAAAAGAAGCTGTCCAAGCACAAGGACGAATTCGGCACGGTGGGCGCGATCGAAGGGGTGGCCGGCCCGGAGGCGGCCAACAACGCGTCGGTGACCGCCACCATGGTGCCGCTGCTGACGCTCGGCATCCCGACCTCGACCACCGCCGCCATCATGCTGTCGGCGTTCCAGAACTACGGCATCCAGCCGGGGCCGACGCTGTTCCAGACCTCGGCGACGCTGGTGTGGTCGTTGATTGCGTCGCTGTACATCGGCAACGTGATGCTGCTGGTGCTCAACCTGCCGTTGGTGGGGCTGTGGGTCAAGCTGCTCAAGATCCCCAAGCCGGCCTTGTATGCGGGCATCCTGATCTTCGCGACGGTGGGGGTCTACGGCATGCGGCAGTCGGCCTTCGACCTGGTGCTGCTGTACGGCGTCGGGCTGCTGGGCGTGGTGATGCGGCGCTACGACTTCCCGGCCGCGCCGGTGATCGTCGGCATGATCCTCGGGCCGATGGCCGAGGCGCAGTTGCGCAACGCGATGTCGATCGGCGAGGGCCGCTGGAGCGTGTTCATCGAGCGGCCGCTGTCGGCCACGCTGCTGGCGGTGTGCGTGCTGGTGCTGGTGTTGCCGCGCCTGGTCAGGCGCTGGGCCGCGCGGCGCGCTGCCTTGGCGCCGGCGCCGGTGGCGCCTTGATGCGGCGGGTCAGGCCGCCGCGCCGAGACGCCGCGCCCGCTCGCGCTGCTCGGCCAATTCGGACGCCTCGCCCGCTTCGGCCCGGGTGGGCCAGCCGGCCAGGTGTTGCTGCGCGATGCCGGTCAGCGCCAGCATCCATTCATGCTGGTCGTTCAAGCAAGGGATGTAGCGGAACTCCTGCCCGCCGGCGGTCAGGAAGGCCTGGCGTCCTTCCATCGCGATCTCTTCCAGGGTTTCGATGCAGTCGCTGACGAAGCCGGGGCACATCACGTCGACCCGCTTGACGCCGGCCTTGCCCAATTCGTGCAGCGTCGGCTCGGTGTAGGGCTGCAGCCATTCGGCGCGGCCGAAGCGGCTCTGGAAGGTCACCTTGTACTGCGCTTCCGAGAGCCGCAGGCGGGCCGCCAGCAGCCGCGCCGTCTTGTGGCACTGGCAGTGGTAGGGGTCGCCCAGCGTCAGCGTGCGCCGCGGCACACCGTGGAAGCTCATCACCAGCTGCTCGGCCTGGCCGTGCTCGGTCCAGTGGCTGGCCACGCGCTTGGCCAGCGCTTCGATGTAGAGCGGGTGGTCGTGGTACTGGTTGACGAAACGCAGCTCGGGCAGGAAGCGGATGTTGCGGCCCCAGGCGGACACCGCATCCACCACGCTGGCAGTGGTGGTGCCCGAGTACTGGGGATAGGCCGGTAGCACCAGCACGCGGGTCACGCCGGCGGCCTTGAAGGCGTCGAGCCGGCTGGCGATGGAGGGCTGGCCGTAGCGCATCGCGTAGTCGACCTTGACCGCGCTGTGGCCGCGCTCGCCCAAATAGCCCTGCAGCAGCTTGGCCTGCTTGTCGGTCCACACCCGCAAGGGTGAGCCTTCGGGTGTCCAGATGCTGGCGTACTTGGCCGCGGACTTGGCGGGCCGGGTGCGCAACACGATGCCGTGGAGGATCGGCTTCCACACCGCACGCGGAATCTCGACCACGCGCGGATCGCTCAGGAACTCGCCCAGGTAACGCCGCAGCGCGGGTGCCGTGGGCGCGTCGGGCGTGCCCAGGTTGCACAGCAACACGCCGGTGGCGTCAGGCTGGCCGTGGGCGTGAGGGGGTTCGGGGCGAAAGCGCATGGGCAGGACACCAGGAGGGTAGGGCGCCGATTATTCCCGAGCCCCGCCACAGCCGCCCGGCCGCGCGTCAGCCGCCCCGCACCCGGTGCGGGGACAGCTGCTCGACCTCGGCGATCACCTTGGCGACCTCGATCGGCTTGGTCCAGTAGCCGCGGAAGCCGGCGTCCATCGCACGCTGGATGTCTTCGGGCATCGCATCGGCCGAGCACATGAAGGCCGGCACGTCGGTCAGCCCATGCTGTTCACGCAAACACTTGAAGACATCGAAGCCGCTCATGCCGGGCAGGTGCGCATCGAGCACCAGCACGTCGGGGCGGAAGTCACGCACCATCTCGAAGGCCTGCGGCCCGTCCTCGGCGATCATCAGGTCGACGTAGCCGGTCAGCTTCATCGCCTCTTCGAACAGCAAGGCGTTGATCGGGTTGTCCTCGACGTAGAGCATGCGCACGTGATCGGTCTCCTGGTCCGGGTTCGGGGAGTGCTCGGCGGGCGCGTCCAATTCGAGGGGCGAGACGGCCGCGGCATGCTCGGCCAGCGGCAGCATCAGGGTGACACAGGTGCCGACGCCCGGCTCGCTGCTGACCTCGATACTACCGCCCATCTCCTCGATCAACCGCTTGGCGATGATCAGGCCCAGGCCGGTGCCCTCGATCGGCGACGTCTCGCGGCCCAGGCGTTCGAAGGGCTGGAACAAGCGGGCCAGCTGGTCGGGCCGCAAGCCTTCGCCGGTGTCCTCGACCAGGATGTCGATGGCGTCGCCCTGGCGGTCGCCCAGGCCCACGCGCACCGAGCCGTCGGGCCGGTTGTACTTGACGGCGTTGGAGACGATGTTGATCAGCACCTGGCGCAAACGCTGGCCATCGGCGAGCACCATCACGTCTTCCTGCACACGGTTGTCGAAGCTCACCGCGGCCGCCATCGCGGCCGGCTCGAGCAGCTCGAGCGTCTGTTCCAGCGTCTTGCGCAGCGACACCGGCGCGATCGCGATCGACAGCTGACCGGCCTCGACGCGCTGCAGGTCCAGCACGTCGTTGATCAGTGCCAGCAGGTGCTGGCCCGCCTGCAGCATGTGGTCGGCGTAATGGCGCACCTGCGAGGGCGGGGCATCGGTGGCGCCGAACTTGAGCAGCTGCGAGAAGCCGATCATGGCGTTGAGCGGCGTGCGCATCTCATGGCTCATGCGCGACAGGAACTCGGTCTTGGCGCGGCTGGCCAGCTCGACCGCCTGCTTGTCGCGCAGCGCCTTCTCGGCGGCTTTCAGGCGCGTGATGTCGGAATAGGTGCCGACGATGCGCAGCGCGCGGCCCTGCTCGTTGCGCAGCACCACCTTGCCGCGCTCGAACACCCACAGGTAACGGCCGTCGCGGTGGCGGATGCGGTGCTCGGACTGGTAGACGGTGGTGTGGTCCTTCAGGTGCAGCTCGAGCTTCTCGAGCACGTGGGGCAGGTCGTCGGGGTGCAGCCGGCCCGACCACTCGTGCGGCGCGTCGCTCAGCTCGTGTTCGGCGTAGCCGAGGATTTCCTTCCAGCGGCGCGAGAAATAGACGCGGTCGGCCACCACGTCCCAGTCCCACACGCCGTCGCCGCTGCCTTCCAGCGCGAACTTCCAGCGCTGCTCGCTGAGCGACAAGGCCTGCTCGGCCTGGCGCTGCTGGGTGATGTCGCGGAAGGTCACGACGGCCGACAGGGGCTTGTCTTCCGGCGCCATGCGCAGCGGCTGGGCGCTGACCCCGAGCCAGCGCAGCTGGCCGTCGCGCCGGCGCAGGCCGAACACGCGCTCGGCCACCGGCTCGCCCGACTGCAGCGTCATCGCCACCGGGTGCTGCCCGGGCGGCAGCGGTTGCAGCGATTCGGTCAGCAGGTCCAGGCCGGGCGCCATCACCAGTTCGTCCATCGACGCGTCGAGGATGCGGCAGGCGGCCGGGTTGACGGCGACCACATAGCTGGCGCTGGTCACCACCATCAGGCCGTCGCTGATCGACAGCGCCACCGAACGGTACAGCTCTTCGCTCAGGCGCAACCGGTCGGCTGCGGTGCTGCGCTGCGTGATGTCGGTCTGCACGCCGATGAAATGTGTGACCCGGCCGTGCGGGTCCTGTACCGGCGCCACGTGCAGCTCGTTGATGAACCGCGAGCCGTCCTTGCGGTAGTTGTTCAGCACCACGGTGCAGGAATGGCCCTTGCGCAGCGCCGTGCGCAAGGTCTCGAGCCCCGGCTGATCGGTGTCGCTGCCCTGCAGCACGCGACAGTTGCGGCCCAGGATCTCGTCGCGGCTGTAGCCCGTCAGCCGCTCGAAGGCGGCGTTGACGTAGATCAGCGGCTGGCCCGGTGCGAGCGCGTCGACGACGCTCATCGGCAGTGCGGCCTCGGCGTCGATAGCGCGTTGCATGATCTGCAGGTCGCGCTCCATCGTGCGCAACTCGGTCAGGTCGCGCACCAGCAGCAGCACCTGGGTGTCCGACATCGGCATGAAGCGGCCCTCGAAGGTCCGCAGCGTGTCGTCCTCCGGGGTCAGCTCGTATTCCACCCGTTGCACCGAGCGTTGTTTCAACGCGCGTGTCAGCGCGGCGCGGTGCAATCGCGCCACCCGCGGGGGCAGCACTTCGTCGAGGCGGCGGCCGCGGGCATCGTCGAACGGGAACGGCTGCACCTGGTGCGCGCCGCTGCCGCTTTCCAGGTACCGGCCGTCGGCGTCCAGCACGAACCAGAGGTCGGGCAGGGCCTGCAGCACCGCCGCGGTGCGGGCTTCGGACTCGCGCAACTGTGCCTCGCGCAGCTGCTGCGCCTCGCGGGCCTGCTTCTGAGCCACGACTTCTTCGGTGATCACCCGGGTCGCGCCGCGGTAGCCGCGGAAGACGCCGGCAGAGTCGAACACCGGCAGGCCGCTGATCGACACGGTCAGCCGGCCGCGCGGCGTGTCGCGGTCGGCGATCAGGTTGCTGAAGGGCTCATGACGCTCGCGCGCGGCCAGGTAGGCCTGGTAGGACGTCTCGTGTTCGAGGTCGGCGCGCCGCACCAGGATGTCGCGCGCCCGGAAGCCGACCTCCTGATGCGCCTTGAGGCCGGTGTGGTCCTCGAGCGTCGCGGACGCCCAGGTGAGGACACCCTCGGCGTCGGTTTCCCACAGCCAGTCGCTGCCGGCGCGGCTGGCGGTGCGCACGCGCGCTTCCTGCAAACGCCAGCGCTGCTCCTTGAGGCGCGCTTCGAGCATTTCGCTGACCAGCCGGCCGACATCGCGCAGGCCGGCCTGCATGGCGGCATCGAACGGGCGAGGGTGGGTGTCCAGCACGCACACCGAGCCGATGCGGCGGCCTTCGACGCTGACCGGCACGCCGAGGTAGGCGCGCACGCGAGGCACGCCGGTGACGAAGGGGTTGTCGGCGAAGCGTGGGTCCCGCGGCAGGTCTTCGATCGCCAGCACGTCTTCGCTGAGGATGGTGTAGTTGCAGAACGCGTGCTCGCGCGGCATTTCGCAAATCGGCACACCCTGCACCGCCTTGAACCACTGGCGGTCGGCGTCGAGCACCGTGAGCATGGCGATCGGTGCGTCGACCAGGGTGGCCGCCAGCCGGACCGCCGCGTCGAAGCAGGCCTCGGCAGCGGTGTCGAGGATGCGCAGTTCGCGCAGCGTTTGCAGGCGCTGTGCTTCGTCGGCGGGGAGAACGGGGGCGGTCATGCAAACAGGAGGGACGGAAGGGGGCCGCCGGACTATAGGACATGGCAGAGCTTCCCCTGCGGTCGCGACCCGCGCGTTGTGGCCGGATTCGCGCAGAAATCGACTCAAAACTCGGGTACCGTAGCGCCTTTCGTCCCGCTGGACCCCGACGTGGCGCCCGTTCTTGCCCTCACCCTCGACCTCGACGACACCTTGTGGCCGATCTGGCCGGCGATTGCACGCGCCGAAACCGTGCTGCATGCGTGGCTGTCACGGGCAGCGCCCGCCACCGCCCGGCGCTTCGACGTCGCCGGGCTGCGCGGCTTGCGCGAGCGCGTGGCGCACGAGCACCCCGAGTGGTCGCACGACCTGACGCAGTTGCGGCTCGAGAGTCTGCGCCTCGCCTTGCACGACGCTGGCGACGACCCGGCGCTGGCCGTCCCGGCTTTCGAGGTGTTTTATGCCGAACGTCAGAAGGTCGACGTGTTCGCCGACGTCGAGCCGGCGCTCGACCGCCTGGCCGCGCGCTTCCCGCTGGTCGCGCTGAGCAACGGCAACGCCGACCTGGGGGTGGTCGGCCTGGCGCGCTGGTTCGCCGACAGCGTGACCGCGCGCAGTTTCGGCGTCGGCAAGCCGGACCCGCGCATCTTCCACGAGGCCTGCCGGCGAGCCGGCGCCGCCGCGGACCGGGTGCTGCACATCGGCGACGATCTGGCGCTGGACGTGCAGGGGGCGCTGGGCGCGGGGTTGCAGGCGGCGTGGGTGGTGCGACCGGAGGTGCATCCGGCGCCGGAGGCCGCGCCGGCCGGCACGCACCACGTTGTCACCGATTTGCTGCAGTTGGCCGAGCGGCTGGGCGCTTAGGGCCCGTCACGCCATCGGCGCAGGCGACTGGCTGGAGTAGGAAATCACCTCGAAGTGCACGCAGGCCGCCTTGGGGTCGACCGGGGAGGCGCCCAGGCCGATGACGCCGCTGCCGTGCAGCATGCAGACGCCGCGGCGCAGCACGATCACCTCGCCACGGCCGTTGAACTGCACGTAGCTGCCGTTGCTGCTCTGGTCGGACAGGTGGAAGTTGCCGCCATGCCACTCGATGCGGGCATGCAGCCGGGAGACCCGCGCGTCGTCGATGCAGAAGGTCGACTCCGGGCTGCGGCCGAGGATGACGGGCGTCTGCTGGCTGGAGAACAGCTGCTGCGGGGCGTCGCCCGCCAGTGCGAGGCGGATGCAATCGGCGTAGGAGGTGTCGGTGAAATCGGCGAAAAACGTCGAAACGCCGGTGCCCTGGTGGCGCGCCTCGAGCCGGAACACATGGCAGGGCTCGCTGCGGCCGCGCAAATGCAGCCGCTCGAGACTGCGAAAACGGGCCTGGTTGGCCTCGTCCAGCCCGTCGTACACGGCGCCGGTGATCAGCACTTCGTTGTCGCCGGCGTGGTCGAGCAGCCGGGCGGCGACATTGACCGCATCCCCGAAACAGTCACCGGCGACCTCGACGATCTCGCCATGGGCGAGCCCGACGTAGAGCTTGAGGGCGGGGGTGCCGGTGTCGGCCTCGGCGAGGATACGGTCGATCGACTCCTGCATGCCGCACGCAGCGTCCACCCCCGCCTGAGGCCCCTCGAACACGGCCATCAGCCCGTCGCCCAGTGTCTTCACGACATGGCCACCGAGCCGGGTCACGACGTTGCACAACAGGCCGATGGTCTGCGTGACGATCGTCGCCGCCTGTGCATTGCCGAGCGAACCGTAGAGCGCCGTGCTGCCACGTAAATCGGCAAACAGGACGGTGCGGTCGCTAGAAGGGGTCATCGTACGGGGCCGGGGTGGCAAGCCAGGACGCGAGCAGTGTAGCCCGCCAGGGGGTCAATCAAAAACGGCCCGCGCTCTTTAAAGCACGGGCCGTTGCGCGCAAGGCGAAGTTGTTACAACGTGTCGATCAGAGGTTGTCGAGGTAGGTGCGCAGCTTGTCCGAGCGGCTCGGGTGCTTGAGCTTGCGGATCGCCTTCGCCTCGATCTGGCGGATGCGCTCGCGCGTCACGTCGAACTGCTTGCCCACTTCTTCCAGCGTGTGGTCGGTCGACATTTCGATGCCGAAACGCATCCGCAGCACCTTGGCCTCGCGCGGCGTCAGGCTGTCGAGGATCTCCTTCACCACGTCGCGCAGGCCGGCCTGCATCGCGGCTTCCACCGGCGCCGTGTTGTTGGTGTCCTCGATGAAGTCGCCCAGATGGGAATCGTCGTCGTCGCCGATCGGCGTTTCCATCGAGATCGGCTCCTTGGCGATCTTCATGATCTTGCGGATCTTGTCCTCGGGCATCTCCATCTTCTCGGCCAGCGTCGGCGCGTCCGGCTCGTAGCCGAACTCCTGCAGGTGCTGGCGCGAGATGCGGTTCATCTTGTTGATCGTCTCGATCATGTGCACCGGGATGCGGATGGTGCGGGCCTGATCGGCGATCGAACGCGTGATGGCCTGCCGGATCCACCAGGTCGCGTAGGTCGAGAACTTGTAGCCGCGGCGGTATTCGAACTTGTCGACCGCCTTCATCAGGCCGATGTTGCCTTCCTGGATCAAGTCGAGGAACTGCAGGCCGCGGTTGGTGTACTTCTTCGCGATCGAGATCACCAGGCGCAAATTGGCCTCGATCATCTCTTTCTTCGCGTCACGAGAGGCCTTCTCGCCCTCGTTCATCTTCTTGTTGATTTCCTTCAGGTCCTCGATGGGCACCACCGCGCGCGCCTGCAGATCGATCAGCTTTTGCTGCAGTTCCTGGATCGCGGGCAGGTTGCGGCTCATCACGGCGCTGTAGGGCTTGCCGGACGCGACTTCCTTCTCGGCCCACTTCAGGTTCAGCGCGTTGGACGGGAAGGTCTTGATGAAGTGTTCCTGCGGCATGCCGCACTTGTCGACCACGATCTTGCGCAGTTCACGCTCATAGCGACGGATGTCGTCCACTTGCGAGCGCAGGATGCCGCACAGCTTCTCGATGATCTTGACCGTGAAGCGGATGCTCATGATCTCGGCGCTGACCGCCATCTGGGCCTTGTTGTAGGCCGGCGACTTGTAGCCTTCCTTCTCGTAGGCCTTGCGCATCTTGTCGAAGTGCGCCGACAGCTGGTCGAACTTCTCGAGTGCCGCGTTCTTCAGCTCTTCGAGCTTCTTGGTCAGCGCCTTGGAGCCGCCGTTGCCGTCGTCGTCGTCTTCTTCGTCGAAGAAGTCGACGTCTTCCTCGGCCACGTAGTCGTCGGCCTCGTCTTCCGAGACGAAACCGTCGACCACCTCGGAGATCTGCATTTCGCCGGCGCGGATCTTGTCGGCCAGCAGCAGGATCTCGGCGATCGTCGTCGGCGACGCCGAGATGGCCAGCATCATCGCCTGCAGGCCGCCTTCGATGCGCTTGGCGATCTCGATCTCACCTTCGCGCGTCAGCAGCTCGACCGTGCCCATTTCGCGCATGTACATGCGCACGGGGTCGGTGGTGCGGCCGAACTCGGAGTCGACCGTCGACAGCGCGGCTTCGGCTTCTTCCTCGGCTTCTTCCTCGGTGGCGGTGTTGGTCGCGCCACCGGCGATCAGCAGCGTGGCGGCGTCGGGTGCCTGCTCGTAGACCGCGATGCCCATGTCGTTGAGCATGGACACGATGGCATCCATGATCTCGGTCTCGACCAGCTTCTCGGGCATGTGGTCGTTGATTTCCGCGTGCGTCAGGAAGCCGCGGGTCTTGCCCATCTTGATCAGGGTCTTCAGCTCGGAACGACGCTTGTTGACCTCTTCTTCGGTCAGCATCGTTTCGTCGAGGCCGAATTCCCGCATCAGCGCGCGTTCCTTGGCGCGCGAGACCTTCATGCGCAGCGGCTTGGCCTTGGGCTTGTCTTCGCCGACGGACGTGTCCTCGGCCTCGACCTCGACCTCGGCGTCACCTTCGAGGTCGGATTCGACGTCCGAGAAATCCTCTTCGGCGTCGAAGCCTTCTTTCTTCGCGGCGGTGGCCGTGGTCGTCTCGGCCTTCGGCTTGCGCCCGCGTTTGGCCTTGGCCTTGCCGCCGTCGTCACCGACCTCTGCCGCCGGCGCCGCCTTGGCCGCGCGGGCGGGCTTGGCCGTCGCCTTGGCGGTGTCGTCTTTCACGGCCGCTTTGCTCACCTTCTTCTTTTCTTCGGCTGCGGTGGCATCGCCGGTCTTAGCGGTTTTCGCGGGGGCGCTTTTCTTCGCGGTCATGGACTTCCTCGGATGGGTCAGGGGCTCAGGCGGGCCAGGCGGCACGAGACGCGGCTCGAACCGGGCCGGGCCCCTGTGTGTCGGGCAGGCAGAATGGGCCGATGGCACTCGGACCGATTAGATGGGGACATCTGGTCGGGGCTCAAGCGTCGGCTCCTATGGGGCAAGCTGGCGTGAACGTATGTCGAGGGCAGCCCTTGCGGGTAATGGGTGGCCTGTTGTCGCCCTTGTCGAGGGTGGCCGGGGCCCGGAGGTGCTGCTGTCACTCTTGCCGCGCGTCTAACAAACCTTCCATTATCGACGAGACATTTCGTTTCGTCAAATGGGAGCAACCCGCGGCTCAGCGAGGCGCGGCGCTGCTGAGCGATTTTCGCAGGGCTTCGATGGCCTGGCGGCGGCTGATGACGCGGTGGAATACCTCGGCATAGGCGTCGCGTGCGGTCGGGTCTTGGGCCAGGCGGTCGGCCTCGAGTTTGTCGGCCGCCAAATGCAATTCGTCGAGTGCGATGCGCAGTTCGACGCGCAGCAATTCCTCGGTCGGCTGCTCGGTGGCGATGGCATCGTCGACCAGGCGGCGGGCGAAATCGCCGAAGGCCTGCTCCTGTACGGCTTCGCGCACGGCCGACCACGGCTGCGGGCCGTGTTCCATGGTCTGCTGCTCGATCCAGCAGAACAGCGGGCCGTGCGGCGCGGGCAGTTCGGCCAGCAGCCGGTGGTCGTCGGCGGGCAAGGATTCCCACCAGCCGGTGTGTTCGAGGATGAGTCGGGCGGCATGGTCGGCGTGGGTGCTGGGCTGGCGCTTGGTCGCGTGGCGTGGCGGGCGGGCGGGGCGGTCCTCGCGCGACGGACGTCGCCAGCCCTCCTCGCGCGGCCGCGTGCCGCCGTCGGGCCGGGCGTCGCCGGTGGCTTCGTCGTGCCGCGCCCGCGGGCGCTCCTGCCCCTGTTGCCACAAACCCAGCACGTCTTGTGCCGACATCTCGGCGCGGGCGGCCAGGACGGCCACCAGCTGCCGCTTCAGCGCTCCCTCGGGCAGTAGCGACCACAAGGGCCGGGCCGCCGCGAGCATCTGCGAGCGGCCTTCCAGCGTGTCGAGTCGGCAGCCCTCGGCCGCGGCCTCGACCAGCTGGCGCGACAACGGCACGGCTTGTTCGACCTGCTCTTGGAAGGCCTCGGCGCCGAATTCGCGCACGTAAGAGTCGGGGTCGTGCTCCGGCGGAAGGAACAAGAAGCGCACGTTGCGCGTGTCAGTGGCGTGGGGCAGGGCCGCTTCCAGCGCCCGGCCGGCGGCCTTGCGCCCGGCGGCGTCGCCGTCGAAGCTGAATACCACCGAGTCGGTGAAGCGGAACAGCTTGTGGACGTGGTCGGCGGTGCAGGCGGTGCCGAGCGTCGCGACGGCGTTGGGGAACCCGAGCTGGGCCAGCGCGACGACGTCCATATACCCTTCGACCACCAGCGCATAGCCCAGCTGGCGCAGCGCGGTGCGCGCCTCGTAGAGCCCGTAGAGCTCGCGGCCCTTCACGAATACCGGGGTCTCGGGGGAGTTGAGGTACTTCGGCTCGCCCTGGTCGAGCACCCGGCCGCCGAAACCGATGGTCTCGCCCTTGACGTTGCGGATCGGGAACATCACCCGGTCTCGGAACCGGTCGTAGCGCTTGACGTCGTCTCCCTCGCCCTGCGCGATCACCAGCCCCGAGGTTTCCAGCAGCGGATCGTCGTAGCGCGGAAAGACGCTCGCGAGCCCGCGCCAGCCCTCCGGCGCATAGCCCAGCCCGAAGCGGGCTGCGACCTCGCCCGTCAGGCCCCGGCGCTTCAAATAGTCGACCGCACGCGGACTTTGCTTGAGCTGTTTGCGGTAATGCTCACCCGCCTTCGCCAACACCTCGGTCAGCGTGGCCTGCTGCTCGCGCGCTTGTGCGGCCTGCGCGCGCTGCTCGGGCGAGGTGTCGTCCTGTGGCACCTCGAGCCCGCATTGCTGCGCGAGATCTTTCAAGGCGTCGACGAATCCCAACCCAGTCTGTTCCATCAGGAAGTCGATCGCGTTGCCATGGACACCGCAGCCGAAGCAGTGGTAGGTCTGGCGGGTCGGGCTGACGGTGAAGCTGGGGGTTTTTTCGCCGTGAAAGGGGCACAGCCCCTTGTAGTTGATGCCGGCCTTCTTGAGCTGCACATGGCGGCCGACGATCTCGACGATGTCGACACGGGCGAGCAGGTCTTGTTTGAAGCTGGGCGGGATCACTTCCGCAGTCTACCGAACTGCCCGGGGGCGCGGTCGTTGCCGCGGGCCTCGTCGGCGGGCCCGCGGTGTCGCTGCGGAAGTAGTCGAAGTACAGGGTTGTCGGCCTCGTGCCTCGGCGGGCTCACCGGGGAAAGAGAGCCTGCAGGAACAGGCTCGGAACCCTGAGGAAGTTCGGAGGAGCCGTAGTCAGACTACTCACATCGGCCACCTATGGAGACGTCTGCGCGCCCCGCGTCAGTCTCCCATCACCACACCTTCACGACGCGGATCGGCGCCGCCGAACCAGCCGTTGGGCGTCCGCTGGATGGCCTGCAGTCCGCTGGTCATGTTGGTCTCGCGCACCTCGTGGCCGCGCGCTTTCAGCCCGTCGAGCGTGGTGGCGGGGAAGCGCTTTTCCTCGAGCAGGGTCGGGCCGTTGGTGGAGCCGAAATTCGGCAACCCGATGGCCTGTTGTGCGTTCAGACCCCAGTCGAGTGTGCCCAGCAGCGTCTTGGCGGTGTAGTGGATGATCTGCGCCCCGCCAGGCGAGCCGGCGCTCATCACCAGCTGGCCGCTGGCCTTGTCGAACACCAGGGTGGGGCTCATGCTGGAGCGCGGCCGCTTGCCCGGCTGCACGCGGTTGGCGACCGGCTTGCCGGTGGCATCGGCCGGCGCGAACGAGAAGTCGGACAGCTGGTTGTTCAGCAGGAAGCCGCGCACCATCTGGCGCGAGCCGAACTGGTCCTCGATGCTGGTCGTCATCGCGATGGCGCGACCGTCGGCATCGACGATCGAGATGTGCGAGGTGCCGTACTCGAGCTGGTCCGGCTGCGGCGCCCAGGACACGGTCGCGCCTCGCGGCGTGCCCGGTTGGGCCGTCTTCATCGACTGCGGGCCCACCAGCGCGGCGCGCTCTTTCAGATACGTGGGGTCGACCAGGCTGTGCCAGGAGCCTGCCGGCGGAGAGACGAAATCGGGGTCGGCCACATAGAGGGCGCGGTCGGCGAACGCCAGTCGGGCTGCCTCGGTGTATTGGTGCAGCAGGTCGACGCTGGGCACGTCGGCCTCGAGCGGCTGCGCCACCCGCGGCAGGTGCGCCATCACGCCGAGGATCTGGGCCACCGCGATGTGGCCCGACGAAGGCGGCGGGAAGCCGCACAACCGATACCGTTGCCAGTCGGTGCACAGCGGCTCGCGCTTCTTGGGCTGGTAGCCCGCCAGGTCCTCCTCGCTGAGGCTGCCGGGGTTGGTCGGGTGGCTGCGCACCTTGGCCACGATGTCGCGCGCGACCGGGCCGCGGTAGAAGGCGTCGGCGCCTTGTTTGGCGATGTCGCGCAGCAGTTCGGCCAGGGCAGGGTTGCGCACCACCATGCCGGCGTCGCGCGGGTCGCCGTCGGGCTTGTAGAAATAGCGGGCGGCGCCTTCGTCTTTCTTCAGGTGCTGTTCGGTCTTGAGCAAAGTGTTCAGCCGGGGGCTGACCTTGAAGCCGTTTTCGGCCAGCGCGATGGCCGGCTCGAACAGCGTGGCCCAGGGCAGCTTGCCGTGCTGCCGGTGTGCCGTCTCGAGCATGCGCAGCACGCCGGGCACCCCGACCGAGCGGCCACCGACCACCGCGTCGTAAAAGCTCATCGGCTTGCCGTCGGCGCCCACGAAGAGCTGCTCGTTCGCGGCGGCCGGGGCGGTTTCGCGGCCGTCGAAGGCCTCCAGTCGACCACCGTCCCAGTGCAGCAGGAAGGCGCCGCCGCCCAGGCCGCTCGATTGCGGCTCGACCAGCGTCAGCACCATCTGCACGGCAATCGCGGCATCGAGCGCGGAGCCGCCGGCCTTCAGGATCTGGTAGCCCGCGTCGGTCGCGAGCGGGTTGGCAGCGGCGACGGCAAACTTGCGGGTGCTCCAGCCGGGCTTGTCGATGTAGCCGGAGGCGGCCTCGGGCTGCTCGGGGGCGGTGTACTTGAAGTCGGCCCGGGGCGCCGGGCCGGGGCCGGTGGCGCAACCGGCGACGAGCAGGGCGGCAGCCGCCAGGGGGGCGAGCGACAGGCGCAGCGTCATGGGTGGGTTCCTCGTGCGGGCGGTTCACGGTGCCGCCCGAGCGAGCGACAGGCGACAGGGGTCGCCGGATGATACGGGGCCCCGAAGGTCTGCCAGGGTGTCGAAGGGTTACGTTTTGCCAGGATTCAGCGCGGCGCGAGCCGGATGGCGCCGTCGAGGCGGATCACCTCACCGTTGAGCATCTCGTTGGTGATGATCTGATGCACCAGCTTGGCGTAGTCGTCCGGTCGTCCGAGGCGGGACGGGAAGGGCACGCTGGCGGCCAGCGCATCCTGCACCTCCTGCGGCATCCCGAACAGCATCGGCGTGCCGAAGATGCCAGGGGCGATGGTCATGTTGCGGATGCCGCTGCGGGCGAGGTCGCGCGCGATCGGCAAGGTCATGCCGACGATGCCGCCCTTGGACGCCGCATAGGCCGCCTGGCCGATCTGGCCGTCGTAGGCGGCGACCGACGCGGTCGAGACCAGCACGCCCCGTTCGCCGGTGGCCTCGGGCTGGTTGCGGCTCATGGCCTCGGCGGCCAGGCGGATCATGTTGAAGCTGCCGATCAGGTTGATGTTGATCACCTTGGCATACAGCGCCAGCGGGTGGGCGCCATCCTTGCCCACCGTCTTCGCGGCCGGGGCGACACCGGCGCAGTTGACCAGGCCGACCAGCTTGCCCAGGCCCGTGGCCTTGGCGACAGCGGCCTGGCCATCGTCTTCGCGGGTCACGTCACAGCGGACGAAGGCCCCGCCCAGCTCTTGCGCCAGCGCCTCGCCCTTGTCGGCCTGGAGGTCGGCAATCACCACCTGGCCGCCTTCGCGCGCGAGCATGCGGGCGGTGCCCTCTCCCAGCCCGGACGCGCCTCCGGTGACGATGAAAACCTTACCTTGGATGTCCATGTGCTCTCGCTCCTGTGTCACGGCACGGCTTGCGGCCCTGCCGGGATGTCGATCGGAACGTCGACGTTGACCTTGACGTTGACGTTGACGTAAGCGTCAATTGTGAACGATGCCGGGCCGGGGGCCGGTGTGCCGGTCGGTGCGTCGAGGGAAAACCATGACCAGGGCTGCCGGTCCGGGCCGGCTTGCCGGCAAAATGCCGGGGCAGGCCGTTGAGACAGGCTGTTTGCAAGAGGCTTCAACAGGGAGACATATGTCGGCGTTCGAGCGCATGGGGGACGGCAGGCGTAGGGCGGCCAGGCCGGTGGGGCCGCACGCCTTCGAGCGGCCGGTGCAGATCCGGTTCTCGCATTGCGATCCGGCGGGCATCGTGTTTTTCCCCCAGTACCTGGTGATGCTGCAGAACCTGATCGAGGACTGGTTCACCGAGGGGCTGGGGCAGCCGTATGCGGAATTGCTCGGCCCGCGGCGCCTGGGCCTGCCGACGGTGAGCCTGGCCTGCGAGTTCGCAGCGCCGAGCCGCCTGGGCGATCAGGTGATGCTGGGCCTGACGCTGGACAGGATCACGGCCTGTTCGATCGAGCTCAGCCTCGGCTGCCGTTGCGGCGAGCAACAGCGCATGCGCGCCCGGCAGACGCTCGTGACGGCCGCGCTCGACGGCCAGCGGGCGGTGCCCATCCCCGACGACGTGCGCGAGGCCCTCGAGCGCTTTTTGCAGCAGCAGCCCGTGTCGAGGTGACCGTGGCGCGGTCAGACGGCCAGCCGCTGGTGCCGAAAAAATGGCCGCCCGATGAGGCGGCCTTGTTTGGCGATGCGGTGGCCCGCGCCGCTGTCAGCGCAGCGCCTCGAAGGCGCGTGCGGTGATCTCGTCGACGTGGCCCATGCCGCTGATCTTGCGGTACTTCGGCGCGTTGGCGTCGCCGGTGGCGGCCCACTGCGAGTAGTAATCGACCAGCGGCCGGGTCTGGCTCTGGTAGACCTCGAGGCGCTTCTTGACGGTGCCTTCCTGGTCGTCATCGCGCTGGATCAGGTCTTCACCGGTCACGTCGTCCTTGCCCGGCACCTTGGGCGGGTTGAACTTGACGTGGTAGGTCCGGCCCGAGGCGGGGTGGACCCGGCGACCGCTCATGCGCTCCACGATGGCGTCGTCGGGCACGTCGATCTCGAGCACGTAATCGAGCTTCACGCCGGCCGCTTTCATCGCGTCCGCCTGCGGGATGGTGCGCGGGAAACCGTCGAACAAGAAGCCTTTGGCGCAATCGGGCTGGGCGATGCGCTCCTTGACCAGGCCGATGATGATGTCGTCGCTCACCAGGCCGCCCGAATCCATCACTTTTTTGGCCGCCACACCGAGCGGCGTGCCTGCCTTGACGGCCGCGCGCAGCATATCCCCTGTAGAGATTTGCGGGATGCCGAATTTCTGGCAGATGTATGCCGCCTGCGTGCCTTTACCTGCGCCTGGCGCGCCCAACAGAATCAATCGCATGGGTTCCTCTGGAAGATTGTCGGTGGGCAGGGTCGCCCGGCGGCCAAGCCGTATCGCCCCGCGTCTGTTGCCGCGAGGATACCATGGGGTACCTCGCCGGGGCCCTGGGGATCGGCCCTGGGGCTGGGCTCGTGGCCCGTCGGGGCGAGCGGAAGGCGGCCGGCCTCAGCCTTTCAGTGCCGCATAGTGCTCGCGCACGCGAGCCAGGTCTTCGGGCGTGTCGACCCCGGGACCGGGGCGCGTGTTGGTGACGTGCACCGCGATGCGCTCGCCATGCCACAACACCCGCAGTTGCTCGAGCGATTCGATGTTCTCCAGCGGGCTTTGCTCCAGCGTCGGAAAGCGCCGCAAGAAACCCGCGTGGTAGCCGTAGATGCCGATGTGGCGCAGCGGTGCCGGTGTGCTCAATGCGGTCACGCCGTCACGGTAGCCGTCGCGCCACCAGGGCAGGGGGGCGCGAGAGAAATACAAGGCACGGCGGTTGTTGTCGCAGACGACTTTGACGACGTTGGTGCTGGTGAACTCGGCGATGTCCTCGATCGGGTGGGCCGCGGTGCTCATCACGCACCCGATCGACCCGAGCAGCACATCGGCGCACGCATCGATCAAGGCGGGCTCGATCAGCGGTTCGTCCCCCTGCACGTTGACCACCACGTCGGCGCCGTCCAGGCCCAGTTGCTCGCAGGCTTCGGCCAGCCGGTCGCTGCCGGTGGCGTGGTCGGTGCGGGTCATCACCACTTCGATGCCTTGCGCTTCGCAGGCCTCGGCGATGCGTCGATCGTCCGCGGCCACCACCACCCGTTCCGCGCGGCTCTTGCGGGCTTGTTCGGCCACGCGTACCACCATGGGCAAGCCGCCGAGATCGGCGAGCGGTTTGTTGGGCAGGCGGGTGGAGGCGAGACGTGCGGGGACCAGGACCGTGAACGTCATGCAGCCCCCCCGTCGAGAACGACAGGGGCGGGCGCCGCGGCCGGCGCTGCGAGGTCGCGCGCGTCCGACTCGAGCATGACCGGAATGCCGTCGCGCACCGGGTAGGCGAGCTGGTCGGCCCGGCAGATGAGTTCGTGCGCGTGCCGGTCGTGTTCGAGCGGGCCCTTGCACAGCGGGCAGACGAGAAGTTCTAGTAGGCGGGTGTCCATCAGGTCCTCAATCGTGGAGGCGGCGCGACAAGACAGAGTCGAGCGCCGCGTAGAAGCCCGGGTCGGGCATGAAGTCTAGCGCGACCACCCAGATGCGCGGGTCACCGGCACTGCGTAGCTTGACAGCGTCCTTCTCCGTCACCAGCACGACGTCGCCATCCCAGCCGTCCCACGGCAGGCCTTGCTGGTAGTCGTGATGATCGGGCAGGGGACGGCGTTCGAGGCGCAGCCCGGCCGCTTCGAGCATCCGGAAAAAGCGCTCCGGATGGGCCACGCCGGCCACCGCCAGCACGGGCCGGCCGGCGAACGCCTCCAAAGGCCGCGGTGTGCCGCCACCGCTGCCCCATGCCGCCAGCGGCAGTGCGCCACGCAGCGCGCGCTGTGCCAGCCATCCGGGCCGCGGCGTGGAGGGCGCCGACGCGTTGTAGAGCACCAGGTCGGCGCGGCGTCGCGCGCTGTCGCGCAACGGTCCGGCCGGCAGCCACCAGCCGTTGCCGGCACCGCGCTCGTCGAACACCAGCACTTCGATGTCGCGGCACAAACGCAGGTGCTGCAGGCCGTCGTCGCAGACGATCACGTCGACCTCGGGGTGGGCTGCGAGCACGGTACGTCCGGCCGCGACGCGGTCGGCGCCGACGGCCACTGGGACGCCGGTGCGCAAGGCCATCAGCAAAGGTTCGTCGCCGACCTCGCGCGCGTCAGACGCAGGGGTCACCAGGGCCAGGTGGTCGGATTGCCGCCCATAGCCGCGCGACACGATGGCGGGCCGGCGCCCGCGTGCGAGCAAGTGCGCGACGATCGCCATCGTGGTCGGTGTCTTGCCGGCGCCCCCGGCGATCACGTTGCCGACCACGATCACCGGCACCGGCAGGCGCTCGCGGCGCAGCAGCCCGAGGCGAAACAGCCAGGCGCGTGACAGCGCCAGCGTCGCGTAGAGGCCGCTGAGCGGCAGCAACGCCCACGCGAGCGGACCGCGCCGCAGCCAGGCCGCCTCGACACGGGCTTGCCAGCTCGGCGCCGCGGTCTTCGACAAGGGCCGCAGGCGCTTCAGCGCGCGCCGCCGCCCGTGGACGACTGGGTGGCGAAGGTCAGCTGGCTGAGGCCGGCCCGGCGGGCGGCGTCCATCACGTTGATGACGCTCTGGTGTGCCGCGGTGGCATCGGCCGAGACGATCACGACATGTTCCTTGCCGTCGCCGGCGGCCTGTCGCAGCGCCGCGGCCAGGCCGTCGACACTGCGGCCGTCGATCGCCTGCTTGTTGACGGCATAGCGGCCGTCGCCCGACACCGCGACGATGATCTCGCGCGGATAGTCGCGTGAGGCGTCGGCGTCGGCCACCGGCAGGTTCACCTTCAGCTCGGTGAACTTGGAGTAGGTGGTCGACAGCATCAAAAAGATCAGGATCACCAGCAGCACGTCGATAAACGGGATCAGGTTGATCTCCGGTTCCTCGCTACGCCGGTGATGGAAGTTCATCGCCATCTAGGGCTCCCTCGGGCTCAGCGCTGCGACGTGAAGCGCAGCAGATGGGGCACCATACGTTCGGCCGCCTGCTCCAGGTCGAGCACGTACTCGTCGACGCGGCCCCGGAAGTAGCGATAGAACATCAGCGACGGGATCGCGATCATCAGTGCGAAGGCCGTGTTGTAGAGCGCCACCGAAATGCCGTGCGCCAACTGCTGCGGGTCGGAGCCGGAGGCGCCGCCTTGCGACGCGAAGATTTCGATCATCCCGATCACGGTGCCGAGCAGGCCCAGCAAGGGCGCTGCCGCGGCGATCGTGCCCAGCGTGTTCAGGTAGCGCTCCATCTGGTGCACGGCGGCCCGACCCGCGGTTTCGAATGCATTGCGCAGATTGGCTTCGCTGATGCGCGGCTCCGTGATGACGGCCCGCAGCCCGGTGGCCAGCACGCGCCCGAGCACCGAGTTGGCCGCCAGCTTGCTGACGACGTCGGGCGCCGGCAGGTTGGAGCGGGTCACGGCAATGACTTCATCGAGCAGCTTGGGCGGGGCGACGCGGACCGTCCTGAGGCTGGAAAAACGTTCGATGATCAGCGCCAGCGCAACGATGGAACACAGAATCAACGGCCAAATGGGCCAGCCGGCGGCTTGTATGATCGAAAACAATCACGTCCCCTCGTGAGGTGAAAAACAGGTGGGGGCGATTATGGCGCGAAGCGTCGCGCGCTCCGCGACCAACATGCGACGTGCGCCGCACGTGTTGCCTCCCATCCCTGTTACAAATTACAAGACATCCACTTTTCTTGTGGATAACTTTGTGGGCAAATGGTCTTCACCGGCCCGCAACGCCCGGTTTTCCAAGGGCTGGAATAAATTGCTGCATCAATGAGCAGAAGAAAATTCAATAAAATCAAGCACTTACATGGATGTGACAGGTCTGTGACGCCTATTTCGGCCCGCCAGCCCAGTGCTGGCGCGGTTGTGGAGTTCTGAGGCCGCGCCACGCCTGGTTTTCCGATGAACGATCTTTTCGCCGACCCCCCTGCGCCGCCCCCGGGTCCGTCCCGGGGCCCTGTCGCTTCTACCGGGCTGCGGGTGGCACGCCAAGTGTGGAGTGTTGCTGCGCTGCTCAACGCTGTGGCCGACACCCTTCAGGCCCGCTTCGCCAACGTGACGGTGCAGGGCGAGCTGTCCGGCTTCAGCCGGGCACCCAGTGGCCATTGCTATTTTTCGCTGAAGGACGACCGTGCCCTCGAGCCCGCGCTGGTGCGCTGCGCGATGTTCCGGCGTGCGGCCGCCATGGTCGACTTCCAGCCTCGCGACGGCATGCTGGTCGAGGTGCGCGGGCGTTTGGCGCTCTACAACGCGCGCGGTGACCTGCAACTGGTGGCGGAATCGATGCGGCCGGCCGGGCAGGGCGCGCTCTACGAACAGTTTTTGCGGCTGAAGGCGAAGCTGGAGGCCGAAGGCCTGTTCGAGCCTGAGCGCAAACGGCCGCTGGTGCGGCATCCGCGCGCCGTGGGGGTCGTCACCTCGCTGAAGGCGGCCGCGCTGCACGATGTGCTGACCGCCTTGCAGCGGCGCGCACCCCAGGTGCGCGTCGTCGTGTACCCCGCCAGCGTGCAGGGGGCGGAGGCGCCGGCCGAACTGCAACGGGCCATCCATTTGGCCGGCGAACGCCGCGAGGTGGACACCTTGATCGTGTGCCGCGGCGGCGGATCGCTGGAAGACCTGTGGGCCTTCAACGACGAGGCGGTGGTGCGCGCCATCGCCCACAGCCCGGTGCCGGTGGTCTGCGGTGTGGGCCACGAGACCGACGTCACGATCGCTGACTTCGCGGCCGACCTGCGGGCCCCCACGCCGACGGCGGCCGCCGAGCTGGCGGCGCCGGTGCGCGACGAGTGCCTGGCCGTGCTGCAAGGCCTGTACAACTGTTTGCAGCGCTGTGTCGACCGCAAGCTCGAACGCGAAGGCCAGCGGCTCGACCAGACCACGATGCGCCTTGCGCGGCCGGCCCAGGTGCTGGCGCAACGGCACCGCGAACTCGACCGGCTGCAGCAGCGCTGGGCCGCCGCACCTCGCCAGCGGCTGCAGCTGGCACGCCAGCGTGAGCTGCATCTGGGTGAGCGGCTGCTGCGGTCGACCCAGCGGCTGTCGTCGGCACGCCAGCGCGAGCAGCACCTGGCCGAGCGGCTGCAGCGGTCCACGCACGTACGGCTCGACGCCCAGGCCGCCCGGCTCGAGGCCTTGGCCGCCCGACTCGAAAGCGCCAATCCGCGCCAGGTGCTGCAGCGCGGTTATGCCCTGCTGACCGACGCCGAAGGCGCGCCGATCACGAGCACGGGCGCCGTGCACCCGGGTGACACCGTGCGCGCCGTGCTGCACGACGGCGCGCTGGTCACCGAGGTCCAGCGCAGCGAACCGTCGGCATGACCGGGGTCAAGCCGGCGCGGGAAGGGGCCGCTGCCGGCGGCGCCGCACCGTTAAGGCGCCACCGGGGCGCTTGAGCAGGGTCATGAGGCTGTGCCTACAATCGCAGCTTCCCACAGTCCACATACCGCTCTCAAAGGAACAAAGAGATGGAACACACCTTGCCCCCGTTGCCGTACCCCCACGACGCCTTGCAACCCCACCTCAGCAAGGAGACGCTCGAGTTCCACCACGACAAGCACCACAACGCCTATGTCGTGAACCTGAACAACCTGATCAAGGGCACCGAGTTCGAGAACCTGGGTCTGGAAGAGATCATCAAGAAGTCCAGCGGCGGTATCTTCAACAACGCGGCCCAGGTGTGGAACCACACCTTCTTCTGGAACTGCATGAAGCCCAACGGCGGCGGCGAGCCCAAGGGTGCGCTGGCCGAGGCCATCAACAAGAAGTGGGGCAGCTATGCCGCCTTCAAGGAAGCGTTCTCGAAGAGCGCGGTCGGCAACTTCGGCTCCGGCTGGACCTGGCTGGTCAAGAAGGCCGACGGCTCGGTCGACATCGTCAACACCAGCAATGCCCAGACGCCGCTGACCACGGCTGACAAGGCGCTGATGACGATCGACGTGTGGGAGCATGCCTACTACATCGACTTCCGCAATGCGCGTCCCAAGTTCGTCGAGACCTTCATGAACTCGCTGGTGAACTGGGACTTCGCCGCCACCAACTTCGCCTGAGCGAGCCTCTCGCCGATACGGGCCGGCCGCGCGCCGGCCCTTGCGCTTTCTGGCCTTGCGGCGGGCGCCGGGCCTTTACCGCGATGATAGAGACACGATGAGAATCCTGCTGGTCGAAGACGACCCCACCTTGAGTTTCGGGGTCGCACGCGCCCTGCAACGGGAAGGCTGGCAGGTCGATGTGCTGGCCGACGGCATGGCGGCCAGCGCCGAAGGGCTGATCGCGCAGTACGACCTGGCGGTGCTCGACCTGGGCCTGCCGCGGCGCGACGGCATGGAAGTGCTGCGGCACTGGCGTGGGCGCGGCGCGCGTCTGCCGGTGCTGATCCTGACCGCCCGTGACGAGCTGGGCGACCGCGTCGAAGGCCTCGACAGCGGTGCCGACGACTACCTCGTCAAACCCTTCGACGTGCCCGAGCTGGTGGCGCGCTTGCGCGCCTTGCAGCGGCGCGCCGCCGGCCGCGCCGAAGACCGGCTGGTGCTGGGCGACCTGGAGCTGGACGTGCGCCACCGCGAGCTGCGCTATCGCGGTGAGCGGGTGCATCTGAGCCCGCGCGAGCAGGCCTTGACCGAGCTGCTGATGGCGCGTGCCGGGCGGGTGGTGCCGAAGGACCACATCGTCTCGACGCTGTCGAGCTGGGAGACCGACTTCAGCGAGAACTCGGTCGAGGTCTATATCCACCGGCTGCGCAAGCGGTTCGCCGAGCTGGGTGTGACCATCAAGACGGTGCGCGGTTTCGGCTACCTGATGGAGCTGACGCCGCCTGCGGCCGACCCTGCCCCGGCAGCGCCGCAGGACTGACCACGACGGGCGTACACGCGTGAACCGCAGCCTGCGCTGGCAGCTGCTCGGCCCACTGGTCTGGGTCTGGCTGCTCGGCGCCTTGCTGGCAGCCTACGGGGCCTTCAACCTCGCCAGCTATGCCGGTGGCACCGCCTACGACCGCACCTTGCAGGACGAGGCCGGCGCGATCGCGACACAAATCCACTGGACCGACCGCGGCCCCTTGCTCGAGTTGAGCACGCAGACCCAGGAAATGCTGGCCTGGGACAGCGCCGATCGCAATGCCTTCATGGTGACCGACGCCGAAGGCCGGGTGTTGGCCGGTGTCGCGGGGCTGCCGGTCCCGGAGGACGTCAGCGGCAGCTTCGACCGCCCGCAGGTGTTCGACGCCGACTACCAGGGTGAGCCGGTGCGCGGCGCCATGTATTCGATCCGCTCGCCGATGCTCGACACCTATGTCACGGTGGTGGTGGTCGAGACACGGCGCAAGCGAGCCGACCTGGTCCGTGAGGTGCAGGTGGCGATCCTGATGCCGACGCTGGCGCTGGGCCTGCTCACCTTTTTGCTGCTGGCGCTCGGCATCCGGCGCGGTGTCGCGCCGCTGCGCCGCATCGCCGGCGAGGTGGAGCGGCGCGCGCCGCAGGACTTGCGGCCTTTGCCGCTCGACGATGTGCCGGCCGAAGCCGTGCCCTTGATCGAACGCCTCAATGCGCTGCTCGCCAACGTGTCGCGCTCGTTCGAACTGCAGCGTCGTTTCGTGGCCGACGCCGCCCACCAGCTGCGCACCCCGGTGGCCGGCATCCGCGTGCTGTCGCAGGAGTTGCAGCACGAGCTGGCGGCCATCCAGGCCGATGCCAGCACCCAGGCGATGCTGCAGGCGCTGGTGGCGTCGACCGAGCGGATGAGCCGATTGATCGGCCAGTTGCTGAACCTGGCCCGTTCGGATGCGGCCCTGCGCAACCTCGCCGCCGGTGAACTGCAGCACATCGACGTGCTGCCGGTGATCCGCGAGGCGGCCGAGCCGCTGCTGCTGCGCGCCTCGCGCGAAGGCAAGCAGGTGTCGCTCGAGGCTCCCGACGGCCCGGGTTGGGCGCGCGCGCACCCGGTGTGGCTGGCCGAGGTGGTGTCCAACCTGCTCGACAACGCCTTGCGCTACGGCGGCCCCAACATCGAGTTGCGGGTGACGCCCCGCGAGGGCTGGCTCGACATCGAGGTGCGCGACGACGGGCCCGGCATCATGCTCACGCAGCGTGAACTGGTGTTCGAGCCGTTCTGGCGCGGCGAGCGCGCCGACACGCGCGGCCCCGAGGGGACCGGGCTGGGCCTGGCCATCGTCAAGGAGATCGTGCTGGGCATGCGCGGACGCCTGAGGCTGGCCAGCCGTCCGGAGCTGGCTGGCACCTGTTTCACGGTCAGCCTGCCGGTCTGACCGCGGTGCCGCCTCGCGTCAGGGCTGCGGCCCGAACGGTGCGCCCTTCACCTGGAACCCCGGCTTGACGCCGCGCTTGGCGAACCACCCCTGATTGACCTCGAGCGCATACCGCACCGGTTGCTTGGAGCAATGCGAGTCGAGCGACTGCGGTTGCATGTCGGCGATGTTGACCACCGCGCCCTTGTCGTCGAGGAAGGCGATCGACAACGGGATCAGTGTGTTTTTCATCCAGAAACACTGCGTGGCCGGCTGCTCGAAGACAAACAGCATGCCTTCGTTCGGCGCCAGCGACTTGCGGTGCATCAGGCCGGTCGCGCGCTGCTCGGGCGTGCGTGCCACCTGCGCCTGCACCACCTGAAAACCGACCGTCAAAGGGGTGGTGGGCAGCTGCTGCGCCGCTTCGCCCTGGGCCTGCGCCAGACCGCTGCCGAGCAGGGCCAGCGCTGCCAGACTGCCCCAGCGTGAAATATGTGGCAGGCGGGGGGCGTGCGAGAGGGGGAGCGTCTTGATGTAGGTCATGTCGATCTGAAGGGTCGGCACCTAGAGTGGCGTGGCCTGAAGGCGGGTGGTGCCTGCTGCTCGGGCAGGAGCGCCGCACATGCCATCACCCCACGCTGATCCGTCATTGTCACCCAAGCCCGCTGCCGACGCCGCCGTCGCGCCCGGCGATGCCGCCGTGTGGGACGACCCCGCGGAGGTGGCGCGCTACACCCGCTGGGTCGAGGACACCGACGGCCGCCGCCTGGGCGACTCGGCGTTCGTGATCGATGGCATGTACTGCGCCGCCTGCTCGGTCACGATCGAGCAGGCGCTGACGGCGGTGCCCGGTGTGTTGCAGGCCGAGGTCAACCCCGGCAGCCGACGCGCCCGGGTGCGCTGGGACCCGGCGCAGGTGGCAGCGTCGGCATTGGCCGCCGCGGTGGCGGGGGCCGGCTACCGCGCCTACCCCGCACTGTCGCTCGAGGCCGAGCAGGCCCGTCACCGCGAACGCCGCAGCGCCTTGTGGCGGCTGTTCGTGGCCGGCTTTTGCATGATGCAGGTGATGATGTACGCGGTGCCGACCTACTACGCGGCACCCGGCGACATGAGCCCCGACATCCTGCGGCTGCTGCAGTGGGCCAGCTGGCTGCTCAGCGTGCCGGTGCTGCTGTTCGCGGCCGGCCCCTTTTTGCGGGGCGCCTGGCGCGACTTGTGCGCAGGCCGCATCGGCATGGACGTGCCGGTGGCGCTGGGCATCGTCGTGACATTTGTCGCAAGCACGGGGGCCACCTTCGACCCGGGCGGTGTGTTCGGCGCCGAGGTGTATTTCGACTCGCTGACGATGTTCGTGTTTTTCCTGCTGTGCGGCCGCTACCTGGAATTGCAGGCGCGGGGCAGGGCGGCGGGTGCGCTGGAGCGGTTGCTGCAGCGGCTGCCCGAGAGTGTCGAGCGGCTCGCCGACGACGGCAGTGCCGAGATGGTGCCGGTGTCGCGCCTGGCCGTCGGTGACCGGCTGCGCGTGCGCCCGGGGCAGGCCATCCCGGCCGACGGCCGGCTGTGCGAGGGCGAGGCCCAGGTCGACGAAGCGCTGTTGACCGGCGAGTCGCACCCGCTGCTGCGCCGGGTCGGCGAGCGGCTGGTGGCGGGCAGCTTCAACCTGTCGTCGCCGGTGGTGATGGTGGTGGAGCGGCTCGGTGCCGACACCCGCTATGGGCAGATCGTCTCGATGATG
Source organism: Caldimonas brevitalea (assembly GCF_001017435.1). Lineage (NCBI taxonomy): Bacteria > Pseudomonadati > Pseudomonadota > Betaproteobacteria > Burkholderiales > Sphaerotilaceae > Caldimonas > Caldimonas brevitalea. Next base: position 2,248,456 of record NZ_CP011371.1, read on the forward strand.
GAGCGTGCCGCGAGCGAGCGCCCCGCATTGGCGCGACAGGTCGACCGCTACGCGGGTGTGTTCCTGTGGGCGGTGCTGCTGGCCGCCGCGGCCGCGGCGCTGGCGTGGTGGTTCATCGACCCGCAGCGCAGTCTGTGGGTCGCCGTGGCGGTGCTGATCGTCACCTGCCCGTGTGCGTTGTCGCTGGCCACGCCGTCGGCGCTGCTGAGCGCGGCGGGCGCACTGGCCCGCCGCGGCATGCTGGTGCAGAAGCTGCAGGCGCTGGAGGCGCTGGCGCAGGCACGGTTGTTCGTGTTCGACAAGACCGGTACCTTGACCGAAGACAGGCTTGCGGTGGCCCGGGTGGAACTGCAGCCGGGCTGGCGGCGCGACGACGCGCTGCGCCATGCCAAGGCGCTGGCCGATGTATCGCTGCACCCCGTCGCGCGGGCGGTCGCGCTCGAAGCACAGGACGCCCCGCGGGTCTCGCTTGCGCTGCTGCGCGAGCTGCCCGGCCAGGGGCTGCAGGGTGAAGACATGCAGGGCCGCTGTTGGCGCCTCGGCTCGGCTGCCCACGCCTGCCCGGGCGCCGAGCTGGCGGAGTCGGAGGGCCCGCAGGCCTGGCTGTCGGTCGACTTCGCGCCGGTGGCGCGCTTCTGCCTCGAAGAATCGCTGCGGCCTGACGCCCGCGCCGCGCTGGCGCAGCTGCGCGCCGACGGTGTCGAACTGATGCTGTTGTCCGGTGACCGTCCGCAGGCGGCGGCCCGCGTCGCCGCCATGCTGGGCATCGAGGCCTGCCAGGCGGGCGCCACCCCGGAAGACAAGCTGCGCGCCGTCACCGCGGCACAGGCCCGCGGGCTGCGCGTCGCGATGGTGGGCGACGGGCTCAACGATGCGCCGGTGCTGGCGCGTGCGGATGTCTCGATCGCGATGGGCCAGGGTGCGCCGCTGGCCCGTGCGCAAGCCGACCTGACCCTGCTGAGCGGCCGGCTGACCGACCTGGTGGCCGCACGCCGGCTGGCCTTGCGCACGCTCGCCGTGATCCGCCAGAACCTGGCCTGGGCGGCGGCCTACAACGCCGTGTGCGTGCCGCTCGCGCTGGTCGGCTGGATGCCGGCGTGGCTGGCCGGGCTGGGCATGGCCTGCAGCTCGCTGTTCGTCGTGCTCAACGCCTCACGCCTGAGCCGTGCACCCGCTGCGCGGCCGCAGGCGGCCGGCCTGTCGGCCCTTCCGGTCGGCCTCAAACCCGAATGAGATGAGCCATGGACATCCTGTTTTTGTTGGTGCCGCTGTCGGTGGTGCTGGTGCTGGCGCTGCTCGCCTTGTTCGCCTGGGCCCTGTTCGGCGGGCAGTTCGACAACGTGGAGCGTGAAGGAGAGCGCATTTTGTGGGACGACGCTCGCGCCGATCCGACCTCGCTTGATGCCGATCAAGCTCGCGCCCGGCCGGCTCCCGAACAATCGCTACGGTCTATCTAAGAGAGTGCTTTCATGAGTGCCACAACGTCTGCAACGGCCCGTTCGGTCGTGAACTACAACGACAAAGTCGTGCGCCAGTTCACGATCGCGTCGGTGGTTTGGGGGGTGGTGGGCATGCTCGTCGGCGTGATCATCGCCGCCCAGCTCGCCTGGCCCGAACTCAATTTCGGCATCCCCTGGCTGAGCTACGGCCGCTTGCGTCCGCTGCACACCAATGCCGTGATCTTCGCCTTCGGTGGTTGTGCCCTGTTCGCCACCAGCTTCCACGTCGTGCAGCGCACCTGCCAGGTGTCGCTGATCTCGGACAAGCTGGCCGCCTTCACCTTCTGGGGCTGGCAGGCGGTGATCGTCGCCGCGGCGGTGTCGCTGCCGCTGGGCTACACCAGCGGCAAGGAATACGCCGAACTCGAGTGGCCGATCGACATCCTGATCACGCTGGTGTGGGTGTCTTACGCGATCGTGTTCTTCGGCACCATCGGCAAGCGCCGGGTCAGCCACATCTATGTGGCCAACTGGTTCTTCGGCGGCTTCATCCTGGCGGTGGCGCTGCTGCATCTGGTCAACAGTGCGGCGATCCCGGTCAGCTTCTGGAAGAGCTACTCGGCCTATGCCGGCGTGCAGGACGCGATGGTGCAGTGGTGGTACGGCCACAACGCGGTGGGCTTCTTCCTGACCGCGGGCTTCCTCGGGATGATGTACTACTACATCCCGAAGCAGGCCGAGCGCCCGGTGTATTCGTACCGGCTGTCGATCGTGCACTTCTGGGCGCTGATCTTCACCTACATGTGGGCGGGCCCGCACCACCTGCACTACACCGCGCTGCCCGACTGGGCGCAATCGGTGGGCATGCTGTTCTCGCTGATCCTGCTGGCGCCGAGCTGGGGCGGCATGATCAACGGCATCATGACCTTGTCGGGTGCCTGGCACAAGCTGCGCGATGACCCGATCCTGAAGTTCCTGATCGTCTCGCTGTCGTTCTACGGCATGTCGACCTTCGAGGGTCCGATGATGTCGATCAAGACGGTCAACGCACTGTCGCACTACACCGACTGGACCGTGGGCCACGTGCACGCCGGCGCGCTGGGCTGGGTGGGCTTCATCACGATGGGCTCGCTGTACTACCTGATCCCGCGCATGTTCGGCCAGAAGCGCATGTACAGCGTCAAGGCGATCGAGCTGCACTTCTGGGTCGCGACGCTGGGCGTGGTGTTCTACATCGCCGCGATGTGGATCGCCGGCGTGATGCAGGGGCTGATGTGGCGTGCGGTGAATGCCGACGGCACGCTGGCCTACAGCTTCGTCGAAAGCGTCAAGGCCACCTATCCGTTCTATGTGGTGCGCCTGTTCGGCGGCCTGCTCTACCTGGGCGGCATGCTGATCATGGCCTGGAACACCGTGATGACGGTGCGCGGCCAGCGCACCGAGCAGCCGGCCGAGCTGGCGGTGGCGCCGAGCGCTGCCTGAGCCGCCGCGACTGCGACGCAGTAAAGGAATCAACATGGCTAGCCAACACACACCTTCGGGCGGCTTCTCGCACGAGAAGATCGAGACCAACAACTTCCTGATGATCCTGCTGATCATCCTGGTGGTGTCGGTCGGCGGTCTGGTCGAGATCGTGCCGCTGTTCTTCCAGAAGTCGACCACCGAGGCGGTCACCGGGCTCAAGCCCTACACGCCGCTGCAACTGGCCGGGCGCGACGTCTATATCCGCGAGGGTTGCTACAACTGCCACTCGCAGATGATCCGGCCTTTCCGTGCCGAGACGCTGCGCTATGGCCACTACTCGGTGGCCGGCGAATTCGTCTACGACCACCCGTTCCAGTGGGGCTCCAAGCGCACCGGGCCCGACCTGCACCGCGTCGGCGGGCGCTACAGCGACGAGTGGCACCGCATCCACCTGATCAACCCGCGCGACCTGGTGCCCGAGTCGAACATGCCCGCCTACCCGTGGCTGGCGACCAACCTGGTCGATCCGCAAGGCGTGGCGCCCAAGCTGAAGGCGCTGCGGACCGTGGGGGTGCCGTACACCGATGCCGAGATCGCCGGCGCCGAGGCGGCCGTCAAGGGCAAGACCGAGCTGGACGCCGTGATCGCCTATCTGCAGGTGCTCGGCACCGCGCTGAAGTGAGTTGAGGAGATCGAGATGAGTTTCGACGTCAACGACCTGCGTTCCATCGTCACGCTGATCTCGCTGGCCGTGTTCGCCGGCATCTGCGTGTGGGCCTATGCGCGCCGCAACCAACCCGTTTTCGACGAAGCCGCCCGGCTGCCGTTCGACGGCGAGTGAGTGAGCGGTGCTCCGGAGTAATCGTTCATGAGCGACTTTTTCAACAACGGATGGTCGGTCTACATCGCGGTGGTGACCATTGCCGGCGTGCTCGCCTGTCTGGCGCTGCTGATCATCGCCAGCCGCCGCAAGGTGATGGCCGACGACAACACCACCGGCCACGTCTGGGATGAAGACCTGCGCGAGCTGAACAACCCGCTGCCGCGCTGGTGGATGGTGCTGTTCGTGCTGACCGTGGTGTTCTCGCTGGGCTATCTGGCCCTCTACCCGGGCCTCGGCAGCTACCAGGGCACGCTGGGCTGGAGCCAGGAGAGCCAGTACCAGGCTGAAGTGGCGCGTGCCAAGGAGGCATTGGCGCCCCTGTATGCGCAGTTCGACGGCAAGTCGGTCGACCATCTGGCGGCCAACCCGCAGGCGAGGGGCATCGGCGAGCGGCTGTTCGTCAACAACTGCGCGCAGTGCCACGGCTCGGACGCGCGCGGCAGCAAGGGCTTCCCCAACCTGACCGACGCCGACTGGCTGTACGGCGGCTCGCACGAGCAGATCATCGAGACGATCGCCAAGGGCCGGCACGGCAACATGCCGCCGATGGGCGCGGCGGTCGGCACGGGTGAAGAGGTGCGCCAGCTCGCCCACTACGTGCTGAGCCTGTCGGGCAGCCCGCACAACGCGATTGCGGCGCAGATCGGCAAGTCGAAGTTCATGGCGTGTGCCGCGTGCCACGGCATGGACGGTCGGGGCAACACCGCCCTGGGCGCGCCCAACCTGACCGACCGCGTCTGGCTGCATGGCTGGGGTGAACAGGCAATCGTCAACATCATCAACAACGGCAAGTCCAACCAGATGCCGGCCCACGGCGAGAAGCTGACCGAGCCGCAGATCCGCGTGCTGGCCGCTTATGTGTGGGGCCTGTCGAACAAGCCGGCGGCGGCCAGCACCACCACGCTGTCCGCCACCTCCACCGCCGCCGTCGTGAAGTGACGCGGCCCGCCGCGCGAGAAGCACCGTGAACGCAGCCAAGCGCAAGGTCATCCCCATCCGCCCCGTGCCAGCGGCTGCTGCCGCCGACGCGGGCGGGGAGGTGGTGTCGCTGTACGAGAAGCAGAAGAAGATCTACCCGCGATCGGTGTCGGGGTGGTTCATGCGCTGGCGCTGGGCGCTGGTGTGGTTCACACAGCTGCTGTTCTACGGGCTGCCGTGGCTGGAATGGAACGGTCGGCAGGCGGTGCTGTTCGACCTCGAGTCGCGCCGCTTCTACATCTTCAACCTGGTCCTGTATCCGCAGGACTTCATTTACTTGACGGCGCTGCTGGTGATCTCGGCGCTGGGCCTGTTTTTCTTCACCGCCGTCGCCGGCCGTTTGTGGTGCGGTTATGCCTGCCCGCAGACGGTCTACACCGAGATCTTCCTGTGGGTGGAGCGGCGCTTCGAAGGCGACCGGGTGGCCCGCATGCGGCTGGACCAGGCCGCTTGGAGCTTCGACAAGCTGTGGCGCAAGGCCGGCAAGCAGTTCACCTGGATCGCGATCGCGCTGTGGACCGGCTTCAGCTTCGTGGGCTATTTCACGCCCATCCAGCAGCTGGCGGCGGAAGCCCGCACGCTCGGTTTCGGGCCCTGGGAGTGGTTCTGGGTGCTGTTCTACGGCTTCGCCACGTATGGCAACGCCGGCTACATGCGCGAGCAGGTCTGCAAGTACATGTGCCCGTATGCGCGCTTCCAGAGCGCGATGTTCGACCGTGACACGCTGATCATCAGCTACGACACGCAGCGTGGCGAGGCCCGCGGCTCGCGCAGCCGCAAGGCCGACCCGCGCCAGCTGGGGCTGGGCGATTGCATCGACTGCACCTTGTGCGTGCAGGTGTGCCCGACCGGCATCGACATCCGCAATGGCCTGCAGCACGACTGCATCGGCTGCGCCGCCTGCATCGACGTGTGCGACGGCGTGATGGACAAGATGGGGTATGAGCGCGGCCTGATCCGTTACTCGACGCAGAACGGGATCGACCAGCGTTTGAGCCGTGCCGCGATGTGGAAGCGGGTGTTGCGCCCGCGGGTGCTGGTGTATGGCGCCATTCTGACGGCGGTGAGCATTGCCTTTGTCGCCAGCGTGGTGTGGCGCTCGCCGTTCAAGGTCGACGTGATCCGCGACCGGGGCAGCCTGGCGCGCATCGTCGACGACGGCCGCATCGAGAACGTCTATCGCCTGCAGATCATGAACGGCACCGAGGCGACACAGCGTTACCGCATCGCGGTGACGGGGCTGCCCGGCTTGAGCGTGGCGTCCGAGCCGACCGTCGAGATCGGCCCGGCGGAGGCGCGCTGGGCCGCGGTGCGCGTGCAGTTGCCGGCCGAGGCCGGTGTCGAACTGCAGGGCCGTTCCAGTCCCATCGAATTCGTGATCGAGCGCACGGGCGACACCGGCATGCCGGCCAGCACCGTGACCGAGAAGTCGACATTTTTGGTGCCGCGCTGACGCACGGCATCCGAGGAGCCCGAGATGAAAACCAACCTTGCGACCGCCAGCGTCGTGCCTGCGTCCACCTCCTGGTGGCGCGAACCGATGATGTGGCTGGTGGTGGGCGGTCCTACCGCGGTGGTACTGGCCGGTGTGGCCACCATCGTGCTGGCCGTGACGCGGCCCGACCCGGTGCTGACCGAGGACTACTACCGCCGCGGGCTGGAAATCAACAAAACGCTGCAGTTGCAGCGCGACGCCCAGGCCGCCGCCGCGGCGGTGCCGGAGGCTTTGCGGCCGGCGATGCAGGCGCGCAACCACGCCGCCACGCCCAGCCCTGACGGGCAACAGGGCCGCTGAGCGCGGGAGGGGCGATGAGACAACGCCTGATGTGGATCGCCTGGCCGGCGTTTCTGGTGGCTGGCGTGACCGAGATGCTGGTGTTTGCCGTGGTCGACCCGGACGACCTGCGGGGGCTGGGTGGGGAGTCGCTGGCGCTGTCGCGCTCGGCGATCTACACGCTGGCTTTTTTCGCGTTCTGGGCGCTGTGCGCGCTGTCGAGCGCGTTGACCACGTTGTTGTCGGCGTCGCCGTTTGAAACGCAGCGCTGCCCGATGCCGCCGGACGCTCGTCCGCGCGAGTGCGTCAAGGAAGGGCCGGCGGCGCGCTGACGCCGGTTGTCGCCGGCAGCCGCGGCGCATGCAGGCGTCAGCGGTTTTTTTGAAGCGGGACGAGGGAAGAGGGCGACGCGCCCGGCACCCACGCGGTGCGGGGCCACCCTCGGGAAGGAAACGCGCTGAGGCGTGAGGGCTGAAGGCCGAGCGCTAGGTGCGCCCAGGCCCCGACGTTGCCCGAGGGATACCGCCTCAGCAGGCGCTGCTGCTGTTGAGCAGGGCGTGCAGGGCGTCCAGGTCGAGCACCCGGATGTGCCGCTGCTTGACTTCCAGCACGCCGTCTTCCTGGAACTTCGAGAAGGTGCGGCTGACGGTCTCGAGCTTGAGGCCGAGGTAGCTGCCGATTTCTTCGCGTGTCATGCGCAGCACCAGCGACGTCGGCGAAAAGCCGCGCGCGGCCAGGCGCTGCGTCAGGTTCAGCAAGAAGGCGGCGAGGCGCTCCTCGGCGCGCATGCTGCCGAGCAGCAGCATGACGCCGTGGTCGCGCACGATCTCGCGGCTCATGATCTTGTGGAACGAGTGCTGCAACTCGGTGAACTCGCGCGACAGCGACTCGAGCTGGGAATAGGGAATCTGGCACACCTGCGCGTCTTCGAGGGCGATCGCGTCGCAGGTGTGACGGTCCTGGCTGATGGCGTCCAGGCCCAGCAACTCGCCAGCCATTTGGAAGCCGGTCACCTGGTCGCGGCCGTCTTCGGACGAGACGCAGGTCTTGAAGAAGCCGGTGCGCACCGCGTACAGCGATTGGAACGGGTCGCCGGCGTGGAAGAGGGCGTCGCCCCGCTTGACGGTCTTGCGAGACGCGACGAGCGCGTCCAGCCGTGTCAGGTCGTCGCGCCCGAAGCCGACCGGCAGGCACAGCTCGCGCAGGTTGCAGCTGGAGCACGCGACCTTGAGCTCGTTCAGCTTCATCGGGGCGGTCGTCACGACGCGCGATCGCACGCTCCCGGAGGCGGCGGCGCCGGCAGGAGCTGCCGGCGCGGCTGAAGATGTAGCAGGCGCGGCACAGTCGGCGGCATCGGGGGCAGCACCGGCGGGTGAGGCGGGCAGGGCAGGTCGGGTTTCGAGCGGCATGACGTTCCTCAAAGGATGTCGGAATTGTTCTCTGTGCGCCCGGCCGCCGGCTTGAGCCATATCAAGGCGTGCGCGGTCCGTTTTCGGCACAGTGCTTCACATGCCTGCTGCCGCTGCCCCCCTTGTCCTGTCCCACGAGATGCTCTCGCGTTTCGACGTGCCCGGCCCTCGTTACACCTCTTATCCCACTGCGGATCGCTTCGTCGAGGCCTACACCGCCACGGACTACGAACAGGCCTTGCGCCAGCGTGCCGCGGGCGTGGGCGCCGCGGCGGGATCGCTCGCGCCACTGTCGATTTATGTGCATGTGCCGTTCTGCGAGTCGGTGTGCTACTACTGTGCCTGCAACAAGGTCATCACGCGCCACCACGATCGCGCCACCGAATACCTGGACGCGCTGGAAACCGAGATCGACCTGCATGTGGCGGTGCTCGGGCGCGAGCAAGCCGTGTCGCAATTGCATTTCGGCGGCGGCAGCCCGACGTTTCTGAGCGATGCCGAACTGGAGCGGGTGATGAACCGGCTGCGCTCGTCGTTCCGGCTGGTGCCGGGAGGCGAGTACTCGATCGAAGTGGATCCGCGCACGGTCGACGCCGAGCGGCTGCGACATCTGGCGCGGCTCGGCTTCAACCGACTCAGCTTCGGCGTCCAGGATTTCGACCCCGACGTGCAGAAGGCAGTGCACCGGGTCCAGTCCTATGAGAGCGTCGCCCAACTGATGACGGCGGCGCGCCAGATCGGTTTCGACTCGATCAATGTCGACCTGATCTACGGGCTGCCGCGCCAGACCTCCGAGTCGTTCGCCCGTACGTTGGAACAGGTGCAGTCCTTGCGGCCCGATCGCATCGCGCTGTATGCCTACGCCCATCTGCCGCAGCGCTTCAAGCCGCAGCGACGCATCGCCGCAGCCGATCTGCCGCCTCCGGTAGACAAGGTCGGCATGCTGGCGGCCGCCATCTCCAGCTTCAGCGCCGCCGGTTATGCCTACATCGGGATGGACCACTTCGCACTCGAGACCGACGCCTTGGCGGTGGCCAAGCGGCAAGGGCGGCTGCACCGGAACTTCCAGGGCTACAGCACCCAACCCGATTGCGACCTGATCGGCCTGGGCGTGTCCGCGATCGGCCGGGTCGGCCCCTGCTACAGCCAGAACGCCAAGACGCTCGACGAGTACTACGACGCGCTGCGGCAGCGCCAGTTCCCGGTCAACCGGGGCCTGGCGCTGGAGCGCGACGACTTGGTGCGGCGCGCCGTGATCATGGCGCTGATGTGCCAGGGCCGGCTGGTGTACGAGTCGATCGAGGCGTCTTATCTGCTCGACTTCCGGCGCTATTTCGCCACTGAGCTCGATCGCCTGGCGCCGCTCGCCGAGCAGGGCCTGCTGAGCCTCGAGGACGATGGCCTGCAGGTGACGCCGCTCGGCTGGTATTTCGTGCGGGCGATTGCGATGGTGTTCGACCGCAGGCTGCAAGCCGACCGCAGCCGTGAGCGCTTTTCGAAGGTGATTTGAGGTCGCCATGCAAACCTCTTTGTTCCTGGCGGCCTTGCTGATGGGCGTGGCGGGCAGCCCGCACTGCGCCACGATGTGCGGCGCGGCGACCGCCGGCATCGGCTGCACGCCGCGCCGGCTCTGGGCCTTCCAGGCCGGGCGGGTGGTGGGCTATGCGCTGTTCGGCCTGGTCATCGCGTCGTCCGCCCAGGCACTGCAATGGGGCGCTCGCGAAGTGAGCGTGCTCAAGCCGTTCTGGGCGATGTGGCACGTGGCGGTGGTCGTGCTCGGCCTGGTCTTGCTCTGGACCGGGCGGCAGCCGGCCTGGCTGGACCGACTGGCGCACCGGGTGTGGCAGAGCGCGCGGCACCGCACCCTCGGGTGGGACGGGCTGCGCTGGCCGTTTTTCGGCGGCTTGCTGTGGACGCTGCTGCCCTGCGGCCTGCTGTATTCGGCGCTGATGGTCGCGGCCCTCGCGTCCCGCCCTTGGGAGGGCGCCTTGGTGATGGCGGTCTTCGCACTCGGCTCGGCGCTCAGCCTGCACCTCGGCGCCACCGTCTGGCGTCGGCTGCGCAACGCCCCCGGCCGCTCGGGCGGCTGGGCCATCCGCGCGGGGGGCCTGGTGCTCGCGTCCGCCTCGGCGGTCGCGCTCGCGCACGGCCTGCATCTCGGGCCCGAAACGCTGATCTGCACCTGAGCGCCACCGGGCGACGCGCCACCGCTTGCGAAGCGGGGTTGTGCCAGCGCGTCAGCAGAGGCGCTGCCGTAGAATCGTCGGTCTACAACGATTCCTCTAACCCCGTTCGCGCGGAGCTTTCTCACATGTACCAGCACATCAAGGTGCCCGAGGGTGGGCAGAAGATCACGGTCAACCAGGACTTCTCGCTCAACGTGCCCGATCACCCCGTCATCCCCTACATCGAGGGCGACGGCACCGGTTTCGACATCACCCCGGTGATGATCAAGGTGGTGGACGCGGCAGTCGCGAAGTCCTACGGCGGCAAGCGGAAGATCCACTGGATGGAGATCTACGCCGGCGAGAAGTCGACCAAGGTCTACGGCCCGGACGTCTGGCTGCCCGAAGAGACGCTGCAGGTGCTGAAAGACTACGTCGTCTCGATCAAAGGTCCCCTGACCACGCCGGTGGGCGGCGGCATCCGTTCGCTGAACGTGGCGCTGCGCCAGGAACTCGACCTGTACGTCTGTCTGCGCCCGGTCCGCTACTTCAAGGGCGTGCCCTCGCCGGTGAAGGAGCCCGAGAAGACCGACATGGTGATCTTCCGTGAGAACTCGGAAGACATCTACGCCGGCATCGAGTACGAAGCCGAGAGCGACAAGGCCAAGAAGCTGATCGACTTCCTCGTCAACGAGTTCGGCGTCAAGAAGATCCGTTTCCCGCAGACGTCCGGCATCGGCATCAAGCCGGTGTCCCGCGAAGGCACCGAGCGCCTGGTGCGCAAGGCGATCCAGTACGCGATCGACAACGAAAAGCCCTCTGTCACGCTTGTGCACAAGGGCAACATCATGAAGTACACCGAAGGTGGCTTCCGGGATTGGGGCTATGCGCTGGCCCAGCGCGAGTTCGGCGCCGAGCCGATCGACGGCGGCCCGTGGTGCAAGCTGAAGAATCCGAAGTCGGGCAAGGAAATCGTGATCAAGGATGCGATAGCCGACGCCTTCTTGCAGCAGATCCTGCTGCGCCCGGCCGAGTACTCGGTGATTGCGACGCTCAACCTGAACGGCGATTACATCTCCGATGCACTGGCCGCGCAGGTCGGCGGCATCGGCATTGCCCCGGGCGCCAACCTGTCCGACTCGGTCGCGATGTTCGAGGCCACCCACGGCACCGCGCCGAAGTACGCCGGCAAAGACTACGTCAACCCGGGTTCCGAGATCCTCTCGGCCGAGATGATGCTGCGCCACATGGGCTGGACCGAAGCGGCTGACCTGATCATCAGCTCGATGGAAAAGGCAATCCTGAGCAAGAAAGTCACCTATGACTTCGCGCGCCTGCTCGACGGTGCCACGCAGGTCAGCTGCTCCGGCTTCGGTCAGGTCATGATCGACCACATGTGAAGCTGAGCGTCACTGCCTGAAGAAAAGCCCGCCCAAAGCGGGCTTTTTTCATGGCACGCCAGCGCGGGAGCGCCGACATGCCACACACTGAGCCGTCACTCCGCGTAAGCTGCGGTACCCGGCTCTGATGCAGAAGGGGGTCGCGGAGAGCGCTCCGCCCGTGGCGGGCGAGGCTCCAGCAACTGAATGTTTTGAGCGAGCTTCCCTTTGGGACCCTGCACCAAGTCGAAGGTGACCTTCGAGCCCTGTTTCAGTGTCCTGAAGCCATCCATCTGGATGGCAGAGAAATGTGCGAAGACGTCTTCGCCGCCCTCTTCGGGTTCAATGAAGCCAAATCCCTTAGCGTCATTGAACCACTTGACGATGCCAATACCCATTGATTTCCTCCCCGGGCACTACTTCCTATTCTCAGAAGATTCTCGGCGGCACATCGGGCAGTGTCAAGGACGGAAAAAATGCAGTCGGTGAGCGTTCGTGACGAGCTGGAGCTCTTGACCTTTCGGTCTACGCCTCCAATTGCCGATGCTGAAACCGCCGCGGTTCAACTCGATAGAATTGATTCATGCCCAGCGACAGCCCCGACACCCCCAAGCCCCCCCAGACGCCCGGCCAGCCGATGCTGCCCGACGAGGGTGAGGGAACTGTCATCCTGGAAAGACAGTCATCCAAGGTGGAGCCGCCGAAGCTGTATCAGGTGGTGATGCTGAACGATGACTACACGCCGATGGAGTTCGTGGTGATGGTGCTGCAGCAGTTCTTCCATCGCGATCTCGAGACCGCGACCCAGATCATGTTGAAGATCCACCACGAGGGACGGGGCGTGTGTGGTGTATACACCAAGGACGTCGCCGCGACCAAGGTGGAAATGGTGCTTGCCGCCGCGCGCCGCGCGGGGCATCCTTTGCAGTGCATTATGGAGGCCGCATGATTGCCCAGGAACTTGAAGTCAGCCTGCACATGGCGTTCGTCGAGGCGCGCCAGCAGCGCCACGAGTTCATCACAGTGGAACACCTGCTGTTGGCACTGCTCGACAACCCGTCGGCCGCCGAAGTGCTGCGAGCGTGCTCCGCCAACATCGATGATTTGCGCAAGAGCCTGACGCATTTCATCAAGGAGAACACGCCGACTGTCGGTGGCAGCGACGAGGTCGACACCCAGCCGACCCTCGGCTTTCAGCGCGTGATCCAGCGCGCCATCATGCACGTCCAGTCGACCGGCAGTGGCAAGAAGGAAGTCACCGGCGCCAATGTGTTGGTGGCGATATTCGGTGAGAAGGATTCCCATGCGGTGTATTACCTGCACCAGCAAGGGGTGACGCGCCTCGATGTGGTGAATTACATCGCGCACGGCATCAAAAAATCTGATCCGCCGGAGCCGACGAAATCGAACGACGGCCCCAGCAGCAGCGAGGGCGAAAAGGAAGAGGGCGAGGGCAAGGGCTCCCCATTGGAGCAGTTCACCCAGAACCTCAACCAGCTGGCCCGCGAAGGCAAGATCGATCCGTTGATCGGCCGCGAGCTGGAGGTCGAGCGTGTGATTCAGGTGCTGTGTCGTCGCCGCAAGAACAACCCCTTGCTGGTGGGCGAGGCCGGTGTCGGCAAGACCGCCATCGCGGAAGGCCTCGCGTGGCGCATCACCGAGGGCGACGTGCCCGAAGTGCTGGCCGACTCGACGGTATACGCGCTCGACATGGGCGCTTTGCTGGCGGGCACGAAGTACCGCGGCGACTTCGAGCAGCGCCTCAAGGGCGTCTTGAAGGCCCTCAAGGACCAGCCCAACGCGGTGCTGTTCATCGACGAGATCCACACCCTGATCGGTGCCGGCGCGGCTTCGGGAGGCACCCTGGACGCGAGTAATTTGCTCAAGCCCGCGCTCAGCTCGGGCAACCTGAAGTGCATCGGGGCGACCACCTTCTCGGAGTACCGGGGCATCTTCGAGAAAGATGCGGCGCTGTCGCGTCGCTTCCAGAAGATCGACGTGGTCGAGCCTTCGGTGGAGCAGACGGTCGAGATCCTCAAGGGGCTGAAGTCCCGGTTCGAGGAGCACCACAGCGTCAAGTACGCGCTCAACGCGCTGCAGGCGGCGGCGGAGCTGTCGGCCAAGTTCATCAATGACCGCCATCTGCCCGACAAGGCGATCGACGTCATCGACGAAGCCGGCGCGGCCCAACGCATCCTGCCGAAGAGCAAGCAAAAGAAGACGATCACCCGCCTCGAGGTGGAAGAGATCGTCGCGAAGATCGCGCGCATTCCGCCGGCCAGCGTGTCCAACGACGACCGCTCCAAGCTGCGCAACCTCGACCGCGACCTCAAGAGCGTCGTGTTCGGGCAGGACGTCGCCATCGACGCGTTGGCAGCCGCCATCAAGATGGCGCGCTCGGGTCTCGGCAAGCCGGACAAACCCATCGGCTCCTTCCTGTTCAGCGGCCCCACCGGCGTCGGCAAGACCGAGGTCGCCAAGCAACTGGCCTACATCCTGGGCATCGAACTGATCCGCTTCGACATGTCCGAGTACATGGAGCGCCACGCGGTGAGCCGGCTGATCGGCGCGCCTCCGGGGTATGTCGGGTTCGACCAGGGCGGGCTGCTGACCGAGGCGGTCACCAAGAAGCCGCACGCGGTGCTGCTGCTCGACGAGATCGAGAAGGCCCACCCGGACGTCTTCAACGTGCTGCTGCAGGTGATGGACCACGGCACGCTGACCGACAACAACGGTCGCAAGGCCGACTTCCGCAACGTCATCATCATCATGACGACGAATGCGGGCGCCGAAACGATGCAGAAGGCGGTGATCGGCTTCACCAACCACCGCGAGCAGGGCGACGAGATGGCCGACATCAAGCGGCTGTTCACGCCCGAGTTCCGCAACCGGCTCGACGCCATCGTCAGCTTCGGTGCGCTGGACGAGGAGATCATCCTGCGGGTGGTCGACAAGTTCTTGCTGCAGCTCGAAAGCCAGCTGGCCGAGAAGAAGGTCGAAGTCACGTTCAGCGACGTGTTGCGCAAGCATCTCGCGAAGAAGGGCTTCGATCCGCTGATGGGCGCGCGGCCGATGCAGCGCTTGATCCAGGACATGATCCGTCGCGCGCTGGCCGACGAGTTGTTGTTCGGGCGCTTGGTCGAAGGTGGCCGGCTGACGGTGGATCTCGACGACAAGGAAGAAGTCGTGCTCGACATCCAGCCCAACAAGAAGAGCGACAAGCCGAAGGCGGAGCCCGCGACCGCTTGACGCACACGGCCGTCCCGCTCCCATCGCAGCAAAGGGCCCCTCGCGGGGCCCTTTTTCATGCCGAGAGGGCGGCCGGGTCTTGCCGGAAGTAGTCGCGAAAGGCGATGTAGAGCCGCGGGTGGGCGAGCCGGAAGTCGGCCGGGGCGACGAAAAACGCCTCGGCGGAGACGGCGAAGAATTCGTCCACCCCCTCTGCACCATACGGGTCGAGGAAGGTCTCGTAGCCGTCGTCGACGTCGGCGCAGAACTGCTCGAATTCCTCGTCCATCAGGGTGGCCCAGGCCTCGCGCTCGTCGCGCCCCTGCAATGGCGGTATGCCGTCGGCCACGCCGTCGAGCATGTCGATCTTGTGGACGAACTCGTGGATCACCACGTTGTAGCCGACCTCGGCCGACTCGCTCGCCTGCTGCACGTCGTACCACGACAGCGTGACAGGCCCGCCGTCCATCGCCTCGCCGGCGAGCACTTCATCGTAGTGGTGGACCACACCCGTCTCGTCCATCACCTCGCGCCGCGCCACCACCTCGTCGGCGTGCATCACGATGCCGACGAAACCACGGTAGAGCTGCAGCCCGAGCTTCAGAACCGGCAAGCAGGCCTGTGCGGCAACCGCAACGGCCATTTCGTCCGTCACCGCGATGCCACCGGCCCCGGTGAACTCCTTCTCGGCCAGGAACAATGTGCTCAGCCGGCGCAGTTCCTGCGCATCGCTGGGTGCCAGTCGCGCCAGGAAAGGGTAGCGCGCCAGGGTGTAGTGCCACAGCGGGTCTGGTATTGGGCGCGACGTCAACACGCGTTGCTCTTTCCAGCGACGCCATCGCTGCCACCACCTCGTCATGCCGGGCTCAAGCGGGCGCCGCGAGGGCCAAGTCGACGCGGGTCATCCCCTGCTGGGTCAGGCGCAGGACTTCGGCCCGCTGGGGGTGGCCGGAGGCCGCGTTGTCGAGATCCCAGTCGCTCAGGACATGGCGCGACTTGTCTGCCCCAAGCCGGTGGCTGGCGGGGCGGTGGGTGTGGCCGTGAATGAGGGTGGCGGCTTCGGCGTCCTCGAGCCAGCGGCGGGCCGACGTGTCGTCGACATCGGCATACGATTCGAGACCTTCGTTGCGCTTCTTCTGCTCGCTGGCCTGCCGCAAGTGCGCGGCGATCTTGCGCCGCTCAGCGAGCGGTTGCGCGAGAAAGCGCGTTTGCCACTCCGGGCTGCGCACCTGTGCCCGAAACTGCTGGTACTCGACGTCGTCGATGCACAGCGCGTCGCCGTGGGTCAGCAGCAGACGTTGCGTGCCAAACGCGAGCACGGTGGGGTCGGGCAGCGCGTGCAGCCCGCAGCGGGCCAGGAACTCCGGGCCGACCAGGAAGTCGCGATTGCCGGCCATGAAGCCGATCCACCGGCGCTGGGCCGCCTCGTGCAGCCACTGCGCACACTGCGCCTCGAACCCGGCGTCGGCGGCGTCGTCGCCGACCCACACCTCGAACAAGTCGCCGAGGATCAGGACGGCGTCGGCAGGGGTGTGCTGCAGGTAGCGGTGGAACGCGGCGGCGGTGCGGGGCAGGTCGGCCTGCAGGTGCAGGTCCGACAACAGGTCGACGCAGCGCCAGTCGGCGCCGGCCTGCAACGCGTGCAGGCCGGGCAGCGCCGCGGGCTCACGCACGGAAGAGCCGCCTTGCGCCACCGGGTTCAGACTTCCACGGCCTTGGTGATCACCACGTCATCGACCGGCACATCGTCGTGGAAGCCGCGGCGCCCAGTTTTGACGGCCTTGATCTTGTCGACGACCTCGGTGCCGCCGACGACCTTGCCGAAGACCGCGTAACCCCAGCCTTGCACGCTCTCGGACTTGAAGTTCAGGAAGTCGTTGTTGGCCACATTGATGAAGAACTGCGCGGTCGCCGAGTGCGGCGCTTGGGTGCGCGCCATCGCCACGGTGTAGGTGGTGTTCTTGAGGCCGTTGTTGGCTTCGTTCTCGATCGGCTCGTCGGTCGGCTTTTGCTGCATGCCGGGCTCGAAGCCGCCACCTTGGATCATGAAGCCGTCGATCACCCGGTGGAAGACGGTGTTGTCGTAGTGGCCCTTGCGGACGTAGGACAGAAAGTTCTCAGCGCTCTTCGGCGCCTTTTCGGTGTCGAGCTCGATCTTGATCACGCCATGATTCGTGTGCAGTTCAACTGCCATGTTCATTTCTCCACAGTGACTCGTTTGATGATGACCGGCTCTGCCGGCGCGTTCTCATGGGGCATGCCCTGCGCATCACGCTTGGTGGTGGTGCGCACGCCCTTGATCTTGTCGACCACGTCCATGCCGCGCACCACCTTGCCGAACACGGCATAGCCGTTGCCGTCACGGGCATTCGCAGCGTCGAGGAAGGTATTGTCTTTGAGGTTGATGAAGAACTGGGCCGTGGCCGAGTTCGGGTCCATCGTGCGCGCCATCGCGACAGTGCCTCGCTGGTTGCTCAGGCCATTGCGGCTCTCGAGCGGGATAGGGGCGCGGGTCGGCTTCTGGGCCATGTCGGGCGTGAAGCCGCCACCCTGGATCATGAAGTCCTCGATCACACGATGGAAGACCGTGCCATCGTAGTGCCCGGCCTTGGCGTACTGCAGGAAGTTCTCGACCGACTTGGGTGCCTTGGCCGCATCGAGCTGCAGCACGATGTCACCCTGCGTGGTGCTCATCTTCACGGTCTGACCGTGGGCCGGGTGGAACATGCCGACGGTCAGCGCGAGGCCGGCCAAGGCGATGTAAGACTTCGTCATCCAATCACTCCTCTTGGTGGAAGATCTGCCATTGTCCCTCTTCCGGCGCGTTTGCTTCCGAAGGCCTGTCCGCCCGGGCGGCGGCTCAACGACCCGAGCGGGCAGGCGGCGCAGACGGCGCGCTGGAAAGCAGCCGCCTGACCAGGGCGAGCTTGGGCGGGGTGCTGCGGCTGTCGCTGTCGAGCTCGAGCGATCGTGAGTAGGCCTGGCTGGCCAGCTTCACGAACACATCGCCGAGATTCTCATGGGCCCTGGCATAGCCTGGTCGCACCCGCACCGCCATTTCGAGTGCCGTGCGGGCCTTGTCGTAGTTGCCTTCTTCGGCATACAACACGCCCAGGTTGTTATAAGGTTCGGGCAGCAGGGGATGATCGCGGATCAGGGCCTCGAACTGCGCGA
Source organism: Caldimonas brevitalea (assembly GCF_001017435.1). NCBI lineage: Bacteria > Pseudomonadati > Pseudomonadota > Betaproteobacteria > Burkholderiales > Sphaerotilaceae > Caldimonas > Caldimonas brevitalea. The sequence goes on from NZ_CP011371.1 coordinate 2,266,349, forward strand.
TGGCATCGGCCTTGCGTTGTTGGTCGCTCAAGGCCACGCCCTTCAGAAAGCGCAGCTGTACGTCATCCGGACGGCGACTGAGCGCCTGTTCGATCCGGGGCAGGGCCTCGTTGGCCTTGCCGGCACTGATCAGCTGTTGTGCCGTCTCGGCGTCCTGCGCCCCGGCGGGTGCGCTGCACAGCCCCAGTCCCAAGAGCAGCCCTGCGACCCATCCCGACGCTGCCCGCCGCACCCGTGTCGAAGCCGGCAGCGTGTGTTGCAGGCGGCGACACGACGGTCGAAAATGCATGGACGATCCTCTTGCAGGGCAGCCGCTACAATCCGCCGATTGTACCGTAGCCCCTTCGGCCACCTGCCTGCAAACCCGCATGTACGCCGGCTCGGCATCGTGTTGAGATCGCGTGTGCTCTCGCTGCGCCGCGATGCCGCTCCTGGCCTCGCGGCCCGGCTGCCGCGCCGCTCGTTGCCGCTGGTTGACCCCCTCGCGACCCGTTCGCCGCCTCGCTCATGACGCTTTCCATCTACAACAGCCTGACACGCCGGCTTGAGCCCTTCACTCCCCTCGAGGCGAACCACGTGCGCATGTACGTGTGCGGGATGACCATCTACGACTACTGCCACGTCGGCCATGCCCGCATGATGATGGCGTTCGATGTCGTGCAACGCTGGCTCAAGGCCTCGGGCTACCGCGTCACCTATGTGCGCAACATCACCGACATCGACGACAAGATCATCCGCCGGGCGCTCGAGCGCGGCATCACCATCCGCCAGCTGACCGACGAGATGGCACAGGCCATGCACGAGGACATCGGCCAGCTCGGCATCGAGCCGCCGACGCACGAGCCGCGGGCGACCGAGTATGTGCCGCAGATGGTGGGCATGATCGAGACGCTCGAGCAAAAGGGCCTGGCGTATCGGGCTGCCAACGGCGACGTGAACTACGCGGTGCGCCGCTTCGACGGCTACGGCAAATTGTCGGGCAAGTCGCTCGACCAGCTGCGCGCGGGCGAGCGTGTCGCGGTCAGCGAGGGCAAGGAAGACCCGCTCGATTTCGTGCTGTGGAAGGCCGCCAAAGACACCGAGCCCGACGACGCCAAGTGGGAGGCGCCGTTCGGCAAAGGCCGCCCCGGTTGGCATATTGAATGCTCGGCCATGAGCTGCGCCTTGCTGGGCGAGCATTTCGACATCCACGGCGGCGGTATGGACCTGCAGTTTCCCCACCACGAGAATGAAATCGCGCAAAGTGAAGGCGCGACCGGGCGTCCTTTTGTCAACGTCTGGATGCACAACGGTTTCGTGAATGTCGACAACGAGAAGATGTCCAAATCGTTGGGTAACTTCTTCACGATCCGCGACGTGCTGAAGAGCTACGACGGCGAGACGGTGCGTTTTTTCATGCTGCGCACGCATTACCGCAGTCAGTTCAACTACAGCGACCAGAACCTCGAAGATGCGCGCCATGCCTTGCGCCGTCTCTACACGGCACTCGACACGGTGGCCCCTGCCGAGACGCCGGCGATCGACTGGAGCCAGCCCCAGGCAGCCCGCTTCCAGGCCGCGATGAACGACGACTTCAACACGGCCGAAGCGGTGGCGGTGTTGTTCGAGCTGGCCAGCGAGGTCAACCGCAGCAAGTCGAGTCAGAGCGCCGGCCTGCTGAAGGCACTGGGCGGGGTGCTCGGGCTGCTGCAGAGTGTGCCGCGCGCCTATTTGCAAGGCCGTCACACGGGTCTCGACGACGCGGCCATCCAGGCTCAGATCGACGCCCGCGCGGCAGCCAAGAAGGCGCGCAATTTCACAGAGGCCGATCGCATCCGCCAAGCCTTGGCCGAGCAGGGCATCGTGTTGCAGGACACGCCTCAAGGTACCACCTGGGTCAAGGCCTGAGGCCGCGATGCCGAAGTCGGTGACCCCTGAGTACTGGGACGATGCCTGCAAGCATCTGGCGCGGCGCGATCGCGTCATGCGCAAGCTGATACCGCAGTTCGGCGAGGCGCGCCTGCAAAGCCGCGGCGATGCCTTCACGACGCTGGCCCGGTCCATCGTCGGTCAGCAGATCTCGGTCAAGGCGGCGCAGGCGGTCTGGGACCGTTTCGCCGACTTGATGAGCGGGCCCACCAACCGCATCCCGCCGGCCCAGGTGCTGGAGGTGCCGCCCGAGACGCTGCGCACCGCCGGCCTGTCAGCCCGCAAGGTCGAGTACCTGCGCGACCTCGCATCGCACTTCGCCAGCGGCGCGGTGCACGTGCGGCAGTGGTCGTCGATGGAAGACGAGGCGATCATCGAGGAGCTGGTGGCGATCCGTGGCATCGGCCGTTGGACCGCCGAGATGTTCCTGATCTTCCACCTGATGCGCCCCAATGTCATGCCGCTCGACGACATCGGCCTGCTCAAGGGCATCAGCGTCAACTACTTCAGCGGCGAGCCGGTCTCGCGCGCCGAGGCCCGGGAAGTCGGCGAAGCGTGGGCCCCGTTTCGCTCTGTTGCCACGTGGTACATTTGGCGCAGCCTCGACCCCCTACCGGTGGAATATTGAGAACAAATGCGAGGCGAACGTTCACAAATACGTCGGGATGACTTGGGATGAGCAAAAAACACTTCCTCGAGTTCGAGCAGCCGATCGCCGAACTGGAAACCAAGATCGATGAGCTGCGCTATGTGCAAAGCGAGTCAGCAGTCGACATCTCCGAAGAGATCGACCGGCTCAGCAAGAAGAGCCAGCAGCTCACGAAAGACATCTATTCCAGCCTCACGCCCTGGCAGGTCACGCAGATCGCGCGGCACCCGCAGCGGCCTTACACGCTGGACTACATCGGCGAAATCTTCACCGAGTTCCAGGAACTGCACGGTGACCGGCACTTCGCCGACGACCAATCCATCGTCGGCGGCCTGGCCCGCTTCAACGGCCAGGCGTGCATGGTGCTCGGCCATCAGAAGGGCCGCGACACGAAGGAGCGCGGCCTGCGCAACTTCGGCATGTCGCGCCCCGAGGGCTACCGCAAGGCCTTGCGCCTGATGAAGCTGGCCGAGAAGTACGGGCTGCCGGTGTTCACCTTTGTCGACACCCCTGGCGCCTACCCCGGCATCGGTGCCGAAGAACGCGGCCAGTCCGAGGCGATCGGCCGCAACATCTTCGAGATGGCGCAGCTCGAAGTGCCCATCATCGCCACTGTGATCGGCGAGGGGGGCTCAGGCGGTGCGCTGGCCATCAGCGTGGGCGACCAGGTGCTGATGCTGCAGTATTCGGTGTACTCGGTGATCTCGCCCGAAGGCTGCGCGTCCATCCTCTGGAAGACGGCAGACCGCGCGTCGGACGCTGCCGAAGCGCTCGGCATCACGGCCCATCGCCTGAAGGCCCTGGGCCTGGTCGACAAGATCATCAACGAGCCGGTGGGCGGCGCCCACCGCGACTACAAGCAGATGGCCGCCTACTTGAAGCGCGGCCTCAACGACGCCTTGCGCCAGGTTGCCGACCTGCGGCCGAAGGACTTGCTGCAGCGCCGCTACGAGCGCCTGCAGAGCTACGGCCGCTTCGTCGACACCAAAGAACGCGGATGAACCCTCCGCCGCTGGCGGTTGCTGCGGCCACGGTCGCGGTGGCCTACAGCGGGGGGCGCGACTCCACCGCCTTGCTGCATGCCACGGTGCGGGCGGCCGTGGAACAGCCTGGCGTGCAGGTGATCGCGCTGCACGTTCACCACGGGCTGCAGCCCGCCGCCGATAGCTGGCTCGCGCATTGCGAGCGTCAATGCAAAGCCTGGCAGCGCAAAGGCTGGCCGGTGCGTTTGGTGCACACCCTCCTGTCGTTGCGCCCTGTAAAGGGCGAGAGTGTGGAGGCGGTCGCCCGCACGGCCCGCTACGCAGCGCTGGCGCGCATGGCCAAGGAGCACGGCGCCGACTGTGTGCTGCTGGCACACCACCGCCGCGACCAGGCCGAAACCTTTCTGTTGCAAGCCCTGCGCGGTGCCGGCGTGGCCGGTCTCGCCGGCATGCCGGCTGCCGCCGAGCGGGACGGGTTGCTGTGGTTGCGTCCGTGGCTGGCTCGTCCGCGGGAGGCCATCGAGGCCTATGTGCGGCGGCATCGTTTGCGGTATGTCGACGACGGCAGCAACCAGGACGTCCGCTTTGCGCGCAACCGCTTGCGCCATGACGTCTGGCCGGCACTGAGCGTCGCGTTCCCCATGGCGGAAGCCAGCCTTGCCGACGCCGCGGCGTGGGCCGGTGAGGCGAGTGCCTGCCTGGCGGAACTGGCCGAACAGGACTTGCACGGCCTGCAACAGGCCGGGACGCTCCAGGTGGCCCCCTTGCTGGCCCTCAGCGCCCCGCGCGGCCGCAACGCCTTGCGGGCCTGGGTGCGGCGTGTCGCTGGCGCGCCGCTGTCCGCCGCGCTGCTCGAGCGCCTGTGGCTCGAGCTGCCCTCGACCTCGGCGGGGCAGTGGCCGCTACCCGGCGGCGGTGTGCTGCGGAGCTACCGCGGGGCCTTGCGCTATGAGGCTGATGGTCAACATCGCGCGGTGGTGTCGGCTGTTTCAAAGGATGCGAGCCTGAGCATCAGACGCGCGGGTCGCTATCGGCTGCGCGGGTGGGGCGGCACCTTGGTGGTCCGACGTGTCGCGGTGGGCGGCGTGGCCTTGTCGCTCCCCGCACAGTTGCAGCTGCGCGACCGCAGCGGCGGCGAGCAGTTCCAGAGTGGCCCGCAGCGCCCGGCGCGCAGCCTGAAGAAGCAGTTCCAGGCGGCCGGCGTGCCATCCTGGTCGCGCACCGGGCCTTTGCTTTACGCGGGCGAGCAACTGCTGTGGGTGCCCGGCCTTGGCGTCGACGCGCGAGCAGCGGCCGTCGCCGGCGAGGCTCAGCTGGCGTTCGAGTGGATCCCCGACTGAGCCACGCCTCGGCGGCCGCTGACGGCGCAGCATCCGCAACGGCTACAATCCCGCCTTCGCGACCGCGGCGCGAACGCTGTTGTTCATCATCCCTCCGCGCACCCAACTCCCATGGCACTGATCGTTCACAAATACGGCGGCACCTCGATGGGCTCGACCGAGCGCATCCGCAATGTCGCCAAGCGCGTCGCCAAATGGGCGCGGGCCGGCCACCAGATGGTGGTGGTGCCGTCGGCCATGAGCGGCGAGACCAACCGCCTGCTCGGGCTGGCCAAAGAGCTGGCCCCCGCCACACACAGCGACGAATACGCCCGCGAACTCGACATGATCGCCTCCACCGGCGAACAGGTGTCGGTCGGCCTGCTGTCCATCGCCTTGCAGGCCGAGGGCATGCAGGCGGTCAGCTATGCCGGCTGGCAGGTGCCGGTGAAGACCGATTCGGCCTTCACCAAAGCCCGCATCGAAAGCATCGACGACGCGCGGGTGCGCGCTGATCTGGCGGCCGGCAAGGTCGTCATCATCACCGGCTTCCAGGGGGTCGACGCCAAGGGCAACATCACGACGCTGGGCCGCGGCGGCTCGGACACGTCTGCGGTGGCCGTGGCGGCGGCGATGAAGGCCGACGAGTGCCTGATCTACACCGACGTGGACGGCGTCTACACCACCGATCCGCGCATCGTGCCCGAGGCACGGCGCCTGCACACGATCAGCTTTGAAGAAATGCTGGAGATGGCCAGCCTCGGCTCCAAGGTGCTGCAGATCCGCTCGGTCGAGTTCGCCGGCAAATACCGCGTGCCGCTGCGCGTGTTGTCGAGCTTCACGCCTTGGGACATCCCCATCGACGAGGAAGCCCGCTCCGGTACGCTGATCACCTTTGAGGAAGACGAGAAAATGGAACAAGCCGTTGTGTCCGGCATTGCCTTCAACCGCGACGAAGCCAAGATCACCGTGATGGGTGTGCCCGACAAACCCGGCATCGCCTACCAGATCCTGGGCGCGGTCGCCGAGGCCAACATCGACGTCGACGTGATCCTGCAGAACGTCTCGCACGAAGGCAAGACCGACTTCTCGTTCACCGTCCACCGCAACGACTACGCCAAGACCATCGACCTGCTCAACGGCAAGGTGCTGCCGGCGCTGGGCGCCGAGAAGGTCATCGGCGACACGCGCATCTGCAAGGTGTCCATCGTCGGCATCGGCATGCGCTCGCATGTGGGCGTGGCGGCCTCGATGTTCCGTGCGCTCAGCGAAGAGGGCATCAACATCCAGATGATCACCACCAGCGAGATCAAGACTAGCGTGGTGATCGACGAGAAGTACATGGAGCTGGCAGTGCGCGCGCTGCACAAGGCGTTCGACCTCGACCAGAACGCCGCCTGAATTTTTTCTCTCTACGCTGGCATTTCTGAGCTAAAATGCCGGTTTCGCCAAGTTGCCGGTTGGAGACGTGACCGAGAGGCCGAAGGTGCTCCCCTGCTAAGGGAGTATGCGGTGATGAGCTGCATCAAGGGTTCGAATCCCTTCGTCTCCGCCAACCAAACCCGCTGATCTTCAGCGGGTTTTCTTTTTTGGGGCCTCGCTGCCGGGGTGGCCCTTCAGATGCGACCGCTGAAGGCGGCAAACAGGTCTCAGGGGCTGTGCCGGCAGGTCGTCATGGGCAGGCCCCCGCAGAAGCCCTTGCGCCGCGCTCTACGCCGTCTCAGACCGCTGGCCTGCTGCAGGCGACGACGCGGCCCTGAAATTGAAAAAGCCGCCCGAAGGCGGCTCTTTGATGTGCCGGCAGCGCCCCTGCGGGCGCTGCGGACCCTTTTGGCTCAGGCCTGCGCGCGGCGGGCCTTGCGTGCCCGTTGCAGCATCACGCCGACGAGGCCCAGGCCCATCAGCGCATAGGTCTCGGGCTCGGGGACGGCGGCCACCTGGCCGGTGATGTCGACGTAGGCCGACAGGCGGGCATACACCTCGCCACCGGTGTTGTTGGTGTAGCTCAGCGACAGGCGGCGGGTGAGGCTTTCGAAGGTGCTGCTTTCGCCGGCCACCACTTCGAGGTCGTCACCAAAGGTCTGGCTGCCGACCTGCAGCGTCAGCGAGGTGAAGCTGTTGCTGAAGCAATCGGATGCGCACAGGAAGTCCGTTGCGGCCGAGACCAAGGCGTCAGCCGAGAACGTCAGCGTGCCGTTGGCGGGGATCAGGAACAGAAACTCCGTGCCGACGGTGTCGCGCGAGGTGTTGCCGGAATAGGCCGCACCGCGAGCCGTCACCGTGGCAGTGCTCTCCAGCAGGCCGCTGGCCCAGTCGGCTCGCACGCCCAGCTGCGCGCCCGGGCGGTCCAGCGTCAGGCTCTCGCTGCCGGTGATGGTCGCCGACTCGTCGAACGGCTCTCCGTCGGCCGGGATGTAGGCCAACTGGATCGTGCCTTGATTGCTCCAATCGCTGATCGCCTCGCCATTGAGGCTCACAACGAGGTTGCTGAGTCGCGCCGTGCCGCTGTCGGCGAGGGCGACGGGAAGGGTGAGCGCAAGCGCCAGGCCTGCGATGACATTCTTCATTGTGGCTCCCTTGGAAAGATTGCCGCCCCGGTCTCGGGACGTTTTCGCCTTCGAGCTGCCCTCCGGCAGCGTTCCCGCCTTTGCACAAGGCGGCCGTGCCGCGCGAGTACTGCCTCGTGCGGCCGCGCGATTCTCCTGGTGGCGGCACCGGGCGGCGTAAGCGCTTGTAGCGAGGGCGGGGAGCGTTGCAGCACGTCCATCCCTCGGTGGGTGGGAATGTCGCTTGCCTCGTCAGCGGCCCGGCGTTTTGCCTCGACGCCCCGGCGTGCCCCTGACGGACCACGGTCCCGCCGACCCCCTGAGCGGCCAGGCCCCGGCTGCGCTCGAAGCAGGGCGTCCCCCGCGGGTTCGCCACAAGCACTTACAGAGACCTCCCACCGCACTTGAGGGGCACCGGCGCGGCGGCAGCGCCGGTGCTGTTCAGCGATGCGAGTGGTGCGGCCGGTCCTGCGTGCCGTGCCCTTGCCCATGCCCATGGCTGGGCGCCGTGGCGGTCGGTGCGGGGCCGACCGTGAGCGGCACGGTCAGCTCGCCGGCGTGCTGAAAGCGCAGCGTCAGCGGTAATGACTCGCCCGTCTTCAACGGCGTCTTGAGGCCCAGCAGCATCAGGTGCAAACCTCCGGGCTTCAGGCGGACCGTCTGCCCCGGCGGCAATTCGACGCCGTCCACGCTGCGCATGCGCATCACCGTGCCTTCCATCGCCATGTTGTGCAGCTCCGTGCTGTTGGCCTGAGGCAGCTGCGCGGCGATCAGCTTGTCGGCGGCCTGGCCGCGGTTCTCGATCGCCAGGTAGGCAGCGCCGGAGGGTTGGCCGGCGACAGTCGGGCGGGCCCATGCGTCGGACACGACCATCGGATGGGGAGTGGGGCTTGCGGCGTGAGCGGCGGCGCCGGAAAGAACGGCAGCAGCGGCAGCCAAAGTCAGCAAGAAGCGCGGCATGGAGACATCCTTTGAACGAGAGATGGGTCAGCGGCGGCGCGTGGCGGCACGCGAGAGCTCGGGCTCGACGCGGGCAGGTGCGGCAGCACGGGCCGGGCGGGGTGCAATGAATCGAGAAAAGCATAGGCACGCAAGGCCTGGGTCGGGCGCCTGCGGCAATATCGCCTGGGCGCACCAGTGGCTAGCCGAGGTGGGGCGGCGGAGCGTGCCGCAGGCGTGCGGCCCACAGGGCGTGTCGGTCCGGGGCGATCGGCAGGGCGGGCGGCCGGCTCAGGGGCACTCGCTCCGACGAGAACACGGTCGTCGTCGCTGGCGGTGTGGACCCTAGCGGGCCGGAGCCGACGAGGGTGGACAGAGCGCACGACACGTCGGCCTCGGCGGGCGCCGGTGCGTTCGAATCGTGCTGTGCGGACGCGGTCGAAGGCCCGGCGGCGAGCCGGTCGAGGCTGACGGTCTTCACGCCGAAGGCGGTGCACAACTCGACCAACTGCCGACCGTGCCACCGCGCTGCCTCCGCGGCGAGCCACGGTGCTGCCGCTTTCAGCAGCAACACGCACATCACGCCCCAGAGGGCCAGGCTAGGGAAACGTCGGCCTCCGCGCATGGGCGCGATTGTGCCCGACGTCGTGCAGGGGGATCGGGGCTACGAGTGAAAAGCGCAGCGTCAGGGGCGGGCAGTGGGCAAGGGCAGGAGCAGCAGCGTCCCGCACCGCACCCCGGATCATGGCCGCGCACCGCTCGCGCCCGCGCCTCGCCGTTTGCCCATCGGGTGGCGTATTTGATCCAGACCGCGCGATCCAGAGACCCCGCTGCACAATCCGGTATGGCCCGCCGCCGTCGGCGGGCGTCAACTGCAGGAGGGTTCGCATGGCGGTCGCCATTCAGCATTGGGTTCGTCTTGCCGTTGCCGTCGGGGCCGTGGTCTCGGCTGCAGCAGCGATGAGCAGTTCACCGGTCGCGCCACCGGGCACCGAGCAGACGGACCTGCCCGCCTCCGACGAGCCGCCGTTTCCTCGCTATGAGACGCCGCAGCAGGTGGCGCAGGCCTGCCAGGAGGGCTTGCAGCGCCTACGTGGCATCGAATCCGAACTGGCGAAGGGCTCGGGTGGCGATGACGTGTTGACAGGGCTCGACAACTTGCAGGCGGCGGGCGAGGACGCGTCGGGGCCGATCTACCTGCTGGTCAATGTCCACCCCGACAAGGCGGTTCGCGATGCTGCGCAGGCCTGCACGCTGCAATGGCAGGACTTCTGGTCGAGCCTGCTGCAGAACGGACGCATCTACCGGCTCTTGAAACAAGCGCGGCCGCGCGACGCGATCGACCGCGAGTTGCGACGCGACAGTTTGGAAGGCTTCGAGGACGCGGGGGCTGGCCTGCGGCCCGGCGCCCGCCGCCGCGCCAAGGCCATCCAGGACCGCATCACGGCATTACGACAGGCGTTCGACCAGCGCCTGCGCGACGATGACACGAAGGTGGCGTTCACAGAAGACGAACTCGCCGGGGTGCCCGAGGGCGTGTGGCGAGAAGCGCCGCGCAACCAGCAGGGGCAGGTGCTGCTGGGGCTCGACTATCCCACCTATCTGCCGGTTCTGGGTCATGCCACGCAAGCCGCGGCGCGCGAGAGAATGTGGCGCGCCAAATTGAACGAGGGCGGCGAGGCCAACCTGCAGGTCCTCGCCGAGATCGCCCGCTTGCGGCGTGAATATGCGTCGCTGTTCGGTTTCTCGAGCTATGCCGATTTCGCCTTGCGTCGGCGGATGGCGAAAAGCGAGCGCAGGGTGCAGGGTTTCCTCGACAGCGTGAAGCAGGCGGTGGTCGAGCGTGAGCGACGCGACCTGCAAGAACTGCGAGAGGCCAAAGCTCGGCATCTGCAACAGCCGATCGAGACGGTGAAACTCGAACGGTGGGACGTGTTTTTCTATACCGAGCGCGTGCGCCGGGAACGTTACGAAGTCGATCAGGAAGCGTTCAGGCCGTATTTCCCACCGCAACAAAGCCTCGCCTTCGTGTTGCGGTTGAGCGAGCGGCTGTTCGGGGTGCACTTCGAGCGGCGCGAGATGGCCGGCTGGCATCCCGAACTGCAAGCCTACGCGGTGTATGACGGGAAGGGCGGCCCTTATCTCGCGACGCTGCTGGTCGACCTGTATCCACGCCCCGGAAAGTACAACCACGCAGCCGTCTGGAGCTATCGCAGCGGTTCCACACGTCTCGCCCGCACGCCGCAATCGGCGCTGGTGGTGAACTTCGACCGCAAAGGCCTGACGCTCGAAGAATTGGAAACCCTGCTGCACGAACTCGGCCACGCGCTGCACAACAACCTGTCGCGCACCAGGCATGTCAGCCAGGCCGGCACCAGCGTGCTACGTGATTTCGTCGAAGCGCCGTCCCAGATGCTCGAAGATTGGGTTTACGACCCCCAGGTGCTGAAGTTGTTTGCCGAAGTCTGCCCGGAGTGCAAGCCGGTGCCGCCGGCCATGCTGGAACAGGCCGTCAAGGCAAAACATTTCGGCAAGGGAAACTTCACGGCGCGCCAGCATCTGTTCGCCAGTTATGACCTGGCGCTGCATGGGCGACGCAGCGGTGATCCGCTGGAACTGTGGGCCCGGATGGAAGCCGCCACACCGCTTGGGCATGTCCCGGGCACTCGGTTTCCTGCCAGCTTCAGCCATGTTGTCGGCGGCTATGCAGCCGGGTATTACGGCTATTTGTGGAGCGAGGTGATTGCGCGTGATCTGCAGACGGCGTTTGCCGGGCGCCGGTTGGACCCCGCCGTGGGGCGCCGTTACCGGGACATCGTGCTGGCCCAGGGTGGCCAGGTGCCCCCGAAGATCCTGCTGCAGCGATTTCTCGGCCGGCCCACCAACGCCCGCGCCTACTTCGAATACCTGGCCCGTTAGCCAGGGCCCGGGTGCCGGCGCCGCCGCCGGTTTGTGCGGAACCAGCACCCGGAAGTAAAAACGCCCGCCAAGGCGGGCGTTTTCACAGGGGCCGACGGGTCGTCAGATGGCCAGCTCTTCGAGGCTTTTGCCCGAGGCCAGCGCCTGTTCCACCCATTTCGGCTGGCGCCCGCGGCCGGTCCAGGTTTCACCTGTCGCACCGTTGCGATACTTGGGCGCCACCTTGCTGCCCTTGGTCGTGCTGACCTTGCCGCCGCCCGTCTTGCCGCCCAAGTCTGCCACCGTCAGGCCGTATTGGGCCATCAGGGACCGGATCTGGGCGATCGCATCGGCCAGCTCTTGCTTGCGGGCGCTCTCGATTTTCTTTTCGAGGTCGGCTTTCTGGGCGAGAAGTTCCTGGTAAGTGGCCATTTTTGAATATGCTCGCAAAAGGTTGAAAGGGGGGTCAATCAGCGGCGATGATAATAGCCGCTGAGTTGGAAACATGCAACCGCGGCACGCCGGGGGGTGGCTGGAGAGAATCGCGTCTATTCCGCAGGGCGGCGGCCCTTTATCGTCGAGCGCCGACTGTACTGGCTTGCGTCGCGTCTGCACGTATTGGCCGCCCGCGGCGACCGACAACGTAGGCGTCCATCAGAGGCGACGTAAAGGCGTTTGGTCTGGCCTTCCCTGTCACTTTTCTTATCGGCAGACGCAAAAACACCCGCGGCCGAGGGGCACGCGGGTGTTTTCAGGGGAGCCGGCGGGTGCTTACTTGAAGCCCACGCGGTCGAGAAGTTGTTGCACCTTGCCTTGGTTGGCGCCCGCCACCGAAATGGGGATCAACTCGCTCTTGAACGACCCGAGGGCCTCGAGCGCCGGGTTGCTGAGCTTCGTTGACTTGACGGCAGCGTACTCGTTGTTACCATTGGCAAAATAGTTTTGCGCCTCGTCGCTCGAAAGGTACTCCAGGAACTGCACCGCCAGTTCGCGGTTCTTGGCGTTTTTCGCAACCGCGCCGCCGGCGATGTTCACATGCGCGCCCCAGCTTTGCTGGTTGGGGAACACCACCGCGACCTTTTCCACCACCTCGCGGTCTTCCGGCTTGCTCGAGCGCATCATGCGGGCGACGTAATAGGTGTTGGTGAGCGCGACCTTGCATTCACCGCTGGCGACGGCCTTGATCTGGTCGGTATCACCGCCTTTGGGGTCGCGCGCCATGTTCGCGACGACACCTTTCGCCCAAGCTTCGGTTTTCTCGGGGCCGAGATGTTCCATCAGCGACCCGATGAGCGACAGGTTGTAAGGGTGAGATCCCGATCGTGTGCAAACCTTGCCCTTGTTTTTAGGGTCGGCCAGTTCTTCATACGTGTCGACATCGTCCTTTTTGACGCTGGCCTTGTTGTAAACGATGACCCGGGCGCGGGTCGAGAAACCGAACCACTGCGGGCCCTGGCCCTTGTCTTCACCGCGCAGCGTCGTCGGAATACGCTCGTCGAGTACCTTCGAGCGGATCGGCTGGAACAGCCCGTCCTGCTCGGCACGCCACAGCCTGGACGCGTCGACCAGCAGGATCACGTCGGCGGGGCTGGCGCTGCCTTCGCTCTTCAGTCGCGCCAGGATGCCGGCGTCATCGGCGTCGACCCGGTTGATCTTGATACCGGTCGCCTTGGTGAAGTTGTTGTACAGCGCCTCATCGGTCTGGTAGTGCCGGGCCGAGTAGAGGTTGATGACCTTGTCCTGTGCAGCGGCCGGCAGGTGCAGGCCGGCAACGAGGGCCAAAAGGGTCAGCGGGGCGGCGTGGCGTCGCAACATGGGTAAATGCTCCTTCCAGATGATGGCTTATTCTAAGCGCGAACAAGAATGATTCTTAAAACCGAGATTTGCCAGCCGCATGCGAGAAGTGTGACTTCTGTCGCTTGCCGGGTCCGGCGCTCGGGACCAAGATGCCGCCCGTGAAATTCCGCACGTTCGTCACGTTAGAAGCGTCCCATGCCGGCCCTGCCGGGGGCGTCGCCGCGCCATTGGTGCGCCGCGGTCCGCGTGCGTTGCTGGTGGCATGCGAAACCAGCGACGCACTCTATCTACGCAGCCGGCTGAGCCTGTACCGCATCGGCGTCCATGAGGCGTGGACGGCGACACAGGCAGTGGAGCATTGCGCCGAGCATTCGGTGCACGTGGCGTTCGTCGATGCGGAGGTGGTCGGCGCGCCCTTGCTGGCCTTGTGCCGGCAGCTGCGCCGCAAGCACCCGTGCCGGCCGACGCCGCGCCTGGTGCTGCTGGCGAGCACCGAACAGCGTCGCGCCTTTGGCTTGCGCAGCCTGCTGGCCGGCGCATCGTGGCTGATGAAGCCGCTGCACCCGCGCGACCTCGATCAGCAAATCATCCGCCACGTCGGGCTGGATCACCTGGCGCCGGAAGAGCGGCCGACGTCGTTGTTCATTTGACCCGCGTGCGGCCCGCAGGTCAGGTGCCGGCGAGCGCCGACACCGGGACAGGGTGAGGTCAACACGTTTGCTGCCGCGCGGCGTGTGGCCGTGCCCGCCACCCGGGTTGCGCGACCAAGCCGCCCGCTCAGGCCGACGGCGGCACGTAGCCGGCCGGCTGCTCCGCCCCTTCACCGAAGAAATACCGTTCCATCTGGCGCGCCAAGTACTGGCGTGCACGCTGGTCGGCAAGGTTCAAACGGTTCTCGTTGACCAGCATGGTCTGGTGTTTGAGCCAGCCCTGCCAGGCTTCCTTGCTGACGTTTTCGTAGATGCGCTTGCCCAGTTCGCCCGGATAGGTCGGGAAATCGAGGCCTTCGGCTTCCTTCTTCAGATAAACGCAGTTGACGATGCGGGCCATGGGGACTCCTTTTGATATCGATCTCGTGGGGGTGAGGGGAACGGCGCGGCGGATCAGCCCAGCCGCTTGACCAGCACCTTGGAGCGCCGGTCCCAGTTGTATTTGCGCTTGCGCGCCTCCGGCAGCCAGTCGGGGTCGACCTGCTGGAAGCCGCGTTTGATGAACCAGTGCATGGTGCGGGTCGTCAGCACGAAGATGCTGTCCAGCCCCATCGCCCTGGCGCGCTGCTCGACACGCTTGAGGATGCGCTCGCCGTCGCCTTGGCCCTGTACCTCGGGCGACACGGTCAGCGCCGCCATCTCGGCGGTTTTCGCTTCCGGGTAGGGGTAGAGCGCGGCACAGCCGAAGATGATGCCGTCGTGCTCGATCACGGTGTAGTGCCCGACGTCGCGCTCGATCTCGGTGCGGCTGCGCTTGACCAGCGTGCCGTCGCGCTCGAAGGGCTCGATCAGCTGCAGGATGCCGCCGATGTCGTCGGGCGTCGCCTCGCGCAGGCTCTCGAGCTTCTCGTCGACGATCATGGTGCCCACGCCGTCATGGGTGAACAACTCCATCAGGATCGAGCCGTCGACCGAATAGGGAATGATGTGGACCCGGTCCACGCCGTTCTTGGCCGCCTTCACCGCATGCTGCAGGTAGAACGCGGTGTCGGTCGGCTGCACCGGATTGGGCAGGGCGCCCAGCAGCTTTTCGGCATCGGCCAGCGCCAGTTCCTGGTCGATCTCGCATTCCGGGTCGTTGGCCTGGCTCGGGTCCATCGGCACGCCGCGCACCTCGGTCACGAAGATCAGCTTGTCGGCCTGCAGCGCGATCGCGGTGCTGGTGGCGACGTCTTCCATGCTCAGGTTGAAGGCCTCGCCGGTGGGCGAGAAGCCGAACGGCGACATCAGCACGATGGAGCCGAAATCGATGGCGCGGCGCACGCTCATCGCGTCGATGCGCCGCACGAAGCCGGTGTGCTGGAAATCGACACCATCGACGATGCCCACCGGGCGCGCCGTGATGAAATTGCCCGACAGCAGCCGGATCTGGCTGTGCGCCATCGGCGTGTTCGGGAGGCCTTGTGAAAACGCCGCCTCGATCTCATATCGCAATTGACCGGCCGCTTCCTGCGCGCAGTCGAGCGCCACCGCGTCGGTCACCCGCATGCCGTGGCTGAAGCGCGAGGCGTGGCCCTTGGCCGTCAGCTGCTCCTCCACCTGCGGCCGGAAGCCGTGGATCAGCACCAGCTTGATGCCGGTGGCGTGGATGATCGCCAGGTCCTGCGCGAAGGTGGCCAGCTTGCCGGCCGCGATCAACTCACCCGCGATGGCGACCACGAAGGTCTTGCCGCGGTGGGCATGGATGTAGGGCGCCACCGACCGGAACCAGGGCACGAAGGTATGCGGGAAGACGAGGCTCATCAGCGAGGTACTTCAGGGGTGGTCGGCACGCCGACAGGCGGCGGGGCAAGGCTTTGAAATAATGTCGGATTTTGCACGAAGGCCCATGAGCTTTACGCCGCCCGCACCGGCGCCCGCACGGCAGGCGCGGAGATCTTCCGCCCCCGCTGCCAACCCGGTGCCGCCGATCCAGTTCCCCGAGTCCTTGCCCGTGTCCGCCCGGCGCGACGAGATCGCGCGCGCGATCGAGCAGCACCAGGTGGTGATCGTCTGCGGCGAAACCGGCTCGGGCAAGACCACCCAGCTGCCCAAGATCGCGCTGGCCATGGGCCGCGGCCGCGGCGCCGGGGGGCAGGGGCTGATCGGCCACACCCAACCGCGCCGCATTGCCGCGTCCAGTGTCGCCAAGCGCATCGCGCAAGAGCTGAATTCGCCGCTGGGCGAGCACGTCGGCTTCAAGGTGCGCTTCCAGGACCGGCTGTCGCCGGGCGCCTCGGTCAAGCTGATGACCGACGGCATCCTGTTGGCCGAGACCCAGACCGACCCGCTGCTCAAGGCCTACGACACGCTCATCATCGACGAGGCGCACGAACGGTCGCTCAACATCGATTTTTTGCTCGGCTACCTGAAACAGCTGCTGCCGCGCCGCCCCGACCTGAAGATCATCGTCACCTCGGCGACCATCGATGCCGAGCGCTTCGCCCGCCATTTCGAGAGCATCCACGGGCCGGCACCGGTGATCTTCGTGTCCGGCCGGCTCTACCCGGTCGAGCAGCGCTGGCGCCCGTTCGAGGAAAGCCGCGACTACGACCTCAACCATGCGATCGCCGACGCGGTGGATGAGCTGTGGCGCGAGGGCTCGGGCGACGTGCTGGTGTTTTTGCCCGGCGAGCGCGAGATCCGCGACGCGGCCGAGCATTTGCGCCGTCACCACCCGCCGGGGGTCGAGATCCTGCCCCTGTTCGCCCGTCTGAGCCAGCAAGAGCAGGACCGGGTGTTCGAGACCGGCGGCGCACGGCGCATCGTGCTGGCCACCAACGTCGCCGAAACCTCGCTGACGGTGCCCGGCATCCGCTACGTGGTCGACACCGGCCACGCCCGGGTCAAGCGCTACAGCTATCGCAACAAGGTCGAGCAGCTGCAGGTGGAGCCGGTCAGCCAGGCGGCGGCCAACCAGCGCGCCGGTCGTTGCGGCCGGGTCGCCAACGGCATCTGCATCCGGCTCTACGATGAGCAGGACTACACCTCGCGGCCGCCGTTCAGCGACCCTGAAATCCTGCGCTCGTCGCTGGCCGGCGTGATATTGCGGATGAAGTCGCTGAACCTGGGCAGCGTCGAGGACTTCCCCTTCATCGAGCCACCGCCGCGGCGCGCCATCGCCGACGGCTACCAGCTGCTGGCCGAGCTGAACGCGGTCGACGAGCAGAACGAGTTGACCGCCATCGGCCGCGAGCTGGCCAAGCTGCCGCTCGACCCGCGGGTGGGGCGGATGATCCTCGAGGCGCGCGAGCGCCAGTCCCTCGCCGAAGTGCTGGTGATCGCCAGCGCGCTGAGCGTGCAGGACGTGCGCGACCGGCCGATGGAGCAGCAGCAGGCCGCCGACGAGAAGCACAAGAAGTTCGACGACGAAAAGTCGGAGTTCATGGGCTATCTCAAGCTGTGGAAATGGCTGGACGAAGCCCGCGGCGGGCACCGCGCTGCAGCCGCTCAGGGCACCGCGGCGCCGGCGGCCGAGACGCACAAGCTGTCCAGCCGCAAGTACGAACAGCTGCTGCGCGACAACTTCGTCTCGCCGCGCCGGGTGCGCGAGTGGCGCGACATCTATTCGCAGCTGCACACGGTGGTGGCGGAGCATGGCTGGCGTCTCAACACCACGCCGGCCACTTACGAGCAAGTGCATCTGGCGATGCTGTCCGGCCTGCTCGGCAACGTCGGCCTGAAGAGCGACGAGGACGAGTGGTACCTCGGCGCGCGCGGCATCAAGTTCTGGCGCCACCCCGGCGCCCACCTCTCGAAGAAGCCGGGGCGTTGGATCATCGCGGCCGAACTGGTCGAGACCACGCGGCTGTTCGGCCGCGGCATCGCCGCCATCCAGCCGGAATGGATCCCCTGGATCGCCGGGCATTTGCTGAAGAAGCAGCTGCTGGAACCGCACTGGGAGAAAAAGCCGGCCGAGGTCACCGCGCTGGAGAAGGCCACGCTGTACGGCCTGGTGGTCTACCACAACCGGCGCGTCAACTTCGGCAAGGTCGACCCGGTGGCCGCGCGCGAGATCTTCATCCGCGAGGCGCTCGTCAACGGCGAGTGGGACACCCGGCTGCCCTTCCTGGCGCACAACCAGAAGCTGGTGCGCCAGGTGGAGGAGCTCGAGCACAAGTCGCGCCGGCAGGATGTGCTGGTCGACGACGAGCTGATCTACGCCTTCTACGACCAGCAGCTGCCGGCCGACGTCAACAGCGGGCACGGCTTCGAGCGCTGGTACCGAGAGGAGAGCAAGCGCAACCCCAAGCTGCTGATGCTCACGCGCGACGAGCTGATGCGCCACGAGGCCGCCGGCGTCACCACGGCGGCCTTCCCCAAGACCATCCGGCTCGGCGGTGTGGACTGCAGCGCGACCTATCTGCACGACCCGGGTGACCCGAAGGACGGCGTGACGGTCACGGTGCCGATCTATGCGTTGAACCAGGTCAGCGACGAGCGCTGCGAATGGCTGGTGCCCGGCATGCTCAAGGACAAGGTGCTGGCGCTGCTGAAGAGCCTGCACCAGAAGCCGCGGGCGCGCCTGGTGCCCTTGCCCGACTACGCCGAGGCCTTTCTGGCGCAAGCACCGTTCGGCCACGGCAGTTTGCTCGAGGTGCTGTTGAAAGCGGTGCGCGACAAAACCCAGCTCGACGTCAAGCGGGCCGACTTCAAGCTCGAAACGCTGCAGCCTCACTTGTTCATGAATTTCCGCGTGGTGGACGAGCATGGGCGCCAGCTCGGCATGGGCCGCAACCTGTCGGTGCTGAAGGCCGAGCTGGGCTCGCAGGCGCGCAGTGCGTTCCAGGCCCTGGCCGCGCTGAAGCTGGGGCCGTCGTCTGGCAGCGAGGATGCCGAAGGCGCTGAAACCCGCGCTCCTGCACCGGCGGCGCCCCGAGGCGTGCGGGTCAAGGCGGACGCAACGCCGACCGGCGAGACGACACCGGCGGCCGCCGCGGCCAAGTACACCGGCTGGACCTTCGGCGAACTGCCCGAGTTGATGGAGGTGAAGCGCGGCCCGCAAAGCCTGATCGGCTTTCCGGCGTTGATCGACAAAGCCAGCCACGTCGAGATCGAGGTGTTCGACGAGCCGGATGTCGCGGCCGCCAAACATCGCACCGGACTGCGGCGCCTGGTGGCGCTGCAGATCAAGGAGCCGCTCAAATACCTCGAGAAAAACCTGCCCGATCTGCAGAAGATGGCGGTGGCCTACATGAGCCTGGGCACGGCCGAGGAACTGCGCGACCAGATCATCGACGTCGCGCTCGACCGGGCCTTTTTGCTCGACCCGCTGCCGCACGACGAATGGAGTTTCAAGGCCCGCATCGAGGAAGGGCGGGGACGCCTCAACCTGATCGCGCAGGAGGTGGCCCGCCTGGCGGGCGGCATCCTGGTGGAATACCAGGCCACGTTGCGCAAGCTGAAGGACGCCAGGCCGCCGAAGGAGGTGGGCGACGATGTGCAGGCCCAGCTGCAGCGCCTGATGCCCAAGCGTTTCGTCGCGCTCACGCCTTACGCACAGCTGCAGCATTTCGTGCGCTACCTGAAGGGCATCCAGATGCGGCTGGACAAGCTGCGAGGCGACCCGGCGCGGGACACGCAACGGCTGGCCGAACTGCGGCCGCTGGAGCAGCGCTACGTGCGCGCGTTGGCCGACCGCAAGGGCGCGCACGACGCGCGACTGGACGAGTTCCGCTGGCTGCTCGAAGAGCTGCGCATCAGCCTGTTCGCCCAGGAACTGCGAACCCCGCAACCGGTGTCCGTCAAGCGGCTGGAAAAGAGCTGGAGCCAGCTGTCGGCGTGACCGCCCGCGGCCGCCTTCGGCTCGTTGTCTTTTCATCAGGGTAAACCCGGAGCGGCGCGCCCATCTCCGTTCCTAAAATTAATTCAACTTGAATTAATTAATAGGACCGGCGTGAACGCTCGACCTGGCCGCGGCACCCGCTCGGTCCATCTGCGGCAGTACAACGAACGTATGCTGCTGCAGCGCTTGCGTCGGGCCGGGGTCGCTTCCAAGGCCGACCTGGCGCGCTGGGCCCAGCTGACCCACACCGCAGTGGGCAGCATCGTGCAGGCGCTCGAGGAGGCGGGGCTCGTCGAGAGCGTCGGCCGTCGGCAGGACGGGCAGCGGGGCCAGCCCGCCGGCCTGTACCGTCTCAATCCCGACGGCGCTTTCGGCGTCGGCGTGCGGCTCGACCGCACCAGCATCGAGACCGTGCTGGTCGACCTGTCCGGCAAGATCTTGGCGCGGCAAGCGCACGACCGGTTGCTGCCGCATCCCGACCAGGCGCTCGACATCGTGCGCCGTGACGTCGCCTCGGTGCTCGACCTGCTGGGCCCCGCCGAGCGCGGGCGCCTCGCCGGCGTCGGGCTGGCACAGCCCTATCACCTGGGCAGCTGGCTGCGTGAGCTTGACCTGCAGGGCGACTTCCGGATCTGGAACGAAGTCGATTTCGGCACGGCACTGTCGCGGGCTGTACGGCTGCCGGTGTTCAAGGAAAACGATGGCACCGCCGCCGGCATCGCCGAGCTGTTCTTCGGCGCCGGTCGGGCCATCGATGATTTCCTGTACCTCTTCATCGGCCCGGCCATCGGCGGTGCCGCCGTGGTCGACGGCGAGGCCTTGCGAGGCCATACGGGCAACGCGGCCGACGTCGCGATGCTCCCGGTGCCGCCCAGCCGGCTGGCCTCGGCGCCGCGCACCGAGCTAGCCTGGGACGTGCTGCTCACGCGCGCCTCGCTGAACGCGCTGACCCGCCATCTGCGCTACCACGGCGTGCGGGTGGCAGGGCGTGCCGACCTGGCAGCGTGTTTCGAGCGCGGCGATGCCGCGGCGCTCGAGTGGCTCGACGACAGTGTCGACGCCCTGGTGCCGGCGCTGCGCTCGGCCCTCGCGGTGCTCGACGTGCCGGTGTGTGTGATCGATGCCGACGTCGACGGCGGCCTGATCGACGCGCTGATATCGCGCCTCGAAGCCGGCTTGCGGGCCATCGCGCCGGAGTCCTGCCTCACGCCCCGGCTGCAGCGCGGCAGCTTCGGTGCCGACGCCGGCGCCTTGGGCGCGGCCAGCCTGCCGATGTTCTTCAACTTCTCGCCGCGTGCCGATGTGTTGCGCGGCCATGGGCCCAAATCCCCGGAGGTCGCGGACGCCTGAGGTGCCTTCGGCGTTGCGCTGATCCCTTACATCAGCATCAAATCGTTCTCATAGGAGCCTTTCATGTTCGTGGTGTGTGGCGAAGCCTTGATGGACGTTTACAGCGAGCAGCGCACGGCCGCGGGCCTGCTGCTCGACGCTCGGGTGGGCGGCTCGCCCTTCAACGTCGCCGTGGGCCTTGCGCGGCTCGGGCGCGAGGTCGCCTTTCTGGGCGGTATGTCCACCGATGCCTTCGGCGAACGTCTGCTGCAAGCGCTGGCCGAGGAGGGCGTATCGACCTCCCGGGTGGTGCGCTCTGATGCGCCGACCACCCTCAGCGTGGTCGGCCTCAACGCCCAGGGTGTGCCGCAGTACGCCTTTCATGGCCATGGCGCTGCGGACCGTCAGCTGATGCCCGGCAGCCTGCCTTCGCTGCCTGCCGACACCCGGGTGCTGCAGTTCGGCTCGTATGCGATGGTGGTGGAGCCGGTCGGCAGCACACTGCGCTCGCTCGCCGCGCGCGAGCGGCAGCGCTGCGTCGTGGCCTACGACCCCAACGTGCGGCTCAATGTCGAGCCCGACATCGCACGTTGGCAGGCCGTGGTCGACGACATGCTCGCGTCGACCCACCTGCTGAAGATCAGCGACGAAGACCTCGGCTTGCTCTACCCCGGCGCGTCGGCGGACCAGCTGGCCAGCCGCTGGCTCGCTGCCGGCGTGCGTCTCGTCATCGTCACGAGGGGCGCCGAGGGTTGCCAGGCCTGGACCCGGGGCGACCAGGTGAGCGAGGCCGCGCCACGGGTGGAGGTGGTCGACACCGTCGGGGCCGGCGACACCTTCCAGGCCGCCTTGCTGACCTGGCTCGACGAGCAGGGCTTGCTGTCGCCGCAAGGACTCGACGCGCTGACGGCGGACCAGTTGCGGGGTGCGCTGACCTTCGCTGGGCGTGCGGCGGCGATCACCTGCGGTCGCCGCGGCGCCGACCTGCCGCGTCGCGAGGAGGTGACCGGATGAACGAGCCCTTGTGGTTGGGCCTCGATCTCGGCACCGGCTCGGCCAAGGCCGCCATCGTCTCGCCGGCTGGCACCGTCCTCGCAGAGGCCTCGGCTGGCTACGAGGTGTTGTCGCGGGCGCCCGGTTGGGCCGAGACCGAGCCGGTGAGCTGGTGGCAGGCTGTTTGTCGCTGTACCCGTGAGCTGCCAGCGCCGTTGAGGGCCAGGGTGCCTTCGATCGGCCTGTCCGGGCAGATGCACGGCGTGGTGCTGACGGCCGTTGATGGCCAAGCGGTCCGGCCGGCCCTGTTGTGGCCGGACCAGCGCGCCGGCGCCGAGCTGGGTGCCTACCACGATGTCCATCGCGAGCGCCTCGCCAACCCGCTCACGCCCGGCATGATGGGGCCGTTGTTGCTGTGGCTCGCCCGACATGAGCCCGGCGCGCTGGCACGCGCGCGCTGGGCGCTGCTGCCCAAGGACTGGCTGCGGTGGCAGATGGTGGGGACCGCTGCCAGCGACCCCAGCGACGTCAGCGGCAGTCTGCTGTCGACACCGGACGGCGAATGGGACATGGACCTGATCTGCGACCTGGGCCTGGGCCCCCATCTGTTCCCGCCCGTGCGCGCTTCGGCCGACGCAGCGGGAACCTTGCGCCGCGACGCTGCCGACGCCCTCGGGCTGCCGGCCGGCGTGACGGTCGCGACCGGTGCTGCTGACACGGCCGCCGCGGCCTTCGGCAGCGGTCTCGTGGAGCCGGGCATGGCGCAGCTCAGTGTGGGCAGCGGTGCCCAGATCATCGTGATGCAGCGCGACTGCCCTGCCAAGACGCCACAGCTCAACGCCTATCGGGCGGTGGTGGGCGCAGGGGGGCCGGGATGGTACGTGATGGCGGCGATGCAGAACGCGGGCACCGCACTCGAATGGGTCAGGGCCTTGTTCGACCTCAGTTGGGAACAGTTTCACGAACAGGCCTTCGGCGTCGACCGACGGCTGTCGCAGGCGCTGTTTCTGCCGTATCTGAACGGCGAGCGCACACCGTGGATGGACGCGCAAGCGCGTGGCGCGTGGGTCGGCCTGGCGCGCTCCGATGACCGTCCCCGGTTGCTGCATGCTGCCTTGCGCGGGGTGGCGTTCGCCCTGCGCGCGGGGCTCGATGTATTGCGCGGCGGCGGCCACGCCGTGACGGCCTTGCGGCTGGCCGGCGGGGGTGCCGCTCACCCCGCATGGCGCCAGTTGCTGGCGGACGTGCTGGGGTGCCCGTTGTGGCCCTCCGAGGTGCCCAACGCCTCGGCTCGCGGCGCTGCCTTGCTGGGCGCCTTGGCCGCCGGCCTGCTCGACCCCGCGGCCTTGCCGCCGGTGGCGGCGCTGTCGGGCCCCGTGGTGCAACCGGCGCCCGACCACCAAGCCGATCACGAAGCCGACTACGCCCGGTTCAGGGCCAGTTATTTGGCGCTACACCCAATACGCTGATGCCTGCACGCGACACTTACTTCCGCTGCAATTGACCCGCCCATGGGGGCGTGCCAGCATGACCCATGAAGCGTTCTCCCGTTGCGACGGTGGTGCCGTCCTCACCGGTCGAGATCGAGCAGGTGGCCCGCGAATGTCGTCGCTTGGTCACCCGGCGTGCGGCGATGGCCGCGGGGGTGGCCGTGCTGCCGGTGCCCGGGCTCGACTGGTTGACCGACGTGGGCGTTCTGGTGCAATTGTTTCGCGACATCAACCAGGCGTTCGGCTTGACACCGGAGCAGGTGGAGCGCTTGAGCCCGCACAAGCGGGTATATGCATACAAAGCCATCACGGCCGCGGGCGGTTTCGTCGTCGGTCGCGTGGTCACGCGTGAGGTGGTGCTCAAGACGCTGAAGCTGGTCGGCGTGCGCCTCACCACCCAACAGGCGGCCAAATTCGTCCCCGTGGCGGGGCAGGCCGTCTCGGCGGCGTTGACCTTTTCGACCTTGAAGCTCGTCTGCGAGCAACACATCCGGCAGTGCATCGAAGTGGTCGAGGTGTTGTTAAAGCTGCCCGAGCCTCAGGCTGCCTCGGACCCTTCGGCCGCCGTCTCTTCTGCCGGGCCCGATTCAGGGGGGGGCATACGCCCCGAACTAGGGATGGCGGTGCATCCCAACGGTGCCCAATATGGGGCCATCACAGCCGGGTCGCACCGAGAGGGTATGCAAGTTGCCGATCTGTGAGTGAGCGA
This sequence comes from Caldimonas brevitalea, assembly GCF_001017435.1. Classification (NCBI taxonomy): domain Bacteria; kingdom Pseudomonadati; phylum Pseudomonadota; class Betaproteobacteria; order Burkholderiales; family Sphaerotilaceae; genus Caldimonas; species Caldimonas brevitalea. The sequence goes on from NZ_CP011371.1 coordinate 2,290,383, forward strand.
AAGACGCGACGCGCGCATCCGCCCCTGGGTGGCATGCGTACCGAGACACAGGAGTACGTACAGGAGCTGCATCATGACGACCTTGACGATGCTTGCACCCCCACCGGCCCAGTATGAGCTGCGCTTCCAGTCGCTGTTCCATGCCGGGCGCGGCTATGCCTTTCCCTGCGATGCAGAAGGCCATGTGGACATCGACGCACTGAGCGAAAGAGCCCGGGCCAACTACCTGTATGCACGAGCCGTGGTGGGGCGCGAGCTGGCACCCCCGGCCGTGCAGACCTGCGCAGTGGACTGACGGTCGGGGACTTCAAGTCAGAACAGAGAATCTGATGATGTGCAAGGCCGTGATGACCTTGCACGACGGGCCCGGCAGGAGACAGTCGAGCCCATGGCAAGAGGGTGCTGGAGGACCGCCGTCGGCGCGACCCTTGGCTGGGTCGACGCCCTGACACTGGACGCGACACCGCTGCCGGTAGGCGAAGGTCCTCACATCGGTAGTTCCGATACGCAAGACCTACATGGCAGCGTAACCATCTCTCGTGCCGACGCCTCGTACGGCAGACGCAACTGCCTGGTTCGACGGGCCTTCTCATCACCCGCCGGCCATCACCCGCCGGCCATCACCCGCCGGCCGACAACGAGGTTGCCTCCGAGGTTGCCTCGTCACCTCCCATGTGCGCCCAGGCGCTGTCCGGGCCAAGGGCGTGGTCTGCCGCCCAGCCTCGCGCGATGGACAGAAGATGTAGCTGCACTTAGACCTCTGGCTCGCGAATGCAGGCCGGTAGGCTGGGGTCGGTGGCTGGCCGGCTTGGTGCGCTGGATGAACGGCGCGCCGAGCCCTCGATGGAGTGTGTCAGCCGGCCGCCGACTTGAGCCAAGCCCGGAAGCCTTCGTCCTCGAACGCATAGCGGCCCCGCTGGACCTTGCCCAGCACACCGGACGTCTCCAGCTGTTGGATGGCATTGGCCACCGATGCGGGCGCGACCGGCTCGTGCAGCCCGAGCGCGGCAGCGATCCGCTCGCGCGTGGCCTTGGCGAACAGCTGGGGAGCCTCGCCCACCAGCTCGTGCAGCACCGCACGTTGCATCGCCGAGCATTTGGCGTAGAGGTCTTCGAACACGAGGTCGGGGCTGTTGACGCGCTTGAAGCGTTGCAGGGCTTCGGTCACGGTTTGCCCGGGGGCATCGGTGATCCAGTAGCGAACGAAGTCGATCATCTCGCCGGGCCGCTGCAGCAGCTGCGAGAAGGCCCAGTCGAGGTCGGGCAACGCGACCTGCCGGCCACTGGCTGCTTGGTAACGCTGCGCGACGAAGGCAACGAACTCCATCCCCAGCAGCGGGAAGTCCATGTGGGCCGCCAGTTTGAAGGCCGTCTTGCTGTGGTCGCCCACCAAAGCCAACAACTGCGAACGCGACGACCCGGTGAGCAGCAGCAGCAGCCCATTCGGATGCACGTTGAACAGTGCGCGCACGGCTTTCATGGCGGCATCGCCGGTGGCGGTGCGGCCCAGTGTCTGCGCCTCGTCGAGCATCAGCAGCACCGGACGGTTGGGGTCGAGGCGGCGCAGCTCGGCGAACTGGCTGGCCAGCCAGGCGGCAGGGTCGGCGTTGGGCGGCAGCGGCTGCAGGGGGGCGATGCCGACGCTGACGCCGAGCGCGCCCACCTTGGTCACGGCGGTGCGGCTCGGCTCGGCTGCGAGCCCGCGCAGCAAGGCGGCCAGCGCCGTGTTGATGGCCCCCAACGGGTCGCTCTGGCTCCACAGGTCGACGTACAGCGGGCGCAAACCGCGCTGGGCGGCGGCTTCGGTCAGGTCGTGGGTGAGAAAGTAGGTCTTGCCGATTTGGCGCGGGCCGAACACGGCCAGCGGGCGGCGCGGGGCGTCGGCCAACAGGTCGAGGTAGTGCGTGGCGAGAGCAGGTCGGGGATGACGCCAGGGGTCGGGGCTCATTTCTTCATTTTTCCACACTGAAAGGAAATTTCCAACAGCAATGGAAATACCCCGAATTGCGCAGTGCCGGCGGTCCTGCCGTGGGCGCGCTCGCCGGCCGGCCGCGCGGCCGGCCGTGGCCGGGTCGCGACAGCCGCACCCAGCCTGCAGGCGCCGCCAGGCGCGCCGGCCTTCGCAGAAGAACAGCAAAGCGAGTACCCGTCCCCTTGCGGCCGGCGGCGCTGCGAAGGCCGCAGGAGCGCCGCACAATCACGCACCATGGACGATGCCCGCCCCCGCCGCAAACCCCGGCCGCCCGACGACAACACCGTGCGACCGGGCGATCGCGACAGCGACGTGCAAGCCTGGGTCGCCGCCTTGCGGCAGCAGGCCGGGCCCTACGTCTCGCGCGGCCTGGTGGGCCTGACTGGCAGCGAGGCGGCCCGCGTCGCGGCCTTGCTGCGAGGGGGTGACGACCAGCACCCGGCGACGCCCCCGCCTGCGGCCGGCCCGCAGCCCTCGCGTGGTGCCCCGCCACCGGGCCAGCGCGAGCCCGACGCGGCCCCCGACGCTGCGCCCGCGTCGGCGCCGTCACCCGCCCGGTTCCGCCCGCGCCTGACCCTGCAGACCCTCGGGCGGGGCGAGGGCTTGCTGGGGCTCAAACCGGCTGGCCCGCTCGGTCCGCGAGGCGACAGCGTCACGGTGGCCTGGGTCGACTGGACCTACACCACCGACACCGGCCTGCGCTGGGAAACCCCGGCCCCCCTCGGCATCCTCAACACCCGGCCCGCCGCCAGGCAGACGGTGTACGACGCACAGGGCCGTCCGCACCTGTTGCAGCGTGACTTGCCCGCAGAGGCCGACGCACGGGACGCCGTGTCGGCATCGGGCTTGGTCCCGATCCCCGCCGAGGCGTTCCAGTGGCGAACGCCGGCGGCTGCCGAGGGGCGCGGATCGGCCTGGACGCTGGTGCAGGAAGACGCCTTCGGTGATTTCTGGGCCGAGCGGCTGCCGCTGCTGCAGGCGCACGGCTGGGCGGTGGTGGTGCGCCCCGGCTTTGCCCACGAGAGCGTGCCGGTCCAGGCGTGGTGCCTGGTGGTGTGCCCGGACACGGGCGACGTGCTGGGCAAGGAGGTGGCCGAACCGCTCGGCCGCGGCGACCGGGGTGTGCAGGCGCTGCGGCTGCCGGAGCGGGCGGGGTCGTGGCTGGTGACCCTCGGCATCGAGGTGGACGGCCGCTCGCTCGACCTGGCGCCGCTGTTGGCCGATTTGCTCAAGCGCGACGCGCGCTGGCTCGACGCGCGCGAGATCGCCGCCATCGACGACCACGCCGTGATCCTGCTGCGAGCGCCCGGCGGCCGGCGCATCGAGGCCCCGGCGGGACCGTTGAAGGCCATCGTCGGCGCCATGGTCGAACTGCTCACCGACCCGCAGCGCGGCGAGGGGCCGCTGCGGCTCTCGGCCTGGGACGCGCAGCGCCTCGATGCCTTGCGTCTGAGCCTGCTCGACAGCCAGGCGGCCCGGGCCGGTGAGCATGGCGCGTGGCAGCTGCAAGGCGAGGCCGGGTTATGGGCCCTGGCGACACGGCTGCGGGCCGCAGCCAGCCCGCAACCGGTGGCGCCGCCGCCCGGTCTTGGGCTGACCTTGCGGCCCTATCAGCTGCACGGCCTGGCGTGGCTGCAATATCTGCGCGAGCAGCACTTGGCCGGCATCCTGGCCGACGACATGGGCCTGGGCAAGACGGCCCAGGCCCTGGCCCACCTGCTGTGTGAACAGCAGGCCGGGCGGCTCGACCTGCCGGCCCTGGTGGTGCTGCCGACCTCGCTGATCTTCAACTGGCAGGCCGAGGCGCGCCGGGTCGCCCCGGGCTTGCGGGTGCTGACCCTCCAGGGGCCGGATCGCGCCGGCGATTTCGGCCGCATGGCGCAGCACGATCTGGTGCTGACCACCTATCCGCTGCTGTGGCGCGACATCGGCGCGCTGCAGCGCCAGCCTTTTCATCTGCTCATCCTCGACGAGGCGCAGATGGTGAAGAACGCGGGCAGCCGCACGGCGCGGGCACTGCGCCAACTCAAGGCGCGCCACCGGCTGTGCCTGACCGGCACGCCGCTCGAGAACCACCTCGGCGAGTTGTGGGCGCACTTCGATTTCCTGCTGCCCGGCTTTCTGGGTGACGCGCGCACCTTCGCGCGCGTGTGGCGCAAGCCGATCGAGACCAACGGCGAGACCCTGCGCGCGCAGCTGCTCGCGCAGCGCGTGCGTCCTTTCATCCTGCGACGGCGCAAGCAGGACGTCGCGGCCGAGCTGCCGCCCAAGACCGAGGTGATCCGACGCGTGCGGCTGCAGGGCCGCCAGCGCGAGCTGTACGAGAGCGTGCGGGTGGCGGCCGACGAACTGGTGCGGCGTGCGCTGCAGCGCCAGGGCTTTGCCGGTGCCCAGATCACCATCCTCGACGCATTGCTCAAACTGCGGCAGGTCTGCTGCGACCCCTATCTGCTGCGCCGGCCGCCCGGCCCCGGCGAGACGATGGAGCGGGCCAAGCTGGAGTTGCTGCGCGACATGCTGCCGGCCCTGGTCGCCGAAGGCCGCCGCGTGCTCGTGTTCTCGCAGTTCACCCGCATGCTCGACCTGTTGCGCCCCGAGCTCGAGGCCCTGCAGCTGCCCTGGCTGGCACTCACCGGCGACACGCCCACGGCTGAGCGCGGTGCCGTGGTGCAGGCCTTCCAGTCGCAGCAGGTGCCGATCCTGTTGGTGAGTCTCAAGGCGGGGGGCGTCGGGCTCAACCTCACCGCGGCCGACACCGTCATCCACCTCGACCCGTGGTGGAACCCGGCGGTGGAACGCCAGGCCACCGACCGGGCACACCGCATCGGTCAGTCACAACCGGTGTTCGTCTACAAGCTGGTGGTCGAGGGCAGCATCGAAGAGCGTCTGCTGGAGCTGCAAGCGCGCAAGTCGGCGCTGGCGGAACAGGTGCTCGGGCACGACGGCGCGACGACACCGAAGTTCAGCCCCGAAGACCTCGACGCCTTGCTGGCACCTCTGAGTTGAAGCGACGATGTTGACCCAACACACCACCCACCTCGAGCTGCAGACCCGCGGCCGCGGTTTGGTCGAGATCACCGCACAGCTGCGCCACTGGCTCGCCTCACAAGGGGTGACCACCGGGCTGCTGACCGTGTTCGTGCGCCATACCTCGGCGAGCCTGCTGATCCAAGAAAACGCCGACCCGGACGTACGTGCCGACCTGGAGCGCTACTTCGCCCGTCTGGTGCCCGACGGCGACCCCTTGTTCGAACACGTCGCCGAAGGGCCGGACGACATGCCCGCCCATGTGCGCTGCGCCCTGTTGCCCACGCAGTTGGCGATCCCGGTGGTGCAAGGCGCGTTGGTGCTCGGCACCTGGCAGGGCGTGTACCTCTACGAGCACCGCACCCGCGGACACCGGCGCGAGGTGGTGTTGCATCTGATGGGGGCGTGAGGCCGCGTCCCCTGTCGGGCGTCCAACGCGGGCATGTCGCCACCTGCCAGCCACCGCATCGGGATCTGCCAGGCTGCAAGGTTCCTTCCTACGCAAGCGCGTAGTTGACACGCGAGCAAGGCGGTGACCGACGTCCACCTGCGTGTCCAACTGCGCGGCGATCTCGATGCCGTCATGGTGCTGGCGCTGCGCAAGGCGCCCGAGGGCCGATGTACGCCCCCGATCGGCTGGCGCAAGCGCTGATGGCACGCGCCCATGCTGCAGGGCTGGGGGCCGCGGCGTCGAGCGATCGCAGCGAAGCGTGTGCGCTGTTGCACGGCGCGCAGCAGCGGCTGAAGGGCGCGCCCGCGGACGAAGCGCAGCGTCCCCGGCTGGTGAAGCTGGAGCAGGTGCGCGAGGCCTCGGCCGCCTGTGGGTGATAAAGGAAGCGGGCGCCACGAGCCCGATCACGGGGCCGTTCGACCCCCTCCGCCCTGGGCCAGCCACCACGCCCGCGTGCTGCGGCGGAAAGCTGTGCTCAAGTTGGCGCTTGATCGGCCGAAATGTCCGGAGCTAACCTCGCAGAGGCTCGGCTTGTCTCGCCGTTGCGTGTCGCCGCAGTGCACCGCAGCGAACCCGATTTTTCTACTGTCAGGACGGCAAGACCCATGCTGATCAAGAACCTGAGCATCAGGGCACGGCTCATCTTTGTGCTGTGTTTCCTCGCCGTGCAGTTGGCCGTCGGCGCCTTCATCGGCATCTACAGCCTGCGCGACGCCAACCAGTCGATGGCGACAATGTACGACGACCGTCTCGTCGCGCTGGGTCAATTGGACCGCGTGATCCGCCTGTTGAACGTCAACCAGACCCTGCTGGCGCAAGCCCTGGTGCTGCCGGCGGACAAGGTGGCGGCGCACCTGCGCACGGTCGAAGCCAACGCGGCCACGATCGACCAGGTGTGGAAGCAGTACCTGGCCACCTATCTGACGCCGGCGGAAAAGGCCCTCGCGGGTGAGTTCGACCAAGCGCGCGGGCAGATGCTGCAAGGCGGCGTGAAGCCGACAGTGGCGGCCCTGCGGGCCGGTGACGTTGCCAAGGCCACCGAACTGTTGATCGGGCCGGTCACGACGCTGTATCTCCCGACGCGCGAAGCGGGCGACAAGCTCATCGAGCTGCAGTTGAGCGAATCGGCGACGCTGCGCCAGGAAGCGCAGGCTCACTACGAGCTGGTGCGCAATGTGTGTAGCCTGGCCGTCTTCTTCGGACTGCTGGTGGCGTGCGGTTTCGGTGTCTGGCTGGTGCGCTCCATCGTCGGGCCGCTGTCGATGGCAGTGCGCATCACCGACCGGGTGGCCCAAGGCGACCTGACACAGCGCATCGAAACCAATGCGACCGACGAGACCGGGCAGCTGCTCAATGCGCTGCAGCGCATGAACCAGGGGCTGGTGGGCATCGTGGCCCGGGTGCGCAACGGCTCCGACTGCATCGCCACCGGTTCGACGCAGATTGCCAGCGGGAATCAAGACCTGAGCCAGCGCACCGAGGAGCAGGCCAGCAACCTGCAGCAGACCGCCGCATCGATGGAACAGCTGACGGCGACGGTCAAACAGAATGCCGACACCGCGCGTGAAGCGACCCGGTTGGCGCAGGGCGCATCAGCCGCTGCCACCGAAGGCGGGCGTGTGGTGGGCCAGGTGGTGGCGACGATGGACGACATCACGCGGGCCTCGAACAAGATTGCCGACATCATCGGCGTGATCGACGGCATCGCGTTCCAGACCAACATCCTCGCGCTCAATGCGGCCGTGGAAGCTGCTCGAGCCGGCGAGCAGGGCCGCGGGTTTGCCGTCGTGGCAGGCGAAGTGCGCGGCCTCGCGCAACGCTCGGCTCAGGCCGCGAAGGAGATCAAGGTGCTGATCGGCGACAGCGTCACGAAGGTGGAAAGTGGTTCCGCCCTCGTCAACGAAGCAGGCGCGTCGATCAACAACATCGTCCAACAGGTGAGCCGGGTGCGCGACCTGATCGAGGAGATCAGCTCGGCGACCGCGCAGCAGAGCAGCGGCATCGAGCAGGTGGGGGATGCGGTGCAGCAGCTCGACCAGGTCACCCAACAGAATGCGGCGCTGGTCGAAGAAAGCGCGGCGGCAGCGGAAAGTCTGAAACACCAGGCGGACGAACTGGCGCGGGTGGTGTCGGTGTTTCGCGTCGCCTGAAAACGGCGCTCACCATCGGCCGGCAGAGCCTGGCAGGTCCGACCAGAAGTCGCGCGCTTCGCGGTGCGCCAAGGCGTCGCTGCGCAAGCCTTCCGGCAGGCCGACATCACGCAGGGTGCGAGGATCCAGCTCGGCCAGCGTCGACACCGTCCGCCGCTGCCGAGTCGCATCGCGGTGGCGTGACCAGACGGCGACGGCCTTGCGCCACCACATGATGAGGCGGCGCCGGATGAAGGACGGCGACGCGCGCCGGGAGGTGGACGGGCAGGGCAGCGAAGACATGGCGGGGCGGCAGTGGTGTTGGCAGTGGTCAGCATAGATTTACAGCCTCATGGGAGGAATCGACAAGTTCTTCCCAGATTGGTAAGTTATGCTTACCAGTCATGCGCTTGCCCCTGCAAACATTGCATGCCTTTCGAGCCGCCGCGCGACTGCAAAACCTGCGGGCGGCGGCGGATGAACTGCACCTGACGCACAGCGCGGTGAGCCAGCAGATCCGCACCTTGGAAGATCAGCTGGGGTTCGCGGTGTTCGCCCGCGTCGGCCGTCGGATCGTGCTCAACGCGGCCGGCCAGGCCTTGTTCGCCCATGTGGATGCGGCACTCGGCCAACTCGAACTCGGCGTGCAGGCCGCCGCCGCCGCGGCCACCGGGCACGAGCAGCGGGTACGACTGACGGTCGTGCCGTCGTTCGCGCAGCGGTGGCTGATGCCGCGCATCGCGCGCTGGCGTACGCTGCATCCCGACATCGCCATCGAGATCCACGCTTCGCAGCAGGTGATGGATTTGCAACGCGAGGGTTTCCATGCCGCGGTGCGCCAAGGTCGTGGCGACTGGGACCCTTTGGTGGCCGAGCCCTTGACCGACAGCCCGATGGTCGTGGTGGGGTCGCCGGTGGCCGCGCAGCGGCTGGCGGGCCAGGAGGCGCAGGCCTTCGTGCATGAGCCGCTGCTGGGCGAGCCGGGGCCTTGGGAGCAGTGGTTTGCCGCCGCCGGTTTGCCGCGGCAACGCATCAAGCCGGTGGCGATCTTCAACGACCTGGGCCTGATGCTGCAGGCGGCCGAGCAAAACCTCGGCATTGCGCTCGCGCGCGAGTTGCTGGCCGCCGATGCCCTGCGCGACGGCCGTTTGCTGCGGCTGCACCCCCTGGCCCTGAGGGCGGCCGGCAACGACCGCTACTTCCTGGTCTACCCTCCGGCCTTGCGTGACTGGCCGCCTTTGGCGGCCTTGCGCGTCTGGCTCAAGGACGAGTTGCGCCGGGGGCGCCGACACTTGCGCTCGGGCTGAGCGAGCCCCCCGGGGTGTCAGGGCTGGAACACCGCCCGCACCATGCCGTCTTCCTTCTTCTTGAACATCTCGTAGGCACGCGGACCTTCATCCAGCGGATAGAGGTGGGTGGCGAGGAAGGACGCGTCGAGTTCACCGCGCTGGGCGTGTTGCAGCAAACGCGGCACATACCGCTGGCCGTGCTGCTGCGCGGTCTTCACCGTCAGCCCCTTGTTGATCACGGTGCCGATCGGGAACTTGTCCATCAAGCCGTAGACACCCAGGATGGACAGCGTGCCGCCCTTGCGGCATGCCAGGATGGCCTGGCGCAGCGCATCGCCCCGGTCGGTCTGCAGATGCAAGGCCTGCTTGACGCGGTCGTAGGCGTATTCGAGGCCGGTGCCGTGCGCTTCCATGCCCACGGCATCGATGCAGGCGTCGGGGCCGCGTCCTCCGGTCATCTCCTTGAGGACCTCGAGCACGTTGTCGGTGGCGCTGTAGTCGATGGTTTCTGAACCGATCTTCTCGCGCGCCAGTTGCAGGCGTTCGGGAAACCGGTCGATGCCGATGACACGCTCGGCCCCCATCAGGAACGCACTCTTCTGCGCCATCAGCCCCACGCCGCCACAGCCCCACACCGCCACCGTATCGCCCGGCGAGATGTTGCAGAAGTCCGCGCCCATGTAGCCGGTGGGCACTGCGTCGGACAGGAACAAGGCCTGCAGGTCGGACACGCCGTCGGGCACCACGAAGGCGTTGACGTCGGCATGCGCCAGCCGCATGTACTGGGCGTGCGAGCCGGCGTAGCCACCGAAGGCGTGGGTGTAGCCGTAAATGCCGCCGGTGGGGTAGCCGAACAGCGGTTCCTGCAGGTAGGGATGCGGGTTGGTGTTGTCGCACAGCGACCAGAGCTGTCGGCCGCAGTACCAGCAGCGGCCACAGCCGATGAAGGACGGCACCACGACGCGGTCGCCCGGCCTGAGCTTCTGGACGCCGCGGCCCACTTCGACGATCTCGCCCATGAACTCATGGCCGATCACATCGCCTTCCCGCATCGTGGGCAGGTAGCCGCCGATGAAGTGCAGGTCCGACCCGCAGGTCGTGCTCAGGCGCACTTTCAGGATGGCGTCGCCGGGGTTGACCAGCACCGGGTCCGGCACGGTTTCGACGGCGAGCTTGTTGACGCCGTTCCAGCAGATGGCTCTCATTCAAACGCTCCATAAGGGTCAGGGTCGCGGCGGGCCGCGGGGTTGTGGGCCAGGCTGGGCACTTCGCCGGTCTCGGCCAGGCTCTTGAAGCGCCGCAGGGCGAGTGACACCGCCACCTCGGGCGCATGCAGCCACTTGGCCACCAGGTCGCCCAGCTTCCCGCCAGGGGGGTCGAAGCGCCAGGTCAGCGTGACCTCGGTGCCCCAGTCGGCCGGCGCCGAATGGAACACCAGTTCACCGCGATTGGGCAGCTCGGCGCCCTCCAGCGACTGCCACACGATGCGGTGGCCGGGCAGGTCTTCGATCACTTGCGAGGACCACTCGAGTTCGCCCGCCACCGGCACATGGGCCTTCCACTGCCAGTGCCCCTGGTCGTCGAGGGACACTTCGGCCAGATGGGCCATGACGGTCTGCTGGGCCACGGGTTCGAGCCAGAGCCGGTGCAGTTCGAGCGCCGGTCGGCCTATGGTGAGGGTTCTGCGGACGCACCGGGCATGGGTGGGATGGACCCTGGCCGTGGCGTCGGTGGGAATGGATGCCATGTTGTGCTCCCGAAATGAAGGCACGAAGTCGCCGGCAAAAGGGGTGCCGGCCGGCCTGCATGTGCACGCCGTGGGCACCGCTGTACGGCTGAACGAGGCTGCTCTTGGACCGAGGTGACAGGGCCGCCGTCACGCCTTCCCGCGTGTCCCGGGTGCCCGGGAGCCGACATCTTGGGAGCCCTGTTTGCTCGCCTCTCCAACTGACTGCCGTTGCCCCCTTGTCCCCGCTGACCCTGACATGCAGCAAGTCCTGATTCGCATCGCCGCTGTTGCCGTCACCTATGGCGTCCTGGGGGCCGCCACGGTGCTGCTGTCACTGCGCTTTGCGATTCCATCGCCGATCTTCCCCGCCACGGGCGTCGCGATGGGCGCCGTACTGGTGTGGGGCCTCAAAGTCCTGCCGGGGGTGTTCGCAGGCCGACTGCTGCTCACCGCTATCACGGGCGGAACGTTCGGACCCGCCGAGTACAGCTTGGCCTTCGAAGCGGCGGTTGCGGCGGGGGCGACGCTTCAAGCGGCTGCGGGTGGGTGGTTGGCGAGACGCATCATGCGACCGACCGAGTATCTGGACTCGGGCGGTCGGGTGGTCGCGTTTCTCGCGCTGATAGGCCCTGCAAGCTGCTGGATTGCGCCTGCCATCGGTGTGCCGGCGCTGGTGTGGCACGGGCGCATCGCGGCCGACGACGTCTGGTTCGTCTTCTACAAGTGGTGGGTCGGGGACAGCATCGGGGCCATGTGGGTGGCGCCCATCTTCCTGCCGCTGTTCGGCCGGTTCCGCTCCCTTTGGCGATCGCGGGCGCCCACCGTGGTGGGCACCTTGCTCTCGATGTCGTTGCTGCTGGGCGCCTCGCTAGCGGTGGTGACGAACCAGGAGAAGCAGCGGCTCAGCCGCAAGTTCGAAAAAGAAGTGACGGAGCGAGCGGACGCGATCAAAACGGCGTTGGGCCGCGTGGTGGCCGTTGCCGAGGGGGTGCGCCGATGGAGCGAGCGCACCAGCCCCGAAGCGCTGCCGGAGGCGGTGAGCGCCTTTGCGCTGCCGCAACTGCCCGCCGGCGCCACGGTGCGGCTCGACCACTCCGTTGCGGCGCCCGTGCCGCATGGCGACCACCGTGCGGCGGTCGACCTCTCGCCCAGCCACTTCATGCTGCGGCTGCCCGGTGACCCGCCGATTCACGTGGAAGTGCCAGCGTTGCAGGTCATCGGCAACCCGGCATCCTGGTCTCCCGTCAGGCTGTGCCTCTTCGACGCACAGGTCGCACCCCCCAAGCCTATTTGGGGCGCGGACGGATGCCGCGAGGTCGGGAGGCGGTCCTTGCAGCGAGAGACCGAGATCGATTTCGCGGGCCGCCGACTGCTGCTGCGCGCGATTGCGCCCCCCGCATACGTCGCCCGCGACCGGTCGCCGGGGATGTTCACCGCCGACCTGCTGGCGATGGCGGGCAGCATCTTCGTGATTGCCTTCGTGCTGGTGATGACCGGGCGCACGCAGCGGGTCAAAGAGCTGGTCAACGAGCGCACCGCCGAACTCAGCGAGCGCGAGGAGCGCCTGCGCTTCATCCTTCGCTCGGCCGGGGTCGGCATCGTCTACGCAAGTCCGGGGGGGCTGGTGGAGCAGGTCAATGACGAGGCGTCGCGCATGATCGGCTTGAGCGAGTCGCAGGCCTTGCGCCGACATCTCACCGAGCTTGTGCAGCCGGACCAGGTGGACGCCCTGCGCGCCAGGATGCTCGCCGCATTGAAATCCGAGTTGCCCCCGGCGGTTCAGGAGGTCACCTTGGTCCGGCCGGACGCACCGCCGCTGGAGGTCCTGGCCACGCTGGCCGTCTCGCGATCGAGCGGGCGTTCTCAGCACATCGTCTGCATCCTCCACGACCTCACCGACGTGCGGCGGCTCCAGTCGGCAGAACTGGCCCAGTCGCTCGCCGAGCAAGAGAGCCATGCCAAGGGCGAGTTCGTGTCCCGAATGAGCCATGAGCTGCGAACGCCCTTGAACGCCATCCTCGGTTTCGCCCAGCTGATACGCGGTCGGCCACAAGACCCGGTGGCGGTGCGCAACGAAAAGCTGGCCCGCATCGAGCAAGCCGGGTGGCACTTGCTGGCGATGATCGAAGACATCCTGCTGCTGGGCCGGCTAGAGGCCGGCACCGAGGCCGTGGTGGCCTCCACCGTCGACGTTCATGCCGTCATCGAGGACGGGCTTGCGCTGCTCGAACCTGAAGCGCGGGCACGTGGCATCGACATCGTTTGGCAACGAGAGCATGCGCGGCCCTATGTACGGGGCGACATGACCCGGGTGCAGCAGGTCCTGCTCAACTTCCTGACCAACGCCATCAAGTACAACCGGCCCTCGGGGCAAGTGCGGGTCAGCGTCATCGAAGGCGAGGACCAGTGGGGCATCGGCGTATCGGACACCGGCATGGGCATGAGCCCGGAGCAGGTGCGGCAGTTGTTCATACCCTTCAACCGCCTGGGCCAGGAGCGCAAGGGAACGTCCGGCACGGGGATCGGCCTTGTCATTTCGAGGCGATTGGCCGAGCAAATGCACGGCAGCGTCGAAGTGAAGAGCCAGGAAGGCGTGGGCTCGACGTTCACCTTGTGGTTGCCCAAGTCCCGGATGCCGGCCGCGGTGGTGCCCGAGGAGACCGTCCCCGGACCGGAAGACCGGGAACTGTGCGGCCGCGTCATGTACGTCGAGGACAACGAAGTCAACGTCGAGGTGATGCGTGCCGTGTTCGCGCACGACAAGGACGTCCGTCTGGTGACCTGCGGCACCGGCCAGGAAGCGGTCGAGAGCCTCGAGCGGGAGGACATCGACCTGGTGTTGCTGGACCTCGGGTTGCCGGACATGTCCGGCGAAGAAGCACTGCAAAGGCTCAGGGATTGCAGCACGCAGCCCTGTCCGCCCATCGTGGTGGTGAGCGCGGATGCCGAGGAATCGACGCGCGCCTGGGCCTGCAGCCAAGGCGCGGCCGACTGCATCCCGAAGCCTTTCGACGTCGCGCAATTGCGGCAGACGGTGGCGAAGGTGCTCGAGGCGCGCTGAGCGGCGCGCGCCTCACGGCATCGGTGGACGGCGCTCACGAGGTGTCGCCTCACTCCAGGTTCATCTTCTTGCGCTGCACCAGTTCGGAATACACCTTGGCCTTCAATGCGGCCTGCTGCTCGATCTCGGCTGGCGTCCACGCAATGCTCTCGAATGCGTAAGCTTCGAAGCGGGCCTTCACGTCGGGCTCAGCGAGCGCCTTCTTGACGTCCGCGTTGACCTTGTCGCGCACGGCGGCCGGAAGGCCGCGGGGCGCCACCAGCACGACAAAAGAGTTCACGTCCAGGCCGGCCGGGCCCCCAGCCTCCGCCACCGTCGGGACTTCCGGCAACTGGGAAAGGCGCTCGGGCGCCGCCACCGCGAGATAACGCAGCTTCCCGGCCTTGTAGGCCCCCTGGCTGGACGGCACGCTGCTGAAACTCCATGCGACGTCGTGCGCCCCGACCGACATGAACAGTTGAGACACTTCTCGGTAAGGCACATGGTGCATGTCGACGCCGGCCAGCGATTCGAGTTGCTCGCCCCCCAGGTGCCCCGGGCTGCCGACGCCCCACGAGCCGAACGTCACCTCCCCTGGCTGCGCCCTCGCCGCGGCGACCAGGTCAGACATGGACTTCAGTTTCGAGTCGCTGGCCACCGCCACCAGAAACGGCGTGCGAAACAGCGCCGCGACCGGCTCGAAGGTCTTCAGTGTCTGCACGCCGCGCGACTTGTAGAGGTAAGGCAGCGCCGCCAAGTGTTCGCTGTCCAGCTGCAAAAGCGTGTACCCATCCGGCGAATCGCGCTTGACGGCGTCCATCGCGATGAAGCCCGCGCCCCCTGGCTTGTTCTCAACCAGGACACGTTGGTTCCAGAGCTTGCCGAGCTTCTCGGCCAGGAGCCGCAGCACCGCATCGGGGCCGCTGCCGGGCGCGAACGCGGTGATCAAGGTCACCGGCCGGGAGGGGAAGGTGCCCTCGGCCTGCACGACATGGACGGCGAATGGGGCCAGTGCACCGAAGAACAGTTTCGTGTTCAAGTACATGAGGGTTCTCCGTGTCATGTCGAGGCCGCAGGGGTGGTGGCCGTGAACGAGAGCCGCAGCGCCGTGGGCGTCGACGACACGAAAGCCCGCCGCGCCGATCGCCAAGACCAGCTCCATTTCGGGGTGGAGATTCTTCGTCCCAGGGGGATGGGCGACCGTGGCGCTGGACTCGACCAGAGGCGAGGGCGACTTGGTGAAATGGCAGGGCCGCTCGCTCGCTTTGTCGACCGGTTGGCCCATCTCGAGTGCGTGTGCATGGTGGTTGCGTCCCACGAAGAACCGTCGGTGGATCGGAAGGCGCTCGGCCTTGCCGCACACCGGCAGCGAGTTCAGAAGGGGGCGCCCAGAGGTCGGCCGTGCTCAGGGTGAGGCGGTCGGCCAGGGCGTCTCAGCCGCGGGTCTCGAAAATGCCGAGCTTGCGATGCAGCGGCGTCTCGTCTGCAATGAACAGGAACGCGGCAGCGTCGCCCGATCGGTTGGTCAGGGTCACTTCGCAATACCCCGGTGCGCAGCACGTGTCGGCCTCGACGAGGGTGAAGCGCTGGGTCTCGATCTGCACGTCGACGCAGCCTTCGATGAGGTGGAACACGCTCGCGGGCGAGCGCACCGGCAGGCGTAGCGCCTGTGCGGGGCGCAGCATCAGTGCGTAGTAGCCGAGGATGTTCTGCGCGTCGTCGCCCGTGGCCGGGTTGACGTAGCTGACCTGCACCGCGGCGAGCTCGGGCTCGGCGACGGCCAGCGACTCGAGCGCTGCACGTGTGTCGGTCCAGGGGTAGTGCAGCATCGGGTAGGCCTTGTCGGCGCGGACGAACAGCGGGGTTGGCACCACACCGCCTTGCGCATACGTGCGAGTGCCGGTGCCGGAGGCGGCCGTCTCGCCCCGGGCCCCGACGTGGTACGAGGCCTCGATGTAATGCACCAGCGGCAGGTCGAGCACGTCGAGCCACACGACAGGCTCGTCACCCTCGTGACCGTGCTCGTGCCACAGCCCGCTCGGCGTGAGGATCAGGTCGCCCCGGCACATCGGGTACTTCTGACCGTCGACGGTCGTGTAGGCACCCTGTCCCTCGACGATCATCCGCACCGCATTCGGCGTATGGCGGTGCGCAGGCGTCGACTCGCCTGGCAGCAGCAGCTGCATGCCCAGGTAGATGGCGGCGCTGGCCTGCATCTTCTCCAGGCCGTGGCCGGGATTGGCGAGCACCAGGACACGGCGCTCGGCCTTCTCGATGGGTGTCAGTTCACCGGCCTTCAGCAGCAACGGCCGCAGCGCTTCATAGGACCACTGGGTGGCGCGCGTTTGCGGACGCGGCCGGCCCGGTGGCAGCAAGGCCCGCAAGCTGGGCCACAGCGGCACCAAGTTCTGGCGCTTCAGCTTGGCGACATAGTCATGGGGCAGGTCTTCGAGACGCCCGAGTTCACTCATGATCTTCTCCTGGATTCAATCCGCAAGACAGTTGTCGACGCGCCAGCCGTAGAGCCACTCCATCGCGTCGTAAAAGCGCTCGGGCGATCTGTCCTTCCAAAGCTGATTGCGCACCAGGCGCTCCACGCCCTTGGCGTGGAAAATGCGACCCAGCTCGCGCGCCGACAACACGATGCGTGCGGTGCGCACGATGCGCGAGCGCTGGTAGTGCTCGTAAGCCTTGGCGAAGTCGTTGTCATGCACGCGCAAGGCTTCGCCCAGCGTGACGGCGTCTTCCATCGCCATGCACGCGCCTTGCGCCAGATACTGCAGCGTGGGGTGCGCCGCGTCGCCCAGCAGCGTGACGCGGCCGAAGTTCCACTGCCCGATGGGCTCGCGGTCGACCGTCGCCCAGCGCCGCCAATCCTTCGGCAAGTCGATCAGCTGGCGTGCACGCGGGCAGATGCCCTGGAAATAGCTCTGCACCTCTTCGCGGCTGCCCTCGCGCACGCTCCACGCCTCCTGCTCGCGGCTGTGGAAGGTGACCACGACGTTGTATTGCTCGCCGCCACGCAGCGGGTAATGCACCAAGTGACAGTTCGGCCCAACCCAGATGCTGGCGGCGTTCCACTGCAGGTCCTCGGGAAAGTCGCGTTTGTCCACCACCGCTCGGTACACGACATGCCCTGAGACGCGCGCTGCATCGCCGACGTATTGCTGGCGCACGGTCGACTTCACCCCGTCTGCGGCGATCAGGACGATGCCATGGTGACGATGCCCACGCGCGTCGATCACCGTGACGCCGGCCTCGCTCTGTTCCACATGCTGCACCTGCGTGGACGTCGAGATCTCGATGCGGCCGGTGGCCCGCGCGCCGTCGAGGAGCGAGCGATGCACGTCGGCGCGGTGGATCACCGCATAGGGGTTGCCAAAGCGCCGGCGAAAGGCTGCACCCGTCGGAATGCGGCCTGTCAGCGTCTCGTCCAGTGCGTCGTGCATCACCATTTCGTCCGTGTAGACGGCCTGCGCGCGGGCCATCTCGCCGATGCCGAGCGCGTCGAAAGCCGCGAATGCGTTGGGCCCCAGTTGCATGCCGGCGCCGACCTCACCCAGTTGCGCTGATTGCTCCAGCACCTTGACCGGGTGGCCCCGGCGGGCGAGGGCGAGTGCTGCGGCGATGCCGCCTATCCCGCCACCTGCCACCAGCACCAAGCGCTCCTCACGTGATGTCTCTGTCATTTCTTGTTGACGCAAGCAGTCGACCTGAACCAACTATCGGCGCCGAGGACTATTGCGTCGATGCGAAATGGCGAATACGCTGCATATCGTTTTGATATAGAGCACGATGGCGAAGCTGGATGTCGACTGGCTCGACGTGTTCGTCGAGATCTACAAGACGCAGAGCGTCTCGCGCGCCGCGTTGCGGCTCGGCATTGCACAGGCGAGTGCGAGCATTGCGCTCAACAAGCTGCGCCGGCACTTTGACGACCCGCTGTTCTGTCGCACCTCACAGGGCATGGAGGCGACACCGCGCGCACAAAGCATTTACCCCGACATTCAGGAAGCGCTGCTGCGCATCGAGAAAGCGCGGGGCACGCGCGGTGCCTTTTCACCTGCCGACGAGCAACGCGAGTTCCGGATCTGCATGACCGACATCAGCGAGATCGTGCTGCTGCCCAAGCTGATCAACCACTTGCAGCAAACGGCCCCAGGCGTCTCGGTCCAGGCCGAGAAGATCTCGCCCGACAGCCGGCGCGGCCTCGAATCGGGCGAACTGGACCTGGCGGTCGGGTTCACGCCCGACCTGGACGCCGGCTTCTACCAGCAGGCGCTGTTCGTCCAGAACTTCGTCTGCCTGGCGTCGCAAGCGCATCCACGCATCCGCGGCAAGCTCGACCGCCGTGCCTTTTCGGCGGAAGGGCACATCGTGGTCACCACGGCGGGAACGGGGCACTCGATCGTCGACAAGGTGCTCGTCAAGCACAAGCTGGAGCGACAGGCGGTGCTGCGGGTGCCCAGCTTTCTCGGGGTCGGGCGGATCGTCGCGCAGACAGAACTTCTGGTCATCGTTCCCAGGCTGCTGGGGACGGCGTTGGCATCGCAAGAGCGGGTTCAGGTGCTGGAGCCGCCGGTGCCGCTGCCGTCGTACAAGGTCAAGCAGCATTGGCATGAGCGGTTCAACCTGGACGCGGGCAGCATCTGGCTGCGCAGGACGATGGCCGGGCTGTTTTCGGGGCGGCGGATGGACGGGTGAGGAGAGGGGGGAACCGTAGAACTGCGGCGGGACAGGGTGCGCAAAGAAGCTCAAGGTGCTCGATAGCACCAATGGCCCGGTTCGTATTGGTGGCCGGAGCCGTTGCCCTTGCGAAAGGAGAGGTGGAACCCGAACCGAGCCCCACGGAAATGGGTGCAATTGGATGTAGCATTGGCGAGAATGATCGGTTTCCACTCCGTCCAGATCACGCCCGAAGTCCTGCAACTCATCGCCAAGCTCGATGAGTTCAAGGGTGCGTGGCGCGCGGCTGGCGGCTTGGCTCCGGCCCGCCTCTCGGCCCTGCGCCGTGTTGCTACCGTCGAAAGCATCGGTTCGTCTACCCGTATCGAGGGCGGCAGGCTGTCGGACGGGGAAGTCGAGTGCCTATTGTCCAACCTGCAGGGCAAGTCTTTCACGGAACGCGACGAGCAGGAGGTGGCCGGCTATGCCGAGGTCATCGAGCGGGTGTATTCATGCTGGGAGGATCTGCCGCTGACCGAGAAGCACATCAAGCAGTTGCACCGCGACCTGCTGGCGTACAGCGAGAAGGACGCCTGGCACCGGGGAAGCTACAGAACTTCCACGAACGGCGTCGCCGCCTCGGAAGAGGACGGCAAGCAAGCGGGCCTGGTCTTCGAGACGGCAGCGCCTTTCGACATCCCAAGCCTGATGACCGAACTGGTCACCTGGTTCAACGAAGAGCGCAGCGCCGCGCGGCTCCACCCCTTGCTGCTCATCGGCATTTGGGTCGTGGTCTTCTTGCAGATCCACCCCTTCCAGAACGGCAACGGGCCCCTGAGCCGGGCGCTGAGCACCTTGTTACTGCTGCACGCCGGCTATGCCTTCGTGCCCTACAGCTCACTCGAAAGCGTGATCGAACAGAGCAAGGAGGCCTACTGCGTCGCGCTGCGGCAGACGCAAGCCACCATTCGCTCGGAGTCTCCGAACTGGCAGCCCTGGCTGGTTTTTTTCCTGCGGGCGCTGGCGGAGCAGGTCGGTCGACTCGACCGCAAGGTGGAGCGCGAGAAGACCGTGCTGGCCGCGCTGCCCGAACTCTCGCTGCAGATTGTCGAGTTTGCGCGGGAGAGTGGGCGCGTCACGATGGGCGATGCGATTCGGCTGACGGGCGGCAACCGCAACACCCTCAAGCAGCATTTCCGTTCGCTCGTTGTCCGGGGGCAGCTTCGGCGGCACGGCAGTGGTCGAGGCGTCTGGTATGAACTGGGGTCATAAAACAAGGAACGGCGGCTGGCGTTTTCAACCATGACCAGCACGGCTGTTCCGATTCAAAGGTACCTGACATGGCATTGATTGAAGGTTTCCGCGTCCGCAACTACCGGGCCTTGCATGACATCACGCTGGGGAAGCTCTCAACCGATCAGGAGGGAGACCCTCTGACCCCTTTCACGGTGGTCATTGGCAAGAACGGCGTCGGCAAGAGCACGCTGTTCGACGCCTTCGGCTTCGTCGCCGATTGCTTGAACACCGATGTGGAGACCGCCTGCGATGGCAAGCAGCGCGGTGGCTTCGAGCGCATGCGCTCGCTTGGCATCGACGAGCCGATCCAATTCGATATTTACTACCGCGAAGCCCCCGGCGAACGGCCCATTACGTACGAGTTGGCGATCAACGTGGACCGCACTGGACGGCCTTTCGTCGAGTCGGAGGTGCTGAAGCAGCGTCGCAAGGGCCAGAAGCACGGCCGACCCTACCCCTTCCTCCGTCTGCACCACGGCGTCGGCAAGGTGTGGGCGGGCGAGGAGGCCGTCGAGACGGAGAGCGGCGAGGAGGATCGGGCTCAGGAAGATGTGGAGCTGACAGACTTGCGCCAGTTGGGCATTGCCACGCTGGGCACCCTCAAAGAGCATCCGCGCATCAAGCGCTTTCGGGACTTCCTGAAGGGCTGGTACCTGTCCTACTTCCACCCGGACGCTGCCCGCAGCATCCAGCCGGCGGGCGTCCAGCGCCACTTGAACATCCACGGCGACAACATCGGCAATGTCGTGCAGTACATGGAACGTGAGCACAGGGAGCGTTTCCAGGCCATCTTGGCCCGCATCGCGGCCAAGATTCCCGGCGTGAGAAGTATCAAGACGGATGTGACGCAGGACAAACGTGTGCTGCTGCAGTTCAACGACGGCGCGTTCTCCGACCCGTTTTACGCGTCGCAGATGTCCGACGGCACGTTGAAGATCTTCGCCTACCTGCTTCTGATGGAAGACCCCGATCCACCGCCCTTCATCTGCATAGAGGAGCCGGAGAACGGGCTGTACCACCGCCTGCTGGACTCCCTGGCGAACGAATTGCGCGCCCATGCGACCGGCAAGAAGAATGCGCCGCAGATCTTCGTGACCACGCACCAGCCCTACTTCGTGGACGCTCTGTCGCCAAAGGAAGTCTGGATACTGGAAAAGGGTGCCGACGGCTTTTCAGCCATCCGCCGAGCCTCCGACATCGAACTGGTGCGCAATCTCGTGGATGAGGGGCTTCCCCTGGGGGCCTCTGGTATAGCAACTACCTGGATGCGAGGTAGGCATGCACATCGAGGTACTGGTGGAGGACAGTTCCGGGGCCAAGTTGATCGAGACGCTGTTGCCCGCCGTCATCGGGGCACAAGGCGAGCCGCACACATGGCGCGTGCATGACTACAAGGGCATTGGCCGGATTCCCCAAGGGCTGTCCAAGATGGAGGCACCGCTCAAGAAGACGTTGCTAGACCGTCTGCCGGCTATTC
This sequence comes from Caldimonas brevitalea, assembly GCF_001017435.1. Classification (NCBI taxonomy): domain Bacteria; kingdom Pseudomonadati; phylum Pseudomonadota; class Betaproteobacteria; order Burkholderiales; family Sphaerotilaceae; genus Caldimonas; species Caldimonas brevitalea. The sequence continues at coordinate 2,311,458 of NZ_CP011371.1, forward strand.
TTCGTGCGCATGGCAAGACGCATGGGATCGACGCGGTTGTAGTTGTTCTGGACAGTGATCGCCGCAACTGCCAGCAGTTCCTCGGTGAACTGCAGACGCTGCTGAACCAGTGCGACCCCGCACCACGAACGCTTTTTCGATTGGCGATAGAAGAGATGGAGGCTTGGTACTTGGGCGACAGGGAAGCACTTCTGGCAGCCTACCCTAGGGCCAAGAGGGACGTGCTGGCCCGCTATCAACAAGACAGTGTCTGCGGCACATGGGAGTTGCTGGCCGATGCGGTCTATCCTGGCGGCCAGGCAGCCATTCGCAAGGCTGGTTGGCCGCTGCCGGGACAGATCAAGCACGAGTGGGCCGAGAAGATCGGCCCGCGCATGAGCGTCGAGGTCAATGCATCGCCCAGCTTCCATAAGTTCCGTGAGGGGCTGCGTCGTCTGATCGCCGAAGCAAGCTGAGTCATGGTGTTACGCATCGCCGAAGCACTCACCGTGAACTTCGGCTGCTGTGTGATGTGCACCGGGGCCCGTGCCCGCTTGCCGATCACGGGTGTCAAGCTCGGTTCGGCGTTTCTGTAGAACATGCAGGACATCCGAAGGTCACCATGATGTTCTTTACGCCACCCCGCGAACACTTTTTCCGCCCGCTCACCCATGACAACCGTGAGCTGTGCGCCGCCGTGCTGCGCTTGCTGCACGAGCGGGTGCACGGGGCCAACGCAGACTATGCGGAAGTGCTGACACGCGAGCTGGTGCTGGAGGTGATCCAGCGCGCGCTTGGCGATGCCGCGCTGCGCGCGCTGGCGTTCGGTGCAAGCCAGACGACGGTGCGAGCCGAAGACGAACGCACGTATGCCAGCGAACTGCTGCGCAAGCTCAAGGAGCATGGCTGGTTGGAGGATTACCGCGACCCCATCGACCTTAGGCCCACGCTCAAGCTCAGCCGCGCGGGCAAGGCCTTCAGCGAAACCTTCGCCAACCTGGACGATTCGCGCGCCAAGACCCGCCAGCGCAACATGCGCTCGGCGCGCAAGGCGCTGGCGGCCTTCATCGCCACGCGTGACGCGGACGAGCTGCTGGACGCGCACGAATTCGCCAGCCGTGTAGTGCAGGACCTACAGGACGACATCGAGTATTTCCGGCACCTGATCCAGAGTCTGACGCGCGAGGCGCTGGCGCAGAAAGTGGCCTGGAACGAGTTCAACGATTTCATAGAGAAGCGCTTTGCACGTGAATACGCGGTACGCCTGGTGGCCGATTCGGCCGAGCGCCATCGCGGCCAGATCAACGAGGCGCTGGAAGAAGTGCGTGCCCTGGATGGCAACCTGCGTGCACTGGCCGATGCTCATCTGTTGCAGCGCGCGCCCTGGCTGGAGCAGCAGGTGCAGGGGCGCAGCCCCATGCTGTGGCTGGCCGACCGCATCGAGAGCATGGTGGAGGCCGCTTGTGGCCTGAAGCTACCGATGCTGCGCTCGGAGATGAACAACTACGTGCGCCGCTTCACCAGCCTGCTGCGCCAGGCGCTCTCGCTGGACTACGGCGCCGAGTCGCCCCTGGGCCGTACCGTGGCGTGGCTGAAGGAGCGGCCAACAGCGGAACATGACCTGCTGCTGGATGTACTGGCTCGCCGCCTCGCCGCCAGCGAGATCCGCCTGCCCGGTGGCGTGCTCCGCTGGACGGTACGCGACCGTGAAGCCGCGGTGCCCGAGCAGACGCCGCTGGTGGTGGACAAGGCCAGCCGCCTGAACGCGCTGCTGCGTCAGGCCGAAGCCGAAGCTTTCGCCTTCAGCGACCAGCAGGTGCTGCAAGGTCTGTTGCCGCACCTGTCGCAGGGGCCGATCACGCTGGCCTCACTGCCCGTCGCCACCGCCGAGGATGCCGTGCGCGTGCTGCATGCGGTGGGTGCGGTGCGTTCGACCGAGGGGCGTCGTCTGGTGCGGGCGCGTAAGACGACGGGTCAGGTGCGCACCCCGTACTTCCAGGCTGACGACTACGAATTGCGCCCCGAACCGTCGGATTCGGTCTCTGACAAGGCGGTCTGAATACGATGCTGCAATCCCTTGCCCAGTTTCTAGACCAGCGCCTGGCCACCGAGGGGACCGGCACCGTCAAGCCTGCGCGCTTTGCCGAGCTGGCGGGGCGCCTGCTGGCCAGCGGCGTGGTGTGGCGCGAGCAATCGCAGCCCGAGGCCGGGCTGTACGATGATGCCCTTCAATGCGAGCAATTGTTGCGCGAATGGTTTGCCTGTATCGGTTTCGTGCTGGTGCACGACAGCGACGCGCGCCTGCTGCGGCTGTATCCGCCGGGTGAAGGTGGTGGCGAGGACGAAGAAGACGGCGTGCGCCGGCTGCGCGCTCGTTTGTCGCGCGACTTCGTCGCCGCCGTGATCGCGCTGCGGTTTCTCTACACCGAGGCCCTCACCGGCCGCCGCCCCCTAGTGGACGAACGACTGACGATCAGCTTGGAGGAGTTGTCGCAGGCCGTGGTATCGCTGCTGGCGCACAAGCTGCCCAACGCGGCCAGCGAGCGCCTGGCCTTGCTGCGAGAACTGCGCAAACACCGCGTGCTGCATTTCGTCGAGGGTGACGATGCCGGCGACATGCAGATGGGTCTGGCCGTGCTGCGCCCGGTGATGAGCTTCGTCAGCGACGAGGCTATGGAAGAGGCCTTGCGGATGGTGGGCCGCAGGCTGGACAGCCGGGTGCCGCAGCCACCTGCCGGAGGGCCGCGGCACGAGGACCGCAGCACATGAAGATCGGCAAGCTGCTGACCTGGCACTGGGGCTCGCTGGAGGATCGCGAGTGGCCGTTCGCCGATACCGTGCTGCTGACGGGCGAGTCGGGCTCTGGCAAGTCCACCCTGCTCGACGCCATCCAGACAGTGTTGACGGCCGCCCACCAGCACGTGGTGCAGTTCAACGTCGGCCAGGACGAATCCACGCAAAGCCGTCGCGGCGGCAAGGAGCCGCGCACGCTGGCAGCTTATGCGCTCGGGCAGCAGGCCGACGGTGTGTTCTTGCGCTCGCGCTCGACCAGCTACGCAGGCATCGTGTTCGAGGCGTCCGAACAGTCCGCAGAGCAGTTGGAGCCCTTCACGGCGCTGGTCGCCGTGGAGGCTTTCGAGGATGGCCGGCGCGCGGTGCTGCAGGGCGCGCCGCAGTTCTTCATCGTGCGCCGCGCGCTTTCGCTCGATCATCTGGCCCGTCGTGCAGGGGAGGCGCTCGCCGCTTCGCCGCTGCCACTGAAGGAGCTGTACGTGCAACTGCAGCACCGGCTGCAGGTGGGCCGTGACAAGGCCGGCACTGTCGTGCAGCGCTTTCCGGACAAGGGAAGCTACCTGCAACACCTGTATGGCGCGCTGATGGGCAAGACAGCGGTGGGCGAGAGCGACGCCACGCGGGCGGCCAAGTCCATCGTCAAGGCCATGGCCTACAAGGAACTGGGCAACGTCAACGACCTGGTGCGAGACGAGATCCTGGAGCCGCACGACTTCAGCCGGGACCTGGACAAGATGCGCGAGCTGATGCGTTCCATCGCCGGCCTCAAGGCCGAAGCCGAGCGCTTGGCATTGAATCTGGAGCGGCTGGAGACCGCTGCGGCCAGTGCCAACCAGGTGCTGGACGAGGCGCGGCGCTTTGTCACCACCACCATCGCGCATGCGCTGCGCGCTCGCAGCGAAGCGCAGGACGAGCTGGCATCGGTGCAGCGCCAGATCGGCATTCAAGACAAGAAGCAGGCACAACTGCAAGAAAAGCTGGCCTCGCTCGAAGCGCAGGAAACCCAGTTGCGGGAGCAGCTGCGCCTGGTGGACAAGCGCCTGGACGACAGCGATGTGGCGCGCGAGAAGCAGGCGCTGGAGAACCAGATCAGGCTGCAGGCCGACCAGTTCCGCCTGCATTGGGGGCGTGTGCAGGAGGCCGCGCGCGGCATCGGCGGGATGGTGGCACAGCTTGGCCAGTTGCTGACGCTCGACCTGTCTGCCGTCCCCGCGCTGGCTGCTGCGGTCGAGGCCTTGCGCCCCGCCGCGCAGCAAGTGCTCAAACCCTGGCCGGCGATGGCGGGTGCCTACTCGCGCGATGCCGCGTTGGACGTGATGCTGCCCGCCTTCGAGCTGGAGGTGTTCGATGCCCAACTGGTCGCCTTGCGCCAGGGTATCCACGAGGGCGATGCCTCGGTGCAGGGCGCCGTGCTGCAGGCGCTGACCGACGTGGGCATGCGGCTGAACCAGTTGAGGGACGACGCCACGCAACGTGATGCCGAACTGCGTCGGCTGCAGGCCGGCCGTGCGCAGGGGCCAAAGGATGCGCATGACGCGGTGGCGCTGATCGAGGGCGAACTCCCGTCGGCAAGACCACACCTGCTGGCGCAGTTGGTGGAGCCGCGTGCCGGCACGCGCTGGCAGAACGCCATCGAGGGTTACATGGGCGGCGACCGCTTCGCGATCATTGTCGAGGCCGGCATGGAGGCGCGTTGCGCGCGACTGGTGAAGCAGCACTACCCCGTGCGGTCGCCAAAGGTCGTGCAGGGCCGAAAGGCGATGGAGGACACCGAAGGCCGTCAGCTCGAAGCTCGCGCCGTGCTGCACGAACTGCAGTGTCGGCACCCGGTGGCCAACGCCTTCCTGATGGCGCAGTATGGCCGGGTGCGCAAGGTGGACAGCGAAGAGGAACTGGCTCGCACCCCGCAGGGCCTGATGGAGCAAGGCCTGGGCAGCCGAGGCTATGGCATGTTCGCGTGCCGGGCGCCGGACGGCGAATTGGCCTTTGGTGAAGCCGCCCGGCAGCGGCGGCGGCAGTGGTGCGAAGACGAACTGCAGAGGTTGGCCGGGGAAATCCGTGCGATGGAATCGTTGCGCCAGTCGCTGCAGATGATCACCCGCATGTTCAACGGTGCCGTGTTCACGCCGCTCACGCCTCTGCTGCTGGCGGTGCTGGAGAGCCAGGCCCAGCATGCGCACGCCGCGCAGGCGTTGAAGGCGCTGGACTTGTCCGCCATCGACGCCTTGCTGATCGAGCAGAAGGACTTGAAAGACCGCATCGAAGCCGTCCGCACGCACCACAGCGACGAAACGGAGCAGGTCGGGGCCACGAAGCAGGCCTTGAGCGGCTTGTACCGACGTGAGGCCGACCTGGAGATCCGCCTGCCCGAGCTGGACATCGCCTGCACCAACGCGACAGTCTGGGCCTCGCGCTTCGCCGACGCCGTCCCCACATTGGCCACGGAGCCGCAACTGCTGGCCGAGGCCGAGGCACTGGCGGCCGAAGCCGACACCAGCCTGGACGCGCTGCGCCACCGCGTGCTGAGTCTGCGCGAGAGCCTGCCGCGCACTTTGCGCGAACTGGCCCAGGGTGTGGGCGCCTACCTTTCCGGGGCGCGCGACGACAGCGAGCGCTTCGCCTGGACCGACCCACCGCGCAGCATCGACCGCCTGGAAGAACTGCTCCCCCTTGTCGAGCGCACCCGGGCTGCCGTGGCCGAGCAGGCACAACGCCAGCGCGCCATCGGCTTGGCCGACAACGCCCGCTTGCTGCGCGAGGCCGAAGCGCAGTTCAACCACGTCTTTACCAGCAGCTTCTGCTTCAAGGTGCGCGACGACGTCAAGCAAGGAGCGCTCACGCTGCAGCGACTCAATCGCCATCTGCAGGACATCCGCTTCGGGCACGACAGCTTCAAGCTAGAGTGGGACTGGGTGCCGCGCTTGCAGAAGGTTCAGGAGTTTTTCGAGGCTGTCGAAGGTGCCGTCGAAGGGATGGAGCACGATCGCGGCTCGATTTTTTCCTCACCCCGCCTCACCGACGAGCAGCGCGCCACCGCCGAGGAGATCCGCCGCCTACTGCTGGCCAACGACCAGGGCGCCAGCGAGCGTGCGCTGCGAGAGCTGGCGGACTACCGCAACTACCGGCGCTACGACATCGTGCGCAGCAGCCCAGTGGGCAGCACGCGGCTGTCCACCTGGGGCACAGGGTCAGGCGGTGAGCTTGAGACGCCTTTTTATGTGGTGCGCTCGGCCGTGCTGGCGCATGCCCTCGGGCACTTCGGCCGCGACCGGCGCGGGGCACCGGCCTTGCGCCTGATGCTCAGCGACGAGGCTTTCTCCAAGATGGATGAATCGCGCTCGCGCAGCGTGCTGCGCTTTCTGTCGCAGACGCTGGGGCTGCAACTGGTCGTGGCCATGCCCACCTCCAAGTCAGGGGCGGTCAAGCCCGAGTTTGACAAGGAGTTCACCTTCTCGAAGGTCATCGCCCACCGCGGCGGCCAGGAACTGTTTGTCAGCGAAGCGCAGGAAAAGACGCTGAACCGCCCGGCTCTGGCCCGCTTGTGGGACGCGCATGCCGAGCAGGCGCGCGAAGCCGCACGAGCGCGATGGCAGGTGGAACAGAATGCGCAACCCGGGCACGCCGTCAACCCGGTGCCGACATCTAGTGATGATCCCGCAGCCTGACCCTGCCCCGTGCCATCAGCGCCCCCACAGCATCCCTTCCTGCTCAGCCTGGCTCGGCGGTTACTCGCCAAGGCGGAACGCAGCACTGCCACGGGACCGGTTCGTTTGCCGCTCGACCGCAAGACTGCGCCCGAACTGTATGACGCTGCTGACGCGGACCAGATCGAGTTGCTGCGCATGCAACTGGACGACCTGCTCGGTACCGGCTGGATGGCATTGCAACTTGCGCCGCCGCGCGCCTTCGCGGGTTTCACCGATCGCAAGCCCCGGCTGGAGTTGTGCGACTTCGACGCGCTTGCAGCCTGGGCCGGCTACACGCCTCAAGCCCAGCGCTGGCAGCGGCAATGGCGAGAGCATCTGGCGGCGCACTGGGCCGCGCACCCGCACGCAGCCCCTGCCGACCCCGTGGCCGTGCTCGACTACCTGGCCCGCAACCCGCTGGCGCAGATGGAGGCCCTGCCGCTGGCCGATGCTACCTGCAGCCTCGTCACATTGACCGCGCTGTGCCGCTCGGGGCGTCGGATGGCGTTGCGTGAGGCCTCGGCGCAATCCTTCCAGGGCCGCTCCAAGCTGCTGGATCATCGTGAGGAACTGCTGCGCCTGCTCGGCGCAGCGTCCGGCCAGTTCTGCGAGTCGCCGATCCAGTTGCTGCTGGCCCCTCCCGCTCGGCCACATGCAGGTCCGGACGGCTTCGCGGACGTGTTGTTCATCGAAAACCTGGCTACGTTCGAGCACATGGCCGATGCACGCGCGCCCGACTGGGGCGGCAGCTTGTTGGTCTACGCCGCGGGTTTTCGTGGCAGTGCGCGGCGGCTGCGATCAACCGGCGGCTGCCGCCTTTACTTGCGGGCGCCCGCGTCCGTCGGTCATCTGCCGGTCATCGAATCCTGGCTGTTCGACACGCAAAGCGAGCACCACCAACTGCCTGTCCATTTTTTCGGGGATCTTGACCATGCCGGTATGCAGATCCTCGCCAGCCTGCGCGCCGTGTTTCCGCACGCCAGTGCCTGGCGACCGGGGTACGCAACGCTGGCACGCTTGCTGGCACAGGGCGGCGGCCACGCTCCGGGCTTGGCCGACAAGGCGCAGCAGGTCGACCCGGGTCAAACGGGCTGCGCTTATGCAGACGGTGAGCTGCTCCCCTTGCTGCGGGAGCAGGGGCGGGTCATTGACCAGGAGGCTTTCGATCCGGAGCGCATCGACGGAGACAGCGCATGACGAACGGACCGGGGACGACCGAGCAGGCGGGTCAAGCACCGTCGCGGACGGGGTGGACGACGTTCTTCGCATCCAGCTTCATGATGAATTGCAGATACTCCCATGCCATGAAGACAAACTCCGACCCGTCCGCATTGCGCTTGAACCCATAGAGCTTGGGGCAGTTCTTCAAGTGGTCCCGCTCTTTCCTCTCCACCAGCGATTGCGCGGCCGCCATCAGATCCTCGGTCTTGATCGCGGCCGCCGAGAGCAACCTGCCTCCTTTCTTGTCGAGAAAGGCTTGGATGGTCAGGTGTGGAAAGAGGAAACCCTCGTCCTTCCGCTCGATGGCATGTAGCCTTTTGTGGTATTCGGTCTCCTTGCCGGACGGCAACTTCAGCCGAATAGAGAACGAGTCGTGGTCGCGTCCCCACTGCACCCGGCTCGCAAGCCCGCGGATGCCCGAGGAACTGTGCTGGATCTGCCAAGCGTCAATTCCGGCCAGCAAATCCAGTTCATCCCTGAAGTTACTTGCAGCAACCGCCTCGACGGGACGGAGTGTGCCTCCGCCAACGAGAGGCAATCGAGACACTTGCGGCCAGACGATGTCCTGGAAGTCCCGAGCGCTGTCGCTCAAGGCAGCGATGATCTCGCTCGCTGGCGCCCTGGCGGAGAACAGTCGAATGGGGCGTGTGTCGCTCATTCGTCGGTGCAGTTGCTGGTGTAGGCGGATTGAAGCACAACGTTCAAGCCGACTGGGTAGACCCCACAGACGACCGGGCACTCGTCGCTGCCGTCACCCTTCATCTCGGGCGGGAAGGTGTCAGTACCGCCTACTTGCGCCACGTGAACCAGCAACTCCTGTCTGAGCGAGTCAGGCGATAAATACCGTCGCGCGCCGCAGTCCGACGGCAAACGCGGTTCTGATGCTTCTGAGCAACTGACGTCAGCGCTTTTGGATGTCGAAAGCATTTGGCTCTCGAGTACCGCTCGGCCCTTTTCGCGCCCGGCACGATGACGCCGTGAAAGGCCCGGGCCAGTTCCTTCTTCCCCCTTGCCCATCTTGCGGAGCTGGTGCAAATGTAGGGGGTGGCGCGGGAGGGGCGTTTTAGATTGCTGCAGGGGCGTAGCGTCCGCGCGGCCCTACGTCAGGTGGCGCAAGCCTGGCGCGTCGACTGGATATGGAGAATTCTCCAATCGCTTCCCAGTACCGGAAACGACGAAGGGGTCAGGCTTGTGGCCTGACCCCTTGATATTTTGGCTCCCCGACCTGGGCTCGAACCAGGGACCTACGGATTAACAGGCCAGTGGTCGAATCCAGCGCTAGCCCGCATGTTTCCTAGCATTCTTAGGTGCACGTTTCCAATACTTTCGTCTCCGATGCTCAGGTTCTTCCGGGGCTGGGCGCTGCGCAAATCACTGTATATTGGAACGCCAAGCGGAGGGGTGACATGGACGAATGGGTCTTGGATCACGGGCTTGCGCAGCCGCAGTACCTGGTCGCAGCCGAGTTGCTAGACACGGCGCTGAAGCTCTTTTACGTCGGTGAGTGCTACTACGCGGCGCTCCACCTGGCCGGCGGAGCAGAAGAGCTGTTGGCGAAGCTGTTGGAGGGCCAAGGGCGAACGGCAGCATTCGCTGACATGGTCGAGGCCGTCGTCACGTTGAGCCCCCTCGTCGATCCTGGCGATCCCCTCGACCCGAAATGGGTGAAGTGGCGCCTCAACGAGGCTCGCAACGCGACGAAGCACGACCGACCGGACGGGCATGTCCGCTTTGACCCGCGGGCGGAGGCCCAGGATCTGCTCGATCGCGCTGTTAGCAACTACTATTGCGCAATGGAATATGTCCCGTTGCCGGAAACAGTGCTGATTCGGCGATTCCTTGGGCACGAACATCTGGGCAAATTGTGGTGCCCGTCCGATCAGCCGGGGACTGGTTGAAAACGTCCGGCGCCCTTGACACGCTCCAGCTCGCTGCGCATCACCAACCGGCGTCCGCCCGGCTTTCGGTTCACCAGGATGTTTGCCGGCGATCCTCACGAAGCCGCCCTATCGCGGAGAGGTCGGAGTTACGTGTTCTGCGCCCGATTAGGGCTTACTGTCAGCGCTGCGGGGGCCGCTCTTGTCGGAAGGTCCGATTAGGCTTCGATACGAACCGCTTTACCTGTGCGTTCAGCTCCGCGCTGTGGTAAAGGTCCAGGCATTTCAGCAGGTCGAACTTCACGCCCTTGACTTCGGGCTCGACCAGCGGGTTGTGATAGTCGCGGGCAAGGTAGCGGTTCACCAATGACATGATCTCATCGGGACTGTTTTCCAAGTCGTAGTAGGTCCAGTCTCGCAGCGCACTGACACTGCTGCCTGCATCCGTTGCTGCAGAACGATTGTTTTGGTAGGCAGTGGCGATGCATGTGGCCAATACCATGTCCTTGTAGTTCGTCGCATACGTCCGGCCCGCGGCCTCGGGCGAGTCGATGGCACGGTCCTTGGCGCAGGCGGCGCCCGAAACGGCGAACAGAAGCACCGTAGCAAGACAGCGTCGAATCATCGCAAACTCCAAAAGTTGGCCCGGTCGGTGCGGTAGTTGACGCCTGGCTCATTGAAGTAGCAATGGTCGTAGCAGATGCTGCCGTCCCAGAGGGTGGCATGCCCCCGGGCATCTCTCCAACCCGTCACCTCGAACATGACGACGCCTTTCTTGCCGGCAAGCTGACCTCCTCCGGGCGGCGGATAAGGCACAACGAGATCCGGTTTGCCCCACTGCTGGGTGAGAAAGCTGATGAGGTCGGGCACCCTGTAGAAGTAGTGCCGCTTGTCAGCACCCGTTACCGTCGCTTCGGGGCGCGCGGGAATCAGCACGCCCGACTGGTTGAGGATGTAGCTCATCCGCACCGCACAAGTGTTGGTCCACTTGTAAGGCGCCGGGGCGTTGATGTTACGGGCGACGGCGCCTCCCACTACCTGGGCCACCTTGCCGCTTGAGTCGGACGGCGAGTAGATACGCAACGATGCCGCCCACGCGGCCTCGAAAGTCGGACGTGTCATCTTCTCTCCCTGTTTGATCTAGCGACTCGAAATCATAAGGCGAGGCCGCCGCCGTCTCTTTTTTCGTGCGTGTCGCTCGCGCATGCGCACGGGTTGGGCCCGAGGCCAAGAGTGCCGACGATCACCAATGCCGGGTTGCTCGCTCGTGTAGCACATGAGCAGGCTCACGCGCCTGGTCCTGCTTCAGCATGCGAACCGGCAGAGTCCACGCGTCTGCCAAGCGGACTTCGATCCGCAGAGGAGAGGCCGAGGAGCCGTGATGCGCTGTAGCGCGGCGCATGGGGAAACCGGGCATGTCGGCTGCGGCTAGGCAGGTCTGTGGTGGGGGGATCTGCTCCGCACCGGCCTGTGGCAACCAGGGCAGCACGGCTCTTAGGCCCGTTGCCTTCACCGCTTGTTCGGTCGCCCAAAGGCGTTGAGACTGCCGGGCCCCGCCTGCCTTCTCTCGGGCACCGCTAGCGCAGGAATTGACCGGTGGATGACGAGGACGGCATCAAGGCGCTTGGCCAGCCCGACGAAGTGCTGTGGGCCGGGATGACGGCGCGCGCGGCCTGGCGCAGCTGTTCCTCAGCCCTGTTCGCCCTCCGGGACAGTGCCCCAGGTGCGGTTCGATCTTGCTTGAGAGGGCCGCGTAGCGGCTTGCCGCGACTACTGGATATTGGAAACTCTCCAATATCTTTCCAATATCGCCAATGACGAAGGGGTCAGGCTTGTGGCCTGACCCCTTGATATTTTGGCTCCCCGACCTGGGCTCGAACCAGGGACCTACGGATTAACAGTCCGGCGCTCTACCGACTGAGCTATCGGGGAACAGAGCCTCGCATTATAGGATGGTTCTTTTGATCTTTACAAGTCTGCCTGCAAAGAAAGTTGAAAACTTCTTGGCGCCAGGGGGTAGAGGTAGACGTGGTTGAACTGGTAGGCCGACTCGCGCCAGGCCTGCTTGTCGAACAGGTTGGTCACGCCGGCGCGCCAGCGCAGCGTCGTGCCCTGCCACCTGTGTTCCTGCAGCACGGCCATGTCGTAGCGGGTCCACCCGCCGATGCGGGCGCTGTTGTCGGGGTGGGCCATGCGGTTGCCTTCATACACGGCAGCCGCCAGCACGCTGAGGCCGGTCACCTGCGGTACCGCATAGCGGGCCTGCGCCTTGAGGCTGCGCTTGGGGACGTTGGCGGGGCGCTTGCCGTTCACGGCCGGGTCGCGGCTGCCCTCGCGTTCGGCGTCGAGCAACATCGCGCTTGCGTCCAGGCGCCACGCACCGACTCGCATTGCGCCGGCCGCTTCGACACCGCGATGGCGGGCGCTGCCATCGAAGGCCCAGGTGCAGGGTGTCGGGCTGCACCCGGCCACCGGGCGGTCGATGTCGAACAGGTTGACGCTCCAGTCGAAGCGGGTGCCGGTGGCCTTGACGCCCACCTCGACCTGGCGGCTCTTCAAGGGCCGCAGCGTCTCGCCTGCGTTGAGGTAGCGGTCGCTGCGGTTGGCCACCACCTCCGACTCGCTGCCGCGGCCCCAGCTCACATACGCCATGTGCTGCGGCATGAACTGGTAGCTCAACGCGGCCCACGGGGTGCTGAACGACTGGTCGTAGTCGGTCGCCTCGGTGCCGTCGGTCTGCACGCTCTCGCGGTGCAAACGGGTATGGCGTAAACCGAGCCAGGCACTCCACTGGGGGTTGAGTTCGATGGCATCGCGCAAATACCACTCGGTCGAGCGCTCGGTGCGGTTGCGCCCCGGGTAGAGCATGCCCACCGACGGCGGGACCTCGGTCTGGCCGTCGTCCGTCCCGACGCCGGCGATCTCGTAGATCTGCGGCTCGACGCGGGTCTTGTAGCGGCTCAGCAGCACGCCGGCGGTCAACTGATGCTGCAGCGTGCCCGTCGCGAAGCGGCCGTCGGTGTAGAGGTTGAGCGCGTCGGTGCGGCGGCGTTCGTTGTCGCTCACGTACTCCCACACCGTGAATCGGCCGTCCTCGGTGAAGCGGTCGCACGGGTTGCACTCGTAGCTGACAGGGTCGTACAGCCCTAGCGGAAACGCCATGCGGTCGTCCATGTGCAGGCGCTGGGTGCCGAAGTGGGCGGTGCCTTGCCACTCGGGGCTGAAGCGGTGTCGCAGTCGCAACGAGGCGGTGTCGCCTTGCATCACCACCGGTTGTGACCAGGGCTGGTTGTTCAGGTTGGTGCGAGGGTGGTCGGGCTCGGGAACATCGTTGCCGCGCAAGCTGAAGCCGGCCTGGCTGGGTTGGCGGCGCTCGCTCGACTCGACCTCGGCCTCGAGCCAGGTGTCAGGGCTCAAGCGCCAATCGCCGGCCACCGCGACGATCCGTCGGTGGCCCTCGGCATCGTGCAACTGCGGCTCGAGATGTTCGTAAGCGGCGTTCACGCGCAGGCCGAAGCGTTCATCGGCTCCGAAGCGGTCGCCCAGGTCGACGCCCGCCCGCACGCTGCCACGGCTGCGCCAGCCCAGTTCGACCGAACGGATGCGGCCTTCCGGGCGCTTGACCACATAGTTCACCAGGCCGCCCGGTGCGCTGGTGCCGGCCTGGATGCCGCTGGTGCCCTTGAGGATTTCGATGGCGGCCTTGTTGTCGAGCGGAATCGAGGTTTCGCCGCTGATCGGCAGGCCGTCGCGCCGGTAGTTGAAGCGGTTGTCGAGCGTATAGCCACGCACCGTCAGGTTGTCCCAATAGCCTTCGGCGTTGTACGCATCGCTGATGCTGGCGTCGACGCTGGTGATGTCGGACAAGCGGGTCGCGCCTTGCTCCTTCAAGGCTTCCAGGGTCAAGACCTTGGCCTGCAGCGGCGATCGGGCCAGCGGGACGTCGCCGAAGCCGGCGACACCGGCACGCGACGTCGGCGACTGCCCGGTGACGCGCACGGCCGGCAGCTGCGACGGTGTGACGCCGTCGCCGGCTTGCGCCCGGGCCAGTGGCGGCACCAGCAGCGCGCAGGCGAGTGCGACGGGTGTCAGCCGGCGGAGCAGGTGAGGGGGGTGGCATGCCATCGTCTTGTCCTTCATTCTCTTTACTTCGATCGACGGCAGGGGCGGCGCGTGCCGGCCGACGCGGGCGGTGCCGGCGCAGCACGGCATCGCGGTCGACGGGCAGATGGCTTCCCTGCGCGAGGATTACCTCAACAGGTTCGAAGGGTTTGTTCTCAGTCGGGCTCGCACGGTATCGAACGGCCCAACACCCCTAGCGGATGCGTCCGCATCGGACGCAAAGGCGCATTATCCGGCAGCGCCGGTCGCCGGCCGCAGCGGCGGCGGACGCAAAAAAGCCCGCAGGGCGCGGGCTTGCAGGAAGGAGCAGGAGGGGAGCGTCGGCAACGCCCGCCGCTCACTCGTCGAACACCGGCGTCTCCACCCCCAGCATCTTGTGCAGCTTCGGGCTGGTGGTGGTGTATTGCAGCTGGATGTGTCGGTCGGGAAACACCCGCGGCGCCGCGCCGAAGGCCGCCAGCGCGGCTTCATGGAAGCCAGACAAGATCAGCTTCTTCTTGCCCGGGTAGGTGTTGATGTCGCCGACGGCGAAGATGCCGGGGATGCTGGTCTCGAACTTCTCGGTGTCCACCACCACCTGGCGGCGCTCGAGCGCCAGCCCCCAGTCGGCGATCGGGCCGAGCTTGGGGCTCAGGCCGAAGAACACCAGCAAGGCATCCAGCGGCACCACCCGCGTCACCGCGTCGGCCCCGGTCACCTTGAGCCCGGTCAGCCGGCCGTTCGACTCTTCGATGCCGGTGGGCTGACCGACCAGGAACTGCATTTCGTGCGCTTCGCACAGCGCCCGCATGCGGGCCACCGACGCCGGCGCGGCCCGGAAGCCGTCGCGCCGGTGGATCAACACCACGCTGGCGGCCTTGTGGGCAGTGTGTTGCGCGAAGTGCAGCGCCCAGTCGAGCGCGGAGTCGCCGCCGCCGACGATCACCAGCTGCTTGCCGGCGAACTCGGCCGGGTTGCGCACGCGGTAGAACAACTGCCGCTCGGCGTATACGTCGAGGCCTTCCACCTTGAGCGCGCGCGGCTGGAAGGCGCCGACGCCGGCGGCGATGAACAAGGTCTTGGTGATGAAGTGCAAACCCTTCGACGTCTCGACGTCGAAGCGGCCGTCGTCGCGCCGCTGCACGCCGCTGACTTCCTGGCCGTAATGGAATTGCGCGCCGAAGGGTTCGATCTGCTGCAGCAGGCGTTCGGTCAGTTCGCGGCCGGTGCACACCGGCACCGCGGGGATGTCGTAGATCGGCTTGTCGGGGTACAGCTCGGCGCACTGCCCACCGGGGTAGGCCAGTGCGTCGACGACATGCGCCTTGATCTCCAGCAACCCGAGTTCGAACACCTGGAACAAGCCGACCGGGCCGGCGCCCACGATCACGGCGTCGGTCTCGATCGGTGATGCCCCATGCCGGTGCGACGACACCGTTTCACCGGCTGCAGCAGCTGCCGTCAGCAGGGGCTCCATCGCGCCAGGCTCTGCCACCGCGCGATCAGCGAACCAGCTCGGACAGCTTGCCGGTCTTGTCCTTCCACTCGTCGGCGTCGGGCAAGGCGGCCTTGCGCTTGGTGATGCTGGGCCACTTCTTGGCCAGCTCGGCGTTCAGCTGGATGTAGTGCTGCTGGTTACCGGGCACGTCCTCTTCGGGCAGGATGGCGTTGACCGGGCATTCAGGGATGCAGACCGCGCAGTCGATGCACTCGTCCGGGTCGATGGCGAGGAAGTTGGGGCCTTCCCGGAAACAGTCCACCGGGCACACGTCCACACAGTCGGTGTACTTGCAGCGGATGCAGGCCTCGGTCACTACGTGAGTCATACAAAGTCTCGTATGGGGGTTGGGGGCCGCCGTGGGGGCCGGCCGAGTTCTATGGTCCGCCGGCGATTTTAAGGGTGGAGTCTGCTTGCCGGGGGATGATCCGCCTCAAGCAACTGACAGGCAGGCTCGTCGTCGTCCTTGTTGTCGCGCTCGGAGGCGGCCTCGGGCGTTCGGCTGCCCGTCGTCGCTGTCTCGCGTGCGCCGGCGCCGACCACCACCACCGTCGGGCGGCCGGCGTGCAAGACGCTGGCCTGGGCCAGATGGGCGATGCGGTGTTCGCTGTGCAACTGGTCGGGCCAGCCGGCGCGCGAGACCACACTCACCGGCGTGTCGGCCGGCCAGCCGGCCTCGCTCAACCGGCGCGACAAGGCGCCCAACTGCTTGCCCGCCATATAGAACACCTCGGTGTCGGCGGTGCGGCTGGCTTTCAGTTCACCGCTGCGGGTCATGGCCGTCGTCAGGCTCACGCTGCGGCCGTTGCCGCGTCGCGTCAGGGGACGCTTCGTTCCCGCCGCGGCGGCCAGCGCTGCCGTGACGCCCGGCACCACTTCGGCTTCGAGGCCGGCCTCGGCGACCGCCTCGAGTTCTTCTTCCAGCCGGCCGAAGATGCTGGGGTCGCCGCCCTTCAGCCGCACCACCAGCGCGACCTCCCGGGCATGCCGGACGAGCAGCGCGTTGATCGCCGCCTGGCCGGTGCTGTCGGAATAGCCGCGCTTGCCCACATGGACCCAGCGCGCGTCGGGTGCGAACTCGCGCAGCGCCGGGTCGGTCAGGGCGTCGAACAGCACCACGTCGGCCTGCGCCAGCAGCCGGGCGCCGCGCAGCGTGATCAAGTCTGCTGCGCCGGGGCCGGCACCGATGAACGCGACCTTGCCCATCGTCGTCGCTCGGGTGGCGCTCAGGCCGCGGCCTGCACCAGCAACGCGCCGCTGGTGCGGTTGCTGGCCGGGTCGACGATGATCAGCGAGCCGCCGACGCGGTTGTCCTGGTAGGGCTCCACCGGCAGCGGCTGCTGGGTTTCGATCACGACGCGGCCGATGTCGTTGACGGCCAGCTCATGCGTATCCGTCGCCTGCAGCGTGTGGATGTCGAGCCGGCTTTCGATCGACGCGATGCGCGCCTGCACCCAGCGGTTGCCGTGCCGCACCCAATACTTGCGGCCGACCACCGCCGGCTCGGTGTCGAGCCAGGCGAGGGTGGCGGCGAAGCGGTTGCTGTCCTTGACCGACTGGGGCGTGGCGATCCAGTCGCCGCGCGAGACGTCGATCTGGCGGTCGAGCACGATGCCGGCCGATTCGCCGGCGACGCAGACGTCGACCACTTCACCGGCGCGGCGCACCTCGGCCACCGTGGCGACCTGGCCGCTCGGGAACAGCTGCACCTGGTCGCCGGCCTTGACCTGGCCGTGGGCGATACGGCCCCACAGCGTGCGCGGCTGGTTGCCGGTGCCTTCGCCTTCGCGGGCCACGTATTGCACCGGCAGCAGCAAATTGCCGGTCTTGCGCTCTTGCGTGGTGGGCAGCGACTCGAGCAGTTGCAGCAGCGACGGGCCCTGGTACCAATCGGCGGCCAGCGGCGTGGTGACGTTGTCGCCACGCAGCGCCGACACCGGAATGATGCCGGCCACGGCAATGCCGGCCTGCTCGGCAAAGCCCTGCAACGCCTCACGCACGGCTTCGAAGGCGGGCTGGGGGTCGGCGATGGCGTCGAGCTTGTTAACCGCGAACACGATGCTGGGCACGCGCAGCAGATGCGCCAGCAACGCATGGCGGCGGGTCTGCGGCAGCAGCGCCACCGGCTTCGCGTGGGTGTCGAGCTTGGTGATGTCGACCAGCACCACGGCGGCATCGCTGCCCGCCGCGGCGGTCACCATGTTGCGGGTGTACTGCTCGTGGCCGGGGGCGTCGGCGATGATGAACTTGCGCTGCTTGGTCGCGAAATAGCGGTAGGCGACGTCGATCGTGATGCCTTGCTCACGCTCGGCCTCCAGGCCGTCGGTCAGCAGCGACAAATCGATCGGTTGGCCGGCGGCGCGCTTTTCGAGCGTGTCGAGCTGGTCGGCCAGGATGGCGCGACTGTCGAACAGCAAACGGCCGATCAAGGTGCTCTTGCCGTCGTCGACGCTGCCGGCGGTCAGGAAGCGCAGCGCGCGGTGGTCGACTTCTTGCGCCACGGCGGTGGTGGCAGTGTGGGCGGCAGACATCAGAAATACCCTTCCTTCTTGCGGCGCTCCATCGAAGCGTCCGACGTGCGGTCGTCCATGCGTGTGGCGCCGCGTTCGCTGATCGTGACGGTGAGCGTCTCGGCGACGATCTCGGCCGGCGTGGCGGCTGGGCTCTCCACCGGGCAGGTGCAGGTCATGTCGCCGACGGTGCGGAAGCGCACCTGGGCGGTCTCGACCGTTTCGCCGGCCTGCACCGGCGTCACGTCGGTGACGGGCACCATCAGGCCTTTACGGCGCACCACCTGCCGGTCGTGCGCGTAATAGAGGTTGGGCAGCGGGATGTTTTCGCGGGCGATGTAGAGCCAGACGTCGAGTTCGGTCCAGTTGCTGATCGGGAAGGCGCGCATGTGCTCGCCCGGCTTGATGCGCGTGTTGAACAGCGTCCACAGCTCGGGGCGTTGTTCCTTGGGCTGCCACTGCCCGAAGCTGTCGCGGTGCGAGAAGATGCGTTCCTTGGCGCGCGCCTTCTCTTCGTCGCGGCGGGCGCCGCCCATCAGCACGTCGAAGCGGTGTTCCTCGATGGCTTCGAGCAGGGTCACCGTCTGGTGGCCGTTGCGCGACTCGAGCGGGTGCGACAAACGGATGGTGCCGCGCTTGATCGAGTCTTCGAGGTGGCCCACCACCAGGCGCTCGCCCATTTCGGCGACGCGGCGGTCGCGGAACTCGATCACCTCGGGGAAGTTGTGGCCGGTGTCGACGTGCAGCAGCGGGAACGGCAAACGGCCCTTGAACTCGCCGTTGCCCAGGCTGTTCTTAAAGGCTTTTTCGGCCAGGCGCAGCACCACGCAGGAGTCCTTGCCACCGGAGAACAGCAGCGCCGGGCGCTCGAACGCGGCGACGGTTTCACGCAGGATGAAGATGGCTTCTTCTTCCAGCCAATCGAGGTGCCGGCGGTCCAGTTCCGGCAGAAGTTTTTCGACGCTCACAGGGGCGTTCATGCTCGGGCTCCGATGATCGATACAGCAGCAGCAGGGGTTTCTTGATGCGACACGTGCAGCCCGCATTCCTTGGCTTTTTCGTCTTCCCACCACCAACGGCCGGCGCGGAAGTCCTCGCCCACCGCGATGGCGCGCGTGCAGGGGGCGCACCCGATGCTGGGGTAGAACTCGTCGTGCAGCGGGTTGTAGGGCACGTCGTAGGTGGCGATGTAGTGCCAGATGTCGTTCCAGCTCCAGTCGGCCAGCGGGTTCAGCTTGGTGCGCCCGTTGTCGTCGGTGTCGCTGAACGGCACGTCGCCTCGGTTGGCCGATTGCTCGCGGCGCAGCCCGGTGACCCAGGCGCTGCGGTCTTTCAACATACGCGCGAGCGGCTCCAGCTTGCGGATGCCGCAGCACTGCTTGCGCAGGTCGATGCTTTCGTACATCGCCTTGTCGCCGTGGCGGCCGACGAAGTGCACCACCGATTCCGCCACTGGGTGGTAGACCTCGACCTGCAGGCCGTAGCGGGCGTTGATGCGGTCGATCAGGCTGACCGTCTCGGCATGCAGCATCCCGGTGTTCAAGGTGGCGACCGCGATGTCGAGGCCGTTGCGACCGATCAGGTCGGTCAGCACCATGTCTTCCGCGCCGAGGCTGGTGGCCTGGACGATACGCCCGGGGTTCTGGGCCGCCGCGGCTTGCAGCACTGCCTGCGCATGCGCGAGGCGGGCGGCGAAGTCGGGGGTGGGGCGGGCGTAGAGGTCGATGGCGGTCATTGGGTAACCTCCGCCGCCCCCGCAGAGGCCTCGCGCTTGAACAGCGGCTGGTGCTGGTGCACGTCGCCCTGGTAGTAAGACGGGAAGAAGCCCAGCGTGCTGCGCGCGATCTCGACGCTCTGGCCGGCGCGCAGCACCACGGCATCAACGCCGGTGCGGGCCAGCAGCGGCACCATGTCGACCACCACGTCGCCGACCGCGCGCACCTGGCCCTGGAAGCGGAAGCGCGTGCGCAGCAGGCGGGCCTGGCTGTAGGCGCGGCCGTCGGTCCATTTCGGGAACTGCAGCACCACCAGGTCGAGGCGGGGCAGGTCGTCGGCCAGCTCCTCGATGTCGGCATCGTTGGGGAACACGACGCCGGCCTTCAGGTCGGCGGGCCAGGTCGCGCGCGCTTCGCGCCATTGCGCCCAGCTCAGCAGGGTGCCGGCGGCCGGGGTCACAGGCTGATCGTCGGCCACGGTGTGCCAGCGGTCTTGTTCGGGCGTGATGAATTCCATCTCGTTGCTCCTCCTCACGCTGCGGCCAGCGCCTTGTTGCCGGTGGTGCGTCGCACGGCATTGGCGGCGACCTTGAACGGTTCCAGGCCGACGCGCTTCACCGTGTCGATGAAGCGCTCGTTGGCGCTGCGCTGGGTGCGGTAGGTTTCGACCACGGCCTCGATCACGTCGGGCACTTCGTCGGCCGCGAACGACGGGCCGATCACCTTGCCGGCCACCGAGGCGCCGCTGGCCTGCGTGCCGTCGGAGCCGCCCAGCGTGATCTGGTACCACTCGGAGCCGTCCTTGTCGACGCCGAGGATGCCGATGTGGCCGGTGTGGTGATGGCCGCAGGAGTTGATGCAGCCGCTCATGTGCACGTCGATGTCGCCGATGTCGTACAGCTCGTCGAGGTCTTGATAGCGCTCGGCGATGGCTTCGGCGATCGGAATCGACCGGGCGTTGGCCAGCGCGCAGAAGTCGCCGCCGGGGCAGGCGATCATGTCGGTCAGCAGGCCGATGTTGGGGGTCGCGAAGCTGGCGGCCTTGGCGGCTTGCCACAGCGCGTACAGGTCGGCTTCGCGCACCCACGGCAGCACCAGGTTCTGGTCGTGCGTCACGCGGATTTCGCCGGCGCTGAAGCGGTCGGCGATGTCGGCAGCCGCTTCCATCTGCGTGTCGGTGATGTCGCCGGGCGCCTGGCCGACACGCTTGAGCGACAGCGTCACCGCACGGTAGCCGGGGAAGCGATGCGCGTGGACGTTGCGCTCGAGCCAGCGTTGGTAGGCCGGCGGTGCATCGGCCACCGGCGCGCCCAGCGCGTCGTTGGCGGCACCGAAACGCACGCCTTCGGGCAGGTCGAAGTACTGCGCCACCCGGTCGAGTTCTTCCTGCGGGATCAGGTGGGAGGCACCGTCGACGTCGTGTTCGAGGATGTTGCGGAATTCTTCTTCCACGTCCTCGATGAAGCGCGGACCTTCGGCCTTCACCAAAATCTTGATGCGGGCCTTGTACATGTTGTCGCGCCGGCCGTAGCGGTTGTAGACGCGCACGACGGCCTCGATGTAGACCAGGATCTGCTGCCACGGCAGGAACTCGCGCACCACCGTGCCGGTGATCGGCGTGCGGCCCATGCCGCCGCCCACCAGCACCTTGAAGCCGACGTCGCCCGCTTCGTTGCGCAGCAGCTGCAGGCCGATGTCGTGCCAGGCGATGGCTGCACGGTCTTCGGCCGCGCCGCTCACGGCGATCTTGAACTTGCGCGGCAAGAAGGCGAACTCGGGGTGCAGCGACGACCACTGCCGCATGATTTCGCAGTACGGGCGCGGATCGATCAACTCGTCGGGCGCGATGCCGGCGAAGGCGTCGCTGGTGATGTTGCGGATGCAATTGCCCGAGGTCTGGATGCCGTGCATGTGCACTTCGGCCAGCTCTTCCATCACGTCGGCCGAGCGTTCCAGCGGAATCCAGTTGAACTGCATGTTCTGGCGCGTCGTGAAGTGCCCGTAGCCGCGGTCGTAGGTGCGCGCGATGTGCGCCAGCTTGCGCAGTTGCCGCGTGTTCAGCTCACCATAGGGCACGGCGATGCGCGCCATCGGCGCGTGCCGCTGGATGTACCAGCCGTTTTGCAGCCGCAGGGCGCGGAAGTCGTCGTCACTGAGCGTGCCGGCCAGGTTGCGTTCGAGCTGGTCGCGGTACTGTGCTGCGCGTTGCTTGACGAAACGATCGTCGAACTCGGTGTATTGATACATCGTGGCTTCTTAGTGAATGACTTTGACGCCGGCGGCCACCAACGAGCCGCACAGCAGGGTGCGCACGAGGCGATCGGGCATTTTTTTGGTCAACTGCGCGCCCAACCAGATGCCGGGGATGGAGCCGACCAGCAGCGCCCCCAGCAGGCCCCAGTTGACGTGTCCGAGCGTGGCGTGGCCGATACCCGCCACCAGCGTCAGCGGCACCGCGTGCGCGATGTCGGTGCCGACCAGGCGCTTCGGATCGAGCTTGGGATACAAAAACAGGATCAGCGTCGCACCGATGGCCCCGGCGCCGATCGAGCTGAGCGACACCAGCACGCCCAGGATCAACCCGGCGAGCACCGTGAGCATGGGCTTGCGTTCTTCGGTCACCCAGCGCTGCAGGCTGTTGGCCACCGCCTGCCAGGTCTGCTTGAAGGCGACCGTCACCGCGGTCAGCAGCAAGGCGATCCCGAGCGAGAACGTCAGCGCGCTGGCCCAGCCCTTGGTGACGCCAGTCAGGTGCATCAGTGCGATCGTCGCGACGGCGCCGGGAATGCTGCCGGCGAGCATCAGCCCGGTGATGCGGTAGTCGACGTGGCCGTGCCGGTGGTGGGCGATCGAGCCCGAGGTCTTGGTGATCGCGGCGAACCACAGGTCGGTGCCGATGGCGACCGCCGGGTTCAGCTTGAACACCGACAGCAGCAGCGGCGTCATCAGCGAGCCGCCGCCGACGCCCGTCATGCCGACGATGGCGCCTACGCCGAAACCGCTGAGCACTGCAATGGGATCCATGAAACTCCTCTGTACGCCCACGCCGGCACCGGCCGGTCTGCGGGCAAGTGGCGACTGTAGAGGGGCTCTATATAAAAGAGAACTATTGTTTGGTTGGTTGTTTATCGAATATCGTTATTTGGAGCCGGGGGTGCCAGAGGGGCCTGGCTAGAATTCGGCCCCATGCTGGCCTCCCTACCTTCCCCCATCGCGCCGACGCCGGACGGCCCCGGCGCTCGCCCTTCCGTCCACGCTGTCTCGCGTGCCCAGCGTTGGCGCCGGCGGGTCGTCCACGGCGCCGCGGCGCTGGCCGTGGTGCTGCTCGCCGCCTGCGAAACAGCGCCGCCGGCCGCTCCGACCCCGCCGACGCCGCCTGTCGCGCCGCCTCCGGCGGAGCCGCCGGCCGCCCCGGTGGTCGCCGTCCCGAAACCCGCGCCGCGCCCGGCCAAGATCGGCCTGGCCCTCGGCGGGGGCGCCGCCCGCGGTTTTGCCCACATCGGGGTGCTGCAGGTGCTCGAAGAGAACGGCATCAAGCCCGACGTGGTCGCCGGCACCTCGGCCGGCAGCCTGGTCGCCGCCCTCTATGCGTCGGGCAAGTCGCCCACCGAGCTGGTGGCCTTGTCGGACACGATGGACGAACTCAGCATCACCGACTGGTCGTTTCCTTTCCGCGGCGTGATCCGCGGCGAAGCGCTGGCGCGCTACGTCAACCAGCACACCGGCGGCAAGATGATCGAGCAGATGCGGCTGCCGCTGGGCATCGTGGCGACCGATCTGGGCAACGGCCAGCCGGTGTTGTTCCAGCGCGGTGACGCCGGCGTCGCCGTGCGGGCGTCGAGCGCGGTGCCGGCGGTGTTCCAGCCGGTGCGCATCGCGGGGCGCGAATATGTCGACGGCGGGCTGGTGTCACCCGTGCCGGTGCGCTTCGCCCGCCAGATGGGTGCCGATTTTGTCGTGGCCGTCGACATTTCGTCGCCGCCCGAGGGCAATGCCCTTGGCGACGCGATGCGCATGCTGCTGCAGACCTTCGCGATCATGGGTCGCAGCATCAACCAGTTCGAGTTGCGCAATGCCGACGTGGTGCTGACGCCCAAACTCACCGGCGTGTCCGGCGCCGACTTCACGGCCCGCGGCCGTGCCATCCAGGCCGGCCGTGATGCGGCACAGGCCGCCCTCGCCGACATCAAGGCCAAGCTCGCCGCCCGGCGTCGCGAGGCAGCGGGAGGAGGGAGCGCGACGCTTCCCCGTTGACGTGCGGCGGCGTGTCCCGCTGCCAGCCCGCCGAGCGGCGGCCGCCGTCGTGGGCTCACCCCGACCGCTCGCAGCCCGCACTGACTTTCACGGCGCCATGAAAAAAGCCCGACGGCAAGCCGTCGGGCTGAAGGTACCTTGAAAGGAGGGTTTCGAGAGGTACCGAGGAGACAACCTTTCAGGGAGACCGTGATCACTCACGGTATTTCCACAGATCGGGCTCGAGTCGGGAAGTTCAACCCCGACACAGAAAATTACTTAGACCGCGGCCGGGCGCTTGGCCTGCTGCTTGGCTGCCTGCGTTGCCTTCACCGCGGTGTTGGTCACGGCTTGGAAATTGGCTTCGGCAACATCAGCCGCTTGCTTGGCCGCCTTGTGCACGCTCTCGAACGCATTGTTGGCAGCGGCCACGGCCGACTTCACCAGCGCCACGGCGTTTTCGGTGCCGGCCGGCGCGTTCTTGACGGCGGTGTCGACCACCGACATGAAACGACGCTGGGCTTCCGCCATCTGGGTTTCGGCGACCTTGCCGACTTCCGAGTTGGTCGACGCGGCGATGTCGTAAACATGGCGGCTGTAGGCGGCGGCGCGCTCAGCGGCGGGCTGCAGCAGCGACGCTTGCAGCGCCAGCAGTTCCTGCGCGTCCTTCACGGACAGCACGGCCTGGGCATGCTCGGCGACTTCGCCCAGAGACGCCTTGGCGACCTGGACATTCAGTTCGACCAACTTTTCGACGCCTTCGAAGGCCTTTTGCGTGAGGCCGAAAAGGGTTTCGACTTGGGTCCGTTGGGCGGCGATGAGTTGTTCGGCAGTCAGCATGGTGAGAAACCTCCAGGGGTGGCGACGGTGATTGGTTGAGGTGCTGCTTTTGTTGCGGTGCAGCATGGAAGCAGTATAAGGAATCGCTCCGGTCGTGCAAGCCCGAATTGGTGCAGTGCAGCAAATTTAGGGGAAGGCTTCTAGGTCGGCGCTTGTGCCTGCCGATGGGCGCAGGGATTGCTCTCGGGGGAGACCTCCCGGTGCGAGCAAGACTCGGCGGGGGCGGGCAGAATGAGGCGCATCGGCCTGTTCGGGGCCCCCGCGTCCCGCGTACCACGTGCAAGCGTATTACTCCGACCACTTCGTGCTGCCCCTGCCCCAGGGGCACCGGTTCCCGATGCAAAAGTACCGTTTGTTGCGGGAGCGGGTCGCGACTGAACTGCCGGGCCTGCGCCTGCAGCTGGCGCCCGAGGCGAGCGACGGCGAGCTGGCCCTGGCGCACGAGCCGGCCTATGTGTGCGCGGTGGTCGAGGGCTGCTTGAGCGCCGCCCAGCAGCGCGAGATCGGTTTCCCGTGGTCGCCCCAAATGGTCGAGCGGTCACGGCGATCGGTGGGCGCCACCATTGCCGCGGCCCGCACGGCCCTGGCCGAAGGGGTGGCGGCCAACCTGGCCGGCGGCACCCACCACGCTTACGCCGACCGCGGCAGCGGGTACTGCGTGTTCAACGACGTCGCGGTGGCCGCCCGTCTGATGCAGGCTGAGTGGCACCGGCTGCACCGCCAATTGCTGCGGGTGGCGGTGATCGACCTGGATGTGCACCAGGGCAACGGCACGGCCGCGATCTTCCGGGACGACCCGACGGTGTTCACGCTGTCGGTCCACGGCGAGCGCAACTTCCCGTTTCGCAAGGAGGCGAGCGACCTCGATGTCGAATTGCCCGACGGTTGCGGCGACGACGAGTACCTGCAAGCCCTCGAGCGCGCGATGGACGCGCTCTGGCACCACCACCGGGCGCAGCCCTGCGGCCTGATCTTCTATCTGGCGGGCGCCGACCCCTACCAAGGCGACCGGCTGGGCCGATTGGCGCTGAGCGCCGCCGGCTTGGCGGAGCGTGACCGGCAGGTGTTGGCAGCGGCACACGAGCGTCGTTTGCCTCTGGCCCTGAGCATGGCCGGCGGCTACGGCCGCAACATCGACGAGACGGTGGCGATCCAGTGCCGAACGCTCGGCCTCGCCCTCGAACATCACCAACGCTGGCAACAGCAGATCGAGCATGTCCCGACCCCAACCTGACGCGCGCAGCGCCTATCGCCATTTCCTCGCGATCACCTCGCGCTGGATGGACAACGACGTCTACGGCCATGTCAACAACGTCGTCTACTACAGCTACTTCGACACCGTCGTGAACCAGTATTTGATCGCGCAGGGGGCGCTCGACCTCCACGCCGGTGACGTGATCGGGCTGGTCGTCGAGACCCAGTGCAACTATTTCTCGGCGCTGTCGTTCCCGCAGACGATCGACGCCGGTTTGCGTGTCGCCCACCTGGGCAGCTCGAGCGTGCGCTACGAAGTGGGGTTGTTCGCCCAAGGCGAGGACCAGTGCGCCGCCCGGGGCCATTTCGTGCACGTCTACGTCGACCGCGAGAGCCGGCGGCCGGCGCCCTTGCCGGCGCCGCTGCTGCGCGCCCTGGAGCCGCTGCGATGAGCGCGTCGTCGCCGGAGGCCACCGCCGCGGTGGACGCCACCATCTGCTCCCGGCGGTCGGTGCGCGCCTTTCTGCCCACCGAAGTGCCGCGCCAGGTGGTCGAAGAGATCCTGGCGGTGGCGGCGCGCGCCCCGTCGGGCACCAACACCCAGCCGTGGAAGGTGTACGTGCTCGGCGGCGCCGCCAAGGACACGCTGAGCCGCAAGATCCTGGCCGCCTACGACGACCCCGCCGAGGCGGCCCGCCACCAGGAAGAGTACGCCTACTATCCGCGCACCTGGGTCAGCCCCTACCTCGACCGGCGTCGCAAGGTCGGCTGGGACCTGTACGGGCTGCTGCAGATCGACAAAGGCGACAAGGCGCGCATGCACGCGCAACACGGCCGCAACTACCTGTTCTTCGGGGCGCCGATCGGGCTGGTGTTCACGATCGACCGGGTGATGCAGCAGGGCAGCTGGCTCGACTACGGCATGTTCTTGCAGAACATCATGGTCGCCGCCCGTGCCCGCGGCCTCGACACCTGCCCGCAGGCCGCCTTCACCCCCTTTCACCGCATCGTGCTCGACCATCTGCAGGCCCCGGCCGAAGAGATGCTGGTGTGCGGCATGGCGCTCGGCCATGCCGACCCGCAGGCGGTCGAAAACCGCTTGCAGACCGAGCGCGAGCCGGTCGAGGCGTTCGCCCGTTTTTTGCTCGACTGAGCCTGGAGCCGTTCCATGTCCATGTTCGATCGCGTTGCCGAAGACCGCATCCTGGCCGCCATCGCCGATGGCAAGTTGTCGGGGTTGCCGGGCGAGGGGCGTCCGCTGGCGCTCGACGACGACCCGCTGGTGCCGCCCGAGCAGCGCGCGCTGCTGCGCGTGCTGAAGAACGCCGGCGAGGTGCCCGAGGCTGTGCGGCTGCTGAAGGAACTGCGGGAGCTGGAGGCCCAGCCGGACGCTGACACGACGGCCTCGGCCGAGCGCTTGCTGCGCGTGCGCATCGCGCTCGAGCGGGCCGGCATTTCACAGGGGAAGGCCGCGCTCGCGCGCTATGGCGCGCAGCTGCGTGCGCGTCAGCGGGCTCGGTGAGAGGGCGCGCGCCAGCGCCTGACCTCCAAACCCCTGCCATTTCTATAATCCCGCCGATGGACACCTCCGCAGCGCGAGAGCGCATCCTCGCGCGCATCCGCAGCCGCCAGGGCCGCGACGCCGCCGCCAAGCCGGCGGAACAGCAGGAAGCCCAGGCCTGGCTGGCCGCCCATCCGCGCGGCCCCCTGCCGGCCCTCGGTCCCGACCTCACCACTCATTTCGTGACCATGGCCGAGCGCATGGCGAGCACGGTCGACAGGGTGCCGACGTGGCGCGAGGCACCCGCGGCGGTCGCGGCTTACCTCGCGGCCCGCGCGCTCCCCGTCCGTGCCGTGGCCCACGACACCTTGCGCGACCTGGCCTGGGCCGGCGCCGGCCTCGACGTCGAATTCCGCCCCCCGCGCGACGAAGACGCGGTCAGCCTCACCGCCTGCTTCTGCGCGGTGGCAGAAACCGGCTCGCTGGTGTTCGCATCGGGGCCGCACAGCTGGGTGTCGGCCCATTTGCTGCCCGAGACGCATGTGGTGGTGCTACCGGTCTCGCGCATCGTCCCTTATGCCGAAGACGCCTTCGCGTCGATGCGCCGCGAGTTGGGCGAGATGCCGCGCGGCTTCAACATGGTGTCGGGGCCTTCGCGCACCGGCGACATCGAACAGACCATCGTGCTCGGCGCACACGGCCCCTACCGCGTGCATGTGGTGTTGGTGGACGACGCTGCGTGAGCGATTTGCAATCCAAGATAGATCTGACGTCAGGAGACAGTGGATGAAGCCCAAGGTGCTGGTCACCCGCAAGGTGTTCCCGGAGGTGCTGGAGCGCCTCGCCGAGCATTTCGAACTGGAAGTCAACGAGTTGGACCGTCCCTGGACGGCCGACGAGCTGCGCGCCCACCTGCAAGGCAAGCAGGGCATGTACCTCACGCCGACCAACTCGGTCGACGCCGCCTTGCTCGACGCCTGCCCCGACCTGAAGGTGGTGGCCAACATGGCGGTCGGCTACAACAACATCGACGTGCCGGCCTGCACCGCCCACGGCGTGCTGTGCACCAACACGCCGGGTGTGCTGACCGAGTCCACCGCCGACTTCGGCTTTGCGCTGATGCTCGCGGCGGCACGGCGGCTGACCGAGTCGGAGCGTTTCCTGCGCAGCGGTCAGTGGGCCAACTGGTCGTTCGACATGATGATGGGCCGCGAGGTGCACGCCACCACGCTCGGCGTGTTCGGCATGGGCCGCATCGGCCAGGCGATCGCCCGGCGCGCCTCGCTCGGGTTCGGCATGCAGGTGATCTACCACAACCGGTCTCGGCTGCCTGCCGAGCTGGAAGAGCCGATCAAGGCGCGCTATGTCGGCAAGGAGCAGTTGCTGCGCGAATGCGACCACCTGATGGTGGTGGTGCCGTATTCGGCCGAAACCCACCATGCCATCGGCGCCGCCGAGCTGGCCCTGATGAAACGCACCGCGACGCTGACCAACATCGCGCGTGGCGGGGTGGTCGACGATGCGGCGCTGGCCGAGGCGTTGAAAGAGCGGCGCCTTGCCGCCGCCGGGCTCGATGTCTTCGAAGGCGAGCCGCACGTGCATCCGGCCTTGCTCGAACTGCCCAATGCCGTGTTGACGCCCCACGTCGCCAGTGCCACCGTGCGCACCCGCCGCGCCATGGCGGGCATGGCCGCCGACAACCTGATCGCTGGCATGGGCTGCGGCCCTCTGGCGGGGCGTCCGCCGTCGCCGCTCAACCCCGAAGTGCTGGCGACGCGCGCCTGAGAGGGCCGTGCCCCCAGGGCCCTGCGGCCCGGCCAGCGCTGCCACAATGGCGTCGATGAATCACGACTTCTGGTGGCTGGCGGCGCTGGCGGTACTCAACCTGCTGCTGCTGTTGTGGATCGTGCTGGCGAGCCGTCGCGGCGACGCAGACCAGGACCGGGCGGCCGAGTTCGAGCGGCTCGGCCGGACCCAGGCCGACGCGCTCGCGCGACTGGAGCGCGAGCTGCGTGACGAGGTCGGCCGCAGCGGCCAGGGCACGCGGCAGGAGCTGGCGAGCACGCTGGCGCTGTTCCAGCAAACGCTGTTGACGCAGCAGGGCGACGTGGCCCGCACGCAGAACGAACAGATCGACAGCTTCCGCACCCAGCTCGCGGCGATGCAGCAAGCGGTGGCCGACAGCCTGCGCAGCGCGACCACCGCGCTGGGCACGCAATCGCAAGCGGCGCGCGACGCGCAAGACAGTGCCCTGAAGCGTTTTGCCGATGCGCTGAACGATCAGGTGCGCGCCTTGTCCGACGCCAACGAGCGGCGCCTGGCCGAAGTGCGGGCGACGGTCGAGCAGAAGCTCACCGCCTTGCAGGCCGACAACGAGAAAAAGCTCGAACAGATGCGCCAGACGGTCGACGAGAAGCTGCACGCGACCCTCGAGCAGCGCCTGGGGGAGAGCTTCCGCCAGGTGGCCGAGCGGCTCGAGCAGGTCCACCGCGGCCTCGGCGAGATGCAGACGCTGGCGCAAGGGGTGGGCGACCTCAAGCGGGTGCTGACCAATGTGAAGACGCGCGGCATCTTCGGCGAGATGCAGCTGGCCGGCCTGCTCGAACAGGTGTTCACGCCCGAGCAGTACGCGGCCAACGTCGCCACCGTGCCGGGCAGCAAGGAGCGCGTCGAGTTTGCGATTCGCCTGCCGGGGCGCGGCGAATCGGGTGCGCCGGTGTGGCTGCCGCTGGATGCGAAATTTCCGCGTGAAGACTACGAGCGCCTGCTCGAGGCGCAAGAGCGGGCCGACCGCGAGGCCGCCGAGAACGCGGCGCGCGCGCTGGAAAACCGCATCCGCGACGAGGCCCGCACGATCGCCACCAAATACCTGGCACCGCCCCACACGACTGATTTCGCGGTGCTGTTCGTGCCCACCGAAGGCCTCTACGCCGAACTGCTGCGCCGCCCCGGCCTGGTCGAGGCCTTGCAGCGCGAGCACCGCGTGACCCTGGCTGGGCCGACCACGCTGCTGGCCATGCTCAACAGCCTGCAGATGGGCTTTCGCACGCTGGCACTGGAGCGCCGGTCTTCCGAGGTGTGGAGCGTGCTCGGCGCCGTCAAGACCGAGTTCGCCAAATTCGGCGACGTGCTGGACAAGACCAAGAAGAAGCTCGAGGAGGCCAGCAACACGATCGATGCGGCCCAGACCCGCACGCGCGTGATGGGCCGGGCGCTGAAAAGCGTCGAGGCCTTGCCGGACGCGCAGGCCGCCGAGTTGCTGCCCAACGCCGCGGGCGCCGAGCCGGACTGAGCATGCGCCGGATGCCGGTCACACTGCGCGCCGTCATCGCGGGGCAGGTGTGCCTGCATGCCTGCATGGCGGGCACCCGGTTGGCGGCGCCGCTGCTGGCGCTCGAACAAGGCCGCTCGGCCTGGGCGGTCGGCGTGTTGCTGGCCTTGTTCGCGGTTGGCCCGGCCTTGTTGTCGCTGCAAGCCGGCCGCATGGCGGACCGCCATGGCTACCACCGGCCGGTGGCGATCGGCGTGGCGATGAGTTTGGCCGGTGCGGTGCTGGCCGTCGCGCTGCAGCACTACGCCGCCTTGTGCATCGCCGCCCTGTGCACGGGCGGCGGCACGTCGTTCGCGCTGGTGGCCATCCAGCGGACGGCAGGGCGCACCGCGCGTGACGAAACCGAGCTGAAGCGCGTGTTCAGCTGGCTCGCGCTGGGGCCGGCGCTGTCGAATTTCGCCGGGCCTTTCACGGCCGGGCTGCTGATCGACCGTTGGGGGTTTCGCGCCGCCTTCGCGGTCCTGGCCTTGCTGCCGCTGGTGACGCTCGCGTTCAGCCGGCGGGTGCCCAGAGAAGCGCCAGCCGCCGCCCCGGCCGCGCGCGTGCGCGGCAGCACGCGCGCACTGTTGCGGCTGGCGCCTCTGCGGCGCTTGTTGTGGGTCAACTGGTCCTTGTCGACCTGCTGGGACGTGCACACCTTCGTGCTGCCCGTGCTGGGTCACCAGCGGGAGCTGGCGGCCTCGGTGATCGGCTCCATCCTCGGCGCCTTCTCGATCGCGGCGGTCGTGGTGCGGCTGCTGATCCCGCTGTATGCCCACCGGCTCAAGGAGTGGCAGGTGCTGTACGGCGCGCTGACCCTCACCGGGCTCGTGTTCGCGGTCTATCCCTTCATGCGCCAGCCCTGGTCGATGGGGCTGTGCTCGGTGCTGCTCGGCGCGGCGCTCGGGACGGTGCAGCCGATGGTGATGTCGGCCCTGCACCAGGTCACGCCGGCGTCGCGCCACGGCCAGGCGCTGGGCCTGCGCATGACGGCGCTCAATGTGTCGAGCTCCGCGATGCCCTTGCTGTTCGGCGCCATCGGCGCCACGGTGGGCGCGGGCATCTTGTTCTGGGCCGCGGGCCTGCTCGTCGCCACCGGCGGCTGGCAGGCGCGCCACATCCGCCAGGACCTGTCGGACGCCCGCGTCACGAGGCCCGACGGACCGCACGGCTGACGAAGCGGGCAGCGTCAACGGCGTCGCGCAAATCCGATTCGACCGGGCAGGGCGCGCCGCTGATCCACGCGGCCAGCACCTCGGCGCCCAGCAGCGCCCAGGTGATGCCGCGCGAGGCCAGGCCGGTGTACAGGTAAAGGCCCGGCAGGCGCGGCACGTAGCGGGCGTGATCGAGCCGCTGCCGCGGTGCGCCCAGAGCCGACTCGTCGACCACCGGGCCGATGACGGGCAGGCGGTCGTCGCTGACGCAGCGCCAGCCGACCCGCCCCGCGAGCGAGGCGAGCGGCACCTGCGGCGCCGCGCCACACAGGCGTGCCAGCTGGTCGAGGTTGTAGCGGTGGTCGGCCTCGCGCAGTGACGCATCGTCGTCGCCCGGCTGAGTGGTCGCACCGCACAACACCTGCCCGCCGTGGGGCGGCAGCAGATAGCCGGACCCGGCGACCGGCAGTCGGGCGTGCGGCAGGCCGGGCGTGGTGTCCGGCAGCGAGGTGGTCTGGCCCCGCACGCGCGAGATCGGCCAGTGGGTCGGGCGCAGCAGGCGGGCGGCGTCGTGGGCATTCGCCAGCACGACGACTGCGGCGCGGGCGAGGACCTGCTGGTCGGCATCGAGCAGCTCCCAGCCGTCGGCGTCATGTCGCAGCCCGGCGACGCGCTGGCCGCCGCGCCAGGTCACGCCCGGGGCCGAGGCGAGCAGCGCCTTCGCCAAATCGCTGGGACGCAGCCAGCCGCCGCCCGGGTAATACCAGGCCGGCAGGCGCAGCGACAAGCCCGACCGCCGGCTGGCGTCTGCGGCGGCGATGGCCTGGACATACTCGGGAGGCAGCGCCTGGGCGTCGAGCGTGGCCTGCATCGCGGCGAGGGCCGCGTCGGCGCCGTCTGGCGCGGATTCGAGCCGCAGCAAGCCGTCCCATTGCCCCGCGATGTCGTGGCCGGCCCGCAGCGCGGCGTACGCTCGTGCCGCATGCAGGGCCGCCGTGCGGTTGAAGCGGGCATGCGCGCCATCTTGCGGGTTGACCACGCCGTGGAACAAGCCACCGGGGTTGCCCGACGTCTCCTGCGCGGGGTGGGCATGGGTTTCGAGCACCGAGCACTGCCAGCCTTGCAGGGCCAGCGCGTGCGCCGCTGCGCATCCCGCCAGGCCGCCGCCGACGATGACCGCGCTGCGCTCCAGCCCCGCGGCCGGCTGCCACGCCCCCAGCCGCGGCGGCTGGAAACGGGGTTCGAAGCGGGCCACCGTCATCTCGCGCTTGGAGCCGAAGCCCGGCGCCCGCTCGACCCGGAAGCCGGCCTCGACCAACCCATCACGCACCGGCCGCGCGACACTCCAGGTGGCCGCGGTGGCGCCGGGTGCGGCGAGCCGGCCCAGCCCCTTCAGCACCCTGCAGTCCCAGATGTCGGGGTTCTTGGCCGGCGCGAAGCCGTCGAGGAAAAAGGCGTCGACTTCGGCCGACAGCTCGGGCAGCAAACGGGTGATGTCGCCGAACCCCACCAGCAGCGTGACGCGGCCGCCCTCGAAGGACAGCGTGTGCAGGTTGGGCGTCAGCGGCGGCCAGGCCGCCACCAACTGCGCCGCCAGGTGCGGCACCTCGTGGCGGTGGTGCAGCCGCGCCAGGTCGTCGCGCCGCGGCGGGTGTTTCTCGAGCGAGACGAAACAAAGCCGCTGCGGCCGCTCGGCGTCGTCGCGCCAGGCCTGCCACGTGGCCAGGAAGTTGTTGCCCAGGCCGAAACCGGTTTCGAACACCGTGTAGCGGTCGCGCCGCCGCCAGCGCCGGGGCAGGTCGTTGCCGCCGAGAAACACATGCCGGGCCTGCGCCAGGGCGCCGGCGGCGGGATGGTAGATGTCGCCGAACGCCGGCGCCGACGGCGGTTGTGCCTCGGCGGTATAGGCGATGCGGGCAGGCTGGATCGGTTCGGTCTTCATCGGCGGGGGGCGGGGGCCGCGCAGGGCGAGGGCCCCAAACGACAAAGGGCACCCCGAGGTGCCCTTCGCAGTCAGCAAGCCGCGTTCAGACGCGCTTGCGGTACTCGTGCGTGCGGGTGTCGATTTCGATCTTGTCGCCGGTGGCCACGAAGATCGGCACCTGGATTTCGAAGCCGGTGGCCAGCTTGGCCGGCTTCAGCACCTTGCCCGAGGTGTCGCCCTTGACGGCCGGCTCGGTGTAGATGACTTCGCGCACCAGCGAGGTGGGCAGTTCGACCGAGATCGCCTTGCCGTCGTAGAACACCACTTCGGTCGGCATGCCATCTTCCAGGTACTGGATCGCGTCGCCCATGTTCTCGGCTTCGACTTCGTACTGGTTGTACTCGGAGTCCATGAAGACGTACATCGGATCGGCGAAATAGGAGTAGGTGCACTCCTTCTTGTCCAGCACGATCTGGTCCATCTTGTCGTCGGCCTTGAACACCACCTCGGTGCCGGAGTTGTTCAGCAGGCTCTTGAGCTTCATGCGCACGGTCGCTGCATTGCGGCCGCCGCGGCTGTATTCGGTCTTCAGCACGACCATCGGGTCTTTGCCCTGCATGATCACGTTACCGGCGCGAATTTCCTGTGCGATCTTCATAACACTGTCCCTTGTGGGTGTCCCTTGCGGGCTCGTCGAGAAAGGAGAGATGGGGGCGCGCACCCTCCGATGCAAGCGCCGGGTCGGTGACTTTTGACTTCACTGCCAGGCTGGCTGCTGGATCATTCAATGGCTGGCCCCGGATAGACCGCCAGGATCGCGCGCAAAACCCGGCATTCTAGTGGGTTTCAGAGACAAAACCGATCAGCTGGGCAGAAAGATCGGCCTGGGCGAGAAGCGCTTCACGCCAGCGCTCACTGTGTGTCTGCCACGCTGCCGGCGCGCTGCCTGCGGGCGCGGTGTCGCCCAGGCCGTTCCAGAAATACCAGGCGGCCCGCACCTCGGCCGCGAGCGGGGCGGGCGCCCCGTCCAGGTAACGGCGCAGAAAGGCCAGCAGCTTGGCGACGTGCGCGTCGTCGTCTTGCGGATAGATGTGCCAGACGAAGGGTTTGCCGGCCCATTGCGCCCGGACGAAGGAGTCTTCGCCGCGCACGAAATTCAGGTCCGAGGCCCACAACAGGCGGTCGAACTCCGTCTGGGGCAGGGCCGGCAGCCAGCCGACGCGCAAGGCGCCGCGCGCGAGCACTGTGCCGGGCTGGGGCACGGCTTTCAGCGCCTGCCCGAGCGCCTCGCTGGCGGCTCCCGGCGTTGCCAGCAGCAGGGTGGGGCGCTCCGCCCAGGCGGCCAGCAGGGCGGGCAGCGGCGCGCCGGCATAGCAGAACAGGCTGACCACCTGCTCACCGGCCCGCGGGGCCAGGCCCAGGCGGTGCAGCCAGGCGGCGCCGTCGAAGCCCGCTTGCTGCTCGAGCAGGCCCGGCTCCCGCAGCAGGCCGCCGGTTCGAGGCGTGAACCCCGGGTAGAAAAAGCGCTTCTCGAGTCCGGCGCCAGGCCCTGACATCTGCGGCGACGGCAGGCCGTGGCTGCGCTCGACGTAGTCCTCGGCGCTGAGGTATTCGAGGTTGACCCAGCGGGGCGCCGGCGAGCGCGCCGCCATGGCGGCGAGAAAGGCGGGCGGCAGCTCGCAGCCGAAGGCCTCGATCACGACGTCGCCCGGGGTGGCGCCACCGGATTGCGGCCAGGGCTGGACCGCCACGCCCGGCGCTCCGGCAGGCGCCATCCATTGCAGCGGCGCCGGGTCGTCGATCCACAACCGCACGGCATGGCCACGCGACGCCAGATCGGCCGCCAAACGCCAGCAGACGCCGGCATCGCCGTAGTTGTCGATCACGCGGCAAAACAAATCCCACAACATGCTCGGATTATTGAAGATGCCCGACAAGCCCGCGCCCGGACCGCCGGGCGCGCGCCCTTGGCACAATTTGGGCATGAGCGATGTTGTCGATGTTGTGTCCCCCGAGCCGCCCGCCGACCCGGTGCGCGAGAAGCTGCTGGCCGAAGTGGCGGCGCTGCCGGCGCTGCCGGGGGTGTATCGCTATTTCGACGCCGACGACCAGGTGCTGTACGTCGGCAAGGCGCGCAACCTGAAGAAGCGGGTGTCGAGCTACTTCCAGAAGAACCACGGCGGCACCCGCATCGGGCACATGATCTCGAAGATCGTGCGGATGCAGACGACGGTGGTGCGCTCTGAAGCCGAGGCGCTGCTGCTCGAGAACAACCTGATCAAGACGCTCAATCCGCGCTTCAACATCCTGTTCCGCGACGACAAGAGCTACCCCTATCTGAAGATCGCGTCGCACGACTTCCCGCGCATGGCGTACTACCGCGGTTCGGTCGACAAGAAACACCGCTACTTCGGGCCCTACCCGAGCGCCTGGGCCGTGAAGGAATCGATTCAGCTGTTGCAGAAGGTGTTCCGGTTGCGCACCTGCGAAGACACGGTGTTCAACAACCGCACCCGGCCTTGTTTGCTGTACCAGATCAAGCGCTGCTCCGGCCCCTGCGTGCACTACGTCACCGCCGAAGAGTACGGCCGCGACGTCGCCAACGCCGAGCGCTTTCTGCTGGGCGGCCAGCAGGAGGTGATGGACACCCT
This sequence comes from Caldimonas brevitalea, assembly GCF_001017435.1. NCBI lineage: Bacteria > Pseudomonadati > Pseudomonadota > Betaproteobacteria > Burkholderiales > Sphaerotilaceae > Caldimonas > Caldimonas brevitalea. The sequence goes on from NZ_CP011371.1 coordinate 2,347,645, forward strand.
GCAGGCGCAGATGATGGCGCACGCCGAGCGACTCGAGTTCGAGAAGGCGGCCGAGATCCGCAACCAGCTCGGCGCGCTGTCGCGCGTGCTGCACCAGCAGGCGGTCGACACCGGGTCCGACAAGGACGCCGACGTGCTGGCGGTGCGCGTGCAGGGCGGCAAGGCCTGCGTCAACCTCGCGATGGTGCGCGGTGGGCGGCACCTGGGCGACCGGCCGTACTTCCCGGCGCATGTCGAAGATGCCACCGCGATCGGCGCCGACGAGGCCGACGAGGGCGCGCCGGTCGAGGTGCAGGTGCTGGAAGCCTTCATCGCGCAGCATTATCTCGAAGGCGGCGTGCCGCCCTTGCTGGTCCTCAGTCATGCAGTCGACAAGGCCCTGATCGAAGCCCTGTCGGAGCAGGCCGGGGTGAAGGTCACCGCCTTGCACCAGCCGCGCGAGCAACGCCGGGCCTGGTTGGAGATGGCGATCAAGGGCGCCGAACTGGCGCTGGCGCGTCTGCTGGCCGAAGAAGGATCGCAGCAGGCGCGCACCCGGGCACTGGTCGAAGCGCTCGATCTCTCGCCTGAGAACCTCGACACCTTCCGCATCGAATGTTTCGACGTCAGCCACACCGCAGGCGAGGCGACGCAGGCATCCTGCGTGGTGTTCGACAGCCACAAGATGCAGCCGTCGCAGTACCGTCGCTACAACATCGAGGGTGTCACCCCGGGCGACGACTACGCGGCGATGCGCCAGGTGCTGACGCGGCGCTACGCCAAGCTGGCGGAAGCCGCCGAGAAAGGCGAAGCGCGCCTGCCGGACTTGGTGCTCGTCGATGGCGGGCGCGGCCAGGTGTCGATGGCGCGCGAGGTGTTCGAAGAGCTGGGGCTCGACCTCGGCTTGATCGTGGGTGTCGAGAAGGGCGAGGGCCGCAAGGTGGGCCTCGAGGAACTGGTGTTCGCCGATGGCCGTGACAAGGTCTGGCTCGGCAAGGATTCGGCCGCCTTGATGTTGGTGGCGCAGATCCGCGACGAGGCGCACCGGTTCGCGATCACGGGAATGCGGGCGCGGCGTGCATCAGTTCGCACTGGCGGCTCCCGATTGGAGGAAATCCCCGGTGTCGGGCCGAAGAAGCGGGCTAGACTTCTTCAACGCTTCGGCGGCCTGCGCGGTGTGACGAGTGCGAGTGTCGAAGACTTGCTGTCGGTCGAAGGCATCTCGCGGGAACTGGCAGAAGAAATCTATCGGGCCTTGCACTAGTGAGACAGTCGGGCCCACGGAGAGGGTCGGATGATGTCGGAATACAAGCGTGTGCGCGGCTTTGCCGCGTTGCCTGCGCTCGCGGGCCTGGCGGTGATCGCCGCGGCGGCGGGCGCTCTGGTCGGCTGTGCCCAGCAGGGCGGTGCCGGGTCGAAGGGTGAGGGCACGCCGCCCGGCGCCTCGAGCTCGGCGGGCCGCGGCTCACCTGGGGTCCAAGGCAGCGTGCGCAGCTGGGACCAATACCGGGAACGCGCGGGCCAACGTATTGCTCAGGTCAACGCCGACCGCGTCTACCTCGACACCCCGCCCGACATCCTGCTGGCGATCCCGGTGCTCGAGATCGACCTCAACGCCGATGGCAGCATCCGCCGCATCAACGTGCTGCGCTATCCGCGCCAGGCGCGCGACACCACCCAGCTGGCGATCGACGCGGTCAAACGGGCGGCGCCTTTCGGCGACGTGTCCAACCTGCCCAAGCCGTGGCGGTTCGCTGAAACCTTCTTGTACCGCGACGACCGCAAGTTCAAGCCGCGCTCGCTGGACTGACGCGACGCATGGCGGGCCCCGCGCGGCCCGCCGTGGCTGCAGCGAGAGGGTGGCCGGCCGCGCCACCTGAAACGCCTGCCGCTGCGCGCCTGAGGCACCGCCGCTGCCACGCCGGGCCCCGCCTTCAGGGCCGAAAGCCGGCGCCTGACGCTCGCGCCGAGGGCCTCCGGATCACCCCGGGCCCGGGCCTACACATCGTTGCGCTGGCGGCTGTCATGCGACTTGCGCCACAATCGTGCGCATGTTCTTCAATCTCCCCACGCTGCTGACCTGGGCGCGCATCGTCGCCATCCCCCTGATCGTGGGCGTGTTCTACCTGCCGCTCGAACGGCCGGTCGGCAACCTGGCGGCCACGGTGATGTTCATCGTCTTCGCGCTGACGGACTGGGCCGACGGCTGGCTCGCGCGGCGGCTCAACCAGACCTCGGCCTTCGGCGCTTTCCTCGATCCGGTGGCCGACAAGTTCTTGGTCTGTGCGTCCTTGCTGATCCTGGTGCAGCTCGACCGGGTCAACGCGCTGGTCGCACTGGTCATCATCGGCCGCGAGATCGCCATTTCGGCGCTGCGCGAGTGGATGGCCCAGATCGGTGCGCTGAAAAGCGTCGCCGTGCACATGCTGGGCAAGCTGAAGACGACCACCCAGATGATCGCCATCCCGTTCCTGCTCTACGACGGGCTGGTGTTCGGCATCGTCGACACCAAGATCTGGGGCACCGTGCTGCTCTACCTGGCGGCCGTGCTGACGATCTGGTCGATGGTGTACTACCTGCAGAAGGCGCTACCCGAGATCCGCTCGAAGGCGCGCTGACCCGGCACGTCCTGCTGCCCCAGCTGCTGCGCTCGCATGCCGGCCTGTCCGGCTGACCGGCCCCTCTGTTGTTCCGGTGGTTCCCGATGTCCGACCGTTCCCGCGCGCTGCTGCGCGCCGTGCCCTTGGTGTTCGTGCTCATCTGGAGCACCGGCTTCATCGTCGCGCGCTACGGCATGCCGTACGCGCCGCCGCTCACCTTCCTGTCGCTGCGATACGCGCTGTCGATCCTCTGTTTCCTGCCCTGGATCGTGCTCGCGCGCGCCGCGTGGCCACAGGGGTGGGCGCAATGGTGGCACCTGGGCGTCACTGGCGCGTTGATGCATGCGGGCTACCTCGGCGGCGTGTGGGCAGCCGTCAAGGCGGGCATGGGCGCGGGCACCATCGCCTTGATCGTCGGGCTGCAACCCGTGCTCACCGCGGTCTGGCTTGCGGTGCGCGCCCAAGACGCGTCGGCCAAGGCCAGCGCGAGGCAATGGGGCGGGCTGGCGGTCGGCTTCGTCGGTCTGGCCTTGGTGGTGTGGCACAAGCTGGGCGCTGGCGAGTTGAACCGGCTCAACCTGGGGCTGGCGGTCGCGGCGCTGTTGGCGATCACCGTCGGCACGCTGTATCAGAAGCGCCACGTCGCGCCTTGCGATGTGCGCACCGCCAACACGGTGCAGCTGATGGCCGCCTTGGTGGTGTCGCTGCCGCTGGTGGCCCTGGAGTCGGAGTCGGTCGTCACCCACCCGCATTTCATCGGCGCACTGGCCTGGTCGGTGGTCGGCCTGACGCTGGGTGGCAGCTCGCTGTTCTACCTGCTGATCCAGCGCGGGGCCGCCACCAGCGTCACCAGCTTGCTCTATCTGGTGCCGCCGTGTACGGCGGTGATGGCATGGGCGCTGTTCGACGAAACCCTCGCTCCCAGCACGCTGGCCGGCATGGCGCTGACGGCGTTCGGTGTGTGGCTGGTGGTTCAGCCTCGCTCAAGTCGGGTTGGTTAGCCACGGCGGCGTGGCAAACCACTGCAGCAAGTGGTCTTGCAGCAGCCGCAGCCGCAGCGGCGCGCTGTCGGCCTGTGCGCGCTGTGGGGCCACCCAGTGCACGTCGGCGTCCAGCATCGCGTAGCCCGGCAGCAACTGCACCAGGCGGCCGGCGGCCAGCGCTTCGTGCACGTCCCACAGACTGCGCAGCATGATGCCGTGCCCGGCCAGCGCCCAGTCCCGCACCACCTCGCCGCTGTTGCTCGACAACGGGCCTTGCACCCGCACGGTGACGGGCCGCGCGTCGCGCTTGCGCCCGAGCGGCGTCAAGCGCCATTGTGCGTAGCGGCTGTCGTGCTCGCGCACCACCAGGCAGTCGTGCTGCGCCAGATCGGCCGGCAGCCTGGGGGCGCCCCGTCGGGCCACGTAGTCCGGCGAGGCGACCAGCACGCGGCGGTTTGCCGCCAGCTTGCGCGTCACCGCTTGCCCATGCCGAGGTGTCCACAGCCACACGGCGCAGTCGATGCCGCCGCTCGTCAGGTCCGGCAGCTGCTCCATCAGGTGCAGTTGCAACTCCACCTGCGGGTGGCGTTGCTGGAAGGCTGACAGCGCCGGGGCGACCCAGCGCCGGCCGAATCCGAACGACGAGGCGATGCGCACGCTGCCGCGTGGCTCCACGCGCCGCGCCTGCAACCCGTCTTCGAGCGCCTGCAATCCGGCCAACAGGGTTTGCGCCTGCGCGCAGAACAACTCGCCTTCGTCGGTGAGCGCCAGGCGCCGCGTGGTGCGGTGGAACAGCCGCACGCCGAGCTGCGCTTCGAGTGCCGCCAGCCGTTTGCTGACGGCGGGTGGCTCGAGGTCGAGCTGCCGAGCGGCGGCGGCAAGGCTGCCCTGGGCTGCGACCTGGGTCACCAGCAACAGGTCCGGCCGGTCGATCATCAGTTCCTCCAAGGAAATAGTCGCTTGCCGGATTATTGCTTGCCGAGCCCAGCCCGATTCGCACAATGGCGCCATGTTCGAAGGCTACGTATCGCGCCACGTCGAGGTCGACGGCGCCCGCCTGCACTTGCGCCTCGGCGGCCGCGGGCCGGCCCTGTTGCTGTTGCATGGCCATCCGCAGACCCACGTGATGTGGCACCGAGTGGCCCACGCGCTTGCCGCCCGCTACACCGTGGTCGCGCTTGACCTGCCTGGTTACGGGGACTCCTGCCGCCCGAGCGCGGATGCCGAGCACGTGCACCACAGCAAGCGGCAGATGGCGCGGTGGATCGCGGCCGCCATGGTGCAGCTAGGCTTCGACCGTTATGGCGTGTGTGCGCACGATCGCGGCGCACGGGTGGCCCACCGTCTCGCCGTCGACGCGGCCGAGCAGGTGTCGCGGCTGATGCTGCTCGACATCGCGCCGACGCTGGCGATGTACGAAGGCACCACCGATGCGTTCGCACGGGCCTATTGGCATTGGTTCTTCCTGATCCAGCCACCGCCCTTGCCCGAAGCGCTGATCGAGCGTGACAGCCGCGCCTACCTGCACCAGGTGATCGGGCGTCGCCACGCCGGCCTGGCCGCGTTCGACCCGGTCGCCCTGGCCGAGTACGAGCGCTGCCTGGCGCTGCCCGGCACCGCCACCTCGATCTGTGAGGACTACCGCGCGTCAGCCGGCATCGACCTGCAGCACGACCGCCACGACGTCGCCCAGGGTGTGCGTCTGACGCAACCGCTGCGGGTGCTGTGGGGTAGCCACGGCACCGTGGGTCGTTGCTTCGACGTGCTGCGGCTGTGGCGCGAGCGGGCCGACGACGTCAGTGGGCGGGCGCTGGATTGCGGCCACTACATCGCCGAGGAATGCCCGGAGGCACTGCTCGGCGAAATGCTGGAGTACTTCTGAAGGCTGGAGTACTTCTGAAGGCTCGAATACTTTTGATGTGAAGTGAAGGAGTGAACATGACCACCGGCAAGTTGCGCATCGCAGTGATCGCAGGTGATGGCATCGGCAAAGAGGTGATGCCCGAGGGGCTGCGCGTGCTCGACGAAGCCGCGCGCCGCTATGGCATCGACCTGCAGTTCGACGAGTTCGATTTCTCGAGCTGGGACTACTACGAGCGCCACGGCAAGATGCTGCCCGACGACTGGCAGGACCGCATCGGCTCGCACGATGCCATCTTCTTCGGCGCGGTGGGATGGCCCGACAAGATTCCCGACCACGTTTCGCTGTGGGGCTCCTTGCTGCGTTTCCGGCGCGAGTTCGACCAGTACGTCAACCTGCGTCCGGCCCGGCTGATGCCCGGCGTGCGCTCTCCGCTGGTGCGCCGTGACGGCTCGCCGCGCCAGCCGGGCGAGATCGACATGATGATCGTGCGCGAGAACACCGAGGGCGAGTACTCGAGCATCGGCGGTCGCATGTTCGAAGGGACCGAGCGCGAGGTGGTGATCCAGGAGACGGTGATGACCCGCACCGGCGTCGATCGGGTCCTCAAGTTCGCCTTCGAACTGGCCCAGTCGCGCGGGCGCAAGCGATTGACCTCGGCCACCAAGTCGAACGGCATCTCGATCACGATGCCCTATTGGGACGAGCGGGTCGAAGCGATGGCACGGCACTACCCCGAGGTCGCGGTCGACAAATTCCACATCGACATCCTGACGGCGCATTTCGTGCAGCGGCCCGAGCATTTCGACGTCGTTGTCGCCAGCAATTTGTTCGGCGACATCCTGAGCGACCTCGGCCCGGCCTGTACCGGCACCATCGGCATCGCGCCGTCGGCCAACCTCAACCCCGATGGCCGCTTCCCGTCGCTGTTCGAACCGGTCCACGGCTCGGCGCCCGACATTGCCGGGCGCGCCATCGCCAACCCGATCGGGCAGATCTGGTCGGGCGCGCTGATGCTCGACTTCCTCGGCCACCGCGCCGCGCACGACGCCATCCTGAAGGCCATCGAGACCGTGCTCGATCCCTCGAACGGGGGGCCTCGCACGCCTGATCTCGGCGGCAATGCCCGCACGTCGGACCTCGGTCGGGCCATCGTGCAAGCCCTACGCTGACGCGGCGTTTGACCCGTCGCGCAAGCGAGGACCAGCGTCGCCGGCTGCGAACTTGTTCACTCTTTAACAACTTCGATTGGGCATAGAATCCGCAACCGCGCTTGACACCGAGTAGGGCGGTGGCTGTAATTGGTCGCGCAGTAAATCACACAAGCGCGCGGCCCTTACCAAGCGGTTTTCACCAGGCGTATTTCATGGGTCGCGCCAAGACCAATCGACACCTTTGAGAGGGGGTACTTCGTGAACAAGACCGAGTTGATCGAGCATATCGCCAAGCAGGCCGACATCTCCAAGGCCGCGGCAACGCGAGCGCTCGAGGCGGTGATCGGCGGTGTGCGCACCACGCTCAAGAAGGGCGGCACCGTCTCGCTCGTGGGCTTCGGTACCTTCGCCGTTGGCAAGCGTGCCGCGCGCAGCGGCCGCAACCCCCGCACCGGTGCGGCGATCAAGATCAAGGCGGCCAAGGTGCCGAAGTTCCGCCCCGGCAAGGCGCTCAAAGACGCACTAAACTAACGGCTGTGTTTTCTCGGGTGCTTAGCTCAGTTGGTAGAGCGGCGCCCTTACAAGGCGTAGGTCGGGAGTTCGAGCCTCTCAGCACCCACCACGAGAAATCCACCGCCGATATCCCGGGCAGCGCATCCAGCTCACGCAGACCGGCTGCCCGACACGACTCCCGAGCCCGAACAGACTTCAGCCGCCACCCGCGGTGGGACGTACACAACCGGTAGCTCGACGCGCCCGGCAGCACTGCCGGCGTCAGCTAGAATATCGGTCTGTCACGCCGGGGGGCGCGGATCGGAACCCAGATCGAGTCCAGCTTGCCGCAAGCGAGAGAGACATCGGCTGCGAGGAGTGTTCCGGCGGTCCCAACGCTAGCGATAGCACCATGACGAAGGCGAACCTAGGTTCGCCTTTTTGCTTTTCAGGTGTGCCGCTGGCGGGGTGGGGCAGGACGTGGCTACGGCCCGCGCTTGCGCGGTTCACCCTCATCGACTCTGAGACCGAGGTTCGTTCGATGTTTGATTTCGTTCGCAACAACACGCGCATCCTGTTCTTCGTGCTGCTGTTGCTGATCATTCCTTCCTTCGTCTTCTTCGGCGTCGAGGGCTACAGCCAGTTCCGCGAGGGCGCCAAGACGGTCGCCGAGGTCGCGGGCCAGGACATCACGGAAGCTGAACTGGAGGCCGCACACCGCAACCAGGTCGAGCGCATGCGGGCACAGATGCCCGGCATCGACAGCAAGATGTTCGACACGCCCGAGATGCGCCGCCAGACGCTCGAAGCGCTGGTCCGCGAGCGGGTAATGCTGACCGCGGCCGACAAGCAGCACCTGGTCACGTCGGACGAGCGCTTGCAGCGCATCTTCGCGACCGACCCTCAACTGGCGTTCCTGCGCAAACCGGACGGCACGCTCAACCGCGACATCCTCGCCGCCCAAGGCATGAGCCCGCAGGGTTTCGAACAGCGCTTGCGCCAGGACTTGTCGCTGCGCCAGGTGATGCTGGGTGTCAGCGACAGCACGATGGCATCGAAGACGGTCACCGAGACTGCACTAGACGCCTTCATGCAGCAGCGTGACGTGCAGGTCGCCCGCTTCGAGGCCAAGGACTACCTCGCCAAGGTGAACCCCACCGATGCCGACCTCGAGGCCTATTACAAAGACCCGAAGAACGTCGCGCAATTCCAGACCCAGGAGCAGGTGAAGATCGAATACGTCGTGCTCGATCTCGAGTCGGTGAAGAAGGGCATCACGGTGCCCGAAGACGAACTCCGCAACTACTACAAGGAAAACGAGGCGCGTTATTCGACGCCCGAGGAGCGACGCGCCAGCCACATCCTGATCAAGGCCGACAAGGGCGCCCCGGCAGCCCAGCGCGACGCCGCCAAGGCCAAGGCCGAGAAACTGCTGGCCGAGCTCAAGCAGAACCCCGACCGGTTTGCCGAACTGGCGAAGCAGAACTCGGAGGACCCGGGTTCGGCCGCGAATGGCGGCGACCTCGAGTTCTTCGGCCGCGGCGCGATGGTCAAGCCCTTCGAGGAGGCCGCCTTCACGCTGAAGCAGGGTGAGATCAGCCCGGTGGTGGAGACCGACTTCGGCTTCCACATCATCCGCGTCACCGGTGCGCGCGGCGGCGACAAGAAGTCTTTCGAGGCGGTCAAGGCCGAGATCGAAGACGAAGTGCGCACGCAGCAGGCGCAAAAGCGGTACGCCGAGGTGGCCGAGCAGTTCAGCAACATGGTCTACGAGCAGACCGATGCCTTGAAGCCGGTCGCCGACAAGCTGCAATTGCCGCTGCAGACCGCCGACAAGGTCACCCGCACCCCCGGCCCCGGCGCACAAGGTGTGCTGGCCAACCCCAAGTTGCTGGCGGCCTTGTTCACGACCGAGGCGATCAGTTCGAAGCGCAACACCGAGGCCCTGGAGGTCGCACCGAGCCAGTTGGTTGCCGCCCGGGTGGTTGAGCACCAACCGGCACGCACGCTGCCGCTGGAAGAGGTGAAGCCGCGGGTGCGCGAAGCGTTGGTGGCACGCCAGGCGGCGGAAATGGCCCGCAAGGAAGGCGAGGCGAAGCTGGCGGCGTGGCAGAAGGCCCCCGCGGAAGCGAACCTCCCCCCGGCGGTGAAAGTGTCGCGCCTGCAGCCGGGCGGCCAAAGCCGCGAGGTGGTCGAGGCGGCCCTGAAGGCCAAGACCGACAAATTGCCCAGCTGGGTCGGCGTCGATCTCGGCCCTCAGGGTTATGCCGTCGTCCGGATCAATTCCGTCGCGGGCCGGGCCGAGGTGCCGGCGGCCGACCAATTGCCGCGTCAGTACGCGCAGGCCTGGGGCGCCGCCGAGGCGCAGGCCTATTACGAGGCCTTGAAGAAGCGCTACAAGACCGAGATCACGTACGACCCGAAGGCGGCGCCCGCGCCCTGATCGTGACGGCCGCGACGCGATGTTTTTTGTCGCTGGCGCCGAAAGCGGCGGCAGTTGTGCAAAAGACGCAGAAGTTGTGGCTATAATCTCAGGCTCTGCGGTGGCTGTAGCTCAGTTGGTAGAGTCCCAGATTGTGATTCTGGTCGTCGTGGGTTCGAGTCCCATCAGCCACCCCACAAAACATCAGGCCCTCCAAGTGAGGGCCTGTTTACTTTGCGGGTTCTGAATTCCCAATTTGGGAATATTCATAGCGCCCGGCGTTTCACTTCCTTGTTCCGGTCGTAGACCCGTGCCGTGGTGGCCGGGTTCGCGTGCAGGTCGGGCAGCTTGCCTTGCTCACGCTTGTGCACCGTGGTGTAGTAGGCCCGCAGATCATGGAAGGTGAACCGCGTCTCCTCGGTGATGACCTTCTCCTCGATCGCCAGCAGCACGCTTCGTTGCCACAGCGTCTTGAAGCCGCGTGCGCTGTAGGCGTTGTTGTCTCGCGTCGGGAAGACGTAGAGGCAATCGACGCCTCGCTCCTCGCGCAGCGCCTCCAGTCGATCAAGGAGGGCGTCCAGCTGCGGTGTGATCTCGATAACCTCGATCACCTCGCCGCGCTTCTTGCCACGCTGCTTTGCCCGCTTTACGCGGATCTCGCCCAGGCTGAGCTTGACCCGCCCGGCCAAAATCTCCCGGCGGATCTCGGCGGGCGGCCGGTCGACCTGAGGCCAGCACAGGTCGAGGAATTCCACCTTTCGGTTGCCGGCCAGGCTGGCGTACTCCGCTCCCATGCCGATGATCCGCCGCTGGGGCGTCTGCTTCTCCAGCCACTCGAGGAACCGGCGCAAGACGCCAGGATCAGGCGCCTCCGTTCTGGGCTCGGTGGGAGGGGTTTCGACGCCAATCGTGGGGTTGGTCTTGCACACGCCCAGCGTGATACCGTGACGGCACAGGTTGGAAAGTAGGGACTTCTCGATGGCAGCGCGACGCGGCGCAGCAGCTCGCTCGATGTTGACGTAGCGGGCGACCATCGGGCTGTCAATCCGCGCGATCTGCATCTTCCCGAATGTCTTGTCGAGCTCCTTCCAAGCAAGCCGGTAGTCGTCTCGCGTTCCGTCTGCCATCTTCTTCCAGCGCGGCGCCGGCCGGTCCGGGTCGGTGAAGCGGTCCCACACCCATTTGACCGTTCCCATCGCATCGTTCTGGCCGATCATGTCCAGCACCTGGCGGCAGGCGTTTGCGTAGTCGCGCCCCAGGGGGATGGGCTTCCCGCCGAGTGGGTGATAGCGGTAGGAGAATCCTCCGTTCTTGAGCGGGCGGGCCTCCATGCGCGGGAGCAACTTCATCGAACTCAGCCGATCGCGTGGGCGACCCGGCCGTCCCATCAGTGCACCCCCCAGACCGGCCCGGCCCCGACTTCTGCCATGGGGAAGTCGCGCATACCGCCGCGCACTTCGTTGTAGTGCGCCCGGTTGACCAACGGGCGGCCGTTCGGCTTGCGTTCGACGTGCAGCCCGAGACTGCGGAGGTATCGAACCTTGGCGGCGTTCTGCGTGAGGCCGGCGCAGATGCGGTCGATTTCCTCGTCGGTGAGGTCCAGGTCCGGGTGTGGCAGGGTACTTCTCATGCCGTCTTCGTGGAATGTCGCGCTCATACAACAGAGTTTCAAAACGGAACGGGGGAGCAGGAATAGGGGAGCATCAGGGGGTGTGCCGGGATGCCGCCGGCGGCGACGCGCAGGGCCATGGGTTCGCAGCCCCAGGCCGCCAGCATGCGCAGCACGTCGACGGGGCGCTGCAGGCCTTTCGCGTTGGCACCCCACGCGCAGATCACCATCGGCGCCCATCGACACGCCGATTCGATGTGGCCGTTGTTGTCGGGCCCGACTGGATAGCCGGCGGCGCGGAGGTCGCACGGGTCGGTGGCACGGAACGCGAACAGGTTGACCACCTCGATCGCGTTGTAGCCCAGGCGCGTCGCGAAGCCGATGCACTTGCGGATGGTCGGATCGTCCTCGGTGCCATCGGCCGTCGACGGGTTGAGCATGACGAAGGCCAGCGGCTGGCCATCGCCCCATCGGCGGCCGAGCCGGTACCGGTAGCGCGAGCAGTCGGAAAGCATGGCGGTGCGTTGAATGTTGGCCATCTCTCACTCCGCACGATTGAACTGGACCACCCACACCCAAGGATTCGCATCCCAGCTGCAGGCGCCGTTGATCTGCTCCCACAGCCAGCGGTACTCGACGCGCGGGTCGTTCATGGTCGAGTGCTCGATGCCCTCGGCGAGGGCGTCCTCGGCGCTGATGTCCTGCAGCCGCTCGACGCGCACGCCTCTCACCTCCAGGGTGATGCGGCTGGCCGCCCGCGGCATGTGAATGCTCGGCCGCCACTTCAGGCCGTAGTCCTTCCGGCACTCGTCACCGTAGCTGCCGGGAGGTGTGTCCGCGGCGTAGGCGTAGCGGCTGAGGTCACCGGTCTGACGCTCGATGCGCACGCAGCCAAGGTCCATCCAGGTCTCCCGCACCCACAGTCGCTGCCCCGTCACGCCGTAGGGGCACTCAGCCTCCCAGCCCTCTATGTCCGAAGTCGTGTAGAGGTGCATGCCACGCCGGTACACATCCAGCAGCATCGCGCTCGGAGGCAGGTAGTCGGTATGGCAGGCAATGTCGTGACCGTTGAAATGGAACCCGTTCGAATAAGGCTGCAGCTTCATGGCCCGCCGCGTCTGCGTCTTCGTGCCGGCGAGCAAAGCTCTGACCATGGGCCCTGAGAAAATAATGGGTCGCTCCTTCATTGCTCGCACTCCGTCTCCACGATCCCGAACCGTTCCCGGATGGCGTCGGCGATCTGCTGGGGGTCGGCGTAGTTGCCGCCGGGCAGGAGGGCGATGCATTCGCGGGCGGTGGCCTCGGCGCATTGCCGGCCGTATTCGCGCGCGTAGGCTTCCGCGTACCGTCTTGCGTGGCTTCTATCCCACGGCTGGATGGCCAGGATCTCACGGCTCGACCAGTGATCCGGCAGCTTGATCTCTTCCATCACTTCTCTCCTCGTGCGCGGATGGTGGCGACCGCGGATGCATCGGCGTAGTTGCTCGGATCGCTCTCGTCTGTCGTGGCGGCCGGTATGTGTTCGAGTAGTTCCTCGATGCGCCTGACACCCAGGAAGCCGGTCCCGTATTCCGCTGCGTCGGCGCAGTTCTCCCGCAGGAGGTCAATCGCTTCGCGTGCCGCAAGGCATTCACGATGCCAATACTGGGCGGCCTGCCGCTCTGCCCCCTGGGCGAGCCGGGCGAACTGCAGAACTTGGGATTCAGTCGGCTGCCAGGGTGACCCGTACCCGATCCCGCAGATTGCAGCCCAATACTTGATCTGTTCATCCGTCGCCATCACTGCTCCTCGTACTCCACTGCCTCAACCCTCGGCCTGAAGCTAAGCCCCAAGTACCGAGACCCACCCGGAACCCGCATGTCGTTCTCCGGCAGCTGCGGCTCGACTGGCTTGCGCAGCTGATCCCAGGGGATGCCGTCGGTCTCCACTTCGCCGGCAAGCCAGGGCCGGGCGTTCTCTCGTGCTCGTGCTCGCCTAGACATTGCCGCCCCCTCCGCTTTTGGTGCCGCGCTCCCGGATATACGCCCGGACAATGCTTTCAAGCGACCATGCCACGGTGTAGTGCTCCTGCGCGTCCAGGCGGTCGAAGACGCATTGCCATTGGCCGTTCTTCGTCTTGACTTGCAAGACCTGGAATTCACCGCGCGGCGGGCGGTGCTCAATGCCCGCCTGATCTAGCCAGGCCTTGAAAGCGTCAAGCTTGGACTTGTGCAGCAGGTTCCTGCTCATGCCAGCCCCTTTGCGGCTTTCCAGCCCAGCCACGCGACCAAACGGGCATTGATGTTCGTGCAGTCGGCGGCTTCCGCCCACGCCTTGAACTTCGCCCGCTCGTCTTCCTCGCTCGGCTCTGCCTGCGGTGCGGCAGGAGCGGCGGCGAGCATGGCGCGGTAGACGGCCGCCGTCTTGTCGGTGCACGGCTCGTCATCGTCGGCCGATTGGCGCACCCACTCTGCCGTGCCGGCGATCCGTTGAGACGGGAAGGGCTCCGCCGGCACCAGCTTCCACCCCTCGGGCGCCTTCGCTGCTGGCGGGTGGGGGTAGAGGGGCGTCACGCATTCTGAAGAATCCGGCCGCTCCTCTGTCAGGTAGTGGCCAAGCTCGGGCTCGCCAGCAAACTCGACAAGCCACGCCACCGGCTCCCCCTGCTGTGCGACGTCCACGGGCCGCCAATGCGTCATCATCCCAAGGGGTTCGCGTTCGTTGAACGTTTCTTCCCACTCACCATTTGGCGCACGCCCGCGGATGCGCTGGCCATGGCTCGGCAGGCGGTCGCTAATGCTCACCCACATCTCCCCCTGCTGCGCGCCAGTCCCGCCCGAGCCTGTCGGTGCGCTGGCTGCGAGGGTGCGGAGCAGGGCTGCCGCCGCGCGCGGCTGCGACCTGTCCTCTACGTACACTCGCCGTCCCAAGGCTTCCAACTCATCAGCCAGCCGCTGCGCCTCCTTCACTTGTTCCGGTGTCATGCCCGCTCCTTGGCGTACTGCAGTGCCGCGTTGACTGCATCCTCCAGCGTTCCGTCGACGGCAAACTCCTCCGCGACTCCAAACCCGTCCGGGTTGTAGAGAGAGACGCCGCAGTAGCCCTGCTCGATTCCGATGTCGATCCACCAGCCCTCGGGGATCTCGCGTGCTACCTTGTTCGCCAGCTCGTTAAGGCTGAACTGGGTGGCGCTTGCCGTGTGTCGTTCCAGAGCTTCGAGCGCCTCCTTGACCCCGTCGAAGCCGAGGTTCAGTGCACGCTCCTGGATCTGTCGTAGCAACTCGACCGCATGGGCCAGTTGTGCTGCGGAGGGGGTCCCGTGCATAGATCCGCCCTCGGTCATCACTGCTCGAGAACGTGCTTCCGCACGACTTCGATCACCTGAGCAACGGTCTCGACGCCCTCCAGTTCCTCGTCGGGAATCTCGATAAGGAACTCGTGCTCGACGGCCATGCATAGTTCGACCAAGTCGAGGCTGTCGCAGCCGAAGTCCTCGCGGAGCTTTGACGTCGGCTGCAGGCTGCCGATCGGAACGCCAAGCTGCTGCTCCATTGCTTCAGTGGTGCGCTTCGCGATGTCGTCGGTCGTGGTGTTGTTGGCTGCGGTCATGTTCTTCTCCAATGCGCCCCGTTCGATGAGGGGCAGGGTGGTCAGCTTTGCGCTTCGAGGAAGGTGTCGGTCGCGTCCTTGGTGCCGAACCAGTCGCCGTCGCTGCTGGCGTCGATGGCTGCGCCAGGCTCACCAACTTCATTCGGAGGGAGCAGCGTGATCTCGACCTCACGGCCGATCAGAGAAGCGACCTTGCCGAGCACCGACGGCTGAAGCCCAGATGCCTGCACCCGGAACTTCAGGGTTACGCTGCCGCCTTCCTTGCAGTCGACAACGAAGTTGTTGACCTCGCACTGGCCCAGCTCGATGCAGCTGGTGTCGCTGATGCCCTGGTCAACCGTCAGCGTGTAGCCGGCGTACTCCTTCTTCAGCTTGAGCGGCTCGAGAATCGAGGTACGCAGCAGCGGCAGGTCGGTGACCGGCTCCACGCCATCGACGTAGGCTTGGCGATCCGCTTCCTCGTCGCGCTTGTAGAGCATCGACTTCAGCGCGCCATCAAACTCAGAGAGGATGTTGTTCGAGGTCGTCAGTTCGAACTTGATGTCGGCCGCCGGAACCTGATCGGGGCCGTGATGCTCGGCGCGGACGTTGACACCGGTGACCGTGACGGCGGTGAAATCTTCGAGGGAGAACTGGCTCATGATTGCCTTTCTTGGGGGGGGATCAGTCCGCGTCCGGCAGGTCCATCTGCTCGGCCTTGATCGTTTCGACCGGTATGCCCTTCAGCGTCAGTTCGATGCACTCGTCCTGACTGGCGACGGTCACGGTGAAGCTGTCCTGCGCGACGTGGCGCAGTGCATGGGAGGGATGGGTCGCGCGCACCAGGCGGGCCATGCCGGCGTCGTTGCTCACGAGGTAGATTCGGTTGTTGCTTGCCATGTGGCGTTCACGATTTGTTGTCGAAGTCGACGCCGAGATCGCTCGCGGCGTAGGCTTGGATCTTGTGCAGGTACTCGGTCATCTCTTCGACGTCGAGGTCCGTGGTGCTCATCTGAAGTCGGCGCTGGCCGTTGGGCAGGATTTGCCACTTCTTCTTGCCCTTTGAGTTCTCCTCCGGGAGGTACTCCTCCTTCAGCATCTCGTTCCAGGCTTCGGGGCTGAACCGCTTGCCCAGCACGTTCACCTGCTTCGAGATCGGCGTGAGTACCGCGACCCACATGAAGCGGTTCTGTGCGTCCGTTCGGTCTTCGACATGCGGAGCTATCACCACGCGCAGAGGCTTCCCCGCCTTGATCTGCGGCCCGGCGTTCTGATCGATGAAGCCGTGCACACGGGCTGCAATCGTCTCGTCGCGAACGATGAAGGTGCGCGGCATCATGTTCAGCCTCCAAATGCAAGGTCCATGAACCAGACCTGATCAACCTTGCGCAGGTCAACGAAACCCGGGTTGGACGCCAGCCATCGACGAAGCCCATTCCGCTTGATGACCCAGATGTCGCCTTGGTCCTCGGACCGGCGGGTACCGGCGCGGCTGGCAGGCAGACTGCGCCGCTCAATCCAGTCGACGACGGTTTTTCCCGTCACGCCGAGTAGGCCGCCAAGTTCGCGTGCGGACCATGTGTCCGGGTCCGTGCGGTCGATGTGGTTCCGCTTCAGCGCATTGCCGACAGCCGAAGGCGTGCGGCTGAAGCCAGCATCGCGGAGCTTCTTTGCGATATGCGTCACACTCATGTGACCGCACGCTTCCAGGATGGCAAGCTCCTCGGTCGACCAGGGCGGCTGCCTCAGCGGTGGTTTTGCGATTCCCAGTTCGGCAGCTCTTTTGCTGACCCACCATCGCGGACGACCAACCCTGGCTGCGATCTTGGCGACGTCTCCTCGCCCCTTGCACGCGGCATAGCCTTCACGGATTGCCGTGTCTACCGCATCATTGGGCGGGTACTTCGTTGCGAACCTCTTGCCGGCGGTCGGAGGTACCTTCGGTGCCCTCAGCCCGAGCAGCCGGGCCTTGGCGTAGATGGAGTAGAGGTTTCTCTTGGGCAGCAGCTCCACGCACTTGCGCGGGCCATCGACTGGATAGTGGAGCCGGAGAGTGGTCTCTTCGACCGTGGTCCAGGGCGCGAGTCGGTTCATCATGCTGCCTCCTTCCGCAGTTCCTTCTCGAACTGAGCGACCAGTCGGGCAAAGGTCATGAGGTCGTCTTCGAGAGCTTGGATGGCTGCCTCGTCGCGCACGACGCGTCGAATCGTCAGGTGCTTGCCGAGCGGCTCCAGATCCGGCGCCCACAGCACGAGGTCGACCCACTTGCGGCCGAGCAGCCACATTTCCCCGTTGATCTGGTCGATGTATTCGCTAATGTCGCCCTGGACGACGGCGCGGAAGAGGGTGTCGGACGACACCATCGTCTTGATCTCGATGACTCCGTCGGCGCCGACGAAGCCATCAACTGAGCAACCGAAGAGCCGGTCGTCGGTCGTGATGAAGCCAGCTTCCTCGACCAGATGGCCGGTCTCGGCCTCATACGCGATCCGTGCGGGCGGCTCTTCCTCCGTGCCGGCGCGCATGGCATGGGTCACGAACTTCGACGGCGCAATGCCGCCTACCCGCTCGCGCGCCACGTCCATGGCATACGCAAGCAGCGTCTTCGAAGGCTTGCCGCGGGTCTCGCCGGCCTTTTTCTCGGCCGCGGTCGGCTGGTTGTAGTCGCGGCAGTCCTTGAAGCGTGATCCGGTGATCACTCCGCGCCGGGCGGCGAGCCATTCGAGCGAGCCTTGGGGATCGGTGTAGACGATCATTCCCGATCCTCCGTGGCTTCGATCTCGTCGCCGACGTCGTTGCCGCCATCGCTGCCCGCACCATCCCGGGTCTGCGCGTCGATCGTTCGGTCGGCGTCGGCCTTTGCCGCCTGCTCCTTGAGGCTCGCGTGGTGGGGCGCGAGCAGTTTGCGGTTTGCAGCGCCGGTGGCTTGCCAGAACTCCTGGTAGGCTTGCACCCCCTTCGAGGCAGCGGCTTTCGCTGCCTCGACCAGTTCGGCCGGGACCTGCGAGGGCGGTGGATCGAGCGGCTCGTCGCTCTGCAGCGATTTGCCCTCCATCTCTTCCGCGGTCGCTTGCGATGCGATCTCGGGGAAGGCGATGCGCAGAGCCTGTGCGGCCGCGCACTTCGCAAGCTGCCCGCGTGGCCGCTTCTGCCACATGGCGTTGGGTGCCGTCGACTTCTCCTGCCCACCCTTCACCGCGTAGTTCTCGATCCAATACTCGCGCGCGGTGAACTCCGCGATGCGGCCATCAGCTAGCGCGCGTTTCACAGTCACCCGGCACCAGTCCGGGAAAGTGATCGTCACCCCGCCGACGTTCTGCGTTACGTCAGGCCCGAACTCGGGCTCCGACATGCCGGCGAACTGGCCGGATCTCGCAGCCTGGGTGCGATACAGGTTGATGCCTGGCATCACCACGTCACGCATCCGCTTGGCCTTGCCGTCCCACATGGGAACGATGTGCACCGGCTTTTGCATCGGGTCGAGGCCCGCTGCCTTGCAGTAGCCGATTACGAGCTTGATCGACTCGGGCGCGGCGCCCGGGTACAGCGACGAGGCGAGCACGTTCAGCAGTTCAGCCTCGGACAGCGCGAGTGCGCCGCCCTCTTGTTTCGTGAGGGCGTTGGTCATTCCTGCTCCCCCGTGGCGGCAAAGATGGACTGAATGACCTGCGCCTGCAGAGCACCGGGCAGGGCGTTGGCCGCGCGATCCCAGCGGTTCACCGCGCGCAGGGTGGTAAGCAGTTGGTGAGCGACGTCGCGCACACGCTTGTCGGCCTCGCTGCGCGCTTGCTCGTCGCGCAGGCGGGCTTCCTCCGCTTCTCGGGCCAGGCGCTCCTGTTCAGCGCGCACCGCGGCAAGCCGGCGCTCTTCGGCCTCGCGCGCCTCCTTGACGAGGCGCTCGGCTTCGGCGCGCGCCGCTGCGGCCTGGCGATCGGCTTCCTCCTGCGCCGCTCGCGCAGCGGCCTTCTCGCGCTCGAACACCTCTCGCAGGGCCCGCAGCTCGGCCTCCTGCTTCGCTCGCTCGACGGCCAAGCGGTCGGCTTCAGCCTTCTGCTCGGCCGCGATCCGGGCACGCTCCTCGGCTTCGCGTCGCGCCTGCTCGGCCCGCAGGCGCTCCAGTTCCTCTCGTTCGGCCTTCAAGCGAGCCTGCTCCGCTTCGTAGGCAACGGCCGCCGGGTGCATCTCACGCAGCCTTGTCAGCGTCTCGTCCTTGGCGCGCTGGGCGGCCGTGGCGTACTCTTCGAACGCGTCGGGGCCGACGACCCACGCCTCAAGTCGGTTGATCAGGGTCTGGATGCACGGCGCGGTTGCATTGACGGCGATCGACAGGAGCGCCCGAATCTCGCCGATCCGCACCTGATGCGCCTCGATGCGCGCGAGCTCCGCCAGCCGCTTCGCCTCCTTCTCAGCCTCTTTGCGTGCCTCCTCAGCCTTGATTTGCCGGTCGATCGGCTCTTCCAGCTGGAGCAGCTCGGCCGTGATGTAAGCGGCACGGGCGTCGATGTCCCGGCCGAGCGCCAGCACCGGAGCCTTGGCGGCCTTGCGCACCTTCTCGACCGCGTACCGGGGCGCACGAATCGCGGCGCGAGCGTCCGTCGCCTCCCGCAGCCCCTTCGGGCTGGCCACGTCGAAGGCCACGTTCGAATACTTCTCGCGGAGGTCGCGCAGACCGGCCGACACCTTGTCGAACTCCGTGATTGCGGACTGCACCTCTTCGATGCTGCTGAGGATCGCAACTGCTGTTGCGTCCTGGTCTTGCTCGACCGGTTTGAGGATGGCGTTCACGTGTTCTCCTTGTTCGTCAGTTCAACTTCGCCGGCTGCGACAGCAGCACGTCCTGAATCCACTCGCCGTACTTGGACGCCGGCCCGGTGGACTGCGGTTGGTGGCGCAGGCCGATGGCAACCCGGCCGGTCCAGTAGATGCGGCGGCCGCAGGGAAGCTGCATGGGACCGCGGTAGCCGGCGGGGGCCGGGATGTGTTCAAAACCAAGTGAAAGCAAACCAGTTCCCCGGATAGAAGATGGAACCAATCACGCCCACGGCGAACGTCGCGAGGTACAGCAGCCAGGTTTTCAGACTCTCGCGCTGCTCTTTACGGAAGCGGTCGGCGTCGTACAGGCGGGCCGGCTCGCTGGGCATCTCGCTCAGCTCCACCGCGTCGTCATATGAGGTGGTCATGTGGTCAAGCTCCGAACGATGCGAGCGACGAGGAAGAGGACGAAGCCAGCGATTCCGACCATCCCAACGGCCGCGACGATGCAGCCGGGGAGGGAGCGCAGCAGGTGCTCCTCGGTGTCCTCACCTCCCGCGCCTTCGAGACGGTCATCGTTCATACGAGCCACCTTGCAATCGTTCCGCTCAGGCAGCAGAGGGCGATATAGAGCCACATGCACCAGCCCAAAGGGGAGGGGTTGAACTTCATTCGCTGCTCCCGGCGGCGTCAAGTCGGCCCCGCGCGTCGTTTCTGCGACGCAGTAGCACGAAGTAGCCTTCGACATAGGGCCCTTGAAGTTCGCGGTTGTCGAGGGCGTCCTGCGCCTCAAGGAAGTCGGCTACCGCCTCCTCGAGATCGCCAAGCGTGTGTTTCGCGTCGCCCATCTCGGCCATCCTGTGCGGCGAAATGCCGCCGTGGTTTTCGCAGTGAGAGAACCCGTGGTCCCCCGGCCCGAAGTAGCGGCCGCACTGCGAGCAGCCGACGTTGCTGTACATGCTCATCCCCTTGTTCTCCCAACGACGCCCGTGCGTCGGTTCGCTTTGTCGAACTACTGGCCGGCGCTGGCGCGGATCAACGCCAGCGACGCGACTTGTTCTGTGGTCGGCAGCTGGGCCCCGAACGCGCACAGCTCTCGGCAAGCCAGGCGCTTGGCGTAGGCCTGCCGCACTTCGAGCACGATCTCGCCGATCGCTCTCGCGTTGCCTGCCTCAATCGCCAGCGTGAGGGGCCCCTCGGCGTCACACAGTTCGTCCAGCACGTCCGTCGTATTCAATTGCCGTAGCCAGCGGTCGGTTTCCGCCTGCAGTTCATGCTCGGTCAGTGGTTCGCTCATCAGGCCCATCAGAAGCTCCGCTCGACCATCAGGTGCACAAGATGGCTGCCGGCCTTCGGGTCGAAGCGAGGGCCGTAGGCGATGCGAACTCGGAACTCGTCGCCGACGACAACCGACGGCAGCAGGAGAGGGCGCACACCGGCCTTGTTCTTCTGCGTGCGGTAGCCGGTGACAGCTCCCAGCGTCAGGTCGAGGGAGACCGGGCCAGCCTCGGCCAGCGTCCAGGTCTTGCCGGCGTACACGGACAGCTTTCGCCAGCTGTTGCGGTACCCGCCAACGGTCCAGCCGCTGTCCGTGATCGCGTACAAGCCGGGGTTCACGTTGCTCTGGTCGCGCTGCGGAACGTGCTTCGAGGCGACATGGAGCCCGAAGGTCGTCTCCGCGCTGGCGGTGCCGCACAGGAGCGCGAGGATCACTGCTGCTGCTTTCACTGCTGTGCTCCCTCTGCGGCCTGGCCGTTCATGATCGAATCCGCGACTCGCGCGACGACCTCGCACTCGGTGCTGATCAGCTTCCGGTACATGGCCCGCTCAGCCGGGGAAGACTTCGGCGTGCAGGCGGTGCGGTAGCGCACCACGCGTTTCGCGCACTCGATGGCTGCGAGGTAATCGGGGAGGAGGACGACGTTGCTCATCGCGTGCTCCTAACGTCCATCGCCAAGTCAGCGAGGGCGAACGCCTGGAGCAATCGCACGTGTCCGTGCTGCCCAGCATCCGTATCGCTGGCAAGCAGGCCTTTCAGGGCGGCCATCGCGTATTCGTCGTGCAGGCCTCGGCGCTGAGCGCGGAGGGAGGCCACTTCGGCGCGCAGGGTGCGGCACTCGGCGTCGAATGCGCTTCGCTCCTTGAGCGCCGCCTCGATTACGGCGTAGTCCTTTCCGAGCTTGCGGCCGTGCTTCGTGAGCACCTCCAGCGCTGTCTCCGGCAGCCGGTCCATGGGGGTGCTCATACGCGACCCCCTGTCATTGCGGCCACAACGCGCTCCATAAAGGAGGCGCGAGGCTTCATCTGCATGACCTGCACGTAGTGACGAATGGCGACACGGCTCGGCTCCGCATACAGCGGCCGTGGCCGCGGCTCGAGCACCATGTTGGGAGGGAACTCGCTGCGGTTACGCTCGCTTGGGGCTGCGATCCGCTGTAGCCCGTGCTTGATGTCCATCTCTCTGCCTCCGTCGCGTTCGTTGATGCGATGGATAAAGCATAAAGCAATGATGGATGTTCATCAAGCGTTACTTGATGCGAAGCGGTGGAAAAAATACAGCAACGCTGTATTTTTCGGGGCCGTCGGCTCGCTCTTGGCTATCCTGTCAATATTGACAGTTGACTGAAAGTTGACGAGCGGCGTGAAAAAACCCGCACGAAGCGGGTTTCAGTGGGGAACGAAGGGCGCTTACAGTTGGCCTGCGGCGTCTCTGACCGTGTTCGCTTGCGTTGCTGCCTTCTTCGCGGATATCCCCGCGTCGGAGAACTTGACGTAGGACGTGCCGGCTCTCCCCGCCCTCTCGATCGCCACGATCGTCGTGGCGCTTCCGGCCCACTGCAGAGTTTGCGACGAGATCACGGCGCCGCTGCCCGTGGTGACGGGACCAACGGTCTCCTTGGTGGCGGGGCCGTAGCGTTCTACAAGGATCGCTTTAAGGCGCGCCCAATCTGCTTGCCGAGCCTCAATGCCGACGGCCTCGACGGCTCCCTCGTGCAGGTGAATGCTCGCGGAATACGGCAGCCCGAGGTCTGGAAGCCCTTGCAGTCCCATGATTCTGTCGGCGTACGGCCCGTTCCGCTGCAAGCAGAGTCCCCGCGAGGCGCCGCCGCCGGGGGCGGGGGGCGGGCACGATGGCAGGTCGAGCTGGTCGACGCGCGCGCCGAGTCGCACACCGAGCACCGCGGCCGGTTCTTCCGCCCACTCGGTGGCAACTGCCGCCCCCGCCAGCAGCAGCCCTGCGGCGCAAAGCGCGGGCCGGATCATGCTGCCCGGTGGGCGTGGCGGTCCATCCAGCCCATTACCGGGTAGAAAAACGCGATGTCCTCGCACAAGATTGTCACCCTGTTGGTGCGATGCCAGGTCTCCACCACGACGCTATCGCCGCGATCAAACAACAGCTTCATCAGCAGCATCTGTCCGTCCTTCTTGACGATCACTACACGCTGCTCCGGCAGAGGCTTTACGCCCGGCGCCACGATGAGGTAATGCCCGTCGCTGACGAGCGGCTCGAGGCTGTCACCTCGCACCTTCACGGCCTTGTAGCCAGAGCCACCACCCCACTCGACGAAACCACCTTCGTTGTTCTCGTATTTTTTTTCCGAGAAGCTACCGTCAGACTGCACGAACCACTCCCCCACTACCGCCACGTTCTTGGCGTGGAAGCGAGGATACCCCGCACTTGAGGGGGGTAATTCCCCATTTAGGGGGAATTCATGCCCCATTTCGGGGCTTCCGCTGAATCCGAGTGACTGTCCCGTGACTTTTTCCACGACTCCCAGCCAGGCCTTGTCCATCCGGCCGGTCGAGAACCAACCGCTCACAGTCTGCGGCGTGCACTTCTGACCAGACAGCGCTTCGCACTGACGCGCCAGTTCCGCCTTGGTGTGATTCCGAGGATCTTGGCTGTTCCAGACGTCGAACGCGCGCTGAAGCGCAATGCGCGTGCGTTCTCTAGTCGTGACTGACTTATCAAGCATCGCTGTATTTTCGGCGCGATGCTTGTCATCTACCAATGCTTGATCTACCATACAGCAATGACGTATGAGATCAGGCAATGAGCAAGCACCCACAGCCGCCACAGGCTCCCGCTAACGCTCACATCGAGCGAGCAATCCAGCTGCTTGGAAGCGGTGTTGAACTGGCGTCGGTGCTCGATCGAAGCCCTCAGTTCGTGAGCCAGCTTCGCAAGGGAGAGCGGCCCGTTCCGCAAGACCTTTGCCCGCTGATCGAGAAGGCCACCAAAGGCGAGGTTACCTGCGAGCAGCTGCTCGGCAATGTGCAGTGGTACCGGGTTCGAGACAAATCGTGGCCCCATCCCGCCGGGCGTCCGCTCGTCGACGTCGCCGCTTCTGCCCAACAGGCCTGAGTTATGAGCGCTGCAGCTGTCATCCATCAGCTTGTAGTAGGGCGGCCGGTCTATCGGCTGCAGCGCTCGCCCCTTTCCTCCGCTCGCATCAACACCCGTTCTGCGTTCAGCACCACCCTCCCTCACCTCATTACGCAGGGCGGGGCGGGCGGGGGCCTTTATGTCTCCTCCGTGGGCGCCGCAAGGCGCTTTCCGGCTCTCGCGAGCCGGCTTTTTGAAGGGCCCCTCCATGAGGCCCGTGCCGTCGAATCCTCCCATCGCTGCATGGGCGGATTGGGTGGGGCCCTTCAACAAGCCTGAAACCTTTTCTTCAACAAAAGCGATGGGAGTTGCTATGTCCATGTCCGCCAGTGTCGCGGCACCCGAATGGAAACCACAAGACAGCGTTGGAATGCATTCGCAAGGCGAGATGCCGTTCCTCGGTCAAGTCGGTGAATTCCACCAGTTGCCCCAAGCCTTGATCCACAAGGCGTCCTTCTCGGCCTGCCTCGGAAAGGCAGCACTTCACAGCGGCATGGATGACCACGAGATCGCTGACCAGATCCCGATCAGCCACGGCTACATGAGCAAGTTCATGAGGAACGTCGGCCAGCAATGGGCGAAGCGTCTCGTGAAGTTCATGCACATCACGCAAAGCCTGGCGCCGCTCCAGTGGATAGCCGAACAGATGGGCTGCGACGTGGTGTTGCGGTCCAGCAAGGAAGCCCGCATCCGCGCCCTCGAGGCCGAGCTGCAGGCAGCAAGGAGAGCAGCATGAGCAAGAACCCCTTCCAGGCGGCCGCTCGGCCGTCAGCCTTCCTCGTCACCTACGGCGACACGTCCAAGCATCAGTTCGCGATGCTGGACCGGGCTCGTGCCGAGCACCAGGCAGCGACCGTGCATGGCGTCCTGGACCCGCTGTCCCGCATGCCCGACTTGCGCGCTCTTTACGAGTGGGCGGCGGACCCAAAGCGCCAGCCCTACGGGGCCGCGTTCCCAGCCGGCAGCATCGAGCAAGACATCGCCATGGTGTTCACCCTGGCCGAAGAGCGGCGCCATCTGGAAGAGGTGTCCTCATGAACTGCCAGCAAGGAGACCTGGCCGTCATCGTGGGCGGGCAGTACGCCGAGAACTGGGGGCGCCTCGTCATGGTGAGGGAGGCCTACAACTTCCAAGGCATCTGGGATGGCGACTGCGGCCCCGCGTGGTACGTCGAGTCAGAGGGCGACAAGCTCTACACCGAGACCGTATCTGGCCGACCCTTCCGCATGTACCGGGTAGTTGTCCGCGATAGCGCGCTGCGTCCGATCCGAAACGACGATGGTATTGACGAGATGGTTCGGATCGCTGGACGTCCGAACTACGCGGACGCCGAGCCTGCGACGCGCCTGCAGCAACTCCGGCAGGCCGTCGAGGAGTTCAAGCGCAGCCAGGGGGCGACACGATGAACCGTATCGCCGCGGGCAGCGCCTTCGACCGCGAAGGGTACGTGAGCCAGGCCGACTGGGAGGGGAAGGGTGCACGCGAGGGGCTCGAGGCCTCCGAGCGTTCAAGCCGACTGCGCGCGCGTCTGCTGCAAAGCAGTGACCCGGTGCAGGTCGCTATCGCCCGCGGCACGGTGTTCGGCATGTCCAGCCCCGCCCAACCCATCGAACACACCAAGCGGCTGCTCAAGCCGTCCCAGCTCTGAGGTAGACAGGCAATGGCCGGCGACTGGATCAAGATGCGATCGGACCTGCACACGCATCCGAAAGTTGTCCGCATCGCGTCCGCATTGGGTGCGGACAAGTTCCGGGTAATTGGCGGACTGCATGCGGTCTGGAGCATCTTCGACGCGCACAGCGAGGACGGGTTGCTCGAAGGCTACACGCCCGAGGCGATGGACGATGCGATCGGCTGGCCCGGCTTTTGCGCTGCAATGCAGTGTGTCTCCTGGTTGGTGCACGCTGACGGCGAAGGCCTTGAAATGCCTGAGTTTGACGAGCACAACGGCCAGTCCGCCAAGCGTCGTGATACTGAATCAAAGCGCAAGCGGAAGGCGCGCGCAGCGGAAGAACATCCGCAAGATGACCTCTCCTTGTCCGCATCGGATGCGGACAAAAAGCGGACTAGAGAAGAGAAGAGAAGAGAAGAGAAAGAAATACCCCCCCAAACCCCCAAGGGGGAGGGTAGGTTCGTCGAGTTCTGGGAGGCATGGCCGAAGAGCACCCGAAAGGGTGGCCGGGCTGAATGCCTCAAGGTCTGGCAGTCCAGCCGCTTGGACGGAGCGGCCGACGCAATCCTGGCCCATGTCCGAGCCATGCGCGGCTCGACGGACTGGCTCAAAGACGAGGGCAAGTTCATCCCAGCGCCAGTCGTCTACCTCCGCGGCAAGCGGTGGGACGGAGCCGAAGTCGGTGGTACCGCTCCGGCTGAGCCCGACATCTTCGCGGGAGCCGTCTGATGCTGCGCCCGCTCCCCACACCCCGCAATGCACAGGCGATCGTCGAGGCCCGCGCCCGCGGCCTGCGCCCGGCAGACCTGGTCGTCGTGTCGCTCGTCGGGGCGCTCGATTGGTCGAACCCGACCGTCTATGCCGATCCCGCCGAGCGCTACTCCTGGGGATGGGCCCGGGGGCTTGATCTGATCGTCGCCGTGAAGCCCGGCATCGCCGCTTTGCGCCTGCTGTCCGACCTGCTCGACGTCGACCCGTGGTCCCTGTGCATGGCCGATGTCCAGCGGCAGGTTGGTAGCAACGTCTATCGCGGCAGCTATGTCAGCGGCACACGTCGAATTGGTAGCTACATCGCGACCGGACCACTGCTGTTCCAGCCGTGGCTGCCGGTGCGCAACAAGGAGTTCTTCGCGTGAGGCTCATCTCCGACACCATCGACTTGTCTGCCTACAAGCAAGGGCCGGATCTGGCGGTGAAGGTCCGCAAGGCCTCGGATTTCCGGGATGCGGTACAGGCCCGAAGGGCGGCGCGCAACAACCCGAACGGAAAGCGGCACGCGCGGATGCTGTCCGGTAAAGCGCAGAACCTGCTGGAGTTCCGCCCGGGTGAGACGACGGCCTGGGCCGGATACAACGGGCACCGCAAGTCCATGTTCACCGGGCAGATCGCCGTGGAGTTGGCGCTGCAGCGCGAGCGCGTGCTCATTGCATCGTTCGAGATGCTGCCGGCTGACACGATGGACCGGGCAGAGCGGCAGGCGCTCGCCACCGGTTCGCCCACTGAGGCGCAGTCCGATTTGTTCTACCGCTGGGCGGACGACCGGCTCTGGTTGTTCGACCACCTCGGCCGCGTTGACGCCGAGACGTGCCTTGCCTTGTGCCGGTACTTTGCCGACGAGCTGCAGGGTACGCAGGTGTTCATCGACTCGATGATGATGGTCTGCGACAGCGAGGAGCGCCTCGACGAGCAGAAGCGGTTCACCACGGACATCGTGCGCTGCGGTATGGAGACCGGGCTGCACATGCATCTCATCGTGCACTGCCGAAAGCCTCCCTCCGGCACCGAGGACAAGCCTCCCACCAAGTACGACATCAAAGGCTCCGGCTCGATCTCGGATCAGGTGCACAACGTGATGACCGTGTGGGCGAACAAGCCCAAGGAGCGCGCCCTTGAGCGCGACCCGAACGACATGGTCCACCTCGAGCAGCCCGACGCCCTCGTGACATGCGAGAAGCAGCGCAACGGCCCTTGGGAGGGCCGGCTGAAGTTCTGGTTCGACAAGCCGACCATGCGCTTTTGCGACGACCGTCACAGCCGTGTCGAGCCATACAACCTGGGGGCCATTGAATGAACACGCCTCACGACTGGGTGGTTCTGTGGTCCCACGACCGTAACCAGCTACAGGTAGCCCGCATGGCCGAGGCCATCGAGTTCTCGATCGGCTGCTTCCTCGACAACAAGCCAGCAATGGGCGTGGTCCGAAAGGACCTGACCCGCGACCAGGCCGAGCAGTTCGTGCGCGGCTACAGCGATCTGATCAAACACCGCGGGAAGCAGAAGGAAGCACAGGCATGAGCAGCGACAACACGAAGCGGCCGCCGGACGTTCGATTCCGGCCAGTCGGCACGGGGATGGTGATCCGACGTACTTGCGGCAGCTGCGGGAAGCGCACATCGGACCAGGCCGGTGGCCGAAAGCATCCAGTGCGGGGTTTCATCGGGCCGTGCTGCGCGAGAACGAAGGAGGCGGCGTGAGTTCGATCCGAATCATTCAGGGCGACTGCATCGAGATCATGAAGACGCTACCAGAATGCAGTGTCGACAGCGTCGTGACCGATCCGCCGTATGGCATCGGTTTCATGGGGAAGTCGTGGGACCACGCCGACATCTTGAAGCGAGTCGAGCGGCAAGCTGCCAAACCGAACCAATGCCCGCAGCCCAACGGCGCACCACGAAAGAACCCCCGTCGAGCCCCCGCGGAAGAGGCGGGGAGCTACGACCTGTCGCCGAAGGGCATGCGGGCCTTTCAGGAGTTTTCGGAGGATTGGGCCCGGGAGGCTTTCCGCGTTCTGAAGCCGGGCGGCCATCTGCTGTCCTTCTCGAGTACGCGAACCTACCACCGCCTGGTGTGCGGAATCGAAGCCGCGGGGTTCGAGATCCGGGACCAGATCGGATGGCTGTTCGGCAGCGGATTCCCGAAGTCGCTGGACGTGTCGAAGGCGATTGACAAGGCGCGCGACGACAGTGCGGACATCGTTCGAATAACCGCGTTCATGGCCGATGCTGCCGAGCGCGCAGGCGTAACCCGCTCCGATGTTGATGCGGCAATGGGTACGAGTGATATGGCCGGCTGGTGGCTGACGCGCCTGCAGCACCGCTGCCAGTGCCCGAAGTGGGACCAGTGGATGAAGCTGAAGGCGCTTCTGCGCCTCGGTGACGAGATGGACGCGGAAGTCTGGCGGTTGAATGGTCGCAAGGGTGAGCCAGGGAACGAGCGGTTAGACCGGGAGGTCAGCGGGCCGGCGGGGAATGACGTTTTCCAACCAACACAGCGCGTCATCAACCCCGGTACGCCGGTCACCGAAGCCGCTCGCCAATGGCAAGGCTGGGGGACCGCGCTCAAGCCCGCATGGGAGCCGATCTGCGTCGCCCGCAAGCCACTCGTCGGCACCGTCGCGGCGAACGTGCTGCAGTTCGGGTCCGGGGCGCTCAATATCGACGGGTGCAGGGTGCCGACCACCGACAAACTCGGAGGCGGCGCCGAGAACGCGGACCAGAAGGGTAACGACGGATGGGCTCGCCCATGGATGGAGGATGAGGCTGCCCGCGATGCGCATGCTTCCCGGGTGCGAGCAAACGTGGCTCGCGCCGAAGAACTGGGCCGTTGGCCCGCGAACGTCATTCACGACGGCAGCGAGGAAGTGGCGGCAGCGTTCCCGAACAGCGCAAGTCCCTGGATCGGCAACCCTGGCCAGGGGGCCAAGGGCGGCGCGATGTTTGGCGGGGGAGAACAGAACGCAGTCGGAAAGCCAGAGTACCCGGACGCCGGCAGCGCGGCTCGGTTCTTCTACAGCGCCAAGGCAAGCGCACATGACCGGCATGAAGGCGCCGGGAAGAACACGCACCCGACGGTCAAGCCCACGGACCTGATGCGCTACCTGTGCCGCCTTGTCACGCCACCCGGCGGAACCGTGCTCGACCCGTTCGCGGGCAGCGGCTCTACCCTGAAGGCGGCAGAGCTAGAGGGCTTCAACGCAATCGGCATTGAGTTGTCGCCCGAGTACATCGAGATCGCTCGGCGTCGCATTGCTGCGGATGCACCGCTGTTCGCGGACGTGGAGACAGCATGAAGAAGCGCTCCGCACACGCCCGCCAAGCGGATGCAACGCCGACGAGTTCTAGGGAGGACCAAGCCCGCATTGACTCCCGCGAGCCGGCGATGTCTACGACAGCGGCGATCAAGCGCGCCGCGGCACTCGATGACGCGGTGACCGCCATCGTTCGTGGGCAGGACATAACCTCCTGTTGGGAGGTGCTGTTCGAGGCGGCCGGCATCGTTGCGCAGCTGTGTGCACGAGGGATAGCCGAGGACCGCGACCAGATGCTCGAAGACCTGAACGGCGTTTTCGGTGCCGTCCGGGCGCGAAGGGCCCCCGGGGTCGCGGCCCTCTACCCGGCGGAGGTAGCGTTGCTGCGCGACTTTGTAGCGGACTACGCGACGGTCCTGTCCGGCACCACCGAGCAGCAGTTCCTGGGTGCCAAGACTCGCACGCACATGAAGGTGCTGGTGACCGCGGCCCGCATGAGGAGGCGGTCATGAGAGACCCGCTGGACGCTCTGAATCCTGAAGAAGATCTCTTCTGGGCGACGGTCCGGTCAATGCCCTGGGTCGAAGCTGAGGAGGTTCTACGCGCACGCCGCGGCGACACCCTCCGACGCATGAACGCAGCTCAACGGGCCGGGAACGGGGTGGAGCTCTCCTGCTTGGCGCGACTGACCGCAAGGCTGAACGACGAGATCCATCTGGTATCGCAGCGGGCGCAGCGAGCGCGGTGGTCTGCAGCGGTGAGGGCCGTGTACGGCGATGAAGGTTGGGCGCAGGTAATTCAATGGATGCGCGCAGAGGAGGCAACGGGATGAACGACCACCACTACCCCATCGAGCAGCTGCGCATCATTTCGCTCATACATCAATCGGGAAACGTTACGACCAAGCTGATCTGCGAGCGGCTGAGCAAGAACCCGCATACCGTGCGCGAGCTTCTCCAGCGTCTCAAAGACCAGAACTGTGTACAGAAGCCGAGCTGGGCGTTGTGGAGCTTGACGGACCGCGGCCGGCTGGCGGCCGAGAGGTTCCCGGTTCCGATCACGACAGCGGTCGACGACCTGCTGGGCTTTTTCAAGGCCAACCCGGACGAGGAACTCACCACCACCGACATCGAGCAAAAGTTCGCGATCGACGTGATCGACGAGGCGGCGCGTTTGCGTGCGGCCCGCACGGCGGGGAAGTTGCAGCGCGTGGGGCACCTCTGGGTCGCCGGCCCGAAGCTGAAGGAAGCGGCCTGATGCGCACCAAGAACGCCAAGGCCATCAGCGCGGCCGAGGGGCGCTACCTCGCGATGGTGAAGCGCATGCCGTGTGCGGTGTGCAGCAAGCCGGCCACGGAAGCGGAGCCGTCGGAGGCGCACCACATCGAGCAGGGCCTCCACTTCACAGCGATACCACTGTGCGACGACTGCCACCGCGGCAGCTTCAACGGCATTCACGGCCAGCGCCGCATCTGGTCCGTGCTGAAGAAGACGGAGTTGTCGTGCTTGAACGAGACGATCCGGGCGTTGCAGTCGTGAGCGCCCGCTGCAAGACGATGGACTGCTACCCAGCCTGGTCGGGCTCACGACGCGTTGCCCGATTTGGGGCACGGTATGGTATCCCTCTCCTGGACTGCCTCTATGAGCGCGGCCTGGGCCCGCTGGGATATGTCGAAGGCGACCTCGTCGACGTCTTGGAGGCGTTGGGAGGTTTCGGCCGAGTATGGATACTCCCGCAGCGCTACGCATTGAAGAAGTACTCCACGCATCTCGCCGATCAGCTTCTCTGCTTCCGGGTCTGGTGCAACGGCCTCCAAATCGGCAAGGCGCCGCCTAAGGTCCGTGATCGCGGCCGTGTCGAGAATGCCAGACACTGTTCGAGGGCCCTGAACGGCCGCCATGTTGCTGACCAAGAGAGTGAGTTCGGTCGCGGTACTGTGCAACCGTTGCTTCGACTGCAGACGTTGCACATAGGCGGCCTCGTCCTGCTCGCGTCTTTGTCGCCGCCTGTCCGCGGCAGGAAGCCAGACTGCCACCGCGATTGCCACCACCGAGCCTACAGCTTGGGTCCAAGCGGGCCAGTCAATCTCGGCTTCCATCAGCCAGTTGCTCACGCCCGTCATGTGAAGGGTGGCAAACAAGAGAAACGACGAAAGTGCGAGCATGACCCAGTTCATGGGACTTCGATACCAAGCGGGGTGTTTCATCAGTTCTGTCGGCGCATTGCTTTGCTGCGGCATCGTAGTTCAGACGACTCTGGGCAATCGAGGGCGGGCGGATTGAGAAAGCCTGTGTGTGAGGAACTTCACACGCGGCTAGGTGAGGGGAGAGCGAGTTGATTGTCTTGAAACTCCCCTATCCCCTATCTGCGAACCGCTACTGGCGCACCTACATGCCGAGAGGCTTTAAGGCGCCGGTGACCGTCGTCAGCGACGAAGCCAAGGCCTACAAGAACGATGTCCGCTGGATCGCGAAGGCCGCCGGCGTGACGAGGCCGCTGGCCGGCCGCGTTGCCATCGCCTACACCCTTTACCCGCAGCGCCCTCAGGACTGGCAGAAGCGCATGCGCCAGGACCCGCTCGGCTGGGACGACACCGTGCAGTGCATCGACCTGGACAACGCGCAGAAGGTGCTGTTCGACGCCCTCAAAGGGGTCGTGATCGAAGACGACCGCTGGGTGCGCAGCATCCGCGCCGAACGCGCCGAGCCGGACGGGGACGCCCGCCTGGTGGTGACCATCACGCCGCTGATCGCGGCCAACCCCCAACCCTCGCTTTTGGAGCCTGCATGAGCTCGACAAACTCCAATCCCGACGCACTGACCATCAAGGTGAAGCGCCTTCACCCGGACGCGGTGCTGCCGAAGCATCAGACGGCCGGGGCCGCGTGCTTCGACCTGGCCGCGGTGGCGGTGCACGAAGACGCCCCGGACTTCGAGATTACCGACGTTCTCAGCTTCTCCCGCTGCATCTGCCCGGGCGAGCGCGTGACGTTCCACGTCGGGTTCTCTGTGGAGCCCCCACCGGGCTACGCGCTCAAGGTCTATAGCCGCAGCGGGCACGGTGCACATCACGGCATCGTGTTGGCGAACGGTACAGGAGTGATCGACCCCGACTACCGCGGGCCCCTGAAGGTCTGCCTGCAGAACAACGGCAGCGAGCCGTTCCTCGTCAAGAAGGGCGACCGCATCGCCCAGGCGATGCTCGAGCGAGTGCATCCAGTGGAACTGGTCGAGGTTGACGAACTCACGGAGACGGCGCGTGGCGCCGGAGGCTTCGGCAGTACCGGACAGGGGGCTGCGAGCGAGGCGGACAGTGAAGGGGGCGAGCTGTGAGCAAAGTCGAGCAGGCCAAGGCGGCGCAGAACTACCGCGCCAAACCCGAGCACCCGAGCTGCAGTACCTGCCAGCACTTCTCAATGGAGACGGTCGAGAAAACCTACCAGGCGGCCAGCAGGCTGTACACCTGGACCGAAGAGAAGAACCTGCGCTGCACGCTGGGCGGCTTCAAGGTCTTGAAGAAGGGCGTGTGCGACAAGTTCGCGCTCCGGCAGGGGGACCAAAAGTGAAGAGGCTTTACATTGCAGGTCCTATGTCTGGCCTGCCTGACTTGAACTTTCCCGCCTTCCACGCAGAGGCGGCCCGCCTCCGTGATCTCGGCTATCGCGTGGTCAACCCGGCCGAGATCAACGTCGATCCTTCCTTAGGGTGGGCAGCATGCATGCGAGCCGACATTGCGCAACTTGTGACGTGCGACGGGGTGGCACTGCTGCCGGGCTGGGAGAACTCGAGGGGCGCGCGCCTGGAACAGCACATTGCGCAATCCCTGGGAATGCCGACGGTGCCGGCGGCAGCGCTTGTCGATCGAGTGACAGAGGTGGAACCGTGTACCTGCTGACCATCTTGCTCTGCCTGGCGCTGGGCTTCGTGCTCGGGCTCTGCTTCGACTCGGTCGCCGTCCGGGTTCTCGCCATCGCGTCCCCTGTCATGCACCTGTGGCGAGTGGTGAAGGGCGTCGCCAGCAAGCTCAAGGGGCACCGGTGAGTTGCCGGCCGTGCGCCGACGCCGAGGCCAACCCGCTTACGGGAAGCATCGGCTTCGAGGACAAGTGCGACGGCTGCGCCGCCCGCAGCCTGGCGCACAGCCCGCTGTACTTCGTCGCCGCCCGGTCGGGCGCGCTGACGCCCGCCTATCGAGACGCCCTGCAGTCACGATTCGGCCGCGCATGGAAGTCCGCGCACGAACAGGTGAAGGCCTGGGCTCAACGGATTGACCATGCAAGGAGGAAATCGTGAAGGAAGCAGCGACCAAGCCCGTCACGCCGGGGCAAACCGCATTCGAGGCGTTCAACGGTCCCGGCCCGCGTGGCGGCACCAGCTCTTGGCAGAACCTGCCCAAGGCCGTCAAGGAGAACTGGGAGGCAGCGGCGCGTGCCGTCGTGTCGGAGGCCGCCGGCCTCATGCTCAGTTGGGGGAGAAGGTGATGGGCGATATCGACTACACGGTGCGGCGGACCTGGGCCGAGCGTCTCTTCAGCCTGCCTTGGCGCCCGTGGGTGTCGACCAAGCAGGTGCGGGACACCGCCGCGGAACGCGATCGCCGGTGGCGCGAACTGCTCAAGAACTCACGGCTCGGCCTGGTTGACGCTGCGCCTGCGCCGGCCAAGCGAAGCCGATCGGGCCGCGAGTCAGCGGCGCCCGCGGCCACCAACAGCCGGGAGTCGACGATCACCGGGCTCGAGGTGGATTACCTGACCATCGCCGCAATCGAAGCCTGCTTTCACCGGCCGTCCGAAGAGCGGCCGGCGTTCGAGAGCGGCGGCGGCGGAAGCTACGCCGGCGGCGGCGCCTCGGGCAGCTGGTCTGATGACAGCCCCTCGTGCCCGGCGAGCAACTACAGCAGCACGTCAAGCACCCCTGAATGCAGTTCGAGCAGTGACAGCGGGTCTTCCTCCTGGAGCGATTGATGAGCCGTACAGACGAAGAGATCAAGCTGCCGGTGCGCGGCGACTTCAGCGAGAGATCGAACCTCGCGGCAGAGGCCGATGCTTCCATCGAGAAGACCCTCGCAAGGAGCAAGGCATGAGCCCGTTCGGCATCCGCATTCTGAGCAACCCGCTCGCCGAGACCGTGAAGGTGCGGTATGTGGTGGCGCAGGCCGGCGGGCCCAGGCCCAGGCGGCGCAAGGCTTGGTGCGTGCGCCGCGTAGAGGAGCGACAGCCGGCGGTGTGGCAGCTTGGCGAAGGAACGTTCGTCGCGCATCCGTCGCTCGTGGCGAAACTCAAGGCAGAGGTTCGAGCATGAGCACGGACCGCGAGATGCTGGAGCTGGCCGCGAAAGCGGCGGGGGCGCATTCGACGTTGAAGGCGTTCAAGGACGGCATTTGGGTGCAGTGGTCCCCGAACTTGCGCGGCTTTACCCGGTGGGACCCCCTCACCGACGACGGCGCTCGCTACCGGCTGCTGTCGAAGCTAAGGGGGCGGATCGACTTTGAGATCTGCGTTGTGCGCATCGGCAATCACGTGTGCGTGTGCTGGCCGGAAGATGAGCCCGACGAGGCCCGTGCTGTCGTGCGAGCAGCCGCCGAGATCGGGAGGGCGATGGGATGAGACGGCAGCTTTACGCCACCACATACGCCGTCTTTCAGCCGCAGCGGACAGACGACCTCCGACCTGGCGCGGCCGCCTTCATTGGCCAGGCCGGTGAGTTTATGGAGGGCTGGGAGATCGAGAGCGGCCCTTACGCCGGGCAACGGGCAATGCTGGTTCCGATGTCATGGGCGCTCAGGCTTGCGCCGATGTCCTGGGTTCCGGAATGCGATCTGGTCGAGGTGGCGAGATGACCGCCGAGGTCTTGTCGGACGACGACATATGGGAGATCGCCAAGGCCTACGGATTCGTCACCGGTGAGCGGTCTGCATACCTTCGACCGGAGCTGTGGCATATCCGTTTCGTAAGGGAACTCCAGTATCGGCACGCTGACTCGCTGGCCAGGGCAGCAAAGAACGTCGCAAGCCGAGACGTGCGAGCGCTCCTGCTGGGAGTGGCCGCGAACATGAAGCGAGCACGCTGAGCGTTGATCTAGACGAAGTCCATAACCCTGGGCATCCTCTGCCCGCGCGCATGCATCACAGGAGCAACCATGTCGGACGCACCCACCACCGCGGAACGCTACACGCGTGCCATGAACAGCAGTCACCTCGAGGTCGAGGACAAGCCGGGCGACGTCGACAAGTTGATCGCAGCGGGCTGGATTCGTGAAGGGCTCGCGACCTCGCTCTACCGTCTGCGTGCCGAGTTCGATCAGGCCGGCGGTGATGTGCGCCGGGTCGAGAGGACCTACAAGGTCATGCAGCAGGAGATCGACCGGGAATGCTTGGGCATGGCCCTCGGGCCGACACGCGCCAGGCAGTTGGCCGAAGAACTGGAGCGCCAGGTCGTCACCGACCGCGCGCTGATCTTGATCGAGTTGAAGACGCTGGCATCGACCAAGCACGCTCTGGGCTGCTACGCGCGGCAAGCGGCGGGGCGCCAGGGGCTGCAGAGCACGGCGGCCGAGATCAACGCTCTGACCGGTAAGGTGCTCGACATCTTCCTCGATCCGAACTGCCCGCACTGCGAGGGCCGCGGGTTCAACGGGGGCTACCGGGCGCCGCGGGTCTGGTGCACAAAGTGCGATCGCAGCGGCAAGCGACCGGTGAGGTTCGGCAAGGACATCGAGGAACAGCTGTTCGCGAGGTGGCTGCTCGCTGATCTCGACCGCAAGCTCTCAAATGTCGACAGCTTGATGAGGCGCTTCTTGCGGCAGCACGCCGGGTAGGGAAAGTCCGCAACTCTCGGTCTTCTTGCCTCTTGCGTATCAAGCATTGCTGTAATACAGTAATGCCATACACGCTGCAAACGGGGATCGACGATGGACAGCAAGCAAGTCAAGGCCGCATTCGGCGCCGCGGGCATCAAGGTTCGCGTGGCTGACCAGGGGTTGAAGTTCCGTGTGTGCACGCAGAACAGCGAACCCTACGCCGACCGTGCGGCAGCGAAGCGTGTGGCCGCCTCCTTGGGGTTGACCGACGTCTTCGCGGCACCGGGCGGGCAGTTCAGCCAGTCGCACGAGTTGATCGCTTACAAGCCGGGCTCGATCCGGCTCGTGTGAGACAGCTATGGCCGGATGGATCGTGATGCGACCGGTGTTTGTGCGAGAGCCCGGGCAAGCACCGCGCAGGGAATGGGAACCGGAGCCCGGGCTACCCGTGTTTGACACGCCGAACGCCGCGCGCCGGGCCTACATGGAGCGCTTGGACCCTGAGCTTGTGGGCACGCCGGACCAACACATCAAGCGCCATTTCGACGCGTGGCGGAGCAACGTTCGCGGCGCAAAGCTCGCCCGCGCCTGAGTCCGCCGCCCAGCATCGTGATCCATACAGCGAGACAACGCAGCAAGGACCGCAACATGAGCAAGACCCGCACCCTGTACCAGGTCCGCGTCAGCGAAGGCTTCGGCCGCTTCTTCACGCTGGGCCAGCGGTACACGACCCGCCGGCGCGCCGCACG
Source organism: Caldimonas brevitalea (assembly GCF_001017435.1). Taxonomy (NCBI): domain Bacteria; kingdom Pseudomonadati; phylum Pseudomonadota; class Betaproteobacteria; order Burkholderiales; family Sphaerotilaceae; genus Caldimonas; species Caldimonas brevitalea. The sequence continues at coordinate 2,384,694 of NZ_CP011371.1, forward strand.
CATCGCCCGGTGGCTGAACAAGCGCGGCCATGAAGCCCACATCAGCGCAGGCCAGGTGTACGTCACCGAAGGGATGCGCATCTAACCGCCCCGCAGGCCGCACCGGTATTCAACGCACTGCACATCATGAGCAACACGGAACACACGCCAGGGCCCTGGCTCTTCACCGACCCCGTAAAACCGTCCGGTGGTCGCTACATCCGGCAAGCACCGGAGACAGGCGGGGCGCATGAAATCGCCTTTGTTGGCTACTGGGAGACGCCGCGGGGAGAAGCCAATGCCCGCCTGATCGCCGCCGCGCCGGAGCTGCTGCGCGAGTTGCGGCGCGTTCACGCCGCACTAGGCGGCGAGTGCTTCGACTGGGGCCCGACGCTTGAAGTGATCGCCAAGGCCGGAGGTGCGGCATGAGCAACACGAAACACACGCCGGAGCCGGGCGACCTTCTCGACATGGCTTACATCAACAGCCTTCCGCAGCCGTTCATCGGCCGGATGTTGGGCGACGCCGAGTGGCCGATCTACGACATCGAGGTTCAAACCGGCCTTGTGCGCATCGACGTCTGCGGGCTGCTCGACGTAAAGCACATCGGCGATTTCAAACTCTTCCGAGACGACCTCGGCGTCGAGCACCGCGCAGAAAGCTTCTACGTCGATGCCCTGCCTGAGGAGCGGGCCTCCGGGGGCGCCGTGTGAAGCGACTCGGGGGCAAAGCGTGGTTCATCGCCCAAGGGCAGCGGGAGGCATCGCTTGGCCGCGCTCCGAAGTCCATCGCGCGCCAGCGGGACGTAGGCCTTGCGGGGTGGGCAATCGAAGCACGGCGACACGGCTGGCGGTTCCAGCGAATCGACCGATGGCGCGAGTGAGCTAAGGCACGAGGTCTGAGATGCCCCTGCTTTTTGGATGGAGGTTCGATCAGTGGTGCAAAGCGATCGACTACTACAACCGAGTGTCGGGGCAGGAACCGGTGGCGCCCGGGCTTTGGTATCAAGCGGCGCATCTTGATCGGGACGCACTGCAGGAGTTCTTCAAGGTCCGTCAGTTCTGGGCGTCGCGCCGAACTGACCAACCGCTCGACGTCGTGATCGAGATCGCATCCTGATCCCAGCTGCATGCCATGGAGGCATGCGAGTGTGATCCGCCGCCGGCCGGATGCCGGGAGACAACAAGGAGAGGTCGCTGTGGAAATGAGCAGCTACTACGTCGTCAGCGTGAACCACACGCACCGGCGGCACAAGTACATCACGTTCTGGCGCCCCGATGACCGCGGCTATTGCTGGGCGCTGAGCAACGCGGGCAAGTACGCAGAGGCCAATATCCGCGCGCACCTCGGCTACTACAACAGCGGTTGCAGCAGCATCGCGGTCCGATGCCAGATCGTCGACCCGCTCGGCGTCGCGCCGATCCCTGGCCATCATGACTTCGACGCTGGACCCGTGGTGGAGAACACCCGCGCCAACTGGAAGGTGCTGTTGGCCAACATGGTGACGCAGCCCCAATACAAGCCGCATCCCCTATTCAAGGGCGCCCGGCGGGCTGAATGGGAGATGGCATGAGCACGAGACAAAGCATGCTGGAACGTGTCGCTCGCGCGCTAACGCAGTCGCCGATCGAGGAACAGGAGGTGCTCATGAAGGACGGCCGCCCGTTCTGGCAGCTGTACCTGCCTGATGCCGTCGAGGCACTCAAGGCCCTACGGGAACCGACTCCGGAGATGGTGGATGCGTTTCACCGCGGCTTCTTGCAGGAGCTGCACAAGCCGGAGAAGAAGCGGACGTCCACCGCGGAGGCAGCGGGCATGAGGGCAATGATCGACGCGGCGTTGAAGGAACAGGCATGACACCGGAACAAGTGAAGGAAGCGCACCGCGTCGCGGACGAGCTGGACCTGTGGGCGGACCAGCTGCATAGCTTCATGGCCACAGCGAGTCGCTGTCGTGCCCGAACGGCGGCAACCCTTCTCCGCACCCTAGCGGCCGCGGCGCAGCGACTGGCGAAGGCAGAGCGCAGCCTAAGGCTGTCGGGCTACACGGACGAAGGCGGCGAGCTTTGGAAGCCCCCGCTAGGGCCGCTTCCTAAGTGGCTCAGGGCGGAACAGGAACCCCACGATTTCGAGATGTGGTGGAGCGAGCACGCCGCGGACAAGACACAAAGAGAAGCGTGGGCGGCGTACACGGCGGCGCGCGATGGCGCGACAGAGGTTTCGCCGGTGGCGGAAGATGGCTTCAGAGGCGACACGACCCACCTTGTGAACTGCATCGATGCTTTGCTGAAACTGGACGCCAAGGGCGTGTTGGTGCCTCACGGTATCGGCGGTCATGCGCGGCAGCTACTCGCGGCGGCATCTTCTCGATTGGCCGCTGCGCTCCCGCCGGCTGCGCAGCAGGGGGAGCCGGTGGGAGAGGTATTCACCATGGAAGCTCTCCATCCATCGGGCCATGTGCGAAGCCACGCCGCGCTGCGCAAGGCTCTGCCGGCCGGCACGCTGCTGTACACCTGCCCGCCGGCAGAGCCGGGCGAGGATCTGGCCGAATGGAAGCGTCGTGCGCTCGACGCCGAAGCCCGGGCGCGGGATTACGCGAACCGCATCGTTGCCATAGGGCATCTGTTTCTGGAGTCTGAGGAGTGCGCCGCGCCTTGCGAAATTGGCCGTGGTCTGGGGGTTGACGATGGGGCAGGGCAATGAACACTGAGACTCCTAGAGGAAACCTGCTCGCGCTGTCGTCCATGGTCTTCCCCGGTCAGAGCTACTGGACGAAGCAATTCGACTCGTACTACGGCGTTTGGGTCTGGACGATGCGCCGCCGACTACCAGGCGGTGACGTGCTGAAGTGCTGGTGCTCGGCCTCCCCTTGGGATCTGCAGGACCGCGCTCGCTTCGCCGCCCGGCTCCGGCGAGCCAGGGGGGATTTCAAGCGCCTGGCCGCGCTGGCGGAAAGGAAGACACCATGAAGCTACTCGCATCGACCGAGACCGTCCTCGTCTCGGCCCAGTCTCTCGACTCCCTGTGGCATGAGGCCGAGCATCTGGGCAAGGTGAGCGTGGACTCGACGTGGGGGGATGCCTACCGGGTTCGTATCTGCTTCGACCGGAAGTCGGGCACGACAGTATGGGCCGAGGGTCGGAACACGAAAATCGAGTTCGCGCTTGCCGACGCGATCAACGAGGCGCGCGAGATGGGTGCAGGCTGATGGATAGGAAGGCCCGACAGGAGCGATGGTGCTCGGCGTGCAAGCACTTCTCGCATGGCCAGTTTCCTCGGTATCACCGATGCCGGCACCCCGAAGGCGAGCTATTCGAGGCGGTCGCAAGGTGGCGGTCACAGAGCGAGGATTTCGGGCCTTGCGGCGCCTCGGGAAAGCTATTCGAGGCGAAGCACGTGCCGCTTGTCGAGCGAGTCGTGAAGTGGCTGGAGGAGTGATGAAACCGAGCCGGGTAGCGGTTGGTATGGCAGTGCGAGCGCTGCGTGAGGCGGCGCAGCTGTCGTCTGCAGGTCTGGCTGCGGTGGCCGGCGTGCACCCGAGCTCGCTGAGCAGGACCGAGAACGGGTTGCGAGATCTGGGGTTTGCCGAGGCTGTGGCAATTTCGGCGGCGACGAAGGTCAACCTCGGCGTGCTGGGCCAGATTGCCGCGTGCCTCGACGGCGGGCCGGTGGCTGAGATGGTGCGACAGAAGGCAGAGGCGGCCGCGCTTCTCGACGAACTGACGGCCGCCGCGCTCGATCACGCCGTGGCAGCCAGGCAGGAGGGATGAGTGATGGGCAAGAAGGTAAGCGAGCTAGAAGGCGCAGAGCTGGACCTGTGGGTGCTGCGGGCTGAGCGCGGCGACCCCGGGCTGGTGATCCGCGGCATCCCTCAACCGTACTCAACGGAGTGGAGCGTCGGCGGCCCAATCATCGAGAGGGAGCGGATTGAGCTGCATACGGGCTCCGCGGGGAAGCCGTTCTGGGTCGCCTACTGCGGCGCGGGCGACCTGAGAGGAACTGGAGACTCAGCGCTGACCGCCGCAATGCGCGCCTACGTCGCCTCGAAGTTTGGCGAAGAGGTGCCGGGATGAGAACCGGCGCTGCACCCGGAGACCGACAAGTGATCTCACTGCTCCAATTTCTGGTCAAAAGCAGCGTGGCAATCAGACGCTCCTGATATTGAGTAAATCCCTCGCGGGTATATTGTCTCTGCTATTTCTCTCAGATTACATCGCCGTTAATACGGATTAATCTTCTTCGGGATCAATCCTGATCGGAGAACGTTCGTGGCGCAACATGCCACCGGACGCGATGGATGTTCACATCCGAAGGAGATTTAGCATGACAAAACAATTGTCAGCAGCACTCGCATTGCTCCTCGCAACAGGCGGAGTGGCATATGCACAAACAATCCGCTTCGATAAGCCAAAGAGCGAGTTTCTTGCAACCTTTTGCGGAGGTGACGGTTATGAGGCCTCGGCAGAGTATTCCCGCTGGATGTCCCGCTCCCTCAATCAAACCCGGGCGGCGGGGATAAGCGACCGGGATGCCCTGGTGGCCCTCGAGATTTCGCACTGCGTCCCCGCCTTATGGGTCGACATGACCGCCACCGAGAAGTCGCAGTTCTGCAACGGCAATGAACTGTCCGGTACATACGCGGTTCGATTGAACGACGTCCTTCGTCGCGCTGAAGCTGTGGGCCTTGATTCACGGGAGGCTATCGCAGTAGTTCGGTCCCTCAACTGCGACACGGAACTTTTATCGGGGGCGCGATGAAACGACGAAAAGTTTTAAGCGTTGCTGGGTGCTCCTTGGTCGCTCAACTCGCCTGCCCGAGGCGGGTCAGCGCCGCACCGAAGCCAAGAGTTGCGCTGACGCTGCCAATGGAGGGGGTTCAAAGTGAAGTTGCGCGCGACCTCTTAACCGGGTACCAGCTCGCATTCGACCGCGCAGAAGATGAATACGATTTCCGCCTCCGTGTGTTGGTAGAAGAAGACCGGTCCAATCCGGCGCTGACTGCCAGGAACATTGAAGCATTCGCCAAGGATCGCACCATACTCGCCTCGACTGGAATCGTCGGCACCCCTCACGCAGAGGCCTGCCTTCCGATTGCCGAGGAGGCTGGCCTACCCATCATTGGGATTCGATCGGGCGCTGAGACGCTGCGAAAGGCGTCCACGACAGTGTTTCATCTCCGGGCGTCATATGAGGCAGAGATCACGCGAATGCTGGAAATGGTCCGTGGCGCGGGGCTTTCCAGAGTGTCCGTCTTGTACTCCGACGACAGCTTCGGCCAAGCGGCGTTGCACCACTTGGAGCGCGAGGCGGTGCGCCTGCAACTTGCCATACATCGATCCGTTGCCGCAGATCGAAATGGCGGCGACGTGAGGGAGAGGACGGCGACGCTGTTGGCTACGCCCGGCGCCCACGGTCTCATCCTGCTGATGATCACCCGGCCGATGCTCTCAGCGCTCGAGTTCGCGAGGAACGAGCACAGCTTTCTCGGTCCCATTTTCGCGATGAGCTTCGTGGCGAATCGCCAAGTTGGCTCGAGCCCCATGAAGGTGGCCACCGGTCTCGGCATGGTCTCGGCCTTTCCTTTGCCTCGCGTTGCGCGTGAAGCCCTGGCCGCCGACTTTCGGCAGCTTGCTATGGGGCGTGACGGGCTGGCAGAGAGCCTGACGGCGTTCGAGGGCTTCTTCTACGGTTCCACGATTGCCAGCGCGCTATTCTTGAGCAAGGCGCAGAGCCGCGAAGACCTGCTGTCGTGGCTCGAAAGGCGCCCGCTCAACGTGGGCGGGCTCGGGGTGTTGTTCGACGAGAAGCGTGTCGGCTTCCGCCACTTGCAGGTGGTCTACAAGAGCAATGACGGGACGCTCCGCATCTAGCGATGCTTCCCCCAGCGCGGCTCAACGCCGTGCTCGCGCAACTGCTTGCGAAGCGACCGGTTGTCGGCCGCCAGCGCGACAACGAGAAGCAGCAGAAGGGCCATCGACGCTCCCCCGCTGCCCAGCCATCTGGTCAGCAGGGCGAGCGAGCCCCAAGCGAAAGCCGCTGCGATGACCCCTGCGACGAGTAGCGCAGCCCTGTCCCGAACCGTCTTCATGCGATGGCCCGCGCTGCGTAGTTCGATCTCGAAGGCATCCGCGAGTCGTATATCTCCGGGTGCCGCGCCAAGTGGCCCGCGACGCGCGCCGTGTTGACACCTGCGTGGGACGCTGAAAACAGAATCTCGCTCAGCGTCAAGCCATTGCCCATGCATCGTGCTGTCGCAACGCCCAGGCTGCCGATCACGGCTCCCAAGTAGTACGACGCCTGCATTGCCCCCAGAGTGACCAGCTTATCGGCTCGAAGGCCGGCGCCGAGAAGTTCGCGCACCGTAACCTTGGAGCCGTACTTCTGGATGTACATCTCGAGGGCCGTGACGCTTCCCAGGGCCAAGGTCACGTTGCCATACATCTCCTTTGGAGCCGGTAAGTTGAGCGCTTCCATGTTCTCCCGGAAGTAGTCGAAGAACTTGTCGAAATTCGCCATGTACACCTCCCTATGGGTTGTTAGCGGACGCACACATGGTGGCACGGCCGGCTGGGCGCGGCGTCAGGAGATGTGACGCATTGCCTCATCTGGGGGGAGCCGTGCTGTCCAAGGTTGACAAACTGGCAATGTACGTATAATGGCGGTAGTCCAGAAAGGCAGAGCACCCCGGCCGCGAGCCGGAATCCTGAAAATCCGCAAGGGCCGTGCCCTCGAACGCCGCAAGCCGGCGCGCAGATTGGATGGGATTGCTCGCCCCTACAGAACCCGCTCCGGCGGGTTTTTGCGTTTCTGGGCCATCAGCGCAGCGCGTTGTTGGCAGCCCGCAAGGGTCCGCCCGACAGCCGAGAGATCGGAGCAAGCCGGGTCAGCGTGCTGCGCTGATGGTGCGGCGTGGAGAGAGAACACGCACATCTGGCGCGATGGCAATAGCGCCCTGTGAGACCTGCGCCTAGACAGCCGGCGAGCCCGGCCACCATCAACCATCACCGGTGCGGATTGAAGCCTGAAGAGTCCGGCGCCCGAATGCTTCGGCAGGGTCTAGGGCGGCATCTAGGAGACCGGTCCGGTCCGCAGCCGTGATGGTGAATGCGCAGTGCTGATGCGCGAGTCAGGGCGGACGCGCTAACCCCATAAGACACGCAAGCCGAGATCAGCGCCGGCCACCATCAAGGACTAGGCCCCTGCCCCTGTTAAGGGGGCGTCGTAAGTCGAGCCAGTGGTGCTCGTTGACGAGTGGTGAGAGCCCACCTGAGGGCACCAACCCAGCCCCTCGGCAGACACGCCGCGGGGCTTTCGCGTTTCTGGCGCTGCCTCACGAAGGCTGCCGCGCCCTCGTTGTGGAGTGACCCGAGCGGCAAGGGTCCCGGCTGTTAACCGGGCGTTCGGTGGTTCGATCCCACCCTCCACAGCCCCCTCATTCCTTCCGCGCGTGCGCCGCTCGGCGTCATGCGCACCGGTTGGGCCCGAGGCCAAGAGCGCCGGCGATCACCAATGCCGCAGTTGCTCGCTCGCGTAGCACATGAGCACGTCCATGCGCCTGGTTCTGCTCTTGAGCCTCGGTCCCGCCCACCTCTCCTCCTCACCCCCCCACGCCGAGCAGTACCTGGCGCCGTCCGAAGGACCTGCCATGCACATGACCGAGTTGTCCCTTTGCGTTGACGAGGGCGGGAAGTCATACCGCATACCGATTGGGAATGCGAGTGTGATGTCGCCGGCGTTGGACGCCCCTTCCGCGCTGGTGACCGTTGATGTCAATACCTACGTGCGCAAGGGCAAGACGGCCCCAGCTGCGGACCGAACGGGCAAAGACATCCTGCTGCTTGCCGGGAACCAGTACCGGCTCTACGGCTGGAAGCCGGGAGAGCGGCTGGCATTTGCGACGCAAGACGCGAGCGTCTCCGGCGTTGTTCATCTCACCGAGGGCGTCTGAGATGGCAATCGCTCGACTCCCCGGCGGCGGCCAAACCGGTGGCAGCGCGCCGGGCGACTCTCTTTTCACGGTGTCGGAGGCGTCTCGCGTCAAAGGGATGTTTCCCAGCCTACGCGACCACTTCCGCGATGCCGTCGAGATCCTGCTCGACATGTCGAACGCCGACACGCCTGAAGAGCAGACACAGCGGGTGCAGGCCGCGCTCAACGACGTCGGCGCGAATCGCAAGTACCGGATCAAGCTCTGCTCTGTGCGGCATGGGGTGGTGTTCCTGAGCGAGCCTCTGCGCTGGCGCAACGACACCCTGCTCGAGGGCGACTTCGGGCTCGGGTACGGATACATCTACTTCCGTCCCATCGGTCCGTTCCCTGCCTTCACGACCTACAGCAGCTTGGGCACGTACCGGCATCCGACCCACCCGGAGGTACTCGCCGGAACACACCCGGTCGGCTGGTCAGGCGCGCAGCGAACGAACGTCACCCGCATCGCCATGCGCAACATCGGGTTCAACGGCGCCGAACTCTCGCCGGGCGTGTCCGGGACCACCCTGGCGGAGCGCAAAACGCTGCTGAACGATGACTGGCCGTACCTGCTCGACATGGACGGCATGTCGCTCGTGTACCTCGAGAACATCTCGGTTGTCGGGGACATGGCGAACGGCTCGACGAAGCGGGTGTTCAACGGCATCCGGACCGGTCTCATGGACTGTTTCCGGGCCCGCAATTTGAAGATGATGGAGATCGCGGGCAAGTATTTCCACCTCGGCTGCGGCAACAGCGGCGAGATCCTGTTCGACGGCTGCAATTTCGAGTCGGTGCCAAACGACGAGGGAGCTCTCGGCGGCGTGATCGACGGACACACGACTGGCGGCCTCGAGCGCTCGATGCAGTACGCCGGCGGGCCAAGCGTGTCCTTCGTGGGCACGACGCAGTTCGAGCGCGCAGGGACGATCTACATCAACAGTGGCGGCGTCTTGATGCAGGGCGTCGCCGGTGCTGGCACGTCGCTGGTCCTTGGGCCGAAGTCAACAAACTGCCACATCGACGAGCGCTGCTCGTTCGGCACCATCCTGAACCTCGGGATGGGCAACAAGGTCGGTAGGTTCTACGACACAGACGGAAGCGCAGCCTTGTTCCCTGCGCCGGCGAGCGATCCCGTCAACAGCGTTTCCGTGCCGGGCCAGCCCGGGCAGGAGTGGCTGCTCCGCACGCAGTGGTGCCACAACACGACGCACAACGAACTGACGACGGACTACAAGGATTCGTTCATCAGCTATTGGGCCGACAACGGCGGCACGCCCACTCGGTTGCACACCTCGCAGACGGTCGATCTGAAACCGAACGGCGATGACACCGAGGCGATCAAGCGCGATCGCAGCACACACACCCAGCTGGTGCGCGTGCCGACGGGCAGCACCCGGGTGATGGTGCGCGGTGGCGACCCGGCGACGCTGCATGGCGGCCTGATCCTCAACGTCGCAGCATGGCCGAGCCATTTGCGCAACGGCCAGTTCTCAGGGCTGACGGGCGGGCAGACGTACACCGGCAGCCACGTGTCGAACTGGACCCTGTGGTCCGGCACGTCAGCGAAGTACGACACCACCGATCCGGAATGCCCGGTGCTGTTGCTGAACTGGGCGAGCGGGCCCGGTGAGATCGGGCAGCCGCTGCGCGGGCAGGTGGGCAAGACGTACAAGATCCTGGCCTTGGTCAAGGGTGACCTGAAACTGGCGATCGGCACGATTGCGGATGGCCGGGTCGGCTTCAAGCTCCTGATGGAGCAAGGCAACGAGCTCGCCTGCTACAAGCCCGGCCTGAAGCTGATCGAGCTGGAGTACCGGTTCAGGGCTGGATTCCAAGGCGCTCGGCTTTCGATCGGCAACGTCAAGGCGCCGGCTGCCGACAGCGCCGGCGTCGCCTGGGTGGCAATGATCGACCCGGAGGCCCCGCCCACGCTCTACACACGAGGCGCGCCCACCGCGACCAACGTCGTGCCTGGGACGATCGCCAAGGAAATCGCGCCGGCCGCCGGGCAGCCCACCGAGTGGGAATTCACCGTCGACAACGTGTGGAAGGCCAGGACCACCCTCGCCGCGTAACCCCCAACCTCAATCCTCCCGCCTCGCCGCTTCGGCCGCCCGGGCCATAGGCAACAAGGGAGGCCGAGCCGTGGATCGGAAACCGCGGCCCGTAAGCCGGTCAGTGGGCAAACACCGGCAGTCCCCCGATGTGGAACGAGCCGCCAGGTAGCCTCCCTACCCGGAGGGCGGCAGGCGGGGGCACCCCAACCAGGAGAGCGCCATGGCGAACACCTTCCGCAAACCCGGCGATCCGTTGCCGCCCGCAGGCGAACCGAGGTACGCCACCGGCGGGCCGGTGGCGGGCGGGCGCCGGTGGCTGCACGGTGAGCACGGCGAGCAGCGCATGCCGCCCCTCTCTTACGAGGCCGTGCAGCGCATGCTCGCCCGGCACGCGGTCCCCAACGGGCGGGTCAAGGTCGAGGTCGTGCTGCCGCCGCCCCCCGCGCTTCAAATCTGCACGGGCCCCAACAAGCCGCCCCGCACGCCAAGCGAAGCGCAGACCAACGCTCGCCAGAACGCGGAGACGGTGCGCTCGGTAGCCAGCAGGATGGCCGAGCAGGGGAGCACGGTGCACTTCAGCGATCAGGCGCTGCAATGGCTGCGTCAGCACGCCAAGCTGCTGCCGAACCTCCTCGACCTCCCCTCGCTCCCGCCGGCCGGCAAGAAGACGCCGAGCCCGAATGCAAAGCCGGCGATCTCCGGCCTCACAACCGTTCAAGAGGGCCGGTTCCGCGGCGCCGGCTTCTGCGATGGGGCGTAAGTCAAAGCTGACCGAGCGGCAATGGGAAGACATCGGCCGCCGGTTGCTGGCAGGTGAGAAGGGCAGGGCACTCGCCAAGGAATACGGGGTCGCAGAGTCGACCATCCGCGAACGCTTTTCCGCGCTGCACGGAAAGGTGAAAGACGTTGCAAATCAAATGGTTGCAACAGAGCAGGCGCTGAAGGCGTTGCCCATTTCCGCGCAAATTGCCGCGCACGACCTCGCTGCGCAGTTACGGTCGATCTCCATGCACCTGGCCAGCGCGGCGAACTACGGTGCGGCCACGGCGCACCGGCTCTCTGGGATCGCCCACGCCAAGGTGCAGGAGATCGACGACGTCTCGCCGCTGGACGACGACAGCCGCAAGGCACTCCAGGACGTGGCGGTGCTGACCAAGATGGCCAACGAGTCCAGCACGATCGGGATCAACCTGCTGAGCGCCAACAAGGAGACGGTGAAGGAGATCCAGCGGCAGCAGCGGCCCAGACCGGCGCGCGTGGCCGTCGATGTGGTCGACGCCGGTATCCCGGATGCCGACGCTTAACCGGCCGCAGGCCAGATTCCTCGCGCTTGAAACCAAGTTCAAGGCACTTGTCAGCGGGTTCGGTGTAGGGAAGACCTGGGCGGGCTGCGCCGAGTTGTGCAAGCTTGCGTGGGAGTGGCCGGGCGTCAACGCGGGGTACTTCGCCCCGACGTACCCGATGATCCGGGACATCTTCTTCCCGACGATGGAAGAGGTGGCCGCGGACTGGGGCCTCGAGGTCGACCTCAACGAGAGCAACAAGGAGGTTCACCTCTACGCCGCCGGCGAGTACCGCAGCACCGTGATCTGCCGCTCGATGGAGAACCCCGGCACGATCGTCGGGTTCAAGATCGGCCGGGCCTTGGTCGACGAGCTGGACATCCTGACCAAGGTGAAGGCCGAGCAGGCGTGGCGCAAGATCATTGCCCGCCTGCGCCAGACCGAGGATGGCCTGGTAAACGGGGTGAGCGTCACGACTACCCCCGAGGGTTTCAAGTTCGTCTATGACCAGTTCGTCAAGCAGGTGCGCGAGCGCCCGGAACTGGCGTCGCTCTACGGCCTGGTGCAGGCGAGCACCTACGAGAACGCGAAGAACCTGCCGGCCGACTACATCTCGTCGCTGCGCGCCAGCTACCCGCCGCAGCTGATCGAGGCGTACATCCGAGGCCGCTTCACCAACCTGACCAGCGGCAGCGTCTACCCCAACTTCGACCGCCGGCTCAACCACACCGACGACCAGATCAGGCCCGGCGACGTGCTGCACGTCGGCATGGACTTCAACGTCATGAAGATGGCGGCGATCCTGTTCGTGGTGCGCGACGGGCTACCGCACGCTGTGGCCGAGCTCACGGAAGTTCGGGATACGCCGACGATGGCGCAGATGCTGAAGGACCGGTACCAGGCGAAAGGGCATGAGTTGGTCGTCTACCCGGACGCCAGCGGCAAGAACACCAGCAGCAAGAACGCGAGCGAGTCCGACCTGTCCATCCTGCGCCAGGCCGGGCTGATGGTGCAGGCGAGCACGCAGAACCCAGCCGTCCGCGATCGCGTCAACGCCGTGAACGCGCTGATCCTCAACGACATGGGCGTCCGCCGGCTGAAGGTCAACACCCGCACCTGCCCGGTCTACACCGAGGCGCTCGAGCAGCAGCCGCTGGACACGCACGGCGAGCCGGACAAAAAAACCGGCCATGACCACCCGAACGACGCCGGCGGCTACTTCCTCGTCCATCACTGGCCAATCGCGCGCCCCACCGCCACCGTTTCGAGCCTCCGGGCCTGATGCCTATGACGAAATCCGTTGCCGAGTGCTCCCCGGCTGTCTCCGCCATGCAGGACGCGTGGAACCTCGTCGCCACGCTGCTCGGTGGCACCACCGCCATGCGCCACGCCGGCGAGCAGTACCTGCCGAAGTGGCCGAACGAGGACCCCGAGTCCTACCAGTGCCGCCTCCAGACCGCCACGCTTTTCCCGGCATTCAGCCGCACCGTCGAGACCCTCACCGGCAAACCGTTCTCGAAACCCCTCAAGGTGAACGACGACGTGCCGCCGCGGATCGCCGAGCTGCTCGCCGACGTCGACCTGCAGGGGCGCAACCTCCACAGCTTCGCGGCCGACATGATGCAGATCGCGCTGGGCTATGGCCTGGGCGGCATCCTTGTCGAGTTCCCTCGCGCCGAGGGCATCAAGACGTTGGAGCAGGAGCGCGCCGCCGGCGTGCGCCCGTACTTCGTGGCAATCCGGCCACAGCAGCTGCTGGGCTGGAAGTCTCAGCGCGTCAACGGCAAGGAGATGCTGACGCAGCTGCGGTTCATGGAGTGCGTCGAAGAAGACGAAGGTGATTACGGAACCAAGGTCGTCGACCAAGTACGCGTGCTCAAGCGCGATGGCTGGGAGACGCACCGCAAGAACGCTCGGAGCGAATGGGAGTTGCACGAGCAAGGGAAAACGACGATCGGATTCATCCCGTTCGTGCCGGTCTATGGCGCCCGCACCGCGTTCATGACCGCCAAGCCGCCGTTGATCGAACTGGCGCACATGAACGTGAAGCACTGGCAGTCTCAGTCCGACCAAGACACGCTGCTGCATGTGGCGCGCGTGCCGGTGCTGACGGTGATCGGCGGCCCACAGGGGATGAACCCGGACGGGACCCGCAAGCGGTTCGAACTCACCATCGGGGCCTCGGCCGCCGTCGAGCTTCCGCAGGGTGCCGATCTCAAGTACGTCGAGCACTCCGGCAAGGCGATCGAGGCCGGCAAGGTGGCGCTCGACGACCTGAAGGAAGAAATGCGGCAGGCCGGCGCGGAACTGCTGGTGATCAAGCCCGGCGACATGACCGCCACGGAGGCCTCGACGGAGAACGCGGTGGCGATGTGCGCGCTGCAGCGGATCACGAACGACCTGAAAGACGCCCTCGACCTCGCGCTGTCGTACATGGCCGCCTGGATCAAGGAGCCGAAGGGCGGGAGCGTGACGCTGTTCACCGACTTCGGCGCCGCCACGCTGGCCGATGCCTCCGCGCAGCTGCTGCTGTCGGCCAACATCGCCGGCAAGATCAGCGACGAGACCCTGCGCGGCGAGTTCAAGCGCCGCGCCATCCTCTCGCCCGAGGTAAACGAGGAAGAAGAGAAGCAGCGACTGGAAGAGCAGGGGCCGGCGCTGGGCGAGATGGGCGAGGACGATGCCGACGGTAAACGAGCAGCTGCGTGATGCCGAGGTCGGCCACCAGGTCGACCTGCAGCTGTACGCCAACGGCGTCGTCCGGCGCCTGATCGCGCTGCTCAACCGCGTCGACGCCGACCTGTTCGCCCAGCTGCAGGCCGCGCTCGAGCGGCTGGACGACGGGCGGTTCTCCGTCGAGCGTCTGGACGCGCTGCTGGAATCGGTGCGTGCGCTGAACGCCCAGGCCTACCAGGTGCTGCACACCGAGCTGCAGGGCGACCTGCGGGCGCTGGCCGAGTACGAGGCGGGCTACCAGTTCGAACTGTTCCGCGACGTCCTGCCGGTGCAGATCAGCGTCGCCCGGGTCTCCGCCGATCAGGTGTACGCCGCCGCGTTCTCCCAGCCTTTCCGAGGCCGGCTGCTGCGCGAGTGGGCGGCCGGCATCGAGCAGAACCGGATGGTCCGCATCCGAGACGCAGTGCGGATGGGCGTCGTCGAGAACCAGACGAACGCGCAGATCGTGCAGCGCATCCGCGGCACCCGGGCGCTGAAGTACACCGACGGCCTGATCGAGATCGACCGGCGCGACGCCAATTCGGTGGTTCGCACCGCGGTGCAGCACGTGGCGGCGCATGCCCGGGAGACGTTCTACGCAGCAAACGAGGATCTCGTGAAGGCGGTCGTGTGGTCGGCCACCCTGGACAGCCGGACCAGCGAGTTGTGCCGCATCCGCGACGGCCTGCAGTACACCCAGAAGACGCACAAGCCGATCGGGCACAAGATCCCCTGGCTGGGCGGCCCCGGCCGGCTGCACTGGTGCTGCCGCAGTTCCTCGACACCGGTGGTCAAGAGCTGGCAGGAACTGGGGCTCGACCTGGGCGAGGCGCCCGCGGGAACCCGGGCCAGCATGGACGGCCAGGTGCCGGCGGAAACGACCTACGCCGAGTGGCTGAAGCGCCAAAGCGGCGCCCGGCAAGACCAGATCCTCGGCCCGGAGCGCGGCAAGCTGCTGCGGCAGGGCGGGCTGACGCTGGACAAGTTCTACAACGAAAAGGGGCGGTACCTGACCCTCGAGCAGCTGCGCGAGCGCGACGCGGCGGCGTTCCGACGGGCCGGGCTGTAGCGGGCCGGCGGCGGCGGTAGACTTGCCGCGTGCCGAAACCCAGCCTCCACGTCATCTCCGGATCGCCGGCCCCCGACGGCCCGCATAAGCGCGCCAAGGAGCGCCGGAAGGCTGACGCCCGCCCGGCGGAACTGATCCAGTGCCACCGGTGCGGCGGCCGCGAGGTGATCGAGGCGAAGGTCGGGGTGCTGCTCAAGGACGGGCGGCCTACCGGCGGCACGAAGGCGCTGCTGTGCGCCTGCTGTCTGCTCAGGGGCGAAAGGGTGGTGCTGGGGTGAAGTACAAGCCGCGTATCCGGCGCACCGACAACGGCTGGTCGTGCATTGGCTTGGGCAAGGAAGGCAACGGCCGCACACCTCGCGGGGCGTACTTCGATTGGCTCAACGAAGCCAGTTTCTACCCCTACTTCTGAACCTCTGAAGCCCGCCATAGCGCCCGTCCATGAGCACTGTCACAGACATCATCCTCGTCACGTTCTTCAATGACGGTTCACAGGGCGATGACGGACATCAGAACGTGGATGCGCTCAACCAGTGGCTCCTCTCGACCCGCCCGAGTCCGCGTGATCAACTCGTTCGCGTTGACAACCGCGCTGGAGGCGGGAAGGTCATGCAGTGCGAGGTATGGATGGCCGCTATCAACTGGCTCGACGAGAAAGCGTTCGAGCAGGCTGTCCGCAGCATCAACTGGGCGCACCGAGACTGCGTGCAGCTCTTCATGAAGAGCGAGAACGCAGACCGGTTCCGCGTCATCAATTTCGACGACTGAGCCATACGGACACAAGAAGGCCGCCATAGCGCGGACTTTCGCCTGACCTGACCCCTGAACAACCGAAGCCCGCCCCGTGCGGGCTTCTTCGTTTGCGGCCCCGTGGAGCAATCCCCGGGGCCGTTTTCATTGCCTGGACGCGGATGCAGAAGGGCGCATCGGGCCGGATGGCCCACCCGCACTGAGGGCGGATGCCCAAGGAAACAGCACCAACCATGAAGCTGAAACTCACCCCCGAAGGCCACGCAGTTGTCGTCGACGGAAAGCCCGTCTACGTGCACGACGACGGGAAGGAGATCCCGTTCGACGCCGTGGGCACCGTCGCGCGCATCAGCGCGCTGAACGCCGAGGCGAGGGGCCATCGTGAAGCCAAGGAAGCGGCGGAAGCCAAAGCCAAGGCCTTCGATGGGCTCGACCCGGAGGCAGCGCGCAAGGCTGTGGAGACGGTCAAGAACATCGACGACAAGAAGCTGGTGGATGCCGGCCAGGTCGAACAGGTTCGCGCCGCCGCCGTGAAGGCCTATGAGGACCGCCTGAAGGCCGCCGAGACCACGCATGCGTCGCAGCTCAACGAGCTGAACAGCAAGTTGGAGAAGGTGGTCGGCCAACTCCACGGCGAACTGATCGGGGGCAACTTCGCTCGCTCGAAGTTCATCGCCGACAAGGTGGCCATCCCCGCCGACATGGTTCAGGCCGCCTTCGGCCGGAACTTCAAGGTCGAGGACGGCAAGGTCGCTGCCTACGACAACGCAGGCAACCGCATCTTCTCCCGCACCCGGCCCGGCGATCCCAACGTCGACTTCGACGAGGCGCTCGAAATCCTGGTGGACAGCTACCCGCACAAGGCAGCAATCCTCAAGGGCTCGGGCGCGTCGGGAGGCGGCGCCCAGGGTGGCAGCGGTGCTGGCGGGAAGAAGACGTACACCCGTGCGCAGATCGACAACATGTCGCCCGCCGATGCGATGGCCGCCTCCAAGGCAATCCGCAGCGGCGAAGCAGTCATCAGCGACTGATCCAACCCCTCCGCAACCACGAGCCCGCCATGAGCGGGCTTTTTCGTTTCTGAAAGGTCCCTCATGGCCAATACCCTCACCCGGATGATCCCGGACCTGTACGAGTCGCTGGACATCGTGTCGCGCGAGCTCGTCGGCCTCATCCCGTCGTGCACGATGGACGCCAACGCTTCGCGCGCCGCCGTGAACCAGGACGTGGTCGTCGACATCGCGCCCACCTCCGTCGCTTCCGACATCGTCCCGGGCGTCACTGCCCCGAACGATGGCGATCAGAACATCGGGAACACGACGATCCGCATCACCAAGTCCCGGGCCGTCCCGTTCCGCTGGAACGGCGAAGAGCAGAAAGGCGTGAACAGCGGCGCCGGCTACGCGAACATCCGCAACAAGCAGATGCAGCAGGCCATGCGCACGCTGACCAACGAGGTGGAAGCCGACCTGGCCGCCGAGCACATTCGCGCCTCCCGCGCCTACGGCACGCCGGGCACCACGCCGTTTGCGACCAACCTCGGCGAAACCGCACAGGTCCGCAAGATCCTGGCCGACAACGGTTCGCCGATGGGTGACCTGCAGCTGGTGATCGACACGACCGCCGGCGCCAACATGCGCACCCTCTCCAACCTGAGCAAGGCCAACGAGGCGGGCGACACCAGCCTGCTGCGCCAAGGCGTGCTGCTCGACGTCCATGGCTTCGCGATCCGCGAGTCGGCGCAGATCAAGACCCCGGCCAAGGGCACCGGTGCTGGCTATCTGGTCAACAACGGCGCGGGCTATCCGATCGGCGCCACCTCGATCGCGGTGGACACCGGCACCGGCACCATCGTGGCGGGCGACGTGATCACCTTCGCCGGTGACGCGAACAAGTACCTCGTCGCCACGGCGCTCGCCGGCGGTGTGGTGGTCCTTGCCGAGCCCGGCCTGCGCCAGGCGGTTGCGGACAACACGGCGATCACGGTCGCCAATGCCGCAACCCGCAACATGGCCTTCGACCGCGGCGCCCTCGTGCTGGCGTGCCGCGCCCCGGCCCGCCCGGAAGAGGGCGACCAGGCCGAGGACGTCGTGATCGTGACCGATCCGCGCTCGGGCCTGAGCTTCGAGGTTGCGCTCTACAAGCAGTACCGCCAGGTCCGGTACGAGATGTCCCTCGCATGGGGCAGCAAGCTCATCAAGCCGGCCCACTCCGCGCTGCTGCTCGGCTGATCGGCTGAGCCTGACGGGAAGCGCCTGGGGCTCCGGCCCCGGGCCTTTCTCCACCTCTTCAGGAGAACGACATGGCAGGAATCTCGAAGGCTGAGCGCGAGCGGCGTGCAGCAGAAGCGGCTGCGGCCGGGCAGGACGACGTGGAGCAGGTTGCACACGACGCAGAGCAGGACGCCGGCGAGCCCGAGCAGGCGACCGGGCAGGTCAAGACCGTCCGCATGGTGCTCAACGAGCCCGAGCCGACCGGCCGCCCGACCGCGGCGGACGTGCATCCCGACGAGGTCGAGAACTGGAAGGCCCACGGTTGGACCTTGGCCGAGTGATTCACCAGGAGCGCTGACATGGCCCTTGTGACCGAAGACGGAACCGGCCGGGCCGACGCGGAAAGCTACTGCTCCGTCGCGTTTGCCGACACCTACCACGACGCCCGCGGCCGGGCCGCCACCTGGACGGCGCTCCAACTCGACGTGAAAGAGCGGTGCCTGCGCCTGGCCACTGACTACATGCTGCAGGCCTACCGCGAGGCGTGGGCCGGGCAGCGTGCGACGTTCGATCAGGCACTCGACTGGCCCCGGGCCTGGGTGCCGAAGAAGGATGCGCCGAGCGGCTATGCGTCCCACGCTGCCTACTACGCGAGCGACGCAGTGCCGGTCGAGGTGCAGAAAGCCTGCGCGGAACTCGCGTTCAAAGCGGCCACCGGCACCGACCTGGCGCCCGACATCGGGCCGCAGGTGACCAGCAAGACCGTGGGGCCCATCTCTGTGACCTACGCCGCCGGCGCGCGGCAGCAGGTGGTCTACCAGGCGGTGGGCGGCCTGCTCGCGCCGCTGCTCGCGCACAGCGGCTCGCAGATCCGGGTGGTGCGCTCGTGATCGGCGGCTGGTTCGTCGTCAACACCGACTGGGCCCGCCGGCGCACGCCGGCCACGCAACTCCACGTGCTGCCGCTCGCCGACCTGCGAGAGCACCAGCCCAACGCTCGATGCTGGTGCCACCCGGTGCAGGACGAGGACGAGTTCAACGTGGTCGTGCACACCAGCCTCGACGGGCGCGAGGCGTTCGAATCCGGGGAAAGGAAGCCGTCATGACTTGCACGAGTTCGACCGTCCTCTCGCTCGCGCAGCCGGTGGTCGACAAGACGGAGGCGCTGGCCGTTCTCGAATCGCTCCGTGATGCCGTCGAGCGCGGTGAGATCAAGGCCTTCGCATGCGTCGGCCTGGCGTCGGATCACTCGACCCGGATGTGGTCGGCGACTGTGACGAAGACGACCCGACTCGAGCTGATCGGTGCCATGACCCACATGCTGCACTGCTACGAGGCGGGTCGGGCATGAGCTTCTACACCGAGATGGCGCAGACGGCGCAGGCTCTTCTGCAGGAGTTCGGCGCGGCGGCCACCATCAGCCGGCAGACGCCCGGCGAGTACGACCCGGCCGCCGGTGCTCCGTCAGTGGTGGACACGAGCCAGAACGTCGCCGCAGCTGTCTTCCCCTACGGGGACCGCTTCATCGACGGCACGCTGATCCTCGCCGGCGACCAGCAGGCCTTCGTCGGCGCCGTTGGCGCGACCGAGCCGCAGCCCGGCGACACCTTCCTCTGGGCCGGCACGGCCTACAAAGTCATCAAGGCCAAGATCCTCGGGCCGGCGGGCAGCGCCGTCCTGTACGAGCTGCAGGTCCGCCGTGGGTAAATGGTCGATCCCCATCGACCGCCTGGCCGAGAGCGCCAAAGGCGACATCGAGACGGTGACGCGCAAGGTCACGCTCGACCTGTTCGCCCGGGTTGTTCAGCGCTCACCTGTCGACACCGGCCGCTTCAAGGGCAACTGGAACGTCAACTTCGGCGCGCCCGACACCTCGACGACTGAGGTGGCGCATGCCAGCCGCGGCGACGCCGAGGCCCGCAAGGCGCTCTCGCTGCCTGTCGGCGGCACCGTTTACCTCACCAACAGCCTGCCCTACGCCCATCGGCTGGAGTACGGCTGGTCGAAACAAGCACCGCAAGGGATGGTCCGCTTGACCGTCCAGGAATACGCCGAGGCCATCCAGAAGGCCCTCGCAAGCCGCTGACGTCTCGCGTCTGCCGGCACCGCGGCCGCGTCCTACGGCGCGCCCGTCATCACAGATCCCCTGTCTGAAGGACTGCCCATGCCGACATTGCTCTGCGGAAATCGCACGACCACCTGCGTCGATCCGCTGCACACCATGACCATCACCGCCGGCACGGCATCGGCCGGCACCGTGCGGGTGCTCGACACCGACGCGGCGGGCACCCTGCTGCGCACCGCCACGATCGACGACTCGCAAACCGTGGAGGTGGGCGGCTACCCGAAGCGGGTGCAGGTGCACATCGACTGCACGGCCGGGTCGCTCGACTACTCGACAGCCCTGTCCGCGCTTCCTGTCGCGCAATGGGGGAGTGGCGAGACGCTGAAAACCATCCCGCCCCGCTCCGTCAGCCGGCCGAGCGCGGTGCGCAACAGCGTCGTCTTGCTCGGCAGCAGTTCGATGGCTTTCACCAACGACATCGTCTACACCGGCGCCGCCCGATACAACCACTCGGCCGCCGGCCCGCTGACCTGGCTCGCAGCCCTCTCGAAGCGCAAGTTCACGCTGCTCAAGAACCTTGCCCAGGGCGGGTTGGACACGGACGGCGTCTATGCCCGTCTGGGTCAGGCGCTCGCGCTGCGCCCCGAGATCGTCATGTACCACGCCGGTACCAACGGTGTATTCCAGCTGGGCCGCACCGCCGACCTCGTGTGGTCCTACGCGAAGAAGACCTTGGATGCACTGCGCGAGGCAGGCATTCGGGTCGTGCTGCTGGTACCGCAGAAGTGGAACACCGCGGATGCCGCCTATTCCACAGCGAAGCGCGACGAGTATTTCCTGTACTGCGCTTACCTGCGCCAGTACGCCGCGGTCAACCGAGACGTCATCCTCGTCAACATCCCGCAGATCGTTCAGGACGGCGCCGACGCGAACGGCAACCAGCTCTCGAACTACTTCATCGACACGAAGCACCTGAGCAACCTGGCGGCGTACTACGTCGGCAAGGCCATCTATGAAGCGGTGGACCCGCTGTTCCCCGAGCCAGGGCTGGTCGAAGGCGAGGAGATCAACTACCTGACCGATGCGGCGATGACGACGACGGTAGCCGCTGGCACGCCGTTCTCCGGCACGCTGTGGAGCAAGTTCACTCTCAGCCGGACGCAAACCCCAGGCGTCGTGGCCTCCATGGTGCCGGCGCCGGACGGTAGCGGCATGGCGCAGCGGCTGCAAATCACGGCGAACGCCAACAACGACCGTGTCAACGTCCAGATCCCGAGCGCGAACATCCTGCCGCTCGTTGCCCCAGGTGAGCGCATCACGTTCGAGATGAACGTCCGGATCAACTCGTCGACGGCCCTGCGCGCGTTCCCGCAATATTTCAGCCGCACGAACCTTGCCGTCACCGACATGGGCCGGGACATCGACACCCCGACGAACGACAAGGCCATGCCGAACGAGGTGATCGACGTGGTGCTGCAGACACCGGCGTGGGACGTCTGGGCCGGAACCACCGCGCTGGACGGGTTCATCGCATTCCTGTTCAACGGCGCCGGCAGTGCCGACGTCACGCTGTGGAACCCGCGCATCCGCAAGGTGCCGAGCATGCCGCTGATCTACTGATCGGACCCCGCCCATGAGTCAAGCGCTGATCCGGCAGGCATTCGAGACGCGGCTGAAGACCTGGGCCGACGCCCAGGCCCCCGCCATCCCAATCGCCTGGCAGAACGTGACGATGACGCCGCCGGCGGGCCGCTACCTGCGTGCGTTCCTCTTGCCGGCCAGCACCGGCAGCGATGACCTCGCCGGCGAGCACCGGGTGTTCCGTGGCCTGTTCCAGGTCACGGTCGTTACGCCGATCGGTACCGGCCCGGGGCAAGCCGAGCAGCTGGCTGGGCAGCTGGATCTGCTGTTCCCGCTGACCGAGCCGCTGGCCGTCGGCGGGCTACTGGTCTACCTCACCTCCCCGATGAGCGCCGGGCCCGCCATCCAGGAACCCGACCGCTACGCCGTCCCTGTGTCCGCCGGCTACCGCGCCGACACGATCTGACCCCCTCCTGACCGCCCGTTTCGGGCTCCCCTCCTGGCCGCCTTCGAGCGGCCGTTTTCATTCCCGAAAGGAAAACCATGGCTGTCTCGCTCCCGAACGGCGCAACCGTCTCCATCGCCTCGACGTATGCGACCTTGAAGAACATGACCGCGATCACGAACGCCGCGCAGGCGGTCGCGACGCTCGAGGCATCGCACGGCGTGGCGGTCTCCGACATCCTGGAGGTGTCGTCGGGCTGGTCGAAGCTGAACAACCGGATCGTCCGCGCCAGCGCCGTCGCAACGAACGACGTCACGTTCGAAGGCATCAACACCACCAGCACCAGCCGCTACCCGGCCGGATCTGGCACCGGCAGTGTCCGCAAGATCACCGCCTGGACGCAGATCACCCAGGTGCTGGACTCGTCGACCTCCGGCGGCGAGCAGCAGTTCACCTCCTACTCGTTCCTCGAAGACGACACCGAGCGCCAGATTCCGACGGTGAAGAGTGCTCAGTCGATCACCTTCAACGTGGCCGACGACTCGACGCGCCCGCACTACACCGTGCTGGTGACCGCTGACGAAGACCGCATCCCGCGCGCGATCCGCGTGGTGCTCCCCACCGGGGCCGTCCTCTACTACAACGCCTACGTCACCTTCAACAAGACGCCGACGCTGACGAAGAATGAGGTGATGGCCAATCAGGTCACGCTGTCGCTCGTCGCTGACCCGACTCGCTACTGATCGGGGGGCGCATGCTGAAGCTCAAGGCAAACCCGACGTTCAAGGCGAAGGTCGAGATCCCAATCCCCGGCGGGGAGAAGGTCGCGGTCGAGTTCGAGTTCAAGCACATGCCGCGATCCGAGTTCGAGGGCTGGCTGAACGAGCGGCGGGCGCAGATCGAGGAAGGCATCAAGCCGAACCAGGACGTCGACACCATCATGAAGGTGGCGTGCGGCTGGTCTGGCGTTGATGGCGACTTCACCCGGGACAACGTCGCGCTGTTCCTCGACCAGTACCACGCGGCCAGCCGGTGCATCGGCGAGGCCTACGGCCGGGAGCTCATGCAGCTGCGCTTGGGAAACTGAAATCCGTGGGGGCCGGGCTGTACCGGCAGCGGCCAACCGAGAACGAACTGGCGGCGGTGGGGCTCACCTGGGCCGACGTCGCTGACCAGTTCGAAGTCGAGGTCTGGCCCGACAACTGGCCCGCCGCGGTCGTCTTCTCATCCCTGCAGACGCAATGGCGCGTAGGCCCGGGCGGGCCCTATGGGCTCGACTACAGCGCCATCCCCGACGTGCTGCGCATGTCCAGCGTTCCCCGATCTCAGTGGCCCGAAGTGTTCGAGGCGGTCCAGGTGATGGAAGCCGCGGCGCTCGGCGCCATGCACAAGAAGTGAGCCGGTATGCAATGTGAAATCTCGACCCTCGGCCTTGCCGTCGACAGCAGCCAGGTCAAGACCGCGACCGAGGCGCTGGACCGAATGGCCGCGGCCGGCAAGCGCACGGAGACGGCATCCGCGCGCCTGGAGCAGGCGTGGAACCAGATGCTCGCTGAGACGCGGGGCATCAAAGGGGGCATCGATGAGTTGGTGCGCCTCGCTCAGGTGGAGAAGTCCGCGGCCTCGGCGGCTGGTGCACTCGCGGCGGCGCACAAGGAGGTGAACCGAGAGGCAGCGGCGGCAGCAACGACCGCCGCCAAGACGGCACGGGACGCCGAGCAAGCCGCCAGGGCACAGGCCGCGGCGGTGCAGAAAGCCGCGAAGGACGCCGAGCGTGCGTCCCGGGAGCAGGCGTCCGCCGCGCAGAGGGCCGCGAGCCGGACCGCCATGCAATACCAGCAGCTGGCCTTTCAGCTCAACGACTTCGGCGTTCAGGTGCTGAGCGGCTCGAACCCGTTCGTTGCGCTGATCCAGCAGGGGTCCCAGCTGTCAGGGACCTTCGGTGGCGTGACGAATGCCATTCGGGCCGTGGCGTCGATCTTCACCGTGGCACGCGTCGCGATCGGCGGCGTCGCCGGCGCCCTCGGCGCGGTGGCGCTTGCCGCATACAAGGGTGAGCAGCAGAGCGTCGCGCTTTCCCGGGCGATCGAAACGACGGGGAATGCTGCCGGCGTGACCGCGGGTCAGGTGCAGCGCCTTGCGGAGACGATCGGCGACGAAACGAAGAGCGGCACCCTGGCCGCCCGGGAGGCGCTGCAGCAACTGGTCGCAAGCGGCCGGTTCAGCGGCGACGCCCTGATCGAAACAGCACGTGCGGCCAAGCTGTTCGAGCAAGCGACGGGCGCGTCGAGCGACGAGGTCCTGAAAGACTTCGTGTCGATGACGAACGGCGTTGCGCGGTGGGCTGAACAGGCCAACCGCAGCTATCACTTCCTGAGCGCCGCGCAGCTGGAGTACATCCGCACCCTCGAGGAGCAGGGCGACCAGCAGCGGGCAATCTCCGTGACGATGCAGGCGTTGTCTGAGCGGGTGAGCGGGGCGGCCCAGCGTGTTGGCCTGCTCGAAGGAGCGTGGCGCGGTGTCAAGAACGCTGCTCAGTCCGCACTCGACACGATGATGTCGATCGGCCGGGAGGGGACCGTCGATGACGCACTCACCCGGGCGCAACGGGACCTGGCGCGGCTGCAGGGCGCGCGCGACGGCAAGGCTATCGCAGGCTTCCGCGAGACGTTCTCGCACTTCTTTGGCGGGAAAGACGGAAGCATCGACGCGCAGATCGCGGCGCAGCACGCGTTGGTCGCGCGCCTGAAGGAATCGAGGGATCTGGCCGAGAACGTCGCACGCAGTTCCGCGCAGCAGGTGGAGCGCGAGCAGGCCCGCATCGGCTTCATGAAGCTGCAGGAAGACAGCCTGTCCAAGCAGGAGAAGCTCGCCAAGGAACTGGCCAAGGCCAATGCCATCGCGGACAAAGCGGGCGTGTCCGAGGCAGACCGCAAGAAGGTGCTTGACGGAATCCGCGAGAAGTATGCGACGCGGACGCCGAAGGGGCCGAGCCTCCCCAAGGCCGAACTCGCTGCGGACATCTCCGACATCCAGCGCGAGCTCACGAAGCTCACGAGCATGTACGCCAGCGCGGAGGCGATCCTCGAGGCACAGCGGGCTGCGAGCCTCGTCGATGAGCGGAACTACTACGAAGCGAAGCGGGCCTTCGTCCGCCTCGATCAGGAAGCGAAGGTCCGCGCCCTGGAAGAGGAAAACGCTCGCTACGCGCAAGAGAAGACGTCGGGCAAGGATCGGATCGAGACGCAACGCAAGATCGCGGACAACGAGGCGAGGATTGCGACCGCAAAGTCCGAAGCGGTGTCGAAGACGATCGTGCTGGACACCCAGCAGGCCGCAGCACTCGACGCTTTGCGCAAGTCCTACGAGGAGGCCGAGGCCGCGGCGGAGGCCTACCTCGACACCATGCGCCGCCAGCAGCAGCGTGATCTGGAGGGCATGGGCCGCGGCGAGCGCTTCCGCGAACGCAACGCCGGTAGGGCGCAGATCGAGGACCGCTACCAGCAGCAGCTTCTGCAGCTGGAGAGCGACCGGCGGTCCAGGAACATGCCGGACGAGCAGTACCAGCAAGAACTCGAGCGCATCCAACGGTTCCAGTCCGCCGCGCTCCAGGAATGGGAGCGGTACTTCGCCACCCGGACCGAGATGGAGCAGGACTGGAGCGTCGGCGCCTCGGAGGCCATGGCCAACTACATGGACCGGGCGCGGGACAGCGCAGCGCAAACAGAGGACCTGTTCACTTCCGCGTTCCAGGGGATGGAAGACGCCCTGGTGGACTTCGTTATGACGGGAAAGCTGAGCTTCGCCGACTTGGCGAAGTCGATCATCGCGGACCTTGTGCGTATCCAGGTGCAGCAGATGATCGTCGGCCTGGTGGGTCAGATCACCGGTGCCGGTGGCACTGGCGTCGCCGGAGCGCGTGCGATCGGCGGCCCGGTTTCCGCCGGCAACATGTACCGAGTCAACGAGAACGGGCCCGAACTGCTCGACGTCGGCGGCCGCCAGTACCTAATGATGGGCGACCAGAACGGGAAGGTGACCCCGAACGCCGGCGGCACCGTCATTAACCAAACCGTCAATGTTGGCCAGGGCGTCAGCCGGGCCGAGGTCTACCAAGCCGTCAAGACCGCCAACGCCCAGTTGGAGGGCAAGTTGATGCGCTCTCGCACTCGCGAAGGGGCGTTCTCGCAATGACCGTCTACACCTGGCCCACCGCGTGGGCGCCATCCTCGATCGAGTTCTGCTCGGTCCCGAACAACCGCGCGCACACCAGCCCGTACACCCGCGGCGTGCAGGTGGTCGACATGCTGGGTGAGCGCTGGAAGATGGCGTTCACCCTTCCTGCTCGCGCGTACAGCGAGGGCGCTGCTCTCGAAGCGTTCTTTGCACGGCTGCGCGGGTCGGCGAATGAGGTTGCCCTTTGGCACTTCCGGCGGCCGGTCCCCCGAGGGAACATGCGCGGCACGACCACGTTGAACGCGGCTGTTGCACAAGGGGCGCAGTCCTTGGCAATTGCCGGTGCCATCGGCAAGAACATGCTTGTTCGCACGCAGCAGTTCGACGTCAGCCCGTGGGTCAAAAACGAGGTGACTGTGACAGCTGACGCCACCGCCGCGCCGGATGGCACAACGACGGCGGACAAGGTGATCGACGGCGTTACCTCGGGCCAGCACTACGTGCGGCACTCTTTTACGACGAACATCAACCAGACCTACACGGCGTCGGTGTACGTCAAGGCTGGCGAGCGCGGCAGGGTGGGGATGATCTTCCGGGACGCGACGACCACCCTCAATCAGGCGCGTGCGAGCTGGAACCTGTCGACGGGGGACATGGACTTCACTGGCAATGTCGGGGTTGGTACGTTTGCCCCTTCTGTTGCGCCAGCTGCAGAGCCAATCGGAGACGGATGGTGGCGGTGCTCGGTATCTGGCAACGTTGGCAATGTGCCTTCCTGCCAGTTGCGCATTCACGTTCTCGATGCTTCCGTTCCGATCAACACGCCCACCTACACCGGAGATGGCGTGAGCGGCCTGTATCTCTGGGGTGCACAGGTGGAGGCAGGCGCGTCGGCAACCGTCTATGAGACGGGCGCGACCCTAAAGGCGGGTGACCTGATCGGCGTCGGCGGGCAGCTGCTGATGGTGGCCGAGGACTGCATGGGCCCGGGCGACAACACGATAACCGTGCCGCTCGCAAACCGCGTGCGCGCTGCCTTGGCGTCCGGCGCCGCTGTTACCTGGGATCGGCCGACAGCGAACTTCCGTCTCACCAGCGACACCGTCCCCTTCTACTACTCCCCAGGCGTGTTGAACGAGTTGCAGCTGGAATTCCTGGAGAGCTGGGCATGAGGACTCTCTCTTCCGAGGTGACAGCGGCCCTGTCGGCCGACCGCGTGGCCATCGCCCAGCTTATCTACATGGCGCTGTCGCAGCCCGTGTACCTCAACACGTCCAGCTGGGACCTGCAGTGGAACGGCGAGACGTGGCGGGGAGCCGCCGGCGCGGGCCGCGTCGACGTGATCGACGACAGCCCGGGCGAGATCAAAGGGCTGAACTTCGAGCTCTCCGGCGTACCGAGCGAACAGATCGCGCTCGCACTGGCCGAGCCGGTGCAGGGGAAGACGGTCGAGATTCGCACCGCCATCTTCGATCCAGATACCTATGAGGTGCTGGATGCTCCGGTGGAGTGGGCCGGGCGCCTGGACACGATGAGCATCGTCGAGACGCCTGAGGGTGGGGCGGCCATCGCCGTCACCGCCGAGCACGTCGGGATCGACCTGCTGCGCCCGTTGGTTGTCCGGTACAGCAACCCGGACCAACAACGCTTGTATCCAGGTGACCGGAGCCTGGAGTACGTGATCGATCAGGTCGAGCAGTCCATCGTCTGGCCCGCTGCCAGCTTCCACCGCAGATGAATCTCCAGCGTCTACCCGACTGGCCCGACAGGTTGGCCAGGCTCATTGCTGCGCGTCTCACTCATCCGTTCATGTGGGGTGTCCACGACTGCGCCCTGTGGGCAGCCGACGTCGTCGAGGCGCTTACCGGTGTCGACATCGCCGCCGGCGTGCGAGGCACGTACAGCACGGCACTCCAGGCCGAGCGCGTCCTCCGCGTGCACGGCGGCTTGAAGGGATTGGGCGATGACACCCTTGGCCAACCAATCCACCCGCTCGAGAGCCGCGTCGGCGACGTTGGCCTGGTTATGTCGGGAGGTCGTGAGGTTTGCGCGGTGTGCAACGGCGATCACTGGCTAGCCCCAGCAGCCGACGGCCTTGCTGCGCTTGATCTGTTCGCGGCGACGACCGCATGGAGGGTTGGTTCATGAACCTGAGAGCCCGCATCGTTATCGCGGTCGCCTGCCTGTGCGCTGCTGCGCCAGCCATGGCAATGCCACAGGCCATTGCGGCGGTGCTGGTCGCCGCTGGCGTGTCCACCACTGTCGCCATCGTCGTCGGCTACGTCGTCACGATCGCAGCCGTTGGACTCTACGCACGGCACCAGAAGCGCAAGGCGGAGCGAGCCGCACGAGACGCCCATAACGCCAGCCTACGAGATCGCCACTTGATGGTTCGGGCGGCGACGGAAGGCCGCGATCTGGTGCTCGGCCGCGTCCGCAAGTCTGGTCCGCTCATCTTCTTCGCCACGACTGGGCCGGACAAGGAGCGCTTCGTCGCAGTCATCGCGCTGGCTTCCCATGAGATTGACGCCGTCGAGCAGATCTACTTCAACGACGAGCCCGTGGAACTCGACCCCGACGGATGGGTGCGGAGCGAACCGTATGTGAAGTGGCGGAAGGTCGCCGGGTCAGCCGTTGGCTCCATGGTGAATAACGTCGGTTCGATCTCCCTGCCGCACAACCCGATCCCCGGTTCCATCAACGCATGGTGGGGCAGTGACGAAAACTCGGCGGTGATCCCCACGTCCGTCTCCGGCAACATCATCACCTTCACCCGCAACGAGTATCCGCCGCTCACCGGGCCGGTTTACGTCAACTACCAGTATTGGTACGGCGAGTCCAAGGCGCGGGTGCGTTCGAACCTCGGGTATCACTGGAACGTCACCGACCCACGGCTGCAGGACCTATTCCCGGGTCAGTGGACTGACGCCCACCGGTTGCGCGGGATCGCGCACCTGATTGTCGAGTTGATCTACGACACCGACGCATTTCCGACATCACTGCCCAATATCAGCGCCACGGTCCGCGGCGCGAAGGTGTCGGACCCTCGGAACGGAAATTTCGCGTGGAGTGACAACCCGGCGCTCCTGATGCGCCACTACGCCTACGACGAGCTTGGCGCCAACCTCGCACCTGGGACGGTGAGCGATGCCCACGTGATTGCGGCTGCCAACGTATGCGACCAAGTGGTGACTTACAACGTAGGGGGGAACTTGTCCTCGCGGAAGGTCTACACGGCGGGCACCGTTGCGAGGAGCGGCACACGGCCGATCGATGTACTCGGAGAGTTGGCCGAGGCCATGGCGGGCAAAGTGGCCTTTGTCGGAAACTCCCTGATCATGCGGGCGGGCGCGTACACCGCGCCAGCCCTGTCGCTGACGGATAACGACTTCAGCGATGCGAGCGAGGTGCGCATCCAACCGCGGCGGCCACGAGACCAGTTGGTGAACGCAGTCACCGGGGTGTTCGCCGATGAGGGGAACAAGTTCTCCGTTGTCGACTTTCCTCGGGTCTCCTTCGCGTCCTACGCACAGGAGGATGGCCGGGTACTCCCGGTCGAGGTGGAGTTCGGCGCGATCACATTCGTCGGCCAGGCGCAGCACGTCGCTCGCGTCATGCTAAGGGACGCGCGGCAGGCGCTGACCATCACGGCGAGCTTCAAGCTGCGGGCGTACCCGGCGCAGCTATTCGACGTCGTATCGATCACGAACGCGCGATACGGTTGGAATGCCAAGCCGTTCGAGGTGCTCGGGCGCCGATGGACGCTGGATGGCCTGATCGAGCTGACGTTGAAGGAAACGGACGCAGCGGTGTATGCGTTCGATCCCAACGTGGATGCGATCAATGCGGCGCCGAACACGAATCTGCCGAAACCCTGGGTGGTGGCGGATGTGGGCCCGATATCGGTTCAGAGCGGTACGGATCAGTTGGTGCGGCAGTCGGACGGTACGGTGCTGACACGGGTCCGCGTATCGTGGCCCGCTCTGACCGATCAGGCGGTGCTGACGAGCGGTCAGATCGAGGTGCAGTACCAAAAGGCTGGCCCGGTGCTCACCGCATGGACGACCGCGACCGTGCCTGGCGACAGCACCGAGGCGATGCTCGGCGGCCTGGACGACGGCGTGCTCTACCTCTTCCGTGCGCGCGCCCGCAACAACCTCGCGTCTGGGGATTGGTCATTGCAGGTGATGCACAGGGTCGTCGGCAAGACGGCCCCGCCGAGTGATGTCCCGTGGGCACTGATCGCCGGGAACAGGCTCACGTGGGGGCCGATCGATGACATCGATCTGGCAGGCTACCGGTGGCGCTACGTCAGCGGGGCGTCGAAGAACTGGGCCGCCGGGCAGCCGATGCACCAAGGCTTGCTGACCGAGACCAGCTGGCTCATGTCCACGCGGCCCGTCGGACAGAACACGCTGATGGTCAAGGCGGTCGACACCACCGGCAACGAGAGCGAGAACCCCGCCTATGTCATCACGGACCTCGGCGACCCGGCGACGCTCAACGTGCTGATCAGCTGGCCTCAGGCCCCGAGTTTCAGCGGCACCAAGCTTGGCGGGACGGTTACCGGTGGCGTGTTCGAGGCGGACTCCACGACGCTGTTCTGGGAGGGAGATTCGGGGCTGCATTGGGGTGTGAACGCTGCGAACTACTGGTCTGTGACCAGCTATGCCTCGCTGTCATACGAGTGCTACTTCACCACCCCTGCGGAGGGCACGCTGCTTGTCGAGCACGAGATTGAAGGCACGGACGTCCGCATGGAGTACCTCAGGCAGTCGCAGACCGCCTTCTGGGAGGGCAGTGACGAGACCTTCTGGTCGCTGAACGCCGACGCCTTTTGGCCTTCGGGCCCGGGTTGGCAGCCGTGGCCGGGGAACCTCGTGCTTCTCGGCAGCGAGCCTATCGGCATTCGCGTGACGACCGCGGCCAGCACAACGCGTGGCCGAATTGTCACCCTGACGCCGCACCTCGATGTGCCCGACATCGCAGAGCGTCTCGACGACATCTCCATCTCGGCCGCCGGTACACGCCTACCCGTGACCAAGGCCTACCGCGTCATCAAGAACATACAGCTCACCATCCAAAGCGATGGCGGGAATGGCGTGGGGGTGCGGATCGTCGACAAGCAGGTGTCGCCCGGCCCGCTGGTTCAGGTTCTCGACAGTTCGAACACGCCTGTTTCCGGCGTGCTGGACGCCTACATCCAAGGCTACTAAGGAGCCACGCATGGCAATTCTTCCGACAGAAGCATCGTTGATCAGTGACGCCACAACGAACGCGCAACAGAAGGGCAACTTCTCCAACTGGCGAAACTTCTGCGCCGACCTCCTTGGCACGGACAGCAGTAACAAGGCGGCCGCGCGAACGGCTCTGGGGTTCTCCGCCAGCGGCGATGCAATTAACGTCGCCAGCCTCTCGTCGACAGGGAACGTCAGTGCGGGCGGGCGCGTGACCGGCGGAGTTGCGACAGTCGCCTTCAGCGCGACGCCGACCTTCAACGCCGCGGCGGTGAACACGATCTTGTTTGGCACGTTGACCGGCAACGTGACCAGTTCGACGATCTCCAATCTGGCTCAGGGCCAGTACGTCTCGATCAGGTTCAAGCAGGACGCGACCGGCGGGCGCACCGTCGTCTTGCCGGCGACGGCCAAGGTCGCCGGGTCGGTGGGTCTGCTGGCAAACCAGGTCAGCTACCTCAACGTCACCTTCAACACGGCCGACGGTCGTGTCGAAGGGGCATGGACGGTCCTGCCGGCGTGAGGTAGCGATGCAAACCAGCATTTTCTTGGGGCGGGCGACCGTGTTTCGGGTCACCGCGGGCCAGCAGCTGACGTCTCGGGGCTACTTCTCGGGCGGCGGCTCGGTCTCGCCCAATGGCGGCGGCGGCCTGCACTTCCAGGGATGCCGCGTGACCGAGATCTATGACGACAACTCGAACGACCCTGTGCCGGCGTTTGCCGTATGGCTACGAACGCCCTCGGGTACCGGGACGATCGCGCAAAACCACTTCCTTCAGATCGAAGTGGCCGGCACGGTCTACCGCACAAACGCCGTGTCGGACTTCTTCCAGTTTGCAGGCCTCTCGGTGTGGCGCTGGAACTCACCGCGGGGGTTCGTGAACGGTTCCACCTACGACGGCCACATCTGCTGACCCACTCGTCACGGTTTACGCAAGCGCCTGCTGCGCAGGCTCCCGCATCCTCACAAAGGACCGCCATGTCCGATCCCACTTCGTCGAGCCCTCCGACGGCCTCGCGCCGGCCAATCTTCGACCCCACGGTCAATCTCGGCCACGTGCTGACGTTCGTCGGTTTCATCGCCACCGGCTTCCTTGCCTACAGCACGCTCGACAAGCGGCTGGCGGTGCAAGAGCAGAAGAGCGTGGCCCAGGAGCTTCGCCAGCACGAGCAGGAGCTGCGCGTGAAGGAAAGCCTGAACGAGATCAAGGGCGACGTGAAGGAAGTCCAGCGCTCGCTCAACGACTTGAATCGCAACCTCAGCCAGACGAGGCACCCATGAAGATGATTCCCAACTGGCGCCAGGCCTGGCGCATGTTCTCCGTGAACGCCATGGTGGTCGCGCTTGCGCTGCAGGGCACCTGGGCGGCCATGCCGGACGACCTGAAGGGCAACCTGCCGGCGTGGCTGCTGCAGGGCCTGACGGTCAGCCTGCTGGTGCTCGGCATTGCCGGGCGCTTGGTTCAGCAGCCGAAGCTGAGCGACGAAAGCGAGCAATGATCACCGTCGAGCGACTCGTCGCCGCAGGCATCGCGCCTGCACCGGCGGCTGCTTTCGCTGCGCCTCTGGAAGGCGCCTGCCGGCGCTTCGGCATCACCAGCCGTCAACGCCTGGCGGCCTTCGTCGCTCAGGCGGCGCACGAGTCGAACGGCTTCGAGCGCCTCGAGGAGGATCTGCGGTACACCTCCGCCGCGCGCGTCTGCAAGGTTTTTCGCGGCCGAGTGAAGACCCTTGCTCAGGCCGGCCCGCTTCTTCGGAATCCGCGGGCGCTGGCCAACGTGGTGTATTCCAACCGCCTCGGCAATGGCGACGTCGCCAGTGATGACGGGTGGCGGTACCGCGGGCGGGGCCTGTTCCAGCTGACTGGACGTGCCAACTACATGGCTGCGGAGGATGCGATCGGACGCCCCTACAAGGCATCGCCGGAACTCGTAGCCGAACCGGTCGATGCCGCACTGACGGCGGCATGGTTCTGGGCTGCGGGCGGGATGAACGACTTGGCAGACCGGGGCCGCTTCGACGACATCACGCGCCGCGTCAACGGTGCGGCGATGCTCGGCAGTAAGGAGCGGCAAGACCTGTTCATCCGCGCGCTTGGAGCCTTCTCATGATCCCCATCCCCTGGACCTCCCCGCGTTTCTGGCTCGCGATTGGACTCGCGGCGGCCCTGGCCGTGTCTCACGGCTGGGCCTATCACCGCGGCGGGGCCAGCGTGCAGGCAAAGTGGGATCGCGCGGAACTGGAGCGGGAGCGCGAGCTGTCCGAGGCCCGGAGCGAGCAGCAAAGGCTGGCCGCGCGCGCTGCGGCCAGGTTCGAGGCCTCACGCGAGGCTATCCGCCAGCAGCTGGCGACAACCCAGGAGGCGCTCCAAGATGCCCTCGATCAACCGGTTCCCGTTTGCCCGCGCACCGTGGGTGATGCTGTTGTGCCTGGCGCTCTCGGCGTGCGGCTCAACGCAATCGATGAGGCAGGCGCGACCGGAGCCGCCGCAGGAGAGCTTGCTCGCTGAATGCCCGGTGCCGCCGGCGTACCCCACGGAGGACACGCCGCTGCGGAAGTGGGAGGCGCTTCTCGCCCTGCGCACGGCGATGGACGCCGAATGCAGGGCGAAGCAGAAGCGGCTCAGCGAGTGGGCACGCGCCGTCTCAGAACCAGCGCCAGCAGGCCAGCGCCCATAAGAGCGTAGGTTTCCGGTTCTGGCACCGGCTGCGCGAAGCCCCACACCTCCGCGTCGGCATGCAGTCCCAGGCTCTCCTTGGCAGCGCCGGTCGAATACTCGAACGAGAACGACTTGCTGTCGGTCCCTCCACGGCTTGAGGCGACCGCGTCTGCAATCGCTTCGCTTCCGTCCGGCCACACTCCAGTAGGCCGAGACAAGCCGATGGTGGCCCCGGCAATCCCTTGACCTCGCCCGACGACTGACGCGGAGAGCAGACCGGTGATGCGGATCTGGGTGTTCTGCGTCACGTCGAGCCCGAACGCGAAGTTCCAGGGCTCGGAAGTCGCGGTAGCCCGGCCCGTGAACCCCCCGTTGCTCGTGCTGCCGTGGAGGGAAATCGAGTCCTCTGTCAGCTCCGCCCGGATCGATCGCACCGCGCCACCGGTTGGCTCCCACGCGAAATCGGTTACGCCACTGTCGCGGCCGCCGCGGTAGTTGTCGATGGCCCAGGACGAGTACCCGGCCCTGAAGCTGAAGTCTGGCTCTATGCCATCGTCGGGCGCCAAGTCGATCAACTCGATCCGCACGTTGCTGACCGAGGCGCTGACGTCGATCGCAAGCGCCGGCGCCGCGGCGAGTGCGAGAACAAGCCCAAATGCTGCTTTCATTCATCCTCCTGTTATCTCCCGGTCGGGCCGGGGCACCAGGCTAGACGGCAAGCAACGGGCCGAACCCCCCTCTTTCGGGGGGGCGCCCCCGATTGTTGCCAATGCGACACGCCCCCCTCAATCCGGGGAATCAGCCGGCTTTGGGCGGTAACGATTCATAAACCGGCGTCGACCGGTGGCCGACGCTTCCTATACTGCCGCCCAAACTTAGATCCGGGAGGGTGTGACAAGATGGGAAGGCCGCTGATCGTCTTGGGGGACAAGACGAGCCACGGGGGCGTAGTGATCGGCGCTTCCGACTCCACTGACACGCACGGCAAGCGCATAGCGCGGGTGGGTGACAAGGTCACGTGCCCGAAGAAGGGTCACGGGCGGGTCACAACGATTGCGACCGGCGATCCGACCTTCATCATCGACGGCGCCCCGGCTGCCAGACACGGTGACCTCTGCGCGTGCGGCGCACAACTGCTCGCTGCTCAGTACGTGACGGACGTCCGCGAAGGCGACGCAGTAGGCCTTGGTGGCGCGGCACAAGCGGAGGAGCTTGCGAACCTCGCGCCTCAGTCGACTCCTGACGCACCGGAGCCGCACATGGTCCGGTTCCAGGCGATCGACGATGCGACCGGCGAGGCGCTGGCCAAATGCCCATACATCATCACGAGGGCAGACGGCACGGAGCACGGTGGCTTGACGGACAGCGAGGGGTACACAGCACCACTTCAAGCCGATGAGGCGGAGACGGTGGCCGTGCACTTCATGTTCAAGTCCGAACTGCAGACGATCGAGCGGGAGGATTTGGCGTGACCGGGATCAAGACCGACGACCTCAAGATCGACCCGTTTGTCACTACCGCTGAGATGTGCCGGGCGACGGACAACCCACCGACGGTGTTCGTGAAAGTCGACAACCGAGCTGCGACCCGCCAAGCCGTCATCGTGAAGCTCCGCCGTGAAGGATTCGAGTTCAAGACGCGATCTGATTGGAAGGCGCGGGAGGCGAAGACCGCAGGCATGAAGCTGGACTGGAGTTACACCGGCATCGCAATACATCATGCCGGTAACAGCGCGTCGTGCAACGCTGATGGCGCCGCGCAAATGCGCAAGGTCCAGGACCTGCACATGGACGTTCAGGATTACGCTGACGTAGGCTACCACTACGCTGTCGACTGTCAGGGCGTGATTTATGAAGGGCGGGACATCCGCTATCTGGGAGCGCACATCGGCGAAGTTCACGGCGTGGCAGGCATCGTGTTGCTGGCGGATCTTTCAGTGCGAGGCGAGGAAAGGCAGCAGGCTGCCGACAGGCCATTCTGGAAGCGCCCTGGCTTCGGGATCTTCACTGTGGACGATGCCGACGTCGCCCACGACGAGCCGACGGGAGAGCAGATCGGCGCTCTCGAGGCTCTTGTGAAAGCATTGCGGCACCACTTTGCGATAGAGCGACTTGGTGGCCATCGCGAGTGGGCTGTACTCAAGCAAAATGACGTCCGGGCCTGCCCCGGCGTGCACGGAATGATCGTCGTGGAGATGCTGCGCAAGGACTTGAAGCTCGGAGCCCCGAAGTGACGAGACGAGCAAAGCGAGCAGTCGTTGCCGTAGGGGTGCTTTTGCTGGCCTGGGCCTTCTTGGGGGTAGAACGGCAGCGGAGTGAGTTCGACGCAAGCTACCACCCCTTCATAAAGGTGCGTCCAACGTTCGGCATTGTCTTTGTGAACCCGCTATCAACGGACGATGCGTATGAGGTATCGCGGTATGACCAGCTCGACGCAGAGGCTCGCGAGAAGTTCGCGGCATTTTGCTGGTCCAAGCATGGGCTGAAGGACTTACGCGCCTGCGCCGAACCCTACGAGGCCGAATTCCTGCGCGTGTATCCCGATGCCGCAAAGCCGTCCCCATGAAACGACGCGTATGGGGCTGCTCAGCGGCTCTGCTCGTTGTGACGTGGTTGGGTGTTGGCATCGAGCACGATTTGCCAGGCGACCACGAGGACCAAGATGCCTACATGCTTTTCCTCAAGGCAGAACCGACGCTGAAACTGCTCTTCGTGAACCCCTTCACTCGGGGCGACGCTCCCTCTGACCCGCGGCGGTTGACCGGTGCGCAGCAGGAGGACTTTCTGCTGTACTGCCGGCACCGGCTGGGCATGCGGTGGCCCACGCTCCACGCATGTTTTGATGCCTACAAGAGGCCGATATGCGAGCGCTTCCCGACGGCCGACCCATGCCTCGGCGAGCGCTAGGCCCGCAGCTCACTTGAAGCTGTCCGGGGTCCTGTCACCCGACGTGTTGCTCGCATCTCGCATGGTCGGCGTTCACGCCCTCGGCCCCGAGGCCTGGCGCGCTGATGCTGGCCGGCGCCGCGCCAACCCGAAGCGTCGGTTTCCACTCGGACACCTTCGTCGGACGATGAAAGCGATGCGCCACGATGGGGGCCAGACGTTGCGGAATCGACGGCAGCGACAACGCCCCGTCATGCGATGGGCCGCGCCGCTTCAGGATGCGAACCTGCAGCGTCCACGCGTCTTCCAAGCGGACTTCGACCCGCAGAGGCGCGGCCGAGGAGTCCTGGTGCGCTGTGACGGCGCGCATGAGGAAAACCGGCATGTCGGCGGCAGCGGCGCAGCTCTGTAGTCGGCGAATCTGCTCCGAGCGGACCTGCGGCAGCCAAGCGAGGACGGCTCCTAGGCCGGTTGCCTTCACCGCCTGTTCGGTCGCCCAGAGGCGTTGGGCCGGCGCTTGAGCGTCGACGCGGATCAGCTGGTTCTCGTCGATCCCTGCATCGCGCAGCCCGGGGCAAAACGGAATCATCGGCGCGCCAACAAGCCATAGGGGCCGTTTGGCAAGAGAGAGGGCGCGCAGCGCTGGGGCAAGCAGCCGCCACTCGGCCAGGGCGGGATGAGGTTGCAGGATTTCGGTCACTGCTCCACAGGGCCACCCGCCGCCGGGCAGTTCTTGGTCGAGCGGGGCAAAGCCCGTGGACACGGTGCGGTGCTCAGTCCGGCCCAGTTCGGAGCCTCGCCACAGCACCTTCTCCAGTTCCGGGCGGAGCGATTTCAGCACGACATCGGAGCCCTGCTCGGCGCCGTCGGTCGGCTCTGTCAGTCGGGTCGGGTCCATGTCGAATACTGTAAATCCGTACAGTACCGCGGGAGGCTTGAGGCTGCAAGAATTGACAGGTGGACGAAGAGGAGATCCGTGACTTGCTTGGCGACCCCGACGAAGTGGGGTGGGGCGGTATGACTTCGCGCGTCTGGAAGTGCTCGAGGTGCGGGTTGGTGCACATGTTCAGAAGCCTGGTGCGGCCGCCGGCCCCGTGCTCCAACTGCGCCGGAATCGCGTTCGAGAGGCTATCCGGACGCGGGAAGGACCCGCTTGCAAGCCAGCAAATGCGTGCCTGATTTTTCAGCATTTGTTCCCACAAACCGGCTGGAAACCCGCGCCAATCCTAGCTTTGCGCCTTAGATTGTGATTCTGGTCGTCGTGGGTTCGAGTCCCATCAGCCACCCCACCCGAACATGAAAACGAAGGCCCTCCTTGCGAGGGCCTTTTTGTTTGTGCGTCGTGAGTGGTCCGTTGGGCGCCCCTTGCCGGGCGCCTGGCCACCGCCCCGGGGCAGCAGATGAGGGTCCAGTGTGGCGTCAGCAGCAAGCTGGCGTCGAGGGCGTCGACGGGGCTGCCGGCTGCTGAGGACCGCGACGCCGCCGCGGCCCGCGTACTTGTACTTGGCTTGTACCGCGCATCCTCGGCCAACATGATCCGCGCCAGGTCGCCGCATGAATCATCGTTGCGGCACCGATTCGGGCTTTCACCCTGCGACTCCCATATGGCGGTGGGCAGATAAGCCCGTCCACGGCCCGTCTGTCCTGAGCGGCCCCTTGTTCCGCGTGCAGCTGCCTGCTTCAGGCCGGCCACCCTCGCACCGGGTGGCAAGGTCAACCCGTATCGCTCGTGGCCCGCCTTGTCCCTCAAGGCCCGACTCAGCAGCGCCGAGCCGTCTGTGCATTCGGCACGCAGAGACAGCACGTCGTCGCGCGCAGCGCCCAACCCGGTCCTCCGCACACCCATGCGCAAACACGCTGACCTCGCGTAGATGTTGGCGCATCGCGTTGATGCGCTCGAGGTTGATGCTGGTTGTCCGCGGCCGCTCAGGTGTCGCCAACGTGACGCCGACGACACGCACACAGTGCTGCCGACCACCGCATGCGGAGCATGACGCCGCCGCTCGTTTCACCTTTGAAGTATTCGGACGGCGCACGCCCCATCTCCTGCATCGCACTGCACGCAAAGATCACGCGTCATCGGTGCGAGTCGTTGCAGTGGTACTGCATAGAACCAGGCGCAGAGCTCGTGAACGACAGTTGACGCAGCAGAGTACCCCTCAAGTGAGGTGCAGCCAGCACGACGGCGCACGCGTTCGCTTGCGCGAGTCACGCCGACATCGCCTGGTCTCGCTAACGGGTCGACTGCTTCACCGCGCACTGCAAGGCGTGGCGCGGC
The DNA here is from genome assembly GCF_001017435.1 of Caldimonas brevitalea. NCBI lineage: Bacteria > Pseudomonadati > Pseudomonadota > Betaproteobacteria > Burkholderiales > Sphaerotilaceae > Caldimonas > Caldimonas brevitalea. The sequence continues at coordinate 2,424,055 of NZ_CP011371.1, forward strand.
GCGCAGCCGTGTCGCAGCCGCGCGCATCGGGCCGACGCGGCAGCGTCATGCTGCTGCGTCGCGGTGGTCTTGCTCGTGGCGAGCCACCTCTGCGCCCATCGAAACGTGGCGCAATGTTCCTGCACCGAGCACAGGGCAAAGCGTAGACGGCGGAACGGCTTCTACAATGAGTTTTTGCGCCGGGCGCCGCGCGACACAACTCAGAGGGCAAGACAAGATGCTGGCAAAGCAGATGGAAGCTGAATCTCTGGATCACAAGCAGCCCGAATCGGTTGCAGCGGTATTGAAGGTGTTTGCCATCCTGCAGGCCCTGACGGAACAAGAAGAGGTCGGGATATCAGAGCTGTCGGTTCGGATGGCAATGCCCAAGGCCACGATCTACCGCTTTCTCCAGACCATGAAGAGCCTGGGCTATGTGCGCCAGGCCGCCGACAGCGAGCGTTACAGCCTGACGATGAAGTTATTCGAGTTGGGCACGCGGGCACCGCGCTACCCCGACCTCGTCGAGCTGGCGAAACCCGAGATGGAGCGGCTGTCCGCGTTGACCGCGGAGACGATCCATCTGGGAATGCTGATCGAAAGCGAAATCATCTACGTGCACAAGGTCGACTCGCGTCACATGCTCGGCATGTACTCGCGCATCGGCCGCCGTGCGCCGCTGCACTGTACGGCGATCGGCAAGGTGTTGATGGCCTGGGAAGATCCGGGCCGTCGCGAGGCGCTGCTCGCCAACGTGCAGTTCAAGAAATATCGCGACAACACCATCACCTCGCGCGAAGCATTCGACGTCGAACTCGATCGCACCCGCGTCCAGGGCTATGGCGAAGACCGGGAAGAGTTCGACGACCACATCCGCTGCCTCGGCGTGCCCGTGTTCGATCGACACGGCAAGGCGGTGGCGGGGCTGAGCATCTCCTTTCCGACCTTCCGCTATCACGAAGAGCGCAAGGCCGAGATGGTTCAGTTGCTGCACGAGGCCGGGCAGGCGATTTCCGCAGGCCTCGGGTGTGCGGGCTATCCGCCGGCCCTGCGGCGCTGACCTTGCGGCGCTGGCGGCCACCGGGGCGCCGGCGCGGGTGCCCCTCACGAAAGCGATGTTTTTAGGCCGGTCGGCGCGGGTGGCCGGCGACACCGCGGTACCGTCAAGCCTCTGATCCTGCGGGGACCCCATGTTCGACAGTGCCGCCGACCGTATTGCCTACAGCCAGGCCGTGGACTACCTCGACCAAGGCCGTGCCGACCTGATTCCGCCCGAGACGGTGGAGGACTATGTGAAACGAGGGCTGCTCGAGCGCCACGGGGGCGGCCTGAGGCTCACGCCCGAAGGCGAGCGTGAGTTCCAGAGCGCCAAGACCGAGCGCTCCACCGACGGCTGAGCCGCGCGCGGCACACGGCCGCCGGCGTCCGGGCCGCGGCGGCTCAGACGACCACGTTCAACATCTCGGTGTACGACTCCGGTGCCGGCAGGCCCTTGAAGGCGCGCATCACCGTCACGCCACCCGGCATCGGTGCCCACCACAAGGTGGCGCCGCGCAGGTAGTGCGCCATCAGGTCGAGCCCGAGCGTGTCCACCGCGCTGCCCACGCTCGGCAGCACGAGTGGCAGCGCCTGCTGGAAGACCGCGCTCCAATCGACCTGCACCCCGAGGTCGAGGGCGTCCGCGTCGCCCGGAGGTGGCGGCGCGCCGGCCAGCAAGGCCTCGAACTGCTCGTGCGTGAACTGGGTGTTCAGCACCTGCGGCAGGGCCTGGTGCACGTAGTGGTACCAGCCATCGCCAGGGCGCTGCAGTTCTCGCAGCAGCGCGCGGGTGTAGGGCACCTCGGTGTAGACCGTCAGCGGGAAGTAGCGTCCCACCCGGTCGACGCTCGACATCAACACGCCGGCATAGGCTTCTTCGCCGCACACGCCGGGAAAAAACGCGAAGCTCCACAACGGCGCGCTGGCATAGGCCTGGGCCCAGCCGTCCTGCAGCCGGGCCCGGCTGGCGGGCAGGGCACGCTGCAGCCACGCGTCGAGCATCGCGTTGAACTGATCGCTGCCGCGGCGGTGCGCGAAGTCGCCCAGCGCCGGGAGCTTGCCGAACCAGGCGGGGCCCGCGCCGCCACCGGGGCCGCCGGCGGGGGGCGACAACCAGTCTTCCAGGCCGCTCATAGCTTGCCCGGGCAGGCGAAGTTCGCCAGTTCGTTCATGCGGAACGGGTTGAGCACGCTGCTGGTGGTCACCTCGAACACCGCTCGCCGGCCGTCGATGTTGAACGTCGCGCGGAAGCGCTCGGGCTGGCCCGCGCCGTCGATCTGCACCTTGTCGAACATCCGGAACAAGGCCCACGGCCCTTCGAAGACGGCTCCCGAAGTGCCCGACGGCGAGGGTGGCGACAGCTGAATGCGCACCTGCCCGCGCCCGCCGCTGCCCGGCCATTGCACGCTCATCGGCACTGACGGGCCGTGCCCGTACTTCACGATCTGCCCGTCGACGTCGAGGATGAACTGCGTGATCGACGCGTCCATTTCGAGCGGCTTGAAGTCGAGCCGCAGGCCGGGCGCCTTGCCGCCGGAGCGGAAGAAGGTGTCGCGGATGGCCTGGGCACGCTGGAACTGCAGCAGGGCGCTGGAGTCCTTTGACGACCCCATCTGGCCGCCGCCGATCTCACGGAACGACCAGGGCCGGGTGGTGGTGTCGACGAACTGCATCAGGTTGCGCTGGAAGAAGTCGTCCATCAACCCGCCGGGCGAGAACAGCCGCGAAAAATCATCCTGCGTCACGTCACGCCCGCTGCCCCGCGCGAACGGGTAGCGGCCGTCGATGGCCTGGCGGCAGAAGTCGGAAACGCTGGCCTTCAGGTTGTTGCTGATGTTCTCCCGCGTGGCCCCGAGGGCCTGCGTGACGCCGCTGGTGACCATCTGGTTCATCAAGCCGCGCATCGGCTCGGGCAGCTGGCCCGCTTCGGCGCGCACCTTGTTCGGCACGTCGCTCTGCGGGGGTGCGGCGCCGCCGCGCACCGCCGTCTCGGTGGCCAGCATCAGCGTGTACAACTCGTTGAGCAGCTGCAAGGACGTGTCGATCGGCGCCGGCTGGCCCTGCGCCGGGCTCAGCACATAGCGGCGCAGGGACTCGAAGCGCAGGTCGACGATGTCTTCGAGCCTTTGAGGCTGCGCGGACGTGCCGGGCTGCGGCTGGTCGCTCGACAGCAAGCGCGCCAGGCTTTCTCGCGTGTCGGACACCCGTTCGCGCACGCTGCTGGAGGCGCGCTCGACGGTGTTGCCTTCGATCTTCTCGCCCAGCGTCACCTCCTTGACGACGGCGCGCAGCAAGGGCGGCAGCGGCGAGTCGGGGGCGGCCAGCGTGCGCGTCACCTGGATGGTCTGCTGCAGCGTGCCGTGGCTGGCCAGCTTGATGTCGTTGAGGAAGGCCTCCCAGATGCGGGCGTAGTCTTCCAGATAGAGGCGGCGCACTTCGTTCAGCAGCTGTCCCTGACTCTGCGAGTCTTTCGGGTTGAAGCTGCGCTGCTGCTCGTTGAGGCCCAGCACCCAGCCCTCTTCATCGAACAGCTGGCGCGCCACGCTGTCGGCCTGCTTCAGGAACCCCTGGTGGTAGCCCTCGTAGGTGTACAGCGCCGGGATGCCCTTGGTCAGCGGCGCACCGCTGGCGCGGGTGAACACCAGCCCGGCGGCCGGCCCTGCCGCCTCGGTCAGCTTGAACTCGCGCAGCTTGGGGTCGACACCGACCCGCTTGAGGCGGCTGTAGACACGTTGCGCCAACGACATGCGCTGCAGCGCCTGGCGCGATTGTTCGATCAGCGCCTTGTCCTGCGGCACCGGCGACATCACCATGCCGCGGTCGAGCAGCACGTTGAGGTGCTGTTCGAGCAGCGCACGCTGCTCGTTGTTCACCTCGCGCGGCAGATTGGCTTCCCAATCGGCCAGCACCAGGTCCTTCAGCGCCGCGGCGGAGTAGTGCTCGGTGTCGTAGAGCATCAGATACGCCTTCAGCGCCTCGTACATCAGCTCCGGGTTGCGGCTCTGCGCCGAGCGCAGCAGGTCTTCGACCCGCCGCGCCACCTTGGGCAGCATTGCGTCGGTGAGCAGGCGCTGATAGGCGGCACGGGCGCCGGCATCGACCTTGTCGCCCTGGAACAGGCCGAAGCGGTACGAGGCCGGCGCATGCAGCTCGGCCGTGACCGGCTCGACGATGGCCAGCGTGCGCAGCTCGTTCAGGGCCGGCAGCAACTGCACCACGTCCGCCCCCGTGCTCGGGTCGATGGCCTGCACGGTCTTGGTGGCCGGCGGAATGCGCTCCTCGACCGCGGACAGGTAGTTCTTGTTGTTGACGTAGCTGATGCTCCAGGCCGCCAACGCCCCCACCGCGAACAGCGCCGTCACGGCATAGGCGGCCCGCTGCAGCCAGGCGCGGCGACGTTCCCACACCATGTTCGTGCCGGCCAGCTCCGACTCCTGGAAGATCACGCCTTTGAGCGTGCGCGTCAGGAAGTAGCTGCGACCGGTCGATTTCTGCGCCGGCAAGGCGCGCCGCTCAACCTTGAAGCTGCGCGCCAGCACGCCCATGATGCGGTCGATCGGCGAGTCTTCCTGGGTGCCGCTGGTGAAGTAGACGCCGCGCAGAATCATCGCTTCGTCGAACTGGGACGCCGAGAAGGCGTGGCCCAGGAACTCGCCCAGCACCTCGCGCACCGCGGCGAACTGCTGCGGGAAGCTGTAGATCAAGGCGCGCCGGGTCGGGTCGCGCTCAGCCTCGAGCCGCTCCAGCGAGCCCTCGAACAGCCGCTTGGACAAGGCTTCGAACTCGGTCGCGAAGGTTTGCGCCAGGGCGGCCTTCTCGATCGCCGGAGCGCGGTCCTGGTAGGGCAGCGTGAAGCCCAGCACCTGCTCGCGCTCTTCCTTGGTCAGGTGGTCGAAGTACTCGATGAAGCCGGGCAGCAAGTCGGTCTTGGTGACCAGCAGGTAGATGGGAATGCGCACGCCCAGCTGCTTGTACAGCTCCTGGACGCGCTGGCGCACCGTTTGTGCATACCGTTCGCGCTCGGGCGCCGCATGCGAAAGCATGTCGGACACGCTGATGGTCACCAGCACGCCGTTGATCGGGCGGCGCGGGCGGTTGCGGCGCAGCAACTGCAAGAAGCCCTGCCACGCGGTGGCGTCGTCCTGCTGGTGGCTGTCTTGCGTGGTGTAGCGACCGGCCGTGTCGAGCAGGATGGCTTCGTTGGTGAACCACCAGTCGCAGTTGCGGGTGCCGCCCACGCCGCGGATGGCTTCCTTGCCGAAGGTGTCGGCGAGCGGGAACTCGAGGCCCGAGTTGATCAGCGCAGTGGTTTTGCCCGAACCGGGCGCGCCGATGATGATGTACCAGGGCAGGTGGTAGAGGTAGCCGCGGCCGAAGTTGCGGCGCACGCCGGCGCGGCTGCCCAGCTGGGCCTTCTTGAGGGTTTCGAGGGCTTCCTTGAAACGGCCCTCGATGACGGCGACTTCCTGGCTGCCGGCGCTCGGGGCGGCGGGCGTCGCAGCGGCTTGCTGCGCGAAGCCCTGCACCAGCTTCTCGCTCGCCTTGCGCGCGCGCCAGGCCGACCAGACCTGCTTGCCGACGATGAACAGCGCGATCAGCGCGATCAGCAGCGCGCGCGACCAGACGGTTTCGAGCGGCCGCAAGTCGCCGATGGCCACCAGCGGCCCGACGATCCAGATCACCAGGGCCAGGGCCAGCAGCCCCAGCGCCAACATCACCCAGCGGTTGAAGATCCAACCCAATATCTTCTTCATCATCTTTTCCTTGGCCGCGACCTGGGGTCAGGCGCCCGGCTTGGTGACGAACACCGTGATCTCGACGCGCCGGTTCTTCGCGCGCCCGTTGGCCGAGTCGTTGGGCGCCACCGGCTCGGAATCGGCACGGCCTTCGGCCTGCAGACGCGAGACGTCGGTGATGCGACGACCCAGCAGGGTGGCGACCGACTTGGCTCGCTCCTGTGAAAGATGCCAGTTCGACGGGAAGCGTGCCGAGCGGATCGGCTGGTTGTCGGTATGCCCGGTCACGAGGGCGAGGCCGGTGACCGACTGCACGGCGTCGGCGATGCGCAGCATCAGCGCCTCGCGACCGCTCTCGAGCGTCGCGCTGCCCGGCTCGAACAAGCCGTCGCCGCGGATCGTCACGATGCTGCGGTCGTCGAAGTCGCGCACCTCGACCAGCCCCTGCTGGATTTCGGGCGCGAGAAACTGGGCCAGCCGCGGCTTTTGTGCCGGCACCGGTGCCGGCAGTGCGGCCGCGCGGGCGCGGATGCCGGTGATCGACGCGAACAACGGGTCGGAGGCCCGGTTCAGCGCATAGCTGAAGCCCATGTAGCCGCCGAGGAGCACCAGGGCCGTCACCGCCCCGAAGATCCACAGCGGCATCGCGGTCGCCCACTTGCGCTTCGGCAGCACCGCCGGCGCCCAGTTCTTGGCCAGCGCCTGCTCGAACGCGCCGCGTTGGCGGCGGATCAACTGGGCCAGCCGCTCGCGTAGCAACTGCAGCTCGCTGCGGCCGTTCTCGATCACCCGGTACCGCCCCTCGAAGCCGAGCGTGATGCAGGTGTAGATCAGTTCCAGCAGGTCGAGGTTGTCGGCCGGGTTCTGGGCCAGCCGGGTCAGCAACTGGAACACTTTCTCGCCGCCCCAGGCCTCGTTGTGGAACATCACCAGCAGGCTGTGGCGGCCCCACACCCCCGAGCCACCCCAGGGCGTGCTGGCGGCCGTCTCGTCCAGCACCGTGCACAGGATGTAGCGGGCGGCAATGACCTTTTCGTTGGCGATGTTGGCCGCCCGTGCGGTGTGCTCGAACTGCCGTATCCCCTGCGCCAGGTTGTCGCGCAAGCCGGCGACGTCCTGGTGCACGGTGATCGAGCGCATCTGCGGGATCAGGTTGAGGAGCGGATTGGCCGCGGCGATGAGCGGGTTGAAGCCGGCCGGGTGGTAGGCGATGTCCTGCGCCGCTTCACGCGTGAAGCCGGCGCCGCCCCCGGTGGGGAGGCCTGCCGGACGCGCGCCGGGCGTGGGCATCACGAAGGTCTTGCCGTTGTCGAAGCCGGCGAACGGGTCGTGGGAGGGGCTCATCAGAGGTCGCCTTCAAGGTGGCATGTAGGGATCGGCGCGGCAGCGAGGGACAGAAGACCCGGGGACAAGGCGGATGCCGGCCGCCTCAGCGCTCGCGGATGGCCCAGAACTCCAGTTGCAGGCCGGGGAACTCGCCGGCGATGTGCATCGCCATGGCGCCCGATTTCTTCAGTTGTTCCCAGAGGTCGCCGTGGCGCTCCAGCTCGAAATAATGAAAGCCGGCGTGGTAGGGCAGCTCGCGCGGCGCCACCGCCAGGCCTCGCAGCCCGATGCCCGGCAGCTGCAGATTGACCAGGTCGCGGATCTTGTCGACCGGGCCCAGCTTGACCTGGGTCGGGAAGCGCGAGCGCAGTTGCTCGCCCGGCAGTTGCGCATTGACCGCCAACACGAAGTTGGCCCCCTTGAGCAGTTCCAGGTCGGCGATGGTTGCGGTGCGCACGCCGTATTTGCGGTCGATCAGGTCGATCGGGATCGCGCGCTGTTCCAGGACCGTGCCCAGCAAGGCGCGCAACTCGGCGACCACCGGGGCGAAGCAACGCTCGACGTCTTCGTGCAGGTACTCCGGCATCGGCCGCGGGCGCCGGGTCGGGCTGCCGAACACCGCCAGGTCGCCGGCGGCTTCCAGACAGGTGCGGTAGAGCAGTTCCGGGTGCACCAGGTAGAGCTGGGCGAGGTGGGCGAAGACCGGCTCGTAACGGTTGACACTTTGCAGCATCAGGAAATCGGCAATCTCGGCGACGCCGCCCGAACCCGGTTTGCCCAGCCGTCCGGCGAGCGCCTCGCCGCGTTGCGACAGCAGTGCCTGGATCTCGCGTGCGTAGCCGGCGAGGCGGGCGTGGCCGGCCACGGCCAGCATCGGCGGGATGTAGCTGCGGTCGACCAGCAGCTGGTTGTCGGCCTTGCGCTCGACCACGCGCAGCACGCCGGCGGCCTGATAGGCCTGGGTCGCGTCGCGTTGCAGCATCAGCCGCGCATTGAGATCGCCCACCTGCAGGTCGGCCAGGTTTTCGAAGTCGGCCGACGCATCCTGGACCTGCGCGTCGCGCGCGGTGTAGCGCAACAGCGCCGCGTCGGCTTCGCCATCCAGCCCGGCTTCCTGGGCGCCGGGGCGGCGCGACGGCACGGCCAGCACCACCACCGCATCCTTCACGTCGGTCGGGAAGTCGAACGCGGGCGGCAGCGGGTCGAGTGCAGGCGCGTCGATGGGCGTGCCATCGGGCAGCACACCGCGGATCTTCAGCAGCTGCACGCGGCCGAGCATCAGGCTGGCATCGTCCAGCTCGTACTCGACCCAGCCCCAGCGGTATGCGGCGGCCGAGGCCAGGCGCTGGTCGACCCAGCGTTCGATGTGGCGGTCTTGTTGTTGAAAGTGCTGGGGCTGGAGGAACATGCCCTCCGTCCACACCACTCGGCGAAAGCTCGACATGTATCCGCTTCCCTGCTGAGGACGTGATGTTTTGGAATGAGGTGAGCCGGCGGCTGTGGCCTCGCCTTACTTCCGCGCGACGGCCAGTTCGACGGCGCGCGGACCTGCGTTGATGCGCACCACCTGCGACTTGCCCAGGTTCAGGGCGCCGACCGCGCGCCAGCGTGCATGCTCGAGATCGCGGTAGGCGACCATGACCGCCACATAACGTGTGTCGGGCTTGGTATCGCGCTTGAAGCTGAGGGTTTGGCCCGGTTGCAGCACGAACTCGTCGCGAGCGTTGAGGTCGGCCGCCAGCGTTTCGCGGTCTTTGTCGAACAACGAAAAGAAATCGGCCGATTCGAAAGCGGCCGGCGTTTTCAGTTCATACACCCGTACCATCGCCGGCGAGGGACGGTTGCGGCTGTCGGGGTTGAGCAAGGCGTTGCCCGCCAGCTGCACTTCGACCCGCGTGGGCTTCGGGCCGCCCGCGCACGCTGCCAGCAACAGGCCGAGCAGTGCCGCGAACAGCCATTTGAAGAGCAGGTGAAGGCGAGGGGACGTCATAGGGTGGTGTTCCGTTCGGACTGCCTGAGGGCAGCGGAGGGTGACAGCAGAAGGGGAGGGGTGTCCAGCGGACACGGCGAAAGATGCCGCACGGCTGCCCCGGTGCCGCACGATTATGGGTCGCGCGAGGTCCGGAAGAAAGCTTTGACAGGCGCGAACACCAAGAACTAGGGGGCCCCCGCGCGGGGGTGTACGGGCCCGCACGGGCGTTTCCTGCTGGGGCCGAGGCCCCGCCGCCAGGCCGCATGGAGCAAGGGCTGACACCGATCCCCTAACCCTTGGGGTAGCGGCTTCAGGTGGGCCCTCCTAGACTGCCCGCAATCCTGACAACTTGGCGTGCTGCACGCTCTACCGAGGTTCTTCCGTGATCGATGTCGATGCTTTGCTGGCTCCCGTCTCCGAGTCCGCCCCTTGCGGGGAAGACCTGGAGTACGACGCCCACTTCATGGCGCTGGAGCAGGCAGCCCGCGGCAAGGCCGAGCAACAGTTCGGCGACACGGTGGTGGCCGCGGAAGAGCCCGACTGGACCGGCGTGGTCGACGCTGCCACTGCCTTGCTGGCCCGCACCAAGGACCTGCGCGTCGCCACCTATCTGGCGCGCGGCCTGGCCCGCACCGGCGGCCCGGTCGGCCTGGGGCAAGGCCTGCAGGTCCTGGTGGGGCTGTGCGAACGCTACTGGGACCAGCTCTATCCGCAGCTCGATCCCGACGATGGCAACGACCCCATCATGCGCATGAACGCGCTGGCACCGCTCGCCCATCCCGAAGCGGGCCTGCGTGAGTTGCGCGACGCCAACTGCGTGCGCACCCGCGCTGGTGCCATCACCGTCAAGCAGATCGAGTACGCGCTCGCACTCAAAGAGGCGCCGGCCGGCCAGAGCGTGCCGTCCGAGCCCGAAATCCTCTCCGCCTTGCGTGAGGCGGCGGCTGCCGACGCCGGTTTCCTCGACGCCGTCCGCGCCGCAGGGCAGCAGGCCAATGCGCTGCAGAACTGGCTCAACGAGCGGGTCGGTTCCGAGCAGGCGGTGGACCTGCGTCCGTTGCGGGTGATCCTGAACGCGGTGGGCAAGCTGGTCGACCAGGTGGCGGCCGAAGCGGCGCCGGCCGCGACTGCGCCGGCCGACGGCGACGCGAGCGAGGCCGCCGCGGCGTCGGGCCAGGCGGTGGTCAAGCCCGTTGCGGCGGGCGAACTGCGCAGCCGCGACGACGTGATCCGCCTGATCGACCGTGCGATCGAATTCCTGGAGCGCAACGAACCGACCAATCCGGCGCCGTTGCTGCTGCGACGTGCCCAGCGCTTGATGACGATGAACTTCCTCGAGATCATCGAGGACATGACGCCCGACGGTGCCAGCACGGTGAAACACCTCGCCGGCATCCGCGAATGAGGCGACGGCTTGCAGCCCGACCGCCCTGGCGCGCCACCCTTTTGATGGCTGCCCCGCAGCTTGTTTGATTTCGACGACCTGGACCGCCGCGACTGCACGCGCCGTTCCGCCTCTCAACCGTAGGAGAACTCCATGGCCACCAGCAGCCAGAAATTCATTGCCAGGAACCGTGCGCCGCGCGTGCAGATCGAGTATGACGTCGAGTTGTACGGCGCCGAGAAGAAAGTCCAGCTGCCCTTCGTGATGGGGGTGTTGTCCGACCTGTCCGGCAAACCCGCCGACCCGCTGGCGCCGGTGGCCGACCGCAAGTTCCTCGACGTCGACGTCGACAACTTCGACTCGCGCATGAAGTCGATGAAGCCGCGCGTCGCCTTCCAGGTGCCCAACACACTGACCGGCGAAGGCAACATCGCCGTCGATATCACCTTCGAAAGCCTCGACGACTTCTCGCCGGCCGCCGTGGCCAAGAAGGTCGACGCGCTGAACAAGCTGCTCGAAGCTCGCCAACAGCTGGCCAACCTGGTCACCTACATGGACGGCAAGACCGGCGCCGAAGAGCTGATCGCCAAGGTGCTGAACGACCCCGCATTGCTGCAGTCGCTGGCCGTGAACAAGAAACCCACCGAGGAAGGCGGGGCGGCCTGAAGGCGCTCGTGAACTCGCTCGTATCACTCAGGAGTCACTGATGGCTGACATGCAACAACAGCAAACCCAGCTCGAGGGCGTCACCCTCGAGGGCAACGAGCTGACCTCGCTGCTGCAAAAAGAATTCAAGCCCAAGACCGACGAAGCCAAGTCGGCGGTCGAGCAGGCCGTGCAGACGCTGGCCCAGCAGGCTTTGTCGCAGACCAAGCTGATCGGCAACGACGTGGTCAAGTCGATCGAGGCGATGATCGCCGAGATCGACAAGAAGCTGTCGGACCAGATCAACCTGATCCTGCACAACCCCGATTTCCAGAAGCTCGAAGGCGCCTGGCGCGGCCTGCACTACCTCGTCAACAACACCGAGACCGACGAGCAGCTGAAGATCCGCGTGATGAACATCTCCAAGGTCGACCTTGGCAAGACGCTCAAGCGCTACAAGGGCACCGCCTGGGACCAGAGCCCGATCTTCAAGCGCGTCTATGAAGAAGAGTACGGCCAGTTCGGCGGCGAGCCGTTCGGCTGTATGGTGGGCGACTACTTCTTCGACCACAGCCCGCCCGACGTCGAGCTGCTGGGCGAGATGAGCAAGGTCTGTGCGGCCGCCCACATGCCCTTTATCAGCGGCGCGTCGCCGACGACGATGCAGATGGAGACCTGGCAGGAGCTGGCCAACCCGCGCGACCTGACCAAGATCTTCACGACGCCGGAATACGCGGCCTGGCGTTCGCTGCGCGAGTCCGACGATTCGCGCTACATCGGCCTGGCGATGCCGCGCTTCCTGTCGCGTTTGCCGTACGGTGCACGCACCAACCCGGTCGAAGAGTTCGACTTCGAGGAAGACACCGGCGCGGCCGACCACCACAAGTACACCTGGGCCAATGCCGCCTATGCGATGGCGACCAACATCAACCGCTCCTTCAAGGAGTTCGGCTGGTGCTCGCGCATCCGCGGCATCGAGTCGGGCGGCGCGGTCGAGGGCCTGCCGGCCCACACCTTCCCGACCGACGACGGCGGTGTGGACATGAAGTGTCCGACCGAGATCGCGATCTCCGACCGGCGCGAGGCCGAGCTGGCCAAGAACGGCTACATGCCGCTGGTGCACCGCAAGAACAGCGACTTCGCCGCCTTCATCGGCGCGCAGTCCCTGCAGAAGCCGGCCGAGTACGACGACCCGGACGCGACCGCCAACGCCAACCTGGCCGCGCGCCTGCCGTACCTGTTCGCGACCTGCCGCTTCGCGCACTACCTGAAGTGCATCGTGCGCGACAAGATCGGCTCGTTCAAGGAACGCGACGACATGCAGCTGTGGCTGCAGAACTGGATCACGCAATACGTGGACGGCGACCCCGCCCACTCATCCGAATCGACCAAGGCGCGCAAGCCGCTGGCTGCCGCTGAAGTCGTGGTGGAGGAAGTAGAAGGCAACCCCGGCTACTACACCTCTAAATTCTTCCTGCGACCGCACTATCAGCTCGAAGGCTTGACCGTCTCCTTGCGGTTGGTGTCCAAGCTGCCGTCAGTCAAGGGGGCATAAGCCGCACCTGGGCTTACTGAGGGACCGGCTCATGAGGGGCCGGCGAAGAAGACGCAGTACTTTTATCAACGCTGTCATTGCAAATAGGAGCGCGACATGGCTGTAGATATGTTTTTGAAGATTGACGACGTCAAGGGCGAGTCGGTTGATGCGAAGCACAAGGGCACGATCGACGTGCTGGCCTGGAGCTGGGGCTTGTCCCAGTCCGGCACCACCCACCTGGGTGGTGGCGGCGGCTCGGGCAAGGTGTCGGTGCAAGACATCTCCCTGACCAAGTACGTCGACAAGTCGACCCCGACCCTGATGCTGGCCTGCTGCAACGGCAAGCATTACAAGGAAGCCGTGCTGACGGTGCGCAAGGCCGGCGAGAAGCCGCTCGAGTACATCAAGATCACGATGAAGGAAGTCATCGTGGCCAACCTCAGCACCGGCGGTTCGGGCGGCGAAGACCGTCTGACCGAGAACCTGACGCTGAACTTCGCCGAGTTCAAGGTCGAGTACACCCCGCAGAAGCCGGACGGTTCGGGCGAAGCGGTGGTCGAGTCGGCCTGGAACATCGCCGAGAACGTCAAGGTCTAACGCAACCGCGTGACCCTGCGCAGGCCCCATGTGGGCCTGCGCCTTCTTGTTAACGCGCCGTGCGTGGACCAAGACGCCACGACGCGGACCACGTCTGTTGAACGGAAGCCTGCCATGTCTTACGGCGATATGTTTCTCAAGGTCGACGGCACTCGCTCAGGGGGCATCAAGGGCGAGGCGAACGACCAGATCCACCGCGACGAGATCGACGTCGTCGGCTGGTCCTGGGGCATGCGGTCGGCCAGCGCGATGAGCGGCGCGGGCACGTCGGCCAAGACCACCGTCGAATCCCTGCACGTGACCAAGGAAGTCGACGCCGCGTCGACCGCCCTGATGTCGGTCATGCGCAACAACGAATTGCTGAAGAAGGTGGTGCTGTCGGTGCGCAAGTCGGGCGGCCTGCCGATCGACTATCTCGTCGTCACGCTCGAGCAGGCGCGCATCACGTCCTACGACGTGACCACGCTGAGCGACGCCAACGACATCCTGGCCGAGCGCATCACCTTCTCGTTCCAGAAGATCCTGGTCGAATACAGCGCCCAGGACGACAGAGGCATCAAGAAGGGCAGCAGCAGCTTCACCGCGGAGGTGAACTGACATGGCCGACCTGCTCAACTCCGAAGCCCATTTGCGCGCGGGCGACCCCGCGGCCGCCCTCAAGGCGCTGCAAGACGAAGTGCGGGCCAAGCCGGCCGATGCGAAGAAGCGCGTGTTCTTGTTCCAGCTGCTGTGCGTGCTGGGGCAATGGGAGCGCGCGCTGAACCAGCTCAACGTCGCCGCCGAACTCGACCCGTCCACGCTGGCGATGGCGCAGACCTATCGCGAAGCGATCAAGTGCGAGCTGCTGCGGGCTCAGGTGTTCGAGGGCCGCAAGGTGCCGATGCTGTTCGGCGAGCCCGAGCCCTGGATCGCGCTGCTGCTCGAAGCACTGCTGCGCGAGGGCCAGGGCCAGGCCGCCGATGCGCGCGCCTTGCGCGACCAGGCGTTCGAGCAGGCGCCGGCCGGCACCGGCAAGCTGGGCGAGACGCCGTTCGCCTGGATTGCCGACGCCGACATGCGGCTCGGCCCGGTGCTCGAAGTCATCATCAACGGCAAGTACTACTGGGTGCCGTTCGCCCGGCTCGCCAAGCTGACGCTGGAAGCGCCCGCCGACCTGCGTGACGCGGTCTGGATGCCCGCCCACCTGCAATTCGAAAACGGCGGCGAAACGGTCGGCTTGATCCCCACCCGCTACGCCGGGAGCGAGAGTGCCGGCGACGGCCTGCTGGCGCTGTCGCGCAAGACGGTCTGGCAGGAGCCGTCGGCCGGGTTTTATGTCGGTAGCGGCCAGCGTGTGCTGACCACCGACGGCGGCGACGTGCCCTTGATGGACGTGCGCTCGATCGAGTGGGACCTTGCGCCCGCCGACACGTCCGCCGAAACGCCGGCAACGGAGTGAGCACGACGTGGCAGAACTGACCCCGCAGGAGCGGCTCCAACCGGCCTTGCTCGACCGCCTGACCGACGACGATCCGTCGAAGACGGTCGAGCCGCGCGAACAGCGGGTGCTCAGCAAGACCCGGCTGCGCGAGGCGGTACTGCGCGACCTGGCGTGGTTGTTCAATGCCACGCGGATGTCGGGCGAGGTCGATTGGGCACGGCATCCGCATGCCTGTCGCTCGGTGATCAACTTCGGCCTGCCGGCGCTGTCGGGCGAGACCGCGTCGACGCTCGACATCGTCAACCTCGAAAGCGAGGTCAAGCGCTCCATCCTCGACTTCGAGCCGCGCATCATGGCGTCGAGCCTGAAGGTCGAGGCGCTGGTGTCGGAGCTGCAGATGGATCACCACAACGTCGTCAGCCTGAAGATCTCGGGTCACCTGTGGGCGCAGCCGGTGCCGTTCGAGTTGCTGCTGCGCACCGAGGTCGACCTCGAAACCGGGCAGGTCGAGATCCAGGAACTGACCCGCTGAGTCGCTTCCCGTGCCGATGTATTTGCCCCTGCTTGCCCGCGCGGCCCATGCCGCCCGGCACCTTTGATCGAGTCGTAGGACACCATGGACCCCCGGCTGCTGCGCTACTACAACCAGGAACTGCAACATCTGCGCGAGATGGGGGCCGAGTTCGCCCAGCAGTTCCCCAAGATCGCCGGCCGCCTCGGCATGGACGGCATCGAAGTCGCCGACCCGTATGTCGAGCGCTTGCTGGAAGGTTTCGCCTTCCTCGCCGGCCGTGTGCAGCTCAAGATCGACGCCGAGTTCCCGCGCTTCACGCAGCGGCTGCTCGAGATCGTCTACCCCAATTACCTCGCGCCGATGCCGGCGATGGTGATGGCGCAGTTCCGGCCCGACCTGAACGACGGCAACCTGGCGCGCGGCTTCAAGATCGCGCGCGGCAGCACGATGCGCAGCCTGCTGGGCAAGGGCGACGAGACGCCGTGCCAGTTCCGCACCGCGAGCGACGTGACGATGTGGCCGATCGAGATCGCCTCGGCCGCGTACTTCTCGTACGCCCCGGACCTGCCGCTCAACCAGGTGCCGGGCGGTCGCCGTATCAAGGGCGGCGTGCGGCTGCGTCTGCGTTGCACCGCCGGCCTCAACTTCAACCAGATCGAGCTGGACTCGCTGCGCCTGCATTTGTCCGGCGGCGACGACATCGCCTACAAGCTCTACGAGGCCATCCTCGGCAGCACGATGGGCGTGATGGTGTTGCCGCCGCAGCGGCCGGTGGTGTGGCAACAGATGCTGCCGTCGACCACGGTGGTGCCGGCCGGCTTCGGCGACGACGAGGCGCTGCTGCCGACGGGGCTGCGCAACTTCCAGGGTTACCGGCTGCTGCAGGAGTATTTCAGTTTCCCGCAGCGCTTCATGATGTTCGACATCCAGGGGCTGGCCCCGGCCCTGCGCCGCCACAACGGCAACGAGATCGAGGTCGTGCTGCTGCTGGAACGCGGTGACGCCTCGCTCGAAAACGTCGTCGACGCCGGCAACTTCTCGCTCTATTGCGCGCCGGCGATCAACCTGTTCGAGCGGCGCTGCGACCGTATCCACATCAGCGACAACCAGCACGACTACCACGTGGTGCCGGACCGCACCAAGCCGATGGACTTCGAGGTCTACGACGTGCTCTCGGTCACCGGCTACGGTGTCGGCGCCGACAGCGAGCACCGCTTCCTGCCGTTCTATGCCGCCTTCCATGCCAAGGAAGCGGGGCACCAGGCGTATTACAGCCTGCAGCGCGAGCCGCGCTTGCTGTCGACCGAACAAAAGCGCCGCGGCGCCCGCTCCAGCTACGTGGGCAGCGAGGTCTATCTGTCGCTGGTCGACCCGAAGGAGGCGCCGTTCAGCGAAGACCTGCGCCAGCTGGCCGTCACCGCCTTGTGCACCAACCGCGACCTGCCGCTGCACATGCCGCTGGGCGCCGGCAAGACCGACTTCGTGCTCGACATGGCCGCGCCGGTCGAGAGCGTGCGGGCCTTGCGCGGGCCGTCGCGGCCGCATTCGGCCATCCGCGAGGGCACGGCCAGCTGGAAGTTCGTCAACCAGCTGTCGCTCAACTATCTGTCGCTGGTCGACACCGACGAGCGCGAAGGTGCGGCCGCGCTGCGTGACCTGCTGTCGCTCTATGCGCAAAGCGGCGACGCCAGCCTGCTCAAGCAGATCGACGGTCTGCGCAGCGTGCGCACCCAGCCGACGGTGCGGCGCTTCCCGGTGCCCGGCCCGATCACCTTCGGCCGCGGCCTCGAGATCCAGCTCGAGGTTGACGAGTTCGCCTTCCAGGGCGCCAGTGCCTTTTTGTTCGGCGCGGTGCTGGCAAGCTTCTTCGGCCGCTACGTCTCGATCAATTCCTTCACCGAAACCGTGCTGCGCTCGACCAGCCGCGGCGAGCTGATGCGTTGGGTGCCGAAGTGCGGAAGCCGAGCCATCCTGTGAAACTGTGGCAAGCCCTCGAGGCTGCCCCGTACCGCCACGATTTCTATTGGGCGATGCGGCGCATCGAGTGCCATTACACCGACAAGCCGCGCCTGGGCCTGGGCCAGCGCCCGGTCGACGAGCCGATCCGTCTCGGCCAGGAGCCGGCGCTCGACTTCGCCCCGGCCTCGCTGTCGGGCTTCAAGCCGGCGACCGGCGGTTATCCACCACGGCTAGAGGTGCGATTTTTCGGCGTGTTCGGCCCCAACGGCCCGTTGCCGCTGCACCTGACCGACTACGCCCGCGAACGCCTGCTGCACCACGGCGACCGCAGCATGGCGCGGTTCGCCGACGTGTTCCACCACCGCATGCTGCTGCTGTTCTACCGCGCCTGGGCGCAGGCGCAGCCGACGGTGGCGCTCGACCGTCCGAAGGATGACCGGTTCGCGAGTTATGTCGGCTCCCTGTTCGGCATCGGCGCGCCCACCTTGCAGCGGCGCGACGCGATGCCCGACAACGCCAAGCTGCATTTCGCCGGGCTGCTGGTGCGCCAGGCCCGCAATGCCGACGGCTTGTGCGCCTTTTTGCAAGGCTATTTCGGGCTGCCGACGCAGATCGAACCGTTCGTCGCGCACTGGATGCAACTGCCGCAGCACCAGCGCACCCGGCTGCAGCGCGAGCCCGACACCGGCAAGCAGCTGGGCGTGGGCGCCGTGCTCGGCAAGCGGGTCTGGGACCGCCAGCACAAGTTCCGGGTCCACCTGGGCCCGCTAACGATGTCCGAGTATCTGCAGTTCCTGCCCGGCGGCGAGGCGCTCGAGCCGCTGGTGGCCGCGGTGCGGCAGTACATCGGCTTCGAGCTCGACTGGGACGTGCGCTTGATCCTGCGCGCCGACCAGGTGCCACCCGGCCGGCTCGGCAAGCACGCGCGCCTTGGCTGGACCTCCTGGGCCGGCCGGCGCCGCGACGCGAGCGACGCCCACCCCTTGACCCTGAACCCCGAGCAGGTGCGCAGCCGGATGACCCGGCGGCCCGCCACGCCCACCCACCCCACGACCACCCCCCGCGCGGATGCCGCTGGATGACGAACCGTATCGAAGGAGAGAACCATGAGTGAGATCAGCCGAGTGGCGCTGTTCGGCAAGCTGAACAGCGTGGCCTACAAGGCCGTCGAGGGTGCAACCGTGTTCTGCAAGCTGCGCGGCAACCCTTACGTCGAGCTGGAGCACTGGGTGTCGCAGATCGTCCAGGTGCAAGACAGCGATTGGCACCGCATCATCCAGCACTTCGGGCTCGACGTCTCGGTGCTGGCCAAGGACATCACCAATGCGCTCGACCGGCTGCCGCGCGGCGCAACGGCCATCTCCGACCTGTCCGACCACATCACCAATGCGGTGGAGCGTGGCTGGGTCTACGGCTCGTTGAAGTACGGCGAGTCGCAGGTGCGCACCGGCCACGTGCTGGTCGGCTTGCTGAAGACCTCGTTCCTGCGCAGCGCCTTGCTGGCGATCTCGCGCCAGTTCGAGCGCATCCGCCCCGACGATCTGGCCGAAGACTTCGCCAAGATCGTCGCCGGCTCGCCGGAAGAGGGCATGCGCCCCACCGACGGCACCGGCATGGCCGGTGCCGCGCCGGGCGAGGCGAGCGGCGCGATGGCCGCGCCGCAGATGGGCAAACAAGAGGCGCTGAAGAAGTTCACCGTCGACCTGACCGAGCAGGCCCGCGCCGGCAAGATGGACCCCATCGTCGGCCGTGACGACGAGATCCGCCAGGTGATCGACATCCTGATGCGTCGGCGCCAGAACAACCCGATCCTGACCGGCGAGGCCGGCGTCGGCAAGACCGCCGTGGTCGAAGGTTTCGCTCAGCGTATCGTCAAGGGCGACGTGCCGCCGGCGCTCAAGGATGTCGAGCTGCGCACCCTCGACATCGCGCTGCTGCAGGCCGGTGCCAGCATGAAGGGCGAGTTCGAGCAGCGCTTGCGCCAGGTGATCGAGGAAGTGCAGGCCTCGCCCAAGCCCATCATCCTGTTCATCGACGAAGCCCACACGCTGGTCGGCGCCGGCGGCGCGGCCGGCACCGGCGACGCGGCCAACCTGCTGAAGCCGGCGCTCGCGCGCGGCACGCTGCGGACCGTGGCGGCCACCACCTGGGCCGAGTACAAGAAATACTTCGAGAAAGACCCGGCGCTGACGCGGCGCTTCCAGGTGGTGCAGGTCGACGAGCCGTCGGAGCAGAAGGCCATTTTGATGCTGCGCGGTGTCGCCAGCATGATGGAGAAGCACCACAAGGTGCAGATCCTCGACGAGGCGCTCGAAGCCGCGGTCAAGCTGTCGCACCGCTACATCCCGGCGCGCCAGCTGCCGGACAAGGCCGTCAGCCTGCTCGACACCGCGTGCGCGCGGGTCGCCGTGAGCCTGCACGCCACCCCGGCCGAAGTCGAAGACAGCCAGCGCCGCATCGAGGCGCTGGAAACCGAGCTGGCCATCATCGGCCGTGAAAAGACCATCGGCATCGACACCACCGAACGCGAGGCGGCCGCCAACACCTTGCTCACTGCCGAGCGCGAACGGCTGGCCGTGCTGAGCGAACGCTGGACGCAGGAAAAAACCCTGGTCGACCAGCTGCTGGCGATCCGTGCCCAGCTGCGCGGCGGCGTGCGCGCCGTCGAAGGCACCGGCAGCACGCTCGAAGCCAAGGCCGAGGCCGCGACGCCCGACGAGCACAAGCTGACCGACACCGACCGCGCCGCGCTGCTGGAGCAGCTCAAAGGCGTGCAGGCCCAGCTGGTCGCGCTGCAAGGCGAGAGCCCGCTGATCCTGCCGACGGTGGACTACCAGGCGGTGGCGAGCGTGGTGGCCGACTGGACCGGCATCCCGGTCGGCCGCATGGCGCGCAACGAGATCGAGACCGTGCTCAACCTGCCCAAGGCGCTGGGGCAGCGCGTGATCGGCCAGGACCATGCGATGGAGATGATCGCCAAGCGCATCCAGACCACGCGCGCCGGGCTCGACAACCCCAACAAGCCGATCGGCGTGTTCATGCTGGCCGGCACCTCGGGCGTCGGCAAGACCGAAACCGCGTTGGCGCTGGCGGAAGCCTTGTATGGCGGCGAGCAGAACCTGGTCACGATCAACATGAGCGAGTTCCAGGAAGCCCACACGGTGTCGACGCTGAAGGGCGCCCCCCCGGGCTATGTGGGGTACGGCGAAGGCGGCGTGCTGACCGAAGCGGTGCGACGCAAGCCCTACAGCGTGGTGCTGCTCGACGAGGTCGAGAAGGCTCACCCCGACGTCCACGAGATGTTCTTCCAGGTGTTCGACAAGGGTTTCATGGAAGACGGCGAGGGCCGCTTCATCGACTTCAAGAACACGCTGATTTTGCTGACCACCAACGCCGGCACCGAGCTGATCTCCAGCATGTGCCGCGACCCCGAGCTGCTGCCCGACCCGGAAGGCCTGGCCAAGGCACTGCGCGAACCGCTGTTGAAGATCTTCCCGCCCGCGCTGCTGGGCCGGCTGGTCACCATTCCCTACTATCCGTTGTCGGACGAGATGCTGGGCCGCATCGTCAAGCTGCAGCTGGGCCGCATCAAGAAGCGCATCGAAGAGCGCCACAAGGTGCCGTTCGAGTATTCGGACGAGGTGATCCAGCTGGTCGTCTCGCGCTGCACCGAGAGCGAGTCGGGCGGCCGCATGATCGACGCCATCCTCACCAACACCATGCTGCCCGACCTGTCACGCGAGTTCCTGACCCGCATGATGAAGGGCGAGACGGTGCCGAAGGTGAAGGTGGGCGTCGCCGACAACAATTTCTCGTACAGCTTCGAGTGACGCGGCCCGGTCGGCGTGAGCACCACCACGGAAAGGACAGGTAGGCGATGAAGCGGCGCAAAACCCTCAAGAGCCCGGCTCACCTGAGCCTGCCCGACGCGATGCGCGTGGCCATCGAGTTGCACCGCAAGGGCGCGCTCGGCGAGGCCGAAACGCTCTACGGCCGTATCCTCAAGCTCGCGCCGCGGCACGCTGACGCGACCCACTTCCTCGGCGTGCTCAAGCACCAGCAGGGGCGGGGTGAAGAGGCCTGGGAGCTGATCGAGCGTTCGCTGGCGCTCAACCCCAAGCTGCCCGACTGGCACAGCAACGCCGGCAACGTGCTGCTCGAGATGGGCCGGCTCGAGCCGGCAGCCGAAGCCTACGAGCTGGCGGCCGCGCTGTCGCCCGAGCGGGCCGACATCCACAACAACCTGGGCGTGCTGCGGCGCGCGCAGCGACGCCTCGACGAGGCGGAAGTCGCCTACCGGCGCGCGATCGAACTCGACCCGCAATTCGCCGATGCGTACAACAACCTCGGCAACCTGTTGTCCGACCGCGGCCAGACGGGCGATGCCCTGGACCAGTTCCGCACCGCCCTCCGGTTCAAGCCCGGCCACGCCGAAGCGCGCAAGATGCTGGGGATCGGCTACTACGCCGTCGGCCGTATCGCCGAGGCGGCCGAGGTCTACCGGGAATGGCTGGCCCAAGACCCGGGCAACCCGGTCGCACAGCATTACCTGGCGGCCTGCTCCGGTGAACAGGTGCCCGAGCGCGCGTCCGATGCGTACGTCGAAAACACCTTCGACCGTTTTGCGCACAGCTTCGACGGCAAGCTGGCGCGTCTCGGCTACCGAGCGCCTCAACTGATCGCCGACGCGGTCGTGGCCGCCTGCGGCGAGCCCGCGAAGGCGCTCGCCGTGCTCGATGCCGGCTGCGGTACCGGGCTGTGCGGCCCCTTGCTCGCGCCGTATTCCCAGCGGCTGGTGGGTGTCGACCTGTCGGCCCAGATGCTGGCCAAGGCGGCACCGCGGGAGGTCTACGACGAACTGGTGAAGGCCGAGTTGACCGCCTTCATCGAGGCCGCGCCGGCCACCTACGACCTGATCGTCTCGGCCGACACCTTGTGCTATTTCGGCGACCTTGCCGCCGTGTGCCGCGCCAGCCGCCGTGCCCTGCACACGGGGGGCTGGCTGATCTTCACGGTCGAGGCCTACCCGGACGACACGCCGGGCCCCGGCTTCCACCTCAACCCCCACGGCCGCTACAGCCATCAAGCCCGCTACCTGAAGCAGGTACTCGCCGACACCGGCTTCGAGGTGCAGCACCTCGACGGCCAGGCCTTGCGCAACGAAAACGGCAAGCCGGTCGAAGGCTGGGTGGTGACCGCAAGGGCAGTTGTCCCGCCAGGTTAGGGATACAGCCCGCGCCCGACCTTGCGCACAATGCAGCCACTCGAACACGAGCGCTTCGAATCGGTCGTTCTGGGTTTGGACAAGGCGCCGCTGCGCATGGGGAAGGTCGGAAGTTATGTCACGCGTGATGGAGATCAGCACGCCTCTGGGTGAGGACGTGCTGCTGTTCCGCTCGATGAGCGCGAACGAGGAACTGGGCCGCTTGTTCGAGTTCCACATCGAAGTGCTCTGCGAGCGCGACGACATCAACCCCGACGACCTGCTCGGCCAGAACGTCACCGTGAAACTGGAGCTGCCCCACGGCGGGCAGCGCTGCTTCGACGGCTACGTGACGCGCTTCGGCTACAGCGGCTACCTCGGCCGCTACCACCGTTTTCAGCTGACCGCCCGGCCGTGGTTGTGGCTGCTGACACGCACCAGCGACTGCCGCATCTTCCAGAACAAGACGGTGCCCGAGATCCTGGCCCAGGTGTTCGACAAATACCCGGCCGCCGCGTTCGAAAGCCGATTGACGGGCAGCTACAGCCCCAAGGACTATTGCGTCCAGTACCGCGAGACCGACTTCAACTTCGTCAGCCGGCTGATGGAGCAGGAGGGGATCTACTACTTCTTCGAGCACCAGGACGGCAAGCACACGCTGGTGCTGGCGGACGGGCCCAGCGCGCACGTCCCGTTCCCGGGCTATGACAGCATCCCCTTCGTCCCGCACGACCGCGGCGGGCGGCTCGAACAGGAATACGTGGCGGGGTGGTTCTACTCGCGCGAGATCCAGCCGGGCGCCTACGTCATCGACGACTTCGACTTCATCAAGCCGAGCACCGATCTGCGCGTGTCGACGCGGCGCCAGCGCGAGCATGCGCAAGCCACCGGCGAGTACTACGACTACCCCGGCGAGTACCGCAACGCGGCCGACGGTGAGCACTACGTCAAGATCCGGCTGGAAGAGCTGCAGGCCCGCCACGAGTTGGTCGAAGGCGCGGGCAACGCGCGCGGCCTCGCGGTCGGTGCGCTGTTCTGCCTGACCGGCCATCCGCGTGTGCAGGCGGCGCGCGAGCATCTGGTGGTGCGCTCGACGCTCGAGCTGGAATACAACGAATACGAAGCCCAGGCGTCGACCGGCGCCAGCTTCCGCTGCAGTTTCGCCGTGCTCGACAGCCGCGAGACCTTCCGGCCGATGCGCGTCACGCCCAAGCCGACGGTGCAGGGGCCGCAGACGGCCATCGTGGTCGGCCCGTCGGCAGACGAGATCCATACCGACGAGTTCGGCCGCGTCAAGCTGCAGTTCCACTGGGACCGGCGCGGCGAGTCGAACGAGAACAGCTCGTGCTGGGTGCGCGTGTCGCATCCGTGGGCCGGCAAGAACTTCGGGATGATCGCGATCCCGCGCATCGGCCAGGAGGTCATTGTCGACTTCCTCGAAGGCGACCCCGACTGCCCGATGATCACCGGCCGCGTCTACAACAAGGAGCACATGCCGCCTTGGACGCTGACCGAGCACAAGACCCGCACCGGCATCGTCACCCGCTCCACCAAGGGCGGCTCGACCAGCAACGCCAACGAGCTGCGCTTCGAGGACAAGAAGGGCGAGGAAGAGGTTTATGTGCATGCCGAGCGGCAGCTGCGCACCGAGGTCGAAGTCGACGAACTGCGCGACGTCGGCCGTGACCGTACGACGAACATCCACGGCCACGACAAGCTGACCGTCGACAAGGAGCGCCACGAGCATGTCAAGGGCGACCAGCGCAAGCTGACGGTCGACAAGCTGAGCGACCGCACCATCAAGGGCGGCGAGGTCGAGGACATCTCGAAGGGCTTGAAGACGACCATCCACGGCGGCCACCAGCACACGGTGACCGACGGTGGCCAGATCATCAAGGTGACCGGCGACGTGCAGGAAGACATCATCGGCGGCTTCTTGCAGACGGCCAGCAACGGCATCGACTTCACGACGCCGATGAACTTCATGGCCACGGCCACCGCGGGGATCACGTTGAACACGCCGGCGGTGGCGACCGTGATCGGCGGCACCGGCGTCGTCATCAACACGCCCAAGCTCGACATCATCGGCGGCGCCAAGATCACCGCGGTCACGCCGGACGAGAGCAACATCAAGGGCAACGAGTTCGCCGTGGTCGGCATCAAGGGCGAGATGGTGGGCGTTGCGATGTCGACCACCGGCGTCAACATCGAGCAGAAGCAGCTCGAGATGGCGGCGACCACCTGCAAGGTCGAGGTGGTGAACGTCGACGTGGAAAGCGAAACGCTCAAGTCGATCACCGCAGCGCTGCACGTGTCCAACCCCGCGACCCAGATCGTGATGGGTTCGCTCGCGTTGGCCAAGGTCGGCATCAAGATCATCGGCTGAGCCTGGAGGCGGAGTGCGTCGCATGAGTGTCTGGTGGGGTTTCGGCATTGCCTTTGTCGTGCTGATGTTGGTGGTGGTGGTGGTCGCCCGTGACCAGCACCGGGTGGAGAAGCTGCGCCGCGAGGGCATCGCGGCGCGGGCTACGGTGCTGCAGGCTCGGCAGACCGGCACCTGGGTCAACAAGAACCCCGAGATCGAGTTCCGCCTCGGCGTCGAGAAGCCGGGGCAACCGCCCTATGAGGTCACGCTGAAGAAGACGGTGCCGGTGCTGAACCTGACGTCGGTGCAGGTCGGCTCGGTGCTGCAGGTGCGCGTCGACCGCGAGAACCCGCAGCGGCTGGCGTTCGACGAGCCGTGGGCGCGCTGAGCCGACATGAGGGTTTTGAAACCGCAACACCTGTCGGTCCTGCACCGCTGCTTCGAGCGCGAGGGCAAGGCCTGGTTGTGCGTCACCACCATGGCGATGCTGCAGCTCGGCGACAGCCCCCGGCTGCGCTCCGAGCAGGAGCTGTGGCAGGCCGTGCCGCCGCTGCTGCCGCCCGACGTGCCGCTCGACGCTTGCATGCCCAAGACCGGCGGCGAGTATCTGGTCACCGGCCGCGCCCATGCGCCGGCGGGTGATGCACCACGGGGTGGCGTCGAGGTCGAGGTGCGCCTCGGCTCGCTGTCCAAGCGACTGCATGCCTTTGGTGAACGCGTCTGGGCAGGTGACCGTGCCTGCGACCCGGCGCCGTTCACCCCGGTACCGCTCGATTGGACCCAGGCCTATGGTGGCGCCGGCTTCGAGGCCAACCCGCTCGGCATCGGCCTGAGCCCTGCAGCCGACGGTCAGCCCCAGGCGTTGCCGCGCCTCGAGTACCCGCATGCGCCCAGCCGCGGCCCGCAAACGGCCATCACGCCCGCCAGTTTCGCGCCGCTGCCGCCGATGTGGCCGCAGCGCAAGCGGCACGACGGCACCTATGGCGAGGACTGGTTGAAGCAGGACTATCCCGGCTTCCCGCGCGACCTGAACTGGCGTTTTTTCAATCTCGCCAGCGAAGACCAGTGGCAGCCGCGGCCCTTCACGGGCGACGAGCCCTATGAATTGCGCCATCTGCACCCCGAGCTGCCGGTGCTGTCCGGCCGACTGCCGGGCATCCGTCCGGTGGTGGCGGTGCAGACGCATGCGATGGACGCCGAACGGGCCCGCTTTCTCGACTCGCAGCTGACCACGGTCTGGTTTTTCCCCGAGCTGCAGGCCGCGGTGCTGGTCTGGCACGCGCTGATGCAGGCCGAGAACGAGTTTGCCGACGAGGTCAGCCGCATCCTGGTGGCCGCCGAATGGAGCGCACGGCCGCGCGAGCGCGCGCACTACCTGCGCGCCATCCGCGAGCGCCTCGACGAGACCATCGGCGGCATCAAGATGCTCGAAGACGAAGAGCTGCTGCCCGACGGCCTGGTGACGGTCAACGAGGCGCTCGATCGCCACCGCCGCCTGCTGGGCGCCGCGCCGATCTCGCTGCAACGGGTGGACGAGAAGCTGGCACAGGCCCAGGCCCAGCTGCGCGAACGCCTGCAGAGCCAGTTCGGCGCCGCTGCGGCGCAAGGCCTCGATCAGTCGCAGGCGCAGCTGCGGCGTGAGCTGTCGCTGCCCGATCTGGCCGCCGCAGCCGCCCACGACCCGAAAGCCTTGATGGGCCTGGCCAAGACGCTGCAGCAACAGGCGCCGGCGCTGACGGCCAAGGCCGCGTCGCTGGTCCAGCAGCGCGGCGCCGCCAGCCTGCAGGCGCTGCGGGCGTCGGGCGGTGCGCACAACACCGCGCTGCAAGCCATCCTGCCCAAGCTGAAACCGTCGGCCGCCAGTGCCGCGCAGGCCAGCGGCCCCAACCTGGTGGCCGCGCTCGAAGCCGGTTTGGCCGAGCTGAGGGCCGGGCTGCCGCCGGCGCAGGCTGAGGGCCTGCCCAACATCGACCCGAAGCTCAAGGCGCTGGCGTCACAGTCGGGCGGACAGCACGAGCGCATGGCGCGTTTGGTGGCCCACATGCAGGCGCCGCCCTCCGCGGTGGACGCTGGCATCGCGGCGCGCTGGCGCGACGGCGCCAGCCGGGCCCGCGAGCAAGGCCGCAGTTTCGCGCGCCTCAAGCTCGGCGGCGGCAATTTCGCCGGCATGGACCTGTCGGGCGTGGACTTCACCGAGGCCCAGCTGGAAGGCGTCGACTTCACCGGTGCCAACCTCACCGCGGCCATCTTCAAAGGCGCGTCGCTCGCGCACGCGGTGCTGCGCCAGGCCAAGCTCGACAACGCCGTGTTCGACGACGCCAACCTCGGCAAGGCCGACCTGCAAGGCGCGAGCTGTGTCGGCGCGAGCTTCGCCAATGCGACGCTGCACCACACCCGCCTCGACGAGGCAGTGATGTTCGGCAGCCGGCTCGCGAAGCTGACCCTGCTCGAGGTCTCCGCACTCAAGACGCAGTGGGTGCAGGTGGACCTGAGCCACGCGGTGTGGGTCAAGTCCCAACTGGCCGGCGGCAATTTCACCCGGGCCCGTTTGCCGCGCGCGTCGTTCATCGAGTGCAGCTTGCCCGAGGCGGTGTTCGCCCAGGCCAACCTCGAGTCGGTCGATTTCGTCACCTGCAACCTCGAGCGCGCCGTGCTCGATGGCTGCGAGGCGCCCAACGTGCGTTTCGTGCACGGCAGCCGGCTCAACGGCGTGTCGCTGCGCGGCAGCCAGGCGCCGCGCAGCAGCTGGCGCGGCATGCCGCTGCAAGGCGCCGATTTGTCGCATGCGGTGCTCGACGGCGCCGACCTGGCCGAGGTGCAGGCGAGCGGTGCCAATTTCTACCGCAGCAGCCTGAAGGGCGCGATGCTGATGAAGGGGCAGTTCCAGCAGGTGTCGTTCGCCGGCAGCAACATGATGAATGCGATCGTGCAGCACGCGCAGTTGCAGGGCGCCGACCTGCGCGGCACCAACCTGTTCGCCGCCGACTTGATGCGCATCGACGTCGACGCCGACACCCGCTTCGACGGCGCCTTGCTGAGCAAAGCCCGGACACAGCCGCAACGTAAGGTCGAGCGCCCCGAGCCGCGCAAGGGGGCGGCGTGAGCACCATCACCTTGCACGAGATCCAGCGCCGTATCGCCGATCGGCACCCGGTCCACGAGGTCAGCCTGGCCGGCGTCTCGCTGGCCGGTGCGCAGCTGGCGGGCGGCGTCTTCCTGCGCGTCGATTTCAGCGGTGCAGACTTGAGCGGTGCCGATTTCACGCAGGCCACGCTGACCGAATGCCGCTTCGACGGTGCCCAGCTGCGCCAAAGCCAGTGGCGCATCGCCACCGTGCACCGTTGCCGCTTTGCCCGCGCCGGGCTCGAGCAAGTGCAAGGCGTCGGCGCCACCTTCAGCGAATGTGCCTTCGATTCGGCACGCATGACGGGTGCGCAGCTCGAGCTCGCCAACTTCGCGAAGTGCCGCATGAGCCAGGCCTCGCTGCAGGGTGCGGACTTGCGCCAGGTCGGCTGGCTGGAATGTGAACTCGACGGCGGCGACTTCAGCGGCGCCTTGTTGGAGCGCACGGTGTTCCATCGCGCCGACCTGCGCCGCGCGCAGCTGGGGCCCGCGCCGCAGGCGTGGCAGTGCGTGTTCACCGAATGCGACCTGAGCGGCATGGCACTGCCCGGCAGCCGCTTCGAGCGCTGCCAGTTCATGGAAGCCAAGCTGGCCGGGTGCGACCTGTCGCAGGCCCTGCTGGACGGCAGCAACTTCAAGGGCGCCGACGTGCGCCAGGCCAACTTCGCCGGCAGCCGCGCAACCCAAAGCCTGTGGGTGCAAGCGGTGGCCGATGGCGCGCGTTTCGACGCTGCGCGCTTGACCCAGTCGGTGTGGATGGACGCGAGTGCGGTGCAGGCCAGCTTTCGCGGTGCCTGGCTCGAAGAGTCGGTGCTGCAGCGCCTGCGCGCCGCGCGAGCCGATTTCGACGGCGCCACCTTGCGCTACGCCGACCTGAGCCATGCCGACCTGAGCGGCGCGCGTTTCGAAGGTGCGGTGATCGAGCGCGCCTCGCTGCGCGGCGCGCAATGCGACCAAGCGTGGCGTTTGCGCCGCGAACAAGCGGCGCCCGACGACGCCGACCATGCTGCCGCGGAAGCGTGGCAACCGATGTTGTGACGGTGCGTGCACCGTGGACCGGGAGATCTGGATGTTGATGCAAGCCGACGACGAACTGTTCGTGCAGGGGGTGATCCACGAGATCGGGGAGGTGGAGCGCACGCTCGATGCCACCGTCACGGTGTCGACACCTTACGGCCTGCGCCGTGCCCGGCTGGCCGCTTCGTGCCTGGTCCGGCCCGGCCCCGGCGACACGGTGCTGGTGGCCGGCCGCGGCGATGCCTGCTTCGTGCTGTCGGTGCTCGAGCGCCATGCCGAGGGCCCGCTCGAACTGCACCTCGATCGCGACACCCGCCTCGACGTGCAAGGCCAGCTGAGCGTGCAGACCACCGGTGCGACCCGCTTCGGCTCGGCCACCGAGGTGGCGATCGACGCGCCCAGCGTCGAGCTGCGCGGTGACAAGGTGGCGCTGACCGGCGCGCAGGTGAGCATCGCCGCGCAAAGCCTGACCTGGATGGCCGACACGCTGGAAGCCACGGCCCGCTGGTGCCGCCAGGTGGCCGACGTCTGGTCGCTGCGCGCACGGCACCACCAGCGCGAGGTCGAGGAGATGGAGCTGGTGCGTGTCGGCCATCTCGACCTCCAGGCCCAGCAGGTGATGAATCTGCGGGCGCGCCACACGGTGCTGCGCTCCGACGAGTTGACCAAGGTCGACGGCAAACAAGTCCAGGTGGGGTGACCGACGATGTTCGCGAACAACCAGATGGGCGGCATCGACATGGCGTTCCCGGACGTCTGCCTGACGCCGATGCCGGCCCCGGTGCCAATCCCCTATCCCAACATCGCGGCCGGCCCGATGGGCGTGCCGGCGGCCTACAACGTGTTGTGGGGCCTGGCGCCGGCGCACAACCTCAGCACCATGGTGCCGCTGACCAATGGCGACAACGCCGGTGTCGCGATGGGGGTGGCGTCGGGCATGGTGATGGGGCCGTCGCGCCACCTGACGGCAGCGTTCACGGTGCTGGTCGGCGGCATGCCCGCCACCCGCATGACCAGCATGTCGCTGCAGAACAGCACCAACGCGCCAGGCATGCGCATTGCGCCGAGCCAGGTCAAGGTGCTGCTGCTCGCTCCCTGAGGCGCGAGAAACCGGCCTGCACCTAGTGAATCACCGGCGGCGGGCGCCTCGACCTCAAGTTAGGGGAGGGGCCTTGCGCCTGCCGGGGGGCTTCGTTAGCCTCGAAAGCCAACCGGGCCAGCGGTGGGACGGCATGGTGCCCGCCGAGAGGCGACACCTGACGCAGCGCGGGCCCTGAAACCGAGCCAAATTCAACCATGCTCCAGATCCGAGTTGTAAGCGTGGCCGGCCATGCACCGACGGCGCCGATGGGCGCCCAGTTCGGCCCGGCGGGCGGCACCATCGGCCGCAACGAGGGCAACACCCTGGTATTGCCCGACGACGCCAAGACGATTTCCCGGCAGCAAGCCCTGATCCAGATGCAGGGCGGGCAATACGTGCTCATCGACAAAGGCGCCAACCCGACGCTGCGCAACCGCGCACCGGTCGGCGCCGGGCAGAGCGTGCCCCTGGTGCCCGGCGACGAGCTGCGCATCGGGCCTTATGTGCTGCTGGTGGAGGGGCCGGCGACACGTCCGGTCGATCCGCACAGCACGCAGGTGAACCCGGGCGGTCTGGCCGCCGTGGCGAGCACACCGGGCCGTCCGGCGACAGCGCCGGGGGCGGCCTTCGATCCTTTCGCGCTGCCGCCGGCCGGCGCACCGGGCGGTGCGCATACCGACCCCTTCGCCGACCTGTTCAGCACGCCGCCCGCCGCGCCGGGGAGCAGCCCTCCGGCACGTCCCGCACCCGAGGCGTTCGGTCTCGGCCCTGCCCCGGCGCCGCCGGCGGTGCGTCCGCCGTCGCCGTCGGCCGGTGCGGCGGCCATCCCGGACGATTTCGACCCCTTCGCCAGTTTCTCGGGCAGGAGTGCGGGGGCGGCACCTGCGCCCGCCCCCGGCTTTGCGAGCACCGGCATCCCGACCACTGGCAGCTTCAACCCGTTGAGTTCCGGGGCGCGCCGCATGCCGCCCCCGATCCCGTTCAATCCGCAGGCAGGCCACGAAGACCTGCTCGGCCCGGCGGTCGAGAAATCGGCGTCGATCGACGAGCTGTTCGGCCTGGGCGGCGCGCCGGCCAACCCGCTCGACGTGCTCGGCCCCGGCATCGGCTCGGCGCCCGGCAATTCGCAGCCGGTGGACGACCCGCTCGCGTTGTTCGGCGGCACGCCTGCCGGCGCCCGCGGCGCCGGGGCGGCACAGCCGGATGACACGCCGGCGATCAACTCGGCCTTTGCGCTACCCGACCCGATCGCGCCGGGCGCTCCCGGTGGGCGGGCCACGGTGCCCCCGCCGCCCCCGGCGTCTCGCCCCGCCGCTGCGCCCCTCCCGCCGCCACCCGGCGGTGTGAGTGCCAAGGCGATCGACGACTTGCTGGCCTCGGTCGGCCCGCTCGACCCCAAGGGTGCCACCGGACAGTTCCGCGTGGCACAGCCCGCCCATCCGACTGCGCCCCTGCCACCCGCGGCAGCGCCGGCGCCGGCGGCACCGTCCGCGGCAGTGCCGCCGGCACCGGGTGCTGCGGCGGGCGCTGCTGCACCGGGGGCCGCAACGCCGGCCGGGTCCCAGGTCTCCGTCGACGCGTTGATGTCGGCCTTTTGCGAAGGATTGGGCAGCCCGGTGAACCTGCCGGACGGCGTGACCGAGGAGTTCATGTTTCGCATGGGCGGCCTGGTGCGCGAAGCCGTGCAGGGCACGGTGGACCTGCTCAGGGCGCGTGCCGTGACGAAACGCGAGGTCAAGGCCAGCGCGACCATGATCATGGAGCGCAACAACAACCCGCTGAAGTTCTCGCCCGACGCCAAAACGGCCATGCTGTACCTGGTGTCTGGCCGGCTCAACCCGGCCTTCATGCCCCCGATCACGGCGATGCGCGACGCGTATTACGACCTGCGCTCGCATCAGTTCGGTTTCATGGCGGGCACCAAGGCCGCGCTCGAAGGGGTGTTGGAACGCTTCGAGCCGCAGCGGCTCGAGGGGCGCCTTTCAACCCGTGGCTTGGTCGAATCGCTGATCCCGGCGGCCCGCAAGGCGCGGCTGTGGGACCTGTTCACCGAGCTGTACAAGGAGATCGCGCGCGAAGCGGAAGACGATTTCCACGCGCTGTTCGGCCAGGCTTTCCTGAAGGCCTACGAAGAACACGTCGAGGCGCTGCGGCGCGACGTGCCGCAAGAGTAAGAAGATGCTTGAACTCAACGCCCACCTCCTGCACAGCCAAGGCGGGCGGTCCTATCAAGAAGACGCCTACGGCCTGCGCACCGCCGGTGACATCGCCTGCCTGGTGGTGGCCGACGGCGCCGGCGGCCACGGAGGCGGCGACCTGGCCTCCAAGCTGGTGGTGCGCGCCATCCTCGAGCAGCATGTGCTGCGGCCGGCGTGCTCGCTCGAGGCCGCGGCGGCGCTGATCCAGCATGCCCAGCAGGTGGTGCTGGCCGGCCAGAGCCGGTTCGCCCAATACCCGGACATGCGCTCCACCGTCATCATGGCGTTGGTCGACCTGGCCAGCGGGCGCGCCGTGCTCGGCAACGTCGGCGACTCGCGGGCTTATTGGTTCCGCCATGGCGACCTGCTGTTGCAGACCCGCGACCACAGCCTGGTGCAGCAGATGGTCGAGGCCGGCATGATCCCCCCCGAGGAGATGCGCACGCGCAAGGAGCGCAGTGTGCTGACCAGCTCGCTGGGCAGCCAGATGGGGATCGAGCCCTACGTCTATGAACTGGACTCGTTGGCCGACGCCGGCGACACCTTGCTGCTGTGCACCGACGGCGTCTGGGAATATGTGAGCGAAGACGACATGCAGCAGGTGCTGCGCCTCGACCAGGGTGGCGACCGCTACCTGGCCTACTTCGAGCATTGGGTCGACCAGCGGGCGCCGCAGAACCGTGACAACTTCACCGCCTTGCTGGCCACGTTCGCGGTCCAGCCCGACGACCAGCAGACCGTGATCGACCCCGACGCCACGTTGATCGCGCGGCTCGACGCGCTGGACGGCGGGAGCGGCGTTTGACCCCCGCCGGCACGGCCCCGGCAGCCCTCAGGAGCAACCACCCGATGAGACCTACTTCGCCCCGTGCCACGCGTGCTGCGCTGGCCCTCGCCGTCGTCGCCGTGCTGGCGAGCGCCTGCGGTGACAAGCAAACAGCCGACAGCGCCTCGCCGTCGGCCACCACCGCGGCGGGCAGCACCGCGCCATCGGGCACCGCCGTGCTGTTCGAGCCGAACCAAACGGTGGCCGTCACCGGGCCCGAGTTCGTCGCGTGGCGGGACCGCATGTTGAGCGAAGGCGGCAACACCAAGCTGCTGCAGGTGACCGGCCGTGCCTATGCCAACGAGAAGGCCGGGCAGGGCGAGGACCTGGGCCGCGCGCGCGCCGAGGCGGCCAGCATCCTGTTCATGGAGGCCTTGCCACCCGAACGCATCCTGCTGCGTTCGCAGCCGGCGGCGGGCGAGGCGCCGTCCGGGCGTTTCGAGGCGGTGGCGTTCGAATGGGTGGAGGCGCCGCCGGCGGTGGTCGCCGCGGCGTCGGATGCGCAAGCGGGCACTGCGTCGGCGCCTGCCGCGAGCGTCGCAGCACCGGCTTCGGCGGGCGCTGCGCCTGCCGTGGTCGCTGCGGCGCCTGCCCCGGCAGCGCCAGCCTCGGCTGCGCCGGCTGCCGGTACGACGGCGGCCACGCCCGCGACTACCGCGGCGGCCACCAGCGCCACGCCGGCGGCGGCAGCCGAGCCGGTGCGTTCGCTGGTGCTCTATTTCAACAGCGGCAGCGGCAGTCCCAAGCTGGGCAAGGCGGAGCGGCAGCAACTGCAGGCGCTGGTGAAATCGGCCGGCGACGCTGCCATCTCGGTCGTCGGACATGCCGACAACCAGGGCGCCCGCGAGCGCAACCAGGCGCTCAGCGAAACGCGCGCACAGGCGGTGCAGCGGCTGCTGGTGCAGCTGGGGGCGCGCGCCAATACCCTGCAAGTGGCGGGTGTCGGCGACCGCGAGCCGGCGCAGGCCAACGATGCGGCCCAAGGCCGCGCGCAGAACCGTCGCGTCGAAATCAAGGTGCTGTGACGATGGCACAGCTGTCTCCGCGCCGGGCCTCACGGGCAGGCCTGGCCCTGGCGACTGCCTGCACGCTGGCGTGGAGCGGCTGCGCGACGCCTCCCTCGGCGTCCGCGCCGGCGCCTGCTGCCGCGCCGCAGGTGGCGGAGCCACGTCCCGCCGAGACGCCGGCCGCGACGGCGCCCGCTGCGGGCCTGAAGCCGATCGAGACCGACGCCGGGCGGCTGGTGCCGGTGGACTGGAGCGAGGTGCCCGATTTCGAGGTCGACCCGCTCGACGACGTGCACAAAAGCTTCCGCTTCAGCTGCCCCTATCTCAGCCGTACGCCGCACTGGCGCCCGGTGTGTGCGCAGGTCGCGAAGCTGAAGCCCAACGATGCCGCAGGCCTGCGCCAGCTGCTGCAGAGCTTGCAGCCGTATCGGCTGGAGTCGAAGCAGGGCGAGCGCTCGGGCCCGATCACCGGTTATTACGAACCGGTGCTGCGCGGCTCGCGGGTGGCGCGCAACCCGTACTTCTATCCGCTGTATTCGCGCCCGGTCGACCTGGTGCCGCTCGATGCCAAGCGCGGCAAGGGCGTGACGCGGGGCCGCCGCGAGGGCGAGCAGGTGGTGCCGTACTGGACGCGTGCGCAGATCCCGACACCGCAAGGCCAACGCTCGATGAGCGGGCGCGAGATCGTCTGGGTCGACGACCCGATGGACGTCATCCTGATCGAGGTGCAGGGCTCGGGCCGGGTGGCCCTGCCCGACGGCACGGCGCTCAGGCTGTCGTTCGCCGATCACAACGGCCATCCCTACCGGCCGCTGAGCGCTTGGTTCCGCGACAAAGGGGAGCTCCCATCGCCCGGCATGCTGCAGATCCGGCAGTGGGCGCGGCGCAATCCGCCGGCGCGGGTGCAGGAGATGTTGTACAGCAACCCGCAGGTGGTGTTCTTCCGCGCCGAGCCGGTCACCGACGTCACCGTGGGCCCGCGCGGCGCCTCGGGCGCACCGGTGGTGCCGATGCGCTCGCTCGCGGTCGACCCCAAGGCGGTGCCGCTGGGCGCGCCGATGTACATCGAGTTTGCGTCGCCGCTGGCGGGCAACGTACTGAACCGGCGTGTCGTGTTCGGCCACGACACCGGCGGCGCGATCAAGGGCCCGGTGCGGGCCGACTTCTTCTGGGGCTTCGGCGAGCATGCCGGAGAGGTGGCGGCCAAGACGCGCCAGAACGGGCGGCTGTGGGTGTTCCTGCCGAAACCGTGAGCCGCGACGGCGGGCGGCGAGGGCCGGCGCTGGGCTGATGCCCCGCACCCCGGAGGGCGGGGGCTGCCGCCAGCCGCGCTTTAGTCGGTCGGCTTGAACTTCGCGATGAAGACCCGGCACTCGATGCCCTGCGGCATCACCTCGCGCCACTCGACCTCACCGCCGAGCTGTTTGACACGCTTGCGGATGCCGCCCAGCCCCAGCCCGTGCGACCACGAGGCGGGATTCTTGCCGATGCCGTTGTCACGCACCACGAGCTCGAACCGGTCGCCGTGCAAGGTCATCGCCACATCCACCCGCGTGGCCCGCGAATGCGCGATGGCATTGTTGGCCAGCTCGCGCAGCACCCGCGTCAGCGCTGACCACTGCACCACGCCCAGCGGCACGTTGCGGTCGAGGCCGACGTTCCAGGTCAGCTCGCACTCGGCGGCGTTGAGCCGGTGCACCAGGTCGCTTTTCCATTCGGCCGCGGCGTCGGACAAATGGTGGTTCTGCGCCGCCAGGCCGCGGGTCAGCGTCTTCAGGTCCTGCAGCGTGTGGCGGATGTAGTCTTCCATTTCGGGCGACTGGGCCTGGTACATCAGCGTCAGCAGCCGCGCGCCGATGTCGTCGTGGAGGTCTTGTGCCAGCCGCATGCGCTCTTCGCTGCGGCCTTGTTCGACGGCTTTGTCGAACGCCACCGCACGACGCAGCTGCTCGAAGATGCGGTCGGTCAGCCGCGCGTCTTCGGCGGTGAACAGCTTGCGGCCGCGGTGTGCAAAGCGGATCACGATCGAGCCCATGGTCGGCGCGCTCGGCTGCGGATTGACCATGTTGGGCACCGGCACCACCAGCGTGGAGCCGTCGGCGACCACCCGTGAGCGGGCGGTGAGCTTGTCGACCACCAGGATTTCCAGCGGCTCGAACAGCTCGCGCAGCAATCGCGTCAGCAGCGAGGAGGTGCGGTCGGGCCGGGCCTCGACTTCGCGCGCGATCTTGTAGAGCTGCTCGAACATGCGTTCGGTGGTGGCCACGCTGCTGCCCATCAGGCGGTCGAGCAGCCATTGGCGCGCGCCGACGTACAGCCCGAGCGAGACGAACAGGGCCAGCGTGACCGAGGTCACCTGACCGAGCGAGAAGGTGGCCACGAACAGCAGGTCGAGCGAGGTCGCGACCGTGGTGATGGCCGCCAGCAGCGAAAACTCGCGCATCATCTGCTGCGACTTCGACAAAAACGGGATCAGCAGCAACAGCGACGCGAAGAACACGTACCAGATCATCGACCCGATGATCGAGATGTTCTGCTGCACCCCGGATTCGCCGCGCGCCATCGCGACGGCGATGCTGAGCAGCACCCAGGTGGTGACGGCGATGATGCCGAAGCGCCGCAGCACCAGCGCGAAGGGGTGCGGTTCGACGCCGTGCGACCACGTCAGCAGCGCGATGGCCGCCATGCCGAGCAGCGCGCAGGCGCCCTGGACCCACCACCAGGCGGCCGGCAACCAGTCGAGCGTGGTGAGCACGACCAGCGCGGCGGTGGCGACCCAGACCGGCAGCAGCCACCAACCCGCATGCGCGACCTTGCGTGGGTAGACCGCCGTGGCGTGCACCACCGCGGCGGCGGTCACGAGGTCGAGTGCCACGCGCCCGTAGTAGTCCCAATCGGCCAGGCCCAGCGGCCAGGCGAGATCGAGCGTCGACTCGACGGCGATGAACACCAGGTTGGCGGCCTGGCAGCAGGCCATCACGGCGTAGACGCTGTTCAGCCGGTTGGGCCGCGCCAGCAAGACGGCCATCGCGACGCCGTAGACCACCAGTGCCAACG
Source organism: Caldimonas brevitalea (assembly GCF_001017435.1). Taxonomy (NCBI): domain Bacteria; kingdom Pseudomonadati; phylum Pseudomonadota; class Betaproteobacteria; order Burkholderiales; family Sphaerotilaceae; genus Caldimonas; species Caldimonas brevitalea. The sequence goes on from NZ_CP011371.1 coordinate 2,461,039, forward strand.
AGCACAGCAGCCAGAACAGCAGCCCGAGCCCCATGAACCCGCGCGGATGGGTGCGCAGGTCGAGCATGGTCCCGTCTGAAAAACGCAGCTGCACCTGCTCGCTCTGCAGCAGTTGGCCCAATTGGCGCTGCGTCGACAGATAGCGCCTGCCCTCGACGTCGTCGATCAGCCAGCGGGCGGAGCGTTGCAGCGCCAGGCCGTCCACCGGCACCAGCTTGCCGTCGCGCCCGGCCAGGCCCTCCAGGGTCTTGCCCTGTGCGGGCTTGAGCAAGGGGTCGCGCGCGAGGTTGAGCTCGACCTGGCCGTTGCCGGTGAGCCGCCAGGCCGCGCCGACCAGCGGCTGCTGGGCCAGCCAGTAGGCCAGGAAAAACACGCCGAGGCAGCCGAGCAGCGCGGTGGTGACCAGCAGCCGCAGCCGCCAGCCCAGCCAGCGCGAGGTCGGCGACTGGCGGCCCAGGCTGCGGTCGAAGGCGTTCCATTGCCCGGTGCTCAGCAATGCGTCCTGCGCGAAACCGCTGGTCTGCGGGGCGGCGGTGGGCGGCGGCACCGGGGTGGGGGAGGTCGGCGGAGGGCTCATCGCAAGGCGGCCCTGCTGCAGGCTACCGCGGCACGCCGGAGGCGGCCGGCCCGCAAGGGCGTTGGCGCGGGCGGGCGTGGCAAACAGGTCGGAACGGAATGTCTCATCGGGGCAGGGCGGGGAACGCGAGCCGGCGGCGCCGCAGCGCCCACGCAGCTCAGACCAGGCCTTGCTTGCTGGCCAGCACCGCCGCCTCGGCGCGGCTGGAGACGTTGAGCTTCTTGTAGATGGACTTGATGTGGTCGTTCACGGTGAACCACTTGATGCCCATCAGGCTCGCGATTTCCTTGATTGTGAAACCCTTGCTCAGGTAGGTGAGCACCTCGTTCTCGCGCGGCGTCAGGCGCTCGTAGTCGAGTTTGTCGGCCGGGTCCATCGGGATCGGCGGATGGGCCGGCTGAGTGTGGGCGACCGGCGGTTGCGGTGCCGATTCCGCCGGGGTGAAGCCGGAATCGCCATAACGGGTGTTGCCGAAGCCGCCATGGCGGAAGTGGGTCAGCAAGCGGCGCGCGATGGCCGGCGACAACGGCGGCTGCCCGCGCACGATCTTCTGCAATTCCTCGACCAGTACCTCGAAACGGTCTTCTTTCAGCAAATAACCGTCGGCGCCGCACTGCAGCGCGGGGAACAGATGGTCGTCGTCGGAGTAGAGCGTCGTGACGACCTTGGTCGCCGGGTACTGCGTCAGCTGGGCGAGCAGCTCGAGGCCGTTGCCGTCGGGCAACTCGAGGTCGAGCAGCATCAGCTTGAAGGGATCGGGGCCGGGCGCAACGGGGCGGCCGGGTTGCAGGCCGATGTGGCGGCGTGCGGATTCGAGGTCGCCGGCTTCGGTGATCTCGATCGCGTCGCTGAAGCTGTCCCGCACGACGCGACACAGAAAGGCCCGTGCGACCGGGTTGTCTTCAACGATCAAGACCTTGACTGCCATGTTGTGCGCCTTCCCTCAATTGGCGCAATGGTAGCGCACGCCCTGCCTTGGGCGGAGCATCTGTCACATCATGCAGGGACACCGACGGCCACACGGCCGCCGGCGCACCCGCGTCACGCCTCGGGAGGGCGCGTGCGGTGGATCAGTTCGTCAACACGACTTTGCCGCGCACCTGGCGCGCCGCCATCAAGTCGAAGGCGCGCTGCAGCTCGCTCATTTGCAACTGGTGCTCGATCACCGGTTTGATCTTGCCCTGCGCATACCAGGTGGCCAGCTGGGTCAATGCCTGCACGTTGTTCTTCGGCTCGCGGCGCGCGAATTCACCCCAGAACACGCCCATGATCGACGCGCCCTTCAGCAGCGGCAGGTTCAGCGGCAACGACGGGATGGTGCCTTGCGCAAAACCGATCACCAGGTAGCGCCCGCGCCAGGCGATCGAGCGGAACACCGGCTCGGCGAGGTCGCCGCCGACCGGGTCGTAGACCACGTCCGGGCCCTTGCCGCCGGTCAGCGACTTGATCTCGTCGCGCACGTTGCCGGTGCTGTAGTTGATGGTCGCGTCGGCGCCCAACTCGCGGCACAGGGCGCACTTCTCGTCGGTCGAGGCGGCCGCGATCACCCGGGCGCCGGCGGCCTTCGCAATCTGGATCGCCGCGGTGCCCACGCCGCCGGCGGCGCCGAGCACCAGCACGGTCTCGCCGGGCTGCAGGGCGGCGCGGTCCATCAGGCCGTGGTAGGTGGTCCCATAGGTGCACAGAAATGCCGCGGCGTCGGGGAAGGAGAAACCCTTGGGCAGCGGCATCAGCAAGGCCGCCTGCACGGTGGCGTGGGTGGCGAAGCCGCCCAGGCCGGCGAAAGCCGCGACGGCGTCACCCGGCTTCAGGTGGGTGACGCCCTCGCCGACCGCTTCGACCACACCCGAATACTCGGCGCCCGGCACGAACGGCAGCGGCGGCTTCATCTGGTATTTGTTCTGGACGATCAGCAGGTCCGGGAAGTTCAGCCCGGCGGCCTTGATCGCGACGAGCACTTCGCCGGCCTTGGGGCTTGGGGTGGGCACTTCTTTCCACGTCAGCGCTTCGGGGCCGATCGGGTTGTCGCAGATCCATGCTTGCATGTCGTGTCTCCTTCAAGAGTTCACGGATCATAGGCAGCCCTCAGGTGAGCGGGCGTCACCGAGGTGACGAGTCAATACAATCGCGCCATGCGTATTCTTGTTGCCAACGACGACGGCTATCTGGCGCCCGGCCTGCAGGCGCTGGTCGAGGCCTGTCGGGGCCTGGGCGAGGTCGAGGTGGTGGCGCCCGAGCAAAATGCCAGCGGCACCTCCAACTCGCTGACCCTGCACCGCCCGCTGTCGGTCTACACGGCGTCCAACGGTTACCGGTTCATCAACGGCACGCCATCCGACTGCGTGCACGTGGCGTTGACCGGGCTGCTCGAGCAACGGCCCGACCTGGTCGTCTCGGGCATCAACAACGGCGCCAACATGGGCGAAGACACCTTGTATTCGGGCACGGTCGCGGCCGCCATGGAAGGGTTTCTGTTCGGCGTGCCGGCGATTGCCTTTTCGCTGGTCGACAAGGGCTGGGCCCACCTGGACGCCGCGGCCGCGGTGGCCCGCGACGTGATCCAGCAGGTGGTGGCGCGGCCACCGGCCACCGGCCCGTTCCTGTTGAACGTCAACATTCCCAACCGGCCTCACGCGGACTTGCGTGGCCACGCGCTGACACGCCTCGGCCGGCGCCATGCGAGCGAAGGTGTGATCCGCCAGCAAGACCCGCGCGGCGAGCCGATCTACTGGATCGGGCCAGCCGGCGGCGTTCGTGAAGCCGGCGAGGGCACCGATTTTCATGCTGTCGAACAGGGCCGCGTCTCGATCACGCCGCTGCAGATCGACCTGACCGACCACCAGCGGCTGCCGATGTGGCGCCGCTGGTTCGATGGGTCTGCCGGCGATGAATGACGCCACCAAACCGCGTGTCGCCCCCAAGGCCTTCCCGCTCAGCCTCGACAAGGTGGTGCCGGGTGGCAAGGGCGCGGCGCCCGGGCGGGCCGAGGTGACCCCCGCGCCCGCCAAGCAGCGGCCGGCGGCCGCCGCGGCGAGCGCCTTGTTGCGCCCGCAGCGTCCGCTGCACGAGGCCGCCCAGGACAAGGCGCGGGCTGTCGCGCCGGTGGGCATCGGGCTCGACTCCGAGCTGGTGCGCATGCGCATGGTGCAGAAGCTGCGCCAGCAGGGCGTGCGCGACGAACAGGTGTTGAGCGCGATGCAGCGCGTGCCGCGCCACTTGTTCGTCGACTCGGCACTCGCGACCCAGGCTTACGAGGACACCAGCCTGCCGATCGGCCTGCAGCAGACCATCTCCAAGCCCAGCGTGGTGGCGCGCATGCTCGAGTTGATGCGGGGCCCGCGCGACGCGGCGCCGCTGCCTCGCATCCTGGAGATCGGCACCGGTTGCGGTTACCAAGCAGCGGTGTTGTCGCTGCTGGGGCGCCAGGTGATCTCGGTCGAGCGGCTCAAACCCTTGCACGAGAAGGCGCGCACGCTGCTGCGCGGGATGCGGGTCGACAACGTGCGGCTGGTGTGGGGCGACGGCATGCTGGGGCACGGCCCCAACGCGCCCTACGACGGCATTGTCAGCGCCGCCGGCGGCGACGCGATTCCGCCGGCCTGGCTCGACCAGCTGGCCGTCGGGGGCCGCCTGGTGGCGCCGGTGCTGCGCGGCAGCGGGCAGGTCATCGTGCTGGTGCAGCGCACCGAGAGCGGCTACACGCGCTCGGAGCATGAGGCGGTGCACTTTGTCCCTTTAAAATCGGGCACCACCTGAGCGCCCAGTCCTCATGGTTTCCACTTCTGGAGGTTTGATGAGTTTCAAGACCGGCGTTTGCATTGCAGTCGCCTTGCTGCTGACGGCCTGCGCCACTCCTCGGCACCGGGCCCCGGTCGAAGACCGCAATTCAGCGTCTGGTCGCGCGTCGACGGGCTCTGCTGTGGCCGATCCGAACAAGCCGCCGCCGCCGGGCATCGAGAACGCGGGCAAGCCCGGTTACTACACCGTCAAGCCGGGCGACACCTTGATCCGTGTCGGCCTGGAGTCGGGTCAGAACTGGCGCGACATCATGCGATGGAACAACATCGACAACCCCAACATCCTGGAAGTGGGGCAGGTGCTGCGGGTGGTGCCGCCGGGCTTCGACCCGACCGGCGCGGCCACCAAGCCGGTGGCCGCGGCCAAGGTTGAACCTCGCCCGCTCGACGTCAAACCCGGCATCGGGGCGCTGCCTCCGGCGCTCGAGGCGAGCGCGCCGGTCGTCGTGGCATCGGCCGCGTCGGCACCGGTGGCGCCGCCGCCCGTCCTGCCGCCGCCCACGCCGCCGCGTGAGGGCGACGACAACATCAACTGGATGTGGCCGGCCGGCGGCGCCGTGGTGTCAGGCTTCGACGAGTCGCGCAACAAGGGCCTGGGCATCTCGGGCAAGCCGGGCGACCCGGTATACGCCGCGGCGGATGGGCGAGTGGTGTACGCCGGTTCGGGGTTGCGGGGATATGGCAACCTCGTGATTGTCAAGCACAATAATAGTTACCTTACCGCCTACGCGCACAATCAAACGCTTCTCGTGAAGGAGGATCAAACTGTGCGCCGCGGTCAGAAGATCGCCGAGATGGGCGCCACGGATTCCGATCGCGTGAAGCTGCATTTCGAGATACGCAAGCAGGGCAAGCCGGTCGACCCGGCCAAGTTCCTTCCACCGCGCTGAGCGCACATCGGACTCCGGAGCCGAACATGATGATGAGGAAGCACGCCGAATTGAATGGACGCGAGCTTCCTGAATCAGGACTCGAACCCTTTCTCGAGTCCGATCATGTGGTTCCGGCCGAGACCCCGCCCGATGTGGCCGATGCGGTCCCCGCAGGCCCCGCGAAGACGGTCAACGAGTTTTCCGCCGGCGAGCCGGATATCGGCAACACGCTGCAGACCTATCTGCGCGAGATCCGCCGCACACCGCTGCTGACGCCGGAAGAAGAGTTCGCCACCGCCACACGGGCGCGCAGCGGCGACTTCAGCGCCCGTCAGGCGATGATCGAGCACAACCTGCGCCTGGTCGTGAGCATCGCCAAGAACTACCTCGGCCGCGGGCTGCCGCTCACCGATTTGATCGAAGAGGGCAATCTGGGCCTGATGCATGCGATCGGCAAGTTCGAGCCCGAACGCGGCTTCCGCTTCTCGACCTATGCCTCGTGGTGGATTCGCCAAAGCATCGAGCGGGCCATCATGCATCAGGCGCGGCTGGTGCGGCTGCCGGTGCACGTGGTGCGCGAGCTCAACCAGGTGCTGAAGGCACGCCGCCACCTCGAGGCGGAACTGTCGCGGCGGCCCGACGGCGACAAGCCGGTGCGGGTGGAAGACGTCGCTGCGATGTTGGGGCGGCCGGTGCAGGAGGTGGCGGAACTGCTGAAGTTCGCCGAAACCCCGACCTCGCTCGACGCGCCGCTCGAGCGCGACAACTCCGAATCGATGATCGACATGGTGGCCGACGAACAGGCCACCGACCCGATGGGCAGCACGCTCAACCGGGAGGTCGAGCACCTGTTGAACACCTGGCTCGGTGACTTGAGCGAGCGTGAGCGCGAGGTGCTGGCCGGCCGCTACGGTCTGCACGACCGCGACCCGGAAACGCTGGAAGTGCTGGCCGAACGGCTCGGCCTGACCCGCGAGCGCATCCGGCAGATCCAGCAGGAAGCTTTGCTCAAGCTGAAGCGCCGCATGATCCGCAACGGCGTCGACCGGGACTCGATCTTCTGAGCCCGGTCTTCCGGGTTTCGCTTTCGAACCCCCGCCGGGGCGTCGCGCAGTTGGCGCCGCGCCCTGTCGTTTTCCCGTTTGTTCCCCTGTTTGTTCCCCTGTTCCTGCTGCAGTCGCAGCTTTGACGAGAGGCGCCATGGTCTGGCCGGTCCTAGTTTTCGACATTGAATCGATTCCCGACATTGCCGGCTTGCGCGCCTTGCGTGCCGCGCCGGCCGAGCAGAGCGACGAGGAGTTCTTCGCCCAGGTGCTCGCCGAACGGGCGGCGGCCGGGCAGAGCGACTTCATGCCCCACTACTTGCAACGGGTGCTGGTGATCAGCTGCGTGTTCCGCAATGCCGAGGGTTTGCGCGTGCATTCCTTCGTCGACCGGGAGCCCGACGGCGTGAGCCAGGAAGGCAAGATCATCCAGACCTTCTTCAACACGATCGAGAAGCACGTGCCCCAGCTGGTCAGCTGGAACGGCGGCGGCTTCGATCTGCCGGTGCTGCACTACCGCGGTCTGCGCCACGGCGTCACGGCCAACCGTTATTGGGATCTGGGCGAGGACGACCGCGAGTTCAAGTGGAACAACTACATCTCGCGTTACCACCTGCGCCACCTCGACCTGATGGATCTGTTGGCGCTGTACCAGCCGCGCGCCAACGCGCCGCTGGACGCAATGGCGAAGCTGTGCGGCTTTCCCGGCAAGCTGGGCATGGACGGATCGGCCGTGTTCGGCGCTTACAAGGCGGGCCAGCTGGAAGAGATCCGGCGCTATTGCGAAACCGACGTGATGAACACGTATTTGCTGTACTGCCGGTTCCAGCAGATGCGCGGCGGCTTCACCGAAGCTGAGTACGCCCGTGAAATCGAGCACGTGAAACAGACCCTGGCACAGACCGACGAGCCGCACTGGCAGGAGTACCTGGACGCCTGGGGCCGATAATTCGGTTCATGACGCAAGTAAATGAATGGCTCAAGATCGAATCGCTCGATCTCGAGGCGCAAGGCGTGGCTCACAACGCCGAAGGCAAGGTGGTGTTCGTCGAAGGCGCGCTGCCGGGCGAGGAAGTCCAGGTCAGCACGGGGCGCCGCAAGAACAACTGGGAACAGGCGACGCTGCGGGCGCTGCGGCAGGAAAGCTCGCAGCGTGTGACGCCGCGCTGTGTCTATTTCGGCACCTGCGGCGGCTGCAAGATGCAGCACTTCCATGTCGGCGCGCAGGTGGCGGTCAAGCAGCGTGTGCTGGAAGACAACCTGTGGCACCTCGGCAAAGTGAAACCCGAGACGATGCTGCGGCCGATCGAGGGGCCCACCTGGGGCTATCGCTACCGCGCCCGGCTCTCGGTGCGCCACGTGGTGAAGAAGGGCGCCGTGCTGGTGGGCTTTCACGAGCGCAAGTCGAGCTATGTGGCCGACATGCGCAGCTGCGAGGTGCTGCCGCCCCACATGAGCCGCATGTTGGTGCCGCTGCGCGAGCTGATCGCGTCGATGGACACCCGCGACCGGCTGCCGCAGATCGAAGTGGCGATCGGCAACCTCGACGGCCAGCTCATCACGGCGCTGGTGCTGCGCCATCTCGAGCCGCTCGGGCCTGCAGATCTGGCGCGGCTGCGCGAGTTCGCGGCGCAGCACGAGGTGCAATGGTGGTTGCAGCCCAAGGGCCCCGACAGCGTGCACCTGCTCGACGAACAGGTCCAGCAGCTGGCCTACACGCTGCCCGAGTTCGGCATCACGATGCCGTTCAAGCCGACCGACTTCACGCAGGTCAACCACCAGATCAACCGGGTGCTGGTCAACCGCGCCTTGCGCTTGCTCGACGCGCAGCCGCATGAGCGGGTGATCGACTGGTTTTGCGGCCTCGGCAATTTCACCTTGCCGATCGCGCGCACGGCCCGGGAGGTACTGGGCGTGGAGGGCAGCGAGGCGCTGGTGCAGCGCTCGCGTGAGAACGCGCGCTACAACGGCCTGGCCGACAAGACCCGCTTCGAGGCGCGCAACCTGTTCGAGATCGCCCCGACCGAGCTGGCAGCCTATGGCGCCGCGGACAAATGGCTGGTGGATCCGCCGCGCGAAGGTGCTTTCGCGCTGGCCAAGGCGCTGGCTGATGTGCACCAGCAACCGGACCTGACACCCGACTACCGGCCGCCGCAGCGTATCGTCTACGTGTCGTGCAATCCCGCCACGCTGGCCCGCGACGCCGGGCTGCTGGTGCACCAGGCCGGCTATCGATGCGTGGCGGCCGGCGCGGTCAACATGTTCCCGCACACGGCGCACGTTGAAAGCATGGCCGTGTTCGAGAGAAGCAGCTGAGCTTCTTCTTCTGTCGACCGGACAACGAAATCGGGGCCCGCGGGCCCCGATTTTTGTCATGCGACTGCGATGTTTCGCGTCGCGCCGACGGGCGTCAGTCGTTGTCGCCGCCGAAGATGCCGAGCAGGCTCAGCAGCGACTGGAAGACGTTGTAGACGTCCAGGTAGATGGCCAGCGTCGCGGTGACGTAGTTCGTCTCGCCGCCGTCGACCACACGCTTGATGTCGTACAGCATGAACGCCGAGAAGATCACGATCGCGAGTGCCGAGATGGTGGCCATCAGGGCGGGCATCTGCAGAAAGATGTTGGCCACGGCCGCGACGATCAGCATCACCGCACCGACCATCAGCCACTTGCCCATGCCGGACAGGTCGCGCTTGATCGTCGTCGCCAATGTCGCCATGCCGCCGAACACCAGCGCGGTGCCGCCGAAGGCCATCATGATCAACTGGGCACCATTGGAAAAGCCGAGTACCGCACCGATCAGGCGGGACAGCATCAGCCCCATGAAGAAGGTGAAGCCGAGTAGCAGCACGACGCCCAGGCTCGAATTCTTGAACTTCTCGATCGCGAAGAAGAAGCCGAAGGCCACGCCCATGAACACCATGAAGCCGATCAGCGGGCTGCCGCGGAAAAAGCTGAAGCCGGTCGTGACCCCGATCCAGGCGCCCAGCACCGTCGGTACCAGCGACAACGCCAGCAGCCAGTAGGTGTTGCGCAGCACCCGGTTGCGCTGCTCGACCAGTACGCCGGCGCCGGAATAGGCTCGCTGCAAGCTCTCGTTCATCTGTTCTCTCCTCTAGACAGTGGCCGCCATTCGACCCCTCGACGCGGATTCTAGTTCCAGTGCTGCCGGGCGGGCCAAGAGGGGGGCGCCTCGTCCGGCGCTGGTCGCGCTGGCACCATGGGGGCGCGGCAGTCGCCGCGCTGACCTTGGCCTCGCAAGAAAGGTTCCTGCCATGAAAACCAAGCCGCAAATGACCAGCTCGGACGTCGAGCGCATCGCCGCCGCAGCGCGTGCGGAAGCTCAGGCGAACGGCTGGGCCGTGTCGGTCGCCATCGTCGACGAGGGCGGTCACCTGCTGTGGTTCCAGCGCCTGGATGGCGCCTCCCCGATCTCGGCACGCCTGGCTCCCGCCAAGGCGCATGCCGCGGCAATGGGAAGACGGGAAAGTAAAGTCTACGAAGACATCGTCAACCAGGGGCGCATGTCGTTCTTGAGCGCGCCGGCGCTCGAGGGGCTGCTCGAGGGGGGGGTTCCGATCATGGCCGCCGGCGAGTGTGTCGGCGCCATCGGCGTCAGCGGAGTGAAATCGGCTGAGGATGTGCAGGTGGCCAGGGCAGGTATCGCCGCCCTGGGCCTTTGAGACAGCGCGCAGACCGAGAGGGGCCCGGTGCGCAGTTGAGGTGGCGGCGGGACGGGCTCCGCGCACCCAGAGCGTGGGGAAAAAAGAGCGTGGCTGGCGCCAGTTGCTGGCACGTGGCTGCGCAAACACGACCGGAGGCGCTCCATCAGGAGCCGCCACCGCGGTCGCCCCACGATGATCTATTTGGTCAGGATCAGCTTACCGAGTTTGGTCGTTCGCAATTGGTAGAGCGCGCCGTTGTGCTCGATCTGCACCGATTTGTGGCCGCCGAGCAGGCTGCTGCTGGGCAGGGTTGGCAGGGCCGATGGCAACGACACTGCGGAACCGGTGGCCAAGGCGCCGGGCGGCAGCGCGCCGGCCGGCATGGAAAGGGTGGACTCTCGGACGGTGGCCAGGGCGGAAGTGGATTTCATCGGGCTAGGCTTTCGTGAAGAGAGGGTGGGGTCGGATTGCTGCAGGTGCAGGCGCATGGGCTTCGCGAACCAGGGGGCTGACCGCAAGCGTCAGGGGCGCGTGACCGCCCACCAGGCGCCGACCAGCACCACGGCCAGGCTCAGCAGCAGGACCATCACGCCACCGCCAACTCGTTGCTCGCGCAACTGTTGTGGTTAGCGGCCGCGCCGCCGCGGCGATGGGCAGACTCGAGTGCATGCCGGGCGCAATCGGCGCAGCGGCCGCAGCAGGTCGCCACGCCCAACTCCATCTGCAATTCGTCGAACGACGCGCAACCCGTGCGGGCCAAACGCTCGATGTCGCGGTCCGAGACCTTGCGGCAGACGCACACAATCATTCGATGTCCTTCCGATCAACTTGTGACCAGTATAAATACGAATGATTCGCAATTCAATGGGTTGTTGCCGGCAGGGATATTAGAAGGGTGCAGCCACCATGGCGCGGCGCCGGCGAGCTCGGGGACACGTCGCCCGAGAGGGGGGTGCAAGTTCCCACCTTTGGGGGAGGCTGGCAATTGTTGCAGCTACCGCATACTCATATCCACGAGATGCTCCTCGGCAAAAAGAGTGCCGCGGCCTCGGCCGTACGCGAAAGGAACTACAACAATGACCGCGCTTGTCCGTGTGCGCCGTGCCGCTGCCGGTGGTGGCCTCGTCCGCAACCCGCGATGCCGCCCGCTGCAAGGTGCGTCTACCCAAGGCCGGCGCGTTGGTACAGCGGCATGAAACTGTTTCGAGCTGCAGCTGCTCCGCGCCATAACGCGACGGCCGGGGTGTATGGGGCGCGCTTGCGCCTGTGGTTGCCCATCCTGCTGTTCGCGTTCGTACTGGGCGTCTACGTCTGGCGGCGCGGCGAGGCGGTGCGGTGGTACGAAATCTCCTGGGCGCTGGCCTCGCTCGCGCAGTTGGCCATCCGCTGGCCGCACGTGGAGGCCAATCGTGCCAACCGGGTGGCGCGCAGCCGGGTCGGACGGGGTGAGCAGTGGCTGATGTTCCTGGTGTTTCTCACGCTGCTGGGCCTGCCGATGTTGTTCCTGGCGACACCGTGGTTCGGCCGCTTCGACTATCGCTTGCCCTCGGCCTGGCTGCCGGTGCTGGGCTCCTTGCTGATGGCGGCATCGCTGTGGCTGTTCTATCTGTCGCACGCCCATCTGGGCCGGCAGTGGTCGCCGTCGCTCGAGGTGCACGCCGAGCACCAGCTGGTCACCAGCGGCGTGTACCGGCGGGTACGCCATCCGATGTATGCGTCGATCTGGCTGTTCGCGCTCGCGCAGCCTTTGTTGATCCACAACTGGGTGGCGGGTGCGCTGGCGGTGCCCGGATTCGGGCTGCTGTACTTCCTGCGCGTGCCGCGCGAGGAGGCGTTGATGCTGGAGACGTTCGGCGAGGCGTATCGCGCTTACTTGCAGCGCACGGGGCGGGTGTGGCCCAAGCGCACGTCGTGAGAGGAAAGCGGGCCGAGGGCCTTGCGGGAGGCCCGGGGCCCGGTCTTTGCCGTCAGTTCACCTCGCCCATCACGGACTGCAGGTAGTTCTGCAGGCCCACCTTGCCGCAGAGGTCGAGCTGGGTTTCGAGGAAGTCGACATGCTCTTCGGTGTCGTCGAGGATGTCTTGCAGCAGGTCGCGCGAGACATAGTCACGCACCGACTCGCAGTAGGCAATGCCGTCCTTGATGGTGCCCTGCGCCGCCTGTTCGAGCTGCAGGTCGCACTGGAGGATCTCGACCACTTCCTCTCCCACCAGCAATTTGCCGAGGTCCTGCAGATTGGGCAGCCCGTCGAGCATCAAGATGCGCTGCATCAGGCGGTCGGCGTGTTTCATCTCGCCGATCGACTCCTCGTATTCCTTCTTCGCCAGCTTGTCGAGGCCCCAGTGCTTCAGGATGCGGTAGTGCAGGAAGTACTGGTTGACGGCGGTCAGTTCGTTCTTCAGCTGCGCGTTGAGGTATTCGATGACCTTCGGGTCGCCTTTCATCGGGGCTCCATTGCTTGTTGTAGTGGGAGGGCCCGATTGTGGCCCCAGCGGCCACCGCATCCAAGCTGCCGCGCCAATCCTGCAGAACCCTGGTTTTGCTGCGTGTGAGAGCGAGAAGCTTTCGCGTTCAAGGTGGCGTAAAGCGTGTCCCGGGTGGCCTGCAGCGCAGGCGGCGGCGGGCGAGTGAGAGCAGCAGGCTATAATCCCGCGGTTTACCCGCAACCACCCCCGCCTAGCGAAACCCTCTGCCGTTTCCTCACCGGACTCCTGCTGGCCGAGCGGAGCTGGGCGCGCACCCAAAACGGAGAGTATCCCGTGCTGCCGCAACTGCCCCTAGCACTCCTCGCACTCGCAGACGGCACGGTCTTTCGTGGCACTTCGATCGGCGCGGCCGGTCGGACCGTCGGTGAAGTCGTATTCAATACCGCACTCACCGGCTACCAAGAAATTCTCACCGACCCGAGCTACTGCCGGCAGATCGTCACGCTGACGTATCCGCACATCGGCAACGTCGGCGTCAACGAAGAGGATATCGAGGCGCCCAAAGTCCATGCCGCCGGGCTGATCATCAAGGACCTGCCGGTCCTCGAATCCAACTTCCGCATGACGCGCACGCTGCCGCAGTATCTGCAAGAGCAGGGTTGCGTCGCCATCGCCGACATCGACACGCGTCGACTGACCCGCATCCTGCGCACCAGCGGCGCGCAAAACGGCTGCATCCTCGCGCTGCCGGCCGGCCAGACGATCACGCAGCAGCACATCGACGAAGCGCTGGCCCAGGCGCGCAGCGCCCCGAGCATGGCGGGGCAGGACCTGGCCAAGGTGGTCAGTGCGACCGAGCGCTACGACTGGAGCGAAACCGAGTGGAAGCTCGGCGAGGGCTACGGCCAGGTGCAAGCCCCGCGCTTTCACGTCGTCGCCTACGACTTCGGCGTGAAACGCAACATCCTGCGCATGCTGGCGGAGCGCGGCTGCAAGGTCACCGTGGTGCCGGCCACCACGCCCGCGGCCGAAGCGCTGCAATACAACCCCGATGGCATCTTCCTGAGCAACGGCCCGGGTGACCCCGAGCCCTGCGACTACGCCATCGCCGCCTCGCGCGAGCTGATCGAGCGCGGCATCCCCACCTTCGGCATTTGTCTGGGCCACCAGATCATGGCGCTGGCGTCGGGCGCCAAGACCTTCAAGATGAAGTTCGGCCACCACGGCGCCAACCACCCGGTCAAGGACCTCGACAGCGGTCGCGTCAGCATCACCAGCCAGAACCACGGCTTCGCGGTCGACGACCAGACGCTGCCGGCGACGCTGCGGCCCACCCACGTCAGCCTGTTCGACGGCACGCTACAAGGCCTGGCCCGTACCGACAAGCCCGCGTTCTGTTTCCAGGGGCACCCCGAGGCGTCGCCCGGCCCCGGCGACATTGGATACCTCTTCGACCGCTTCGTGGCGTTGATGGAGAAGCACAATGCCTAAGCGCAACGACCTGAAGACCATCCTCATCATCGGGGCCGGCCCCATCATCATCGGCCAGGCCTGCGAATTCGACTACTCGGGTGCGCAAGCTTGCAAGGCGCTGCGCCAAGAGGGCTACAAGGTGGTGCTGGTCAACAGCAACCCGGCGACCATCATGACCGACCCCGAGATGGCCGATGTGACCTACATCGAGCCGATCACGTGGCAGGTGGTCGAGCGCATCATCGCCAAGGAGCGGCCCGACGCGATCCTGCCGACGATGGGCGGCCAGACCGCGCTGAACTGCGCGCTCGACCTGCACAAGCACGGCGTGCTGGCCAAGTACGGCGTCGAAATGATCGGCGCCAACGAACACGCGATCGAGAAGGCCGAGGACCGCCTCAAGTTCAAGGACGCGATGACCAAGATCGGCCTGGACTCGGCCAAGTCGGGCATCGCGCACTCGATGGAAGAAGCCTGGGCGGTGCAAAAGCGCATCGCCGCGGAAACCGGCAGCCCCGGCTTCCCCACGGTGATCCGGCCCAGCTTCACGCTCGGCGGCACCGGCGGCGGCATCGCCTACAACCCGGAAGAGTTCGAAGAGATCTGCAAGCGCGGGCTCGACTTGTCGCCGACGCGCGAGCTGCTGATCGAGGAATCGCTGATCGGCTGGAAAGAGTACGAGATGGAGGTCGTGCGCGACAAGGCCGACAACTGCATCATCGTCTGCTCGATCGAGAACCTCGACCCGATGGGCGTCCACACCGGTGACTCGATCACCATCGCCCCCGCGCAGACGCTGACCGACAAGGAATACCAGCTGATGCGCAACGCGTCGGTCGCGATCCTACGCGAGATCGGCGTCGACACTGGCGGCTCCAACGTCCAGTTCTCGATCAACCCGGTCAACGGCCGCATGATCGTGATCGAGATGAACCCGCGGGTGTCGCGTTCGTCGGCGCTCGCGTCCAAGGCCACCGGCTTCCCGATCGCCAAGGTGGCGGCCAAGCTGGCCGTGGGCTACACGCTCGACGAGTTGCGCAACGAGATCACCGGCGGTGCGACGCCGGCGAGCTTCGAGCCGAGCATCGATTACGTTGTCACCAAGATCCCGCGCTTCGCGTTCGAGAAGTTCCGCGAGGCCGATTCGCGCCTGACGACGCAGATGAAGTCGGTCGGCGAGGTGATGGCGATGGGCCGCACCTTCCAGGAGAGCTTCCAGAAGGCGTTGCGCGGTCTTGAGACCGGCATCGACGGGCTGACCGAGCGCAGCACCGACCGTGAAGAGATCGTCCAGGAGATCGGCGAGCCGGGCCCCGAGCGCATCCTCTTCGTCGGCGACGCCTTCCGCATCGGCATGAGCCTGCAGGAGGTCTATGAAGAGACCGCCATCGATCCGTGGTTCCTGGCCCAGATCGAGCAGATCATCAAGACCGAGCAGCAGCTGGCCGGCCGCAGCCTGACCAGCCTGAGCGCCGAGGAACTGCGTTTCCTCAAGCGCCGCGGCTTCTCGGACAAGCGTTTGGCCAAGCTGCTGGGCACCAACCAGCACGAGGTGCGCCGCCGCCGCCACGCTGAAGGTATCCGCCCGGTCTACAAGCGGGTCGACACCTGCGCCGCCGAGTTCGCCACGCAGACCGCCTACATGTACTCCAGCTACGACGAGGAGTGCGAGGCACAGCCGACCGACAAGAAGAAGATCATGGTGCTGGGCGGCGGGCCCAACCGCATCGGCCAGGGCATCGAGTTCGACTACTGCTGCGTGCACGCAGCGCTGGCGATGCGCGAAGACGGGTACGAGACCATCATGGTCAACTGCAACCCCGAGACCGTCTCGACCGACTACGACACCTCCGACCGCCTGTACTTCGAGCCGGTGACGCTGGAAGACGTGCTCGAGATCGTCGACAAGGAAAAGCCCGTCGGCGTGATCGTGCAGTACGGCGGCCAGACGCCGCTGAAGCTCGCGCTCGACCTCGAGGCCAACGGCGTGCCCATCATCGGCACCTCGCCGGACAGCATCGACATTGCCGAAGACCGCGAACGTTTCCAGCAGCTGTTGCACGGGCTGGGCCTGAAGCAGCCGCCCAACCGCACCGCTCGCACCGAAGAGCAGGCGCTGCAGCTGGCCCACGAGATCGGCTACCCGCTGGTGGTGCGCCCGAGCTACGTGCTGGGCGGCCGTGCGATGGAGATCGTGCACGGCGACCGCGACCTGGAGCGCTACATGCGCGAGGCGGTCAAGGTGTCCGAGAAGTCGCCGGTGCTGCTCGACCGCTTCCTCGACGATGCGATCGAGGTCGATGTCGATTGCATCAGCGACGGCGACGCCGTGATGATCGGCGGCATCATGGAGCACATCGAGCAGGCCGGCGTGCACTCGGGCGACTCCGCCTGCTCGCTGCCGCCGTACACACTGCCGAAGGCGCTGCAGGACGAGCTGCGCCGCCAGACCACGGTGATGGCCAAGGCCCTCAAGGTGGTCGGCCTGATGAACGTGCAGTTCGCGATCCAGGGCGAGGGCGACCAGGCGGTGGTCTACGTGCTCGAGGTCAACCCGCGCGCGTCGCGCACCGTGCCGTATGTCTCCAAGGCCACCGGCCAGCCGCTCGCCAAGATTGCGGCCCGCTGCATGGCCGGCCAGCGCCTGAAGGACCAGAAGGGCGTCAAGGGAGAGGTGATCCCGCCGTACTTCAGCGTCAAGGAAGCCGTGTTCCCGTTCAACAAGTTCCCCGGCGTCGACCCGGTGCTGGGCCCCGAGATGCGCTCCACCGGCGAGGTGATGGGCGTGGGCAAGACCTTCGGCGAGGCGATGCTCAAGAGCCAGCTGGCCGCCGGGTCACGCCTGCCGGCGCAGGGCACGGTGTGCATCACCGTGAAGAACAGCGACAAGGCGCGTGCCGTCGCGGTGGCCCGCGACCTGCACGGTCTGGGCTTCCAACTGGTCGCGACCAAGGGCACGGCCGCGGCCATCGCCGAAGCCGGCGTGCCGGTGCGCACGGTCAACAAGGTCAAGGACGGCCGCCCGCACATCGCCGACATGATCAAGGCCGGCGAGATCCAGCTGGTCTTCACGACGGTCGATGAAACGCGCACCGCGATCGCCGACTCGCGCTACATCCGCACCGCCGCGCTCGCCAACCGCGTCACCTACTACACCACCATGGCCGGCTGCGAGGCCGCTGTCGAGGCGCTCAAGCACCTGGACGACCTGGTGGTCTATTCGGTGCAGGAATTGCACAAAGAGCTAAACTAACTTCAAACTTCAAACCAGCGGCCGCCGCCGCCCTCCTGAAAAGGAGAGTGGCGGCGGCTGATTTTTTGCTGCCGGAGAGAACCTGATGGCCACCATTCCATTGACCAAGCGCGGCGCCGAAAAGCTCAAGGAAGAGCTGCACCGCCTGAAGACGGTCGAGCGCCCGGCCGTGATCAACGCGATCGCCGAGGCCCGCGCCCAGGGCGACCTGTCCGAGAACGCCGAGTACGACGCGGCGAAAGACAAACAAGGCTTCATCGAAGGCCGCATCCTCGAGATCGAAGGCAAGCTGGCCGCTGCCCAGGTGATCGACCCGTCGGCGCTGGATGCCGGTGGCCGCGTCGTGTTTGGCGCCACCGTGGACCTCGAAGAAGAGGAGTCGGGCGACGCCGTCACCTACCAGATCGTCGGCGACGACGAGGCGGACCTGAAGCACGGGCTGATTTCCGTCAGCTCGCCGATCGCCCGGGCCCTGATCGGCAAGGAAGCCGGCGATGTGGCCGAGGTGCAGGCGCCCGGCGGCATCAAGCGCTACGAGGTCGTCGAAGTCCGCTATCGCTGATCGACGACCCTCCGCACCCCTGCTGCTCGCTCTCGATGTCAGTGCAACGTTTGCGCGGCTGGCTGTCCGGCTTATGGGCCGGCATGGTGCTGTTTCTGGGTGGCGCCGCGGCACCCTCGTTGTTCGCCGCGCTCGACCGGGTCTCTGCGGGCCGGGCAGCGGCGCGTCTGTTCCAGACCGAGGCCTACGCCAGCTTGGCGCTGGCGGTGCTGCTGATCGTGGTCGAGCGTCGCTGCACCGGCGCCCGCCGGGCGGCGGAGCCGGCGCGCTCGCCGATGAGCCCGGAGTTGCTGCTGGCCCTGTTCGCCCTGTTTTGCACGGTGGCCGGCTACTTTGCGATCCAACCCATGATGGAGCAGGCGCGCGCCGGGCAGGGCAGCTGGTCGTTCGGCGCGCTGCACGCCGTCTCCAGCGCATTCTTCCTGGGGAAAGGGGCGGCGCTCCTGGTGCTGGCCTGGCGTTGTGCCCCCCGTTGAGCGCTGCCGGGTCAGGCCGACGAGGCCTTCTTCTTCAGGCTGGTGACGCGCGGCTTGGCGCGCTTGATCGTGCCGCCCGGCGTCAATCGCTGGTTGCCCAGCACCGTGAGCTTCTTCACTTCAGGCCGCTGCCCGCCGCGCTTCGAGTATTTGACGACCTTCACCGTCTTGGGCGCCGGCTTGCGGTCTTCGCGCTCTGTTTTCTCTTTCGGCGGGATGGGGCGCCACAGCACCAGCAGCTTGCCGATGTGCTGCACCGGGGCGGCGTTGAGCTGCTCGGAGAGCTGGGCGAGGATGTCTTCGCGTGTTTGCCGTTCGTCCGAGAACACACGCACCTTGATCAGGCCGTGGGCCTTGAGCGCGGCGTCGACTTCCTTGGCCACCGCGGGCGTCAGGCCGTCGGCCCCGATGAGCACGACGGGGTCGAGATGATGGGCTTCCGAGCGCTTTTCTTTGCGCTGGGCGGGGGTCAAATTGATGGCAGGCATACACGTATTATCGTTGGGCAATGAAGATCAAAACCAAAAGCAAGAAAGTGAACAAGGCGTGGCTGCACGACCACCTCACCGATCCCTATGTGCGGCTGGCCCAGAAGGAGGGGTACCGGGCGCGTGCGGCCTACAAGCTGAAAGAGATCGATGAAGAGCTGGGCCTGCTGAAGCCGGGTCAGCTGGTGGTCGACCTGGGCGCGGCGCCGGGCGCGTGGAGTCAGTACGTGCGCCGCAAGTTCGCGCCCAAGGATGCGACGGCCGCCGGTGGCGCCGCGGTGGGTGCGTTGAACGGCACCCTGATCGCGCTCGATCTGCTCGATTTCGAACCGATCGAGGGGGTGCAGTTCATCCAGGGCGATTTTCGCGAGGACACGGTGTTGCAGCAGCTGCGTGACGCGCTCGCTGGCCGTCCGGTGGACGTGGTGGTGTCGGACATGGCACCCAACCTGTCGGGCATCGAGGTGTCGGACGCCGCGCGCATCGCCCATCTGGTCGAGCTCGCGATCGAGTTTTCGGTCGCCCACCTGCGGCCGGACGGCGCGCTGGTCTGCAAGGTGTTCCACGGCAGCGGTTACAGCCAGCTGGTGGAGCTGTTCAAGCGCACCTTCCGCAGCGTCAAGCCGATCAAGCCCAAGGCTTCGCGCGACAAATCGTCGGAAACCTTTTTGGTCGGTCGGGGTCTCAAGGTGCAGAGTTGACGGTCGATAGACGGGAAGGGGCGATGGTGTGGCGCGCCGCCCGGTGCTTGCGACCTCCGCAAACACCTGTCACAAGCGTGGGAAACATCAAAGAGAGACGCCTCTTGACTCGTCTAGAATTGCCCCGATCTATTGAGTATTCGAGCTATTTTGGCTATCAGGCATCGGAGAAGGAGCCGCGGTGAACAATCAATGGTTCTCTAAAGTGGCGGTGTGGTTGGTGATTGCGCTGGTGTTGTTCACCGTGTTCAAGCAATTCGATCGCGGCGTCGCCACTTCAGGGCAAATCGGCTATTCCGATTTTCTCGAGGAAGTTCGTAACAAGCGCATCAAGGCCGTCACCTTGCAAGAGGGCACGGGCGGCACCGAGATCATCGCGGTCACCAACGACGACAAGCGCATCCGCACCACGGCCACCTACTTGGACCGTGGCCTGGTGGGCGACCTGATCAACAACAACGTCAAGTTCGACGTCAAGCCGCGCGAAGAGCCGTCGCTGCTGATGAGCATCCTGATTTCCTGGGGGCCGATGCTGCTCCTGATCGGGGTGTGGATCTATTTCATGCGACAGATGCAGGGAGGCGGCAAAGGCGGCGCCTTCAGCTTCGGCAAAAGTCGCGCGCGGATGCTCGATGAATCCAACAACTCTGTCACGTTCGCGGATGTTGCCGGCTGCGACGAAGCCAAGGAAGAAGTCAAGGAGTTGGTCGACTTCCTGAAAGACCCGCAGAAGTTCCAGAAATTGGGCGGCCGCATCCCGCGCGGCGTGCTGATGGTTGGCCCCCCGGGGACCGGCAAAACCTTGCTGGCCAAGAGCATCGCCGGCGAAGCCAAGGTGCCGTTCTTCTCGATCTCGGGCTCCGATTTCGTCGAAATGTTCGTTGGTGTCGGCGCCGCACGCGTGCGTGACATGTTCGAGCAGGCGAAGAAGAACGCGCCCTGCATCATCTTCGTCGACGAAATCGACGCCGTCGGCCGCCACCGTGGCGCCGGTCTGGGCGGCGGGAACGACGAGCGCGAGCAGACGCTGAACCAGATGCTGGTCGAGATGGACGGTTTCGAGACCAACCTCGGCGTGATCGTGATCGCCGCGACCAACCGGCCCGACATTCTCGACCCCGCGCTGCTGCGCCCGGGCCGTTTCGACCGCCAGGTCTATGTGACGCTGCCGGACGTGCGCGGCCGTGAGCAGATCCTGAACGTGCACATGCGCAAGGTGCCGATCGGCACCGACGTGCGGCCTGACATCCTGGCGCGCGGCACCCCCGGTTTCTCCGGCGCGGACCTGGCCAACCTGGTGAACGAGTCGGCCCTGTTCGCGGCTCGCCGTAACGGCCGTGTGGTGGAAATGCAGGACTTCGAGAAGGCCAAGGACAAAATCCTGATGGGCCCGGAGCGCAAGTCCATGGTGATGCCTGAGGAAGAGCGGCGCAACACGGCCTACCACGAGGCCGGCCACGCGCTGGTGGCGCGCTTGCTGCCCAAGACCGACCCGGTGCACAAGGTCACCATCATCCCGCGCGGCCGTGCGCTGGGGGTGACGATGCAGCTGCCCGAGGGCGACCGCTACAGCATGGACAAGGAGCGCATGCTCAACACGATTTCGGTGCTGTTCGGCGGGCGGATTGCGGAAGAGGTGTTCATGAACCAGATGACCACCGGCGCGAGCAACGACTTCGAGCGTGCCACCCAGATCGCGCGCGACATGGTCACGCGTTACGGCATGACCGACGAGCTCGGCCCGATGGTTTACGCCGAGAACGAGGGCGAGGTCTTCCTGGGCCGCTCGATCACCAAGCAGGTCAACGTCTCCGAGCAGACGATGCAGAAGGTCGACCACGAGATCCGCAAGATCATCGACGACCAGTACAGCACGGCGCGCAAGCTGATCGAAGACCACCAGGACAAGATGCACGCGATGGCCAAGGCCTTGCTCGAGTGGGAGACCATCGACGCCGAGCAGATCGAGGACATCATGGCCGGCCGTCCGCCGCGCCCGCCGAAAGACTGGGCCCCTTCGAGCCCGAAGAGCGGTGGCGGGGGCAGCACGCCGCCGGTCAACACCGACGGCGCACCGGCGGCCGCCTGACGCGGCGCAACACAGCGCATCTTCGCAGCGCATCTTCGCGGCCCGGCGTAGCTCGGGACGACACAACGGGGCTTCGAGCCCCGTTTTGCGTTCAAGCGTCGTTTTGATGGAGCCTTCTGCTCTGATTCTTTCCATGTTCTGGCAAACCTCGCGCTTTCGCATCGACCTCCACCGGCCCCGGGTGATGGGCATCATCAACGTCACCCCCGACTCCTTCTCGGACGGCGGGCTGCATGCCGACACCCGGGCGGCCCTGCTGCAATGTGAGCGGCTGTTGGGCGAAGGCGCCGATCTGCTGGACATCGGCGGCGAGTCGAGCCGCCCCGGCGCGGCAACCCTGCCGCTGGACGAAGAGCTGAAACGGGTGGTGCCAGTGCTGCGCGAGGCGGTGCGCCTGGGCGTGCCGATCTCGGTGGACACCTACAAGACCGAGGTGATGCAGGCGGCGCTCGACCTCGGCGTCGACATCCTCAACGACATCCATGCCCTGCGCTCGCCCGGGGCCCTCGCGCTGGCAGCGGCGCATCCCGGTTGCGGCGTCTGCCTGATGCACATGCAGGGAGAGCCGAAATCGATGCAATCGGCCCCTCGCTACGACGATGTGGTGCGGGAGGTGGCCGCTTTTCTCGAGCAGCGCGCCCGGGCACTGCAAGGCCATGGCGTGCGGGCCGAACGTATCGTGCTGGACCCGGGCATCGGTTTCGGCAAGACCGTCGAGCAAAACTTCGAGTTGCTGGCGCGCCAGCCCGAAATCGCCGCGCTCGGGTATCCGCTGCTGGCCGGCTGGTCGCGCAAGTCGTCGCTCGGGGCCGTCACCGGCCGCCCGGTCGGCGAGCGGCTCGTTGCCAGCGTCGCGGCCGCCCTCGCGGCGGTGCAACGCGGCGCGCGCATCGTGCGCGTACACGATGTCGCCGCCACTGTCGATGCCCTAAAGGTGTGGCAGCACGCCGGGCTGGCGTGACCCGAGAGCGGCGAAAATACCGATCGTTACAACAAGCACAGCACAGGCAGGAAACGCGATGAGCAGAACCTATTTCGGCACCGACGGCATCCGTGGCACGGTGGGCCAAGTGCCCATCACTCCGGACTTCATCCTCCGGCTGGGCCACGCGGTGGGACGCGTCCTCAAGCGCACCGAGCGGCGGCCCACGGTGTTGATCGGCAAAGACACGCGGATCTCCGGCTACATGCTCGAATCGGCCCTGGAGGCTGGCTTCGCCTCGGCCGGTGTCGACGTGTTGCTGAGCGGCCCCTTGCCGACGCCGGGGGTGGCCTATCTCACGCGTGCGCTGCGGCTGGATCTGGGCGTGGTGATCAGCGCGTCGCACAACCCGTTCGGCGACAACGGCATCAAGTTTTTTTCAGCCCGCGGCGAAAAGCTGCCCGACGAGTGGGAGCGTGACGTCGAGGCGGCGCTGGCCGAAGCGCCGTCATGGGTCGATTCTGCCGGCCTGGGCAAGGCGCGCCGGCTGAGCGACGCACAAGGCCGCTACATCGAGTTCTGCAAGAGCACCTTCGGCAACGATCTGTCGCTAAAAGGCCTGAAAGTGGTGGTGGACGCGGCCCACGGCGCCGCCTATCAAGTGGCGCCCGACGTCTTCCACGAGCTGGGGGCCGACGTCGTGTCGATCGGCTGCTCGCCCGACGGCTACAACATCAACGACCATGTGGGGGCGACGTCCCCGGGTGCGCTGGTCGAGGCGGTGCGGCAGCATGGCGCCGACTACGGCGTCGCGCTGGACGGCGACGCCGACCGCCTGCAATTGGTCGACCGTCACGGCCGCCTCTACAACGGCGACGAGTTGCTTTATGTGATGGTCTGCGACCGCCTAGCCCAGCAGCAGTCGGTGCCGGGGGTTGTCGGGACGCTGATGACCAACATGGCGGTCGAGTTGGCGCTGCAGGCGCGCGGGCTCGAGTTCGTGCGCGCCAAGGTCGGCGACCGTTACGTGCTCGAAGAACTGACCGCCCGCGGCTGGCAACTGGGTGGCGAAGGGTCGGGGCATCTGCTGGCGCTCGACAAGCACACCACCGGCGACGGCATCGTCAGCGCCTTGCAGGTGCTGCAGGCGACGATCCGCTCCGAGCGGTCGCTGTCGCAACTGCTCGACGGCGTCACGCTGTTTCCTCAAACGCTGATCAACGTTCGTCTGCAGCCCGGGCAGGACTGGAAGCGCAACGCCGCGCTGGCCCGTGAGCAGGAAGCCGTCACCGCCGAGTTGCACCAGCGCGGACGGGTGCTGATCCGGCCGTCGGGCACCGAGCCGCTGCTGCGGGTGATGGTCGAGGCCGAGGAGGAAGGTCTGGCCAGGCGTTGCGCAGAGCGCTTGGCAGAGACCGTGCGGGCCGGCTGAGCCCCCTCGGCAGACGCTTGCGACTTGCCGGCCGGCGCCGGTTTCCGGCGCGCGCCGCCTCGCCCGGGGCGCTCGCTGCCACCGCGCGCCGCATGAGCGGACGCCCGCGTGCATGACCGGATGGCCCGCCGAGCCGGCCATTTCAGCCCGACCCGGCAGCCCGGCAACAAATGCCCGGCAAACCGCCGGCCGGGGGGGGCGCAACGCGCTCCCGCCCTCCGCTCACTTCTTCGGCGGCACCAGCACCCGGTCGATCACGTGCACCACACCATTGCTCGCCGGCACATCGGACTGCAACACCATCGCGTCTTCCACGGTCACATAGCTGCCAGCCTTGCTCAGCGCCAATGCCGCGCCCTGCAGTGTCTTGACGCTGCCGTTCTGCACCTCCGCAGTGCTCAGTTTGCCGGCAACCACGTGATAGCTCAGCAACGACTTCAGTTGTGCCTTGTCCTGGGCCAGCGCGTCCAGGGTCGCTTTCGGCAGCTGCTTGAAGGCCTCGTCGGACGGCGCAAAGACGGTGTACGGGCCGGCGCCGCGCAAGGTGTTAGCCAGACCTGCGTCCTGCACCAGCTTGTTCAGCGTCGTCAGTTGAGGGTTGGCAGCCGTGGCGTCGGCGATCGGCGTCGACGCCGGTGACGACGCGCAGCCGATCAGCGTGGCGACCAGCGCGGCGCAGCAGGCGAGCAACCAGTTCGTTCGGTTCATGGAATCGTTCTCCTAAGCAAGGTGGTGAAGCTGCGTCCGGCCGGTCGGCGTGAGCAACACACCCGGCTGAAGGCGCCGCGGAGCTTAGAAGCGGGACATGACGGTTCCGTGACGGCGGGATGACGGTAAATGACAGCCTCCGGTGGGCCCAGCTGGCGCCGCGCCGCGCCGTGGCCCGGCCACACGTATGTCACGGGCTTGTCACAGAGCCCTTTTACAGTCCGCCCCGAGTAAGAACAACAAAGATGTTTCTTCCGTTTCCCAAAAAGGTGCAAGCAATGAACTTCTCGGTGTTTCGATCCGCTCTGGCCACCGCGGCCCTCGTCGGTGTTGCCGGCTATGCCCAGGCCCAGGACGTCACGGGCGCCGGGGCCTCTTTCCCGGCGCCTGTTTATGCCAAGTGGGCCGACGCCTACAACAAGGCGGCAGGCGTCCGTATCAATTACCAGTCCGTCGGTTCCGGCGCCGGTTTGAAGCAGATCAAGGCAAAAACGGTGGATTTCGGCGCTTCTGACGCTCCGTTGAAAGACGAAGACCTCGCCAAGGACGGTCTGGTCCAGTTTCCGACCGTGATCGGCGGTGTCGTCCCGGTGGTGAACATCAAGGGCATCGCCCCGGGCCAGATCAAGTTGACCGGCCAGGTGCTGGGTGACATCTATCTGGGCAAGATCACCAAGTGGAACGATGCCGCGGTCACCGCCCTGAACCCGGGCGTGTCGCTGCCCGACGCCACCATCGCGGTGGTGCGCCGCGCCGATGGGTCCGGCACCAGCTTCATCTTCACCAACTACCTGTCGAAGGTGAACGCCGACTGGAAGAGCAAGGTGGGCGAGGGCACCGCGGTGAACTGGCCGACCGGCGCTGGCGGCAAGGGCAACGAGGGCGTGTCGGCTTTCGTGCAGCGCCTGCCCAACTCCATCGGCTACGTCGAGTACGCCTACGCCAAGCAGAACAAGATGTCGCACGTGCTGCTGCGTAACAAGGACGGCCAGTTCGTCGCCCCCGACGAAGTGAACTTCAAGGCCGCCGCGGCCGGCGCCGACTGGTCGAAGAGCTTCTACCAAGTGCTGACCGACCAAGCCGGCAAGGACAGCTGGCCGATCACCGGCGCCACCTTCATCCTGATGCACAAGGCCCAGGACAAGCCGGCGCAAGCGGCGCACGCGCTGAAGTTCTTCGAGTGGGCCTACAGCGCCAACGGCGACAAGATGGCCTCCGACCTCGAATACGTGCCGCTGCCCGACTCGGTGAAGGCGCTGGTGCGCAAGCAGTGGGGCGAGATCAAGGACACCGGCGGCAAGACGGTCGCGTTCAAGTGAGCCGCGTCGCCCGAAGCGACACGATGATCGACGGGCCGAACTGAGGGCATAGCAGCGGGGTGGCAGCGCCACCCCGCTCGCGCATGGAGGGAAAACGGTGACCGCTACACTGCAGGCATCCCACTACAAGACTGACAATATGCAACGAACGGACCCGTTGGGCGGGCCGCCTGCCGTGCGCCGGGCTGCGCCCTGGGCGGACACGCTGTTCTCGGCGGTGGCGCACGGTGCCGCGCTGCTGACGCTCGCGTTGCTGGCCGGCATCATCATCTCGTTGTTGATCGGCGCCGCGCCTGCGATCGAGGCCTACGGCCTGAGTTTTCTGTGGCGCAGCGACTGGGACCCGGTGCAGGAGCAGTACGGCGGCCTGGTGATGATCTACGGCACGCTGATGACGTCGTTCATCGCGCTGTTGATCGCCGTGCCGGTCAGCTTCGGCATCGCCCTGTTTCTGACCGAGCTGTCGCCGCGCTGGCTGCGCCGCCCGTTGGGCACGGCGATCGAACTGCTGGCCGCGGTGCCGTCCATCGTCTACGGCATGTGGGGCTTGCTGGTGTTCGGCCCCATCCTGGCCACCTATGTCCAGCAGCCGCTGCAATCACTGGCCGGCGACGCGCCCTATCTCAGCGCCCTGGTGTCCGGCCCCCCGGTGGGCATCGGCATTCTGGCCGCCGGCATCATCCTGGCGATCATGATCATTCCCTTCATCGCCTCGGTGATGCGCGATGTGTTCGAGGTGACGCCCCCGATGCTCAAGGAGTCGGCCTACGGACTCGGTTCCACCACCTGGGAGGTGATGTGGCGGGTGGTGTTGCCCTACACCAAGACCGGTGTGATCGGCGGCATCATGCTGGGCCTCGGCCGAGCGCTCGGTGAAACCATGGCCGTGACCTTTCTGATCGGCAACATGAACCAGCTCAATTCAGCGTCGCTGTTCGAGCCGGCCAACAGCATCACCTCCGCGCTGGCGAACGAGTTCGCAGAGGCAGGCGAAGGCCTGCACCAGGCCTCGCTGATCTACCTCGGACTGGTGCTGTTCTTCATCACTTTCGTCGTGCTGTCCTGCTCCAAGATCCTGCTAATGCGCCTGAAGCGGCGTGAAGGGGCGCGGGCATGAGCCCCCGCTCGGCCGCCCCGGAGGGGGCTCGCACCGGAGTGCGCAGCACGGAGGTTTCCCGATGGAGCCCCCGCTCGGCCGCCCCGGAGGGGGCTCGCACCGGAGTGCGCAGCACGGAGGTTCTCCAATGGAGCCCCCGCTCGGCCGCCCCGGAGGGGGCTCGCACCGCAGTGCGCAGCACGGAGGTTCTCCAATGAGTTCGATCGACCGTTCTTCGCCGACCGACCTCGCCCACGCCGCCATGCCAACCGAGTCTCGGCTGTCGGAGCCTGCCCAGGCGCCTCTGTTCGATCCCGGGCGTTTGGCGATGCACCGCAGGCGCAAGCGCGTCAACGCGATCGCGCTGACGCTGTCGCTGCTGGCCATGGCGTTCGGCGTGTTCTGGCTGCTCTGGATCTTGTTCGAAACCGTGCGGCTGGGCATCGGTGGCATGACGTGGTCGTTGTTCACCGAGATGACACCGGCGCCGCAGGCCGACACCGGCGGGCTGGCCAATGCCATCTTCGGCTCGCTGGTGATGGTGACGCTGGCCACGCTGGTGGGCACGCCGGTCGGCATTCTGGCGGGCATCTACCTGGCCGAATACGGCCAGCGCGGCCTGCTCGGCAATGTCACCCGCTTCATCAACGACATCCTGCTGTCCGCACCGTCCATCGTGATCGGCCTGTTCATCTATGCCGTCATGGTCGCGCCGATGAGGGGTTTTTCCGGCTGGGCCGGGGTGCTGGCGCTGGCGCTGATCGTGATCCCGGTGGTGATCCGCACCACCGAGAACATGCTGATGCTGATTCCCAACGCGCTGCGTGAGGCCGCCTATGCGCTCGGCACGCCGAAATGGAAGGTGGTGTCCTTCGTGACGCTGAAGGCCGCCCGCGCGGGCGTCGTGACGGGCATTCTGCTGGCGGTGGCACGCATCGCGGGCGAGACCGCGCCGCTGCTGTTCACCGCGTTGAGCAACCAGTTCTGGACCGCCAACCTGAACACGCCGATGGCCAGCCTGCCGGTGACCATCTTCAAGTTCGCGATGAGCCCTTACGAGAACTGGCAGAAGCTGGCCTGGGCGGGCGTGTTCCTGATCACCCTGGGCGTGTTGCTGCTCAACATCGTCGCGCGGACGCTGTTCCGCAACAAATCCTGAGACCGAGTACCGAGGCCGCCCCATGGACAAAAAAATCGAGATGCCGGTGACCGAAAAGGCCAAGCTGTCGATCCGCAACCTCAATTTCTATTACGGCAGCTTTCGCGCGCTGAAGAACATCAACCTCGAGATTCCCGAGAAGAAGGTCACCGCCTTCATCGGCCCCTCGGGTTGCGGCAAGTCGACGCTGCTGCGCACCTTCAACCGCATGTTCGAGCTCTACCCGGAGCAGCGGGCCGAGGGCGAGATCCTGCTCGACGGCGAGAACATCCTCAAGTCCAAGCTTGACGTCTCACTGATCCGTGCCAAGGTGGGCATGGTGTTCCAGAAGCCGACGCCGTTCCCGATGTCGATCTACGACAACATCGCCTTCGGCGTGCGCTTGTTCGAGAGCCTGCCGCGCGCCGAGATGGACGAACGGGTCGAGTGGGCGCTGAAGAAGGCGGCGCTCTGGAAAGAAGTGAAAGACAAGCTCGGCCAGAGTGGCGCCGGCTTGTCGGGCGGCCAGCAGCAGCGTCTGTGCATTGCCCGCGGCATCGCGATCAAGCCCGAAGTGCTGCTGCTCGACGAACCTTGTTCTGCGCTGGACCCGATCTCGACTGGCAAGATCGAGGAGCTGATCCACGAGCTGAAGAACGACTACACGGTCGTGATCGTGACCCACAACATGCAGCAGGCGGCGCGGTGCTCGGACTACACCGCCTACATGTATTTGGGCGACCTGATCGAGTTCGGCCCCACGTCCGACCTGTTCATGAAGCCCAAGCAGAAGGACACCGAGGACTACATCACCGGCCGCTTCGGCTGAGCCGCACAGGAGACACGCGATGAGCGACAAACATCTGTCGACGCAGTTCGACGCCGAGCTGAGCGGCATCTCGACCCGGGTGCTGGAGATGGGCGGTTTGGTCGAGGCGCAGGTGGCGCAGGCCATCTATGCGCTGACGAACTTCAGCGGCGAAACCGCCAGCCAGGTGATCGCGCAGGAAGAACGCGTGAACCAGATGGAGGTCGAGATCGACCGCGATCTGTCCACCATCATCGCGCGGCGCCAACCGACCGCGCGCGACCTGCGCCTCTTGATTGCGATCTCCAAGACCATCGGCAACCTCGAGCGGGTGGGCGACGAGGCCGCCCGCATCGCCCGCACGGTGCAGCGCCTGATCAACACCGGCGTGTCGAGCCGCATGCGCTTGCCCGTGGCTGACGTGTCGTTCGAAGCCACGCTGGCCACCGAGCAGCTGCGCAAGACGCTCGACGCCTTTGCCCGCCTCGACGTGAAGAAGGCGGTCGAGGTGCTCAAGCAGGACAACCAGATCGACCAGGAGTTCGACGGCCTGATGCGCAAGCTCATCACCTACATGATGGAAGACCCGCGCACCATCTCGGCCAGCATCGACCTGGTGTTCGTCGCCAAGGCCATCGAGCGCGTGGGTGACCATGCGAAAAACCTGGCCGAGCAGATCATCTACATCGTCAAAGGCACCGACGTCCGCCACATCCCGATGGAAAGTGTCGAGTCGGTGCTGAAGTAAGCACAGCAGTCCACAACAGTCGACAGGAGAGCTCATGAGCCGTGTTCTGGTGGTGGAGGACGAAGCCGCGATCGCCGAGCTGATTTCGCTCAATCTGCGGCATACGGGCTATGAAGTCAGCGTGGCGCCTGACGCCTTGCGCGCCCAGGCCGAGGTCGACCGGGTGCTGCCCGACCTCGTGATCCTCGACTGGATGCTCCCCGGGCAGTCCGGCCTCGCGCTGGCCAAGCGCTGGCGCAGCGAAGCGCGGACCAAGGAGATGCCGGTCATCATGCTGACCGCCCGCTCCGACGAGGCCGACAAGATCGCGGGCCTCGACGCCGGCGCCGACGACTACCTCACCAAGCCGTTCTCGACCAATGAGCTGATGGCCCGCATCCGGGCCGTGCTGCGCCGCAAGGCGCCGGAAGCGCTCGATTCGGCGGTGGAAGTCGGGGCCCTGCGGCTCGACCCCGCCACCCGGCGCGTGTCGTGTGGCGAGCGCGACGTCAAGGTCGGCCCGACCGAGTTCAAGCTGCTGCACTTCTTCATGACCCATCCGGAACGTGTGCACAGCCGGGCCCAGTTGCTCGACCGGGTCTGGGGCGACCACGTGTTCATCGAGGAGCGCACGGTCGATGTCCATGTCAAGCGATTGCGTGAGGCCTTGTCACCGGTGCAGTGCGCGCAGATGATCGAGACCGTGCGCGGCGCGGGCTACCGGCTCACCCAACAGGTGTCGACCGCCGCGTGATCCGCGTCGTCGTACCCGGCCGCGAGCACTGTCACGCGGCCGCCTGGTTCACCGCCCACCGCCTCACATCCCGCAAGCGAAGGTCCCGATGAGCTGGTTGCTGTTGCGCTTGCTGTTGTCGCTGGGCGCGGTGTCGCTGGGCGGGTGGCTCGGCCATCTGGTGGGCCTCACGATGCAGTCGCCGGTGTTCGGCAGCGTCCTCGGCGGCGCGCTCGGTGCCTGCTCGGTGGTGTTGCTCGACGTCTTGCGCGGCCACCGGCTGCTGGCATGGTTGCGGGGCTCGCAAAACGGCCCGGCACCGCGCGACACCGGCTTTTGGGGTGAGTTGGGCTACCGGGTCGAGCGCGCAATCCGCACGCGTGAGATGACCGTGGTGCAGGAGAAGGCCCGGCTGGCGCAATTCCTGTCCGGGATCGAGGCCTCTCCCAACGGCGTGATGCTGCTCGACGCCAATGAGCAGATCGAGTGGTGCAACCGGCTCGCCGCCGAACATTTCGGCCTCGACCCGCAGCGCGACCTGAGCCAGCGGCTGACCAATCTGGTGCGCGCGCCGGCCTTCGTCGCCTATCTGCGTGAGCGCGATTTCACCCAGCCGGTGGTGTTCCCGAGCCCCGGCGGCCGCACCATGCTGTCGGTGCTGATCCGTCCCTATGGCGGCGGCATGAAGCTGGTGCTGTCGCAAGACATCACCGAGCGCGAGCGGACCGAAACCATGCGCCGCGACTTCGTCGCCAACGTTTCGCACGAGATGCGCACGCCGCTCACCGTGCTGTCGGGTTTCATCGAAACGCTGACCAACCTGCCGCTCACCGAAGTGGAGCGCAAGCGGGTGTTGACGCTGATGGAGCAGCAGACGACACGCATGCAAGGTCTGGTCAGCGATCTGCTGACGCTCGCGCAGCTCGAAGGCAGCCCGCGTCCGCGCGCCGACCGTTGGATCGACGTCGACAAGCTGATGCGACACGTCGAGGGCGACGCCAAGACGCTGTCGCAAGGCCGGCACCAGCTCAGCTTCACGATCGATGCACCGGCGCAACTGGCCGGTGCCGAAACCGAATTGCTGAGCGCCCTGACCAACCTCGTCACGAATGCCATCCGCTACACGCCCGATGGCGGCAGCGTGCACGTGCACTGGTTGACCAGCTCCAATGGCAGCGGCGAGTTCTGCGTCCGGGACAGCGGCATCGGCATCGAGAAAGAACACATTCCCCGCCTCACCGAGCGCTTCTACCGGGTCGACGGCAGCCGCTCCCGCGAGACCGGCGGGACTGGCCTGGGCCTGTCCATTGTGAAGCATGTGATCCAACGCCACGGCGGCGAGCTGGACGTCGAGAGCGAACCCGGCAAGGGCTCGCAGTTCAGGCTGATCTTCCCGTCGCTGCGCGTGCGCCCGGCCCAGGCCGAGCCCGCCCCGGCGCCGAGCGTGGCCGACGTCGGGTCGCAGTAGCTTTGCACGCCGGGGCGCTGCTGCGGTGCGGGCGCTATCCCACGCTGCCCGGCATGGCCACTGCGGCTTTGGCCACGCGCCGGTACAGCAGCGTCAACACCACCGACACCAGCCCCAGCGCCGTCAAATTGCCGAACCAGAAGCCGCTCGCGCCGTGCAGGATCGCGGGCACCTCACCGCCGACGTTGAAGGCCAGCGCATAACCGCCGCCCAGTCCCAAGCCCCACGAGGCGACGACATAGACGGCGGCCGGCAGCAGCGCCACGCGGAAGGACCGCAGCGCGAAGGCCGCGTTGACCTGGGTGGCGTCGAACAGCTGGTACAGCGCGATGTAGACGAACAGCGCCGCCGCGGCATCGCGCACCACCGGGTCGCGGCTGTAGACCGCCACCAGCCAGGGCCGCAGCGCGAACACGAGACCGCCGAGCAGCACCGACAAGCCCACCGCCAGCGCGATGCCTTGCCAGCCGGCCCGGCGTGCCGCGGCGACCTCGCCCGCGCCGCGCAACTGCGACACCTGTGCACCGGTGGCGATCGCGATCGACAGCGGCAGCATGTACATCACGCTGGCCAGGTTGGCCACGATCTGGTGCCCGCCCAGGGCGTTGGTGCCGAAGCGGGCGATGAACAGCGCCATCAGCGTGAAGGCGGTGACTTCGACGAAGTAGCTGGCGCCCGCAGGCAGCCCGAGCCGCAGCAGTTCTTTCTGGACCGACCAGCGCGGTCCATGCCAGCCGGTCCAGAGGGAAAACGGTCGGTAGATCGGGTGCCGCCACAACATCGTGGCGCCCACCAGCACCAACGCGGCATTGATCAGCAGCGTCGCGATGCCGCAACCTTCGATGCCCAGCGCCGGCAGGCCGGCCCCGCCGAAGATCAGCCAGGCGTTCAGGGGCAGCTTGAGCGCCAGCGCCCCGAGTTGCAGCGCCGTGACCAGCAGCGGCTTGGAGATGCCCTGGTTGAGACTGGTGTAGCAGCGAAACAGCAAGGCCAGCGGCATGCCGAAGGCCAGCCAGCCGAGATAGTCGCGCACCCGGGCCGCCACGTCCGGAGGCGCGCCGGTGAGGGCCAGCACCACGTCGGGCGAGCGCATCAGCAGCAGCCCTGGCAAGCCGAGTAGCAAGGCGAGGTAGACGGTCTGGCGGAAGGCCTCTCCGACCTCCTGGTCCTGCTGCGCGCCGCGGTGGTGGCCCACCACCGGAATCAGGGCCTGCACCACGCCGCTCGCGCCCACATAGACGCTGATGTAGATCGCCGCGCCGATCGACAAGGCCGCCAGGTCGACGCTGGCGTGGCGGCCCGCCATGATGGTGTCGGCCACGCCGAAACCGATGGTCGCCAGCTGGCCCACCAGGATGGTGGCGGCGTCACGGGCGATGCGACGCAGCGCCGGCATCAGTCCTCGTCCGCGCCGTGGCGGCGGAAGACGTAGGTGAAGTCGCTCCGGTCGGTTGGCCGCTGGGCACGCCCGAGCAGCGTCCAGCCGCCCGGCTCGGGTGCACTGCGGCCGCCCCGCACCAGCAGATAGTCACAGCGTGGCGGATACAGCGCATGGCTCGCATAGACCTGAAACCCGCCGTGCACCTCGAGCGCCGCCATCTCGCTGCGCGGCAGGCCGTGCGCCTCGAGGCACACGCCGTAGGGCAGGTAGCGGCTCAGCCGTTGCACCAGAGGCCGTTCGCTGCGGCCGTAGTCGAGTGCCGGCAACCACAGCGTCATCAGCAGCAGCCAGCCCAGCGCGACGCCGCTGGCCGGCAGCACCAGGCTGCGCCACAGCTCTTCGCGATTGCGGCCGGCACGCCAGCGCACCAGCCACAGCCATGCCAGCGTACCGGCCACCGCGAACACCAGCGCCGGCACCGAAAACAGGGGCTCGAAGCCGGGCGCGAGGCGGGCGATATTCGCCGCGGGTTTGGCCGGCACGTTGGTGTGCATCGACAAATAGATGACCCAGATCGTCAGCGCGCAGAAACTGAAGAAGAAGACCGAAAACCAGTCGATCGCCGACGCCACCCCACGGCGCAGGGTCGGCAGCGAAAAGCCGGCCAGCACCGCCAGCGACGGCAGGGCCAGCATCAAGGCACGGTCCGAGCCGTTCATCACGACACAGGCCACCAGCGCGATCAGTGCGGTGAACAGTGGCACGGCGATATGCCGCTTGAGCCAATGGCGCCGCCACACCCACAAGGTCCACGCCACCAGCGGCCAGGCGGGCCAGGTAAACCAGGCCAGCAGGCGCAACACCTGGCGCAGCTGGGGCCGCGGGTCGGCCTTCCAGGCCCAGGCATCGAAGGTGGTGGCGGTCAGCGCTGCCAGCAGCAGGGCTGCGGCCACCCAGGTGACGAAACGGCGCGTTTGCGCATCGTGCGACATCCAGCACACCGACAGGCCCACCAGCCCGAGAAACACCGCGATGTTGGGCGCGCCGCTGCCGGCCATCAACGGCAGCGCCGTCAGCACCGCCACCCGGGGCTTGAGGCTGCGGACGCCGCTGGCGGCCAGCGCGTAGATGAACAACGTGACGCCGCTGAGCTGCAGCAGCTCGGGCGTGGTTTCGTGGCCCAGTTGCAGCAGCCCGAGCGTCGCGAGCAGCGCGAGCACGGCACCGTCGGCAATCGCTCGCGCATAGTCCACCGGGGTGGCTTCGCCGCCGAACGCGAACGACACCGGCTGGGCTGCCTGCGTGCGGGCCAGGTGGTAGCAGGTGTACCAGGTCAACAGCAGCACGCCGACCAGCAGCAGGGCGAAGGGAATGCGCGCGGCCAGCGCCGGGTCGAGCACGTCGGCGAACAGCCGGATGAAGCCGGCGCCCAGCCAATACGGCAGCAGCCCGCCTTCGGGCGGCAAACCGCCGACCAGCGGATGCCACAGGTCGCTGCGGCCCGTGGCGAGGCTGTGCATGAAGCCGAACGCGGTCACGTCGGCGCTGCGCCAGGGGTCACGTCCGAACAGTCCGGGCAGCACATAGGCGGCGCAGAGCAACAGCAGCGGCAGGCGCGGCAGGCGTTGCGCGGCGCGTTGCGTGACGATGGCGGGGCTAGGGTGATTCACGTGAAGGGGGGTGCAGGGCGGTCGGCAGTCGCAAAGCCGGGATGATGCAGCAAATTGGCGCGTACGCCGGGCGGGCGACGCCCGGGGCTTGGGCACGCCGCAAACAAAAAGGGCAGCCGGTTACCCTGGCTGCCCTCTTGCAGACGATACGACGCTGCTTACTTCTTGATGCCCACGCGCGCAAACTTGTTGCGGAACTTCTCGACGCGGCCGCCGAGCGAGTCCACGCTCTTTTGCGTGCCGGTGTAGAAGGGGTGCGACTCGCTGGTGGTTTCCAGCTTGAACAGCGGCAGCTCGCGACCGTCATCCATCTTGACGGTTTCTTTGGTCTGAGCGCAAGAACGGGTCACGAACTTGAAGCCGTTGGACAGATCCACGAAGCACACTTCGCGGTAGTTGGGGTGGATGCCTTCTTTCATGCGATCGCTCTCTTTCGCTGATCCTATGCGCCGGGAGCCACCTCGACCCTTTCGAGGCACTTTCCGGAAGCGGAAAACCGCGGATTATGCCATGGAGATCAACAACTTATCCAGGGCCCAGGAGCCCGGGGAGCGCAAGGACTGCACACTCCCCTCGGGGAGGCTCGCCAGCGGCGGCGTTGTAAAGGGGCGGGCAGCGGGGCGGACCCGCCGGGTGCCGACCCGAGATTCCGCCGCGCCGGCAGGCCGCGGAAATCGCGCCCTGTAAAGCGGAAAACAGAAAAGGCCGGTCGCCCGGCCTTTTCCGCTCGATGCCCCCGGCGTTTCAGCCGCCGCGGCGCATCATGTCGAAGAAGTCCAGATTGGTCTTCGTCGACTTCATCTTGTCGAGGATGAACTCCATCGCCTCGATCTCGTCCATCGGGTAGAGCAGCTTGCGCAGGATCCAGGTCTTTTGCAGGATCTCGGGCTTGAGCAGCAGCTCTTCGCGACGCGTGCCCGACTTGTTCAGCAGGATGGACGGGTAGACGCGCTTCTCGGCCATGCGACGGTCCATGTGGATCTCGCAGTTGCCGGTGCCCTTGAACTCTTCGTAGATCACCTCGTCCATGCGGCTGCCGGTGTCGACCAGCGCGGTGCCGATGATGGTCAGCGAGCCGCCTTCCTCGATGTTGCGGGCCGCGCCGAAGAAGCGTTTGGGCCGCTGCAGCGCGTTGGCGTCGACACCGCCGGTCAACACCTTGCCCGACGAGGGCAGCACGTTGTTGTACGCACGCGCCAGACGGGTGATCGAATCGAGCAGGATCACCACGTCCTTCTTCAACTCGACCAGGCGCTTGGCACGCTCGATCACCATCTCGGCGACTTGCACGTGGCGCGCCGCCGGCTCGTCGAAGGTCGAGCTGATGACCTCGCCGCGCACGGTGCGCTGCATTTCGGTCACTTCCTCGGGCCGCTCGTCGACGAGCAGCACGATCAGGTAGACATCGGGGTGGTTGGCGATGATGGCGTGCGCGAGGTGCTGCATCATCACGGTCTTGCCGCTCTTGGGCGGCGCCACCAGCAAAGCCCGCTGGCCTTTGCCGATCGGTGCGATCAGGTCGACGATACGGCCGGTGATGTTCTCTTCGGACTTGATCTCGCGTTCGAGCTTGAACTGCTCCTTCGGGAACAGCGGCGTCAAGTTCTCGAACATGATCTTGTGCTTGTTCTCCTCGGGCGTCAGACCGTTCACGCGGTCGACCTTCACCAGCGCAAAATAGCGCTCGCCGTCCTTGGGCACGCGGACTTCGCCTTCGATGGCGTCACCGGTGTGGAGGTTGAAGCGCCGGATCTGGCTGGGCGACAGATAAATGTCGTCGGTGCTGGCCAGATAGCTCGTCTCGGGAGAGCGCAGGAAGCCAAAACCGTCCGGCAAGACCTCGAGCACGCCGTCGCCGAAGATCTGCTCGCCCTGCTTGGCGCGCCGCTTCATGATCGCGAACATCAGCTCCTGCTTGCGCATGCGGCTGGTGTTCTCGATCTCCAGCGACTCGGCCATCTTGATGAGTTCCGAGACGTGAAGGACTTTGAGTTCGGATAGTTGCATGGGTGAATACCCTTGTCGTTGACGCCGCACTGCCAACGGCGACGTCTGGATGGACTTCGGCGGCGCTCGCAGCCCGACCGGACGGATGCCGCGAGAACTGGCGCAGGACTGCGACGAGCGCGAGTCTGAAGACGCTGGAGTTGGGGGCCGAAACTACGCGGCGAACGAGGTGCGTAGTGGCGAAACTTGTGCTACCGGGAACCGGGCTTGTGGCCGCGACTCCCGATGCATTGGCAGAAATTATAGATGACCGTCGAGGAAGGCCGTCAACTGCGCTTTCGACAAAGCGCCGACCTTGGTGGCGGCGAGCTGGCCGCCCTTGAACAACATCAGGGTCGGAATGCCGCGGATGCCGAATTTGGACGGCACTTCGCGGTTTTCGTCGACGTTCATCTTGGCGATCGCGAGCCGGCCGTCATAATCCTTGGCCACTTCGTCCAGGATGGGGGCGATCATCTTGCAAGGGCCGCACCATTCGGCCCAGTAGTCCACCAGCACCGGCTTGTCGGCCTGCAGGACGTCGGCGTCAAACGACGCGTCGGAGATGTGTTTGATCAGCTCGCTGCTCATTATTCGGTCCTCGGATGGGTCGAAGCCATGCTCCGACAAAGGCACAATGATTCTGACACAAACCCTCCCGGGGCCTGCGGGGGTGGTCTGAAGTCTTTCTATCGCAGGGATATCCTTTTTCTCACAGGTACTCGAGAGCAGTCGGCATGTCGGTGCGAGAAAACTGGTCCCTGGGTGCGTCCTGCACCGATCCCTGGCCTGCCATCGTCCAGCGGGTTCGCGCCTTCGCGCAAGCGCATGCCGTGCCGCAGCGGGAATTGCTGGTGTTGCTGCCGTTTGCGCAGCACCTGCCGCTCGCGCGCAACGCCTGGGCACGCCTGGCTGGCGCCGGCTGGATGCCCCGCTTCGAAACCACCCAGACGCTGCGCGACGCACTGCCGGCGCGTCCTCAGGCGCCCGAGGGGCCCAGCGGCGATGTGGCCGCTGACCGGCTCGCGGCGGCGCGCTTGCTGGGCGAGCTGAGCTGGGCTCAGCCGGTGCGCCGCGCCGATCCGGCCCTGTTCGAGCACTGGGTGCGCGGCGTGGTCGAGATGGCGCACCAGATGCTGCACGCGGCGCATGCGCTGATGCCGGCGCGCCGTCCGGCCTACTGGGATCAAGCGCGCGAGGCGCTGCCGCCGCCGTTGGGGCCGGCGGCGACCGAGGCCGCGCTGGCGCGTGTCGCGCTCGAATGGGCCGCGCTGCAGGACGTCGGCCCGGCGGACGCGCTGTTCGACGTGCGGGCTGGCGGCTGGGTGCTGGTCAAGGCCGGCGAACCCGAGCCGTTGGCGCTGTCCCTGCTGGCGCAGGCCGACGCGCCGCAGCTGAGCATCGAAACCGACCCCGACGCACAAGCACCTTTCGCCGCGGCCGCCCCCGATGTGCAGATCCTGCAGTGCGCCGACTTCGAGCAGGAGGCGCAGGTGGCGGCCGCCCAGGTGTTGACGCATCTGTCGGCCGGCCAGGCGCCGGTGGCGGTGATTGCGCAAGACCGGGTGCTGGTGCGCCGGCTGCGGGCCCTGCTGGAACGCCGCGGAGTCGCCTTGCGCGACGAGACGGGCTGGCGGCTGTCCACCACGCGGGCCGGTGCGTGTGTCGCCGGGCTGCTCGCGCTGGCACGTTATCGCGCCAGCACCGACGACCTGCTGGACTGGCTCAAGTCGACCTTCACGGCGTGGGACGGTGAGCTGCCGGCCGGTGCCGAGGCCGGGCTCGAACAAGCGGTGCGCCGCCATCGATGGGCGCTGTTGAGCGAGGTCGTCGAGGCGCGTCTGCCAGCGCCAGCCCTGGCCCTTTGGCAACGCGTCGTGGCCTTGCGTGCCCAGCTCGGCGCGGAACCGCGGCGCGTCCGCCTGGCGGACTGGAACGCCCGGCTGCAAGCGGCCCTGCAGGCCTGCGGCGCCTGGACGACGCTGGCCGAGGACGACGCCGGACGCGAGGTGCTCGAAGCCTTGCGGCTCGACGTGGCAGGAGACGGCCTCGCGGCCGAATCGGCTTTCGAACGGCAAGCGGCCGTCACGTCGATGGACCTCGCCGACTACACCGCCTGGGTCGACAGCCTGCTCGAGGCGGGCGCCTTCATGCCGCCCGCAGCCGAAGACGCCGAGGTCGTCATCACGCCACTGGCGCGTGCGATGTTGCGGCCGTTCGCCGCGGCCGTGATGCCCGGCTGTGACGAACAACGCCTCGGCCCGGTGCCTGCATCGCTGTGGCTCAGCGAGCGCGAGCGGGCGGCGCTCGCCTTGCCGACGCGCGCGGCCGCCCAGCAGGGGCAGACCATCGCCTTTGCGCACCTGGTGCGCCAGCCCAGCGTCAGCCTGCTGTGGCGCCTCTCGCACGACGGCGAGCCGCTCGGGGCCAGCGTGCTGGTCGAGCGGCTGCTGCTCGAACGCCGCCGCGCGGCCCTGCTCGAGGCGCGCCCGGAAGACCCGCGCCCGATGCTGCTGGTGAAGCCGGCACCGACCCGGCCCAGCGCGCCGCGCGCGCCGGCGCTGGTGCCCGAACGCTTCAGTGCCACCAGCTATGAGGCGCTGCGCGACTGCCCCTACCGCTTCTTCGCGTTGCACATGCTCGGCCTGCGCGAAACGCCCGAGCTCGACGACGAGGTCGAGCGGCGCGACTACGGCACCTGGCTGCACACCGTGCTGCAGCACTTCCATCAGCAGCACGAAGAGGCGCCGCTCGACGCCGACCAGGAACTGCAGCGTTTGCTGCGCATCGGGGCCGAACAGCAGCTGGTGCTGGGGCTGGACGAGGCGGCCTTCCTCCCTTATGCCTTGCGCTTCGGCCGGGTGGCGCAGCAATACATCGATTGGCTGATGAACCACGAGCGCAACGGCGGCCACGTGCTGCGCAGTGAAGTCCCATTGCAATCGGCCTTGCCGCAGCGGCCGCAGACCCGGCTCTACGGCACGCTGGACCGGGTCGACCAGGTCCGCGGCGAGCAGGGCCCGGCGACCCTGATCCTCGACTACAAGACCGGCAACGTCGAGGCGCTCAAGCGCCGTCAGCGCGAGCCGCTCGAAGACACGCAACTGGCCTTCTATGCCGGCTTGCTGCGTCAAGCCCAGGGCGCGCCGGGCCACCAGCATCCGTTGCGCGCCTTGTACCTGGCGATGGAAGGGCGCGAGATCGAGTCGATCGAGCATGCCGACGTCGAAGCGACTGCGCAGACGCTGCTGCAAGGTCTGGCCGACGATGTCGACCGGCTGTCCGCCGGCGCCGCCTTGCCGGCACTGGGCGAAGGCGCGCTGTGCGAACACTGTGACGCGCGCGGCCTGTGTCGCAAGGCCCACTGGGCGGAAACGCCGGACCCAGCGCCGTCCGGCACGGGAGCGCAGGCATGACCGGTCCGGTTGAAACCCCTGCGGCCCACCCGCCCCAGGCCAGCCGCCCCTCCGACCCGCCACTCGGGCCCGCCTACCGCGTCAACGGCGAACTGGTCACGCGTGAGCGCTTCTATGCCTTGGCGTGCGACCCGTCGCAGAGCGTGGTGGTCGAGGCCTGCGCGGGTGCCGGCAAGACCTGGATGCTGGTGTCGCGCATCTTGCGCGGACTGCTCGACGGTTTGCAACCGCAGCAAATCCTCGCCATCACCTTCACCAAGAAGGCGGCCGCCGAGATGCGCCACCGGCTGATGTCGTGGCTCGCGCAGTTTGCCGAGTGCGGCGACGCCGAGCGCGTGCGTGCCTTGATCGACCGCGGTGTCGCGCCGGCCCAGGCGCGGGCCCAGGCCCCCGCGCTCGGCAGCCTGT
The DNA here is from genome assembly GCF_001017435.1 of Caldimonas brevitalea. NCBI lineage: Bacteria > Pseudomonadati > Pseudomonadota > Betaproteobacteria > Burkholderiales > Sphaerotilaceae > Caldimonas > Caldimonas brevitalea. The sequence goes on from NZ_CP011371.1 coordinate 2,501,673, forward strand.
ACGAACGCCTGTTGGCGGGCCAGCAGCCGGTCGAGATCCGCACCTTCCACGCCTGGTTCTCGCAGCTGATGCGGGCGGCTCCGCTGCAGCTGCTCGACGAGCTGGGCCTGGCGCCTCAGGCCGAGCTGGTCGAGAACGTCGACGAGCTGAAGCCGGCCGCCTGGCGGCAGTTCCTCGGGGCAGTGGCGGGCGACGCCGACCTGCGCGCCGATTTCGAGACCCTGGTGCGCACACGCGGGCGCCATCAGGCGCAGACCTGGCTGCTGGGGGTGCTCGACAAGCGCCTCGAGTTCGAGCTGGCAGACACCGCCGGCAGCTTGCACGCCTGCGTGCCGAGCGCCGGCGAGATGGACGAGCGTTTCGCCGGCCGCGAGCATCCCGCCCTAACCCTGCGGTCGCCGGTCGTCGGCCCGTTGCTGCAGCGCGTGGCCGCTGCCTTGGGCTTGCAGCCCAAGGCCACGCCGCAAAAGTGCGGCGCTGCGCTGCAGCAAGCGCTCGAGCTGGGCAACGACCTCGCCGCCTTGTGCGCGATCGAGGCCGCCCTGTTCACCAAGGACGGCGAGCTGCGCAAGCACCTGGACGCGCCCGAACTGGACGACGCGGTGGCGTTCCTGCGTGACATCCGGCGCGCCGTGGCCCAGCAAGAGGCCCACCTGGAACATGCGCGGCTGGTGCGGCTGGTGCGCGTGCTGCTCGCCGAATACGCGCGCCTCAAACGGGCCCGCGGCCTGGCCGACATGGCCGACCTGGAACGTTGCGCGCTGCGGCTGCTGCGCGACGCCGAGCTGGCCGGCTGGGTGCTGGAGCGGCTCGACACGCGGGTCCGCCAGGTGCTGATCGACGAATTCCAGGACACCAACCCGCTGCAATGGCAGGCGCTGTCGAGCTGGCTGTCGTCATACGCTGGTGCCGGTGGCGGCGGCAGCGGCCAGCGGCCGCCGGGGGTGTTCATCGTCGGCGATCCCAAGCAGAGCATCTACCGCTTCCGGCGCGCCGAGCCGCGTGTGTTCGAGGCCGCCAAGCACCTCGTGGTCGAGGGCCTGGGGGGCGCCGTGCTGGCGTGCGACCACACCCGGCGCAATGCGCCCCAGGTGCTGCAGGCGCTCAACGGCGTTTTCACCACCGCGATGGCCGAGGCCCGCTACGCCGACTTCCGCGCGCACACCACCGAGGTCGACCCTGGCGCGCAGCCCGGGCAGGTGATGGCGCTGGAGCGTGTCGAACGCCCCCCGAAGCAGCCCAAGGAGACCGGGACGGCGGCCTGGCGCGACAGCCTGACGACACCGCGGCGCGAGCCCGAGGTGTTGTTGAAGCAGGAAGAGGCGCGCCGGGTGGCGGCGCAGATCCGGCGCTTGATCCGCGACGAGGGCTTGAAGCCGGGCCACATCTTCGTGCTCAGCCGCCGCCGCGCCCAGCTGCGCCTGGTGGCCGAGGCCTTGCGCGAGCGCCATGTGCCGTTCGCGACGCCCGAAGACACGGTGCTGATGGACGCGCTCGAGGTGCGCGACGTGGTGGCCTTGCTCGACGTGCTGGCCTCACCACAGCACGACTTGTCGCTGGCCCACGCGCTGCGCTCGCCGATCTTCGGCGCCAGCGACGACGACCTGATCGGCCTCGCACTGGCGGTGCGCGACGGCGCCGGCAGCTGGTGGGACGCGTTGCACGCCACACCGAGCGAGAGCCTCAGCCCGGCCTTGCGCCGGGCCCGAGCGCTGTTGGCGGCCTGGGCCGAGGACGCCCGCGCGCTGCCGCCGCACGATCTGCTCGACCGCATTCTTCACCAGGGCGAGTTGCGTCCCCGCTATGCCGCGGCGCTGCCGCCGGAGCTGCGCGGCGCCGCGCTGGCCCACCTCGACGCCTTGATGGCGTTGTCGCTCGAACTCGACAGCGGCCGCTATGCCACACCGTACAAGCTGGTGCGCGCGTTGCGCCGCCGGCCGCTGGCGGTCGGCGCCCGCACCGACCTGCAGGCGGTGCAGTTGCTGACCATCCACGGGGCCAAGGGGCTGGAGGCCGACGCCGTGTTCGTGGTCGATGCCGACACCCCCGCCGAGCGCAGCGAAACCGCGACGGTGCTGGTCGACTGGCCCGCCGAAGCCCCCTGGCCGACCTGTTTCGCCTTCGTCGCCAGCGAGCGCCAGATCGCGCCCAGCCTGCAGGGCGTGATGGAACGCGAGCGCCAGGCGAGGGCGCGCGAGGAGTTGAACGGCCTGTACGTGGCGATGACCCGAGCGCGCCAGCGTCTCGTGTTCAGCGCCACGCAACCCCATCTGCGGGGTGTGGAGCGCAGCTGGTGGCAACGCCTGTGCGAGGACGCGCCGCAGCTGGAACACCAGACGGCCGACGACACGGCGGAGGCGGACGGGAGCCTCTCCGCCCGCGACCCCGCGCTGCCCGTGACGCTGCGCGACCTGCCGCCGTTGCAGCGTCCGGGCGCGCCTGCCGAGGGCGCACAGGGCGAGCGCGGCCGTGCGGCGCGCAACGACCGCACTGCGCGTATCGGGGAGGCCGTGCACCGTGCCCTCGAATGGCTGACGGACCCTGCCCGGACGCCAGGGCCGCCGCCCCAGGCCGTCGCCAGCGCGGCGCGCACTTTCGGGCTCGACGCCGCCCAGCAGGCGCAAGCGCTCGACGCGGTGCGGGGGATCCTGGCCAGCCCGGCGTTTCAGCGTTTTGTCGTGCCGGGCGACACCTTGCGCTGGGCCGGCAACGAAGTGCCGCTCGCCCACGAGGGGCAGCTGCTGCGGATCGACCGCCTGGTGCAGCTGGGCAGCCCCGACGGCGACCAATGGTGGGTGCTCGATTACAAGCTCGAGCACGCGCCCGAGCAGCTGCCGGCCTACCGCGAACAGCTGGAGCGATACCGCCGTGCCGTCGCGCAGGCGATCGGCGATGGTGACACGACCCGGGTGCGCGCCGCCTTCGTGACCGGCCAGGGCGACGTGATCGAGTTGGCACCCTGAGCGTCGCCGCCTCACGCCGGCGCGAATAGCAGGAACTTTTGCCGCCACATCGGCCCACCGCGACAGGGCGGGGCAGTGTCCAATCTGGACATTCGCCCGAATTGCAACAGAACGTTTACAACGTCACCCATGTCCGCCTCCCTCCCACCCCAGCCGCCGAGCCGCACGCTAGGACGTTATGAATTGCGTCGCATGCTGGGGCAGGGCGCGCAAAGCTCGGTCTGGCGGGCCTTCGACCCGCGGCTGGACCGCGAGGTGGCGCTCAAGCTGCACCGGGCGCAGGCTTCCGACCCGCAGGCGCTGGCCCAGTGGCTGCGCGAGGCGCGGGCGGTCAGCCGGCTCACCCATCCCCACATCGTGCCGCTGTTCGAAGCCGACGTGCACGAACAGCACCCCTATTTGGTGTTCGAGCTGGTCGAAGGCGTGACGCTGGCGCAGCGGGTGCGCGACCAGGGCGCGATGCCGGCGTCCGACGCGGTGAAACTGATGCTGGGCGTGCTCGAGGGCCTGGTGCACGCGCATGCCGCCGGCGTGATCCACCGCGACCTCAAGCCCTCCAACATCCTGATCGACAGCGCCGGCCGCACGCGCGTGATGGACTTCGGCATCGCCGCCAGCCAGCGCCACGGCGGCGCCGACACCACCCTGGTCGGCACGCCCGGCTACCTCGCGCCCGAGGCGACGCACGGGCGCCTGCCGACGCCGCAGGTCGACGTCTATGCCGCCGGCCTGGTGCTGTTCGAGATGCTGGTGGGGCAGCCCGCGGTGCACGAGCGCGACCCTTACCGCGCCATCTACCGCAACGCCCATGAGGACCTGACGCTGCCGGCGCAGACCCCGCACCCGGTCGACGACGCGTTGCGCGCCATCGTGCACCGCGCCACCGCGCGCGACACCGCCGTCCGTTTCGCCAGTGCCGCCGACCTGCTCGCCGCATTGCGCCAGTGGCTGCAGCCCGGTGCCGCCGAGGCGGGCGACGACGAAGCGGCCGATGCGGCGCGCAGCGGCACGCTCGACTTTCTGCTGCGCCGCATGCGGCACAAGACCGACTTTCCGGCCCTGTCGGACTCGGTCGGCCGCATCCAGCGCATCGCCGACTCGGAGCACGAAAGCCTGCACAGCCTGGCCGACGAGGTCTTGAAGGACGTCGCGCTGACCAACAAGCTGCTGCGCCTGGTCAACAGCGCCCATTTCCGCGGCGCCGGGGGCGGCAGCATCAGCACCGTGTCGCGCGCCGCGGCGCTGGTGGGCTTCGGCGGCATCCGCAACCTGGCCTTGTCGCTGATCCTGCTCGAACACATGCAGGACAAGTCGCAGGCGGCGGTGCTGAAGGAAGACTTTTTGCGCTCGATGATGGCCGCCACGGTCGCGGCGGAACTCGCCGCCGGCAGCCGTGATGCCGAGGAAGCCTTCATCGCGGCGCTGTTCCAGAACCTCGGGCGCATGCTGACCCAGTTCTACTTCCCGGAAGAGGCCGAACAGATCCGCCGACTGGTGAGCGCCCCTGGCGACCACGATGCACCGGGTGAGGACCGCGCCGCGCTGTCGGTGCTGGGCATCGGCTTTCAGGACCTTGGCATTGCCGTCGCGCGCACCTGGGGCCTGCCGGAAACCCTGCAACGCTGCATGCGCAAGCTGCCCGCCGGCGCCCCGGTGAAGCGCGGCGACCAGCCGGGCGACCGGCTGCGTCTGCTGGCGTGCGCCGGCAATGAAGTCGCGGACGCGCTGCTGGTCACCCCCACCGCCGGCCATGCGGCCAAGGTGGCGGCGCTGGCGCAGCGTTACGCCTCGGCGCTCGGGCTGTCGTCGCAGCAGATGCAGGACGCGGTGGCCGCATCGCGCCAGCGCATGGCCGAGATGGCGCCCGCGTTGCAACTGGAGCCCAAGGCCGGCAGCCGAGCCGCCCGGTTGCTGACGACCCGCCACGGAACGGCGCCGGAAGATGCCGACACGCTGAGCCCCCACGAGCTGACCACGCTGGTGCAGGGACAGACGAACGCCGAGCTGCCGCAGGACCCGGCCGAAACCCTGGCCGCGGGTATCCAGGACATCAGCAACACCCTGGTCGAGAACTTCAAGCTCAACGAGGTGCTGCACATGATCCTCGAGACCATGTACCGGGCGCACGGTTTCCAGCGTGTCATCTTCTGCCTGCGCGACGCCCGCAGCGGCCAGTTGACCGGCCGGTTCGGGCTGGGCGCCGACGCCGAGCGGGTGGCGGCGACCTTCAAGCTGCAGTTGAGCGGTGCCAGCGACCTGTTCGCCGCGGTGTGCCTGAAAGGCGCCGACACGCTGATCGCCGACGCCAGCGCGGCCAACATCCAGCCGCGTCTGCCCGCCTGGTTTCGCCAGGGTGTCGCGGCGCCGACGTTCTTGTTGCTGCCGCTGGTGCTGCGCAACGCGCCCCTGGGCTTGATCTATGCCGACAAGGCCCAGGCCGGCGCCATCGCGGTGACGGAGCGCGAGCTGTCGCTGCTGCGCACGCTGCGCAACCAGGCCGTGATGGCCTTCAAGCAGGCCTGAGATGCAACGCCTCGCTGCGTGCCGCCCGCCCTCTGACCCTTTTTGATGCACCGTGGAAACGCTAGATCCGACCTCTGCCGCGCACCTGCCCACCCTCGGCCCTTACCGTTTGCTGCGGCCGCTGGCGCGTGGCTGGGCCAGCACCTGGTGGCAGGCACAAGACACCGACAGCCAGCGTGAGCTGCAACTGTTGGTCTGGCAACGGCTGCCCTTGCCGGGCTTGTCCAACCAGGTTTGGCGTGCCGCCTGCGGCCCGTTGATGGCGCTGCGCCATCCAAATCTGGTGACGGTGCTCGACGCCAGCATCGAGCAGGGCCAGCCCGTGCTGGTGATCGAGGCGGTGCAGGGCGTGAGCCTGGCACAGTGGCTCGCCGAGCAGGAGGCCATGGCGCCGCGCCAGGCCGTGCTGACCGTGATCGGCATGCTCGATGGGCTGGCATTTGCCCATGCCGCCGGCGTCGTGCACGGGCGGCTGGAACCCTCCTGCGTGATCCTCGACGCGGCCGGGCGTCCGCGGGTCAGCGATTTCTCGGTCCTGCCGGTGCCGGTCGATCTGCAGCAGCTGCCCACCGCGAGCGGCCTGTACCTGTCGCCGGAAGTGGTGCAGGGCGGGGCGCCCGACACGGCGGCGGACATCTTCTGCGCCGGCCTGGTGCTGTATGAGCTGCTCGCCGGCCGGCCCGCGGTGCAGGACCCCAACCCCCAGCGGGCGCGTGCGCGCCTGCTCGAGGAAGACCTGACGTTGCCGGCGGATGTGGCCAGGGGCGAACACGGGGAGGCGCAGCTGCGCAGCATCCTGGCGCACTGCCTTGCACGCGAGCCGGCACAGCGTTACGCCGGCGCCGCACAGCTGCGCGAGGCCCTGCAGGAGTGGCTGACGCCGGCGCTGCTCGAGGGCGAGGCCGACAGCCGGGGCGGGCAGACGCTGAACCGGCTGATGCAGCAGATGATGCAGCAGCCCGACCTGCCGGTGCAGGCCGAGGTGGTGCGCCGGGTGCGCCGGCTGGCCGGGGCGGAGAAGGTCAACCTCGACGAGATCAGCCGCGCGGTGCTCGACGACGTGTCGTTGACGCAGAAACTGCTGCGCATGACCAACGCCGCCTATTTCAGTTCGGTGGGCGGCGGCAGCATCACCACGGTCTCCAGGGCGGTCGCGCTGATGGGGTTCATGGCCATCCGCGACCTCGCCGGCACTTTGCCGACGCTCGAGGACATGCGCGACCGCGCGCGTGCCGAAGCGCTGCGCGAAGAGTACGAGCGCGGCCGGCTGGCCGGTCGCTACGCGGCCCGCTTGTGCCCCACCCAAGCCGAGGAAGAAGAGTCCTTCATCACCGCCTTGCTGCAGAACCTGGGTCGCACCTTGGTGCGGTTCTATCTGCCCGACGAAGCGGCCCAGATCCGGCAGCTGTCGCACAGCCAGGGAGGCAGCGAGGCGTCCGCGGTGTTGTCGGTGCTGGGCCTGAGTTTCGAGGACCTGGGCGTCAGTGTCGCCCGCAGCTGGGGGCTGCCCGAAGCGTTGGTGCGCGGCATGCGCCGGCCTGCCGCCGACCACACCCCCCGTCGGCCCGAGAAGCGTGACGACTGGTTCCGACTGCTGGCGGGCCTGGGCAACGAACTGGCCGACGTGCAAACGCGTGTGGACCGGCGTGAACACGCGCTGCGCCAGACCGCGGTGATCGACCGCTACACCAAGGCGCTGGGCGTGACCGGGTCCGAGATCTGGGCGGTCATCGACGCCTTCCAACCGCCGGCACCGCCCAAGGCGGCGGCCGGCGTGGCGGGTGCCGCCCAGCCGGCGCCCGCCATCCCGGCGGAGCAGGCCCATCCGTTGTCACGCGCCCGGGCTCGCGTGCGTGTGGCTGTGGCCCACACCCGCGAAACCGAGCTGCTGCTGAAGATCGCCGGCGAGGCGGTGTTCGATACCTTCCAGTGCCAGCATGTCGTGGTGGCCTTGCGCGAGCCGGGCACCGAGACCTTCGCGCTGCGCCTGGCCTTCGGCGTGCGCCAGGGGGTGCTGCGGCAGCACTTTCGCTTCCGCCTCGACGACGAGGGCGATCTGTTCAGCACGCTGTGCCGCAACGGGGCGGACACGCTGATCCGCGACGCCGCGTCGCCGCGCATCGCCTCGCGCCTGCCGGCCTGGTTCCACCGCCACATCCGCGCCTCCAGCCTGATGCTGCTGCCGCTGGTACAGGGCGACCGGCCGGTCGGCCTGCTGTATGCCGACAAGGTGCAGGTCGACGGCTTCCGGCTGGCCGACCGCGAACTCGCGCTGCTGCGCGGGCTGCGCGACGAACTGCAGCTCGCGCTGCCCGACAGTGTTGCCGCGACCGCGCCGCTCCGCGCTGCGCTCAAACCCGGAAATTCTTGAACTGCCAGACGTCGCTGCTGTCGACGTCTTCGCTGTAGAGGCGGTGACGCCCCTGCAGCGGCGACCAGGGCGTGTAACGCCCGCCGACCTGCCCGAGGTAGGGGCGGCAGAAGGCGAGGATCTCGTCGTAAGGCAGGTCTTCGGGTTCGACGATGCCACGGTGGGGTTCGCGTAGCGCCCAGCGCATCGCCGCGACCACCGATGCGGCCGCTTGCAGCGCGGTGGCGTTGCTGTGCGGCGCCATCCCTCGCGCTTCTTCGATCGCCAGGCGCGCGCCATACCAATAGGCGCCGCGCGCATGCCCCATCAGCAACACCCCCAGCTCCTCGCTGCCCGATTCGATCTCGTCTTGCACCACGCGGTGTTGCGGCTGGCATTCCCAATTGCGCTCGGCCAACTCGTGCAGCGACAGCAGCGCGTCGTCGCAGGGGTGGTAGGCGTAATGGACCGTGGGTCGGTAGGCCCCGCCTTCCTGGTGTGGCACCGTGAGGTAATCGGCGATCGAAATCGATTCGCCGTGGCCGAACAGATATCCGTGATAGGGGCCTGAGCCGGGGCCCCAGCTGCGCACCTGGATCGCCGCGCCCGGACGGTCGAGGTAAATCGACGCCTTGCATCCATAAGGATGGGCGCGTGCGTCGTGCGGAAACTCGTGCTCGTGCGTGCCCCATCCCAGCTCGGCCGGCTGGCAGGCGTCGCCGACAAAACCGTCGACCGACCAGGTGTTGACGAACTCGCCCGTTTTTTTGCGTGGCAGCGCCTGCTGGGTGTCCCGCTCGGCAATCTGGATCACCTTGACCTTGAGGCGGCTCGCCAAGCGCGCCCAGCCGGGGCGGTCACAAGGCCTGGGCTCGCGCGGCAGCAAGGCCGCCGCCAGGTCGACCAGGGCCTGCTTGACGAGATGCGAGACCAGGCCCGGGGCCGCCCCGTGGCCGACGATGGCGGTCGGGCCGCCCTTGAAATCGCGTCGCAACGACAGGACCTGCTCGCGCAGCGCATAGCGAGTGCGTTCGCCAGGGGGCAGGGACGTCTCCTCGGCTGCACCTGCCCAGGGGGCAAGGCCGGTGTCGAGATACAACGCGCCGAGCTGCTGGCAACGCTCGATCAACGCGTAGCTCGAGACACCGGCGGCCAGGTTGACCACGAAGTCGCCCGGCCGCAGCCGTGCCGCCAGTTCACTGCGGTAATTGCCGGGATCGAGACAGGTGTTGGTGACGGCGACGCCGTGCCGGCGCGCGTTGTTGGCGCCTGTCCCGTCGGCGGTCACCACCTGGACCCGCGCCGGGTCCAGCGCAAAATGCCGCAACAGCAGGGGAAGAACCGCTTGACCGATAGAGCCGAAACCCACCAACAGAATATTGCCGTTGAATACTGCTTCCTTCGGCATTCGGGCCTCCATGTCCATCTGCCGACTGCCGGCAGGTCATCGCAACATTTCGCGGCAACCGGCCGGTTACCGCGTGCTTACTGCATGCTGACGGGCGCGGTAATGCGTGTGGACCAAGCGCCTTGAATCAGTCGCAGTAAAACGGCCCGATTTGAAGACGCACTCTCCGACCCTTGCGCGTCGCGTCGCACTGCAGAATGGTTGCGCTGCTGGAATATGAGGCCTGAATCGTGGGAGATTCCACCAAACTTCCCCCACGCGAGGTAGCTGGAAGAAGTGCGAGGAGACAGGGGAGAAAAAAGCGGCCGCTTCAAGGCGGTTCCCGGCAGGGGTATCGGTCGAACTTCGCCGGGCGCAGCATCGCCGGCCGCACCGATCACGCGTCGACGTTCTGCAGCTTGATGCCCTTGGACGAGAGCGCTGCGAAGATGGCGTCGGTCAGCCGGACCACGGCGTCCGAGGAGGTGGTGTTACGCAGGCGGCGCAGCAGCGAGCGGTGGGGCCGCGCGAAGATGCTCCACTCGACCGGCTTGCCGGTGTATCCCGCGCCTTCCTCGGCGGCGCTGCAGCACCCCACCGTCACCTCGAGCTCGCCGTGCGTGTACTCGATGAACCAACCCCAGTCCTCTTCCATCGGATAGCTGGTGACGAAGCCTTGCGCGGCGAGCGCCCTTGCCAACCAGAACGCGAGTTCAAAACCATAGACGCCGGGGTTGGTCTGGCATTCCTCCGGCAGACAGGGCAGGAACTCATCGGAGCAGAACTCGACACGCCACATGGTTCAACTGTGAAGGGAATGCATGCCCACCAGTCTAACCATGGGCTCGTGGGGGGATGTCGAACACGCGGCAGCGCGAAGCCTGCCGTTCTCGGCTATCGGGCGATTTGAACGTGGTGCACCCCGTGCGGCAGGGGCAGCCGGCCGAGCCGCTGCAGCGTAGGCACCTCACCGCCGGTGACGCGGAACACTTCCAGGCCGGCGCCCTGCGCGCTGCCACGATGGCCCTGGAACACCGTGGCGACGAAATGCCGTCCGCTGAGGTCGAAGCTGCCGCCCTCGGGCAGCACGCCCTCGAAGTGATGGTCGCCGAGTTTGGTCAGCGAGCCGCTGGCGGGATCAAAGCGCAGCAGGCTCACGCTTGCGTCCCGGTGGTGGCGTGGCGAGTCAGGCGGAAAGCCGGTGCCGCGCATGTTGACGGTGGCGACCAGGCGCCCATCGCGGCTGACGGCCAGGCCTTCAGCGTTGTCGTCGGTCTCGACACTGCCCAGCCGTCGGTGCAGGGCGGCCGGGCCCGTGTCGTCCGCGAGGCGCACCACGCTCAGCGAGGAAGGCCGTTGCGGCAGACGTTGTTCCAACGTCTGCGCGCTGAGATCGCGTCCCCAGTCGGACGTGAGGTAGTGGCGGCCGTCGGGCGTGAACCGGCCGACGAAAGGATCACGTCCGACCTGCACCGGCGCGCCCCACGGGCGCAGCGTCGCCTCTTGCGGCGCAAGGCCGGCCTCGAAGCGCAACATCACCACGCGGTCCTGAGCCGGCACGTGGACCGCGAGCGCTTGGCCGGAAGGGTGCCACTGCACGTTGGTGGCCGAGAGGGGACCGCGCGCGGTGGCCGGGTCGCCCAAGGCGCCGAGCCCGGCGAGGGGGTAGCGGCGCACCGGGCCGAAGCGGCCGGCCTGAAACGGCACCAACTGCAATACAGGGCCGTCCCGCGGATTCGACAGCACCGCGAGCCACGCTCCGTCGGGGCTGAGCGCGAGGGCTTCGGCGAAGTCGGCCAGTGTCAGGCGGTCGGCCTGACGCACGGCCTGCGGATCCCCCAGGTCGAGTGCGATCAGTTGTCGGCCGGGCGCCAGCTCACGCACGCGCGTCTGGCCCGGCGCGCGCTGTTGCAGCCGTTCGATCACCAAGGCCCAGCGGCCGTCGCGGCTCAACGCCAGCACCTCGGGTGGCGCGGTGACCGAATTCGAGACCTCGTAGCGCAGCGTGCGCAGGTGGCCGCCCTGCAGTTTGAGCACCGTCAGGGTGTCGCGCAGGCCCTGGTCGAGCGGTGCCAGCTCGCCGGTGGCATAACCTTCGGCGCGCATGTCGCCGTCCGACACGGTGGCGATGGTGCCGGCATCGAGGTCGCGCAGGACCTCGGGCAGCGGCTCGGGCGGGACGCCGGCGCAGGCGGCCAGACCGGCGCACAGGGCCGGCGTGCACTGGCGCAGCAGACGCGGGGCGCGATGGAGCAGGGGACGAAGACGGTGCAGCAGACGCATGGCAAAGACATCGAGTGGCGGGCAGTGGCGCCATCTTCTGCGGGCGTCCTGCCGCGGGTCTAGTCATACTTTTGATCTCTGTGATTAGCATCATCGACATGGACCTCCGTACGCTCGCCTGCTTCGTTGCCGTGGTGCAGGAACTTCACTTCCGCCGTGCCGCCGAGCGGCTGCACATCACGCAACCGGCGCTGAGCATGCGCATCCGTGCACTCGAGGAGGACGTGGGCGTGCGCCTGCTGGAACGCGATCGGCGGCGTGTCAGCGTGACGGCGGCAGGTGCCGTGTTCTATGAACATGCGAGTGCCGCGGTGGCCCATGCACAGCAGGCACGGGCCGAGGCGTTGCGCGCAGCCCGCGGCGAGAGCGGGCGGCTGCGCATCGGCTTCACGGTGATTGCGCTGCACGGGTCGCTGCCACAGGCAGTGCGGGTCTATCGAGAGCGCCATCCCGGCGTGCGGGTGGAGTTGGGCGAGATGCCATCACCCGCCGTCGAAGCCGCCTTGTTGGCCGCCGAGATCGACATCGGCGTGTTGCACCCGCCAGTGCAGGCCGCCGGGCTCGTCACACAGCCCTTGCCGGACGACCCCTTGGTGCTGGCGCTGCCAGCGGGCCACGCCTTGGCTCGGCTCAAGACGGTGCCGCTGACGCGCTTGGCGGGCGAGCCCTTGCTGGTCGCCCCGCGCAGCATCGGGCCGCACATCCACGACCGGCTGATGGCGCTGTTCGACAGCGTCGGCGTGCGGCCGACCGTGGTGCAGGAGGTGAGCCCGATGACGTCCTTGATGGCGCTGGTGGCGGCGGGCCTGGGGCTCGGTTTTGTCACCCGCTCGGTGGCCGATGGGGGGCGAGCAGGCGTGCGCTTTCGGGACGTGCGCCCGCAGGCGCCACGTTTGCCACTGGCGCTTGCGTGGCGAGGGCCGGGCCCGTCGCTGGCGGCACGGCGTTTTGCCGACCTGCTGGACGAGCAGGCGCGCGAGGGAGGGGTGCCGTTCGAGCCGGTTGGAGGGACACGCTAGGGTGGGCTTGACAAGGCCACGCGCAAGGACCCGAGGATCGTGGCCGGCTTGCAGTCCGTTGCACCGGTATGCAACCGGTCCCTGGGCGTTTTTGGCACCGGCGCCCAAAGCCCGTTGCCCGAGCTGTAAAGACTCGGGAAATCACCGCTTTCAATGAACTTCAACCGCTGTAATTTGCCAGATGGCCCCGGATCCCTAGGCGCCTGCAAAGACTTGAAGCGACGCTTGCCGCTGGCCGACGGTGACGTCCGGTGTTTCATGAAGTACCGAAAACAACTCCAACGCCCTTCGCCTTTCCTGCTGCTTGCCCCGCACCGTGGGTGCGACGAGACGTGCACGACGACCCTGTGCCGCGCGATATCGGAACCGTCGCAACAACGGGAGTGACAGGGGTGGAAGAAGTTCTCTACCGCAGCGACCGTACCCTTGTCACCCGTCGACCTGCGCCGAGCACCAGCGGCGAGTGTGGCTCCAGCGCCCACCTTGTCCTCAAACAGCTGCTGGGCGCGGATGCGTCTGGTCGTCTGCGCCATGAGACCGCGATCCTGGAGCGCCTCGCCAAGGTGGACGGCGTGGTCAAGCTCGCACGTCTACCTGCGGATACACAAGTCGAGCCGAACACGCTCGCCATGCGTGATGAAGGCGGCGTACCGCTGTCCACGGTCATGCAACGCACACCTCTCGGCCTGTCCGAGGTGGTGCGCTTCGGATGTGCGCTCGCCGGGGTGCTGGCCAACGTCCACCGGGCCGGGGTCATACACAAGGACATCAACCCATCCAACATTCTGGTCAGCGGGCCACTGCAGCAACCTACGCTGATCGACTTCAGCATCTCCAGCAACGCAGCCGAAGAGCGGCCCGGCTTCACGCACCAGAGCCACATTGCCGGCACGCTGGCCTACATGTCGCCCGAGCAGACAGGACGCACCGGTCGGTCGGTCGACTCGCGCGCTGACCTGTACGCCTTGGGCGTCACGCTCTATGAACTGACCACGGGCCGCAAGCCTTTTGTGAGCGATGACCTGCTGGAGCTGGTGCATGACCATCTGGTCCAGGTGCCCGTGGCGCCGGCCAGCGTGCAACCGGACGTTCCGCAGAACTTGTCCGACGTGATCATGCGGCTGCTCGAAAAGGAGCCAGACCATCGCTACCAAAGTGCGCAAGGTCTGGCCTACGACCTGGCGCGTGTGCAAGAGGCCTTGCAGAAGGGCGACACGACACCCTTCGTGTTGGGCCAGCAAGACTTTCCCGTGCGGCTGACACCCCCTTCGCGCCTGGTCGGCCGGGACACCGAAATCGAGGCTTTGCGTGACAGCGTCGATCACTCGATCGATGGCAGCGGCTGCTGCCTGCTCGTGTCCGGTGCGCCGGGTGTCGGCAAGACCGTGCTGATCAACGAACTGCGCCCCATGGTCACCGCCCGCCACGGCTGGTTCGTGTCGGGCAAGTTCGACCAGTATCGCCAGGACGCGCCGGCGACCTCGCTGGAAGCGCTGCGCGCGCTGGGCCGACTGTTGTTGGCCGAGTCCGAAGATCAGCTCGCCAGCCACCGAGAGCGCGTCCTCGAAGGGCTGGGCAGCAACATCGGTTTCGGGCCGTCGTTGCTACCAGAGTTCGTATTGCTCCTGGGCAGGCACCCGCGCGTCACCGTCGATGACCCGCGCGAGGCGGAAGTCCGCATGATCCAGGCCACGCTGGACCTGCTGCGCAGCATCGCCTGCCCTGAACGGCCGTTGGTCATGGTGTACGACGACATGCAATGGGCGCCCAGCATCTCGCTGAGCTTCATTGACGCCGTCGTCACCGGTAGCGACCGCATCCCGGGCCTGCTCGTGGTGGTCGCCTACCGCCCCAACGAAGTGGACGCGGCGCACCCCTTGAGCGTCCTGATGGCGCGGTGGAAGGATCTGGGCCTGGCCCCGCCTCGGGTGGAGCTGAACAACCTGCCGCCGGCCGATGCCAGCACGCTGATCGGCCAAATGCTGCGTTTGCCCGAACCCGAGGCGGACAAGCTCGCCGAGACCCTCCATGAGCGCACCGAAGGCAATCCGTACGACACGGTGGAATTGATCAACGCGCTGCGCCAGGACGAGTTGCTGGTCGCGCGCAACGGCTTGTGGGAGTGGGACGCAGCCGCCATACGGCGCTATGTGGGCGACGCGAGTGTGGTGGACCTCTTGAGTCGCCGTATCGCCAAACTGCCGCCTGCCGCCAAAGCGCTGCTGGATGTCATGGCCTGCCTCGGGGGCGAAGTACAACCCGATACGCTGGCGCTGGCCGGCGGCTTGAGCGACGACGACCTGCGGCAGCGCCTGACGGCGTCCCTCGAAGATGGCTTGCTTGTCACTGAACAAGGCGACAGAACGGTGCTGCGGTTCAGGCACGATCGGGTACAGGAGGCCGTGTTCAAGGGCATGCAGCCAGCCTACCGCAGCCGATTGCACCTGGACTTGGCGCGACGTATGGTGGAGCGGCCAGAACTCGGCGCGGCCGCTGCCGAGCAGTACCTCGCGGCGGTGGATGCCCTGGAAGCATGCTGTGACGAAGCAGAACGCCGCCGGGTGGTCGGCCACTTCCACCACGCTGCGGCCCGGCTGGGCGCCCTCAACAGTGAGGTCGCCGAACGGTTTTTGAGTGCTGCAATCCGCCTGCTCAAGGCCGTTGAAACGCCTGCGGACGCCAGCTTGCTGGCCGTGCTCGAAGTCGAGCAGCACAGGGCGCTCTACAGCCTGGGCCGCCTGGACGAAGGCGACACGGTCTACACGTCCATCGTGGCCCGCGGCTCGAATCCGTTCGATCTGGTCGACCCGGCGGGTGTGCAAATGAGCAGCCTGCTCAACCGCCGCCGCTACCCGGAGTCGATGTCGATGGGCCTCGAGTTGCTGGCCGAACTGGGGTTGCCCAAGCCCGACGAGCCCGACGCGGCCATCGCCGCCGGAATTCAACGCCTGATCGCCTGGCATGGCAGCCCAGACAAGCAGCAGGACTTTGAGCGCGCCTCGGTCGATGACCCTCGCGTGCTGGCCACCGCGAAGCTCATCCTCAAGACCGCCAATGCCGCCTACTTCTGCGATGTGGTGGTGTTCGCCTGGGTGATCCTGGAAGCACACCGCCTGTGGATCGAACACGGCCCTTGCGCCGAGCTGATGCCCGGCGTTGGCGCCACACCCTTCTTGCTAGTGGGCGGGCCGCAGGACTATCGCGGCGCCTACGAAGCCGGGCGTCACCTGGTCTCGGTCGGTGATGCTCGCGGCTTCGAGCCGGGGACATCGGTCGCGCGTTGCATCTACAGCATTGCCGCGGGCCATTGGGTGGAGCCGATCGAAAACGTGGTCGATGCCTACCGCCGGGCGCGCGCTGAGCTGATGCGCGCGGGCGATTTTCCGTTTGCGTCATACACGTTTCTCGCCGGTGATTTGCTGTTTGATTGCGGCGCCACGCTGGATGCGGCCAGCGCCGAGGTGGATGCCGGGCTGGCCTTCGCGGCGCGCAGCGGCAATGAGGACTACAGGCAGCGCTACCTCCCGCGCCGCCAGCTGATTTGCGCGATGCGTGGTGAAACGCAGACGCCCGGCTGTTTCAGTGACGATGAGTTCGACGAGGTCGCCTATGTGGAAAAGCTGGGCGCTCCCGGCACCACATCGGCCACGTATCACATCGTGCGGGCAACGTCCGCAGCGATCTATGGTGATGCCGCAGCGCTGGTCCACCATGCGGGGCAAGCCATACAACTCGTGTCGCGCACACCGGGCTACTACCTCAGCGCACTCGCTCGTGTCCTTCAAGCCGTGGCCCTCGCGGAAGAAGCGCGCCGCCGGCCACTTGACGAACGTGCCCTGGTGCTGGAAGAGCTGGACCGCACCTGCCTTGAATGGCTGACCCAGCGCGCCATCGACGCGCCGCAGAACTATCGCCACTTGCAGCGCTGGGTCGAGGCTGAACGCGCCTGGGCCGCCGGCAGGACCTGGGCCGCGGGCGAGCTCTTCGATGCTGCGATGCAAGAGGTGGCGAAGCACTCGCGCCCCTGGCACCGCGCCGTGATCACGGAGCGGGCAGGGCTGTTCCACCTCGCACTCGGCATGGAGGCGACAGGGCGCCCCCTGCTGGCTCGGGCGTGCGATGTGTACGAAGCGTGGGGTGCCACGGGCAAAGCGCGTGAGATGCGCCGCGTCCATGCCTTCTTGCGCGGCGGCACCAGCCTGCTCCGTGGTGAGGGCAGCTTGCGCAGCACCATCGTGTCGACCGATGTCGTCGACATGATGGCCGTGCTGCGTGCGTCCCAAGCGCTCAGCTCGGAGACCAGCCTGGCGCGCCTGACCGACCGGGTCGGCAAGGTGCTGGGCGCGATCACGGGCGCCACCGGGGTACAACTGCTGGTGCGCCCGGACGCCGCCGCGGGCTGGTTCATGGCGGTGTCGCTGGCGAGTGGCGCCGACGCCGTCACGGTGGAGCAGGCCGGTGCGCGAGGCGATTTGCCGTTGTCGGTGTTCCGCTATGCCGAGCGCACCGGTGAAGTCTTGCTGGTCGACGATGCCACCCGTGACGATCGATTTGCTGCCGACCCGTATATTGCCAAGCTCGACCCATGCTCTTTGCTGCTGGCGCCCATCCTCAACCATGGCAAGCTGAGCGCCATGCTGATGCTGGAGAACCGCCTGCGCCGCGCGGCATTTACCGCGGAGCGGCTGGATTCGGTCACCCTGATCGCCGGGCAGCTGTCCGTGTCGCTGGACAACGCGCTGCTCTATACCTCGCTGGAGCGCAAGGTGGCCGAGCGTACGGCCGCACTCGAAGAGGCCAACCGGCGTCTGGAACAGCTCAGCCTGACCGATGCCCTCACCGGCCTCGCCAACCGCCGCCGTTTCAGCGACGCGCTCGATGCCGAATGGCTACGTGGGCTGCGCAACCGCACGCCGCTGGGCCTGGCCTTGATCGACATCGACTTCTTCAAGCCCTACAACGACCACTACGGCCATCAAGGTGGCGACGCCTGTTTGCAACTCGTGGCCAAGGCCCTGGGGACGGGCCGCCGCCGCGGCAGTGACCTGGTGGCGCGCTATGGCGGCGAAGAGTTCGTGCTCTTGCTGCCGGACACCGACCTGGTCAACACCCACATGGTGGCCGAGCGGGTGCGCGCGGCCGTCGAGGCATTGACGGAGCCGCACCTGAAGTCCCCGCTGGGGAGGGTGACCATCAGCGTCGGCGTCGCTGCCACAGTGCCTGCAGCTGACATCAAGCCCGGTGCGTTGATCGAGACGGCTGACGCCGCCCTCTATGAGGCCAAGCGCAGCGGTCGCAACTGCGTCGTCAAGGCAGCGGGCTAGGGGCGCCGGTGACGCCCGCCTGTCTGGGGCAGAGCACAGGCGGGCAACGGCGGGCGTCGACGGCACAGCGTCGGCAGGTGCTTGCGCGTGGCCTTGCCCGGCACCCAGGCAAGGCGCAGGACGGTCAGCGGTCGGCGCAGAAGCCGAACTGAACCGTGCCGCCGGCCGGCACACTGGCGTTCCAGCCGACACCCGAGGCCGTGAGGGTTTGGCCCTGTTGGCTCCACTGGGCGTTCCAGACATTCACCGCGCGGCCTTCGATGGTCAGTTGGGCCTGCCACCTCACGGCACTTCGGCCCCCGTTGCGCACATCGACGCTGGCGCAATAGCCGCTGCCCCAGTCTTTGCTCTTGGTGAGCTGCGTCGTCACGCTGCCTGGCGGTGGGGGCGGGGGCGGTGGGGGCGGTTCACCCGCCGCATCCCAGAAGCTGCGCAGCAGCGCCAGCTTGTCTTCGCGCAAGGAGACCCAGTCGTCCTTCAAGATGCCGCCGGTGTCGCCGCTGTTGGGGTTCCACGACCAATAGAAGAGGTTGCGGATGCCTTTGCGCTTGAGCCACGCGAACAGCGTGTCCTGGAAGGCCTTGTCCTTGGCCTGGCCGGTGCCGTACTGGCCGCCGGTCTCGCCGATCGCCATGGCATAACCCTGGTTCGCAAAGCGCCCGAAGTGCGCTTCCCAGACCGCCGGCAGGTTGTTCGGGAAGTCGCCGGCGTCGAAGTAGCTCTGGTGCGCGACGTCGGGGCCGTACACGTGCGGTGAGAGCACCAGGCGGTTCAGCGGGATGTCGAGGCCCGTGCAGGCCAGCGGTTCGAGGTTGCCGCCCCACCACCAGCCCGGCGTGGTGCTGCAATGGCTCTGGCCGCCGATACCTTCGACGAAGACCAGCGTGTTGGGCGCCTCGGCGAGCACGGCCTTCGATGCGCGCTCCGCCGCCAGGTTCCAGTCGGTCGCGGTGTTGCCGGTCCCCCAGGTGGCGCTGCCGTGGGGCTCGTTCTTCAGGTCGAGCCCGAGGAAATGACGGTAGCCCTTGTAGCGCTTCGCGACCGCGCGCAGGTCGGCGATCCATTGCGCCTCGGTGTAGCCGGGCACGTACCACAGCTCGGAGATCGCCTGGCAATCCGGGCGGTGGTGGTCGATCAGCACGTACATGCCGCGGCGGTCCATCTCGGCCACCAGCTTGTCGAGCACCTGCAGGCTGTTCAGGCCCTGCAGGTCCGGGTTCAGCTCGTGATCGATCGAGGTGACGGGCTCGCCGCGCAGCGAGCCCGGGCAGACGGGGATGCGCACGGCGTTGAACCCGGCCGACTGCATCTGGTCCAGCATCTGTTTCCAGTTGCGGGCCCATAGGCCTTGCACCACGCGGGTTTCGGTTTCGAAGCCGAACCAGTTCACGCCCTTGAGGGTGAGGCGGGTGCCGGCGTCGGTGTAGATCTGTCCGTCCGACACATAGAAGGCGCTGGCCGGAGGGCCGGCCAGCGTGAGCGTGGCGGCGACTGCCGCAGTGGCAGCCCAGCGAAGTCTGGATCTCATGTCTCGGTCTCCATCTAGAGTGCAAAAGTGCCGGCGAGCGGCGGCGCGGGCACGCTCAAGGCTGCGGCGGACAGCGCCAGGTTGACCGGCACCACGACCCGCCTTCAGCGACGTTGACCGACGCCGGGTCGACGACGATGGACGGCGTGCCGCTGTCGGCCACCAACGTGGCGTAGTCGGCCATCGCCAACGCGATGTCGGCCTGGGCCCAGAAGCGGTGGTAGGTCCAGCGCGGCGACGGGCCGCCGTCGAGGTAGGCCTTGAGTTTCGGCCACTGGGGGTCTTCCTGGTACTTGGGGCGGATGCTCAGGAAGGTCGCGTTCGAGTCGATCGTCGCGCCTTGCGCGTTGGTCCCGGTCCAGCCCGGCGGCACGTAGACGCCACTGCCGGTGGCAGCGTCGAAGCGGTCGTCGAAGCGCAGGTAGTCCTTGCGCTCTTCGCTGACGGCCACGCCCTTCGCATCCTGGTGTTGGTCCCACATGCGGTCGAGCAACTCCTTGGCCAGCTTTTTCGCAGCGCTGTCGTTGGCCTTGGCGCCGTAGTAGATCAAGGTGCGGGCAAAGGCGGCGGCGATGCCGACGTCGTTGGTGGTGTCGACCACCTCGACCCGCAAGCCGGCATTGGCGCCCGGCGCTGCCGCATTCCAGGTGTCGGGCTGGCCGCTCCACTTCAACGTGTTGGGGATGAGGTAGGTGCCGTCGGCGTTCAGCTGGGTGTGGCTGGAAGCCCAGCGGACCCAATTGTCGAGCACCGCCCGGGCCCGGGCGTCGCCGCTCACGTAGTAGTACTCGGCCACGCGCTGCATCGACCAGGCCTGGAAGCCGAACCAGGTGTTGGACGCCGGGTCGTGGTAGACCGGCTTCTCGTCATAGAACATGCCGTAGAAGGTGGCGGTACCGGGCGGGGGTGTGCCGTGGTCACCGCCATAACTGTTGGTGGCGCCGCCCGCGATGGCGCCGTCGGCGGATTGCAGCCAACGGTAGAACTCGAGCTGCCGCTGCAGGCTCTTGGCCCAGTCGCTCGCGCCGGTGGTCGACAGCGGCTTGAACGCGGGTTGCGTGGCCAGCGCCCAGGCCGCCAGCGGGTTCTGGTAGCCGAAGTGGGTGTGGCTGGAACTGATGCGCCACGCCCAGCCGGCATTCGTGTCGGTGGCGCCGCCCCAGGCGTAGTACCAGCTCATCAGATAGTGCTGGTTGTCGCGCAAGCCTCGTGCGTCGGGAGTGCCGGAGCCGCCGGGGCAGGCGCGCGGGTCGATGCAGTTGCCGACCTTCTTGAAGTACTTGTCGAACATGGCGTAGCGCAGGTAGTCGCCCATCTTCGACGCCTTCTTCACCAGGTCGGCCACCTCGGCCGACTTGCCTTGCTCCTTGGCCCAGACCGAGGCCCAGTAGATCGCCTGCACGGCGCGTGCGTCGGCATCGGGCGCATTGGTGTAGCGCCACTGGCGTGTGTAATTGCTGTCGCCCGTGAACAGGCTCAAGAAACCTTGCGAGCCGCCGTTGCGGCCCCAGCGGAAGGTCTCGCATGACGGGTGGGGCACCGTCTCCCACACCGACTCCTGCGATCCACGCTGGAAGGTGTTGATGTAGGCCGGACGGGTGATGCCGTCACCGCAGCGTCCGTAGCCGTACCAGTTGTCGACGTCGAGCAGCCAGTGCATGCCGTAGATGTCGCGCGTGCCATAGGCGGCTGCCAGTTCGTTGGCGAGCGGGTCCTGGCCCACCGGCACCGACCCGTCGATGGGGGAGGGGTAGTGCTGGGGCAGCGGGTGTTCCGCCGCATAGGTCGCAGGCTTGCCCGGGTTGTAGAAGCTGTTGGTGGGCTGGTCCTGGGGCGACGGGATGATGTACTGCTCCATGTTCGCCCACGCCTTCTTCAGCGGGCCCCAGTCGCCGGTGGCTCGGCCGTATTGCGCTTCCAGCCACAGCCAGAAGCTGTAGGCCTCGGAGGTGGTCTCATGGCCATGGTCGGGCGCCTCGACGATGAGCGTCTCGACCGAGTGGTAGGGCACGCCTTCGGGGCTGAAGTAGCCGTTGGCCGGGTTTTTGATCTTGTGGTACTGGGTCAGGAAGCGTTGCGCGTATTCGGCGTCGGCCGCACTGGCCTGACCGGGCAGGGTGTAGGCGAACAGCGCCAGCGAGGCCGTGGACGTCAGCGCGATGGCGCGCCGCATCCAGCGGGGAGGGCGTGTCCTCCTTGTTGTGGTCGCGGACAGGGGCGCGGCGCCACGGCGCCGTGAGGTTGCTGATGTCATGGGGTCTCCTACCTGCATGCGGATGACGTGAGAGGGCCGCGGAATGGCACTCCGATCACGTCGAAACCCATTGCCGAAGGCACTGGGCGAACACGGCGCGCGACGAGACCGCGTACCGCTCAAACTGCCGCGCTCGGTCCTCGTTCACCGACACGACAAGCAATGAAAGCGCTTTCAGAACCGTCAGCTTCGAGGGGATAGGGGGAGAGGTCAACTGACACAAATATCAGCTGCTCATGTACGTGTTTAGGAAAGGTCAGGGCGTGGGATGTGGCGTGAAAACGAACCGCCTGCCCACTCGCGTGGGCGTGGAGGGAGCGAAGGCTACGCAACTCGACCTTCTCCAGCGGCTCGACTCCAGGCCGGTGTCCAAGAAGGGGCGACTCTCCTCCGGGTGTCCTCTGTTTTTTCGTGCCGAAACGCGCGGCTACAAGCACAGAAGCGCCGGGGGCCGAGGTCGCGCCGAAGCTGCCGCAGAATGTTGCCCGTCGAGGTGACAGGGAGAGAACAACATGCCTACCTTGCTCAGCTGTGGGCCAACCATCCCAATGTGAAGGGGGATGGGCCGTTGCTCGACAAGAGCGTCTACGAGAACCAGTGCGCGATTGGCGTATCCGCTGCGCTTATGCGGTCGGGCGTCAACATGAAGGCGTACTCGGGCGTTTGGTCCTGGCAGAAGGACAAGCCCAAGTACGCGATCCGGGCCCAAGAGCTAGCCAGCTGGTTGGCAAGTGGAGCGGCTCACCTTCCGACCAGATTCCAGAAGTACACCGGAGACGATGTCAAAAACATCTGGGAAAAGGTGGAAGACAGGACCGGCGTCATCTTTTTCCGGGACTACTACGGGCCCGGCATGCAGGGAGACCACATCGACTTGCGGAACGGCAGTCGTATGACGGCCCTGAGCTCCTGGGTGCGTATCAACCTTCGCGTCGGCCCTGTCGGGCTCGGGTCAGATCACCGCAAGTCCTCTGCGGTGTGGTTCTGGGAGATGCCGTGAAGCGCCTGCTGAGCATCATTTTCGGGGCGCTGGTGGGCGGAGCAGCTGCGTTCCTAACTGCCGCGGCGCTGTCTCAATGGCACTCGTCCAGCGCCAAGAGCGAAGACGAGATGGGAACTGTGGCTCTGGTCGGCATGGCCTTTACCGTGGTGTGCTCCCTCGCGGGCGCGGGGATCGGGAACCGCCTGTACCGCAGACGGCTACGTTAGGCGGACAAAAGGGGCCAGCAGGCAGTAGGCGAATGCGTCCTCGGAGGGTATGGCGTAGATGAGCTGTGAGGGAAGCGGCTGGGAGGGGGTTGAGGGCCCGCCCGATGGCCTGGAACTTCTCAACGTACTCCACGCTTCTGCGCTGCGAGCCTGTCGGCTTCGCGGCGGTCGGAGGCATTGAGGGAGAGGAAGATTCGGGAGCGCTCCTCAAAAGGCGCCCTGACGGTCCTTGGGGATCACGATGCGGAGTTGCCAAACCCCTCCGCCGTGGACCAAGCCTAGCGGTCTTGCCATCGGCTGCGTACCAGCCGGGTCGGATCATCGAAGGAATGCAGACGAGTGAACTACAAATCGTCTTGGATACTGCGTCGGCCCTGGAAGCGCGTGCTTCCTGGCGACGCGAGAAGATGGGTGACGAGCCTTAACCCCGGCACTGGTCGCAACAGTTAGGGCTGCTTCGTTCCCGACCTGACCCGGTTGGCCGCGCTCCCATGCGGGGAGGCCCGTCACGCACGATTGTAAGCCACCTTTCATCCGCCTCGCTTTGCTTCGCCGTTTTGCTGCGGTCTGCGCCTGAGATCGCTCGGCAGCCCCACGTCCCCGGCCTCGTGCGACTGCCGCCGGCCTGGCGGCACGGCGGCGGCGGCGACGGACAAGCGGGCAGCGACTGCTGCTGCCGGCGGCCCGCAAGTCCGCCCCGTAGAATCGCGAGAATGAGTTACCTCGTGTTGGCCCGCAAATACCGACCCCGCACCTTCGAGCAGATGGTGGGTCAGGAGCATGTCGTGCAGGCCTTGAGCAATGCGCTGACGCAGCAGCGGCTGCACCATGCCTACCTGTTCACGGGCACCCGCGGTGTCGGCAAGACCACGGTGTCGCGCATCCTCGCCAAGTCGCTCAACTGCGTCGGGCCCGATGGCAGCGGCGGCATCACGGCAGCGCCTTGTGGTGCTTGCCAGGCCTGTGCCGACATCGATGCCGGCCGGTTTGTCGATTACGTCGAGTTGGACGCGGCGTCCAACCGCGGTGTCGAAGAGATCTCGCAACTGCTCGACCAGGCGGTCTACAAGCCGGTGGTGGGGCGCTTCAAGGTCTACATGATCGACGAAGTGCACATGTTGTCGAACACCGCCTTCAACGCGATGTTGAAGACGCTCGAGGAACCGCCCGAATACCTCAAGTTCGTGCTCGCGACGACCGACCCGCAAAAGGTGCCGGTGACCGTGTTGTCGCGCTGTTTGCAGTTCAACCTGCGCCCGATGGCGCCGGAAACGGTTCTCGAGCATCTGCAGCAGGTACTGCAGGCCGAGCAGATCGACGCCGACGCGGGCGCCTTGCGGCTGCTGGCGCGCGCCGCCCGCGGCTCGATGCGCGACGCGCTGTCGCTGACCGACCAGGCGATCGCCTTCGGTTCGGGCAGCTTGGGCGAGCCGAGCGTGCGTCAGATGCTGGGCGCGGTCGACCGCAGCCATGTCTACCGGCTGATCGAGGCACTCGCCGCTGGCGACGGTGCTGCCGTGGTGGAGACGGCGCAGCAGCTGCGCGCCCAAGGCCTGTCTGCCCAGGGAGCCCTCGAAGAGATGACGGTGGTGCTGCAGCAGCTCGCCGTGCTGCAGGTGGTGCCAGACGCCGCCGACCCGGCCGATCCCGAGGCCGAGGTGCTGGCCCGGCTGGCCGAACGGCTGCCGCCCGACGAGACCCAGCTGCTCTACAGCATCGCGCTGCACGGGCGCAACGAACTCGGTCTGGCACCGGACGAGTACAGCGGCCTGACCATGGTGCTGCTGCGCATGCTGGCCTTCAAGCCGGCGGCGGGGGGCAGTGCGCGGCCCCAGGCGGCTCCGCTGCAGCGCCCGCAGAACCCGGTCTTGCGCGTGGCACCGCGCAGTGCGCCGCCGGCCTCGCCGGCCCCGGCGCCCGCGGCGGCGTCTGGGGCCGCTGCGTCTGCGCCCGTGGCCAGCCCCACCGCCCGCACCTCGACCTCCGCACCGCGGTCAGTGTTGTCACCGGCGGCACCGGCGGGCGCAGCCCGTCCCCGTCCCGGCTCGGAACCGCCACCGTGGGATGACGGGCCCGCCGCAGCGCCGGCCGCGTCTCCCGCAGTGCCTGCGTCACCCGTTGCTCCGGTCGCTCGCACGGCGCCGAACGTTGCCGTGCCCCCTGTGGCGCCGGCCGTGCCCGCACCGGCCGCCGATCTGCCGGACACCCCCGGCTCGCCGCTTGGCGACCGCTGGCATGCACTGGTGCTGCAGATGTGCGAGCGTGAGTTGATCGGCGCGCTGGTGCGCGAACTGGCGATGCAGGGCGAGTGCCTGGTCGCCGGCGATGACAACGCCGCTTCGTGGCGGCTGCGGGTCGAGCGCGAGACGCTGGCCTCTGAGGCGGCGCGCGCCAAGCTGGAGGCCGCGATGAGCCAGGTGCTGGGCCATGCCGCGCGCCTGCAGTTGGAGGTCGGCCCGACCCAGGACACCCCGGCACGCCGCGAAGCCGCGAAACGTGCGCGGCGCCAGCGCCAGGCCGAAGAAGCGATCGAGAACGACCCGCTGGTCGTCGCGCTGCGACAGCAGTTCGCGACGGCACGCATCGTGCCGGGCTCGGTCAGACCGGTTTGAACCAGAATTTGCGCGGGCCGTTGCAAACCGCACCCCGCACCCCGTGACCCCGAAAGGAACACCATGCTCAAAGGACAACTCGCCGGCCTCATGAAGCAGGCCCAGCAGATGCAGGACAACCTCAAGCGCGCCCAGGACGAGCTGGCGCAGATCGAGGTCGAGGGCCAGTCGGGCGCAGGACTCGTGAAGGTCGTGATGACCTGCAAGCACGACGTCAAGCGCGTGACGATCGACCCCAGCCTGCTGGCCGACGACAAGGACATGCTCGAAGACCTGGTCGCTGCCGCCTTCAACGACGGCGTGCGGCGTGCCGAGCAGGTCAGCCAGGAAAAGATGGGCAAGCTCACCGCCGGCATGCCCTTGCCCCCCGGCATGAAGTTCCCGTTCTGATCCGCATGCCGCCGCGCACACGCCGGGAAGCTGCATGACGATGTCGTCGTTCGACGCGCTGGTGCTGGCCCTGCGCAAGCTGCCCGGCGTGGGGCCGAAGTCGTCGACGCGGATGGCGTTTCACCTGTTGCAGCATGACCGCGAGGCGGCGCACCAGATCGCGCAAGCGCTCGATGCAGCCATGCGCGACGTGCGCCACTGTCAGCGCTGCAACACCTTCACTGAGGCGGAGGTGTGCGACACCTGCCTCGACCCGCAACGCAACGCGGCGCAGCTGTGTGTTGTCGAGACGCCGGCCGACCAGGCGGCGGTCGAACGCACCGGCAGCTACCAGGGCCTGTACTTCGTGCTGATGGGCCGGCTCAGCCCCCTCGACGGCATCGGCCCGCGCGACATCGGGCTGGACCGCTTGTTCGAGCGCGCGGCCGACGGTGAGGTGCGCGAAGTGATCGTGGCGACCAATTTCACCGCCGAAGGCGAAGCGACCGCCCATGTGCTGGCCGAAGGGCTGAAGAGCCGGGGGCTCAAGGTCACGCGGCTGGCCCGCGGGGTGCCGGTCGGCAGCGAACTCGAATACGTCGATCTCGGCACCATCGCGCACGCGCTGGTCGACCGGCGATGACCCTCGTCTCCATCACGACAACCCCTCTCGGCACGACAGGAGCCACCGGATGACGATCACGCTAGGGTGTGTGCTGGCCGCGGCGATGCTGCCGATCTTGTCGGCCTGGATCGCGAAGTGGGGGCAGCTCGGCAAACGCCGCAGCGAAGGCGGCTACGACAACCACGACCCGCGCGCCTGGCTGGCACGTCAGCAAGGCTGGCGCCAACGCGCCAATGCGGCGCAGGCCAACGGCTTCGAAGCCTTGCCGTTTTTCATCGGCGCGGTGGCCATCGCGATCGCCACCGGCGCACCGGCCGGGCGCCTCGACCTGCTCGCTTCAGCCTATATCGTGTTGCGGCTGGTCTACATCGCCTGCTATGTCGGCGACCGTGCCACGTGGCGCAGCCTCGCCTGGGCACTCGCGTTCGGCGTCAACGTGGCGATCCTGTTCAGCGGCCGCGCCGGCTGAGGCCGGTGGGCATCTGGTACGACGCCTGGGTGAAACCCGCCATCCCGGGCTTTCCCTGCCCGGAAGCTCCCGAATAGGAAGGGCTGAGGTCGAGGGCTAAGCTGCCCGACCATGACAGGCCCGCGCCCCTCCGCCCTCTCGCCCGTGTTGCCCTGCGGCACCGCACGGGCGCTGGGCCGGCGCCGCGTGCTGCACACGCTCGGGCTGGGGGCCGTGTGGCTGGGGGCGCCGGGCGTCTCGCGTGCGGGCTCACGGGGCGACCGCGGCCGTTTGCGCATCAGCATGGGCCAGGAGGAGTCCTTGTGCCATCTGCCGGTCACGGTGGCGTGGCAACTGGGCTATTTCCGCGCCGAAGGCCTGGACGTGCAACTGGTCGAGCAGGCCGACCCCAAAGCGGCGGTCGCGTCGGTGGTGAGCGGCAAGGCCGAGCTGGCCTCCGGGCCCTACCTCGCGGTACTCAAGCAGCAATTGCAGGGACAGGCCCTGCAGACCATGGTGTTGCAAGGGCGCGCGCCCAAGGTCGCGTTCGGCGTGTCGACCCGCTCGCTGCCCGGCTACCGCAGCCCGGCCGATCTGCGCGGGCGGCGGGTGGGGGTGGCGGCGTCGGGCGCACTGTCGCAGGCGCTGGCGCGCGCCTGCCTGGCCAAGGGAGGCCTGCGCGCATCCGACGTGGCATGGACGGGCTACACCTCGATGGGCGAGGCGGCCCAGGCCCTGCGCCAAGGCGAGTTGGACGCCCTGAGCCATCTCGATCCGGCCATGACCCAGCTGGAGCAGCGGGGCGAGGTGAGGGTGATCGCCGACCCGCGCACACCGAAGGGCGCGCACGACGTGTTCGGCGGGCCGATGCCGGGCACCTGTGTGTTCGGGCTGCCGTCCTACATCGAGCAGCAGGCCGATGTCTGCCAGGCCGTCGTGTTCGCCGTGCTGCGAGGCCTGCGCTGGCTGCAGACGGCGCAGCCGCAGGACATCATCAAGACCGTGCCCGAGAGCCAGATGATGGGTGACCGGGCGCTGTACCTGGCGTGCTTCTACAAGGTGCGCGAGTCGTACTCGCCTAACGGCGAATTGGGCGACGCGGCGATGCGGACCGCACTGAAGGTGGCCGCGACGCTGATCGACGCCCGCGGCCACGACAGCCAGGCGCTGCTCGACCGCAGCCACACCAACGAGTTCGTGCTGAAAGCTCGGGCCCGTCTGCGGGCCTGACGCCGCCAGCCTGGCGGGGTTGCCGAGCGCCCAACAAAAAGCGCCCCGAAGGGCGCTCGTGTGGTGCCGGAGGGGGCCTCAGTTGCGGGCTACCTTGACGCGTGACTTGCCCGTCGACTTGTTGGCCTTGGCGGTGCGCCCCTTGGCGGCCGCCGCCGACGGCCGCTTCTGGGCCACCGCGCGGGTCTGCTTGGCGGCGGCTGTCCGGGTGCTGGCCGTGCGGGTGGCTGCGCCCCGCTTGGGCGTCAGATAGACCACCACCTGTTCGCCGCGCTTGAAGCGCGACGAGGGGCTGACATGGTTCCAGCGCGCCACCTGCGCGGCGTCGAGGCGGTAGCGCCTTGCGATGCTGGCGACGCTGTCGCGCGAGCCGGCCCGCACCACGGTGCGCTTCGCCGGCGGCACGTCGGGGGCCAAGGCCATCACGGCGTTGTCGGCCACCTCGGCCGACACGTCCCGGTGGTGTTTCACCGCATGGCGTTCCACCAGCAGTGTCGAGCCGCCCTTGATCAACATGAAGGGCGGGATCTTGTTCAGCTCGCGCAGTTCCTTCTCGGTCATGCCGACCTGTTTGGCGGCGACCGACGGGCGCATGGTCTTGGGCACCACCCAGGCGGTCCAGCTCGCCAGCGGGCCCTTGTGGTCGGCCAGGTTGCGGATGAATTTGCGTGCGTTGTCGTAGGGCAGCAGGATCTGGGGCGTGCCGGCGGCCAGGATGACCGGCTGGTTCATCTGCGGGTTCAGCGCGCGGAACTCGTCCTTGGCGAGGCCGGCGAGCCGCACCGCCAGGTCGACGTCCATGTCGCGCTGGATGGCGACGGTCAGGAAATAGGGGTGGTTCTCGATCGACGCGAGCGTGACGTTGTAGTCGGCCGGCTTGGCGATGATGTTCTTGATCGCCTGCAGCTTGGGCACGTAGTAGCGCGTTTCGGCCGGCATGCGCAGGCTGGCGTAGTCGGTCGGCAGGCCGTCTTTCTGGTTGCGCGCGATGGCCCGCTGCACGCTGCCTTCGCCCCAGTTGTAGGCTGCCAGCGCCAGATGCCAGTCGCCGAACATGCCGTGCAGCTTGGCCAGGTAGTCGAGCGCGGCACGCGTCGACGCCAGCACGTCACGCCGCTCGTCGCGGAAGATGTTCTGCCGCAGTTCGAAGTGGCGGCCGGTCGACGGAATGAACTGCCACATGCCCGACGCCTTGGCGACCGACATCGCCTGCGGGTTGAAGGCACTTTCGATGAAGGGCAGCAGCGCCAGCTCGGTGGGCATGCCGCGCGATTCGACTTCTTCGACGATGTGGAACAGGTAGCGGCTGGCGCGCTCGGTCATGCGCTGCAGATAGTCGGGCCGCGCCGCATACCACTGGGCGCGGTCGTGCACCAGGTCGTTGTCGAGGTTGGGCATCGCGAAGCCCTTGCGGATGCGCACCCACAAGTCGGGCACCGCGATGTCGTCCGGGGCGGGCGGCTCGGCGGAGGTGGGCGTCGAGCTGGAGCCGACGTCGGCATCGGGCACGATGACGGCAGCGTCGCCGCTGGCCGGCTGCGGCGCGGGCGCCAGCGCGTTGAGGGCGGCTTCGCTCGGTTTGGCGACAGGCGCAGGAGCGGGATTCGACGGCGCGGGAGCACTCTGCGAGACGGCGCCGGGGCCGGAGATGGGGCCGGTGGCACAGCCGGTGGCGAAAAGGCCGGCCGCCAGGCCGAGGATGGAGCCGTGGCGCAGCAGGAGATGCTTCATCGGAATTCGTTTTTCCATAGTCTGAGGGCGGCCAGCACGGCGACACCGTCGTCGCTCGTCGCGCCGTAGGCCCTCGCTGCTGCGACCACCGCCGGTTGGTCACAGCGCAAAAAAGGGTTGATCTGGAGTTCGAGGCCGAGCGTGCTGGGCAGCGTCGGCTGGCCCGCGTCGCGCAGCCGCCGGCAGTGTGCCAGGTGCTCGGCGATGTCGCGGTTGTCGGGCTCGACGGCGGCGGCGAAGCGCAGATTGCTCAAGGTGTACTCGTGTGCGCAGCACACCCGGGTGCCGCCCGGCAGGGCTGCAAGGCGGCCCAGCGAGTCGTACATCTGGGCCGGCGTGCCTTCGAACAGCCGGCCGCAGCCGGCAGAAAAGAGCGTGTCGCCACAGAACAGCACGGGCTCGTTGCCGAGCCCGTCCGTCCAGTAGGCGATGTGGCCGGCCGTGTGGCCGGGCACGTCGATCACGTCGAATCCCACCTCTCGCCACACCGCCCGATCGCCTTGCTTCAGCGCGCGGATGGCGCCGGGTATGGTTTCGCCGGCCGGGCCGAACACCGGCCCGTGCAGCAGGGGCCGCAGCGCTTGCAGGCCGCCCACATGGTCCGCGTGGTGATGGGTCACTAGAATGCCGGTCAGCTGAAGCCCGCGCGCTTGCAGGGCCTCGATCACCGGCGCAGCTTGGCCTGGATCGACGACGAGGGCCTCACGGCCATCGTGCAGCATCCAGATGTAGTTGTCGGCGAAGGCGGGTAAAGCAACCAGTTCCATGACGCAAAACGGCCGGATTATAAGTTTGGATGAGTGGTTGCTCACGCCGGCAGGCCGGTATTTGTTGGCGTGGGAGCAACAACAGCTGGACCGCACGGTGGGAGACCTGTTCGGATTTCACGCGGTGCAGCTCGGGCTGCCCCAGCTCGACGGGCTGGGCCAGAACCGCATGCCTCACCGTTGGACCGCGGTGGACCGCCTGTCACTGGGGGATCCTGCCACGATCCAGGCCCCGTGCGGACCGCCCGAGGGCGCGCCGGCCCGCGTCGCTGGACAGCCGGCGCCCCGCGCGCTCGTGACCGACTTCGACGCGTTGCCGTTCGAAACCCAGAGCCTCGACCTGGTGGTGCTGCCCCATACGCTGGAGCTGGCCCGCGACCCGCATCAGACGCTGAGGGAGGTCGACCGGGTGCTGGTGCCCGAAGGCAAGCTGGTCGCGATCGGGCTCAACCCGGCCAGCCTGTGGGGGGCCCAACAGCGCACGGCGCCGCTGTTGAGTCGGCTCGGGATGGGCACCGACTTCCTGCCACCGCGGGGCGACCTGATCGGCTACTGGCGTTTGCGCGATTGGTTGCGTCTGTTGAGCTTCGACATCGAACGCGGCCGCTTCGGTTGCTATCGCCCTGCTTTGCGCTCCCAGCAGTGGCTGGACCGTTTCGGCTGGATGGAGCCGGCCGGCGACCGCTGGTGGCCCGTGCTGGGGGCGGTCTACTTTCTGGTGGCGACCAAACGCGTGCGCGGGATGCGGTTGATCGGGCCGGCCTGGAAGCAGCGCCAGCAAAGCCAGCGTGCACGTGCCGTGGCGGCGCGGCGCGAGCCGATCAGCGAATCGAGCGATGCCAGCCGCCGTTGAGAACGCGGTCGGGCATCGCTTTTGTGCTTTATCTCTCAACATCTTTATCGGAATCGATACCACATGGCCACAACCGGCACGACAGGCATCACACGTCCCAAGGTCGTGATCTACACCGACGGCGCCTGCAAGGGCAACCCGGGGCGGGGCGGCTGGGGCGCCTGGCTGCAATCCAATGGCCACGAAAAGGAACTGTTTGGCGGCGAAGCGGTCACTACCAACAACCGCATGGAGTTGACGGCGGTCATCGAAGCGTTGGCAAGCCTAAAGCGCACCTGCGAAGTGTCGATCTACACCGACAGCGAGTACGTGCGCAAAGGCATCACCGAGTGGATCCACGGCTGGAAAAAGCGCGGCTGGAAAACAGCCGACAACAAGCCGGTGAAGAACGCGGAGTTGTGGCAGCGCCTGGAAGCCCTGGCGTCGCTGCATCACGTGCAGTGGCACTGGGTCAAAGGGCACGCCGGCGACCCGGGCAATGAGCGCGCGGACCAACTGGCCAACAAGGGCGTGGCCAGCGCGGCTTGAAACCGGGGTGCGCGGCGAGCCGCTTGCTCTGTTAAGAAGTGTGAACGCCGTCTTCGCCCAGCCACTACAGTCCACAGGGCCCCTGCTGGGCCCCATCTGATGAAGAAATTGCATGCAACCGTTGCGGTCATCGGCATCGCCGTGGCCAGCGCCGCCGCCTACTGGTGGCAACACCGCTCTGCCGCGCCCGGTGATGCCGCCGTGGCCGCCGCTGCCGTGCCCGCGTCGGGCCCGGCGCGACCAGGTAGCGCAGGCCCGCGCGCGGCTGGCGGCGGCCGGGGCGGTGGCGGGGCGGTTGCCGTCGAGGTGG
This sequence comes from Caldimonas brevitalea, assembly GCF_001017435.1. NCBI lineage: Bacteria > Pseudomonadati > Pseudomonadota > Betaproteobacteria > Burkholderiales > Sphaerotilaceae > Caldimonas > Caldimonas brevitalea. The sequence continues at coordinate 2,533,986 of NZ_CP011371.1, forward strand.
CTGCAGCGCGGACGGTGAGCCTGGGCGAAGAAGCGCAGGCGGTCGGCACGCTGCGCTCGCGCCAGGGCGTGATGTTGCGGCCCGAAGTGGCAGGCCGCATTGCTGCGCTGGGGTTCAAGGACGGCCAGCCGGTGCGCCGCGGGCAGGTGCTGGTGCAACTCGACGAGACGCTGGTGGCCGCGCAGGTGCGGCAGGCCGAGGCGCAGGTGAGCATCGCCCGGGCCAACGACAAGCGCAACCGCGAGCTGCTGGCCGAGAACTTCGTCAGCCAGGCCTCGGTCGACCAGACCGCCGCCAACCTCGAAGTCGCCAACGCGCAACTCGCGCTCGCCCGGGCCCAGCAGGCACGCATGCGCATCGTCGCGCCGTTCGACGGCACGGCAGGCATTCGGCTCGTCAATGTCGGTGACTATGTCAACGCCGGAGCCGACCTGGTGAACATCGAGGACTTGCGCACCATCCTGGTCGACTTCCGCCTGCCCGAACGCTACCTGCCCCAGCTGAAGCTGGGCCAATCGGCCGACGTCACGCTCGACGCCTTGCCACAGCGCCGTTTCGAGGCCCGCATCGATGCCGTGGAGCCGCAAGTGGACGAGAACGGCCGCTCGGTGCTGGTGCGCGCGAGCATCGCCAACAGCGACGGCGTGCTGCGCCCGGGCATGTTCGCGCGCGTGGGCATCGCGCTGTCGACGCGCCAGCAGGCCGTCGTGGTGCCGGAAGAAGCCTTGCTGCCGCAAGGCGGCAAGCAATACGTCGTCAAGGCGGTCGAGGCACCGGCGGCGACTGACGGCGGTGCCGCGCCGCAGGGGCAGCGCGTGTCGCAGCGCGTGGAGGTCGCGATCGGCGCACGCCGCCAGGGCCTGGTCGAGATCGTGCGCGGCGTGAACGTGGGCGACACGGTGGTGACCGCCGGCCACCAACGGCTGGCACGCGACGGTGCGGCCTTGCGCATCGTCGAACTGGGGGCCGGCGCCGCCGAACCCGCTGCCTCTGAGCCGCAGCCGCAGCAGGGCAGCGGGGGCGCGGCGGCACGGGTGGGTGCCTTGAATGCCACGGCCACGGTGCGCTGACACGAGACGCCCGTCTTTCGACCTGTCCTGACCTCGAGACCGCACCATGCAACTCGCCGAAGTGTCTGTCCGCCGGCCGGTCTTCGCGACCGTGCTGTCGCTGTTGCTGCTGTTGATCGGCCTGGTGTCCTTCAACCGCTTGCAGGTGCGCGAATACCCGCGCATCGACGAGCCGGTGGTGACGGTGGCCACACGTTTGACCGGCGCGTCGTCGGAGGTGATCGAGTCGCAGGTGACCAAACCGCTGGAAGACTCGATCGCCGGCATCGACGGGGTGGACATCATCACCTCGATCTCGCGCTCCGAACAAAGCCAGATCTCGGTGCGCTTCAAGCTCGAGAAGAACCCCGACAACGCGGCCGCCGACGTGCGCGACCGGGTGTCCCGGGTGCGCGGCCGCCTGCCGGAGGCGGTGGACGAACCGGTCATCTCCAAGGTGGAGGCGGATGCCTCGCCGACCATCTGGCTGGCCTTCACCACCGAGGCCTTGTCGCCGCTGGAGGTCACCGACCTGGCCAACCGCATCGTCAAGCCGCGGCTCCAGACGGTGCCGGGGGTGGCCGACGTGATCGTCCGCGGTGAACGTACGCAGTCGATGCGCATCTGGCTCGACCCCGACCAATTGGCCGCCTACGCCGTCACGGTGCAGGACGTCGAAGACGCCTTGCGCAAGCAAAACCTGGAAGTGCCCGCCGGCCGCATCGAAGGCCAGCAGCGCGAGTTCAGCGTGACGGCGCAGACCGACCTGAAGACGCCGGCCCAGTTCGGCGAGGTGGCCCTGCGCCAGGTGAACGGCTACACGGTGCGGCTGCGCGACGTCGCGCGCGTCGAGCAGGGCGCCGCCAGCGAACGCTCGAGCGTGAGGTTGAACGGCAAATCGGCGGTGTCGCTCGGCGTGGTGCGCCAGGCGACCGCCAACCCGCTCGAAGTGTCGGCCGGTGTGCGCGCGATGCTGCCGCGCCTGGCCGAGGACCTGCCGCCTGGCGTGGAAGTGCAGTCCGCCAACGACAACTCCATCTTCATCGACCGCTCGGTGAAGGCGGTCTACTCGACGATCGCCGAGGCGGTGGTGCTGGTGGCGTTGGTGGTGTTCGTGTTCCTGCGCACCTTGCGCGCCTCCATCATCCCGCTGGTGACGATACCGGTCAGCCTGATCGGCGCCTTCGCGCTGATGGCGCTGGCCGGCTTCTCGATCAACACGCTGACGCTGCTGGCCCTGGTGCTCGCGATCGGCCTGGTGGTCGACGACGCCATCGTGGTGCTCGAGAACATCTATCGGCACATCGAAGAGGGCATGGCGCCGTTCGAGGCCGCCATCCGCGGGGCCAAGGAAATCGGCTTCGCGGTGGTCGCGATGACGCTGACGCTGGCCGCCGTCTATGCGCCGCTCGCCTTCACGCCGGGGCGCACCGGGCGGCTGTTCGTCGAGTTCGCGCTGACGCTGGCGGGCGCGGTGGTGGTGTCGGGTTTCGTGGCCTTGACGCTGTCGCCGATGATGTGTTCGAAGCTGCTGCGCCACAACCCCAAGCCGTCGCGCTTCGACCGCTGGATGGAGCGCAGCCTCGACCGGCTCACCGGCGCCTATGAATCGGTGCTGGGCTGGACGCTGGCCCGTCGCTGGATCGTGGTGTTGGTGATGCTGGCCAGTGCTGGCGCGAGCTGGTGGCTGTTCCAGACCACCAAAAGCGAGCTGGCGCCGATGGAGGACCGCGCGACGGTGCTTGTCAACGTCAGCGCGCCGGATGGCTCCACGCTCGGCTACACCGAGAAGTACATGCGCGAGATCGAGCGCATCGCGACGGCCTATCCCGAGTTCGACCGGGTCTTCATCGTCGCCGGCAATCCGACGGTGTCGCAGGGCATCTCCTTTCTGCGCACCCTCGACTGGGAAGACCGTGAGCGTTCCGCGATGGAACTGGCACGCGAGCTGCAGCCGAAGTTGTCCAACCTGCCGGGGGTCAACGCCTTCCCGGTGACGCCGCCATCGCTCGGCCAGGGGTTTCGGGAGCGTTCGGTCAACTTCGTGATCGTGACGTCGGACAGCTATGACAACCTGAACCAGGTGGCGCAGCAGTTCCTGGCCGAGATGAACCAGAACCCCGGCTTCGTCCAGCCCGACTCCGACCTGCGCCTGAACAAGCCCGAGATCTTCGTCGACGTGGACCGCGAACGCGCGGCCGACGCCGGCGTGGCGGTCGACCAGATCGCCCGCACCGTCGAGACCATGCTGGGCGGGCGCAACGTGACGCGGTACAAGCAGGATGCCGAGCAGTACGACGTGGTGGTGCAGACAGGGGCCGGCGGCCGGGCCCGGCCCGACGACATCGAGCGCTTGTTCGTGCGCGGCCGCGACGGCCAGATGATCCCGCTGTCGTCGCTGGTCACCGTCAAGGAGGCGGTGGCACCGCGCGAGCTGAACCACTTCAACCAGCGCCGCTCGGTCAGCCTGACCGCCAACCTGGCGCCCGGCTATTCGCTGGGCGAGGCCCTGGCCTTCATGGACGAGACCGCCGCCCGCCTGCTCGAGCCGGGCTACTCGACCGAGCTGAACGGCGTCTCGCGCGAGTTCCGGTCGTCGAGCGGGGCGCTGGCGGTGGTGTTCGTGCTGGCGCTGCTGTTCATCTTTTTGGTGCTGGCGGCGCAGTTCGAGAGCTTCGTCGACCCCTTCGTGATCCTGCTGTCGGTGCCGCTGTCGATGGCCGGCGCCTTGCTCGCGCTGAAGTTGAGCGGCGGCACGCTCAATGTCTATTCGCAGATCGGGCTGATCACGCTGGTGGGCCTGATCACCAAGCACGGCATCCTGATCGTCGAGTTCGCCAACCAGCAGCGCCAGCAGGGGCAGGGTGTGCTCGAGGCGGTGCGGCATGCCGCCGCAATGCGTTTGCGACCGATTTTGATGACCACCGGCGCCATGGTGCTGGGCGCCTTGCCGTTGGCGCTGGCCGAGGGGGCGGGCGCCGAGAGCCGTCAGCAGATCGGCTGGGTCATCGTCGGCGGCATGTCGCTCGGCACGCTGTTGACCATCTTCGTGGTGCCGACGATGTACACCTTGTTCGCACGCAAGAGCACGCCGGGCCCGATCACGACGCCCGTTGCGGTGTCGTCGGCCGAAGGGCACTGAGGCCGCGCGCCGCCCGGCTCAAGCACGGGTCACAGCAGCCCGTCGAACGGCAGCACGTCGACCCAGTCGCCGGGCGACACGCCGGCCTGGTCGTGCGGCAGCACCACCAGCGCGTTGGCCTGCGACATCGAACTGAGGATGCCCGAGCCTTGTGCGCCGGTCAGGCGCACCACCGGGACCCCGTCCTGATGGCTCAGGATGCCGCGCTGGTATTCAGTGCGCCCGGGCTTCTTGCGGATGGTGTCCTGGGACTGGGCACGCAAGCGCGGCGCCGGCGTCGGCGTGGCCCCGGCGAGCGTGAGCAAGGCGTCGCGCACGAACACATGGAACGCCACCATCGCCGCCACCGGGTTGCCGGGCAGCCCGAACAGCAGGGTGCGCCGGCCGCCGGCGTCGAGGTGGCCGGCCGCAAGCGGGCGGCCGGGCCGGATCGCCAGCTTCCAGAACGACACCTGGCCGAGGCGTTCCAGCAGCCGCCGCGTGTGATCGGCGTCACCTTCGGACACGCCGCCGGAGGTGAGCACCACGTCGACGGTCTCGGCCGCCGCGCGCAGGGTGGCCTCGAGCGCCGCCGGGTCGTCCGGCACGACCCCGAGGTCGTACGCGTCGACGACCCCCAGGCCTTGCAGCAGCGCCAGCAGCGTGTGGCGGTTGCTGTCGTGGACACAGGCCGGCGGCAGGGGTTCGCCGATGACGCGCAATTCATCGCCGGTCGAGAAGCACGCCACCTTGAGGCGCCGCCACACGGGCACCTGCGCCTGTCCGAGCGACGCCAGCAAGCCCAGGTCGGCCGGCCGCAGCCAACGGCCGGCCTTGAGCGCCGGCCGGCCCCGGGCCAGGTCTTCCCCGCGTGCGCGCACGTTGTCGCCGGGCCGAACGGCGCCCGCCGGCACCTGCAAGCGGGTGCCGGCGACGGCGACCAGTTCTTGGGGGACCACGGTGTCGACGCCTTCGGGCAGCGGCGCACCGGTCATGATGCGCACCGCTTCGCCCCGGCCCACGCGGCCGGGATAGGGCCGCCCGGCGAGCGCCGTGCCGACCACCGACAAGTCGAGCGGGACAGCGGCCGCCAGCGCGGCGCCGTCGAAGGCGTAGCCGTCCATCGCCGAGTTGTCGTGCGCCGGCACGTCGAGTTCGGACACCACGTCCGCCGCCAGGACCCGGCCGAGCGCGGCTCGCAAGCCGACCGCTTCGCGGTGCTCCACCGGGCGCAATTCCCGCGCGATCAGCGCGCGCGCCTGCTCCACGTGCAACAGGTCCGGCACGGCCCCACCGACCGGCAACAACGACACGTCGGTCATCGCCTCACAGCTCCAGCAGCATGTAGGCCTTGTCGTAGTAGTCCGCGCGCGTCCCCGATTCGACCCGGATCGCGCGCGGCAGCAGGCCGTACATGCGAAAGCCGGCGCGCTCGTACATGCGCACCGTGCGCTCGCTCGACGCGGTCACGGTCAACGTGAGGATCTCCAGGCCTTCGGCCTGCCGGGCCAACTCGATGCTGGCGGCCAGCAACTCGCGGCCGATGCCGCGGCGGGTGTGGCGTTCGCGCACATACATGCCGACGATGCTGGCCCGGTGGCGCACCTTGGGCATCAGTTCGCGCTCGCAGGCGACGGTGCCGGCCAGCTCGTCGCCGAGCCAGGCGCCGAGCAGAAAGGTGCCGCCCAGCGGTTCGGACCATCCGAGCCGGCCGAGGTAGCTCTCGGGGGACCGGACGCGTTCGGTGCGCGGGTCGGACGTGAAGGATTCGGGGTGCCGCTCGAGTGCCTCGTCGCGCAGGGCCTTGTAGGCGGACAGGTCTTCGGGATGCAGACGGCGGATCAGCACCGGTGCGGACTTATTCATGGACTCGTTCGAGCTCCTGAAGCTCTTCCAAGGTGTTGGCATTGAAAAAGGCCGATGGGGGGTCGAAGGGCACCTCGACACGGGCGTGCTGGGCGGTCCAATAGGCAATTCTGCGCTCGCCGCTGGCCAAGTAGCGCATCAGGCTGCCCGCCAGCGTTGTTTTCAGCAGGCAGAACACCGGCTGCAGTCGATCGCCGCTGCGCGCCACCGCGATGTCGGCTCCCGCATGCCCCAGGGCATCGGCCAGCCGCGCCACCAGGTCGAGCGGGAACAAAGGCGTGTCGCAGGGCACCGAGACGAGGTAGGGCGTGCGGCAGTGCTGCAGGCCCGACAGCAGGCCGGCCAGCGGGCCGGGATAGTCGGGCAGGGCGTCGGCATGCACCGGCACACCATAGCCGCGGTAGGCCGGGAGCGATCGGTTGGCGCTGATCATCAGCGCGGTGGTTTGCGGCGCGAGTCGACGCAGCGCATGGGCCACCAGCGGTTCGCCGCGAAACGGCTGCAAGCCCTTGTCGACACCACCCATGCGGGTGCCGCGACCGCCGGCCAACACGAGGCCGGTGATCTCGTGCACCGGGGGGGTGGGGTACTGCACGGCGGAGGACATGGAGCGAGAGGAGGTCTCAGCAGCCGGGCTCAACCGCCGATGTAATGCATCTCGACGCGTGGCGCTGCCGCAGCGGCCGTCGCCGGGGCCGCATCCAACGCCCCGCGCAACTCCGAATAGCGGTCGTCGCGGCCCTGCCAGATGGCCGCCAGGGTGCCGGCCAGCTGCGCATCGGACGCACCGCTGCGCAGCAGCGCCCGCAGGTCGTGGCCCTGGTGCGCGAACAAACACAGGAACAGCTGGCCCTCGGTCGACAAACGGGCCCGGTTGCAGTCGCGGCAAAAGGCCTGCGTCACGCTCGAAATCACGCCGATTTCGCCGCCGCCGTCACGGTAGGCCCAGCGCTGGGCCGTCTCGCCCTCGCGTGCGGCCGACAGCGGCTGCAGCGGATGTTCGCAATCGATGCGGCGCACCACCTCGGCCGACGGCAACACGTCGTCGAGCCGCCAGCGGTTGGTCGCGCCGACGTCCATGTATTCGATGAACCGCAGCACCATCGGTGTGCCACGGAAGTGGCGCGCCATCGGCAGGATTTCCTGGTCGTTGGTGCCGCGCTTGACCACCATGTTGATCTTGATCGGCCCCAGGCCCGCACGTTCGGCGGCTTCCAGGCCTCGCAACACCTCGGCGACCGGGAAGTCGACGTCGTTCATGCGGCGGAATACGCCGTCGTCCATCGCATCCAGGCTCACGGTGATGCGGCGCAGGCCGGCTTGCTTGAGCGCTTGCGCCTTGCGCGCGAGCAGCGAGCCGTTGGTCGTGAGGGTCAGGTCGAGGGGCTGGCCGTCGACCGTGCGCAGGTCGGCCAGCATCGCGATCAGGCGCTCGAGATCCTTGCGCAGCAACGGCTCCCCGCCCGTCAGACGGATCTTCTGCACGCCGTGCGCCACGAACACCCGGGCCAGCCGCGTGATCTCCTCGAAGCTCAGCAAGGCGCCGTGCGGCAGGAATCGATAAGACTTGTCGAACACGTCCTTCGGCATGCAGTAGCTGCAGCGGAAGTTGCACCGGTCGGTGACCGAGATGCGCAGATCGCGCAGCGGCCGGCCCAGGCTGTCCGCCAGATGCCCGTTCGGCTCCATCGGCGCGGCTGCGCGCGGCAGGGCCGCCAGGCGACGGAGGTCCGCAAGGGGAAAAACGGGGTGGGCCATACGGAGATTGTGCCGCCAATACGCCGCCCGGGCGTTGATGCGGCTCACTGGCCCTGTTTGCGCCCAGGGGGCGCGCCAGTTCGGCGGACGCCGCGGCGGGGCCTTGGCGTGGTTCGCGCCTCCGGACGCCAGCCCGACGTCGCGCCGGTCAGGGCGAGTAGTGGCTGGAGGACAAGGTGGCCTGCGGCGTCTCGGGCTCCCCCCCGGCACGCAGGCTGTTGCGCAGGCCGCTCAGCGCTTCCGCGCCCTGAACCGGCGTGCCGGCCGCTTCCAGCACCGGGGAACGCCGGGCGCCGGTGAAACGTTTGGTCCAGTACTTGATGCGCATGTCTTCGATGCGCACCTCGGACCCGCTGCGGGGGGAGTGGATGAACTTGCCTTCGCCGATGTAGATGCCGACGTGGCTGAAGGTGCGGCGCAAGGTGTTGAAGAACACCAGGTCGCCGGGTTTGAGGTCTTCGCGCTTGACCGCGATCAGGCCGGGTGCCTTGGCCTGCTCTTCGGCACGGCGCGGCAGCACCAGACCCAGGCTGTGTTCGAAGATGTAGCGGGTGAAGCCGCTGCAGTCGAAGCCTTCTTCCGCGGAGTTGCCGCCGAGGCGGTACGGCACGCCGAGGAAGTTCATCGACGTCATGACCATCTCGGACGCGGCGTCGCGCATGTGCGCCATCAACCCCTTCTTCTCGCCGGGCGCGGCGCCCGCCGGCAGCGCGGGTTGGGCGCTCCCGAACGAAGTTGGCTGCACCAGACCGCGCTCGTTCAGAAACTGGTGGACGGTGTCGGGCGTATCGGGGGCGGCCAGCACCGGCGCGCTGGCCAGCGCCAGGGCCGACAGGGCCCAGCGGACGCGTGCGAGGAGGAGGTGCTGTGACATGGGCGTGACCTTAGTCCAGCCCCTAGACAGCGTCAACCAAATATGTCGCAAACTCAAGCACTTAGAACAGATTTTTCATTCTTGTACGAAGTATGCCGGACCGATAGCGCCTTTCGCTGGACGCCCGTCGCGGGTATACCCGGGCGGGCGCGCCCCTCAGCGTCAGCGACCCGTCAGCGCCCCATCCTTCAATGGCCCGCGACTCCTCTATAAGACATAAAAGCCTTGCTCAAGGAGACGATTCGATGCACTACGAAGATTTCTATCGCCGCTCGATCGACGAGCGCGACGCCTTCTGGGCCGAACAGGCCGGCGCAATCGACTGGGAGACGCCGCCCCAGGTGATCTGTGACGACAGCCGGCCGCCCTTCGCGCGCTGGTTCGTCGGCGGCCGCACCAACCTGTGCCACAACGCGGTCGACCGCCATCTCGCCGAGCGCGCAGGCCAGAACGCGTTGATCCACGTCTCGAGCGAAACCGGGCAGGAGCGTGTCTACAGTTATGCCGAGCTGCACGCCGAGGTGGTGCGCTGCGCGGCCGTGTTGGAGTCCCTCGGGGTCGGCCTGGGCGACCGCGTGCTGATCTACATGCCGATGGTGCCCGAGGCGGTGTTCGCGATGCTGGCCTGTGTGCGGCTGGGCGCGATCCATTCGGTCGTGTTCGGCGGTTTTGCCAGCACCAGCCTGGCCAGCCGCATCGACGATGCGAAACCGTCGGTCGTGGTGGCTGCCGACGCCGGCAGCCGGGCCGGCAAGGTGCTGCCCTACAAGCCGCTGCTCGACGAGGCCATCCGCCTGGCCCGGCATGCGCCCCGCCATGTGGTGCTGGTCGACCGCGGGCTGGCGCCGGCCCCCCGAGTCGACGGCCGAGACCTCGATTACGCGGCCCTGTGCGAGGCCCAGGCGGGGAAGGATGTGCCCTGTGTGTGGGTCGACGCCACCCACCCCAGCTACACCCTCTACACCAGCGGCACGACGGGTCGGCCCAAGGGCGTGCAGCGCGACACCGGCGGGTATGCGGTGGCGCTGGCGGCGAGCATGCGCCACATCTTCTGCGGCCAGGCGGGGGAAACGTTTTTTTCCACCAGCGACATCGGCTGGGTGGTGGGGCACAGCTACATCGTCTACGGGCCGCTGTTGGCCGGCATGGCCACCATCCTGTATGAAGGCCTGCCGATCCGCCCCGACCCCGGCATCTGGTGGCAGCTGGTGGAGCGCTACCGCGTCACCGCGATGTTCAGCGCGCCCACCGCGGTGCGGGTGTTGAAGAAGCAGGACCCGAGCTTCCTCACGCGCCACGACCTGTCGTCGCTGCGCGCCTTGTTTCTGGCTGGCGAGCCCTTGGACGAGCCAACCGCCCGCTGGATCGGCGACGCCCTCGGCAAGCCGGTGGTCGACAACTACTGGCAGACCGAGACCGGCTGGCCGGTGCTGACGCTGGCGCGCGGCCTCGACCCGCGGCCCGGCAAGCCAGGCTCGCCGGGCGTGCCGATGTACGGCTACGACGTCAAGCTGCTCCACGAGGTCACCGGCGAGGAACTGACCGAGCCGCACCAGAAGGGCGTGTTGGCGATCGCCGGGCCATTGCCACCGGGCTGCATGCAGACCGTGTGGGGCGACGACGCCCGCTTCGTCGACACGTACTGGCGCAGCTTTCCCGGCCGGCTGGCCTACAACACCTTCGACTGGGGCATCCGCGATGAGGACGGCTATTTCTTCATCCTGGGGCGTACCGACGACGTGATCAACGTCGCCGGCCACCGCCTCGGCACGCGCGAGATCGAGGAGTGCATCGCCGGCCACCCGGCGGTGGCAGAAGTGGCTGTGGTGGGCGTCGCGGACACGCTCAAAGGCCAGGCCGCGATGGCCTTTGCGGTGCTGCGCGACGCTGCTGCCGCCGCCGACGCGGCCGGGCGCCAACGCCTGGAGGCCGACCTGCAGCAACATGTCGACGCGCGCCTGGGGGCGGTGGCCCGGCCCGCCGCTGTGACTTTCGTCACGGCCTTGCCGAAGACCCGTTCCGGCAAGCTGCTGCGCCGCGCCATACAGGCCTTGTGCGAAGGCCGCGACCCGGGCGACCTGACGACCATCGAGGACCCGTCGACCCTGCGGCAGATCCAGGACGCGCTGGCGGCGCGCTGAGCGTAGCGACAGGGGGCGCGGGGGGAGGGGAGAGGCGTGCCAAGTGCCCGCCTCAAGTTTTGGCGCGGCCTGCCGAAAATTCCGGAAGCTGGACTTTGACCCCTCCAGCCCTTCGGGATGAAAAACAACAACGCGCCTGCTTCTGCGATCCACGTCCACCAGCTCAAGGTCGGCATGCATGTGCATCTCGATGTCGGCTGGATGGACCACCCGTTCGCCCGCAGCAGCTTCAAGATCGCCTCGGCCGCACAGATCGAGGCGATCCGCGGCATGGGGCTGGAGCAGGTGCGTTGGGACCCACTGCGCAGCGAGCCGGGTGTGGTGCCCGAGCCGCTGCCGGCCCCGGCGCCGGCGGCCCACCCGGTGGCGGTGGTGATCGACCAGGAGGCCGCGGCCCGCGAGGCGCGCCGTGACCTGATGGCCGCCCAGCAAGCCAGCCTGGCACGGTGCGAGCGCGAGTTCGCGCAGGCCGGACGGGTGCACCGGCAGGTGTTCGAGCAGGTTCAGGCGCAGCCCGAACAGGCCGGGCGAGCCTCGGTGCAGCTGATCGACGGCTTTCTCGGTCATGTCACCGACAGCCGGGACACCTGCCTCCGCCTGCTCGGCGAGACCTCGGGTGAACGCTCTTCTTCGCACCCCGTCAACGTCGCGGTCATCGCCATGTTGCTGGGCAAGGCGATCGGCTTGTCGGGCGAAGAACTGCACGAACTGGGGGTAGGGGCCATGCTGCACGACATCGGCAAAGTCGCCTTGCCTGAACGGGTGCGATGCCGCGACGACCGCCACTCGCACGCCGACGTTCAGTTCTACCAGGAGCACGTCGCCCACGGTATCGACCTGGCCCGCAAGATGAAGCTGAGCCTGGGCGCCGCCCTCGTGATCGCGCAGCATCACGAGCATGTGGACGGCACCGGGTTCCCCCAGCGGCTGACGGGGGACCGTATCAGCAAGGCCGCGCGCATCGTGGCGCTGGCCAACTGCTTCGACAACTTGTGCAACCCGCACAACCCGATCAAGGCGCTGACGCCGCACGAGGCCTTGTCGCTGATGTTCGCTCAGATGAAGGCGCGCTTCGACGCCGTGATGCTGGGGGCTTTCATCAAGATGATGGGCGTCTACCCGCCCGGCTCGGTGGTGCAGCTGACCGACGACCGTTACGCCATGGTGGTGTCGGTCAACGCGGCCCGCCCGTTGAAGCCGCGCGTCATCGTCCACGAGCCGGGGGTGCCGCGCGAAGAGGCGCTGATCGTCGACCTCGAAGATCAGGCCGGCCTTGGCATTCGCCGCAGCCTCAAGCCGGCTCAGCTCCCCAAGGACTCGCTCGATTACCTGTCGCCGCGCGAGCGTGTGTGCTACTTCTTCGAAGGCGGCAGCCCGGTGCGCGACGAGGCAACCGAGGGGATGGCGGCATGAGCCGGGCACGACCGCCGCGAGGCGCTCGCACCGCAGTGCTTGGCACGGAGGTAACCGTATGACCCCCGCGCACCTGCAGCCCTTGCTGGACGGCATGCTCGAGGCGGCCTGGCTGGTCGACCCGGTCGAGCTGCGCGTGCTGGCCGCCAACCCCGGAGCCGCCCGGCTGCTTGGCGTCTCGGTCCAGTCGCTGGTCGGTCGTGCCGTCGTCGAGCTGGCGGCGACACCCGAAGACCTGGCTTTCTGGGAAGACGTGGCGGCGGGCCTGTCGGACCGCATCCTGTCGAACACCTTGCTGGTCCGGGCCGACGGCAGCACCGTGGCCGTCGAGCGCCGCGTGTGCCGGGTGCGCTTTCCGGACGGTACGGCCGTGTTTCTCGTCAGCGCACGCGACCGCAGCGAGCAGCAACGTGTCGAGGACGAGCTGGAAAGGCGGGTGGCCGAGCTTCGGGCCACCCTCGAATCGACGGCCGACGGGGTGCTCGCGGTCGACCTGGACGGCTCGATCCGCGGCTACAACCATCGTTTCGCCGAACTGTGGGGCCTGCCCATGCCGCTGCGCAAACGGCGCGACGGCGAGGCGGTGTCGGCCTGGATGCGCAACGCCGTGGCCGATGGCAGCGGCTATGCCGAGCGGCTGGCGCAGATCCAGGCAACCCCGCTGCTGGAGGCCACCGACACGCTGGTGCTGCGCAGCGGCAAGATCGTCGAGCGGGTCACGCTGCCGCAGTACAGCCGCGGCCAGCCGATCGGGCGCGTCTATTCGTTCCGGGACATCACGCTGCGTCTGGCCGCCGAGTCCCGTCTGCAGCTCGCCGCCAAGGTGTTCGAGGCCAGCCTCGACGCCATCGTCGTGACCGACGCCGAACACCGTCTGATGGCCGTGAACCCGAGCTGCGAGCGGCTCACCGGCTTCGCCCGCCAGGAACTGGTGGGCGGGTGCCTGCAGGACGTGCTGAGCGCCGCAGACGCGGACGTGTCGGTCGAAGCGGTCTGCACCGAACTCGGCTCGCAGGGCTATTGGGAAGGTGAGCTGCGCCACCGCCACAAGGACGGCCCCGGCGGGCCGTGCCAAGTGAGCCTGGTGCGCCTGCCCGACGAAGCCGGCAACACCCTGCACTACATCGGCTTCATCAAGGACCTGAAAGACAAGGTGGCGGCCAAGCAGCGCATCGAGGAGCTGGCTTACACCGACGCGCTCACCGGCCTGCCCAACCGGCTGGTGCTGAACGAACGGGTGGAGTTCGCGATCGCGATCGCCCGGCGCGAGCAACATCCCTTCGCGCTGCTGTTCGTCGACCTCGACCGCTTCAAGCACATCAACGATTCGCTCGGCCATGTGTTCGGCGACCGCGTGCTGGTCGAGGTGGCCGAACGCATCAAGGGCTGTGTGCGCGAGGTGGACACGCTGGCGCGGCTCGGCGGCGACGAATTCGTCCTGCTGGTGCACCAGGCCGACGCGCGCGGTGCCGAAACCGCCGCCCGGCGGGTGCTGGAGGCCTTGTCGCAGCCGTTGACGCTGGACGAGGTCAGCTTCACGGTCACGGCCAGCATCGGCATCGCGCTGTATCCCAACGACGGCGCTTCGCTCGGCGACCTGATCAAGAACGCCGATGCGGCCATGTTCCGCGTCAAGGAGCGCGGCCGGGCCAGCTTCCGCTTCTATCAGCCGCAGATGAACGTGGACCTGCTGGCCCGCATGAAGATCGACCATGCGATGCGCCAGGCCTTGCCGCGCGGGCGCTTCCGGCTGCACTACCAGCCGCAGCTCGACATGCGCGGCGGCAAGGTGATCGGCGCCGAGGCCCTGCTGCGCTGGTCCGATGACGACCTCGGCGAGGTGTCGCCAGGGCAGTTCATCCCGGTGGCCGAGGAGAGCGGCTTCATCGTGGCGCTGGGCGATTGGGTGCTGGCCGAGGCGGTGCGGCAGGCGGCCGTGTGGCATGCGCAGGGTCGCGAGCTGAGTGTCTCGATCAACGTGTCGGCACTGCAGTTCCAGCAGGCGAACTTCGTCGAGCGGGTGGCCACGGCCGTGGCGGTCTCGGGCCTGCCGCCGCAGCGGCTCGAGCTGGAGCTGACCGAATCGATCCTGGTGCAGGACGCCGACGAGGCGATGTTGCGGCTGCAGGCCCTGGCAGCGCTCGGCGTGCGCCTGTCGATCGACGATTTCGGGACCGGCTATTCGAGCCTGGGCTATCTGAAGCGTTTCCCGATCGAGAAGCTGAAGATCGACCGCTCTTTCGTGAAGGGCCTGCCGGACGACGAAAGCGACGTCGGCATCGTCACGGCCATCGTCAAGCTCGCCAAGGCCTTGCGCCTGCAAGTGATCGCGGAAGGGGTCGAGACCGAGGCCCAACGCCGCTTCCTGGTCGATGCGGGCTGCGACGAGTTCCAGGGTTTCCTGTTCTCGCCCGCGGTCGCCAGCACCGCCTTCGAAGCCTTGCTGGCCGTGCCGGCGCGCCCGCTGCTGCTGCCCGAACCCGCCGGTGCGGCCTTGCCGCCGCTGTAGAGCGCGCCGGTTTCAGCGTTGTCGTGAAGCGCGCTGCGCCGAGTCGCCAGCGCGACAGGGCGGGCGCCGCTGTGGGCCCCGGGGTGCCGCCTGCGGGTACATCCCCTCGTGGTGTGAGAAAAAGTACGCACTTCTCCCAGCTGTTGACCTCCTCAATTGACGGTATCGTTGCCGCCTTTGTCAAAAAGCCGTGATGGTTGGAGGTTGATTGTGATGGCAAACCGCAGGCAGTTTCTGCAGTCCGGCGCGAGCACCGCGGTGCTTGGGCTGGCTGCCAGCGCGGGTCTGCTCCCCGCTGCCGCTCAGGCCGCCTGGAGCAAGGCCGCATTCGAGGCCAAGGGCCTGGCCGAGGTCGCCAAGGCGCTGGGCGGTGCAGCCCCCGTCGAGAGCGCCGAGGTGCAGTTGAACGCGCCCGAAATTGCCGAGAACGGCAATGTGGTGCGGGTGGCGGCGTCCAGCAGCCTGCCCGGCACCACCCAGGTCGCGATCCTGGTCGAGAAGAACCCGAACACGCTCGCCGCGGTGTTCGACGTCGTCGACGGCACCGAAGCCAATTTCGCGACCAACATCAAGATGAGCCAGACCTCCAAGGTCTATGCGCTGGTCAAGGCGGGCGACAAGTATCACTATGCCGTCAAGGAAGTGAAGGTCACGCTCGGCGGCTGCGGCGGCTGAGCAGGCTCGGTGGAACAGGAGTAGCAAGATGGCAGATCCGATGCGCATCCGGGCACAGGCCCAGGGCGACAAGACGACGGTGCGCGTGTTGATGGCGCACGAAATGGAAAGCGGCCAGCGCAAGGACTCGGCCGGCAAGGTCATCCCCGGGTGGTACATCACCGAAGTGACCGCGCAGCACAACGGCAAGACGGTGCTGTCGGCCCAATGGGGCGGGGCCGTGTCGAAGAACCCTTACCTGCAGTTCAGCTTCAAGGGCGGCAAGGCCGGCGACAAGATCACCGTGACCTGGGTCGACAACCGCGGCGAGTCGCGCAGCGACGAAGCGGTCATCGCGTAAGCACACCGGCGGACAACCACAACAAGGAGAGACACGCGATGAAATGGCTTGCATACGGCGCAGCTTGCGCCGTCAGCTTGGCGGGCGCGAGCGCGCTCGCCCAGAAGTCGGCCGCCGACGCGATCGCCGACTACCGCGCTTCGTTGCAGGACGGCAACCCGGCCGACCTGAACGCCGCCCGTGGCGCGGCGCTCTGGAACAAGGCACGCGGACCGAAAAACGCCTCGCTGCAAGGTTGCGATCTCGGCAAAGGCCCCGGCGTGGTGGCCGGCGCCGCGGCCTCGCTGCCGCGCTACTTCGCCGATGCCGACGCGGTGATGGACGTCGAATCGCGGCTGGTGCACTGCATGGTCACGCTGCAGGGCTTCAAGCGGGAGGAGCTGACGGCCAAGCCCTATTCGTCCGACGGCCAGAAGGCGACCGAGATCGAAGACCTGGTGGCCTTCCTCTACGACGAGTCGCGCGGCATGCCGATCGCGGTGCCGACCGGGCATCCGAAAGAGCAGCAGGCCTACCAGCGCGGCAAGCAGATCTTCTTCTTCCGTGCCGGCCCCTACGACTTCTCCTGCGCTTCGTGCCACTCGGCCGATGGCCAGCGCATCCGCCTGCAGGACCTGCCCAACCTGACCAAGACTGCGCCGGCCCAGGCGGCCTTTGCCGCGTGGCCCGCATACCGCGTCTCGCAAGGGGCGGTGCGCACGATGCAATGGCGTTTGTACGACTGCTTCCGACAGCAGCGCATGCCCGAGTTGAAGTACCTCAGCCCGGCCTCGGTCGACCTGATTGCCTTCCTGGGCGTGAACGCCAACGGCGGCAAGATGGCCGCGCCGTCGATCAAGCGTTGAGGAGCGCGAGCGCATGAAAACCAACAACACCCTGATCCTGCTGGGCGCGGCGGCCATCGTGGCCGGTTGCGCGACGATGAGCGCCGGCCCCGACGTCACCGAGGTGATCAAAGCCTCGTTCCAGGAGCGCGGCATCGCCAAGCTCGACCGGCTCGAGCAGACGCCGCTGCAAAAGGCCTGCAGCCAGGCCGATGCGGCGGGCAAGCCGCTGGACGCGGCCACGGCGTCGCGCCTCGAGCAGGCCGCGCTGGCGGCGGTGAAGCCACCGGCCGACGGCACCTACCTGGGCGACTGGAAAGAGGGCGAGAAGATCGCGCAAAGCGGCCGCGGCCTGCAGTTCAACGACACGGCGCAGACCGTGGCCGGCGGCAACTGCTACGCCTGCCACCAGCTGAGCAAGGCCGAGATTTCCTTCGGCAACATCGGCCCGAGCCTGTACCAGTACGGCAAGCAGCGCGGTGTCGCCAATCCGGCCGACCCGGCCAGTGCCGAGATCGTCAAGTACACCTGGGGCAAGCTGTGGAACAGCCACGCCTACCGTGCCTGCTCGCCGATGCCCCGCTTCGGTGATGCGGGTATCCTGACCGAGGTGCAACTCAAGCACGTGATGGCGCTGCTGCTCGATCCGCAATCCCCCGTCAACACGCCCTGACCGGCGTCGGCCCCCCCGGCCGCGGGCCGGGCGGGGCTTTCCTCCTGCCGGCGCCATCGCGAGACATCCCCCATGCCTCTGTCACGCCGCGAATTCCTGAGTGTGCTGGCCGCCGCAGCGGCTGCCGGCTTTCCGCTCGACCGTGAGGCCAGCGCAGCTCAGGCCCGCTCGCTCTACGACGTCCCCCGCTACGGCAACGTGCACTTGCTGCACATGACCGACTGCCATGCGCAGTTGCTGCCGGTGTATTTCCGCGAGCCCAGCGTCAACCTGGGGCTGGGGGCTGCCGAGGGCCAGCTGCCCCACGTCGTCGGCGCGCCGCTGTTGAAGCGGCTCGGGCTGCGTCCCGGCAGCCGCGAAGCGCACGCCTTCACGTCGCTCGACTTCGAGCGCCTGGCGCGCCGCTATGGCAAGGTCGGCGGCTTCGCCCACCTGGCCACGCTGGTGCAACGCCTCAAGGCGAGCCGCCCCGGCGCCTTGCTGCTCGACGGCGGCGACACCTGGCAGGGATCTGCGACCGCGTTGTGGACCCAAGGCCAGGACATGGTCGAGGCCGCCAAGCTGCTGGGCGTCGACGTGATGACCGGGCACTGGGAGTTCACCTACGGGATGGAGCGCGTGTCCCAGTTGGTGGAACGCGAGCTGGCCGGCCACATCGATTTCATCGCCCAGAACGTCAAGACCGCCGACTTCGGCGACCCCGTGTTCAAGCCCTTCGTGATGAAGCAGGTCAACGGTGTCGACGTCGCCATCATCGGGCAGGCGTTTCCGTACACGCCGATCGCCAACCCGCGCTGGCTGATGCCCGACTGGACCTTCGGCATCCAGGAGGCCGAACTGCAGCGCCTGGTGCAGCAGGTGCGCGAGCAGGGCGCCCAGGCGGTCGTGCTGCTGTCGCACAACGGCATGGACGTCGACCTGAAGCTGGCCTCGCGCGTCAGCGGCATCGACGTGATCCTCGGCGGCCACACGCACGACGGCATGCCGGTGCCGGTGACGGTGCGCCACGAGGGCGGCCAGACGCTGGTGACCAATGCCGGCTCGAACGGCAAATTCCTCGGCGTGCTCGATCTCGACGTGCGGGGCAAGCGGGTGGCCGGCGTTCGCTACCGACTGCTGCCGGTGTTCGCCGATTTGCTACCGGCCGATACGCGGATGGCCACCTACATCGACAAGCTGCGGGAGCCCTACGCCGCCAAGCTGGCGCAGCCGCTGGCGGTGACCGAGGGCCTGCTGTGGCGCCGGGGCAATTTCAACGGCAGCTTCGACCAGCTCATCCTCGACGCGATGATGGACGTGCGAGGCGCCGAGATCGCCTTCTCGCCCGGCTTCCGCTGGGGCACCACGCTGCTGCCGGGCGAGACCATCACGCGCGAGCACCTGATGGATCAAACCGCCATCACCTACCCCTGGTGCACGCTCACCGAAATGAGCGGCGAGGCGATCAAGACCGTGCTCGAAGACGTCGCAGACAACCTCTTCAACCCCGACCCCTACTACCAGCAAGGCGGTGACATGGTGCGCGTCGGCGGGCTGACCTACACCTGCGATCCACGCGCGGCGGCCGGCCGTCGCATCCTCGACATGCGCCTCGCCGGGACGCCGATCGAGGCCGGTAAAAAGTACAAGGTCGCGGGCTGGGCGCCGGTCTCGGAGGCCGCGCGCGACAGCGGCCCGCCGATCTGGGAGGTGGTCGAAAGCTGGCTCGCGCAGCACAAGACGGTCGCGCCACGCCAGCTCAATCAGCCGCGCTTGTTGGGCGTGGACGGCAACCCGGGGCTGGCCTGATCCCCGTGTCGGCCGACGGCCGGCAGCATGACCGCGCGCCCGGCGGGGATGTGAAGAACCCCTAACATGACTGCTATGAAACGAAGCAGCCTGGTTCTCGTCATCTCTCTCGGCCTGGGGGCCTGTAGTTCGCTCGGTGTCGGTGTTTCAGTGCCCATCGGTGTGGGCAATGTCGGCATCGGCGTCGGCTCCGGTGGTCGGGTCAGCGGGGGTGTCGGCGTAGGGGTGGGCGGTGTCGGCGTCGGTGTCGGCGGCTCGACTCGGTTGCCGCCGCGTCAGCAGTCGCAGTCCGCCGTACCGGATGCGGCTTCTGCGCCGGCGACCCCGGTCTCTGCCCAACCGTGAGCAGGGCAAGAGAGAGAGAGGGAGGTGGGGTCGCGAGCCGCCCTTCGTTCAGATCAGCAGGAATCCGTTTGATGGCGATCGAATGCCATCAGTGTTAGAGTGGTAAGTCTGACAGCAGGTCCTTCCCGTCCCCTTTACTGGTTTCTGTATTGATGCCAGAGAAAGGCGGGTCGCAATCCGCCAACCGGTCAAGCCGTGTCGCGGAAGGTTGTTCAACCAGCCACAGCCCTGGAAACCGGGGTGAAAGGTGAGCGAGATGATGCAGCAATACAGGTCGAACTCGTACCTGTTCGGGGGCAATGCTCCCTACGTCGAAGAGTTGTACGAGGCCTACCTCGACAACCCCGGTTCGGTGCCCGACAACTGGCGCGCCTACTTCGACGCCCTTCAGAATGTGCCCGCGGTGGACGGCTCCGAGTCGCGCGATGTGCCGCATGCGCCGGTGATCGAGTCCTTCGCGCAGCGCGCCAAATCCAACGCCTTTGCTGTCAAGGCGAGCAGTGCCGATCTCGCGGTCGCGCGCAAACAGGTCCATGTTCAGTCGCTGATCGCTGCCTATCGTTTCCTCGGCTCGCGCTGGGCCGACCTCGATCCGCTCAAGCGCCAGGAGCGCCCCAAGATCCCCGAGCTGGAGCCGGCGTTCTACGACCTGACCGAGTCCGACATGGACATCACGTTCAGTGCGACGAACACCTACTTCACCAAAGCCGACCAGATGACCCTGCGCGAGATCGTGCAGGCCTTGCGTGAAACCTACTGCGGCACCATCGGCGCCGAGTTCATGCACATCACCGAGCCGGCCGAAAAGCGTTGGTGGCAGCAGCAGCTGGAAAGCATTCGCTCCAAGCCCACCTTCAGCGTCGAGAAGAAGAAGTCCATCCTCGAGCGCCTCACCGCCGCGGAAGGTCTCGAGCGCTACCTGCACACCAAATACGTCGGCCAGAAGCGCTTCTCGCTCGAAGGCGGCGAGTCCTTCATCGCGTCGATGGACGAGCTGATCCGCCGCGGCGGCGAGAAGGGCGTGCAGGAAATCGTGATCGGCATGGCCCACCGCGGCCGCCTCAACGTGCTGGTCAACACGCTGGGCAAGTCGCCCAAGGATTTGTTCTCGGAGTTCGAGCACACCGCGCCCGAAGACCTGCCCGCTGGCGACGTCAAGTACCACCAGGGCTTCTCGAGCGACGTGTCCACCCCCGGCGGCCCGGTGCACCTGAGCCTGGCCTTCAACCCTTCGCACCTCGAAATCGTCAACCCGGTGGTCGAAGGCTCGGTCAAGGCCCGGATGGACCGCCGCGGTGACGAGGACGGCGACCAGGTGCTGCCCGTGCTGGTGCACGGCGACGCCGCCTTCGCCGGACAGGGTGTGGTGATGGAGACGCTGGCGCTGGCGCAGACGCGCGGCTACTACACCGGCGGCACGGTGCACATCGTCATCAACAACCAGATCGGCTTCACCACCTCCGATCCGCGCGACAGCCGCTCGACGCTGTATTGCACCGACGTGGTCAAGATGATCGAAGCGCCGGTGCTGCACGTGAACGGCGACGACCCCGAAGCGGTCGTGCTCGCCACGCAGCTGGCCCTCGACTACCGCCAGGAGTTCAACAAGGACGTGGTGGTCGACATCGTGTGCTTCCGCAAGCTGGGCCACAACGAGCAGGACACGCCCTCGCTGACCCAGCCGCTGATGTACAAGAAGATCGCAGCCCACCCCGGCACCCGCAAGCTGTACGCCGACAAGCTGTCCGCCCAGGGCGCGATCCCGGCCGAAACCGCCGACGAGATGGCCAAGGCCTATCGCGCCGCGATGGACGCCGGCAAGCACACGGTCGACCCGGTGCTGACCGACTTCAAGAGCAAGTACGCGGTCGACTGGTCGCCCTTCCTCGGCAAGAAGTGGACCGACGCGGCCGACACCGCGCTGCCGCTGGCCGAGGTCAAGCGCCTGGCCGAACGCATCACCACCATCCCGAGCACCTTCAAGGTCCACCCGCTGGTCGAGAAGGTCATTGCCGACCGCGCCGCCATGGGCCGCGGCGAGATCAACGTCGACTGGGGCATGGGCGAGCACCTGGCCTATGCGTCGCTGGTCGCCAGCGGCTATCCGGTGCGGCTGTCGGGTGAAGACTGCGGCCGCGGCACCTTCGTGCACCGCCACGCCGTGCTGCACGACCAGAAGCGCGAGAAGTGGGACGAAGGCAGCTACATCCCGCTGCAGAACGTGGCCGACAACCAGGCACCGTTCGTCGTGATCGACTCCATCCTGTCGGAAGAAGCCGTGCTCGGCTTCGAGTACGGCTATGCCAGCGCCGACCCCAACACGCTGGTGATCTGGGAAGCCCAGTTCGGCGACTTCGCCAACGGCGCCCAGGTGGTGATTGACCAGTTCATCGCGTCGGGCGAGGTCAAGTGGGGCCGCGCCAACGGCCTGACGCTGATGCTGCCGCACGGCTACGAAGGCCAGGGCCCCGAGCACTCGTCGGCGCGCCTCGAGCGCTTCATGCAGCTGGCGGCAGACAACAACATCCAGGTGGTCCAGCCCACCACGGCCAGCCAGATCTTCCACGTGCTGCGCCGCCAGCAGGTGCGCATGTTCCGCAAGCCGCTGGTCATCATGACGCCCAAGTCGCTGCTGCGGAACAAGGACGCCACCTCGCCGTTGACCGAGTTCACCAAGGGTGAATTCCGCACCGTGATCGGCGAGCTGAACGCGCAGATCGACCCGGCCAAGGTCAAGCGCGTGATCGCCTGTTCGGGCAAGGTGTATTACGAGCTGGTGAAAAAGCGCGAAGAGAAGAAGTCGCAAGACGTCGCCATCCTGCGCATCGAGCAGCTCTATCCGTTCCCGCACAAGGCCTTCACCGCCGAGCTGAGGAAGTACCCCAACGTCACCGATGTCGTCTGGTGCCAAGACGAGCCGCAGAACCAGGGCGCCTGGTTCTTCGTGCAGCACTACATCCACGAGAACATGAGCGAAGGGCAGAAGCTCGGTTACGCCGGGCGTCCCGCCTCGGCCTCGCCGGCCGTGGGCTATGCCCACCTGCACCAGGAGCAGCAGAAAGCGCTGCTCGACCAGGCCTTCGCCAAGCTCAAGGGTTTCGTCCTCACCAAATAAGACCCCGGCGGTTGTCGCGAGCGCCCCGCGTCGCGATCACCGCCCGCACCGCTGCGCGCCGCTGGTTCTGGCGCCCGGTGCGGTCACACGAACATCGAAAGACAAGACATGGCAATCGTAGAAGTCAAGGTTCCGCAGCTCTCTGAATCGGTGGCCGAGGCCACCCTGCTGCAGTGGAAGAAGAAGCCCGGCGAGGCCGTGGCGCAGGACGAGATCCTGATCGAGATCGA
The DNA here is from genome assembly GCF_001017435.1 of Caldimonas brevitalea. Taxonomy (NCBI): domain Bacteria; kingdom Pseudomonadati; phylum Pseudomonadota; class Betaproteobacteria; order Burkholderiales; family Sphaerotilaceae; genus Caldimonas; species Caldimonas brevitalea. Next base: position 2,556,707 of record NZ_CP011371.1, read on the forward strand.
GACCGACAAGGTCGTGCTGGAAGTCCCCGCGCCCAGCGCCGGTGTGCTGGCCGAGGTGGTGGTGGCCGACGGTGGCACCGTGGTCTCCGACCAGGTGATCGCCAAGATCGACAGCGAAGGCAAGGCCGGCGCTGCCGCCCCGGCCCCGGCGCCCGCTGCTGCGGCGCAAGCCGCGGCACCCGCGCCGGCCGCTGCGGCGACGCCGGCCGCAGGCTCGGGCAGCAAGTCGGACGTCGCGATGCCGGCGGCGGCCAAGCTGATGGCCGACAACCAGCTGGCCCCCGGCTCGGTCCCGGGCACCGGCAAGGACGGCCGCGTCACCAAGGGTGATGTGCTCGGCGTGCTCGAAGGCGGCGCTGCCGCGAAGGCCGCCCCTGCCGCGGTGCCGGCGCCCGTGCAGATCCCGCCTACCGCGGCTGCCAAGCCGCCGCTGCCGCCGGTCGCGGCCCCCGTCGCGAGCCTGGGCGACCGCCCCGAGCAGCGCGTGCCGATGAGCCGTTTGCGCGCGCGTATTGCCGAACGCCTGCTGCAGTCGCAAGCCACCAACGCCATCCTGACCACCTTCAACGAGGTCAACATGGCGCCGTTGATGGAGATGCGCAAGAAGTTCCAGGAGAAGTTCGAGAAGGAGCACGGCGTCAAGCTCGGCTTCATGAGCTTCTTCGTCAAGGCGGCGGTGCATGCGCTGAAGAAGTACCCGGTGCTGAACGCGTCGGTGGACGGCAACGACATCGTCTACCACGGCTATTTCGACATCGGCATCGCGGTCGGTTCGCCGCGCGGCCTGGTGGTGCCCATCCTGCGCAACTGCGACCAGATGACGTTCGCCGAGATCGAGAAGAAGATCGCCGAGTTCGGCCAGAAGGCCAAGGACGGCAAGCTCGGCCTCGAAGAGCTGAGCGGCGGCACGTTCTCGATCTCCAACGGCGGCGTGTTCGGCTCGATGCTGTCGACGCCCATCATCAACCCGCCGCAGTCGGCCATCCTCGGCGTGCATGCCACCAAGGACCGTGCGGTGGTCGAGAACGGCCAGATCGTCGTGCGGCCGATGAACTACCTCGCGATGTCGTATGACCACCGCATCATCGACGGCCGGGAAGCCGTGCTGGGCCTGGTGGCGATGAAAGAGGCGCTGGAAGATCCGGCCCGATTGCTGTTCGACATCTGAGAGGCGAGACGATGAGCAACAAGCAATTCGACGTCATCGTCATCGGTGGTGGTCCTGGCGGCTACATCGCCGCGATCCGCGCCGCGCAGCTGGGCTTCAACACGGCCTGCATCGACGAGTGGAAGAACGGCAAGGGCGGCCCGGCACCTGGCGGCACCTGCACCAACGTCGGCTGCATCCCGTCCAAGGCCCTGCTGCAGTCGTCCGAGCATTTCGAGCACGCCGGCCATCACTTCGCCGACCACGGCATCTCGCTGTCCAACCTGAGCATGGACGTGGCCAAGATGCTGGGCCGCAAGGACGCCGTCGTGAAGCAGAACAACGACGGCATCCTGTACCTGTTCAAGAAGAACAAGGTCAGCTTCTTCCATGGCCGCGGCTCCTTCGTGAAGGCGGGTGAGGGCGGCTACGAGATCAAGGTGGCCGGCGCGGCCGAAGAGACGCTGGTCGGCAAGCACATCATCCTGGCCACCGGCTCCAACGCCCGCGCCTTGCCGGGTGCGCCGTTCGACGAGGACAAGGTGCTGTCGAACGACGGCGCGTTGCGCATCCCGTCGGTGCCGAAGAAGTTGGGCGTGATCGGCTCCGGCGTGATCGGCCTGGAGATGGGTTCGGTCTGGCGTCGCCTGGGCGCTGACGTGACCGTGCTCGAAGCGCTGCCGACCTTCCTCGGCGCCGTCGACGAGCAGATCGCCAAAGAGGCCCACAAGGCTTTCACCAAGCAAGGCCTGAAGATCGAGCTGGGCGTGAAGATCGCCGAGGTCAAGACCGACGAGAACGGGGTCAATGTCAGCTACGTCGACAGCAAGGGCGGCTCGCAGATCCTCGAATGCGACAAGCTGATCGTGTCGATCGGCCGCGTGGCCAACACCAACGGGCTGAACCATGAGGCCGTGGGCCTGAAGCTCGACGACCGGGGTGCCATCGTCGTGGACGACGACTGCCGCACCAACCTGCCCAACGTCTGGGCGGTCGGCGATGTGGTGCGCGGGCCGATGCTGGCGCACAAGGCCGAGGAAGAGGGCGTGGCGGTGGCCGAGCGCATCGCGGGCCAGCACCCGCATGTCGACTTCAACACCGTGCCGTGGGTGATCTACACCAGCCCGGAGATTGCCTGGGTGGGCCAGACCGAGCAGCAGTTGAAGGCGGCAGGGCGTGCCTACAAGGCCGGCACCTTCCCCTTCATGGCCAACGGCCGCGCACGCGCCTTGGGTGACACGACCGGCCTGGTGAAGTTTTTGGCCGATGCCAAGACCGACGAGATCCTCGGCGTGCACATCGTCGGCCCGTATGCGTCGGAGCTGATCTCCGAGAGTGTCGTGGCCATGGAGTTCAAGGCCAGTGCCGAGGACATCGCGCGCATCTGCCACGCGCATCCGTCGCTCAGCGAAGCCACCAAGGAAGCGGCGCTGGCGGTGGACAAGCGGACGCTTAACTTCTGATCCGAAGCGGACCGCCGTCGAGCCAGGGCGACCTCACCGTCGCCCTTTTTCGTGTACGGCGGTTCAACGACTGAGTGTGGTGATGGTGACCGTCAACGAGTTGTACGAGCAGACGCTGCAGGAGCGCGGCTACAAGAGCGACCCTGCGCAGTTGCGTGCGGTGCAGGCGCTGCAGCGTTGTTATGACGAATGGGTCGACTACAAGGCGCGTCGCTCGAACGCGTTGACCAAGCTGCTGCGGCGTCCGCCGCTGCCGCGTGGCGTCTACATGTTCGGTGGTGTCGGCCGCGGCAAGAGCTTCCTGATGGACTGCTTTTTTCACGCCGTGCCGGTGCAGCGCAAGACACGGCTGCACTTCCATGAGTTCATGCGCGAGGTGCACCGCGAGCTGGCCGACCTGAAGGGCCAGCCGAACCCGCTCGACGAACTGGGGCGCCGGATCGCGCGGCGCCACCGGCTGATCTGCTTCGATGAGTTCCACGTCGCCGACGTCACCGACGCGATGATCCTGCACCGCTTGCTCGAATCGCTGTTCGAGCACCGCGTCAGCATCATCACCACCTCCAACTTCCACCCCGACGGGCTCTATCCCAACGGCCTGCACCGCGACCGCATCCTGCCGGCCATCGAGCTGCTGAAAGAGAAGCTGGAGATCATCAACGTCGACAACGGCACCGACTACCGGCGCCGCACGCTCGAGCACGTGCAGCTTTACCACACGCCGCTCGGGCCGCCCGCCGATGCGGCGATGCAGCAGGCGTTCGAGGAACTGGCCGAGCGGCGCGACGAAGACCCGCTGCTGCACATCGAACACCGCGAGATCCGTGCGCGCCGGCGCGCCGGTGGTGTGGTCTGGTTCGACTTCCAGGCGCTGTGTGGCGGCCCGCGGTCGCAGAACGACTACCTCGAGCTGGCGACCCAGTTCCACACGCTGCTGTTGTCCAACGTGCCGCGCATGCCGCCCCGGCTGGCGTCCGAGGCCCGACGCTTCACCTGGCTGGTCGACGTGCTGTACGACCGTCGGGTCAAGCTGATCTTGTCGGCCGAGGTGCCGGCGGAGCAGTTGTACACGGAGGGGCCGCTGGCGCACGAGTTCCCGCGCACCGTGTCGCGCTTGAACGAGATGCAGTCGGCGGAGTTCCTGTCTTTGGAGCACCGCGAGGTGGACACAAGGCTGACCTGAGGCACCAGAGGCAGCGCCCGACATCGCGGTGCCTGCCTTGCGGTGAAAACAGGCCGGCTTGCCGCGGGTCCGCGTGACAGAGGGGCCGGAGGGCAGCCTTGCGTGGCATCCGCCAACCCGTCACGGCCGGTCGCCCTTGGCCGGCTCCCTCCCGGATCGTCGCCCCCCTCCTGAACGGCCTCGACAACCAGCGGCAAACGGCAGTAACGTGACGCGTGTCACGCTGCCGGGCCTGGCCCTGCGCTGTGCCCGTGCGGCGCCCCGCACACGGGCCGCGTCCTCGGGTACAACGGACTGTGCGCAGCGCGACCGCGAGGTCCGTGCACAAACGCTGCGGGGTCCGGCCATGAGACTGCTCGACGAACACATCCTCAATGCCACGGCGCTGGTGGTCGATGCCAACCCGACCTCGCGCAGCATCTTGGCGGGCATGCTGCGCGACTTCGGGGTGCCCCGGGTCACGCAGACCAGCCGGGCCACGGAAGCGCGCAAGGCGCTGGAGTTCCGCCACTTCGACATCGTGCTGTGCGAGTACCACTTTCCCGACGAGCCGATGACCGGGCAGGACCTGCTGGACGATTTGCGGTTGGCGCATTTGCTCCCGCTGTCCACCGTGGTGGTGATGATCTCCAGTGAAGCCGGGTACGCGCATGTGGCCGAGGCCGCCGAGGCGGCGCTCGACGCCTACCTGATCAAACCGCACACCGAGCAGGCCCTGCGCGAGCGCCTGGTGCAGGCGCGTCAGCGCAAACGCTCGCTGCGGGACATCATCGCCTGCGTGGAAAGCGGCGACTTCCTGGGCGGTGCCGAGCTGTGTCAGGCCCGCTTCGACACTCACGGGCCGAACTGGGTGCATGCGGCCCGCATCGGCGGTGAGCTGTGGCTGCGGCTCGGCAAGCCGCACGCGGCGCAGAAGATGTTCGAGGCCATCCTCAAGATCCGTGCGCTGCCGTGGGCACGGCTCGGCGTGGCGCGCACCGAGTACGAAGCCGGGCGCGCTTTCCAGGCGCGCCGCACGCTGGAAAGCCTGCTGGGCGAGCAGCCCGGTTACGCCGATGCCTATGACGTGATGGGCCGGGTATTGCTCGACCAGGGCGAGCCAGACCAGGCCATCGACTCGCTGCGCCGCGCCTGCGGTCTGACCCCCGGATCAGTGGCCCGGCTGGTGAAGCTCGGTCTGCTGGCCTTCTACTATGGAAAGCCGAGCGAAGCTATCGACGCGCTTCAGAAGGCCAGCCGGCTGGGCGTGCAGTCGAAGGTGTTCGACTTGCAGGGACTGGTGCTGCTCGGCACGCTGCAGCACGACGCGGGTGACGCACGAGGATTGGCACGTTCGGTCGAAAGCATGCTGCAGGCTCGCGAGCAGGCGCCCGACAGTCCGCGGCTGCGACGGTTCCAGCTGGTGCTCGGTGTGCTGATGCATCTGTTGCACCGCAAGGTCGGCGACGCGCTGACCGACACGCGGCGGTTGTTGGCCGAAGTGCGTGAGCCCGACTTCGAGTTCGAAGCCGCCTGCAATCTGCTGATGTTGCTGTCCCGACTGCACTTGCAGGAGGTGCGCTTGGAAGACGCGCCGTCTCACGTCGGCGTCGTCGCACGGCGCTTTGCGGTGTCGCGGACCACGGCAGAACTGTTGGGACGAACGGTGCGGGGGCAGCCCGAGTTCGAGCAGGCGTTGCAAGCGGGCTACGCCGGCATCACGGCGGCAGCCGAGGAAGCGGTGTCGCACACGGTGGAAGGCTCGCCGCGGGAGGCGGTGCTTGCCTTGCTCGGCCATGCGCAGCAAACGCTCAACGCAAAGCTGATCGACCTGGCCAGCCACACCATCGAGCGGCACCGCGGGTCGATCGAGGAGGTCGCCACGCTGGCGGCCCAAGTGCAAGAGCTGCACGACCGCTACCGCAGCTACGGCACGCAGGTGCATCTGACCCGTGCGGAAGACCCGCGCACGATGGCGTCTGCTGCCCGGAGCCGCTAGGACGAACGGCTGCAGCGTGCGGCGCTTCGTGCCCGGATTTGTCTTCGTGTTGCAAGACCTGCCGGCGCTTGCCGCGCCGCAGGGGGCGAAAGGGGCAGGGCTCTGGGCCCGCTCGCAGGCCCTGCTCAGCTCAGCGGCTCGACCCGCACCACGGCGAGCGACAGGTTGTCGCCGCCCCCACGGGCCCGCTGACGCGCCTTGCTCACCAGCATCTCGCTCGCCTCGCGCGGCGGCAAGGTGTGGACGATGGCGCCCAACTCGCGCGGCGTGAAGTAGTGCCACAAGCCGTCGCTGCAGGCCAGCAAGGTGTCGCCCACTTCCAGGCGGGCGATGTGGTGCAGCGTCACCGGCGGGTCCTGGAAGGTACCCAGGCAGCCGGTCAGGAGGTTGGACTGCGGGTGTACGTTGGCTTCGTCTTCGGTGAGCTGGCCTTCCTCGACCAGGCGCTGCACATAGGAATGGTCGGTGGTGCGGCTCACCATGTCGGCGCCACGGAAGTGGTAGACGCGCGAATCGCCGGCGTGGATCACCGCGCACTCGCGGTTGGGGTTGACCAAAAAGGCCGCCACCGTGCTGTGAGGCTCTTCTTCCGCGGTGATCGCGGTCAACTTGATCATCAAATGCGATTCGAGCACCAGCTGCTTGAGCGTTTCCTGGGCGTCGTCGCTGGACGGCGCGTAGCGCTCAAACAACTGCCGGGCGGTCAAAATGACTTGATCGGAGGCTTTGCGACCCCCGCTTTTGCCCCCCATGCCGTCCGCCACCACCCCCATCAAACAGCCGCTGACGCGCGGGTGGGCGAGGATTTCCACCTGATCCTGCTGGTAGGCGCGGTCGCCTCGGTGGATGCCGGTGGCGGCGGTGAGGCGGTAACCTTTGGGTGGAGAGCTCATAAGCGGCCGTAGGAAAACAGTGAAAACTATAATCGACGCCGCTCGAACCCCACTCGAGTACTGACACCGATGGCCCCATGCAACAAAACCTGCACTCGCCTCAGCGTCGCCTGATCGAGCTGCGCATGGAGCACGCCGATCTCGATTGCCTGATCGACCAGACCGACGGCCAGCGTCCGATGGACGAATTCACCCTGCGCCGGCTGAAGAAGCGGCGTTTGCTGCTGCGTGACCAGATCACGCGCCTGGAGGCGCAGCTGAACCCACAAGAGCCGGCATGACGGACCCGTCGCCGAAGGTCAGCCGGCGGCCCGCCGGCCTGACCGCCGCGGGCCGGTGCCGCGCGTGTCCCAAGGAGGCCTGATGGAGGGTAATCACGAGCCGATGCCGGACGACGGCGCCCTGGTGAAGGCCGTCCTGCAGGCGTTTGCGCCCGAGGGCGCGCTGGCGCAGGCCGACCCCGGCTATCTGGAGCGGGCGCCGCAGACGGAGCTGGCGCGCGAGATCGCCCGCGCGATCGAGGCGCGCCGCCCGATCGTGGCCGAGGCCGGCACCGGGGTCGGCAAGACCTTCGCCTACCTGGTGCCAGCGCTGCTCGGCGAGGGCCGGGTGCTGGTCAGCACCGCCACCAAGAGCCTGCAGGACCAGCTGTTCCTGCGGGACCTGCCGCATGTGCGCGACGCGCTGCAGGTGCCCGTGCAGCTTGCGCTGCTGAAGGGGCGGGGCAGCTATCTGTGTTTGCACCGGCTCGAGTTGGCGCGGCGCTCGGCCGCGCTGCCGGACCGTTGGGCAGTGCGCACCTTGGCCAAGATCGAGCAGTGGTCGCAGGCCACGCGCAGCGGCGACCTGGCCGAGCTGGACGGCCTGGACGACCGCTCGCCGGTGATCCCGCTGGTGACGTCCACGCGCGACAACTGCCTCGGCTCGGAATGCCCCAGCTACCGCAGCTGCCACGTCATGAAGGCGCGTCGCGACGCTTTGGCGGCCGATGTGGTGGTGGTCAACCACCATCTGTTCTTCGCCGACCTGGCCTTGCGCGAAACCGGCGTTGCCGAGCTGCTGCCCAGCGTCGACGCGGTGATCTTCGACGAGGCGCACCAGCTGGCCGAAGCCGGGGTGCAGTTCCTGGGCAACACGCTGGCCACCGGCCAGGTGCTCGATTTCACGCGCGACCTGCTGGCTGCCGGCCTGCAACATGCGCGTGGCCTGGCGCCCTGGGCCGAGGTGGCGGGCGGCTGCGACCGCGCGGCGCGCGACCTGCGGCTGGCGGCGGCCGGGGCGCTGCGCGAGGTGCGGGGTATCGTCAAGCTGCGCTGGCAGGAGCGCGCCGGGCGCCCGGAGTTCCAACAGGCGCTGCAGGGCCTGGGCGAGAGCGCCCGGGCGGCGGTGCAAGCCTTGAAGACGGTCAGCGAGATCGCGCCCGACTTCCCGAAGCTGCAGGAACGCGCCGAACAGCTCGCGCGCAAGACCGGCACCTTTGCGGCCGACGCGGCGCTGGGCCGGGTGCGCTGGATCGACGTCGGGCCTCAACAGGCGCGTTTGGTCGAGTCACCGCTGGACATCCGCGACGCGATGCGCGAGCAGCTGGCCGGCGCGCCCAAGGCCTGGGTGTTCACGTCGGCCACGCTGGGCGAGGACGAGCGCCTGCGCTGGTTCACCGAGCCGACCGGGCTCGACGAGGCCCAGACGCTGCGCGTCGGCAGTCCCTTCGACTATGCGCAGCACGCCCGCGTCTACGTGCCCCGGGTGTTCCCGCGACCCAACGAACCCGGCCACCCGGGGGCCGTCGCCCAGCTGGCTGCGCGACTGACCGCCGCACTGGGCGGCCGCACCTTCGTGCTGACCACCACCTTGCGCGCGTTGCAGCACATCGGCGGCGAGCTGCACGATCTGCTGCAGTCGCAGCCGCGCCCGATCCAGGTGTTGGTGCAGGGCACGGCGCCCAAGCGCCAGCTGATGCAGCAGTTCCTCGCCGAGCCCCGCTCGGTGCTGGTCGGCTCGCAGAGCTTCTGGGAAGGCATCGACGTGCCGGGCGAGGCGCTGCAGTGTGTGGTGATCGACAAGCTGCCGTTCCCGCCGCCCAACGACCCGCTGGTGGAAGCGCGCGTGAAGCGGCTCGAAGGTGAGGGCCGCAGCGCCTTCAACGACTATTTCGTGCCCGAGGCCGCCGTCGCGCTCAAGCAGGGCGCCGGGCGTTTGATCCGCACTGAATCCGACCGCGGCCTGCTGGTGGTGTGCGACCCGCGTTTGGTGACGATGGGCTATGGCCGGCGGCTGTTGGCGGCCTTGCCGCCGATGGGCCGGCTGGGCACCGAGGCCGAGGCGCTCGACTGGCTGGCCGAACTGGCCGAGGTGCCCGTGTGACGTGAGGGCTGCCGCTCAGCTCAGGCGGCCGCCACGCTCACCACAGCTTCCACCACGGCTCGTCCTTCTTCGCGACGCCGCCCTTCAAATAACCGCTGTCCGGGAAGCTGGTCTTGAGCACCCGTTCGGCATCGTCGCGCAGTTGGGTCAGACCGAGCCGGTCGTAGCTGCGGCTCATCAGGTACAGCGCCTCTTCGATGGCCGGTGATTGCTGGTAGTCCAGCACCGCCTGCTGCGCCCGGTTGGCAGCCGCCAGGTAGGCACCGCGCCGGTAGTAGTAGCGCGCCACGTGCACCTCGTACGCCGCCAGCGCATTGACGATGTAGTTCATGCGCAGCCGCGCATCCGGGGCGTAGGTCGAGGCCGGAAACTGCTCGACCAGTTGCTTGAACGACTGGAAGGCGTCCTTCGAGGCTTGCTGGTCGCGTTCCGACAGGTCCTGGCGGGCCAGGTTGCCAAACAGGCCCAGGTTGTCGTTGAAGTTGATGATGCCGCGCAGGTACAGCGCGTAGTCGAGCGCCGGGCTGCTCGGGTGCAGCTTGATGAAACGGTCGATGGTGGCGAGGGCCTGGGCCTTCTCGTTGCTGCGGTAGTAGACGTAGGCCAGTTCGAGCTGGGCCTGCTGCGACAGCAAGGTGCCGGCGGCCCGGCCTTCGAGGCGTTCGTAGAACTTGGCGGCGCGTTCGTAGTTGCCGACGGCGGCCTCGTCCTTGGCCTCTGCATACAATTTCTCGGTCGACATGCCGGCCGTCTCGTCCTTCGGTGTCGAAGAACAGCCGGCCACCAGCGTTACGGCCACGACGGCAGCCCCCCAGGCAGCACCTCGAACGGTCTTCTTCGGCATTCCGGGGACGGGCTTCAGTTGAGGCATACCAGCACGCAGGCGACGCAAGCCGCCGATATCAAACCAAGGATCGCGAATTTTATATGCACCGCCTTGCGCACCCCGGGGCCGACGCAACCGAAGGCCCCACCGCCGTGCCGAATGGGCTGGCCGAGCTGGAGGACGAAGCACCGGAGCTGTCCGAGTTCGAGCGGCGCCAGGCCGTCGTCTCGGCCGAGCAGCACGGCCAGCGGCTCGACAAAGTGCTGGTGAGCCTGGCCGGCGAGTTCTCACGCAGCCATCTGCAATCGCTGATCGAGCAGGGCCTGGTCGAGCTCGACGGGCGGCAGGCCACCACCGCGAGCCGCAAGGTGCTGGCGGGCCAGCGGGTGGTCGTCGAGCTGCGGCCGACGCCGCAGAGCCAGGCCTTTCGCCCCGAGTCGATCGCGCTGTCGGTGGTGTTCGAGGACGAACACTTGATGGTGGTCGACAAGCCGGCCGGACTCGTCGTACACCCGGCAGCCGGCAACTGGTCGGGTACGCTGCTGAACGGGCTGCTGGCCCACCATGCCGGTGCCGCCGCGCTGCCGCGCGCCGGCATCGTGCACCGGCTTGACAAGGACACCAGCGGGCTGATGGTGGTCGGCAAGACGCTCGAAGCGGTGACGGCGCTGGTGCGTGCCATCGCGGCGCGCGAAGTGCACCGCGAATACCTCGCGCTGGCGCACGGCGAGGTGCTGCAACCCGAGCGGCTGGCGGTCATCGATGCACCGATCGGGCGCGATCCGCAGACACGCGTGCGGATGGCGGTGGTGCCGGGTGGCAAGACCGCCCGCACCGACGTCGAGGTGCTGGCGCGCGGGCAGGGGTGCACGGCGCTGCGCTGCCGCTTGCACACCGGCCGGACGCACCAGATCCGGGTGCATCTGGCGTCGCGTGGCTTCCCCCTGGTGGCCGATGTCCTCTACGGTGGGCGCGCTGCGCTCGACCTGGAGCGACAGGCCTTGCACGCCGCCCGCCTGGGCCTGACGCATCCTGTTTCCGGGCAGCCGCTGTCGTTCGAAGCACCGCTGCCCGGCGACCTGGCGCAGGCGTGGCAGCGTGTCACCGAGCCGCCGATGTGATGCTCCGAACCGACAAGGGACAAGCCCGCCGTGCGCCGGGCGCCGGCTTGGATACAATGCGCCCCAGGTAAGCACCACCGCCCGCCTGCGGCTTTCGCCCCTCCGGGCCACGCCAGCCAGGCCACGACCCGCCGCCCCACAGTCTCGGCGTCGTTGCTGCGGTCCCCGGAACAGCTTCCATAGACACCCGTATCCAGCGTGCGGCGCTTGTGGCCTGCGGCTGCAAGCGTCACTGCAGCCTGCCGCTCGGACCCGGATGAGGACGACACACGACAAGTCATGAACACACAGGATGCGAAGCGCGTCCTTGAGACAGCGCTGATCTGCGCTCACCAGCCGTTGCCGTTGCGCGAAATGCGCACGCTGTTCAACGACGAGCTGGGGGCCGACACCCTTCGCATGCTGCTCGATGAGCTGACACGCGACTGGGAAGATCGCGGTGTCGAGCTGGTGGCCCTGTCGAATGGCTGGCGCTTCCAGAGCCGGCCCGAAATGCGCGAATACCTCGACCGGCTCAACCCTGAAAAGCCGCCCAAGTACTCACGTGCGACGATGGAGACGCTGGCGATCATCGCCTACCGCCAGCCGGTGACCCGGGGTGACATCGAAGACATCCGAGGTGTCACGGTCAGCAGTCAGATCATCAAGCAACTCGAAGACCGCGGCTGGATCGACGCGATCGGCTACCGCGAAGCGCCCGGTCGTCCGGCCTTGTATGCGACCACCAAGCAGTTTTTGAACGACCTCGGCCTGGCGTCGCTCGACCAATTGCCGGCGCTGCAGGGGGCGACGATGACGCCGGAACTGCTGGCTCAGGGTTTGCCCGAGCAGGCCTCGCTGCTCGACGAGGTCGAAGCCGCTTCGGGCGAGGCAGCACCGGCCGGGGCCGACGAGCACTCGGCGGCACCGCCCGAGACCACGGCAGAGCCGGATGACGTCCTGCCCGCGTCCGCCGACGCCACGTCGGTGCCGTCCATGGCCGCCGAGGCGACCGAGGCAAGTGCGGAAGTGGCGGCCGACGATGGCGAGCCCGTGGTCGAGGTGTCGGACAGGCACGCCGAAGCCGAGGCGGCCGAGCCGCCGGCAGCACCGGAGCCCTCAGGCGACGACGCGCAGCCGAACCTCCACGAGACACTGTCCGCTGGTGCGGACGCGGTGATGCCGACGCCCGACACCGCGAACCCGGCTAACACCGGGGCCATAACCCCTGACCCGGCAGAGGCTGTCGCACCGCTGCCGGCACCTGCCCCCGAGCTCCCGACCGCCGATGCCGGCGGGCCGCGGAGCGACACGGCTTCGCCGGCCACGCCGGCCGAAGCCGACCCGGGTGCTCTCGCACCCGACGCAACCCAGCCCGAGGGCGACACCGCCTCCGAGGACAACCCCGCTTCCAGCGCTATCCCCCCCACTCGCCATGAACTCTGAATCGCAAGATCTGCCGCCCTCGATGCCCGAGGCCGAAGCGCCCGCCGCCCCCGCGGTGCAAGGCGAGGCGGCGGCGGCGCCGGCCGACAAGCCCAAGCGCCGCAGTCCGCGCAAGCCGAAAGCGGCGGAGGCCGCCTCTGAAACGTCGGCTGCAGCCGACGTGACGGGCGCGACCGGCGAGGCGCCGGAGACGGCAGCGCCGGTGCTCGGGATCGACCCGGCCGAAGCGACCCCGGTGCCAGCCAAGAAGGCGCCGCGTCGACGCAAACCGGCGGCTGCTACCGAAGCATCCACCGAGGCCGCCGCCGTGGCCGCACCGGCCGAGGCGGGGGCTGTACGGCAGGAGCCGCCGGCCGCCCCGCCGGTTCAGGCCGAACTCCCGCTGGAGCGGCACGCCGCCGCTGCCGAGGACGCGGGCGAGCCGCGCCATACGCCGGCGAAGGGTGACACGCAGACGGCGGTGGCTGAGGCCGGGGAGGGCGGTGCGCCGGCTGCAGGCGCCGAAGGCTCTGCGCCGACGGAAGATCAGGGCGAGGGCTCGGGGCGGCGCCGGCGCGACCGACGCGGCCGGCGGGGTGAGCGCGGGGAGCGGACGGCAGCCGCACCGGCGAACGAAGCCGGCGCAGGTGACATCGTCGGGGATCAAGCACGTGCGGGGGACGCGCCTGGCGAAGGCCGTGCAGAACGGCGCGGCGAGGGTCGCCCCGAAGGCGGCCGCGGCGGTGAGCGGCGCAACGGCGAGCCCCGCAACGGCGAAGCCCGGGGCGGTGGTCGCGGCGAGCAGCAGGGCAAGCGGGGCCAGGGGCGTGGGCCTGCCGGCCCCGGCCAGGCCGACGCGCGCCAGCGTTTTGCCGAGGTGCTGTCGGGCCAGTTCGACGTCGAGGACGAAGCGGCGCAAGAGGCCGCCAGCAAGCGCGTGCTGCAGCCCGACGCCGATGCGCCGAAGCTGCACAAGGTGCTGGCCCAGGCCGGCATCGGCTCGCGGCGCGACATGGAGCAACTGATCCTCGAAGGCCGCATCTCGGTGAACGGCGAGCCGGCGCACATCGGTCAGCGCATTTCCTTCGGCGATCAGGTGCGCGTCAACGGCAAGCCGATCAAATTCCGCATCGCCCCGCCGCCGCCCCGCGTGCTGGCCTATCACAAGCCGGTGGGCGAGGTGGTGAGCCACGACGACCCGCAGAACCGGCCCACGGTGTTCCGCCGCCTGCCCAAGCTGCCGCAAGGCAAATGGCAGTCGGTCGGGCGACTCGACCTCAACACCGAGGGTCTGTTGCTGTTCACCAGCTCGGGCGAGCTGGCCAACCAGCTGATGCATCCGCGCTTCGGCGTCGAGCGCGAGTACGCGGTGCGCGTGCTCGGCACGTTGAACGAAGAGCAGCGCGCCAAGCTGCTCGAGGGCGTAAAGATCGATGGCCAGCCGGCCAGCTTCAAGTCGATCGAAGACGGCGGCGGCGAGGGTGCCAACCACTGGTACCGTGTTGTCATCACCGAAGGTCGCAACCGCGAGGTGCGCAAGCTGTTCGACGCCGTCGGTCTGACGGTGAGCCGGCTGATTCGCATCCGCTACGGCACGGTCGTGCTGCCGCGTGGGCTCAAGCGTGGCGTCTGGGTCGAGCTCGACGAAACCGACGTGCGCTCGATGAAGCGCCTGGCGGGCGGCGAGACCGTGCGCCCACAGGAGGGCGGTCCGCGCGAGGGGCGCGGCGGCAAGCCCGGTGCCGGCGGCGGCAACAACAAGCAGCGCCAGGAGCGCGGTGGCCGCCCCGGTGGCAAAGACCGGCCGGCCGCCACGCCGCGCATCACCGGTCCCGATCCGCTGGAGCAGACCTACGACAAGCGCTTCGCCCAGTCGACCAAGGCGAAGCAGGGGCAGCCGCGTCAGCCTGACCCGATGCAGACGACCGTGGGCTATATCGGCGCCGACGCCTTCTACCGCAAGACCCATGGCAACAAGGGCGGCGGCCGTGGGGGCGGTGGCGGTGCCAACCGGGGTTTCGGCGGTGGCGGCGGCGGACCTAAGCGAGGTGGTGGCGGCGGCGGCGGCGGTGGCGGTGGCCGCGGCGGCCGCGGTCGCTGAAGCAGGGCGCGTGCAGCCGCTGCAAGCCGGCCGTACCGACGCCGCGACACAGCGCGCTCGAAGGCCTTGCCCCTGGGCGGAAAAAGCGCACGGGCAGGGGAAAACCCAGGGTTCGAGCGCTACAATTCAAAGCTTTGCCAAGTACTTGATTCAGGAGAATTTTCATGGCGGTCGAACGCACTCTGTCGATCATCAAACCCGACGCTGTGGCCAAGAATGTGATTGGCCAGATCTATGCGCGCTTCGAAGGCGCGGGTCTGAAGATCGTCGCGGCCAAGATGGCGCATCTGTCCCGCGGTGAGGCCGAGCAGTTCTATGCCGTCCACAAGGCCCGGCCCTTCTTCAAGGACCTGGTCGACTTCATGGTGTCGGGCCCGGTCATGATCCAGGTGCTCGAAGGTGAAGGCGCCATCGCCAAGAACCGCGAGCTGATGGGCGCCACCGATCCGAAGAAGGCCGACAAAGGCACCATCCGCGCCGATTTCGCCGACAGCATCGACGCCAATGCCGTGCACGGCTCCGACGCTCCCGAAACCGCCGCGGCCGAAGTGGCCTTCTTCTTCCCCGGCATGAACGTCTACAGCCGCTGAAGCAGGCTGTGGCGGCGCCGTCCCGCCTGCCTTGCAACGGGCGGGCGGCGCATGCGACGAAGGAGTGATGAACATGGCGGCCAACCTGCTGGATCACGATCTCGACGGACTGGCCGCATTTTGCGAACAGCTGGGTGAGAAGCGCTTTCGCGCGACCCAGTTGTTCCGGTGGATCCACCAGAAGGGCGCGTCGGACTTCTCCCAGATGTCCGACCTGGCCAAGTCCTTGCGCGAGAAACTCGCCGGCAAGGCCGAGATCCGCCCGCTGCCCATCCTGACCGAGCAGGCCTCGAACGACGGCACCATCAAGTGGCTGTTCGACGTCGGCGCCGGCGATGCGGTCGAGGCGGTTTTCATTCCGGAAGACGACCGGGGCACGCTGTGCGTATCGTCGCAGGCGGGCTGCGCGGTCGGCTGCCGTTTCTGTTCCACCGGCCACCAGGGCTTCAGCCGCAATCTCACCACCGGCGAGATCCTGGCCCAGCTCTGGTATGCCGAACACCACCTGCGCCAGCGCCTGAAGCTGGCGCCGGGCGAACGCGCCATCACCAACGTCGTGATGATGGGCATGGGCGAGCCGCTGCAAAACTACTCGGCGCTGGTGCCCGCACTGCGCGTGATGCTCGACGACCACGGCTATGGCCTGTCGCGGCGACGGGTGACGGTGTCGACCTCTGGCGTGGTGCCGATGATGGACCGCTTGATGGCGGACTGTCCGGTGGCGCTGGCCGTGTCGCTGCACGCGCCCAACGACGTCCTGCGCGATGAACTGGTGCCGTTGAACCGCAAGTACCCGATCGCCGAACTGCTCGACGCCTGCCGGCGCTATTTGACCGCGGCGCCGCGCGATTTCATCACCTTCGAGTACTGCATGCTCGACGGTGTCAACGACAGCGAGGCCCAGGCCCGCGAGCTGGTGGCGTTGCTGCGCGCCAAGGTGTCGTGCAAGCTGAATTTGATCCCGTTCAACCCCTTCCCGGCGTCCGGGCTCAAGTGTTCGCCGCGCGCGCAGGTGCAGGCGTTCGCCAAGGTGCTGCAGGACGCTGGTATCGTCACGACGGTCCGCAAGACGCGCGGCGATGACATCGACGCCGCCTGCGGGCAATTGGCCGGCGAGGTGCAGGATCGCACCAACGTGCAGCAGCGCCTCACCCGGCAACCCATCCGCATCCACAAGCCCGGCACCAGCCGGCAGGAGACAAGATGACCATGTTGGGGCGATGCGCATGGCCTTGGGCATCGGCGCTGGGCGTGCTGCTCGGCATCGGGCTGGTGGCCGGTTGCGCCAACCAGCCGCTTCCGGGCGGCTCGCGCGATATCGTGACCGCCTCTGACGAGACCGACGCGCAGAAGCGGGCGCGCATCCGCCTCGAGCTGGCGTCGGCCTATTACGCCCAAGGGCAGGCGACCACCGCGCTCGACGAGCTGAAGCAGGCCCTGCAGGCCGACCCCAACATGCCGCAGGCGTACAACCTGCGCGGCCTCGTCTACGCCAGCATGAACGAAGACCAGTTGGCCGAGGAAAGCTTCAGGCGCGCCTTGCAACTGAACCCTCGCGACAGCGACGTGATGCACAACTACGGCTGGTTCTTGTGCCAGCGCGGGCGCGCCCGTGATGCCGATGCGCAGTTCGACGCGGCGGTGGCGCAGCCGCAATACCGCGAGGCGACCAAAAGCCTGTTGGCCAAAGGCGTGTGCCAGGCCCGCGCGGGGGACCTGGCGGGCGCAGAGCAGACGTTGACACGCTCTTACGAACGCGACCCTGGCAACCCGGCGACGTCCGTCAACCTCGCCAACGTGTTGTTCCAGCGGCGCGAATACGAGCGCGCTCGCTTCTATATTCGACGGGTCAACAACGTGCCGCAACTCGCCAATTCCGAAACGCTTTGGCTGGCGGCTCGCATCGAACACAAGCTCGGCAATACGACGGGAGCAATGGAATACGGCAACCAATTGAAGCAGCGTTACCCCCAGTCGCGCGAGGCGGCGGCGTTTGAACGGAGGCGCTTCGATGACTGAGCCTGATCGGACCTCCGCCACCGGCGGGCAGAGCGCCGGCGAGATGCTGAAGGCGGCTCGCCTGGCCAATGGCATCCACATCGCAGCCCTCGCGGCCTCGATCAAGGTGTCGGTGCAAAAGCTCGAAGCGCTCGAGGCGGACCGCCACGAGGAATTGCCCGACCCCACCTTCGCACGCGCGCTGGCCCAGGCCGTCTGCCGCTTCTTGAAGGTGGATCCGGTGCCGGTGCTGGCCAAGTTGCCGACACCGGGCACGCCGTCCCGGCTGGAACATGTGGCGATGGGCCTGAACCAGCCCTTCCGCGATGGCGACTCGCGCCGTCGCGAGGGTTTCAAGCCCGCGGCCTTGCTGCGCCCGGCGTTCTTGCTGCCCCTCTTGCTGGTGGTGGCGGCGATCGTGCTGTGGCTGCTGCCGCAGGGCCTGCTGCGGCTGCCCGGCGTCGACACGACCACCGCCGACACGACGGCCGGGGTCGATGGCGCGTCGACCCCCGGCACCACGACGGTGACGGTGCCCGTCATGCCGCCCGGCGAAGGTGCGGCCTCCGAGACGGTTCATTCCGCCCCGCTGGTGGTCGACCCCGGTGCTTCGGCCCCGGCGTCGGCGCCCGATCCGGGTGTGCCCTTGGTCTCGGCATCGCAGGCGCTGGTGAACGTGCCGTCTACCGCACCGGTGGTGGTCAACGTCACGTCCGACAGCTGGGTCGATGCGCGCGACGCAGCCGGCAAGGTGCTGGTGTCGCGCCTGGCGCGCAAGGGCGAGATCCTGACGCTGGACGGAACCTTCCCGATGCGTGTGCGACTCGGCAATGCACGCGGCGTTGAGCTGACGGTGCGGGGTGCGCCTTTCGACATCGGCCCCCATGCGCGAGACAACGTCGCCACCCTTCAGATCAAGTAGGCACCGCCACAGGTGTTGACCATGCAAGACGCCCTTTCCGACGCCCCTGACTGTTTCACCGTGGCTGCGGCGCCTGCAGCGCGCCGTTCGCGGCAGTGCCGCGTCGCGTGGGGCGACCATGTCGTGACGGTGGGCGGTGACGCGCCGGTGCGGGTGCAGTCGATGACGAACACCGACACGGCCGACGCGATCGAGACGGCCATCCAGGTCAAGGAGCTGGCGCTGGCGGGCTCGGAGATGGTGCGCATCACCGTCAACACGCCGGAGGCAGCGCAGGCGGTGCCGGCGATCCGCGAGCAGCTCGACCGCATGGGCATCATGGTGCCGCTGATCGGCGACTTCCATTACAACGGCCACAAGCTGCTGACCGAGCACCCGGCCTGCGCCGAGGCCTTGTCGAAATACCGCATCAACCCGGGCAACGTCGGCAAGGGTGACAAGCGCGACAAGCAGTTCGCGCAGATGGTCGAGGCGGCGGCCCGCTACGGCAAGGCGGTGCGCATCGGCGTCAACTGGGGCAGCCTCGACCAGGAACTGCTGGCGGCGCTGATGGACGAGAACGCCCGCCGTGCCCGCCCCTGGGACGCCAAACAAGTGATGTACCAGGCCCTGGTGACGTCGGCGATCGAGTCGGCCCGGCGCGCCGAGGCGCTCGGCCTGCACGGCGACCAGATCACGCTGTCGTGCAAGGTCAGCGGTGTGCAGGACCTGATCTCGGTCTACCGCGCACTCGCGGCACGCTGCGACTACTCGCTGCACCTGGGCCTGACCGAAGCCGGCATGGGCACCAAAGGTACGGTGGCCTCGGCCGCGGCGCTGTCGGTGCTGCTGCAAGAGGGCATCGGCGACACCATCCGCGTCTCGCTCACGCCCCAGCCGGGCGAGGCCCGCACCCAGGAAGTGGTGGTGGCGATGGAGATCCTGCAGGCCCTGGGGCTGCGCGCCTTCGTCCCGAGCGTGACCGCCTGCCCCGGCTGCGGGCGCACCACCAGCACCGTGTTCCAGGAACTGGCCAAGCAGATCGACGACTACCTGCGGGCGCAGATGCCGGTCTGGAAGGCGCGCTTCCCGGGCGTCGAGACGATGAAAGTCGCCGTGATGGGCTGCATCGTCAACGGTCCTGGCGAGAGCAAGCATGCCGATATCGGCATCAGCCTGCCGGGCACCGGCGAAGCCCCGGCGGCGCCGGTCTTCATCGACGGCGAAAAGGCGCTCACGCTGCGCGGCGACACCATCGCGCAAGAATTCCAGAAGATCGTCGAGGACTACATCGAACGCCGTTACGGCGTCGGTGCCGAGACGGCAGCCTGAGCGCCGCGCGCGCTCGCCTTGCGTGGCGGCACCGGGTGCCGCACGGCAAGGGCCAAAAACCTCATGAAAACGACATGGCAGAACAACTCAAGGCCGAGCTGAAGGCCGTCAAGGGCATGAACGACATCCTGCCGCCGGATTCGGCGCGGTGGGAGTGGTTCGAGGACAAGGTGCGCGCGCTGATGGCCCGCTACGGCTACCTCAACCTGCGCACGCCCATTGTCGAGCCGACGACCTTGTTCGTGCGCGGCCTCGGCGAGGTGACCGACATCGTCGAGAAAGAGATGTACTCCTTCGAGGACGCGATGAACGGCGACAAGCTGACGCTGCGCCCCGAGAACACCGCGGGTGTGGTGCGCGCCGTGGCCGAACACTCCTTGCTGTACGACGGCGGCAAGCGCATCTACTACATGGGCCCCATGTTCCGGCACGAAAAGCCGCAACGCGGGCGCTACCGCCAGTTCCACCAAGTCGGCGCCGAGGCCCTCGGGTTCGCCGGCCCCGATGTCGACGCTGAACTGATCCTGATGTGCCGCGCACTGTGGCAAGACCTCGGCTTGACCGACGTGCGCCTGGAGCTCAACAGCCTGGGCCAGCCGGACGAGCGCCGCGCGCACCGGGACGCCCTGATCGCCTACTTCGAGCAGCACCGCGACCAGCTCGACGCCGACGCGCAGCGTCGCTTGCACAGCAACCCGCTGCGCATCCTCGACACCAAGAATCCGGCAATGCAAGCGCTGGTCGAGGCGGCGCCGCGGCTGATGGACTTTCTTGGCGAGGCGTCGCTGGCGCACTTCGACGCGGTGCGTGCGGTGCTCGATGCCAACGGGCTCGCCTACCGTATCAACCCGCGCCTGGTGCGCGGCATGGACTATTACAACCTGACGGTGTTCGAGTGGGTCACCGACCGGCTCGGTTCGCAAGGCACCGTCTGTGGCGGCGGCCGCTACGACTACCTGATCGAGCAGGTGGGTGGCAAGGCCGCGCCGGCGGTGGGCTGGGCGCTGGGCGTCGAGCGGGTGCTCGAACTGCTCAAGGAACTGGGCGCCGCGCCGGCGGCGCCGGTGCCCGACGCCTATGCCGTGGTGCCCGACCGGGAGTCGCTCGGCGTCGTGATGCGCACGCTCGAAGCCTTGCGCGCCGCCGGTGTTTCGGTGCTGATGCACGGCGGCGGCAAGGACGGGCAGGGCAGCATGAAGAGCCAGTTCAAGCGCGCCGACGCGAGCGGTGCCCGCTACGCGCTGGTGTTCGGCACTGACGAGCTGGCGCAAGGCATGGTGGCAGTCAAGCCCTTGCGCGACGCCACGGCAACGCAGACGTTGCGCCCCCTTGCGGACGTCTCGGCGTGGGCCGCACAGTTGCTCGACGCATAATCGCGCTTTTGGCCGCGCTGCGGCCGAAGCACTTCCATCTGCACCTGGATCGCCCGCATGGCCACCCATCTCGACTTCGAAGAACAAGAACAGCTTGAACAGTTCAAGCACTTCTGGAAGCAGTACGGCAACCTGATCACCTGGGTCTTGATCCTGGTGCTCGGTGGCTTCGCGGCCTGGAACGGCTGGAACTACTGGCAGCGCGACCAGGCCATCAAGGCCTCGGCGCTGTTCGACCAGCTCGACCAGGCGGCCCAGGCCGGCGACGCCGACAAGGTCCAGCGCGCCTTCGACGACATCAAGGAGCGTCACCCGCGCACCGTCTATGCCCAGCAGTCCGGGCTGCTGGCCGCGAAGACGCTACAGGAGAAGGGCAAGACCGACGCCGCGAAGGCAGCGCTGACCTGGGTCGCCGACAACGCCGGTGAAGACGAATACCGCGCCATCGCCCGGCTGCGCCTGGCCGCGCTGCTGATCGACCAGAAGGCCTACGACGACGCGCTCAAGCTCGTGAACAGCTCGATGCCCGAAGAGTTCGCGGCGCTGGCGGCCGACCGCCGCGGTGACGTGTTGCTCGCGCAGGGCAAGAAGGCCGAAGCCCAGGCCGAATACGAAAAAGCCTACAAGACGATGCCCGAGTCGCTCGACTACCGCCGGCTCGTCGAGGCCAAGCTGACGTCGCTCGGCGCTGCGCCCGCCCCGGACGCTGCGGCCTCCGCCGCACCTTGAGGACCGCATCGATGCGTTTGCGCTTCGAGATGATGAAACGCCTGGGGGCCGCCACGCTGCTGGCGGCCTTGCTGTCCGCCTGTTCGAGCGGCCCCGACAAACCCAAGCCGACGCCGCTGGAGATGCCGGCGCCGGCCGTGGTGCGCCTTCAGCCCCTATGGAACCAGCGCATCGGCGACGTCCGGATGCCGCTGCGCCCGGCGGTCAGCGCAGAGGTGGTGACGCTGGCTTCGAGCGACGGCACGGTGGTGGCCATGCAACTCGAGTCGGGCCGCGAGCTGTGGCGTGCGCAGCTGTCGACCCCGCTGAGTGTGGGGGTCGGCAGCGATGGGCGCTTTGCCGCTGTCGTCACGCGCGGCAATGAACTGGTCGTTCTCGAGGCCGGCAAGGTGCTCTGGCGCCAGCCCTTGAAGACGCGTGTCTACACGGCGCCCCTGGTGGCCGGCGAGCGGGTATTCGTCTATGCCGCCGACCGCTCCGTGTTGGCCTTCGACGCCGCCACCGGCGGTCGCCTGTGGACGCAACAGCGGCCGGGTGACCCGTTGATGCTGTCGCAGCCGGGTGTGCTGCTGGCGGTGCGCGACACCCTGGTGGTGGGGCAGGGGCCGCGTTTGGCCGGCCTCGATCCGCTGCGCGGCACGGTGCGCTGGGAAGTGCCGATCGCGACGCCGCGTGGCACCAACGAGGTGGAGCGGCTCGCCGACCTGGTCGGCCCGGCGGGTCGCAGTGCCGATGTGGTCTGCGCACGCGCCTTCCAGTCGGCCGTCGGCTGCGCCGATGCGCTGGGCGGCCAACTGCTCTGGTCGAAGACGTCCAGCGGTGCGGTGGGGGTGGCGACCGACGGGCGCCAGGCGTATGGCGTCGACGGCACGGACCGTGTCACCGCCTACACCCAAGGCAACGGCGACGTCGTCTGGACCTCCGAGCGCCTGCGTTTCCGGGGCCTGACGGCGCCGGTTGTGTCGGGCCGCAGTGTGATCGTCGGCGATGCCGAAGGTTATGTTCATCTGCTCGCCGTCGGTGACGGCGTCCTCCAGGGGCGCGTGGCAACCGACGGTTCGGCTATTGTTGGCGGCCCCGTGGTCGCAGGGTCCACTGTGCTCGTGGTCAGCCGCAACGGCGGCGTGTTTGCTTTCCGCGCCCCTTGAAGCCGGCAGCAGTGTCTCTTACATGGTGCGCATGAAACCCGTGATCGCCCTGGTCGGCCGGCCCAATGTCGGCAAGTCGACCTTGTTCAACCGCATGACGAAGTCGCGCGACGCGATCGTGGCCGACTTTGCCGGCCTGACCCGCGACCGCCATTACGGCGACGGTCGCCTGGGCGATCGCGAGTTCATCGTCATCGACACCGGCGGTTTCGAGCCCGACTCGTCGAGCGGCATCGTCAAGGAAATGGCCAAGCAGACCCGCCAGGCGGTCGCCGAGGCGGACGCCGTGGTGTTCGTGGTCGACGTGCGCGGCGGCCTCTCCGCGCAGGACCACGACATCGCGCGCTACCTGCGCTCGGTGAACAAGCGCGTGATCCTGGCGGTCAACAAGGCCGAGGGCATGCAGGAGTCACCGCTGCTGGCCGAGTTCTATGAGCTCGGCATCGGCGAGCCGGTGCCCATTTCGGCCGCGCACGGGCAGGGCATCCGCAGCCTGACCGAGATGGCGCTCGAACCCTTCGAATTCGAAGAAGACGAAGCGCCGGGCGACGACGACCAGGAAGGCCTGGTGGTCAAGCTCGCGGTCGCCGGCCGGCCCAACGTTGGCAAGTCGACGTTGATCAACACCTGGCTCGGTGAAGAGCGGTTGATCGCCTTCGACATGCCGGGCACCACCCGCGACGCCATCAGCGTGCCCTTTGAGCGGCATGGCCAGCGTTTCGAGCTGATCGACACCGCCGGCTTGCGCCGCAAGGGCAAGGTGTTCGAGGCGATCGAGAAGTTTTCGGTGGTCAAGACGCTGCAGGCGATCTCGGAAGCCAATGTCGTCGTGCTGCTGCTCGACGCCACCCAGGGCGTGACCGACCAGGATGCCCACATCGCCGGATACATCCTCGACAGCGGCCGCGCGGTGGTGATCGCACTCAACAAATGGGACGCGGTCGACGACTACCAGCGCGAAATGCTGCAGCGCTCGATCGAGCAGCGTTTGGCTTTTTTGAAGTTCGCCCCGATGCTTTACATCTCGGCGCTCAAACGCCAGGGGCTGGGCCCGCTTTGGAAGGCCATCGCCGACGCCCACGCCTCGGCGTTCAAGAAGATGTCAACGCCCGTGCTCACGCGCTTGCTGCACGACGCGGTGCAGCACCAGGCGCCCAAACGGGCTGGCATGTTCCGACCGAAACTGCGCTACGCTCACCAGGGCGGCATGAATCCGCCGCTGATCGTGATCCACGGCAATTCCCTCGAGCATGTGACAGATGCGTACAAGCGCTTCCTCGAAGGCCGTTTCCGGGAACACTTCAAATTGGTAGGAACCCCCTTGCGCATTGAGATGCGATCGTCTCGCAACCCCTTCATAGACAAGGATTCGTAAGGATATGGCGGGAGGGGGATAGCCCTGTGTTAACGTCCGGGTTCCAAAACTTTCAACACGGAGCATATCGTGAGTAATAAAGGGCAGCTTCTACAAGACCCCTTTCTGAACCTGCTGCGCAAAGAACATGTGCCGGTGTCGATCTATCTCGTCAACGGCATCAAGCTGCAGGGCCACATCGAGTCTTTTGATCAGTATGTGGTGCTTTTGCGCAATACCGTGACCCAGATGGTCTACAAGCACGCCATCTCCACGGTGGTTCCCGGCCGCGCGGTGAACTTCCACGCCGGCGAGTCGGCCGAGTCCAACTGAAGTGCATGAGGGCCCGGCAACGGGCCCCATGTGGACCTTCGGCGGCGCACTTTCGGCAACGGCAACGACTTTGACATCCTCTGACACGGCGAATCCGACTCCAACCCGCACGGTGCTCGTGGGCGTGGACCTCGGTCCCGGCTCGCCTTTCGATCCCACTCTCGACGAACTCGCTTTGCTGGCCGAATCGGCCGGCGACACCCCCGTTGCTCGCCTGACCGCCAAGCGCAAGGCGCCCGACGCCGCGCTGTTCGTCGGCGAGGGCAAGGCCGACGAGATCAAGGCCCTGGTCACCGCCCACGACGCCCAATCGGTGCTGTTCGACCAGGCCCTGTCCCCCGCCCAGCAACGCAATCTCGAACGCCACCTCGGCGTGCCGGTGGCGGACCGGACGATGTTGATCCTCGAGATCTTCGGCCGGCGTGCGCAAAGCCACGAAGGCAAGCTGCAGGTCGAACTGGCCCGGCTGCAATATCTGTCGACGCGGCTGGTACGCCGCTGGACCCACCTGGAGCGTCAGCGCGGCGGCGTGGGGCACCGTGGCGGCCCCGGCGAAGCGCAGATCGAACTGGACCGGCGCATGATCGCGCAGCGCATCAAGGCGCTGAAGTTCCAGCTCGAGAAGGTCAAGCGCCAGCGCAACACGCAGCGCCGCTCGCGCGAGCGCAGTGGCACCTTCCGTGTCTCGCTGGTCGGCTACACCAACGCCGGCAAGTCGACGTTGTTCAACGCGCTGGTGAAGGCGCGCAGCTACGCGGCCAACCAGCTGTTCGCGACGCTCGACACCACCACACGGCAGATGTACCTGGCCGATGCCGAGCGTTCGGTGTCGCTGTCGGACACTGTCGGCTTCATCCGCGACCTGCCGCACACGCTGGTCGAGGCTTTCCAGGCCACCCTGCAGGAGGCGGCCGATGCCGACCTGCTGCTGCATGTGGTCGACGCCGCCAGCCCGGTGTGGCGCGAGCAGATCGACGAAGTACAGCGGGTGCTGCGCGAAATCGGTGCCAACGACTTGCCGCAGCTGCTCGTGTTCAACAAGCTCGACGCCTTGCCCGACAGCCAGCGGCCTCGTCAGCGCGTCGACGCCTTCGAAATCGAACCGCACCGCCCTGCGCACCGCGTGTTCGTCAGTGCTGCCCAAGGAGAGGGGTTGGACGATTTGCGTCGTTTGATCGCCGAGGCAGCGACGGGTGCGCTGCCACTGCCCCAGCCCGGGCCGCCTGACAGCAGCGCTGAACCGCATCCAGAACAGAGCGTCGAAGGGGGCGGCGACACGGCCCCACCGGCGCAGAATTCCGTATCAAACGCACGAGCATGAACACTAGCAACTCTTATGCGTCCCGCACCTCGGCAAGCCCGCGTTTCCCAGCGCGGGCGTTGGCCGTTCTGGTCGCATTCAAAGTCGCCGTGCTGGCGACCGCGGCCCGTGGGGCGCAGCGACTGTTCAATTTGAACGACCCGCGCTGGGGCCGCAGCCTCGAGCCGCAGCGCAACGAGCCCACACGCAACCAGGGCCCGGGCGGCGGACGCAACGACGGCCCGCCCGACCTCGACGAGATCTGGCGCGACTTCAACCGCCGCCTCAGTGGCATGTTCGGCGGCCGCTCTGGCGGGCCGGGCCCGAACGGTTCGGGCGACGGTGGTTCCTTCCCTCCCGGCATGCGGGGGGCCGGCATCAGCGCCTTGTTGATCGGCGCGGTGGTGCTGCTGATCTGGCTGGTCAGCGGTTTTTTCATCGTCCAGGAAGGCCACCAGGCGGTGGTCATGTCCTTCGGCCGCTACAGCCACACGGCGGAGGCCGGGTTCAAGTGGCGCATGCCCTATCCCTTCCAGTCGCACGAGATCGTCCCCGTGACGCAGCTGCGCTCGGTCGAGGTGGGCAGCAATTCGGTGGTGCAGCAAACCGGCTTGCGCGACTCGTCGATGCTGACGCAGGACGAAAACATCGTCGACATCCGTTTCACCGTCCAATACCGCATCAAGGACGTGAAGCAGTACATCTTCGAAAACCGCCGTCCCGACGACGCAGTGGTGCAGGCAGCCGAGTCGGCGGTGCGCGAGATCGTCGGCCGCAGCAACATGGACTCGGTGCTCTATGAGCAGCGCGATGCCATCGCGGCCGATCTGGTCAAGTCCACGCAAGCGCAGCTCGACCGGCTGAATGCGGGCATCCAGGTCGCCAGCGTCAACGTGCAGAGCGTGCAGCCGCCCGAGCAGGTGCAATCCGACTTCGACGACGCCTTCCGCGCCGGCGCCGATCGCGAGCGCCTGAAGAACGAGGCGCAGGCCTACGCCAATGAAGTGATTCCCAAGGCGCAGGGCACGGCGTCGCGACTGCGCGAAGAGGCCAAGGGTTACGCGGCCCGCGTGGTGTCGCAGGCCGAAGGTGACGCCGACCGCTTCAACAGCGTGCTGACCGAGTACGCCAAGGCACCGGGCGTCACGCGCGACCGCCTCTATCTCGACACCATGACGCACATCTATTCGAATGCCACCAAGGTGTTGATCGACACGCGCAGCAACAGCAATCTGCTCTACCTGCCGCTCGACAAGCTGATCCAGCAGGCCGGTGGCGGCAATGGCAGCAGCCAGCCTGCGGCGCCGACCGCCACGCCGCCGGGCAGCACCGACCCGGTGCCCGTGCCGTCCTCGTCTGCCCCCGTCGAGACGCGTTCGCGTGACAACCAGCGCAGCCGCGAGCGCGAAAGCCGCTGAGACCGAGACCCACAAGCGAAGAGAAGCACATGAATCGCATCGGTTTGATTGTTTCGACCCTGCTGCTGCTGGTCGTCATCGCAGGCTCCACGCTGTTCGTCGTCGACCAGCGCCAGTTTGCGGTCGTCTATGCCCTAGGCGAAATCAAGGAAGTGATCGTCGCCCCCGGCCTCAAGGTCAAGATGCCGCCGCCGTTCCAGAACGTGGTCTTGCTCGACCGTCGCGTGCAGACGCTCGACAGCCCTGAAACGCGCCCCATCTTCACGGCCGAAAAGAAGAGCCTGGTGATCGACTGGCTGGTGAAGTGGCGCATCGTCGACCCGCGCCAGTTCATCCGCAACAACGGCGTCGACATGCGCAACGCCGAGTCGCGCCTGGCGCCTATCGTGCAGGCGGCCTTCAACGAAGAGGTGACGCGCCGCACCGTGCGCCAGGTGCTGGCCACCGACCGCGAGAAGGTGATGCAGGACGTGCGCAAGCGTTTGGCCGACGACGCCAAGGGCTTCGGTATCGAGATCGTCGACGTGCGCACCAAGCGCGTCGATTTCTCGTCCAACATCACCGACTCGGTCTACCGGCGTATGGGGTCCGAGCGCAAGCGCGTCGCCAGCGAGCTGCGCTCCACCGGGGCCGCCGAAGGCGAACAGATCCGCGCCGATGCCGACCGCCAGCGCGACATCATCATCGCCGAGGCGTACCGCGAGGCCGAGAAGGTCAAGGGTGAGGGCGATGCGAAGGCATCGGCCCTCTACGCCTCGGCGTTCGGGCAAGACCCCCAGTTCGCGCACTTCTACCGCAGCCTCGAGGCCTACCGCAAAAGCTTCCGCAACCGCGGCGACGTGATGGTGCTGGACCCGGCGAGCAACGACTTCTTCCGAACCATGCGCGGCGCCGGCCCCGCGGCAGCGCCACGCAAGTGATGCGCCCCAGATGACGGACGCCCTGTGGTTGGCGTTGGCGCTGGTGTTGGTCTTCGAAGGACTGCTGCCCCTGCTCAGCCCGGCGCGCTGGCGCCGCGTGTTTGAGCAGGCGCTGCGACTGCACGACGGCCAGATCCGCTTCCTGGGTCTGGCCAGTGTTTTGGCCGGCTTGCTGCTGTTGGGCCTGCTTAGCTGACGCGCCTGGCGGGGCCCGGCCTCGCGGGGTCCTTACGCCCCGGTACAATCACGTTTTCAATCCCCCGGTGGTTTTTATGTCGTCTGCTTGGCTGCTGCCCGAGCACATTGCCGATGTCTTGCCCTCCGAGGCCCGACGTATCGAGGAACTGCGCCGCACCTTGCTCGACGTGGCGCGCAGCTACGGCTATGAGCTGGTGATGCCGCCGCTGCTCGAATACCTCGAGTCGCTGCTGTCGGGCACCGGGCGCGCGCTGGATTTGCGCACCTTCAAGCTGGTGGACCAGCTCAGTGGCCGCACCATGGGTGTGCGCGCGGACACCACACCGCAAGTGGCCCGCATCGACGCCCATCTGCTGAATCGCAAAGGCGTGACGCGCTTGTGCTATTGCGGCCCGGTGCTGCACACCACACCGTCCGGCCTGCAGGCCACCCGCGAGCCGCTGCAGTTCGGGGCCGAGATCTACGGCCATGCCGGGCTGGAGGCCGACCTCGAAGCCCAGGAACTGGCCCTCGAAGGGCTGCAACGGCTCGGCCTCGGGCCGCTGATCCTCGACCTTGCCGACACCCGCATCGTGCGCGCCTTGCTGACCGGCGTGCCAGTCGATGCTGTCGTGCTCGACCAGCTCTACACGGCGCTGGCGGCCAAGGACAACGCGGTGCTCGCCGAGCTGACGCGCGACTTTCCGGCCGACAGCCGTGCTGGCCTGCTGACGCTGACACGGCTGTACGGCGACGCCGAGGTGCTGGCCGAAGCCGAGCGCGTATTGCCGGCGCACCCCGGCATCCAGGCCTCGCTGGCCGATCTGCGTTGGTTGGTCGACCGCATCCGCTATGCCCACCCCGATGTCCGCATCGGCTTCGACTTTGCCGATCTGAGCGGTTATGCCTATTACAGCGGCGCCCGTTTCGCGATCTACGCTGCGGGCTGCAGCGACGCGCTGGTGCGCGGCGGTCGCTACGACGAGGTGGGCGCGGTGTTCGGTCGCAACCGGCCGGCGGCCGGTTTCAGCACCGACCTCAAGGAATTGGCGGGTTTGGCCCGCGTCCAAGGCACCCGCGCGGCCATCCGCGCGCCGTGGGGCCAGGACGAGAGCCTTCGACAGGTGATTCGCCGACTGCGGGAGCAGGGCGAGACGGTGGTTTGCGTGCTGCCGGGGCACGAGCACGAGGTGCAAGAGTTCGAGTGCGACCGCGAGCTCGTGTCGGCGAACGGCCAATGGGCCGTTCAGCCTCTCTGAACGACGGCGGGCGTCTGCCTACCGCACACTTTCATTTTTCAGGAACGTTTCCATGACGCAGCAAGACCGTGGGCGCAACGTCGTCGTGATCGGCACCCAGTGGGGTGACGAAGGCAAGGGCAAGGTGGTGGACTGGTTGACCGACCACGCGGGTGGCGTGGTGCGCTTCCAGGGGGGGCACAACGCCGGCCATACGCTGGTCATCAAGGGCAAGAAGACCGCGCTGCAGCTGATCCCGTCGGGCATCATGCGCGACGGCGTGGCCTGCTACATCGGCAATGGTGTGGTGGTCGACCCGTCGCATCTGCTGCTCGAGATCGAGCGGCTCGAAGCCGCCGGTCTGGAGGTGCGCTCGCGCCTGTTCATCAGCGAGTCGTGCCCGCTGATCCTGCCGTTCCACGTCGAGATCGACCGTGCCCGCGAGGCGCTGCGGGAGTCGAGCGGTGCCGGCAAGATCGGCACCACCGGCAAGGGCATCGGCCCTGCCTATGAAGACAAGGTGGCCCGGCGTGCGCTGCGGGTGCAGGACCTGAAGCATCCCGAGCGTTTCGCGAAGAAGCTGCGCGAGCTGCTGGAGCTGCACAACTTCGTGCTGAAGGGCTACCTGCACGCCGAGGCGCTCGAGTTCCAACCGATCTTCGACCACGCCATGAAGGTGGCCGAGCAGCTCAAGCCCATGCTCGCCGACGTCGGCGTGCGCATCGCCGAGATCAACCAGCGCGGCGCCAACGTGCTGTTCGAAGGCGCGCAAGGCACGCTGCTGGACATCGATCACGGCACCTATCCCTACGTCACGTCGAGCAACTGCGTCGCGGGCAACGCGGCGGCCGGCTCCGGCGTCGGCCCCGACAAGCTGCACTACATCCTCGGCATCACCAAGGCCTATACCACCCGTGTGGGGAGCGGCCCGTTCCCGACCGAGTTGCCGATCGACGAGGCGGGCACGATCGGTCACCACCTGTCGACCGTGGGCCAGGAGCGGGGCACGGTGACCGGCCGCGCGCGTCGTTGCGGCTGGCTCGACGCCGCAGCCCTGAAGCGTTCGATCCTGATCAACGGCGTGTCGGGCCTGTGCATCACCAAGCTCGACGTGCTCGACGGCCTGAGCGAGATCCAGGTGTGCGTGGGCTACCAACTCGGCGCCGAACGTGTCGACATCTTGCCGTTGGATGCCGATGACATCGTGGCCTGCCGGCCGATCTACGAAAGCTTTCCGGGTTGGAGCGACAGCACCGCCGGCGTGACGCAGTGGGAGCAATTGCCGCTCAATGCACGTCGTTACCTCGAAAGGGTTCAGGAAATCGTCGGCGCGCCGATAGACATGGTGTCGACCGGCCCGGACCGCGACCACACCATCCTGCTGCGTCACCCGTACAAGGCGTGACGCGGGGCCGGCCCATCGATCCGTACGCCGCACGACGCCTGTGCTCAAGACGTTTTAGCCCGCATTAGGAATTCGCATGCTGACCGACGACGGCAAACATCTCTACGTCTCCTGGGACGAGTACCACATGCTCATCGAGCGCCTCGCGCTCAAGGTGCACAACTCGGGGTGGCAGTTCGACCAAATCCTGTGCCTGGCCCGTGGTGGCATGCGCCCCGGCGACATCCTGTCGCGCGTGTTCGACAAGCCTTTGGCCATCATGTCGACCAGTTCTTACCGGGCCGAGGCGGGCACGATCCAGGGCCGGCTCGACATGGCCAAGTACATCACGATGCCCAAGGGCGAGTTGGCCGGACGCGTGCTGCTGGTCGACGACCTGGCCGACTCCGGCATCACGCTGCGCGCGGTGGTCGAGCGCCTGCGCGGCACGCCTTCGATCCGCGAACTGCGCTCGGCGGTGATCTGGGTGAAGGGCGTGTCGACCTACACGCCCGACTATTTCGTCGAGAACCTGCCCACCAGCCCCTGGATCCATCAACCCTTCGAGGATTACGACGCGCTGCGGCCCGAGGGCTTGGCCAAGAAGTACGAAGTGTGATGCCAGCTCGGCGGTCGCTGCTGCTGCGCGATCGGGGCTGACGACGACAACAGGGCTGGTGCCGCTTGCAAGAGGGGCCCAGCCCTGTTGTCATTCGGGCCGCAGCAGAACAACGCTGATTGGCGGGCCAGCGGCGTCACCGCGCGCGGAGGTGCCGGGTGAGGAAGGAGGGCGCCGCTTGAAGGAGGGCACCGCTTCGGCACGCCGTATGCAGGCAGGGTCGTGACTTGAGCGACATCCGAGCGTCGCGCACAATCGACGCTCAGGCAGCAGCAGGAGGCTTTCGGCCCCTGCCGCCACCGGGGCAGCGCGCGCGACGACGTGCGTGTCAGCTCGGTCGCTTCCGTGTCTTTCGGACATGCTCGCTACACAAGCCGTTTTCGATGTCAGCCGCAGCCGACTCTCTCGCCCTTGGAGCCCTAGTGCTCGACGACGCACCACGAGCCCTGCTGCTCGACGACACACTAAGGTACGCCGGCCAACAAAAAAGCCCCGTATCTTGCGATACGAGGCTTTTGTGTCTGGTGCCCAGGAGAGGACTCGAACCTCCACGGAGTTACCCGCTAGTACCTGAAACTAGTGCGTCTACCAATTCCGCCACCTGGGCTATGCGGTGTTGAACTTGTTTGTTAAGCTCTGCACCGAACAGAAGGAAATTCTATCATCAAAAATTCAAACTCTGCAAGCCCCCCCGCGACGGGCGCTCTGATGAGCGAAGTCGAAGGCACAGTTCAAGGCCACCGCGATGGCCACGGCTTCTTGCTGCGGGACAATCGTGAAGCCGATGTTTATCTCTCGCCGCAGGAAATGCGCGCCGTCCTGCACCGCGACCGGGTCCGCGTGCGCATCATCCGCTACGACCGGCGCGGACGGCCCGAAGGCCGTGTGCTCGAGATCCTGGAGCGCAAGAAGTCGCCCATCATCGGCCGCCTCTTGCACGAGAGTGGCGCCTGGATCGTGGCGCCGGAAGACAAGCGCTACGGCCAGGACATCCTGATTCCGAAAAACGCCATCCTCGACGCGCAAGCCGGGCAGGTGGTGGCGGTCGAACTGACCGAGCCGCCGTCGCTGTATTCGCAACCGGTGGGCCGTGTCACCGAGGTGCTCGGCGAGATCGACGACCCGGGCATGGAGATCGAGATCGCGGTGCGCAAATACGAAGTGCCGCATCAGTTCTCGCCCGAAACGCTGGCCCAGGCCGCCAAGCTGCCCGACAGCATCCGCACCGCCGACTGCAAGCACCGCATCGACCTGCGCGACGTTCCCCTCGTGACCATCGACGGCGAAGACGCGCGCGATTTCGACGATGCCGTTTACTGCGAGCCCGCCAAGGTCGGCCGCACCAAGGGTTGGCGCCTGGTGGTGGCGATCGCCGACGTCAGCCACTATGTGAAGCCCGGCGAGCCGCTGGACGTCGACGCTTATGAGCGCGCCACCTCGGTCTACTTCCCGCGCCGCGTGATTCCCATGCTGCCCGAGAAGCTGTCCAACGGACTGTGTTCGTTGAACCCGGACGAAGACCGGCTGGCGATGGTCTGCGACATGCTGATCAACGCCAAGGGTGAGCTTCACGCCTACCAGTTCTTCCCGGCGGTGATGCGCTCGCATGCCCGCTTCACGTATACCGAAGTGGCCGCCATCCTCGGCAACACCCGAGGCCCCGAGGCCGAACGCCGTCGTGAGCTGGTGCCCCATCTGCTGCACCTGCACGAGGTCTACCGCGCGCTGCTGCGCCAGCGGGCCGAGCGCGGTGCGGTCGACTTCGAGACCACCGAAACGCAGATCGTCTGCGACGACAACGGCCGCATCGAGAAGATCGTGCCGCGGGTGCGCAACGAGGCCCACCGTCTGATCGAAGAGTCGATGCTGGCGGCCAACGTCTGCTCGGCCGACTTCATCGCCCGCGCCAACCATCCGGCGCTGTTTCGCGTGCACGAAGGCCCGACGCCCGAGAAGCGCACGATCTTGCAGAACTATCTGAAGGCGCTGGGCATCGGCATGGGCATCAGCGACGATCCCAAGCCGGCCGAGTTCCAGGCGCTGGCGCAGGCCACCAAGGAGCGGCCCGACGCCCAGCAGATCCACACCATGCTGCTGCGCTCGATGCAGCAAGCCATCTATACGCCGGCCAACAGCGGCCACTTCGGGCTGGCCTACGAGGCCTATACGCACTTCACCAGCCCGATCCGCCGCTATCCTGATCTGCTGGTGCACCGGGTCATCAAGGCCTTGCTGCTGGGCAAGCGCTACACGCTGGGCGGTGTGCCGAGCGAAGAAGCGCCCAAGCGCAGCCGCAAGACGCCCGCGCACGAGACTGCGCAGTGGGAAGCCGCTGGCATCCATTGCAGCACCTGCGAGCGGCGCGCCGACGAAGCCTCGCGTGACGTCGAAGCCTGGCTCAAGTGCAAGTTCATGCGCGAGCACCTCGGCGAGGAGTACAGCGGCACGATCAGCGCGG